>CAWAEL010000001.1:0-50463 GCA_963781185.1 uncultured Alphaproteobacteria bacterium
ACCCCGCAAGGGCGGGCTTATGCCAATGATATCCGTCAGGCGTTGCGGGCCATTTCGGGATCCGCTGCGCGCAACACCGGGCGCGGTGTGACCGGTAGCTTGACCGTCAGCTGTGCGCCCGGGTTTGCTGCTGGTTGGCTTTGCCCAACAAGGTTCACGCAGTTTTACCTCGTCTTACCCGGATATTGCCTTGTCGATCATCACGCCGCCCCGTCTGGGCGATGTCGGAAATCCCGGCGTTGATCTCTTTATCACCTATGGTGATGGTGGATTTCCCGGCATGCAAACTGAACACATTCTGGATGTGGTGGCCACGCCGGTCTGCAGCCCGACGATGGTAAATCGTTTGGGCGGGATGCCCGAACCGATTGATGTGTTGCGACTGGGATTGTTGCATCTGGCGGGCCAAAAAGATTGGGCGGCTTGGTTTTCAGCCGTCGGCTTGATCCGGGGCAGGGCCACTCTGCGGCGTAGTCTTTTCGGACATGCATCTGGTTTATTCGGCAGCGTTGGCTGGCCAAGGGATCGCAATGGGTGATTTGTTCCTATCCGAAGATGCGATGAACAGCGGCCAATTGGTGCGCCCGTTTGAGCAATCCGTGCATTTGCCGCTTGCCTACTATATGGCAATACCGCTGGCCATGGTGGAAAACCCAATCGTAGAGGCCTTCCGCAACTGGATTCGGCTGGAGCGTGCTCAGAGCTTTCCTCATCCAGAGGTTAGGGAGCTACCCATGACGGCAAATTACATTTGTCATTCTGACGAAAAACTATCGTTTGCACCAAGCGGGCAGCGCCCTTTACGCTTTCCCGAAAGCGGGGGTGCCGGGTGAGCAAAGTCAAAGCTGCCGAGATTGAAGCATTGGGGATTGGCAAGTCCTTTGGATCCTTTGCTGCCTTGACCGATGTAAGCCTGACCGTTGGCCGCGGTGAGTTTCTGACCCTGCTTGGGCCGTCAGGATCTGGCAAGACGACATTTCTGATGATCCTGGCCGGTTTTGAAGCTGCCTCACGCGGGCAGTTGACACTGGACGGCGCTGACATGACGCACACACCTGCCGAGGCCCGCGCCTTTGGCATGGTGTTCCAAGGCTATGCCCTGTTCCCGCATATGACTGTCGAGCAGAACATCGCTTTCCCACTCAAAGTGCAGGGCCGCTCTGCGGGGGATATCAAACGCCGTGTCGCCGAAATGGTTGAGATGGTCGGTTTGGGTGGGCACGGCCACAAACGCCCGTCGGGCCTGTCGGGAGGCCAACAACAGCGCGTCGCTTTGGCAAGGGCGCTGGCCTATGATCCGCCGGTTTTGCTGCTGGATGAGCCCTTTTCGGCGCTGGACAAAAACCTGCGCTGCCAGATGCAGGACGAAGTCAGGCGCCTGCACCGCGAACTTGGCACCACTTTTGTCTTTGTGACGCATGACCAGTCCGAGGCGCTTGCTCTGTCCAGCCGGGTGGCGATCTTCAACCATGGGGTCTTGCAGCAAGTTGCCGCTCCAAAAGACGTCTATGAACGCCCGGCGAACCGATTTGTTGCCGAATTTCTTGGCGATATCAACATTTTGCCTTTGACTGACCTAACAGCATCGTCCGATGGCGTGCATGGGTCGTGCGAAGGCCAAAACCTGCAAATGGCACCCTGCCTCGGGTCGCCAAGCAAGACGCTTGCCGTGCGCCCCGAATACATGTCGCTTAGCCTGAGCGAACCTCAAACCGGCAATGCGATCCAAGCCACATTGCGGGATCTGACCTATCTGGGGGCGGAAACACAGTTGTCTCTGATAACACCCGGTGGCGTTGCTTTGCTGCTTTCAATGCCGACGTCCACTCTTCCGCAGGATTTGGCTGCGGGTGCATCGCTCTGGGTCACCTGGCCGTCCGACCGGGGTATCTTCTTGTGACTTTCCAACCCGGATCTGTCCGAATTTGCCGTACAAAAAAACCAACAAGGGAGACTGAACATGAACACACACTTTGAAGCCGACCAGATCGAAATACTCGCCGACAAGGCGCGCGGCGGCCAGATTTCACGCCGTCGCTTTACCCAACTTGCCGTGATGTTGATGGGCACTGCCGCAGTTGGCCTGCGCGGCACTCCAGTGCTTGCCGCTTCTGGCGAGTTGGTCTTTGTCAACTGGGGCGGTGATGCGATTACGGCTTACAACGCCGCCTATGGCGAACCTTTCCTTGCCGAAACCGGGATTACTGTAAAACAAGACGGCTCGGGGCCCAGCGAGGGGGCGATTCAGGCGCAGTTCGAAAGCGGCAAGCCCGCTTGGGATATTGTCGATGCTGACCCGTTCTCGGCCCAGACCTTGGGCAAGAAGGGCATGATGGAACCGATCGACTATACCGTCGTGGACAAAGCAAAAACCCGTGAGGGATTTGGCTGGGAATATGCCGCATCGAGCTATTTCTTCAGCTATATCATAGCCTATGACGCCAAGAAGTTCGGCGACAACCCGCCCAAGAGCATGGCGGATTTCTTTGATGTCGATAAGTTCCCGGGCAAGCGAGGCATGTACAAATGGGGCGCCGGGATGTGGGAGGCTCTGCTTCTGGGTGACGGTGTAGCGCCGGCAGACCTCTATCCGCTCGACATTGAGCGGGCGCACAAGAAGCTCGCCGCATTCAAGGACAATGTCGTGGGCTTTTGGGGGGGTGGCGCTGAAAGCCAGTCGTTGCTGATGAATGGCGATGCCTCGATGGCGCTGATCTGGTCAACGCGTGCCAAGATCCTTGAGGCTGACTCGAACGGAGATATCAAGTTCATCTGGAATGAGGGGCTGATCTCGCCCGGCGCGATGGCGGTGATCAAGGGCAATCCCGGCGGCGCCGAGGCTGCGATGAAGTTCATTGCCGCGGCGCAGGATCCGGCCCGGCAGCTGGTCATGTTCAACATGTTGGCGCAGGGCCCGGCAAACCCCGCCACCGATGCGCTAGTGCCGCCAGAGGATGCGCGTTTCAACCCGGTTGACCCGGCCAACTACGCCCTGCAAATTCCGCTGAATATGGAGTGGTATGAAGCGAATTACGGCGCGGCATTGGACGCCTATCTCGCAATCGTCTCGGCCTGATGTCCCTTCTGCCCCCCGGAATAAATCCCGGGGGGCACAGCCCAATGAAAGATGGCCGACATGCCCGCCATTCCCCGCCCTGCCCTTTTGTTGGCACCCTTGCTGGGTTTCATGCTGTTTGCCTATCTGTTGCCCTTTCTCGGCGTCGCCGAATGGAGCGTGACCTTACCTGAACCTGGGTTTGGCCAATATAAGTCAGCTCTTACCGATCCGCTGGTTTTGTCGGTATTCATGCGCACTTTTCGGGTCTGTCTGATCGTTACGCTGGTGACGATCTGCGCTGCCTATATGATCACACTCTTGTGGGTGCGCGGCAGCCCGGTGCAAAGGCTGTTGATCGAGTTTTGCATTCTGATCCCTTTCTGGATCTCGGTGTTGACCCGTTCCTTTGGTTGGCTGGCATTGTTGTCAACAAAGGGCATTCTCAACACCTGGATGCAAACACTCGGCATTTTGTCAGAGCCGCTGACTATGGTGCGCAATGAATTTGGCGTTGTGGTGGGTATGGTGCATTTCCTGATCCCTTTTGCCGCTTTCCCGTTGGCGTCGGCGATGCGCACGGTGGATGAACGCACCTTGCTGGCCGCCCGCGGCATGGGGGCTGGACGGGCCCGCGTGTTTGCGCAAGTCTTTGTTCCAATGACGGCTCCGGGCATTCTGGGGGCGGCTTTGGTGGTGTTTGTCTTCGCGTTGGGCTTTTTCGTTACCCCGGCAATCTTGGGCGGAGGGCGCAGCGTGATGGCGGCTGAGTTGATTTACCTGCGCATTTTCCAAAGCCCGAATTGGGGCTTGGGGGCTGCGATCTCTGTTATCATGATGGTGGGGGTTGGCGGTCTTTTGGCCCTGCTGATGCGGCAAGTCCGCCCGGCAGGTCCACGATGATCACCCGCCCTGGCCGCCTAGCCACCTGTATTGCCGCATTGATCGCGGTGTTCCTGCTGATGCCGCTGATCGCTGTGATCCCAGTCTCCTTCACACCGAACCGCTATCTTTCGCTGCCGGATGGTGAATGGTCATTGCGCCATTATCGCGCTTTGTTTGAAAACCCGGCATGGATCAAAGGTGTTGGCCTGTCGATCGGCATTGGGGCTGTCAGTTCAGTGCTGGCCACAAGCCTTGCACTGGCGTTCAGCCTTGGTATCTGGATTATGCAGCCGCGCTTCTCCGGGATCTTGGTCGGCATCGCCCTGCTGCCGATGGTGGCACCGCCGGTAGTTTCGGCGCTAACCCTCTACTTCTTTCTGATAACGCTGAGTAAATTCAACAGCTTCGTTGCCTATGATACTTGGGCAGGCGTGGCACTCGCGCATTCGGTAATGATCGCCCCCTATGCCGTCGTTTTGATCTCGGTGGCCTTGGCGCAGGTGGACCGCAGGGTTGATCTTGCTGCACGCGGGATGAGTGCGGGGCTGTTGCTGCGCGTCCGCAGTATCATTCTGCCCAACATCCGTTTTGGCGTGATCTCGGCCCTACTTTTGACATTCGTGCTGTCATGGGAGGAAATCGGCGTCACCCTGTTCATCACCTCGGTCAATGCCGTCACACTGCCACGGCTGATGTGGATGGGATTGCGCGACAATATCGACCCGGCGATCGCGGCAATTTCAGTCATCCTCATAGCCATCGTAGTTGTCGTGATCCTGACCAAAACCGCGCTGCAGCGCCGCACTGGAACCCAGCACAAATGAGGTGCTGCACTCCGTTTACCCGCCCCAATTTCCTAAAACCTTTAACGGCGAGATTGTTTTCGGCATCCCCTGAGTTCACACGCTCAAGCTGTACCGGGGGCTGACGGGCAGCGCCATGTCACGCCGCGCCATGGACAAGGTGCGGAGTTCATGGCCGACTACTAAGAAGGGGCCCGCCGCAGACCCGGTGTCTGTTTCACTATCTCCGGCTCCGACATAACCAATATTGTCAACGCGATGGAGCAATCGCACGGAGACAGCATCCCGTTGCTGGTGATTTCGACACTCAATGTACATGGTCGGAGGGGCTCGGGCGAACGACAACTCCATGAGATCTCAAACTTAAACGCGTTTGTGTCCGGAGATTGCGTTTTTAGCCGAACGGTGAACCGTCTAGAGGAATTAGCCGAAGCCTCAGCACCGCTGGTGATGATGACGTTGCCCCCAACTTTTATCCAGCGTGAGCGAGACTCCGGGTTTGAGTTTTGCCCATTTGGGCGGGTTGGGCAACGGGGGCTGGCGCGGAGCTTTGCGGATTGCGCAGCGTCAGGCCCCGTTGCGGGGCGAAGGTTCGGGCAAACTCGGCTGGGGTCTGCCAGCCGAGGCGGGAGTGGGGCCGTTCTGTGTTATAGTCGGTGCGCCAGGCGGCCAGCGTTGCGCGGGCATGGTGCAGGGACGGGAACAGAGTTTCATTCAGCAACTCGTCCCGCAGGCGGCCGTTGAAGCTCTCGATAAAGGCATTCTGGGTCGGCTTTCCGGGTGCGATGTAGTGCCAGTCAAACTTGCGGTCATCCACGAACTTCAGGATCGCGTTCGAGGTGAACTCGGTCCCATTATCGCTGACGATCGTCTGTGGCTTGCCGCGGGCGTCGAACAGCGTCGCCAGTTCACGCGCGACCCGAGCCGCCCGATAGCGAGGTGTCGGCGATCAGTGCAAGGCATTCGCGCGTGCAGTCATCGACGACGGTCATGATCCGGAAGCGGCGACCGTCCGTCAGCTGGTCGGATACAAAATCCAGTGACCAACGCTGGTTTGGCATCAATGGCAGCACCATCGGGGCCCGTGTGCCCATGGCCCGCTTGCGCCCACCGCGACGGCGCACATGCAACTGTTCCTCGCGGTAGATGCGGAACAGGCGCTTGTGGTTCACCGCATGGCCCTCGCGCCGCAGGAATACATGCAGCCGACGATAGCCGAACCGGCGTCGGACCTTGGCCAAGTCTTTCAGCCGCTCGCGCAGCACAGGGTCGTCCTGCCGGATCGCCTCATAGCGCATGGTCATCCGGCAACAGCCGATCACCCGGCACGCCCGCCGTTCGCTCATCTCGTGACTTGCCACCAGATGCGCGACCGCTTGCCGCTTCGCGGCGGGCGTCACCACTTTTTTCCCAGGAGATCCTTCAGCGCGGCATTGTCGAGCATGGCATCGGCAAGAAGCCGTTTCAGGCGCGCGTTCTCGTCTTCAAGGCCCTTCAGCCGCTTCGCCTCGCTGACATCCATGCCGCCATACTTGGCTTTCCACTTGTAGACCGTCGCATCGCTGACACCGTGCTTGCGGCACAGATCGGCCACGGAAATCCCGGCCTCGTGCTCTTTCAAAATGCCAATGATCTGGTCTTCGGTAAACCTGCTGCGCTTCATCTCTGGTCCTTTCGGTTGGGCCAGAGTCTACCTCAAACTGGATTAGGTGCAGGGGGCAACGTCAATGATGACCAACGCGCGCGGGAAATCGCCGCCCCGTGGTAATCCCCCCCGAAAGTAAGGGGCTGCGGAAGTAGAATTTTCTCGGCAAGATGCATGAGGAGATTCAGATGAAGATGACGAGATATACAGAACCCCAGATCCTTGCGATCCTGCGCCAAGCTGAAGGCGGCGTGCCCCTCTCGGTGAATGTTACGCATTCGCCTGCCGGGCAGTGGGTGGCCGAGCTTTGCCGCGAGCATGGGATGAGCAACGCGTCCTTCTATAAATGGCGGGCGAAGTATGGCGGGATGGATGCGTCGCTGATCAGCCAGATGAAGGCCATGGAAGATGAGAACCGTCGGCTAAAGCGGATGTATGCGGACCTGAGCATGCAGGCGGATTTGCTCAAGGAAGCCCTTGGAAAAAAGTGACGGGGCCGTCCGTTGCCCGGAAGGCAAATGCGTGCATTTGCCGTGGGTCAACGCCGCGAGATGGCCGAGAATGCAGTGGCACGACGTGGGGCAAGCATCGCCCTAGCTTGCCGGGCCTTTGGGGTGAGCGAGACCTGTTATCGGTATGGCCCGAAGTTGCGTGTCGAGAACGAAGAGATCGCTGATCTGCTGACCGGGCTAACCGACGCCCGCAAGACGTGGGGGTTCGGCCTGTGTTTTCTGCATTTGCGCAATGTGAAGGGGCATCCATGGATACTGTTACCCGGCAGTGCATGTTTACATGCATGAGAGGGCACAAACGGGTTTATCGGATCTACTGCGAGCTGGAGTTGAACCTGCGCCCTCTCATGGTTTGCAGGCAAACCATTGCCGGGTAACAGATCAAGCCGCGCAAGCGGTTGAAGCGCGACAAACCTGACGCCTTGGCGGTGCCTGAGGCACCAAATGTGACCTGGTCGATGCGTTGCCCGGTAGGCGTTTGTCTCCAAACGCCGTAAGGGGACTTCATGGCAGATCGCCTTGGGGATGGCAGGGCATTTCGGTTGTTGAACGTGCTGGACGACTTCAACCGTGAAGGCTTGGGCATCGAGGTCGACTTTTCTTTGCCAGCTGAACGGGCCATCCGCAGTTTAGACCCGTCGTCGGGGAAACGATCCCCCGGACCGTTTCCTCACCCTCCTCCACATCGAATGGCGCGGCAAGCCAGGCACCATAAGGGTCGACAATGGCCCCGAATACATCAGTGAAAAGCTGATGAAATGGGCGGAGAAACATGGGGTTACCATCCAGCATATCCAACCGGGTCAACCACAGCAGAACGCATATATCGAGCGCTACAACCGCACCGTCCGGCATGAATGGCTCGATCAATACATCATCGAAACCATCGAGGAGGCTCAGGACTTCGCCACGCAATGGCTATGGACTTACAACAACGACCGCCCGAACATCCCTTTCATGGTTTGCACGCAAACCATTGCCGGGCAATGGGGCATCGGCGGCATCACACCCGCCCAGAAACTGAAAATGGCCGCATAAATTCTACAACCGCACCCCGTTAAAAATGGGGGGATTGCCATGCCGATCAACGTCGAGCACGCCTATGAGATGGGAACGTCGGAATTCCATTTGAACCAGCATCATGTTGGCAGCCCCGCGCTGACCACGGACCGAAGCATGCAGCCGGGATGATCTCAGACGAAGGCGCGGTGAAAGTAGGACGACCCGCAAAGAACCGAGGCAAAAACCGCTCTACAGCGGCCGACCTCGTATGCGAAAAACCACTTGACTGCCCCGGCCCCGTTACCGAAGTCTGGAGCCTAGGTTTTCCTTGGCCTATTCAAGCCATCCTATCACAAATCAGGTTCCAAGACTCGGCGTATTCAATACATGGCCATTGATAACGCGACAAGAAACCGTGCGCTGAAGATCTACGAACACCACAACCAGGCCAATGCCATCAATTTCGTGGATCACGCCATTGCGACCTTTCCGTTTCGCATTCAGGAGATCCGCATCCCCTCTCATTGATTGCAAGGCAATCAACTGCCCGGCAAAGGATGGCGGCTATGAGTTCTAGGCGAAATTCCATTAGCATGTCGAAGACAGAGCCATCCGCCACGCCTACATCAAACCCAGTTCGCCGCAACTCAACGGCTAGGTCAAGGTCTTGAGGACCACTTCGCGAAGGGCAATTTCTCGGCAATCATCTCAAGGTGGGCATCGGCTGCCTTGCTGCGGAAACGCTCTTTGTGGTGTAAGCAATAGACAGGTCGAACGCCTAGTGTGAAGTGAGAAAAACCGCCATAATCAATTGAAAATTCAATGAGATGATCGTTGTTTAGCGCGAACTACGGACTTAAGCTGCGGGAACCTGAGCGCTGCTTTCATTTTCTCGAATAAGCCGTTTTGATGCCATGCCCGGCTCGGACCCCCATATTGCAATCCACCGGTAGAAGACCGGCGTCAGGAACAGGGTGAAGACAGTGGCGAAACCAAGTCCGCCAACGATGACCCAGCCGACGGCGATGCGGGCCTCTGCCCCCGCACCGGATGTCAGGATCAAGGGCAAGCCGCCAAGCACGGTTGAGACCATCGTCATCATCACGGGCCGGATCCGCAACCGCAATGCGTCACGAATTGCGCTGTCGATATCTTGGCCCGCTTCGCGCAATTGGTTGGCAAACTCGACGATCAGGATGCCGTTCTTGGCCATAACACCGATCAGCATCACCAATCCAATCTGACTGTAGTAGTTTAGCGACCCGCCACTTAGAGAGATTGCCAGAAGAGCGGCGGCCAGACCGAAGGGTACTGTCAGCATGATAACGACCGCGCTCGCGATGCTTTCAAATTGCGCCGCGAGGACGAGGAACACCACGACAAACGCAACGCCAAACACCGTGTACATTTCGGTCTGGCTGTCGCTCAATGTGGCGGCCTCACCTGTAAATATAAGTCCCATGCCGTCGGGCAACGTGTCAGCTGCAATCGCCGACAAACGGCCCATCGCGGTGCCGATATCGACGCCATCAGCGAGGTTCGCCTGTGCCGAAACCGCCAGTGTCCCTCCTTGGCGTTGCAACGTGGATTGGCTGACCACTGGGACCAGTTCTGCGGCGGCAGATAGAGGGACATAGCCGCCACCGGGCAGACGCAACTGGATGCTGTCCAAGTCTGATGGATCATTGATCGGCGGTCCACCCGGCACGATATTCACATCGGTTTCAATATTGTCGCTGAACACGGTGACGGCTGTTTTGCCTTGGATCATCGCGCTTATGGTCTGGGTTATCCCGGCTTCGGTCAGGCCAAACACGCTTGCCATTTCCGGATCAACCCGCACTTCGTACTGGGCTTGCACTGTATCGTTGGAAAGCTGCGGGTTAAGGAACGCGTCGTCCTGCGCCATCGCCGCCACCAATGCATCGGTGGCACTGGTCATCGCCTCAACATCCTTGCCGGTTACCGCGAATTGCAGGCCTTGCCCGCCACCGCGGATGTTCAGGCTGTTGGTGGATCGTGCACTGGCCTGAATGCCCGGAATTTGCGCCAAACTCGTGCTAATCTCCGCGATAATCTGGGATTGGCTGCGATCACGTTCGGCCCAGTCCGGAAGTCGCACGACGATAAAGGCGCTCGTGCCGCCACCGACGCCGATGATGCTTTGCACGGCCGTAATCTCACCGCTTTCTTGGTATGGCGATAGGATTTTCTCAATCAAAGCAACTTGGGTGTCGAGATAATCAATGGTCGTATCAGATGCCCCGCGCGCCTGAATTAGGAAGAAGCCACGATCTTCGTCCGGCGTGATGCTGGACGAAAGCGTGCCAGCCGCCCCCGCAGCGATTATGACAAACCCGCCCGCAACAGAAAGCACCATCAATGGCATCCGAATTGCTCGATCCATCACAGTGTCAAAGCTACGTGCTAGAAAACTGGGTTTGTCGGTTGTTTTTTTGGAAGGACCCGGTTTTCCTGGGTCCAGAAACGCCGCCATGACCGGGGCCAACGTGAGTGCGGTGATGGATGACAAGGTGACCGCAAAGGCAAGGACGAAGCCAAACTCGCTGAACACGCCACCAGCCTGACCGGGCAAAAACGAGATCGGAATGAAGACGGCAGCAAGTGTCGCTGTGGTTGAGATGACGGCAAAAAACACTTCGTTCGTGCCAGAGGCTGCGGCGGCAAACGCACCCATGCCTTGCTTGC
Organism: uncultured Alphaproteobacteria bacterium; assembly: GCA_963781185.1. Taxonomy (GTDB): domain Bacteria; phylum Pseudomonadota; class Alphaproteobacteria; order Rhodobacterales; family Rhodobacteraceae; genus Stagnihabitans. The sequence goes on from CAWAEL010000001.1 coordinate 10,612, forward strand.
GTTTGCGCACGATATTTTCGATCACAACAATTGAGTCGTCCACCACCATTCCGGTCGCCAAAACCAGCGCCAGCAGGCTGATTGTGTTGACTGAAAACCCCGTCAGCCAGATTGCAGCGATTGTGCCGACAAGCGAAACCGGGATGGTAATCGCGGGGATGATCGTGGCGCGCGCTGATTTCAGGAAGGCAAAGATCACTACAACAACGATCACCGTTGCCAACCCGATAGATTTCATAACCTCGCTCAACGAGCCTTCGATAAACGTGCCGTCATCGGATGTGACGATCAACTGAACACCGGTTGGCAGAGCTCTTTGAAGCTCAGCAACCGCGACGGCCACATCCTGCGAGATGGACAGGGTGTTGCCCGCTGATTGGCGGGTGATGTCGAGACCAACAGCAGTCTGACCGTTCACACGGGTTACGATTGCGCCCTCTTCGGGAACCAAGCGCACAAACGCCACGTCCGATACCCGCGTGTTGGCGTCAATGGGAACTTGGCTCACCGTTGCGACCGTGGCGTTGGCGTTGCCTACGCGCAGCGTGAGGGTCTGTGCGTCCGTTTCCAACTGCCCCAAAGGCGTGTCATCGCGCAACGCCGACAGCGCATCGGACACGTCGAATATTGTCATGCCCCGGCTTAGTAGGGCGGGCATATCTAGGGTCACAAGAAATTCGTTCGGTTGGTCGCCGCGCAACGTAACTTCGGCAATGCCGTCGATGGTGGATAGACGGTCATAGACAGCACCTTCTGCCAATGCTGTTAGTTCATCAAGGCTGGCATCGCCCAGAAGCGCCAAGCGAATGATCGCATCCGCGTTGCTGTCGCTTTTCGTCACGCTGGGGTCATCATCAATCGCGCTTGGCAATTGCCGCAGAGTGCTTGATACGATCTCGCGTGCCTCATTGGCTGCAACGTCGACATCTGTACCTTCGGATAGGTCAATGGTGATACGGCTGGAACCAGTCGACGACGTAGATTCAATATAGGACAGCCCCTCCAGCGCGCTCAGCGCGTCCTCCAACACTTGCGTCACTTCGCGGTCAACAGTCGTCGGAACCGCACCTTCGTAGCTGGTGCGCACTGACAGGACAGGCTGATCCACATCCGGCATTTCGCGCACATCGACCGCAACCAGCGCAGCCAGACCGGCGATCAGGATCAACAGGTTGATCACGATGCCGAATATCGGGCGCGCAACAAACAGATCGGCCAGGCCCGACCGGGACTTGGGGGCGGTCATGCCGGCTCCTTGGTGATTGATTTTGGTTTCTCGTCTGATTCAGCAGAAGGTGCGCCGCCCGCGCCGGGGCGTCGCCCTTCGCCGTTGCGAGGTGCCGCGCCCGGCGTCGAAATCTGGGAACCAGTGCGCAGCTTTTGGGCGCCTTCTGTCACAACCATCGCGCCCTCAGTAATATCGGCATCGATCCATACGGAGTCATCCCGCCTAAACAGAATGGTCACCGGCACCTGCTTGGCAACGCCGCCCTCATCGACCCAAACACTCGAGCCCGCGCGAGACCATGTGATCGCCGTCGACGGGAGCATTGGCAGCGGTGCGCTTTCCTGCAAAAGCCGCACGGAAAAGGTCATTCCGGGCCATAGCAGCGCCTCGGAGTTGTCGATTTGGGCTTTTACTGTCACGCTTCGCGTAACCGCATCAATTCGGCTGTCAAACGAAACGATTTTGCCAGCAATCACCTTGCCTGTGAAGGCCGAGGTCGACACCAATACTTCTTTGGCGTCGGCAAGCAGCCCGATAGCGCGCTCGGGCAATTCGAATTCTACCACAAGCGTTTCGGCCTGATCGATGTTCACAATAAAGCTATTGACGCTAAGCGAGTCGCCCACTTCGATATCGCTCAGCCCCACGCGCCCACTGATAGGCGCGCGAATAGAACGGTCGTCCAACGCCACCTCGGCCAGCCCGAGCGCCGCTTCGGCAAGCCGCTGTGCCCTGCGGGCGTCTGACAGGGTCACGTCTGTGACTGTCGAATTACCGGCCTGTCTAAGCGTTTCATACCGAGTGACCGTTTCGGTGGCTTGTTGCAAATTGGCCTGCGCAATCTCAAGGTTCAGTGTCTGCGTTCGTGCATCGAAGCGAGCCAAGACATCGCCTTTCTCAACCTCTCGATTGGCCGACAAGTTCACCTCAATCACAGTTCCCGCCGAGGCCGACACAACATCAACGCTGCGCAAGGATGACGCGGTACCTATCGCATTCAAGACACTCTCATATGGCTGCATCTCAAGTGCAGCGGTTACAACTGCGATCGCGGTTGAGGGCCGACCTCCACCGCGTTGGCCACTGGTTCCGGGGCCAGAGGGGCGCGCCCTTGTCGAGGTGGCTGCGGGGCGTTCGGTTTCCGAAGTGGTCTTTTCTGCGGTGTCGGGTGCGATAAGGGCTGAAACTGCTGAAGGCATCCCGAAGGTAAAGACATAGGCCCCAAACAGAATTGCCGCCGCCGCCACCCAGTTTATCAATTTCCGCATCAGTTAAGACTTCCCAGCCAGTGCATACAGAATGATGAACGGTACTGCAGTGTGTTTCCGTCGAAAAAAGAAAGCTTTGCTGACATTTCCGTTGGCTCCAGACCCATCGATCTCAGGCTGTAGTGGCAATCAGGCCTCGCCAAGAGACCACATTGATGAGCAGTCTGCTCTGGCTGATCGAGGCGCAATTGTCGCGCTTGCGTCCGTTCTTTCCCAAATATCATGGCCGCGCGCGTGTCGATGATAGGCGTGTGCTGAGCGGCATAATTTCCATCAATCGATGACGGGCGTGCGACAACCGGTGGACCAAATAGAAATGGAACGCCGACCAGGTCGGGATCAGGATCAGGGCCAGGACGAACCAGACCCGGTGGGCGGCAAAGGTGATCATCGGTGCGTATCCATTGGCCATCAACCACATGGTCAGCACCTGATAGGCAGTCAGTTGTGCCACGCCACTGCCCAACCGAACCAGCAGATGACTTGGGCGAACTGATTCCATTTGTAATGGCCCATAAGATTGCTATACATTTCTCCGCGCAGCTATTTTGTAATATGTTGTTTTATATGGATTAATTTTGAGTGCGTATTCAAGGTGATGGGCTGTATGCCGCCGTATGCCATTGAAATAATTTGATAATTTTGTCGGAGGGTGAGGCTGCCACGATTCGAGTCCCACATCACCAAAACGCTTGCGGCCCTGAGTGCTCAGTTTTGTGAAATTATCGGTTTGCCTCGACGATTCAGTGCACGAACTCCGTACGGTTTCTCGGTGTGCTTGTGCAGATTTGCTGAGACCGCGTCGCGTTTGACTGACGCCACCAAGAAAAGTGTCTGAGGCCCCAAAGTTCAATTTGAAATCGTTTTTATTTTGATTTAGCTTGGTAGAAGCTTTCCGCTGGAGTGGGTTTCGCCCCTTCCCAACCAGATGGTGTTTGTTGTGTCATCCAGTGTTTCACGCCCTACGATCAAGACCCTGTCCGAAGTGACGGGCTACTCGATTGCAACCGTCTCCAAGGCACTTCACGATTCCCCGGTTGTGACCAGCGCAACCAAAGAGTTGATCCGGGCTGCGGCGGCAAAGATCGGCTATGAACCCTCGGTCCGGGGTATGTCGTTGCGGACCGGGTTGACCTATCAGGTTGCCGTGCTGATGCCGGTCTCTGCGGCTTCAGGGTTTGAGTGGGATGGGGTGGAATACACACAGATCCTGTCGGGCATTTCGCAGGCGCTGGAAGGGTCGTTGTACCGGATTGCCGTTCATGTCGTTCGGGATGTTGATGAGGGGCTGGAGTTGGCCCGTCGGATTGTCGAGCATAGGCTGGCCGATGGCGTGATCTTTTCCGGCATCATGGCGCAGGATGCGCGGGTCGATTATCTGGTGGAGCAAGGGTTTCCGTTTGTCACCCTCGGCCGTTGTCGTCAGCCGATGGAGTATGCCCACGTGGATGTGGACAGTGAGTGGGCCGCCTATGCCGCTACGGCGCGCTTGTTGGCGGGTGGGCACCGGGCCATTGCGCTGATCAACCCGGACCCCAAGCTGTCCTATGCCTTGGACCGCATTGACGGCTATCACCGCGCCTATGCCGAGGCGGGGCTGGCCCCGGTTGAGGGTTTGATTGCTGCCGGTGACCTGACTACCTATTTCGGAAAATCCTCTGCCATTGCGCTGCGGGCGACTACGGCACCACCGACCGGTTTTGTCTGCGTCAACGAATCCACTGCGCTGGGGGTGTTGGCGGGTTTGAGGGAGCTTGGGCTGACGGCCGGGCAGGATGTGTCGGTGATCGCCTATGACGACATCAACGCCAGCGCCTATTTCGCGCCGCCGCTGACCACATTTTACCAACCGATTGAGGATCTGGGCCGCCGCTTGGGAGAGTTTCTGCTGCGTTTGCTGGCAGGAGAGGCGCCTGCGGCCCTGAAAGAACTGACCCGGCCACAACTGGTGGCCCGGCAGAGCGACCAAGTGAAGACTTAGGGAACGGATGGGAGGACTGCTATGAAACTGAAACTTGTCTTGGCACTGTTGCTGATGACCTCTTCGGTCAGTGCGGCTGATCTAGGGGGCGTCACGTTGAAGGTGGGTTCTGACACGACCTCACCGCCGATGGAGTCGGTGGATCAGGCCTCAGGTCAGATCGTCGGTTTTGACGTGGATGTGGTGAATGCCATTTGCGCCAAGATCAACTGCAAGGCCGAATTCGTCACCACCGGCTGGGACGGCATCTTTGCGGCGCTGGGCGAGGGGCAGTTTGACCTTGTCGCCTCTGGCGTCTCGATCACTGATGAGCGGAAGCAGTCGATGGATTTCGCCGGCCCCTATCTGGTGAACAGTCAGGCCATTCTGATCCGGGCCGAGGATACCGGCCTGACGCTGGATGATTTCAAGGCTGGTAAGCGGTTGTCGGCGCAGGCCAATACCACCGATGCCGAGCTTGCGAAGTCGATCGTTGGCGATGGCAATGTGCTGGCCTATGACACGTTCAACGCCTCGGTTCTGGCGCTGAAGAACAAGGATGTGGATGGCGTGGTGATCAACGGGGCCAATGGGGCGGCCTATGAAAAGCAGTTCGCGGGCGAGTTGGTTGTGGGCGTCAAGGATTTGCAATCCGACCCGCTGGGGCTGGTGTTCCGCAAGGGCGACCCCAATGTCGCGGCGTTTGACGAGGGGTTGGCCGCCATTCAGGCGGACGGCACGCTGGACGCGCTGAAGGCGAAATACTGGAACGGCAACTGAGGGGCGGGCGGCAACGCCCCCCAATTCCTTGACAGCGGATATACGCGCGTGTTGAAAAAGATCAGGCCAAGCAATCTGGTCATCCTGTTTGCCTTGCCGTTCATTCTGTACCTGTTCGCGGTGTCGGGCGACTATAGCCGCTCGCTCGCCGCGATTGTCGGGGTAGAGCCGGGGGCGGGGGCGTTGGTGCCGGGGTTTGTGGCGCTGATCGCGGCCTTTGGCAGTGGCCTTGCGGCGTTGCGTTGGCCCCGGTGGCACTGGGCGATGGCTGCGGTCAATCTGGGCGCGGTCGGGGTGGTGCTGTCGGGGGCGGCGCTGCCCTTCGTGGCCTCGGTCGTGGCCAATACGGTGGATGGGTTCACGTCGGATCTGGTGCAGCGCGGGGTCGAGACCCACGGCGGTTGACCGATGCGGCCGATGGGCGAGACGGCGGTTTGGCTGTGGCGCGGGGCGTGGGTCTATCTGGCCTGCAGCGTGGCGGCGATTTGTGATGCGGCGGGTCAAATGGCCGCTGTTGGTGCTGAACGGGGTCGGCTTGGGCTATGTCGGGCTGTTCGCCTATCTGGGCTTTGCCGCGGGGGTGGCTACCACGCTGCGGGCGGCGATTCTGGCCTATATTCTGGCGGTCGTGCTGGGGCTGTGCTGGATCGGGCTGTTGCAGTTGCAGGTCGGTCGGCGGACCTATCCGGTGTTCGGCGCGGTGATTGCTGGGGTTTCTGGCGCTGTCGCTGTCGCAATTCATGGCCCCGAAACAGGGGTATGCGCTGGTCGGCGATCTGAGCGGCAAGATCGCTGTTACCCCCGGCACGCCGCAAACGCCTGATCGACGCGGTGCGGTTTGGGCAGTTTCCCGGTGGCGACGGCGTGGAGCGTGACCTGAAGACGCTGAAGGACCCCGCCACGGCCTTGGCGAGCCCTGGGCGCGGAGGTTTCGGCGGCGCTGGTGCCTGCCGCCTTGGCCGAGGTTCGCCGCTGTGGCAGGTCGAGACCATACCGGATGCCAACCGTGCCGCCTGTGGCGGGTTTGCGGTGCTGGCCATCATTCTGGCCTTGCTGACCTGTCGGCGGCTGCGGTCCATGGTCGGCACCCGATGTCGGTCGGGGCCGAGTTTCTGGTGGATACGATCCGCGGCATCCCGATGCTGGTGATCGTGCTGTATATCGGCCTGCCGCTGGCCGGGGCGGTCAAGGCCGGGACGGGCGGCTTCATCGACCCGCCCAACATGCTGCGCGGCATCGTCGCGATGGCCATGGCCTATTCCGCCTATCTGGCCGAGATCTTCCGGGCCGGGCTGAACGCGGTGCCATCGGGCCAGGTGGAGGCGGCGCGGTCGCTGGGCCTGACCCGCTGGCAGACCGCGCGGCATGTCGTCATCCCGCAGGCGTTTCGCATCGTGATCCCGCCCTTGGGCAATGAGTTCATCGCGATCCTCAAGGACACCTCGCTGCTGTCGATCCTGTCGATCCGCGACGTGACCCAGCGGATGCGAGAGTTTCAGTCGGCCTCTTTCCTGCCCTTTGCCCCGTATAATTCGGCGGCGATCTTCTACCTGTTGCTGACCCTCGTGGCGGCCAGTCTGATTGCCGCGATTGAAAGGAAGTTCCATGTCAAACGTTGACCGCCCCGGCATCACCCGCAAGGCACAAGGGCTGCATCTGCCCAAGATTTCGTCTTTGGCGGCGCCACGGCGGCCTATCAGATCGAGGGCGCGTGGGACGCGGACGGCAAGGGGGAAAGCATCTGGGACCGGTTCTGCCGCAAGCCCGGGGCGATCATCGACGGCATCTTCCGGCGATGTGGCCTGCGACCATTACCACCTGTGGCAGGACGATATCGCGCCTGATGCAGGAGCTGGAGCTGGACGCCTACCGCTTTTCCATCGCCTGGAGCGCGGGTGCAGCCCGGTGGGGCAGGGGCGCTGAACCCGGCGGGCATGGCGTTCTATGACCGGCTGATCGACGGGCTGCTGGCAGGCGGGGATCGACCCCTATCTGACGCTGTATCACTGGGACCTGCCGCAGGCGCTGCAGGACAAGGGCGGCTGGTACAACCGCGACACGGCGCATCGTTTTGCCGACTATGCCGAGGCACATGGCGCGGGCCTTCGGCGACCGGGTCCGGCATTGGACGACGCTGAACGAGCCCTGGACCTTCTGCTGGTCCGGCCATGCCTCGGGCGAGGATGCGCCGGGGTTGGCGGATGGGGTCAAGGGCGGTCTGTGCGCCAGCCATCATGCGCTTGCTGGCGCATGGCCTGTCGGTGCCGCGCATCCGCGCGGCGGCGCCGGGGGCCGAGGTCGGGATCGTGCTGGACCTGAATGTGGCGGAACCTGCCAGGCGGCGCGTGAGGATGCCGTGGCCGCGCGGAACTTCGAACTGGCGCAGAACCGCTTGTATCTGGATGCGGTGTTCAAGGGTGCCTATCCGGCGGAATCTGTGCAGTTATGTGCGGCGGAGCTGGCCGGACGATACTGCCCGGCGATGCCGCGATCATCGCGGCCCCGGTGGATTATCTCGGCGTGAACATCTATCGCCGCTCGGTCATGCAGGCGGGCCACGAATGGCCGCCGCTGAACTTTCCAGCGCGTCAGCCCGCCGGGCGACTATACGGCGGTCGGCTATGAGATCTGGCCGCAGTGCATCCATGACATCCTGATGTATGTGCATGAGAACTATGGGCCCAAGGCGATCTATATCTCGGAAAACGGCATGGCGACGCGCCTCGAAAGCCTGACGCGAATGGCGAGATCGTCGATCTGCAGCGGGCGCGCCTATTACGTCGATCACATCGAGCAGATGGACAGCGCCCGGCAAAAGGGCGTGCCGGTGAAGGGCTATTTCGCCTGGACGCTGATCGACAATTTCGAATGGGCTTATGGCTATACCGTGCCCTTCGGCATCGTCCATGTCGATTATCGCCACGCAGAAGCGGACGCCGAAATTCTCGGCGGAAACCTACCGCGAGATCATCCGCGCCAAGCGGTGAAGCCGGTCTGCAAGGATCAGATAGACCGCAGAGGTCCAGGCAAAGGCGGGGTCGTGCAGGCCCTGCCCGGTCAGTGCATCATGGTTTTCGGCCATGCCGTTGTTTTGGCACAGCGCCAGGTAGCGACGGGCGATGTCGTCGGCCAGGGCGTGTTCGCCGCAACGGTCCAGCGCATCGACGAACAGCAGCGTCGTCGGCGCCCAGATCGGGCCGCGCCAATAGCCGTTGTCGCGGTAAAGCGGGCTGGTCAGCGCCTCGGTCGCCAGACCATGCGGGGTCAGGAAGCGTCCGCGGTTTGGTCAGGCCTTGCAGGAGTTTGGCGCGGACTTCGGCGGGCAGGCGGGGGCCAAGCAGCAGGGGCAGGAACAACAGCAGGCTGTCGCCGGTGCTGACGGCGCGCCCGTCGCCTTGCATGCCGGGCGGTGAAGGCGTCGCCGGTCCACAGGTCGTTGCAGCAGGCGCGCGCATAGGTCGTCGGCCTGCGCGCGTGGCTGTCGCGGCGGCTTGGGGATCGCCCAGGGTCAGGTGCAGCGCCGCGATCTGGTCGAATTGCAGGATCAGAAAGGTGGCGAGGTCGGGCGTGACCACCGGGGCGCCCTCGGCAAAGCAGGTGGCATTGTCCCAGCCTGCGTCATTGCCGTGGCGATAGGCGGGCAGGCCGTTCCATGATGGGGCCGTTCAGCCAGGATTCGGCCTGCAGGGTCAGCCATCGAACGCACCTGAGCTTCATGCCCCGCAATGTCCAAATGGTGCAAAGGTCCAGCCATGCACGGGCGGTTTGGTAAACGCCCATAGCGCGTAGCGGTCGTTGATATAGTCGGGCAGGCGGCCCGAGTTGCGTGCTGCGCGTCAAAGATCACCGCCATCTGGTCCCATGCCAGATCGGGCGGCAGGGCGCGGGCGACAAAGCAATGGTCCCAGGACCAGATGTTGGTCATCCAGTTTTTCGACATGTAGATCGCGGGACGGGTCAGCGCGCCTTCGGCCGGGACATAGGCCGACCACAGGATATAGGCGGCAAGCTCGTGGCCCTTGGTGTGGTCGGGCAGGCAGGGCGGCAGGGCGGCATGGAAGTCGGCAAAGCCTTGCGGGGGTGGGGCGCGGGGTGGGGGTCACGCGGAACAGGTCTATCGTCGCTTGCAGCAGGCCGCCTACTGGCGACAAGGTCAGCGTGATGCTGTCGGCGGACAAGCCGTTCCACGGGGACTGTCAGCGCCTTGGACCCCTGTACCACGCTGATTTCGCATGCGCATATCCTGCGCGGCGTTGCAGATGTGGACCAGGTCGATCCGTCTCTTGGGCGTAGTCGTATTTGCTGGGGCCGGAGGTCAGCCGCACGCCAAGGGCACTGCTTTGGAGGGCGATCAGGTCAGGGTTGGCGAAGGTGAAGCGTCAACGTCCCCTTGGGCGTAGATGCTTGCAGGCTGTCGGGCGTCAGGGTCCAGTGGGGTGCGCAAGGTTGGTCATCCTCCAACACCTCAATCTGCAGCAGGCGGCCCAGATTTGTATGTTCATCCCCGCCGCGCAGGTTGCGCAGCCAGAACGCGTCGCCCAGCCATGAGATGCAGTGAAAGCTTTCCCGCGTGGAAAACGGCACCTTTTGCGGGTCAAACAGTGTCACCCCTTGATCCCCGACGAGAGCGAGCTGTCCATGATGTAGCGCTGCGCGGTCAGGAACAGCACCAGCGGCGGCAGGACCAGGATGATGGTCATGGCGGCGAGAGAGGTCAGGTCGGTGTCGATGCAGCCCCTTGAACTGTGCCAGTCCCAGGGTCAGGGTGTATTTGCTTTGGTCGTTCAGGAAGATCAGCGGGCCAAGGTAGTCATTCCACGCCGCCAGCACCTGAAACACGCCGACCAGCACCAGGGCGGGGGCCATCAGGGGCAGGTGCACCTTCCAGTAGATCTGGAACATGTTGGCACCGTCCATCTTGGCCGCCTCGTCCAGTTCCCGCGGGATCGACATGATGAACTGGCGCAGCAGGAAGATGAAGAAGGGCGCGCCGAACCAGGCCGGGACGATCAGCGGTTTGAGGGTGTTGATCCAGCCGAGCCAGTTGAACTCCATATACAGCGGGATCATCGTGACGTCCCAGGGGATCATCATGGCGGCCGAGCAGGACCATGAACAGCAGGTTGCGGCCGGGGAAGGAAAACCGCGCAAAGCCGAAGGCGACGAGCGAGGACGACAGCAAGTTGGCCGATGGTCGACAGCACGGTGACCACGCTGGAATTCCACAGGAAGGTGCCGAAGGGTTGGGCGTTCCATGCGGCGATGAAGTTGCCCCAGAGCGCGGTCTGCGGGCCACCAGGTCGGCGGCCAGGTCAGCAGCTCGGGCTTGGCTTTGATCGCGGTGACGAAGGTCCAGTAGAACGGGAACAGGAACAGCATGGTCAACAGGGCCACGAGCGCCCATTTCACGGCTTTCATTTGCACCTCCGTCTCGTAAAACACCCAGAGGCTGGACAGTTTGAAGATCGCCACCGTCAGGGCAAAGATCAGCAGCAGCATCAGCGGTCGACATCGCGGCGGCATAGCCCATGTCGTGGTATTTGAAGGCGGTGTCATAGATGTACATCGCCAGCATGTAGGTCGATTTCACCGGGCCGCCCTTGGTGAGCAGCAGCGCCAGCGTCAGCTGTTGGAAGGCGGCGATGACGGTGGTGACGAGGTTGAACAGCATCACCGGCGACAACAGCGGCAGGGTGATCAGCACGAACTGGCCCAGACGCCCGACGCCGGACAGGCTCGCCGCCTCATACAGGTCTTTCGGGATGGATTTCAGACCGGCGAGGAAGATCAGCATGGTGCCGCCCACGCTCCACAGGCTGACCAGCACGATGGACACCGGGGCCCAGTTCGGGCTGCCCAGCCAGTTGACACCGGGGATGCCGAACAGCGACAGGCCGTAGTTGATCACGCCGTATTCGGTGGCTAAGGAGCCATGACCAGATCGTCACCAGTGCCACGCCCGAGATGATCGAGGGCAGGTAGAACGCCGCGCGGAAGAAGCCCCGACGCGAACAGCGGCTGGTTCAGCAGCAGCGCCAAGCAGCCAGCGCCACGATCAGGTTCGACGGCACGAACATCGCGGCGAATTTCATCGTGACCCAGAAGGACGCGGCGGAAATCGTCGTCATCGGTCAGGACGGTCGACATAGTTCTGCGCCGCCGTTGAATGCGGCCTCTCCGATCAGGGGCCAGTCGAAAAAGCTGATGTAGAGGGAGAATAGCAGTGGCCCCAGGGTGAAGGCCAAGAACCCAACCACCCATGGGGCCACGAACAGCTAAGGGCGTGGCCGCGCCGGGCCGGAACCGTTTGCGCGCGGCCACTGTTGGTCATTTCGGTCAGCGCCTTGTCGGCCGTGTCGGCGGCGTCATCCAGCGTGGCCTGCACATTGTCGAGGTCGACATAGATCTGCTGGATCGCCTCGTTCACAACATCCTGCGCGCGGCCCCAGTTGGGGTTGCGCAGGAAGGCAGGCGTCCGCGAGTCGCCAGCGGGTGGCAGCATGGTGAAGAAGGCCGCGTATTTGGGATCGTCCAGCAGCCCGCGCGATTTGGCGACCGAATTCAGGATCGGCAGGTCGTTGGTCCGCAGCGCCACAGCCTCGGGTGAGGCGTAGAATTCGACGAATTGCCATGCCAGATCGGGGTTCTTGCTGTCCTTGGCGATCGACAGTGCCGACATGCCGACCTGACTGTGCGCCGGTTTGCCCGCAAACGCAGGCAGACCCACGACGCCATAATTCTTGCCCGCCGCATCGAAGTCCGGCATCGGCCAGGTGCCGGAGATCACCATGCCCAGTTTGTCGGCATTGAACAGTTCGCGGTAGCTGCCGTTGTCACCGACGCCGAACAGCACGCCCTCACCCGACGTTCACCATATCGACGAACATCTGGAACACTTGCGCGGTTTCAGGTGAGTTCAGAAAACCCTTGGTCGTCTTGCCATCCGGGCTGATCCAGGACGAGCCGTTGGACCACAGATAGGCCTCAAAATCATAGGGGTCGGGCGCGCCATCGACGCCAAAACCGTAGACCTTTTCGTCCGGCTTGGCCAAGGCCTTGGCAGGCGGCGCGCAGACTCGTCCCATGTCCAGCCGTCCTTGGGATAGGCCAGACCCGCCGCGTCAAACATGTCCTTGTTGTAATAGGTCACGAGCGTCGTATAGCCCGCCGGAATGCCCAAGACTGCGTGACGTGCCGTCAGCATCCTTGATGGTGGCATAGGGCAGGGTAGAGGCCGCGAAATCGGTCATGTCCATCTTGGACGCAGCCAGATAGTCGTTCAGCGGCAGCAGCGACGCCTGATAGGCCGGGTAGTTCCACATATACATCACGTCGGGCGGATCGCCGGCGCCAAAGCCTGCGGCGATCTTGTCGTCATAGCCGTCGCCATAGGCCTCTATCTGAACCTTGACGCCGGGGTGGGCCGCCTCAAACATCGCGGCGATCTGTTTTTGAATATCAAGGGCTTCGTTGGAATCCCATGTGGCAAAGCGCAGGGTCGTATCGGCCCAAGCGGTGCTGGCCATCAGCCCTGCCGCCAGCATAAGCGGCATAAATCTTTTCATGTCGTCCTCCCTGTTTTGGCGGAGTTTCCCGCCGTGATGTCACATCGGCGCAAGGTCCACGCGCACGCCGGTTTCGTTGAAAAGATGCAGTTGCGCCGGGTCAAAGGTCAGCGTCACCGGCTGACCCTCGGCAATCTCAAGCAGGCCATCGGCCCGGACCACCAGCGCCTGCCCATCAGCGGTTCGGGTGAAGACCATCGTCTCAGGCCCAAGATGTTCGACAGAGGTCACTACGGCGGCAAGACCCAGACCGTCGGTCACAAGGCGAATATGCTCGGGGCGCAGGCCCGCCTCAGTCACGCCGGGCGCATGGCCGGGCAGCGGCAGGGTCTGGCCCGCCAGCGTGATCTGGCCGTCTGCCAGCCGTGCGGGCAAGAAGTTCATCTGCGGCGTGCCAATAAACCCTGCCACAAAGCGGTTGGCAGGGCGGCGGTACAGGTCCAGCGGCTTGCCGGTCTGTTCTACCCGCCCGGCGTTCAGCACGACGACCTTGGTGGAAAGCGTCATCGCCTCTATCTGGTCATGGGTCACGAAAATCATCGTGCGGCCCAGCTCCTTGTGCAGGCGGGCAAGCTCATAGCGGGTCTGGGTCCGCAAAGCCGCGTCGAGGTTCGACAGCGGTTCGTCAAACAGAAACACCTTGGGGTCACGGACGATGGCACGCCCAATGGCGACACGCTGCCGTTGGCCACCGGACAGTTGCCGCGGCTTGCGGTCCAACAGCTTGTCGATGTCCAATATCCGGGCGGCGTCCAGCACCCGCTTGTCAATCTCTGCCCGCGGCATGCCTTGCAGGTTCAGCCCGAAGCCCATGTTCTTGCGCACATTCAGATGCGGGTACAAAGCGTAATTCTGAAACACCATCGCCAGATTGCGTTCGGCTGGCGGGACATCGGTCATATCGCGCCCGCCGATTTCCACCGTGCCAGAGGTGATAGTTTCCAACCCGGCGATACACCGCAGCAGGGTAGACTTGCCGCAGCCCGACGGCCCGAGCAAGCAAATGAATTCCCCAGTCTCGGCGGTAAAGTCGATGCCACGCAGCACTTCAACAGCGCCAAAGGATTTCCGAAGGCTGTTGATTGCTAGAACCATGCTCAACCGGCTCTCTGGAAGTACTGGCGGATACGCATCGTGAAACCCCGCTGGTGGTGCGAATTTCGATCTTCTGTCGAATCCGTTTACAGTAAAAACGTTTTTATGTAAAGATGATTGTCGAAAGCAAGCGGGTGTGTTGACTGTTCGGCTCGGCAGGGTTGCCACCATGCCCGCGGCAAATAGATACGGCAGGAGGATCGGATGGCGGTTTTAGATGCGGCGCTGCAAGCAGTATTGCAGCAGGGTTTCGGGGTTTCAGGCCAGCTTTCCTCGCTGCCCGGAGAGCATGACCTGAACTTTCGCGTCACTACACCCGATGCGCGGTTTTTGTTGAAACTGCACGCGCCAGATAGCGACCCCGGCCTGCTGGACCTGCAAATCGCTGTGCTGGACCATCTGGAACGCGTGGCCCCCGATCTGGCAGTGTCGCGCCAGTTGCGCGGGCAGGGTCAGGCGTTGCTAGACTGCGAGGGGTACAATGCCCGGCTTTTGTCATGGCTAGAGGGCGAGGTTTGGGCCAAGGCCGCGCGGGTGCCTGCCAGTTTCACCAGCCTTGGTGCGTTGCTTGGCGGGCTTGACCGGGCGTTGGAAAGCTTCACCCATCCCCAAGCACGGCGGGTCTATGGCTGGGATATCGGGCAGGCGGACCAACATATACCCGCTCTGCCTGCCATCGAGGCGCAAGATAAGCGTGACGCCGTCACCGCGATCCTGACCCGGTTTCAGAGCGTTGTCCTACCCGCCTTGGCAGACTGCCCGCGCCAAGTCATCCACAACGACGCAAATGATTACAACGTATTGTTGGGAGGTGATGGCACGGTTTGCGGTCTGCTGGACTTTGGCGATATGGTCGAAAGCTGGCGGATCGTGGAACTGGCGGTGGCCTGTGCCTATGCCTTGATTGGTGCGGATGACCCTATCACCACGATCCTGCCGTTGGTTTCGGCCTATCACGCGGCCAACCCCTTGACCGAAGCCGAGGTGGATCAGCTCTTCGACCTGATCCTAACCCGCTATGCCGTGTCGATGACTATGGCAGCCGTGCAAATCAAGGCCAACCCGGAAAACCGCTACCTTTTGGTTAGCCAAGACGACGTCTGGCGCGAACTAGGCCGCCTGCAATCCGAGAACCCCCATCTGACCCGGATGCGCCTGCGCGATGCCTGCGGCATGGACCCGGTGCCGGGTGCGGCGAAAGTCGTCCGCTGGTTGGAACGGAACGCCCATGATTTCGCCAAGGTGATCCGCCCCGATCTGGCCGATCCCAAAGTCACCGTGTTCGATTTTTCGGCTCAAAGCCCCGATGCAGGCCATATCGCAACCCTCGACGGTCCGGGCTTTTCTACGTGGTGCGTCACGCGGATTGCCGATGATGGCGCGGATTTCGCGATTGGCAGCTATGGCGAAGATCGCACGATCTACAAAGGCGCGGCGTTTGAGATGGCCTCAGCCCGGCGTAGCACCCATCTCGGCATCGACATTTTCGCCCCGGCAGGCGAGGCGGTTCATGCCCCGATCACGGGAATAGTCGCCTATTTGCACGACGACGCCGTGCCCTACGGCTTTGGCCCGACGGTGCTGCTGGAACACGACGTTGACGGGGTCCGGTTCTGGACACTGTACGGCCATCTGGACCGCGACAGCTTTTCGCAGCTTCGCCCCGGTCAAGCCATCCAAAAGGGCGATGCCTTCGCCCGTTACGGTGGCCCTCATGAAAACGGCAACTGGCCGCCCCACCTGCATTTTCAGATCGTCACCGACCATTTGGGGCTGGGGGCGCAGATGCACGGTGTCGGCATCGGGCGCGATTGGCAAATCTGGCGCGCGGTGGCACCCGACCCCAGCGTGGTTTTAGGCTTGCCAGTCAAGGCCTCTGTCACCGTCGCCCGCGATGCGGACTGGCTGGTGCGCCAACGACAACGCCGGATCGGGCGGTCACTTAGCATCGCCTATGCCCCAACACCGCTAAAGATTGTCGCGGGGCAGGGCTGCACCCTGATCGACCATACAGGCCAAAGCTGGCTCGACATGGTCAACAACGTGGCCCATGTCGGCCACAACCATCCCAGAGTGGTCGCGGCGGCGCAGTCGCAGATGGCCCGGCTCAACACCAACTCACGCTACCTGCACGAACTCGCTTGTCGAGTATGCCGACCGCTTGACGGCCCTGTTTCCCAAACCGCTCAGCGTTTGCTTCTTCGTCAACTCTGGTAGTGAGGCCAACGATCTGGCCATTCGCCTTGCCCGTGCGGCCACCGGCAACCATGACCTCATCACAGTCGATCACGCCTATCATGGCCACCTGTCCAGCCTGATCGACGTCAGCCCCTACAAATTCAACGGCAAGGGCGGCAAAGGCTGTCCACCCCATGTCCGTGTGGCCGAGGTTCCCGACCCCTACCGTGGCCGCCTGAACTACAGCGACCCCAACGCCGGGCGCGGTTATGCCGAGGATGTTCAGAGCCAGATAGAGGCTATGGCTAAGTCCGGCCACAAACCCGCGCTGTTCTTCAGTGAGGCGATTTTGGGAACTGCTGGCCAGATCGTGCCACCCCCCGGGTACCTCGCCCATGCCTATGCCCATGTGCGCGCCGCTGGTGGGCTTTGCTTGGCTGATGAAGTGCAGGTGGGCTTTGGCCGGGTCGGAGACGGCATGTGGGCCTTTGAGGCGCAGGGCGTCATCCCGGATATCGTCACTTTGGGCAAGCCCATCGGAAACGGCCACCCGATGGCCGCCGTCATCACCACACCAGAAATCGCAGGGTCTTTCGCCAACGGGATGGAGTATTTCAACACCTTCGGCGGAAACCCGGTTTCTGCGGCCATCGGGCTTGCCGTTCTGGATGTGATCCGGGATGAACGGCTGATGCACCATTGCGGCGTTGTCGGCGCACGCCTGATGGACGGCGCGCGCGACCTGGCTTTGCGCCACGAGGTGATTGGCGACGTGCGCGGCCGCGGCCTGTTCATCGGGATTGACCTAGTCCGCGACAGCGACACGATGGAACCTGCGCCAGAGCTCACGGAGCGTGTTATCAGCCAGATGAAGGACCGCCACCACATCCTGCTATCCAGCGAAGGCCCGTTCCACAACGTTCTGAAAATCAAGCCGCCGGCCCCGTTCTCGAACGAGAATTGTGCGACATTTCTGGACGCTCTGGATGCGATCCTATCTGAAGGCGGTGTTTGAATTGATACGATCCGGTACTGTCTGAACACCATCCATCCACGCACTGTCCAGCAGATAAGGATAGATCTTTTTCAACCTTGGGGCTTGGTCTCGCTCAGGCTGGGCACTCCAGATCAACTGAAGCCACTACAGGTAGCAGGCTATTCTTGGCCGAAATGATCGCCCGACGGTTCAAGAGTGACTTGGAGTGCAGCGGCCATTTCCTCAACGATGTCGCGAAGGGTTGCAACAAATTTCGCGGCCTGTGCGGCGCGTGTGCTGCGGGCCGGGCGCCATATGGACAAGAAATACGGTACACCTACGCTGAACTGTCGAAATACGACGTTGGCGCCCGAATGATTGGCCGCAGTCAGCGGGTTGATTACCGAAATGCCGATCCCGGCTGCGACCATCGCGCAGACGCTCGCGGCTGTGGTCGTTTCGGCGGCGTAATGACGCGACACATTTGCGGACAGGAATACTTCGTCCAGTTTGTGGCGGTATGGGTCATTTTGCCCGAAATAAATAAACGGCTGCCCGTCGAAATCAACGGGCTCAAGAACCCGCCGCGCCGATAATGGATGCGACGGTGTCAGGGCGCAGACCATATTCCCGGTCTGGATCGTATCGGTCGTCGTTCCTTCGCGTTCAAACTGCGTTTCAGTCAGACTGAGATCAATGACCTGGGTTGCCATGTCATGGCGCAGAGAGGGTTCTTCATGCGAGTGGATCGAGAAATGCACGGCTGGTCGGACATTGCGAAATCGCTGAATTGCTTTGGGAAGAATAGATTCTGCATGCGCGGGAATACTCGCAATTCGGAAATTTGCGGCATTGTGTGTTCTAATGACAGAAGCCGCGCGACCGATTTCATCAAGGCCGATGAATGATCGGCGAACAGCCTCATGCAACAGTTCTGCTTGATCCGTGGGGGTCAGCCGTTTGCCAAAACGCAGGAAAAGCTCGAAGCCTAACCGATGCTCCATCTCCCGGATTTCCCTGCTGATTGTCGGTTGCGACGTGCCCAGAGCGACGGCAGCGGCGGTCATGCTCTTGTGGATCATGATTGCGTTGAACAGGTCGATTTGCCGCTGACTAAGTTTCATTTCCTTCCCCATAGCTGTGAGTTTGTCTGCTTAGCGGCCTGTGCCATATCAAAAATGGACAAGGGTAGCGCATATTCTATTTTCAGTGGATGAAACGCTCTGGGATGGTTTCTGAAACCCAGTCAAAGAAATGCCTGGCGATGCCTCAGATCATCGAGAGTTCATCAACGTCTTTTTCAGCGGCGCCGCATTTAACAACCTGCTGGCTCGCCCGGGCCGACGGCGTGCTTTCTGCTGAAGGCGTGGAGTTGGATAGAATTGCGGCTGTTGTGGGGACGCCGTTCTATTTCTATTCTGCGGCAGCACTTCGACAAAGATATTCGGAACTGGCGGCGGCGATGGCGCCCTTCGGCGTCTCAATCTGTTTTGCGGTAAAAGCAAACAGCAACTTGAGCGTGCTTGCTGAATTCGCGGGCCTCGGTTGCGGCATGGATATTGTGTCGGGCGGTGAGATGGTTCAGGCCATTTTGGCGAGAACGCCCCCGCCACGCATCATTTTTTACGGCGTCGGCAAGACCCGCGCGGAAATCCGGCGCGCGCTAGAGGCGGGACGGCATCAAATTAACATCGAATCCGCAGCCGAACTACAGGTTGTCGCCGAGATCGCCCGCGCATTGGGTCTAAGCGCGCCGATCGCGTTGCGCGTTGACCCAGATGTGGATGCGGACACGCATGCCATGATCAGCACGGCGCTTAAGGGCAGCAAATTCCGCATCCCGATTGATGTTGCTCCCGTCCTTTACGCCAAGGCCTCGACCATGCCCGAACTGCAAGTCATGGGGCTTGCCGTTCATATTGGTTCGCAGATTCAAGATCTCGCGCCTTTCCGCAATGCTTGGTCAATCATAGCAGATTTGGTGCTGCGGTTGCGGGCCGCTGGGCTAACCGTCGAACGGCTGGATCTGGGTGGCGGGCTTTGCATAGGTGCGGGCGCCAGTGATGGTCCGGATCTGGCTGACTATGCCCACACAATTGCGACGACTGTTGGAAGACTGGACTGTTCCTTGAAGATTGAACCGGGTCGTTGGCTTGTCGCGCGCGCGGGAGTCGCGGGGGTTCTGGTGACTGAGGTGCTATATCTGAAGGAAACGTCGGCCGCGCAATTTGCCATTGTGGATGCGGCGATGAACGGTTTGATGCGCCCTGCGCTGTACGACGCACATCATCCGTTGCTGAGCGTGCATCCGCCCCGCACTGAACCAGCGCCGGTCTATCGCATCGTGGGGCCGGTCTGTGAAAGCTCTGATGATTTTGGCAGCTAAGACGATTTGGGCTGGCTTCAATCGGGCGACTATCTGCCGTTTGAATGTGCGGGTGCCTACGGCGCAACAATGTCCTCGACTTACAATTCACGCGCGCTGATCCCGGAAGTCATGGTGGACGCCGGGCGTTTCCGGACGATCCGCGAACGCTGGGGCATAGACGAGATTTTGCGTCTGGAAAAACCGGGTGCGTGGTGCACCTAATTGTCACAAGACTGGGTTGCTCGGGGGCATACGTAAATCCAAGCAGGTCTTGCGGCAGACAGCGGGGCTTTATCCAGATGGCCGCGATGGCGATTGCTGACATGAAGGTGTGGGCGCAGCGGTCGTAACGGGTGTGGATGCGCCGCCAGTCCTTCAGTTTGCCGAACATGTTCTCGATCTTGTGGCGCTTGCGGTAGAGCGCTTTGTCATGGGGTATCTGGATTTTCCTGTTTGATTTCGATGGGATGCAGGCTTCATAGTTGCGATCGGCAAGGGTTTCCCGGAACCAGTCGGCATCATAGCCCTTATCCGCCAACAGCGCCTTCGCCGGGGGCAGCGACGACAACAGTGCCGCAGCGCCAGTGTAGTCGCTGACCTGGCCTGCCGTCAGAAACAGGGTGCGGGGCCGACCTTCGCTGTCGCAGACCGCGTGCAGTTTTGAGTTCAACCCGCCTTTCGTGCGTCCGATATACCGGGGAAGAGCCCCTTTTTGAGCAGGCTGGCTGCTGTCCTATGAGCCTTGAGGTGGGTGGCGTCGATCATGATTTCCTCGGTATCCCCGCCGCCTTTGGCAAGCTCGACGAAGATGCGCCCGAACACGCCCATCTCGCTCCAGCGGATGAAGCGGTTATAGATTGTCTTGTGCGGCCCGTAGCTTATGGGCACGTCGCGCCATCTGAGGCCATTGCGGATCACAAAGATGATGCCACTGATCACCCTGCGATCATCGACACGCGGCATCCCGTGCGACAGCGGAAAGAACGGCGAAATCCGCGCCATCTGATCTTCGGAAAGCTAGGTCGCAAAGGCGGATTTACCCTAGCCGGAGGGTGGCCGCGAAAGAAAAACCGGCGTGCAGTCAGGAGGTTACACATGAAGAACAGATTTCGGCTCTTGATCGCATCAGGGCTTGCCAGCCTTCTGCTATTGTCGCCGGCACTGGCGGAACAGATGCTGCGCATCTCTTATCCCGAAGACCCGAAAACGGCCGACGTTCAGATGACATCGGATTCACATACTCTACCGCTCAACATCTTTGACCGGTTGATCGAAGCCGAGACAACCAGCCCCGGCCAATCTGCACTGGTCCCGGGTCTGGCAGAAAGCTGGGATGTTTCAGATGATGGTCTGGTCTTCACCTTCCATCTGCGCCAAGGCGTGCTGTTTCATGACGGCGCAGAACTTACGTCGGATGATGTCGTCTACGCATTTGATCGCATGCTAAATCCTGCGACAACGGCACTGGGGACAGACATTCTTGACTTTGTTGCAGGCGCGCAGGAGCGGCTTGACGGCACTTCGGAAAGTGCTTCTGGATTGAAGGCGCTGGACAAATACACAGTTCAGGTCACCTTGGCATAGCCCTACGCGGCATTTCTTGCCCTGATGGCCAGCCCGCAAGCCTCAATCTTCAACCGTGCGTTCACCTAAGCGGCGGGGGATCAGTTCGGTTTGACGCCGGAAACGACTAGTGGCACCGGCCCGTTGCAACCTGCAAAGCTATGAGTTGAATGACAGCCAAATGCTGGTTGCCAATGACGCGTATTTCAAGGGCCGCCCCAAGAATGGAGTCGACAACGTATTCGCCCGACACCGCCCGACACGGGGGCAACAGATGTCTCGCCTGCCTCTCCGGCTTCGCGTTCGATCAGTTCCAACGCGCCTAAGTCGAGAGCCCGAGCCCATGGCCAGCCGCAGTTCTCCATCGCGTCCCACTGGTTGTTAGCTAGTCGCCATTGCGGTCCAATGCGCCAGCGCCTGCTCTGGAGGCTTCGGATGTCGGGACGGTTGTTCGCATTGCGAAGACGTTTAGGTTCTTGATCGTCTGTGCTGATATCCCGCAACAAACGTCGAATGCGTCTGCGTGATCGAGTGCGCCTGCATAGGAGATACGCGCTTTCGGCTGTGCTTCACTTTGCTTTTCCGCAGTGGCGATAGCGACACGGCCGTCGTCGGATAGAACCATATCGCGCCCATTGTCGGTGAATTTAAGTGCATGCCCCTTTTTCTTCGCCATTCGGCTCAGGAATGGCAACAGAAGCTCAGGAGTTGCCACAGGACCGAGTTCTATCGGTCCAGCCTGCAAGTTTGTTTGTGGCAGATCGACATGATCGCACAAAGCCGCTCCCAAGCTGATCGGGCATTGAAGATGGTGTTGCGACGACCATGGCAGTGTCGGGCCTGCAAGCGGCCCTATCGTCAACCGTTGGAGCAGTAGGGCCGGGCCGTCGATCCCATGTTGGACCAGCCAAGTGGCGGCAGCCCCCGCCTCCTCAGCCAGGCCCCAACTAAAGCCTGCCCCCCGCGCAGCCTTCATGCAAAGCTGATCGATCTCGTTCAAAGAAAGAATAACTCGCTGCGCTTGCGTCACTTAGTTCCCTGCTGCCATGAAGTCCGATGGATAGGCCGCGCCTTGAAAAAGACTAATGCGCACCCATTTGTCCGAGCGAGGATCAAAGCGGCTCGCGCCAAAGAAGGCGAGTTTGCAGCGCATCAGGTCGATGGGCAGGATCCCGTCTTGGATCAGGTTCGCCTGTACTTCTGCCAAGGGGTGATTTGCCGCGATCTGCAACCGCCGTATCATATAGCGATGATCTGGCTGGCTCAGCAAAAGGCTGGCAATGGGCTCATCCGCTGAGAGTTTTGCTAAGGCCCCATCCAACGCCACTGCCAGCCGTGCGATGCATAGGGGTTGTTCCAACTCTGCACCCTCTTCGGTAAAGCGAAAGCCCAGCCTCGGCTCGAGTTTCTCTTCCGATACATACCAGAACCGCGCATTGTTTTCGGGAAGGCTGAAGTCGATCTTCAGCGCCCAACGATAGCGATTGGCGAGGATTTGGCGCGCCTCACCTGCAGTCATCGCGCCGTTGATGGCAAAGCCGCTCGCCTCATTTGCGGTCATACAATCGGCCAGTTCGTCGATCAGTTCGCCATGCGGTTCCAGCATCAAAGATAAGAGCGCCTCTTGTCCTTCAAGCGTCAGGGTTGCAGCGCCCCAACGCCAAAGCGCGTCCCAGGGCAGCGCCCCCTCTGGCCATGAATGAAGATGTTGGGTAATCAAGGTCAGATCGCCACGCAAATCGGTCAGTTTGGCAACTTGGATCGGGTGCGCGGAGGACCACAGATTTGCGTTTTCAATGGCCTCGGCCAAAGCTTGATGGAACGCCAGAACTGCCAATACATCCTCTACGGGCTGAGCGCGCACCCGCGCCAGTGCCTCTTCGCGCGCCATCATCCAGTTGTTTAGCAGCATCGGATGACGGACCAAGAATGGCGCCATGCCAAGGCCGGTCGAATTGCCAACGCCCAACCGCCGTTTGATTGCAGGATCAAGCGCAACAGCCCGCGCCCCACCATGGACGCGGGCCAGATGTTCGACAATATCGACCGTGAATTGCCTGATGAGCCAAACGGTCAGCATCTCAGCCTGAAATGGGCCAGCCAACTCAGCCCGGTTCTCAATTGCGTTGCGATCTGCGGCGCCGAACTTGCCCGCGCCGTAGACGGCTGTGGTGCGCATCATGTATCCCACGGCATCAACTTCGGCGTGATCAGGCTGGACGCCCGCAGCAAGGCGTTCCACCACATGCGCAAACAGGCGCACCGAGCGATTGGCGCGGCTGAGGGTCAGCTCTTTTGACGTCACTCGGCCAGCCTCTTGCAGGGGAACATTCGCTTCCAGCCGGTCAAGATCGGCGGGTGACGGGTCGCCATCATGTAGCGCAAAGGTCGCATCCCAAGCCGTGGCAATCACCCGATCCGAGCGCATTTCGTCCGGCAGATCATGGGCAAAGGCGACTAGGCTATAGGTACGATCAGGGCCAATCGCGCGGTAAACAGCACGCCCAACTCCTTTGGCATCCAATGACCAAACCGGGCGATCAAACTGCCAGCCTTCGCGCTCAACCCGGCGCAGCATGCTCCGCAGGAAGGACAATCGGGTGGGGTGCGCACAGCCCAAACGCGGCAGATCCATAATCTCGGACGCCGATCTGCGAAAAGCGGCGGCTTCGGGCATGGGGTTTTGCGCAGCGCAGGTCACTGTGCCGCCCGTGCAAGCTTCGCCTCTGACACGCCGCCAAAGCTGTCGGCAAAAAACCGCATCCAGTTGCCGCCCATGATCGCCTCTACCTCCGCCACCGCAAATCCAGCATGGCCCAAGCCTTCGAAAATCTTGCCAAAGTCACGGTTGTCGCGGAACCAGTCCGGCATCGAAGGGAAACCCGGCGCTGCGGCAGAACCCTCGCCAAAATCCACCGATTTTGTCCAGCGCCCTGTCCGCATCCATTCCACCACCGTGTCGGGCTGATCTTGGCAAAGGTCCGAGCCAATCGCGATGTTTTCCACGCCCATCAATTCAGCCGACTGGGCAACCATTGTGCAATAATCCTGCAAGTTGCAGGCGCTGCCCCCCTTGAGGTGATGTGGGTACAGCGAAAAGCCCAATATCCCGCCGCTTTCAGCCAAAGCCTTCAGCACGCGGTCCGATTTGTTGCGCCGTGCCTTGTGCCAGCTTGCTGGATTGGCATGGCTGATGGTGATCGGGCGAGTGGAATGGGCGATGGCGTCAAGCGTCGAGCGTTCAGCAGAGTGGCTCATGTCGATCACCATGCCGACCCGGTTCATCTCAGCCACAACAGCGCGGCCCATGCGGGTCAGGCCGGTATCCTCATCCTCATAGCAGCCCGTCGCCAGCAGGGATTGGTTGTTATAGGTCAGTTGCATGAAGCGCAAACCCAAGCGGTGCAGCACCTCAACAAGGCCGATATCATCTTCAATACAGCTCGGGTTTTGCGCGCCAAAGAACACCGCCGTGCGGCCGGTTGCCTTGGCCAGTGTTACATCGTCGGCGGTGAAGCCCTGAAAGATCAGATCGGGATAGAGCTCAAACCAGCGGTTCCAGCGTTCGATATTTGCGACCGTTTCGCGAAAGGTCTCATGATAGGTGATCGTCGCGTGGATGGCATCGACCCCACCTTCGCGCAGCTGGCGAAAGATGCGTTCGGACCAATTGGCATATTGTAGACCGTCAATTAGGAAGCTCATTCTGGCGTACCCGCAAAAGTGTAAGAGGTTTTCACTGTGGTGTAAAATTCTGCTGCGTAGCGCCCTTGCTCCCGTGGTCCGTGAGAAGACGCTCCGCGCCCGCCAAACGGAACGTGATAATCCGTGCCCGCAGTCGGCAGGTTTACCATCACACAGCCCGCCCTCGCATTCGCGCGAAAATGGTTCGCGCGTGCAAGGCTCTTGGTCATTATACCTGCGGTCAGACCAAACTCGGTGTCGTTTGCCACGGCCAATGCCTCGGCGTAGCTGCTCACCTTTTGCAGGCAGGTGATCGGTGCGAACATCTCTTCGCGGTTGATTACCATATCATTGCGCGTGCCCGCAAAGATAGTAGGCGCCATGTAATAGCCCTCGGTCGCCCGATCCAACCGGGTGCCACCGCAGAGCAGTTCCGCGCCCTCGGAGCGGCCCAATTCGACATAGCGCAGGTTTTGTGCCAGCTGGCCTGCACTGACCACCGGGCCAATTTGGGTACCTGCGTCCAGCGCATGGCCAACCTTTAGCGCTAGCGCAGCCGCGACCAGCTTTTCAGCAAAGGCATCATAGATCTTTTCATGTACAATCAGACGGCTGGCGGCGGTACATTTCTGCCCCGTGCCCCCAAAGGCCGCACCAGAAGCATGGGTGACGGCAAGGTCGAGATCGCAATCCTCCATGATCACCATCGGGTTTTTCGACCCCATCTCCATCTGCAGCTTTGGCAGATTTCCGATCGAGGCCGCCGCAATCTGGCGTCCGACCGGCACCGATCCGGTAAAGCTGATCGCATCGACACCTCTGGCGGTCACCAGACCATTGCCGACGGTCGACCCGGCACCCATCACAAGGTTGAATGTGCCCGCAGGCAGACCCGCGCGCGAGATGATTTCGGCCAAAGCCACCGCTGATGCTGGCGTCAGATTGGCCGGTTTCCACACAACGGCATTGCCAAAAGCCAAGGCAGGCGCAATTTTCCACGCAGGCGTGGCGATGGGGAAATTCCAAGGTGACACGATCGCCACCACGCCAACCGGCTCGCGCCGCACCTCGACATCAATGCCAAGCCGGGTGCTTTCAGCCTGATCGCCCTGAAGCCGCAGAGCTTCGGCGGCGAAATAGGTGAAAAACTGGCCGGCGCGATAGACCTCTCCCTTGCCCTCGGCGGCAGGTTTGCCTTCTTCACGCGCCAACAAAGTGCCGATTTCAGCTGCCCGCGCCATCAGCTCGGTGCCAATCGCCATCAGCACGTCGTGTCGCTTCTGGATGCCCGCAGCCCACCACATCGGCTGGGCGGCGCGTGCTGCCGATATCGCCTCGTCAAGCTGCGCCCCTGACGCCTGCGCATAGCGGCCGATCAGGTCGGAGATGTCCGATGGATTGCGGCTTTCGATTTCGCTGTCGCCTTGGCACCAGATGCCAGCGATGAAGTTGCGCGTTTCCGTAAGGGTCATTGGTCAGTTCCTGCTATCAACGCTGTGCCAATTCGGCAAAGTCCGCCTGACTTGTATGCTCATCTGCCTGCGCTAGGGCCATCGCCCGTTGCAGGGTCTCGCCGATAGCCATGCAAGCATTTTCGGCTATGATTTTCACGAGGTAGTCAATTTCACGACTCCAGCTTCATGGAATGCGGATCCGTCAGCCATTTTAGTGGCCCGTACAATTCAACGTTATCGCCAAGAGGACGAAGCCAAGCCCTGGAGCAGGCGACGACTCATTTGAAACTGCTGGATACCCTGCAGAACCTCCAGTAGGACGACGGACTGACGACAGTTTGCGCTGAAATCAGACTTCAAGCAAACCAGATATTTTTTATCGAACTTCAATCTAACTGAAGTGGGGGTGATACGCCCCATCAAAGATGCATCGCCCCTGCAGCCCGGTCTCGTATTACGTGATCGGACGAACTTCGCTGTCCAGCACCCAACCTTCCGGAATGTCCCCGCCTGCAATTCTCAGCAAAAAAGCTTCAGATTCTGCGATGACGCTGGGGAATTGGTCAATTGCAAAGGGCGTTGCCGCCCGGCGTTGTTGCGCAACTCACGTGTGAAGCGTGAGTTGCCCTTTCCCCGCCGATGTCATGCCACGCGAACGATTTCGGCGGTGCCGAGTGCGTTGAGTTGATTGATGAGTGCGATGCGGATCTGGATTTCGGCGGTCTGGCGGTCGGGGTCTCTCGCGGCGATGCGTTCCCCGAAGGCCTTGAGGCATCGCATCTTCACCTCGGTCCGGCTTCGTATGTGGTATCCAGTCCAGCGCTTCCAGAAGGCCCTCCCATAGCGCCGGGTGGCGCGCAGGGTATTGTTTCTCGCAATCGCTGCCAGGCAGTCCTCTTTCCACGGCCGCCCGTTCTTGCGGATCGGTATGATCGGCGCGGCCTGGCGGTCGAGGATGGCGGTGTGGCAGCGGCGAGTGTCATAGGCACCGTCCGTTGCCCGGCAACGGTTTGCTTGCAAACCGTGAGAGGGGGCCGTCACAGTGCCCAACTCTTCGGCTAGACTGCCCCATCAATCGCGCCGCGCCAGGACAGTAAAATGCCAGTGTTTCGACGTCATTCAATCTAGGATGATGTCCGACGCCAGCTCCATTTCAGATTGGTCCCACGATCACAAACCCAGTTGCTTAACTTCAGGCAGGCAACTAATTCTGCCCTTGATTTCAATCCTGTTGAAGTGAGTGCCAATGATCCGCTTGGAAGCCCTCCGCACGCTGGTGACGGTCGCAGAAAATGGCAATATCAAAGATGCGGCAGATCGCCTGCACCGCACCCCTTCGGCGGTTTCGATGACGTTGAAGCAGACCGAAGATCGCTTGGGTGGTCCGCTGTTCGAGTCTGACCGCAAACAGACGCTCTCCAGCCTTGGGCAACTGGTCTATGATCGAGCGGTCGTTCTGCTACGCGATTATGATCGCGCAATGGAAGTCATCGCCACGCATGCGGGTGCGCGGGCAGGGAAATTGCGCTTGGCAGCAGTGCCTTCAGTGGCAGTCAATCTGGTGCCGATGGCGTTGCAGGCCTTTGTCAAATCGCGACCGGGGCTGGAAATAGAGCTTTTCGATACGGATAGCACCGAAGTGCATCATCTTGTTGAAAGCGGGCAGGCCGATATTGGTTTCGCCGGGCGTCCGCGCGAGGGAGCCAGTCTAAACTTTGTACCGCTGTTCACCGACCCTTTTCGAGTGATCTGCCGCGCGAATACAGATCTTGCAGCAAAATCGCAGGCCGTTGAATGGCGCGATTTGGCCGCACAGGATTTCATCCAGAATGAAGCCTGCCGTGGACTTCGCGTCGGAGGATTTCCGCGCTGTGGCTGCAGGGTCCTCGCTTTCTGTGCGCAATGTCAGTTCGCTTTTGGCCATGGTACAGGCGGGAATGGGCATTACACTTTTGCCAGCCCTTGCGACAGCAGCGCTTCCGGCCGGGATGGCGGCGTTGACCTTGGCCGATGAAACTTGCTTTCGGACGGTGGGCATTTTGTCGCCCAGTAACAAGGTGCAAAGCCCGCTGGCTAAGGCCTTTCACATCGCCTTTACTGATGACCTGCGCCAGCGGGCCGAGGCGTTGAACCTTAAGCTGATCTGACTGCGTATCTGTGCGATGGCAGTGCACCTGCGAAGCGAGGTTTAGGGGGCTGGGCAGGGATTGCGCTGCAAATCACAGGGCTAGGCTGCATTTACAGACGTGCCGATTGCTGCGGCTGTTCGAGTCCTGACCAGGTGGTGCAACGGCAGACCGCGGCGCTTCCGCCAAGGGTTGGACTGGTTCCTGTATTGATCGATTTTCGCGTGCAACTCGTCGTCGCGATCTGGCGTCACCTGGCTGTTGAGACCGTTCAGCGAGGGCGGAAATAATGCTGCACCGCAACATTCTTGGGAATATTTCCTTTCTTCGCATTTGGCAGTGTGAGGCCCTACGAAAGTCTTGACTCCTGTTGCATCTACAGCAAACCTACAAGTATTCGAAAGTGATCGAAAGCATTCCGTAGGGTGTTTGCGACCTCCGCCGATGGAGTGGTGCCGAGTTTTGTCACCTGCTCGTTTGGTATTCTTCGGCTCGCCTGTGGAGGTGCGAACCGAGGTTTTCGCAAGTTAAGTGTTGGAAATGAACGCCAAATGCGTTCGCTCTGGGAGGAGAAACACGTGAAACTAGGTCGATATATATTGGCGCCTGTGATGGGCGCATTGTTGGGAACCGCAAGCTTTCTACATGCCCAAACGACGGATGTAGGCACGCCGCGCAATGAAACACTGATCGTCCAGACGTTCGACGGCAAGGTGGCGAACCCGGATGCACAGAACCCCTTGATTTCCTATGCGATCTGGCGCGGGTTCCGCGAACTGGGATGGAGTTCGCTGTGGGAAATGGACACCGCAACAGGTAAATCATACCCGGAATTGGCGGATGGGATGCCCGAGGTTCTTAACCCGGAGCATACCAAGTTCCGCGTCAAGATTCGTCAGGGTGTGCTCTGGAGCGACGGAGTCGAGTTCACGACGGATGACCTCGACTATACCCTCGCGACAGCGTTCAAGTATCGGGACAAGCTGACCCGCGTCTCTGCCTATACCAGCCTGATCAAGAGCTGGAATGTCGTCGACAAGTACACGATCGAGTTCGAGACGACGGAACCGACGTATTCTTTCGAAACCTCGATGGGGGTCTACACGTGGGGTGCCCGGTTCGTGCCGGTTCCCAAGCACATCTTCGAGCCCCAAGGCGACGATGTTGTGACGTTCAAGAATACCAATGCCGTTACCCTTGGGCCATACAAGATCAAGTCGTTCGATCCCAACGGCTTCTGGCAGCTGTGGGAGCGGCGCGACGACTGGGCGCACTCCGGCTGGGGCAATTTGGGCGAGCCGAAGCCGAAATACGTGCTGTATAAGGACTTTGGCGCTGAAGAAACCCGTGCTCTGGCCTTTGTGCAGAACCAATACGACATCGACACGTTCATGAGCCCGGACAGCATTCAGGCCGCCAAGGCCCGCAACCCGGCGATTGAGACGTTTTCGGCGACCATGCCGTACCACGACATGAACGATGCCTGCTCTTGGGGCATCTACATGAACCAGCAGAAAGCGCCATACGACAAGGCCGAAGTGCGCTGGGCCATGGCGCTGGGGATCGACCTGAAGCAGGTGGGCACCACGGCAGTCAGCGGCCAGTTCAAAGCCGCCGCTCTGCCGATTTCCGACACGCCGATCACCGGTCCGCTCTACTATAAGCCGATGCAGGGCTATCTTAACGATCTGACCTTGGCCGACGGTTACAAGCCGTTCAACCCGAACTTCGGTGAGGAACTGGTCGCGTCGCTGAAGGCGCAGGGCATGCCTGAGGCGGAGCTTCCGACAGGTGACGCCGTTGCTGCAAGCTTTGGCGGTGGCTGGTGGAAGTATGACCCGGCTGAGACCGAAAAACTGCTGGCCTCGGTTGGCATGAAGAAGGGCGCTGACGGCTTCTTTACCATGCCGGACGGTTCGCCCTGGGTCATCGACTTTGTGGTGCCTGGGGATTGGAACAAGGTGCTGCAACGCGTCGGCTTTTCTGTCGCGGACAGCTGGAAGAAGGCCGGGTTCAACGTGTCGGTCCGTCAGGTCGACAATGGCGAATTCGGTGCGGTGCAGAACACCAACTCCAAACTTCAGACAATGCTGAACTGGTCCAACACCTGCGTCTACAACTCTAACTGGCGCAACAGCTGGGGCGTCTTCTCGCCGGATAACGTCAAGGATGGCAATTCGGATGAGGCACTGAACGGTAATTATCTGCGCGTCACCGACCCGGTCATCTTCGATATCGTGGCCAAGAGCGCGGCCCTCGATACGACCTCGGACGAGTATGTCGCCAACGGACGAAAAATTGCCGAGTTGATGACAACTGGAATGCAGGAAATCAACTTGATGAGCATTCCGACTACAATCCCGACCAACAACACCTATTGGAAAAACTACTCCAAGCAGGACAATTTCTACGCAGCACCCTATACGTGGTGGAGCTCTTTCAAGCAGACCTTGGTGAATATTGAGCCCACGGGCAAATAATCACCCTTTGAGCAAACCATGGGGCGGGTTTAGACGCTCGCCCCATCTTTGGTCTTCAATGCTGGAGCTGAACCAAGATGGGTGTACTGCAGTACGTGACCAAGAGATTAGGGCTCTACTTTCTGGTCCTCTTCATTGGTCTGACGATTACATTCTTTCTGCCAAGGGTCATGCCGAAGAACCCGATTGACGCCTATATCAATCAGTTGCAGGCGGCGGCGAGCGGCAGTCTGACAGCAGAGGCTATTTCAGAGCTCAGGGTAAACCTTGAACAACTCTACGGCCTGAAGGGCAGCTTATTTACGCAGTACACTGGATACATCAACCGAGTCGTATTCCATTTCGATTTCGGCCCGTCATTCTCTTTCTATCCGGCCTCGGTCAGTTCGATCATCATGAACGCTTTGCCGTGGACGATGACGCTGTTGCTGACCACGACAATCATCGGCTGGGCGCTGGGTAATATGGTTGGATTGGTCGCGGGTTATTTCCATCAACATAAAGCGGCGACGGTGTTGGAGATTATCGGGATCATGATTTATCCAATCCCGTATTACATTCTCGCCGTCAGTGTCATCATCCTGTTCGCCTATGTCATTCCGATCTTCCCGCTGTCGCCGACGTTTCCGGTGGGGGAGCTTTCGTTGAACAAGATTTGGTTGATCGTCTATAATTCTCTGCTGCCCGCGATGACCCTGATCCTTGCCGGGTTTGGCTGGAATATCCTGAGCATGAAGACGCTGGCCGTTGCCAATAGCGAAGAGGCTTATGTTACCTATGCCCGCTTAAAGGGCGCGTCGAATTGGACGCGGATGACGCGCTATGTCTTTCGCAACTCTATGTTGCCGCAGGTGACGGCGTTGGCATTGTCGATTGGCACGGTTTTCAACGGTGCGTTGCTGACCGAGATGCTGTTCTCTTTCCCCGGTGTCGGGTTGATCATGAAAACCGCCGCCAGTAGCGGGGATTACAACGTGCTCTATGGCGCGATCACGATCTCTGTCGTTGCGGTTGCGACTGCGGGGTTGATCATTGACCTCGTCTATCCCCTCCTTGACCCACGGATCCGGCACCAATGACCCAATCACGCCCCCAAATGGCGGCCATTAGTCCGATGGCCCGCCCAATCACCAAGCTGCCGTTCTGGATAACTTATTCCTGGTTGCTGAACACCCGGCTGATTCTGGGGCTGGCGATCATCGTAGTTCTGGCACTAGGCAGCTTTATCTTGCCGCTGTTCTGCGCAGTCGATCCGGCAGAGCAAGCCACCTATTGGAAGAACCTGCCGTTGTCCCGCGATCACCTGCTGGGCACTAATGCCTTGGGTCAGGATATTTTCTGGTTCCTTGTCTACTCTGTCCGGAACTCGTTGATCCTTGGGTTTCTGGTCGCCATTGGGGTCACGATCATCTCGACCATTGTCGGTTTGAGCGCGGGGTTCATCGGCGGCACTTATGAGCGGATCGTGATGGTGTTCGTGGATACCTTCATCACCATTCCACTGTTGCCGATCCTGATCATCCTTGGCGCCGTCATTCGCGGCAACACCACCTTTCTGACGGTCGGGTTCATCATCGTCCTGTTCGGTTGGGCATGGGGGGCGAGGACTGTGCGGTCGATGGCGATGTCGTTGCGGGAGCGTGAGTTCATCAACATGGCGCGGTTCTCTGGGGCGAGCACGCTGGACATCCTGATGCGCGAGATTTTCCCCTATGTGTCGGCCTATCTTCTGGTGGGTTTCATCAACACCGTCCTGTTCGCGATCAACACAGAGGCGACGCTGGCCGTAATTGGGCTGTCGAAGGTCGAGATCCCGACGCTTGGGTCGATCATCTTTTGGGCGTTAAACTATAACGCGATGTTCACCGGCAACTATGCCTGGCTGGTGGCACCCATCGTCACCACGGTCGTCCTGTTCCTTGGCCTGTTCCTGACCTCAACCGGCTTTAACGCCGCATTTGCCACAAAGCGCGGTGTCGCATGATCCGGCTCAACAATATTGTCGTTAGCTATCGGACGGGTCGCGGGTCGATCAAGGCTGTGGACGGGTTGTCGATCGAAATCCCAGATGGCTGCATCGTGGGCATTGCGGGTGAATCCGGTTGCGGCAAATCTACCCTGATGAAGTCGATCTATGGCGATCTGCAAGCGCCGATGTCCCTGTCGCAGGGCACCATCGACTATGGGTTTGACAGCGAAAGAGGGGAGCCGATCACGAGTGCCAACATTCAGCAGCAGTGGTTCAACCGGATTTCCTATATCCCGCAAAGCTCTATGAACTCGCTGAACCCGGTGGTACGCATCGGGTCGCAATTCACCGACTTTCCCGGATCGGACCCTGACAAGCGCCGGGTGCTTGAGAAGGTGCGCGGCTACATCGGCAAGCTAGGGCTGCCGCCAGAGACGTTGGACTCGTTCCCGCATCAGTTGTCGGGCGGTATGCGGCAACGGGTTATGATCGCGTTGGCGACGTTCTTTCAGCCCGAACTGATCATCGCGGACGAGCCGACTACGGCCTTGGATGTGGTGGTGCAAAAGGAAATCCTTTTGCTGCTGATGGAAATTCAAGAGCGGATGAGGAACACCATCTTGATCGTGTCGCACGACATGGGGGTTCACTATCAGACGACGAACCGGATGCTGATCATGTATGCGGCCAAGGCGGCAGAGTATGGGGATTCAACGGCGATTTTTCGCGACCCGCTGCACCCCTACACAAGGATGCTGATCAACTCACTGCCGACCATTGGCGATGATCATGCTCGGCAGGGGATACCGGGTACCCCACCCAGCCTTTGGGGCCAGTTGTCGGGCTGCCGCTTTGCCGATCGTTGCCCGCTGGCCACCGACAAATGCCGCGCGGTTGAACCGGAGTTTATAGAGCATCGGCCGGGTCAGTTTGCCGCCTGCCATTTCGCCGGGACTGAAATCACGCAGACGGGGGACGGGTTGTGGCAGTAATTCTTCGCACGGAAGGACTCAATAAAGTTTACCGGCTGGGTAGTTTTACGCGCAATCGGAAGATCAGGGCGTTGAACGACGTCAACCTTAACATTGAAAGCGACCATCCGGTCATTATCAGTGTCGTGGGTGAATCCGGCAGCGGCAAGACGACGCTTGCCAAGACGCTGCTGCGGCTGATTGAGCCGACCTCGGGGCGGGCGATTGTCTATGACAAGGTTGTAGCGGGCAAAGGTGTTCGGCTGCCAAAGCGAGAGTTTCTTGCCGCCGTGCAGCCGATTTTCCAAAACCCGTTTGAGGCGTTCAGCCGGTATCGTCCGGTGGACACCTATCTGATGGAAACTGCCGTCCGGGTGGCCGGTTTGCAGGGCGATGCCGCCGTGGCTGCGGTCGTAAAGTCATTGGCATCAGTCGGTCTGGACTATGAAGACGTCCAAGGCAAATACTCCAATCAGTTCTCAGGCGGAGAGTTGCAGCGGGTGTCTATTGCCCGCGCGTTGATCCCGAACCCTAGCCTTATCATCGCCGACGAACCGGTCAGCATGATCGACGCCTCTCGTCGGATGTTGATCATCAACCTGTTCCTGAAGCTGAAACTGGAGGCAGAGCGCAGCTTTCTTTACATCACCCATGACCTCGCGACGGCCTATTACATCAGCGACTTTGTGGCTGTGATGAACAAGGGTCAGATCGTGGAGTTCGGCACGGCGCGTCAAGTCATGTCAGATCCGAAACATGACTACACCCGCCTGCTGCTCAGCTCCATTCCTACCACGCGAGAGAAGTGGCCGCGCAATCCGGCACTTGCGACGTAGGAGACCGCCTAGGCCAATCTGGGGCCGCGTGACCTTACGTCGGCCGCCCTTCACCCCGCCATCCTGCCTTGGGATGGCAATTCGACACTGACCCAATATGGATAGTTAAGTTATGCAAAACACGGCCTTGTGGGACATTTTCGAAGTCAGCTTTAGTGGCCCGTCAGCCGGAAACCCGTTCTTGGACGTTGCCTTTGAGGCGGAGTTTTCGAACGGTCGCCGCAGGATACGCGTTCCGGGTTTTTACGATGGGGATGGTGTTTACCGGCCTGCGATTCATGCCCGACACCGTCGGAGAGTGGCGCTTTGTCACCAAAGCCTCAGCCCCAGAGTTGGATGGTCAAAGCGGGAGGTTTGTTGCCGTTGCCGCCCGCGCGGGCGTTCATGGACCGATCCGAGTCGCCGACAAGTTCCACTTCCGTCATGCGGATGGTGCCAGATATCTGCCGTTTGGCACCACGGCCTATGCTTGGACGCATCAGGGCCGCGAAATGGAGGAGCAGACGCTTGCCACATTGAAATCCGCCCCATTCAACAAGATCCGGATGTGTGTGTTTCCAAAGCACTATCGCTATAACGAAGTGGAGCCAGAGGTTTATCCGTTCAAGCTGTTGACGCGCGGTGACAGTGCTTGGGGCGGTGCCAGCCCGATTGACAGTTGGGCGTTCGACTTTGACAGGTTCGAACCAGCATTCTTTCAGCATCTTGAAAAGCGGATTGCCGATCTGGCCGCGATTGGCGTTCAGGCCGATCTGATCCTTTTGCACCCCTATGACCGCTGGGGGTTTTCCACGATGACCCCAAAGCAGGACGACGCTTATCTGCGCTATGTGGTGGCGCGGTTAGCGGCGTATGCCAATGTCTGGTGGTCCATGGCCAATGAGTTTGACTTCATGGCGACAAAGTCCACGTCAGACTGGGACCGGATGATAGACGTGGTCGCGACGAGTGATCCCCATGGCCATCTGCTGTCGATCCACAACGGATTTGCGTTTTACGACTACACCAACCCGCACGTGACCCATGCCAGTGTTCAGCGCGGCGATACCATGCGCGGGGTGCATTTTCGGCTGCTCTACGGGAAACCCGTCACCATCGACGAATGCGGCTATGAGGGCGACGTGGCCGAATGGTGGGGCAACCTGTCAGCGATTGAGATGGTGCACCGGGTTTGGACAGGCGTGGTCAATGGCGCCTATGTCACGCATGGCGACGCCTTTACCCATCCAGAGGACAAGATCTGGTGGGGTAAGGGCGGTGCGATGAAGGGGGAAAGCCCGCCGCGCATTGCGTTCTTGCGGCGCCTGTTGGAGCAGGGGCCGGATGAAGGGCTCAATCCGATGCCTCATTCTGGGACCTACCGGTTGGCCGCGGCGGGTGGCATCGACAACGTCACTCTGCCGCAGCTTTTGGCCGCTGAACCCGGTGAAGGAGATTGGCCACGGGTCGCGTCCATGTACGCAGTTACTGGCGTGCCACATCGCTACTATCTGACCTACTTTGGCCAAAACCAGCCGGCGGAATACGCCGCTGTCGTCCCGCCGAATGAACGCTATTCAGCCACCAGTATTGATGTTTGGGCGATGACTGAGACCGTGATCGCGACCGATGTTGTGCGTGGTCAAAAGCTTAAGATCACACCGAAATCCTATATGGCGTTGCTATTGCAGCGCCTTGACGCATGAACTGAAAGGAACTTCTACATGACGCAGAGCCAAGTCGCTGTCTGGGACTTTTTTGAGGCGAATTTTTCCGGCCCGTCGGATGGAAACCCGTTTATCGATGTTACACTTGAGGCCGTATTCACGCAAAACGCGCGTGAGGTACGAGTGCCCGGTTTCTACGACGGCGATGGCATCTACCGCGTGCGTTTCATGCCGGACGCTGTTGGAGAGTGGAGTTTTTCAACCAAAGCCTCGGTTCCCGAACTGAATGGCAAAACCGGGGGATTTCAGGCTGTGGCGGCGCGTGCTGGCGTTCATGGGCCGGTTCGTGTCGCCAACCAACACCACTTTGCCTATGCTGATGGGAGGCCTTATCTGTCGTTTGGCACCACCTGCTATGCGTGGACGCATCAGCCGCTTGACCTGCAGGCCGAGACGCTGAAGACGCTGAAAATCGCCCCGTTCAACAAGATGCGGATGTGCGTTTTCCCCAAGGATTACCCCTTCAACGTCAACGAGCCGCTGTTTGACGTCTATCAGCGCGGTGCTGATGGCAAACTGGATTTTGACCGCCCGAACCCCGAATGCTTCCGGCATCTGGAGCAGCAGGTAATGGCCCTTGCCGAACTGGGCATTGAGGCGGATATCATCATCTTTCATCCCTACGACCGTTGGGGATATTGCGACATGACGGCCGAGCAGGACAATCGCTATGTGGCCTATCTGGCGGCGCGTCTGGCGGCCTGTCGGAACGTCTGGTGGTCGTTGGCCAATGAGTATGACTTCCTGCTCGACACCAAACCGATGGCGCAGTGGGATAATTTCTTCCACATTCTGGCCGAGAACGACCCCTACACCCACCTCAAGTCGATCCACAATGGCGAGGTGACGGCCAACTATGACCATAGCAAGCCTTGGGTCACCCATGTCTGCATCCAGAACTGGGATGTGAAGCTGACCCCGGCATGGCGAGATGCCTATGGCAAGCCGGTGGTCAATGATGAGCCGGAATATGAGGGGAACATCTACCAGTGCTGGGGCAATATCAGCGGGCCGGAACTGGTTCACCGCTATTGGATCACCCTGCTGCGCGGCGGCTATGCCGGCCATGGCGAGACGTTCCAGCATCCCGAAGACATTCTGTGGTGGGCCAAGGGTGGCAAGCTGTATGGTGAGGCGTGGACGCGCATCGCCTTTTTGCGACAACTGCTAGAGGATGATGTGAAGACCGGGTTGACCCCGCTGGGCGGCCACCTAACCTTTCCGTGGCAGCGGATTTCCGGTGGCAAGGATGGCGATGTCACCTTTATCTACTTTGGTGAACATCAGCCCGCGCAATGGACGACCGGCCTGCCCAAAGACGACCGCGCCTATGAGGTCGACCTTATCGACACATGGAACATGACGATCACTCGTATCGACCAATCTGCCCCGCATATCCCGCATACAACGCGTCATGGCGGTATCATTCGCGGCGGTAAACCGGACGCTGCCTTTGGGGTAGTGCTGCCGGGTCAGCCCTATCTGGCGCTGCGGATCCGACCGGCGACCTAACAGGCGCGGTGCGGGCCGCTGCGGCCTGCACCGCCCAACCGAATGTCATGTTTGAAAGGAGCTATTCCATGTTGCCAAGTCACAAGCGCCTGCGCCTGATCCTGAACACCGACGCGAAAAATGAGGCCGACGACCAATACACCATTGTCCACGCCCTGCTGACGCCGACCTTCGATTTTCACGGTATCATCCCGGCGCATTTCGGCACCGGTAAGTCGGCGACAAGCATGCAAGACAGCCGCAAGGAGGTTGATCTGCTGATTGACCTGATGAAAGTATCCGGGCCCAAGATCGCCAATGGTGCGGCCTTTGCGCTGCCGGACGATAAGACACCTGCACCCTCTGACGGGGCGCGGTTGATCATTGAAGAGGCGATGAAGGACGACGACCGGTCGCTGTATGTCGCCTTCCTCGGGCCACTGACCGACATGGCCGCAGCCTTGCTGATGGAGCCGCGGCTGAATGAGCGCAACGTGGTTTGTGTCTGGATTGGCGGGGGAATCTGGCCGACGGGGAACAGCGAATACAACCTGTCCAATGACATCGCAGCGGCCAACGTGGTCATGCGGTCGAAAATCCAAGTCTGGCAGATCCCGCAGAATGTCTATCGCCTGATGTCCGTCAGCTATGCCGAGTTGATGGAGCGGTGCTATGACAAGGGGCCGGTTGGCAAATATCTGGTTGAGCAGTTGATCGACTGGAACCTGCGGGTTCACAAAGGCCCGATTGAGCATCGGTCGCTGGGGGACACACCGGCCCTGTCGGTGATCTTGAACCCCAACGGTGGTTCATTTGAATGGTTGCCTGCGCCAGAATTCAACAGCAACATGAACTATGTCCACACCGGAACCCACCGTCCGATCAAGGTCTATCACACCATCGACGTGCGCTACATTCTCGAAGACTTCTACCACAAACTGGCCCGCTTCGACCGT
Source organism: uncultured Alphaproteobacteria bacterium (assembly GCA_963781185.1). Classification (GTDB taxonomy): domain Bacteria; phylum Pseudomonadota; class Alphaproteobacteria; order Rhodobacterales; family Rhodobacteraceae; genus Stagnihabitans. The sequence goes on from CAWAEL010000001.1 coordinate 49,266, forward strand.
GGTGTGCAGGATCTGGCCAACTTCGTCTAAACCTCAATGCGGCCGATTAGATACTCAGTGCTGGAACACTGGGACGAGTTCGCGTTAGACTGAAAGGGCTTACGTCGAAGTCTTGCATCCTGTTGATGTGCCACTTGGAAAGGAAAGTCCTGTGATCTCCATTGAAACTCCTCGGCGTCTGCTTGGACGTACAGCCTTGGTCACAGCCGCCGGGCAGGGGATTGGTCGCGCCATTGCCGAACGTCTCGCTGCCGAAGGTGCCGAGGTGCACGCGTCGGACCGCAATGGCGAATTGTTGCGTGACCTTGCCGTTGCCTCAACCGAGACGCTGGATGCGACTGATCCCACAGCAGTGGCGAACTATGCAGCTCGGTTTGATCGGGTTGATGTCCTTGTCCATGCAGTGGGCTTTGTTCACCACGGCAATATTGAAGAGTGCAGCCCTGAGGATTGGAGGCGCAGCATGACGATCACGCTGGACAGCGCCTATACCGTGCTGGGGGCGGTCATTCCGAAGATGAAGGCGGACGGCGGGTCGGTGATCACCATTGCCTCAGTTGCGTCGTCAACCAAGGGCTTTCCGAAACGGGCCGCCTATGGGGCCGCCAAGGGCGGTGTGATCGGGCTGACCAAGGCCTGTGCCGCTGACTATCTGCCGCAGCGCATCCGGTTCAACGCGGTCTGTCCGGGCACCGTTGACAGCCCGTCGTTGCGTGACCGCATCGCCACGCTGGCTCAGACGATGGGGGAAGAGGCGGCGTTGAAGTACTTCATTGATCGTCAGCCCGCTGGTCGGTTTGGCGAGCCGGAGGAGATTGCGGCCCTGTGTGCCTTTCTCGCTTCGGATGACAGCAAGTTCATGACCGGGCAGGTCCTGAACATTGATGGCGGGATCACCATCTGATCAGGCGAGGTGAAAGCGGTTCTCTGGCAGGCCTGGCACCTCAACCTCCAACGCGAACAGGCTGCCCGCCAGCCGGTTTCCGGGCGGTGAGACGATGCTGGCCGTGGTGATGAACAGGGTTTTCAAGTCTGGCCCGCCAAAGGTGCAGGTCGTGATGTTCTGCACCGGCATCTCAATCACGCGGTCGGTGGAGCCATCGGGGGCCAGCCGCAGGATACAACTGCCACCAAAGCGGCAATTCCACAGATACCCGGCGCTGTCGATAGCAATACATCGTTGAACGAAGTGCGGCAC
>CAWAEL010000002.1:0-111647 GCA_963781185.1 uncultured Alphaproteobacteria bacterium
TCACCTGCGGCGCGTCACCCCAAGCTAGCCGCAACTCTGCCGCCACTGCCGCTGCAAGGCCACCTACGCCTGCCTGCAACACCACATGGGTCGGTACGTCTGACACCTGAGCGGCAATTTCGGTCGCGATCTGGCGATAGCCCTCCATCACCCTGAAGGGCAATTCGACATATCCGGGCCAAGACCCATCCGACAGCAGCGTCCAGCCATTGGCCTCAGCGGCAGCGCCTGCAGCCACCATGCTTGCCTCATAATCCGTGCCCGCGCTGACAACCTGCGCGCCCATGCCTTCCAGCCTTTTTGCAAAGCCCTCCGGCACGGTTTGCGCCAAATAGATTACTGCTGTCGCCCCGAAAATTCGCGCACCTGCGGCCACTGACATGCCGTGATTGCCCGCACTGGCGGTTACATAGGTGCGACCGCGCAAGGCGCTTTGCAGATCACCGCCAATGGCCGCGGCCTCTCGCGCGATTGCGTATGCAGCGCCAAGAGCCTTGAAGCTACCAAGCCCCATTCGTCCCCGTTCATCCTTGATCGTCAATTTTGCGATGCCTGCCTGTGCAGCAAGTTTGGGGCAATCCAGCAAAGGCGTGGGCGCATGTACTGGGCACTGTTCCAGCAGGGCGGCTACCGCCCGCGCGTCCGCGCCGGTCATGGGCTGAAGGTCCGGCAGGCCTTTGCCGCGAAATCGATTTGCCAATGCATTTTTCACACGTTTCCCCTTTGTCGCTGGCATCAGGATAGCCGCAGTGAGGGGCAAACTTCTCGGAATATTCAGCCCGAGTTGCGCCGGATTGTTGGTGGAAATAGTTGGTTTCTGCGGAATTTCGGACGGAGGGCGTTCGAACGGCTGGCCCTGCGCCGGATTTCGGGTCACGATCGGGCATGGACGAGATTCGATGCCGCCATTCTCGATGCCATTCAGACCAACAACCGCCTGACCGCCGAGTCGCTGTCCAAGCTTGTAAATCTATCGCCGGACAGTTGCCGCAAACGCCTCGCCCGGTTGCGGGCCGAAGGTTATGTTGACGCTGATATCGCGGTGCTGAATCCGGGCAAGCTGGGTCGCGGGCTTTTGGTGATTGTCGAAGTGGCGCTAACGTCAGAGCGTCCCGCCGATCTGGACCGGTTTCGTGAAAAGATGAAAGCTGCCCCTGAGGTGATGCAATGCTACTACATCACCGGCAACAGTGACTTTCTGCTGATCTTGTCGGCAAGCGACATGGCCGATTACGAAGCCTTCACCCGCCGGTATTTCTTTGCCGAGGAAAATATCACGAAGTTCCGGACCAGCGTCGTGATGGACCGGGTCAAGACGGGGTTCACCCTACCTCTGCCTTCTATCGGGACCGGGCTGGAGAAGTAGCCGTTTGCAATGGGTCGGGCACGCAGCAAACCGATTGAGCCGCGCGCCTTCCATTCCTTTGGCAAGGCAGTAATGGGTTCAGCGCTGATACCGTGCTGCCGTCAGCCCGTCGAATGAGATTTCAGGCTCTTTTCCAAGCACCAAATCCGCAACCGCCCGGCCCGAACCGCAGGCCATCGTCCACCCCAACGTGCCATGACCGGTGTTCAAAAACAGGTTGTCATACCGCGAGGGCCCAAGGACCGGGGTGCCATCCGGGGTCATCGGGCGCAGGCCGGTCCAACCCTCGGCCTTGTTGATATCGCCGCCCTTGGGGAACAGGTCGCTGATGACATGTCGCACGGTGTCGGTCGCGTGCGGGCCAAGCCGGTGGGAGTATCCGGCAATTTCTGCAGTGCCCGCCACCCGGATACGATCCCCTAGCCGCGTGATGGCAACCTTGTGGGTCTCATCCATGATGGTCGATTGCGGGGCAAAGGCGTCATCAGTCACCGGCAACGTGACAGAATAGCCTTTGACCGGATAGACCGGCAGCTTCACCCCAATCGGGTTCAACACCCGTGGCCCGAAACTGCCCAACGCGCAGACATAGGCGTCGCCCGTGATCCGCCCGGCGATTTCAGTATCGACGCCAGCCACCTTGCCGTTTTCAATGGCAATCGACCGGATCGACTGACCATATTGAAACTCAACCCCCATCTCGGCGCATTTCTCGGCCAAGGCCACGGTGAACAGCCGACAGTCCCCGGTGCGGTCGGCCGTCAAACGCAGACCGCCCACGAACTTATTGCGGACCTCTGCCAGCGCAGGCTCCACCGCGATACAGGCGTCCCGGCCAAGAATTTCATAGGGCGAGTCGTATTCCGCCAATATCTCCTGATCGGCTTTGGAGCCTTTCATTTGCTTGGCCGTGCGGAACAATTGCAGCGTGCCTTGCTCACGCCCGTCATATTCAATGCCGGTTTCGGCGATCAGATCGGGCATCACATCCCGCGAATAGTTGGAGATGCGGACCATGCGGCCCTTGTTGACGCGGTAGCTTGCATCGTTGCAGTTCGCGATCATCTGCAGGCTCCACGACCACATCGTCGGGCTGATCAGCGGCCAGATGAACAACGGGCGGCGTTTCATGAACAGCCATTTCAGCGCCTTCACCGGGATGCCGGGCGCCGCCCACGGTGAGGTCATGCCATAGCTAAGCTCCCCGGCGTTGGCATAGCTCGTCTCAAGTCCGGGCCCGACTTGCCGGTCCAGCACAACAACATCGGCGCCGCCCTTGGCGAGATAGTAGGCCGTCGTCACGCCAATGACGCCAGCACCCATAACGATGATCTTCATGAGAAATTGCCCCTGCTGCCGAAGTGAGTTCTAGCATGATGGCTCGGGGGCGGGACAACAAGGCGGCAAATCAGGTTACCGTTGGGGACACTTGCACATTTTACGTGCTGGGTGTCGCTTCGAACGCAAAATGTGTGGGCAGAAGGCTGCCATCAGATGTGTCGGCAAGTGATATGACTGCCCTGTCGGCGACTTCAGTTGCGACATCGAGAAACGTGGCACTTCCGACGCTCGATGCCGGTAGTCCGGAATTTCATGGTGGTGCTTCGGTAATTTGTGTTCAGCACGCAGGCTTCGCTGTCGGAGCGGTCGAGGCGTGGCGACAGATAGCAGCGCCCCCGAAGGTTTCAAATCAGGAGGTTTCTCAGAGCAAGGGTGTTCCGGTTGTCGTTGCCCCCAACTTCTATCCAGCGTGAGCGAGACTCCGGGTTTGAGTTTTGCCCGTTTTGGCGGGTTGGGCAACGGGGGCTGGCGCGGAGCTTTTGGGATTGCGCAGCGCCAAGCCCCGTTGCGGGGCGACGGTTTGAGCGAACCTGACTGGCGTCTGCCAGCAAAGGCGGGAGCGGGGAAGTTCTTTGTTGTAGTCCTTGTGCCAAGCGGCGAGCGTGACGCGGGCATGGTGCAGGGAAGGGAACTGGGTCTCGTTCAGCAATTCATCGCGCAGACGACCGTTGAAGCTTTCGATGACGGCATTCTGGGTTGCCTTTCCGGGTGCGATGCTTTCGGTAGAGAGGCTTGTTAAGCAATGCCCGGCTGTTGTGCGTAGTGCGGGGTTTCCCCAGTCGTGGCGATTTGCTGCTTGCTAACCACAACAGCGCGCAAAGGGCATGGCAACCTCCACGCGCAGCAGGACTCTCCGTTTTCTCGGTTTCGGTGCGTCTGCCGTGCCGCGGTGCAGTCAGACCGCTTTCCGCCCGAGTTGGCGATCAAGCTAAGGCGAAGCTGACCACCGTGCAGCAACGGCAAACGGCAGCTTGGTCCCGCATCACTACCATGTCTCCCCGCGTTTTTGCTGCACTGACTGTCGGAGGGCGGCTTTGGAGAATGCGGCAATGCAGCATCCGGTAAACCGAATGGCAGGTAAGGGCCGAGGCTGTCATCTAATCGCATGATTGATTGCAACCGCTTTCTTCGTGCCGCGGGACATCGTTTGCCGGGAGCAGTGTCATCTTCGCGGTCGGCATGGAGCCGCCGCATGGTGGGGCTTCGCAGGGGAACCTTCCAATGTGTGGAACGCACGCACCGACCAGATGGAGCGGTAGTGCAACAGCCTCGGCGGAATGGTTCTCGCCACGTCCCGGCAGGGACGCCTCGGCACGTCGAAAGACTGACGTGGGTCTGTTTTGGATCAGGCCATGGGTTTGGTTCCCCGCTGGAATGTCTGACCCGACTTCAGCATGGCATGCATGATGACCGCGAGCTTTCGGGCCACGGCAACGGCGGCCCGTTTGAAGCCGATCCGCTCCCGCAGCTTCAGCCCCCAGATTCGCAATGTGCTGTCGGCATTGCCTCTGGTCAGAACCACGGTTGCCGCCTCATAGAGCAAGCCGCGCAACTGGGCATCGCCGCGTCGCGAGATGTGCCCGTCATAGTCGACGTCGCCAGACTGGTAACGTCGGGTTGTCAATCCGATCCAATCCGACCCAGGCACCGACGGCCCGTGAGCTTCGGAAATTCGTGGGATCCTCGACGGCCGTGACGAAAGAGGTCGCGGTGATCGCGCCGATGCCTGGAATGGACATCAGCCGCAGACAGTCTGCGCTGTGGCGGGCATGGTTGAGCAACTGACGCCCAAGTTCCGCGGCGCGACCGCGCACTGCAATCCAGACTTCCAGCAGCGGCACGATGACCCCGGCGAGACCGTCCTGCCCCGCCAGTAGCCGCCGGACTTCGGACTCGAACCGGCCGCCCTTTGCCACTGGCGCGACCAACCCGAATGTCTTCATCAGGCCACGGATCTGGTTGGAAAGCTCCGTCGACATCCGGACCAGCCGTCTGCGCGCCGCGACCCGCGTGCGGACCAGCATGCTGTCGAAGCCCTTCACACGGACCTCGCGGTAAAAGCCGACCTCGGCCAGATGGGAGAGCCCGTCGGCGTCATTGGCGTCTGTCTTATTCGATGCCATATCGAGCGCTGCCTTTGCATGCCGTGCATCAATGCAGATGACCGGCAACCCTTCGGCACTCAAGGCATGGAAGAAGCACACCGACAGGGGCCCGGTCTCGAACACGACCCGCTTGGCATTCGGCGCACGCCGACGCAGAACCTCCGAGATCGCACCCGGATCGGAGGGGCATTTGCCGCGCCAAACCCGCAGGCCATCTCGTCGTACGGAAATCGCCGTCTCTTTCAACGACACGTCCAGACCGATATATTCGCACATGGTTGTTCTCCATTCGATGCTTGGGCCCGGTTTCCAATCGTGAGCCCGTATCTTCATCCTATCGGGGAACAACCACCCGCCCAAACCTGTCTATCTTCCGGCTTCGGGCGAACCGCTCCCGCGATTACCCTATGTGTGAAAACACCAAGATGTGGTACGATTCCTTAGATAGAGGGGTTCATGTCCGTTGTGTGACGGCGTTGGCTCACAAGTTTTGCTCGTCTGCAATTCCGGTCACCCAGATGCCGATCCCGGCCTACGTGCGACGTTGTGACAACGCAATACAATGCACTCTCAGCAAACGTTGGTTCCGGTGGGGCGAAGAGATCAGGCGATGGCGGGTGTCAGAATCATGACGTCAGGTGCGCCCCGGTTCGCGGCGCAGCTTAGGTGTTTGATCCCGGACTTTGATGGTGCAATCTTTTCCTTGGAATGGAAGGAGGCACTATGGGCCAGATACTTCACGGGAGCGCCACCACGACTGAGGCAATCCGTAGAGCAATACAAAATAGTGAAGAGAGCCTGAGGGCGCTTTCGGCGCGTTACGGCATCAATCAGAAGACTGTGGCCAAGTGGCGCAAGCGAACGTCGGTCGCCGATCTGCCGACCGGACCGAAGGACGCCAAGTCGACAGTGCTGACGCCTGATGAAGAAGCGATCATCGTCGCGTTCCGGCGGCATACGCTGCTGCCGCTGGATGATTGCCTCTATTCATTGCAGCCTTCGATCCCACACCTGAGCCGATCATCCCTGCACCGCTGTTTGCAGCGGCACGACATCAGCCGATTGCCCGAGATCGAGGGCGACAAGCCTCCGAAGAAGAAGTTCAAGGCCTACCCGCTCGGCTACTTTCACGTTGATATTGCTGAGGTTCAGACGGCTGAAGGCAAGCTGTATCTCTTCGTCGCCATTGACCGCACCTCCAAGTTCGCTTTCGTGGAACTGCACCAGAAGGCCGGGAAAATGGCCGCTGCAGCCTTTTTGCGCAACCTGATCGCCGCCGTGCCTTACAGGCTCCACATCGTGCTCACCGACAATGGCATCCAGTTCACCAATCACGACCGGCATGTCTACGCCTTCGAACACATCTTTGACCGGGTCTGCCGTGAGCATCAGATCGACCACCGCCTAACCAAGATCAAACACCCTTGGACGAATGGCCAGGTTGAACGCATGAACCGCACGATCAAGGACGCGACCGTGAAACGCTTCCACTACGACGACCACGATCAGCTGAGAAATCACCTCGCCAACTTCATCAGCGCCTACAACTTCGGGCGACGATTAAAGACCCTCAAAGGCCTCACGCCCTACGAATTCATCTGCAAACAATGGACAATCGAACCCGAAAGGTTCACCCTAAACCCAATCCATCAAATGCCGGGACTGAACACCTAGACCAAGCTTTTGGGAAGGGCGCAACTGAACAACGTACGGGCTTTGGGGGTCGGGTGGGTCGTCCCTTCCGCCGTTCGACCATCGTCAACCTGCTGCAATGTGAAAGAAGATATCCGGCCCTTGCAGTCAGGCTTGTAAAGATATCAACTGAGTTCGAGCCGCGATCCACCGACCGAAAGCCTGCTTGCTACGGTTGAAGCGTGATGGCGCCACTATTCTAGGAGGATCTCAGTATGGAGTATCGCAAGCTCGGCCCAAGCGGGGCAGTGGTTTCTGCCTATTGTCTCGGCACGATGACATTCGGGGCGGAATCTGACGAAGCGACCTCTCATGGCCTGATGGACGATTATTTCGCGGCCGGGGGCAATTTCGTCGATACGGCGGATGTCTATTCGGCTGGTGCGTCTGAAGAAATCGTCGGTCGGTGGCTCAAATCAAATCCGACCGAAGCCCGGCAAGCGGTTGTCGCGACCAAGGGTCGTTTTCCGATGGGCACAGGTCCCAACGAACTTGGCCTGTCGCGCCGCCACCTCAATCAGGCCTTGGATGCCTCACTCCAGCGGCTGGGCATCGAGCAGATCGATCTGTATCAGATGCACGCTTGGGATGCGCTGACCCCGATTGAAGAAACGCTGCGGTTTCTCGACGATGCCGTCAGGGCGGGGAAGATCGGCTATTACGGTTTTTCGAACTATCTCGGCTGGCACATTGCCAAGGCGTCAGAGATTGCCAAGGCGCGGGGATATACCCGCCCTGTGACGCTGCAACCGCAGTACAGCCTTCTGGTCCGTGAGATTGAACTGGAGATTGTCGCCGCCTGTCAGGACGCCGGCATGGGGTTGATGCCTTGGTCGCCATTGGGCGGGGGGTGGTTGTCCGGCAAATACAAGCGTGACCAGATGCCCAAAGGGGCGACCCGTCTGGGTGAGAACCCGAAACGCGGCATGGAGGCTTATGAGGCGCGCAATGCCCAAGAGCGGACATGGGCCGTCATTGGCGCGGTCGAAGATCTGGCCAAAGCGCGCGGTGCAAGTATGGCGCAGGTGGCACTGGCATGGGTTGCGGCACAGCCTGCGGTGACATCGGTCATTCTGGGCGTGCGGACGCGGGCCCAACTGGCAGACAACCTCGGGGCCGCGGATCTGGTACTGACGACTGCCGAAATTGCGTCACTCAGAGAGGTCAGCGCGCCGCGGGTCAGCGACTATCCCTATGGTACCGGTGGCGCGCAACAGCGTAACCGCAAGATCGAAGGTGGACGGTAGCGCTGCTGCGTAATCGTCCCAGAGCAATAATAGGAGAACGAACTTGGTGAAGAAAATCCGGTGGGGTATTCTGGCGACCGGCTGGATTGCCGAGTTGTTCGTCAAAGACCTGTTGTTGACGGGCCATGAAGTGACGGCGGTCGGGTCGCGCACGCAGGCAAGCGCCGATCGCTTTGCAAAGGCGTTCGGCATAGGGACAGCCCATGGTAGCTACGAGGCGCTGGTCGCCGACCCCAATGTAGACATCATCTACATCGCGACACCGCACCCCCAGCATGCCCATGCCGCCAAACTGGCGCTAAATGCCGGCAAACATATCCTTGTCGAGAAGGCCTTCACGATCAACGCGGCAGAGGCCGCCGAAATCGTGGACTTGGCGGCGGAGAAAAAGCTCGTCGTGCTTGAGGCGATGTGGACCCGTTTCCTGCCACACATGTGCCGGATCCGGGCAATCATCGCCGCGGGTACTATTGGCGAGGTTCGCTCCATCACGGCCGACCACCGCCAGAAACTGCCCGACGACCCGAAGCATCGCCTGAACGCGCTGGAACTGGGCGGGGGCGCGCTGCTTGATCTGGGGATCTACCCGATTTCTTTCACCTGGGACATTCTGGGCCGACCCGCTTCGATCAAAGCCTCAGCCACGTTCCGCGACACTGGGGCCGACGCGCAAGTCGCCACGGTATTCCTGTATGCGTCAGGTGCGATGGCCACCACGCTCTCATCCAGTGATAGCGCGGGGCCCAATCGGGCCAGCGTCGTAGGGACCAAGGGCCGGATTGAGATTGACCAGGTTTGGTATTCGCCAACTGTGTTTCGCGTCTATGACAGTGAAAATGCGCTTGTTGAAACCTTTGACGGCGCTGTCGAAGGGCGGGGAATGCAGTTTCAGGCGGATGAGGCAGAGAGATTGATCGCAGGCGGAATGATCGCTGGGGAGATTATGCCTCCGTCGCAATCGGTGGAAATCATGGGGACATTGGACGAGGTGCGCGCCCAAATCGGCCTGCGTTACCCCAGCGAGGCGTGAAAGCCTAATTCCGTGGGCGCATCATCTTCCTTAAATTACGTCGAGCGAGGACTTCTTCAGCACCCTGCTAGAGGTCCGCGAAAGGCTCAACCCAGAACGGCAGGGCGTCCAGTTGGGCGGCGTGGCGCAGGATGTGGGGGTAGTCATCGACCGGCAATGACGCGGCGCGGGCAAAGGGCATCAGAGTGGCGACGCGGAAATCGGCATAGGAAATGTGATCGCCAACCAGCCATTGCTTGTCACCCAGCCAAGTATTGAGCAGCCCGGCAAATTCGCGAAAGTCCTCATAGAGTTTTCCATGATTTGCGGCAGTTCGGGCTGGTCTGAAAAGGTCGGTCGTACGATGCGTTCGAAATAATGCACATCGCCCGCGGGCATCAGGTGATAGGCGGTCCACGACAGCCAGCGGATCATCTGGGGCTCGCTGTCGTCCCGGCGCCACAGGTCTGACCCCATTTGGCGCGACAGTTGGCAGATGATCGCATCGGTTTCCCACAGGGTCGTTCCGTCGGGCTGTTGCAGCACCGGAAATCGGCCCATCGGGTTCAAGGTGCCGAAGCTGGCGCGCTGGTCTTGGGTGAGGGTGCTGTTCTCGACGTAATCGAGGTCGGCACCGAGGTAGCGGCTGACTGCGACGCAGAGGCGGGGGTTCAGGTTCCTAGAAAAGTAGAGCTTGGCGCGGGTCATGGATGCTCCTCTTCGGGGTGAGTTCGTTCTTCAGATGACGTTCGAGTTCGTCGAGGCAGGCGAGGGCCGGGGTGGCGCCGCCCTCGGCCTTGGCGAGGATCAGGGCGCCTTGGATGGTGCCTTGGATGAAGGTTGAAATCGCGTGGGCGCGGGATGGGTTTTGGCCGGATTCCTTCAGCGCCTCGGCCACATGGGTCGCGATGAAGGCGACGTGGTCGGCAATGGCGGCACGCGCCACGGGATAGACGGGCAGGTCGGTGTTGTAGGTCTCGGCGACCACGGTGCCGGCGTAGCAGGCATAGGTTGCCACGGGGCCGGTCAGCATGGCACGGCGCATGGCGATATATCCAAGCAGGCGGTCTAAGGCATTGGCTTGTTTGTTGAAATCGGCATTGGCGAAGAGGGTGGTGGTGTTTTCTTGCCAAGCCTCGGCGGCGGCGAGGCCGATGTCTTCGCGGCTGGTGAAATGGTGAAAGAAGCTGCCTTTGGTGACGCCTGCGGCGGCGCAAACGTCCTCGATCCGCGCGGCGTGGTAGCCCTTTTCGCGGGCCACGTCGGTCATCGCAGTGATCAGTTTGGCGCGGGACTTCTCGCCTTGCTCTCTCGGTGCCATTTTACCTCCAATTTTACCATACCCACTAGTCGGTATGGAATCAATCGCTTTGTGTTTGCTGGCGGTTTTGGGCATGTAGGGCGGAACTGGAGGCAGCATGATCCCTGATTTGATAGCGCGGCGGCTGGGGGAGTTCCGGTTTGTCGCCTTTGATGTGGAAACCGCGAACGGGCAGGCGCGTAGCATTTGTCAGATGGGCTTTGCCTGTGTGGATTTTGCCGGGCGGATTGAGACGTTTTCGTTGCTGGTCGATCCGGGGGAGGAGTTTTCGGCCTTTAACACTCAGCTGCACGGGATAGATGCAGCGCGAGTATGGGGGCAGCCGGGGTTTGCTGAGGTGATGGCTTGGGTCGCGCCGCTGATGGCGGGGCAGGTTGTGGTGCAGCATTCAACCTTTGATCAGCGGGCGGTTGGGGCGGCTTGTGACTGGGCGGGGCTGGAGGTGCCGGGGTTTTCCTGGGCCAATTCGGTGAGTGTCGCGCGGCGGGCCTGGCCTGAATTCATCGGCAATGGCGGGCATGGCTTGGGGCATTTGAAGCGGGCGCTGGGCCTGCGGTTTGACCACCATGACGCGGGTGAAGATGCGCGCGCGGCGGCGGAGGTGGTGCTGTTGGCTGAAGCGCGGCTGGGCCTGCCGTTTGGCGAAATTCTGGCGCCTAAGGTCGCCAAGCGGTCAAAGGGCTGAGGGGCCCTCGACCGTGACCACGCTTTTGCCGCCGCCCTGACGTTGGACGCGGATCTGGGCGGGGATGCGGTCTTTCATCGCCTCGACATGGCTGATGACGCCGATCATGCGGCCGGTGGCTTGCAGGGTTTCCAGCGCGTCGATGGCGAGGTCGAGGCTTTCGGCATCTAGCGAGCCAAAACCTTCGTCGATGAACAGGGTCGCCGCCAAACCGCCCTTGTCGCCCATGCGGGACAGGGCGAGGGCGAGGGCGAGAGACACCAGAAACCGCTCGCCGCCAGACAGGCTGCGGGTGGCGCGGAGTTCGCCGCCCATGTCGAGGTCTTCGACTTGCAGGGCGAGGGCGGCGGCGCGTTTCAGGCGGTAGCGCGGTTTCAGGTCGGCGAGGTGGTGGTTGGCGTGATCGACCAGCAAGTCGAGGGTGATGGACTGGGCGATGCGGGCGAAGGCGTCGCCGTTCCGCGAACCGATGGCCAGATTGACAGCCTGCCAGATGTCGAGCGTGGCGCGGGCGGCGTCGATCTGGGTTTGCAGCGTTTGCAGCGTGGCGCGGGTTTGTTGGTCGGTGGTCAGTTGGGTGGTCAGGGCGCCGATGCGTTCCTGGGCCGTGGATTGCTGGGCATCGAGCGTGGTCAACGCCTCGGTCAGGGTGGCGGCGTCGGTGTCGGGGATGCCTGCGGCCTCTGCCTCCGTCAACGCGGTTTGGCGGTCGGTTTGTGTGGTGCGGGCGGCGGTGACGGCGTCGTCGAGTTGGCGCAGGGTTTGGCGGATCGCGTCGATTTTGGCGCGGGGGTGGGCGAACAGGGTTTGCAGGGTGTTTTGGGTCAGGTCGGTTTCGGCGAGGGCCGTTGTCAGGGTGGTTTCGGCCTGCGCGGTGGCCTCGGTCGCCGTGGTCAGGGTTTGGGTGGCGCTTTGGTGGGTGCCTTGGGCTTGGCCCTCGGCGGATTGGGCCTGCGTCAGGGCGGCGGCGGCAGCTGCTTGGACCTTGTAGGCCTCCTTGCGGGCGTCGTTGTGGCGGGTCCGGTGGGGTTCGGTTGCCTCACCGTTGAGGAGTGCCGCTCGTTGGGATTGGAGGTGGGTCAGGGCTGTACCGCGGGCGGATTGGGTGGCTTGGGCCTTTTGCGCCTGTTGGGCGGTGTTGGCGGACTGCTCCTGCGCCGTGGCGAGGGCGGGCAGCAGGGTCGAGATTTGCTCTTGAAGGGCGGCGTGGGTGGATTGGGCAGATTGGTAGGATTGGGCCTTGGCGTGGAGTGTGTCGCGCAGGCTTGGCTCAGTAGCGGCCAGATTGGCGGCGGCGAGGTAGGGGGTCAGTTGCGTGGTCAGGGTGGCGATGCGGGCCTCAGCATCGCTGGCTTTTTGGCGGGTCAGGGCAATGGCCTGAGCTAGATCGTTTTGGGATTTGGTCAGGGTGTCGCGGTTGTTGGCGCGGGTATCCAAGGCAGCGGTGATCGTGTCGCGCTGCTGTTCGGTTTCGGTTTTGGTGCGGCGGAGTTGGGAGAGGTGTTGCAGGGTTTGCAGGGTCGTTTGGCGGGCGGTTTCGGTGCTGTGTTGGGCTTGGGTCTGGGCGGCGGCGTCGGGGGTGTCGGGCAGGGGCGGGCAAAGGGCGGTGGCGCGGGCGGTGGTCAGGTGGGTGGTCCAGCTGGTCAGCGCGGTGGTGTGGCGGTCGGTTTCGGTGGCGATGGTGGTTTGGGCTTGCGTCAGGCGGGCGGTGGCGGAGGCGAGGCTGCCTTGCGCCGTGGTCAGGGTTTTGCGGGCGGTGTCGGCCTCGGTCCGGGCCTCAGTCAGGTCGCGGCGCAGGGTGGTGGCGAGGGCGGTCAGGGCGGCGTCGGCTTTGGTCGGGTGATCGGTGGCGCCGCAGACCGGGCAGGGGTCGCCATCGTGCAGGTGCAGGCGCAGGGCGCGGGCGGTGTCGGAAATGGCGAGGTCGGCGGTTTGCAGGGGCGTCGTCAGAGTTTCGATGCGGATTTCGGCGTTGTTTAGCGCGGTTTCGGCGGTGGTGATGGTTTGAGAGGCGGTGTCGCGGTCGGCCTCGGCCTTGGTGGCGGCGGATCGGGCTTGGGCGAGGGCGGTCTCGGCGGCGGCGTGGTCTTGCAGGCTGCGGTCGAGGTTATGGAGCGCGGTGGCGAGGGTGGTCAGGGTATTCAGGCGGGTTTGCGGGTCGGCTGCCTCAATCTCGGTGATCTGGGTGGTCAAGGTCTTGAGGGTGGCCAGCAGGGCGGCGCGGGTGGTGCGGTCGGTGGCGTCGGCGGTCGTCAGGGCGGTCGAGTTGGGCGGCATTCTCGCCGGCTTGAGTGGTCAGGGTGTTCAGGTGATGCAGGGCGGTGTCTGGGTTTGGGTGGCGGTGTCGCGGTCGGTCAGGTCGCGTGACACGCTGTCCCAGTGGTTGGCGAGTGGGGCGAGTGGGGCTAGGGCGGTCAGGGTTTGGGTGGCGTCGGTCAGGGCGGCGCGGGTGGTGTCGGCTTTGGTTTGCAGGGTTTGGGCGGTGGTTTGGGCAGCTTTGTGGGCGGTGGTGGCGGTGGTGGCGGCGTGCTCAGCCTCGGCCAGTTCGGTGGAGGCGGCGGTGATTTGGGCGTCAAGGCGGGTCGCCTCAGTCCAGATCGGGCCGAAGGATTTGAAGCTGGCCTCTTGGGCGTCGTAGGCGGCGGTGGCGGTGTCGGACAGGTGGCGCAGGGTTTGGGTTTTGATTTGGGCGGTGTGCAGCGCCTCGGTTGCGGTGGTCAGGGCGGCGGTGGCGGCGGTTTGGGTGCGGCGGGCGGTGTTCAGGGATTCGTAGGGCAGGCGGAGGGGTTCGGCGCGGTCGATCTGGGCGAGGTAGGCGCGGGTCTCGGCCGCCTCGTTATGGGCGGTGGTGGCGGTGGTCAGGGCTGGGTGGCGGCGGTCAGGCGGGTGCGGGCGTCGGTCAGGGTTTTGTGGCGGGTGAGGTCGGCTTCCAGCGTCGCTCGGTGAATTTTGGTTTCGGCGATGGTGGCGGCGAGGATGGTGCGCTCGGCAGTCAGTTCGGCGCGTTGGTCGTCGGTCAACAGGGCGTGGGCGTCGCGTTGCAGGGTCAGGGTCTTGTGGGCCTCTGCCGTCTCAGCGGTGCGGTCGTAGACGCGGGTGGAAATGGCGCGGTAGAGGCCGGTGCCGGTGACCTTCTCCAACAGAGCAGCACGGTCGTTGGTGTCGGCGCGTAGGAAGGCGTCGAAATCGCCTTGGGCCAGCAGGACTGTACGGCGGAATTCGTCGTAGGACAGCCCGGTAAGCTGTTGGACTTGTTCGGTAACCAGCATCAGCTGCGAGGCGAGGACTTGGCCGTCGGACAGGCGGGCGATTTGGCGGGCGACGTTTTGCAACCGGCCATCGGCGCGGTCGCGGGCGCGGCGGGCGGACCATGACGCCTCATAATCCTGGCCGTCATTGGCGGTGAAGGTGACTTTGGCCCAGCCGGTGGTGGCGCCGCGGCGCAGGATGGCGCGGGGGTCGCGGGCCTTGATGCTGTCGCCGCCTGCGTCGGGGATTTCGTCTTGGCTGGAGCCTGACGACAGGCGGGGGGCGTCGCCGTAGAGGGCGAGGCACATGGCGTCGAGGATGGAGGATTTGCCGGCACCAGTCTCACCGGTGATCGCGAAGAGGCCGGCGGAGCGGAGGGGTTCGGCGGTCAGGTCGATGGTGAAGGCATCGGCGAGGGAGGCGATGTTTTGGCCGGAGATGGTGAGGATGCGCATATTATACCTCTGCCAATGCATCGCGGAAGGCGGCGAGGTGGGCGGGGGTGGGGGCGATCTGGTGGGTTTGCTGGAAGGCCTGGGTGAACAGGTCTTCGGGGGTGGTTTCTTTGAGTGAGGGTGGGGGGAGGTCGGGCAGCGCCTCGGCTTTGCGGTCGATGGTTAGGGAGGCGAGGCGGATGGGGTAGGCGGCCAGGAGGGTGTCGGCCTCAGCCCGCAGTTGGCTCGCGGGGCGGTCGGGGGTGAGCGAGATGTAGAGGAAGGGGCGCAGGTCTTCGGGCGTTGAGGGATCGAGGTTCAGGGCGTCGAGTTTTGCGGGCAGGTCGGTGATGGGGGTTGTCGGGATGCGGATGTTGGCCACGGTGCGAGGGATGGAGATGTGGCGGTGCGTCAGGGTATCGGTCAGCTCGATCAGGGTGACGCCGTGGTCGTAGCCGATTTCGGCGGCAGACAGCGGGAAAGGCGCGCCGGAATAGCGGACGCGGCCGTTGTCGAGGCTTTGGGGTTTGTGCAGGTGGCCGAGGGCGACATAGGCGATTTCGGCGGGGTAGATGTCGGGCGGGACGGCATCTTCGCCGCCGATGCGGATGGGACGCTCGGCACCTTTGGATATCGGTGGCTCCGATGCAGGTGAGGTGACCCATGGCGATCAGGGGCAGGGTGGATTGGGTCAGGGCGTAGGCGGTCAGGTCGGTGTGCAGGCTGCGGACGGCTGTAACGACGGCTCCTTCAGGACCGCCGGTGGCGGTGAGGGTCAGGGCGGGCAGGTCGGCGGGGCGCAGGAAGGGGATGGCGAGGACGTGGGCCTTCGGGCCGGTGGCATCGTGTAGGGGGATCAGGTGGCGGCTGCGGTCGGCTTGCATGGTGCCGATGACGTGGATGCCGAGGGCGTTCAGGATTGCTTCGGGGGCCTGAAGGCGAGCGGCGGGATCGTGGTTGCCAGCGATCATCACGATGGTCAGGCCGGGGCGCAGGTGCAGGTAGTGGGCGAGGGTGGTGTAGAGGAGTTTCTGGGACTCGCCCGACGGATTGGTGCCGTCGAACACGTCGCCTGCGATGAGGAGGGCGTCGATGTCGTGTTCACTGATCAGGGTGCCCAAGTGGTCGAAGAAGGCGCGGTGTTCGGCGTCGCGGCTATAGCCGGACAGGGTTTGGCCGATGTGCCAATCGGCGGTGTGGAGGATGCGCATTCTAGTCTCCGGACGAATCATGGGGGGCATATTTGGCAGGTGGGGGTGACGGAAACTGCCGTGCTTAGGGGAGGGAGGCGAAGTCTTGGCGGCGGTGGTTTTGGACCATGTCGCGTAAGGCGGCTGGGGCCACAACATCAACCGCGTCGCCCCATTGGTACAGATGCCAGGCCATTTCGAGATGGCCTGAGGCGCGGAATCGGACGGTAAGGGAGCCGTCTGGATCGTCAGTCATCGCCTGTAGGGGATGGAAGGTGAACTCGCGGGCGACGGGGGCGGCTTGCGGGGTGAAACGCCAGATCACCTCGCCATATTCGCGGTCGTCGTGATAGCTGCCAAAGGCGCGGGCGGCGTGGGTGGTCAGGTCGAAACCGGGGTCGCGTTGGAAGCTGTCGGCGTGCAGTTGGGCCTCGGAGATGCGGTCAAGTCGGTAGTGCTGCATGCGGCCGCCCTTTTCCCGGGCGACAAGGTAACGGCGTGTGCCGAGCAGCAGGCCGTGGGGTTCAAGGCGGCGGGCGCGGTCGTTGTAGGTGATCGTCAGAAGATGAGGGCCCTTAAGGGCTTGCGCGAGTTTGTTCAGCAGATCTCCCGCGCCTTTGACCTGCGGGCCGGGGCGGGAGGCGAAGCCGTAAGCCTCTAGCATCGCCTCGGCATCCGCCTCGACCCGGCGGGCGTGGGTGGCGGGCATCGCGGCCAGCAGACGGTCGCGCAGGGTGGTCAGGGATTGCACCTCATTCACCGCACCGTCGCGTTCGGCGCGGCGGATTGCAAGTTCCATTGCGGAAAGTTCGCTTTCGCGGACACCTTGGGTGAGCAGCAGTTTGGCGTCTTGAAAGTTGAGCTTCCAGAACTTGCGGCGGTCGTCGTCGGTCTTGGTGGTGCAGTTTGGGAAGGTATCCTCCAGCGCCTTGGTCATACGCTGGGCGGTGCGGTGGTCGACGGCGAAGGTTTCCTCAATGTCGGTCAGGCTGACGCCCATGTAAGCGAGCGGTGGCCATTTCAGCGAGGCGCAGCAGGTCAGTGGCTTTTTGAAAGGACATCGGGCCTCCATGACAGGATTTGTCGGGATCATGGCACAAGGTGGAATGGTTAGCGAATTCTTTAACCGGAGAAACCGTGATGACTGTGATGACCCGTGACTTTTCGAATGTTGCCCTGCGGCGGTCGTTGAAGCGGGGTCTATCAAGGCAAGCGATGGAGCGGGCCGTGGACGCCGATCTGCCGCGTCTGTTTAACATGGCGAGTGAGATGCGACCCAACCGTAAGGCGCGGGAACGGTTGGCGCTGCGTGTGCAGGCGATGCGCGGCGTAGTACGGGTGGCTCTGGTGGGTGAGGCGGTTGTGATGGTGGTGCGGAACCGGTGCGAAGCGGTGACGCGGGTTGAAGGGTGCGAGGCGTTCCGTGAAACGGCGCTGTTTTACACGCGGGTGCGGGTGGAGGTGGGCGGGGCGTTTCACCTGAGCCGCGCCAGTTTCTGCCAACACGCGCTGGAGCGGTTGGTGGAACGCAGCCCGGTGGCGCTGGACCAGCTGTTGCCTGCGGTCGATGCCGAGGCGGTGGCTTTGTTGCGGAATGCGGCGCGGGCGGCGGTGATTTTGGATGCGGGCGATTGCTATGCGACGGCGGTGCAGCAGGGGGTCTGGGCTGGAAGTCTGGATGAATGCGGGTTGGAACCAGAATGGGACCTGACCTGCCCCGGTGCCGTGCCGTTGTTTTCGGCACGGACGTTTCTAAGCCCGGAGGAAATGCGCCCGACGGTCTGGGCGCGGTGGCGGCGTGATCCGGCCTTGTCGGTTGCCTGAGGGTCAGGCAGTCGGCATCCGGGTTTCGACCAGTTCGGCCCAGTAGGACGCGCCGTAAGGGATTGCCTCATCGTTGAAGTTGTAGGCGGGGTGGTGAACCTCTGCGGTGTCGCCATTGCCGATCTGGATATAGGCGCCGGGGCAGGCCTCCAACATATAGGCGAAATCCTCTCCGGCCATGATGGCGGGGCAGTTGGCGTCGACCGCATCCGGACCGGCGATTTTGCGGGCGACGGCTGCCGCGTAGTCGGTTTCGGTTTGGGCGTTGACCATCGACGGATAGCCGGGGCGCCAGATGATTTCCGCCGATCCGCCAAAGGCTTCGGCGGTGTGGGTGACAATTGACCTGAACCGGTCTTCGGCCATCTTCCGCATTGTAGGGTCAAAGGTGCGGATGGTGCCTTTCAGTTCGGCGCGTTCAGGGATGACGTTGAACGCCTCGGATTCGGTGCGCAGCGAGGTGACGGAGAGGACCACCGACTCCAGCGGGTCGGTGTTGCGGGAGACGACGGTTTGCAGGGCCATCACGATCTGTGCGGCCATGACGGTGGTGTCAACGGTGCGGTGCGGGTAGGCGGCGTGACCACCCTTGCCGGTGAGGTTCAGGGTAAAGTTGTCGGTGGAGGCGTAGAAGGGCCCTGGCTTGATGGAGAACTGGCCGAGGGGCAGACCCGGCGCATTGTGCATGCCGTAGATTTCCTTGATGCCAAAGCGGGTTATCAGCCCGTCATCGACCATGGCCTTGCCGCCCGCGCCGCCCTCTTCCGCCGGTTGAAACACCACGGCGACTGAGCCGTCGAAATTGCGGGTCTCACACAGGTATTTGGCGGCCCCCAGCAGCATGGCGGTGTGACCGTCATGGCCGCAAGCGTGCATCTTGCCGGGGCTTTTAGAGGCGTAGGGCAGGCCGGTCGCCTCCAATATTGGCAGGGCGTCCATATCGGCGCGCAGGCCCACCACGTGGCCGCGGGTGTCTGATACGGCCCTTGATGATGCCGACGACGCCAGTGCGGCCGATGCCCGTCACCACCTCATCACAGCCGAATTCGCGGAGTTTGTCGGCCACGGTCGCGGCGGTGCGGTGGACCTCATACAGCAGTTCGGGGTTTTCATGCAGGTCGTGGCGCCATGCGGTGATTTCGGGCAGCAGTTCGGCGAGACGGTTCTTGATGGGCATCGGGGTCTCCTGTTTTGCGGGCAGGATTGCAGGACGGGCGCGGCGGTGCAACGGGTCAGGTGATGCGGGTACGGCCTTGGCCGGGCGTTTCGGTTTCATCCCGCCCCGGAAGCGCTGCCAAATTGGCGCTTGGACAGGGCCGTCCGCTGCCCCTATAGTCCTGAGATACTGTCCAATTTTGGATCGCTCGACAAAACGGAACGGATTTATGACCAAAGAAGACGATTATCTACTGGAGATCGACGGATATTGCCCGATCTGTGAGGCCGATGCCAAGTTCATCGCAAAAGGGCGTTGGCTGCGCGGAACATTGTTTTGTCAGACCTGTGAAAATGGCTCGGCGCCACGCGAACGGGGCTTTGCGCATGTGCTGAAGCGCATCCGCCCGGACTGGCGCAACCTGAAGATTCACGAATGCTCACCCATGCTGCGCGGCGTCTCGATGAAGATCCAACGCGAATGCATGGACTACGTCGGAACCCATTACTTTCCCGACCAACCTTTCGGCACGCAGGTCGGTAAATGGCGCAATGAGAATATCGAAGATCAGACTTTTGCAGACAACACCTTTGACATCGTGATGTCGCTGGACGTGGCCGAGCATGTGTTCAACCCCGGCAATATGTACAAAGAGATCTACCGGACACTGAAACCCGGGGGGATTTATCTGTCGACCTTTCCGATCCGCAAGCATCTGGTGGAACCGACCACGCAACTGGCGCGGCTAGAGCCTGATGGCACCATCAAGTTCATGAAAGAGCCGCCAGAGTATCACGGCAACCCGATCAGTGGCGACGGGGCTTTGGTGACTTGGGACTATGGCTATGATATCCATAAAGTGATCGGGTATTGGGCACCCTTCCAGATTGAGATTAGCCGTTTCAATGACCGCCATCAGGGTATCCTGGGCGAATATACCGAGGTCATCCTCTGCGTGAAGTGACTCTTGTGGTGGGATGAGGATACGTGGCGTTGATGCGGATCTGTCGGGTGTGACCCGTGCGGTACTTCCTCTTGACCGGTTGTAAGCCTGATCGACGTTTTGATGACAATCTGTCCGCCCTGTTCTGGGACGACTTCTCCACGGCAGAGGTCGTGTCGTATTGCACGCCTCACGGGCAGCCGAGCCGGAACTGCCCTCCTCAACCCAAGCACCCAATGCTTCTGCTCGTTCCCGGCATCGTAGCGCAGTGCGGCTTCCCCGAACCCGACTATCGAGCTTGTTAGACAAAATGTGCGATGCAATTTTGGCTGACTGGGCATTCCACCCGCTTGCAACAACCAATTTCCAAATCAGGCCAAAGCTCACTGAACTCCGAGATCGCATAGGCCAATGCCCACGGATCATGACATCGCCGAAGCAATCATTCGGGTCTGTGGGGTGGAGTTGATTCTCAGTCTCAGAATAGGACGCGCGCACTGAAGGCCGCGGCAGAGCCCTGAAATGAGGGGCGTTTCAATCGTCCCAATTGGCTTTCACAACCGTCCGAACTCAACCTTCGATCGAGCCAAATTTTTAGAGAACGTTCTCAAAACAAAATTGACAACGTTCTCTAAATCGGGCTCACTCCTCAGACGCCGTGTGGTCCGGATGAGCTGGGTCGGGCGTGAAGGTTTGGGCGAAAGCCCTGGAGGAGGAAACATGAACCGTCTAGCTCGTGGCATCAGCTTGCCACATCGACTGCATTTTCTTGCTGCATCCGCTGCGCTTGGTACGATGTTGCTTTCAGTTGGCGGGGCCTATGCCCAGACCAAGCTGCAATTCTGGGACATGATTTGGGGGCCGCCGGAATACAGCGCGACCGCTGAGAAAATCGTGGCCGAGTTCAACGACAGCCATCCCGACATTCAAGTCGAGTATCGGTCTGTTCCCTGGAACAACTGGTACCAGACTTTTGTGACGGCGATCAGCTCTGACAGCGCGCCCGATCTTAGCACCGGGGCCGGGTATCAGGCCGTGCAGTTGTATAAGCTTGGGGCAATCCGGCCGATTGACGACCTGGTCAAGACCATGCGCGATTCCGGCGATCTGGCTGACTTCGCACCTGGAACGGTCGACAAGCTGCAATACGACGGCCATTACGTGGCCTTGCCGTGGGGTCTCGATATCCGGGTCTGGTATTACCACCCCTCAATGCTCAAGGCGGCGGGTCTGGAAGTCCCCAAGACTTGGGACGAATTCCGGGCAGCAGCCAAGGCTTTGACCCACGACAATCAATATGGCGTTGCGGCTTCGGGCGAAACGGGCGGGTCGCATTATGTGTTCTCGGCCATCCTGAACAACGGCGGCGCTTTGTTTGATGACAAGGGCAACCTTCAGTTGACCAGCAATCCGCGCAATGTTGAGGCCGTGCAGTGGCTGGCCGACATGGTGGCAGATGGCTCGGTTCATCCCGGCAGCGCAGGTTTCTCCAGTGACGACCGTCTTGCATCCTTCATGAAGGGAGAGACGGCTTTCACGCTTGAAGGTCCGGGCATCTATTCTGGGGACAAAGGCGACGACATTGCCGTTCTGCCCCCGATGAAGGGACCGCATGGCGATATGGGGACCATCTTCTGGGTCAACAACATCATGATGTACCAGCAGACGAAGCATCCCGCCGAGGCCGAAGTCTTCTTGCAGTGGTGGTCGCAGCACGAACTTCCGCTGTGGACCGAAGGCCATACAAGGCAAATCCCGGCCCGCACCTCTTTCTTTGCCCCGGCAATTGCAGGGGATGAGCGGTACCAGTTCATCGTGGACAACTACATCCCGGTCGCACGCACCACTGCCAGCAATTTCGAAGGCATCTTCCCGGCCTTGTCTGAAATCGAAGGTGAAGGCGTGATGCAGACCTTGACCCAGCAGCTGTTCCAAGGCGTTGATCCGTCAAAAGCCCTTGCACAGGCAGAGGCACGCATGACGGAAATTATGGCCAAATAATCTGGCCAAATCCTGAACTGAATGGAGGGGCGGCGAATGCCAAAGACAATCACCAGTGCGGCAAGTCTGCAAAAACCAGACCGAACTGCTTTGGACTTGCTGCCCCTTTACCTATTGCTGCCGTCGCTTTTCCTGATCGTCGTTGTGATACTGTTCCCCTTTCTGCAGGGGCTGTATTTCAGCTTTACCGATGGTTCTCTTATCCAGTCGGGAAATTTTGTCGGGCTGAAGAATTACATCAAATTGTTCACCTACCCTGATTTCTACAATGCCTTGCGGTTTAGCCTGATCTTTGCACTGTCCAATGTAGTTGGGTGCTATATGCTGGGGCTTGGGCTGGCACTGCTGATGAACATGGACATACCGGGTCGTGGCTTTTTCCGGGTGGCGTTATTGTTACCGTGGATCATCCCGTCGGTCGTGTCGATTGTCAGTTGGCGCTGGATGGTCGTGGACAACAACGCTTTGGCCAACCAGATCATCCACCTGTTTGGTGGCAAGACCATCTACTTCCTGTCATCCGACAATTGGGCGCAATTCACCGTCGTTGTCATAAAGATCTGGCGCAGCTTTCCCTTCATGATGCTGTCGCTATTGGCAGCCCTGCAAGGGATTGACCGCAGTCTTTATGAGGCTGCCGCCCTAGACGGGGCAGGTCGCTGGCGCTCATTCATTTATGTCACCATTCCGCAAATCAAGGATATCTCCATTATTCTGTGTCTGCTGATGACCATCTGGTCGGTCAATGATTTTGACACGCCCTGGTTGCTGACTCAGGGTGGCCCGTCGAACTCGACCGAAAATCTGGTGTTGCTCGCCTACAAATACACCTTCAGTCGCAATGATCTTGGCACCGGATCTGCCATTTCCTTTGTCACGCTGATCATATTGATGATTTTCATCGTTTTGATGTTGCGCAAGCAGAGGAGCACTGCAAATGACGCTGCTTAATCGTTTCATTGCGCCGCGTTGGCAACTGTTCTGGCTGATGGTCGTTATCACGACTGTGATCAATTACCCCATCATCGTGGTCGTGCTAAACTCCTTTCAAACGACAGAGCAGATTACGCTCAACCGCAGTCTGTTTCCGGCCGAGGTCTCTCTGGTCAACTATCAATTCCTGCTGAACAAGACGCCATTCCTGCACTTTCTGTTCAACAGCGTGGTTGTGTCAGGGGGCAGCATGGTGCTCGGGATGACGGCAGCAACGCTGGCGGGCTATGCGCTGTCGCGGTTCCGCGGGTCATTGCTCAACATCTATTCCGCTTCGTTGTTCGTCATTCAGATGTTCCCGATCATCTTGGCCCTGATCCCGCTTTTCGTGCTGTTTCGGACCCTCGGACTGATCAACAGCCCGGTGCCCGTCATCATCATCTACACTGTTGTCCACCTGCCGTTCGCGACCTGGATGGCGAAGGCGTTCTTCGACACGATCCCACGAGAGTTGGAAGAGGCTGCTCTGGTGGACGGTTGCACCAAGTTTCAGACCTTTTACCGGATTGTGTTGCCCCTCTCGGGCCCCGGTATGGCTGCAGTCGCCATCTTCAGCTTCTTGTTCTCGTACAACGAGTTCTTTGTGAGCAGCGTCTTCCTGCGCGATGCAGCGTCGATGACCGTTCCCATCGGCATGCAGATGTTCATGCAACAATACGCGACGGACTGGGGCAGCCTGATGGCCGCCGCCACGCTGACCGTCATCCCGACCTTCATCCTGTTTCTGCTGATCCAGAAATACATCGTTTATGGCGCCGTGTCTGGCGGCGTTAAGGGCTAACGCTTCATCTAGGAGACCACCAATGACTATCCTGAAGGTCGGCATCGTCGGCTTGGGCGAAGTGACGCAGATCATTCACCTTCCCGCACTAGCCCATCTCGCGGGCCAGTTTGAGGTGACGGCGCTTTGCGACGTCAGTGAACCGGTGCTTAACCGGGTCGCGATGCCCTTTCCGTCAGCCGCCAAGTATGTCGACTATCGTGCGCTGGTGATCGACCCGAATGTTGATGTGGTCCTTGTCGCCAACCCGCATGCTTTTCATACGCCAGTGACGCTGGCGGCTTTGGCCGCTGGCAAACATGTGTTCATCGAAAAGCCGATGGCGATGAACCTTGCTGAGGCAGATGAAATGGCGCAGGCCGCTGCCGTCTCTGGCAAGGCTGTTCAAGTCGGCTATGTCCGCCGGTACAGCGGTGCGTTTCTGGAAGCGGTTCAGTTGGTCAACGCCCAAAGGGGCGACATCCGCTTTGCCCGCGTCCACGACTTCATCGGGTTCAATGAGCTTATCATCGACGACACCTCGGTGGTCATGCGCGACAAGAACCTGCCAGCGGCAGCGGTGGCCGAGTTGCGTACCCTCAACGACGGCGGCATCTTTGATGCCATCGGCACGCGCGACCCTGAAATGATGCGGGCCTATTCGTTACTGCTTGGCCTGAGCAGTCACGACATCAGCGCCATGCGAGAGCTGCTCGGCGTTCCCAAGCGCGTCCTGCACGCCTCTCAACGCCACGGCGGGCTCTACATCAATGCGACATTCGACTACGGCGATTTCGTCTGTGAGTTCGCCACCGGTGTCGATAGTCTGCCCCGGTTTGATGCCTATCTAGAGGTCTATCTCAGCGACCGTTTCATTCGCGTCGATTATGACACGCCCTATATCCGCAATCTGGCACCCAAACTGACCGTGGTAGAACCGCACGGCACGGCTGGCATCAGCGAAAGTGTCAGTTTTCCCAGCCGGCTGGACCTCTTTGTCACCGAATGGCAGGCGTTCCATGATCATGTGACCAAGGGCACCCCACTCAAAACCAACATCGCGGACGCCCGACCCGATCTGGAGATCTTTGCCGAGATCATGGAGCACCTGAAGCGGGCCCCGGCGCAGGGGGCACACAATGTCGCAAGTTGAAGTCAGGCAGGCGCGTAAGGCCTATGGGGCGGTTGAAGTGCTGCACGGCGTCTCCATCACGATCCCGGACGGCAAGTTTGTGGTGTTGGTCGGGCCGTCGGGTTGCGGCAAGTCCACCCTGTTGCGGATGATTGCCGGTCTTGAAACTGTGACCTCTGGTGACATCATCATCGGTGACAAACGGGTCAACGATGTGCAGCCCAAGGACCGCGACATCGCCATGGTGTTTCAATCTTACGCGCTTTATCCGCATATGACGGTAGAGCAAAACATGAACTTCTCGCTGCGCCTGCGGCACGAAAGCAAGGCGAAGATCGCGTCAGAGGTGTCACGGGCGGCCGGGATACTGGGCCTGACGGCGCTGCTTGATCGCTATCCACGCCAACTGTCGGGTGGGCAGCGGCAGCGCGTCGCTATGGGCCGCGCCATCGTCCGCAACCCTGAGGTTTTTCTGTTTGACGAACCGCTGTCCAATCTGGACGCCAAGCTGCGCGTGCAGATGCGGACCGAAATCAAAGAGATGCATCAGCGGCTCGGTACGACGACCATCTATGTGACACACGACCAGATCGAAGCCATGACGATGGCCGACCAGATCGTGGTAATGCGCGATGGCCATATCGAACAGATCGGCGCCCCGCTGGAGCTATATGAGGAACCGCAAACGGTTTTTGTCGCCGAATTCGTGGGCTCTCCATCGATGAACATGCTTCAGGGGCGCATTGCGGGTGGTGAAGGCAGGTATGGTGTCGGCATCGGCGACGGAATTACGCTTCCCCTGGACGGCGATTGGGATGTGACCTCTGGGCAAAATGTCATTTATGGCATCAGGCCCGAGCATCTTCAAATCACCGACACGGGTCTGCCTGCAACGGTGCGGGTGGTTGAGCCTACTGGTCCAGAGACCCAAATCTATGCCACTTTGGGCGGCGCGCGCATTGTGGCCTTGGCCAAGGATCGGCCAACGGTTTCTGTTGGGCAAGCCATGCACTTGACAGTGGATCAGAGCCGACTGCATCTGTTTGATGCAGCGACATCGCAGCGCATCCGTCGAAGATCGTGAATTGCGCCTGCGGTGCCAAGCGGCGGGTTTCCGGGCTTGTCTTGAAATAGGTGATACGACACGCTATCGCCACTTCCGTTTGGAGCCGCAATGTCAATCGACCCCACTGTTCTATCGGGTGAGCGCCGCGCAACGATCCGTGACGTTGCCAAACTTGCGGGCGTTTCAACGGCGGCGGTGTCGCGCGTGCTGCGAAATGCCTACGGCGTCAGTGACAAGATGGTCGTGCTGGTCCGCAAGGCGATGGAGGACCTTGACTACCGGCCCCATGCTGCAGCGCGCGGAATGCGGGGCAAAACGTTTACCATCGGAATTGTGCATCCTGATATGCGCAACACGTTCTTCCCCGACATCATTTCGGCATTGGCTGAACCCGTGCTCCAGACTGGCCGCGAGATGTTTTTCGCCACCAGCGCCTTCACCAGCACAGAGAGCGTCCTTGAAGCCATGCACGATCGGCAGATCGAGGGTGTCGTTCTAATTGCCCCCACCATCGGCGAAAAGAAACTTGTCAACATTGCCAAGAAGATGCCGATTGTTCTGACGCACCGGCACTCGGCTTCCAACCACTACGACACCCTTGTCAGTGAAGATGAGGCGGGCGGCGAAATGGTGGTCGAACATCTGGTTGGATTGGGCCATAAACGGATTTATCATCTGGGTCCGGCTGTGGGACGGCTGGCAATGCAGATGAGCTTTGTGCCAGCACGCCGCGCCAAAGGATATCTTCGCGGGATGGAAAAGGCGGGCCTCAAACAGTTTGCACGCGTGGTCCATACCCCGTCCTACACGTTCCAAAGCGGTTATGACGCCGCGATGGAGTTGTTTCGCAGTGGTGACATTCCGACCGCCATTTTTGCTGGTGCGGACAACGTTGCTTTTGGCGTGATGCACGCTGCCTATGAAATCGGAATTTCGATCCCCGAGAGGCTGTCGCTGGTCGGATATGACAACACGAAGACCTCGATGATCGGGCCAATCTCGCTGACTTCTGTTGACCAGGATCCGGGCCAAATTGGCCTGCGCGCCGGAGAGTTGCTGCTGTCCCGGATCAATGGTCGCAAAGAGCCCGTGCGCATGTCGTTCCCCCCCAGCCTGATTGCACGCAGATCGAGCGGGCCGCCGTCCAGTTGAGCACTGGGTTTCAGCAGTTTTGAGGCGGTCGGGTCGGATCTCTGCATTTGGCTGATCCGGGTGTTCCGGCAGCCCACCGCTATTTCCGCCGCCAATCTTCAATCGAGACGATTGCGCGACCAATCCGATGCTCGCCCGCGAGGTGAGATTCCGGAATTCGCTTAACAGGTCAATGGAAATGCTGCTTTCTAATCTGCAACCGTGACCTAGTTCGCTTCTGTCTCACTGTCGACTTTGGCTCCATCAATCCCTCCGAAGGCACTTCACCTAGGACCTAGCCGCCCCCTCCCTGCCTAAGCCTGCGGTCGCTTTATGGACGACGCGCCCGTTTTGCCTTATCACGCTCCGAGCGCGGTAGGCTGTTGTTCCGTTCTTACGTGACTCTGGGCTAACAATCCCATACGGCACTCTAGGTCTTGGACAGTCAAACAACGAAGAACAAATGCGGAGAAATCTGGACGTGCTACATTTCCATGAAGGTAAAGAAAATCAAGTGGAAAGGCCCGTTTTCGCCCCGCACCGGCTGTCTGTCGCGCCTATGATGGATTGGACCGACCGGCATTGCCGCTATTTCCACCGCCAGATGACCCGCCGCGCGATGCTGTATACCGAGATGGTGACGGCTCCGGCAGTGATCCATGGGCCGCGCGACCGGTTGTTGGGGTATGGTGAGGCGGAACATCCGGTGGCGCTGCAACTTGGCGGGTCGATCCCGGCAGAACTGGCAGAGGCGGTGCGGGTTGCTGCACCGTTTGGCTATGACGAGATCAATCTGAATGTCGGATGCCCGTCGGACCGGGTTCAGTCGGGCTGTTTCGGCGCAGTGCTGATGGAGCGACCTGCTTTGGTCGCAGAATGTGTCGCCGCGATGATCGGCGAGAGCCCGGTCCCCGTGACGGTGAAATGCCGGATCGGGGTGGATGATCAGGACCCTGAGGTGGTTTTGCCGGACTTTCTGCGAAAAGGTCTCTGCTGCGGGCGTCAATCACTTCATCATCCATGCCCGCAAAGCCTGGCTGCAGGGACTGACCCCCAAGGAAAACCGCGAGATCCCGCCGCTGGATTACGATCTGGTGCACCGGATGAAGGCAGCGTTTCCGCATCTGACAATCTGCATCAACGGCGGCGTCACGACGCTGGCGCAGGCGCAGGCGCTGCTGGATCATGGGCTTGGACGGGGTGATGATGGGCCGGGCGGCCTATCACGACCCGGCCGCAACCCTGATCGGGGCGGATGCGCTGTGGGGCGATGACCTTGCCCCCGATGCCATTTGCGGTGATCGAGGCGATGCGGCCCTATATCGCCGCCCATCTGGCCAGGGCGGGCAGGTCTGCACCAGATCACCCGCCACATGCTGGGTCTGTTTCAGGGCCGACCCGGCGCGCGTGCGCTACCGCCGCATCCTGTCCGAAGGCGTCACGCGCACAGGCGCCGGGCTGGAGGTGCTCGACGCTGCCGTGGCCGAGGTTCAGGCGGCGCTGTCGCGCCGCCTGAGCGCGCGCCATCATCAGCGTCAGGACCAGGTGGTCACCGCCGGCAAAGGCGATGCCCGCGATCATCGGCAGCGGGTTCGCGCCCAGCCACGGGCCCAAGGACCACCACCATCACCCCGCCCGTCAGCATCTGCATCGTGCCGCCGAGGGAAGAGGCGAGCCCCGCCTTTTCGCCCTGTTCATCCAGCGCCAGCACCATGGTCGAGGGGATGATCAGCCCCAGGCAGGCATTGCCCGCCGCCAGCCCGACCATGCATATCCACAGGTTGCATGAGCCCATCAAGGCCAGCACCAGCAGGATCACCGCAGAGCCGCGGCGAAACCGACGCTCGCCCATTTCAGCATCGGCATGACACCAAACCGCAGGCCAGCTGCTCGCGACTTGCGTGGCACCGATGAAGGCCATCGCGTTGACGGCGAAGGCCAGCGAAAACTGGTCGAGGACAGGCCGAAGCCCTCTTGATAGACATAAGAGGCCGAGGCGAGGAAGATGAAGAAACTGCCAAAGCCGAAGGCGCCGATGAAGGTCCACAGCAGGAAGGACTCGGTCGCGCAGCAACTCCCAACAGCCACGCAGCAGGGTGCCGATAGTCGGAACGGTCGGCGGTTTTCGGGGGCAGGGTTTCGGGTTGGGCAAAGGCCAGCAGGGCGAGGCTGACGACCGAGGCGAGCAGCAGCGCGCCAAAGATGCCGCGCCAGCCGGTGATCAGCAGCAGCGCCGAGCCGGCCAGGGGGGCCAGCATGGGCGAGACGGAAAACACCAGCATGATGGCGGCCATCATGCGCGTCGCCTCGGCCCCGGTCATCATGTCGCGCACGATGGCGCGCGGCACGACGCCCAGGGCCGCCCCGCCCAGACCCTGCACGAAGCGGCCGGCAATCAGCCCGGTTGGCGGAGTGCGGCCGTCATGCACAGCAGCGTGCCCAGCACGAACATGCGCAATCCCGGCATAGAGCGGCAGCTTGCGCCCCGCCTGATCGGCCCACGGGCCATAGATCATCTGCGCAATGCCAAAGGCCGCGAAATAGGCGGTGATCGTGCTTTGCATCCCCTGCGGGCGTGGTGCCGAGATCGGCACCGATCACCGGCATGGCGGGCAGATACATGTCGATGGCGAAGGGGCCGATACAGGACAACAGGCCCAGAATCAGGGCCGGGCGGGCAAGGCTTTGTGACATGGTTCTGGGTTCATCCTTCAGAATGAGTTAGCGGATGGCTAACTGTTTTGCGGAACGGGGCAAGGCCCGCTCTGGCCATTGGCATCATTAGCCGGTATCCGAGGCAGGATGCAAAGGAGATGCCATGCCCGATCTTGACAATTTTGCTGCCGATGCTGGCGCCTGCTGCTGATCATTGGGGCGGCGACCGGGGTGATTGCCGGTCTTTTGGGCGTGGGGGGCGGCATCGTGCTGGTGCCGGCCTTCTTTTATCTGTTCACCCAGTCTGGGCTTTGGCGGATCGCATCTGATGCAGGTCTGCATCGGCACCTCGGCCGCGACCATCGTGGTCACCTCGGCCCGGTCGGTGATGTTGCACAACCGCAAGGGCGCGGTGGATTGGCAGATTTGCTGCGGGTCTGGGCGATGTGGCTGGTGCTGGGGTCGCTTCGGTCGGGGTGCGTGGTCGCTTCGGTGTTGAACACCGGGCGTTGCAGGCGGTGTTTGGCGTGCTGGCGATGATGGCGGGGCTGTACATGGCGTTTGGCCGGTCCGACTGGCGGCTGGGGCTGAGATGCCGGGCAACCCGCTGCGGGCGGTGCAGGGCACGCTGCTGGCGTTCTTTTCCACGCTGATGGGCATTGGCGGCGGCACCTTCGGCGTGCCGTTGATGAGCCTGTATTCCCTGCCGATCCACCGGGCGGTTGCCACCGCCTCGGGCTTTGGCATTCTGATTTCGGTGCCGTCGCTGATCGGGTTCCTGCTGCTGGATGTGCCCGACGCGCCGCCCTTCAGCATTGGCGCGGTGAACCTGCCGGCCTTTGCGGTTATCATCCCGATGACGTTGCTGACCACGCCTTACGGCGTGAAGTCTGGCCCATGCGATGGACCCCAAGCCGCTGAAACGCGCCTTTGCGATTTTCATCACGCTGGTCGCGGCGAACATGCTGCGCAAGGTGTTTGGCTGGTAAGACCGTGCGACGACCGGGCTAGGGGTTTGGCACGGCTTTGAGGGCGGTGTTGATCGCGACCAGTGCCCGGTTCACATAGCCATTGTACTCTGCGATCTGGGCGACTGTGGCCGGGTTGGGCAAGTTGGCGATTGAGGTGTTGACCGCGCCGCGCCCCCATAGGCTGGCCTTGCATCTGAGGGTTTCGCAGATGTTCAGATCGGGCAGCGTGGGGCCCCATTCCCCCTCGGTCCTGACCCTAATCATGATGGACAGCACAGCCTCATCCGGTGGCAGGCCCATCCGGCACAGCACCTCGTAGGACTTTTTCAGCTGACGGAAGGCCTCTTTGATCTTGTTGTCAAAGGCCTTGTGCCGCGAGTTGCCGCTAGCGGACAGGATGGTCAGGTTCTTGGACAGGTTGCCGGGGCCGCCAAAGGCGGCGTTCAGCAAATGGCCTGCCTTGAAATGTTTGCCCGGATATTGCAGTCGGGCAGCGGCGATGCCGGGGGGCAGGGTCGCGACGGCGTTGGTGTTGATGTCCATGAAATCCTTGACCCGCAAAAAGCGCCACGCCATCGTGCCACCCCCGCCGTTGGGCTTCAGGGCGCCATAGCCGATCGGGGTGCGACGTCCGCCGGTCTGGTCAAACCACGTGGCAAAGCGTGGCGTCACGATGCCTGTGGCGGACCGGGTCGTTCGCTTCATCGGGACGCGCAGGGGTTTTGTTTTGCCGGGGCCGACTTTTTGGGATTTCTTGTGTGAAGGCATGGCGCAGGTCCACTTCGCGTAAGACAAGCTGAAATTGGCCGGATCGCAGAATGATCCACCTTAGGCAGCACGCCGTGGAATCGGCAACGATTTTTCGGGGGATGCCCGTCAGCGCCGGGTCAGCGGTCCAGACGGCCCGCGCGGCCGCCACGACGTTTGGCAAGTCGTGGTTTGCGGTTGGGCAGATCGGCCATGATTTCCTGGCGTTCTTCGTGCGTCAGGCGCGACCAAGTCGCGATTTCGTCGATGGAGCGGTAGCAGCCGACGCAGAGCCGCTCTTCGGGATGGATGACGCAGATCTTGATGCAGGGACTTTCGACCTCGCGGCGGGCCCAGATGTCATCGTTCATTGCGCAGCTCTTGCTCATATAGCCCATCCGGTCCAGTGCTCCTTGCAGGATATACCCGGCGGCGACCTGATCGATCACCTGCGAGCGACGTTTGCGCGACGTATCCGCCTCCAGCAGGGCGCGTTCGGCGGCGACGGTGGACAGGCGTTCATCCCAATAGGTGATCGGCAGGTCGGTCAGCTTCACCATGTTGCGGGCAAAGGCGCGGGTCGATTGGCACGCGCGGGCCTTCGGAGCCGTCCATGTTCAGCGGCAGGCCAAGGACGATGCCCGCGATGTTGCCGTTCGGCCATCAGGGCCATCAGGCGGGCGGCATCCTCGGTGAATTTGGTGCGGCGGATCACCAGGATCGGGGTGGCGACCTGACGGCGCAGGTCGGACACGGCAAAGCCGATGGTCTTGTCGCCCAGATCCAGCCCGCAGATCGCCCGGTTGGGCGGCAGCGCGGCCAGAAACTCTGCGACATCTTCGAGGATCATTCGGCGACCCCGGCCTGCATCGGCCGCGGCCTGCAGCGCCGACAACTCGCCCGGCTTGCCCGCAAAGGCGGCCTGCGCCTTGGCATAGGCCGCCTTGGCGCGGTCGGTTTCCTGCAGGACGCCCAGCGAGGTGATCAGCTTCGCCCATTCCTCGACCGGGCCGCCATCGGTGGTCAGCCGGTCTTCCAGACCCGCCGACCATGGTGCGGATCATCGCCTGCCGGTCTTCGGCGGACATGTCCGAGGCGGCGGCGACATCGGCGGCTCGGGGCCGGGGGCGGTCGGGCAGGCGTATAGTTGACGCCCGCCGCATCGGCGACAGTCGGCGATCTGGTTGCGGATCGGTCGGCATCCAGGGCGCATCGGCGGGGCCTTCGTCAGCAGGGGTTCCCACAGGGCAAACGTGCGGTCCGGGCGGCCGATTTCGGCGAACATCAGCCCGGAATAAAACCGCGCCCAGCCATTGGTCGGGTCAACCTTCAGACAGCGGATCAGCACCTGTTCGGCCTCTGGCGTCACAATGCCACCTGCCGCATAAACCATCAGATTGGCCAGAAGAGCCAGATCCTGCGCCGGTGACGTCTGTCGCCTTTCGACTGCGGACGACGACCTGTTGCGCCTTGCGGGCGGCGACGTAATTGCCCAGCGACGCCTCGTTGCTGCGCCAGAAAGGGTATGGCCGAGCAGGTCATCGGGCCGGGTCGCGACAGCAGCACGCAGCTTGTTCAATCATGCCGAGGGTGCGGGGTCAACGTTGGCGGGCGGCACATAGGGCGGTTGGGCCGCCTCGGCCTCATCCTGTGACGGGCGCGTCTGATAGGCCTCATCCGCAGCGGCGTAGCGTTCGGACAGCGGCAGGTCAGGATAGCCCGGCACGCCGAGATCCGCAATACAGCGCCGACAGCGGCGACAAGCGCCACAACAACGGCGAGCGCCACGGCGATCGGGGCACGGCGGGTGGGTGAACTGGCGGTGGCGCGGGCAGTGCGGTCGGCGTCCAGCATCCGGCGCTGCACTTCGGTCCGCAGACGGCCGGCCTCGGCCTCGGCCAGGGTGCCGCGGGCCAGGTCGCGGTCCACCTCGGCCAGTTGGTCGCGGTAGACGGCAAGGTCGGCGCACCGGGGGCAGCCTGTGGGGCGGTTGTGGCCTGACGCAACGCCTGCATCAGCACCAAAGCCACCATCAGGACCATTGCCGCCTGCCGAAATCCAGAATCCGATCATCTATCTGCTCACCTTGCGGCCAAAAGCCATTGCGACCGATGTAACCGCTTCAGGCCACCGGCAAAAGGGCGCTTACGTCGCATCTTCGTGTCCAGACGTGACGGCGTGTCGCAATTTTCCCGATTGTGCCGCTGCTGCGCGTGGCTATATCGTGCGTGCCTGCCATCTAGGGCGCAATGCCAAGCCGTCGCGGAAGGGTCGTTCCATGAAACGCTATTCGGTTTTTGCCTTGGCGCGTGAGGCGCTGTCCTATCACCTGGGATGGGAGAAGGCGTGGGCCTCACCAGCGCCCAAGGCGTCCTATGACGCGATCATCGTCGGGGCAGGCGGGCATGGACTGGCGACGGCCTATTACCTGGGCAAGAACCACGGCATCACGAATGTCGCGATCATCGAAAAGGGTTGGCTGGGCGGTGGCAACACGGGCCGCAACACCACGATCATCCGGTCGAACTATCTGCAGGACCCGTCGGCTGCGATCTATGAAAAGGCGCGGTCAGCTGTATGAGACGATGTCGCAGGATCTGAATTACAACGTCATGTTCAGCCCGCGTGGCGTGATGATGCTGGCGCAGACGCATCACGAGGTGCGGGGCTATCAGCGCACCGCCCATGCCAACGCGCTGCAGGGCGTGGTGACCGAATTTATCGGGCCGAGCGGGTCAAGGAGCTTGTGCCCGATCCTGAACATCGACGGGCCGCGCTATCCGGTGCTGGGCGCGCTGTGGCAGGCGCGGGGCGGCACGGGGCGGCATGATGCGGTGGCGTGGGGCTATGCGCGGGCCTGTTCGGCCATGGGGATGGACATCATCCAGCAATGCGAAGTGACCGGGGTCCGCTCCGAAGGTGGCGAGGTGACCGGGGTGGAGACCACCAAGGGCTTCATCGGCTGCAAGAAGATGGGCATCGTGGTGGCGGGTCATTCGGGCCAGGTGGCCGACATGGCAGGGTTCCGCCTGCCGGTCGAGGCGGTGGCGTTGCAGGCATTGGTGTCTGAACCGATCAAGCCCTGCATGGATGTGGTCGTGATGGCCAACACCGTGCACGGCTATATGAGCCAGTCCGACAAGGGCGAGATGGTGATTGGCGGCGGCACGGACGGGTTCAACAACTTCACCCAGCGCGGGTCGTTCCACCATATCGAGGAAACTTTGCGGGCGCTGATCGAGACGTTCCCGATGATCTCGCCGGTTGAAGATGTTGCGGCAATGGGGCGGTATCGTGGACATGACGGGCGACCGCAGCCCGATCATTTCGAAAACGCCGCTTGGGCAACTGTTTCATCAACTGCGGCTGGGGCACGGGCGGGTTCAAGGCAATCCCGGGGTCAGGCTGGGCGATGGCTGAGCTGATGGCCAAGGGCGAGCCGGGGCCGCTGGCCGAAGAGTTCAACATGTGGCGCTTCAAGGAGGGGCGGTTCATCGACGAGTCCGTCGCCGCCGGGGTGGCGCATTGATGCGGAACCTAAACACCATGCGGAGAGTTGTACTTCAGTTGATCAACAAACTGGAGAAGAACACATGGCTGACAGTAGCAGCGGAACAAACTCGACACTCGCCTTCATCGTGGGCGGCCTTGTCGTCGCGGTTGGCGTTCTCGCCTACTTCCTTTACAGCCCTGGCGGGGACAGTAAGGACCTCAATATCAAAATCGACCTTCCAGAGGTCACTGCGCCTGCGCCCAAAGCTGGCGGCTAAACTCTTATCCATCCAGACGGTTCAATGCGGGTGCTTTGCAGCGCCCGCATTTTCGCATGCCAGAGGTGCGCCATGCTGATCCTTGAATGCCCCTATTGTGGTGTCAAAGCTGACGAAACCGAACTGAGCCCCGGCTATGAGGCGCATCTGAAGCGCTTTGGCCCCGGCGCGTCGGATGCCGAGTTCGAGGCCTATATGTTCGCCCGCAAGAACCCCAAGGGCGTGCATTTTGAACGCTGGCGGCATGTCTATGGCTGCGGCAAGTGGTTTCTGGCGGCGCGGGATACGGCGACGTTGGAGGTGTTCGGCACCTATCCTGCGCAATCCTCAGGCCCGCCGCCCGAACTGGTGGCAAAGATCAAGGCCAAGCGGCCGGACTGGAAGGGGTTTTAGATGAGCACCCGTTTGACGAAAGGGCGGGCGGTTGATTGACCGCTCCAAGGCTGTGGATTTTACTTTCAACGGCAAGACCATGCGTGGTTTTGCAGGGGATACTCTGGCGGCGGCGCTGCTGGCCAATGATCAGATGCTGGTGGGCCGGTCGTTCAAATATCACCGTCCGCGCGGTATCGTGGCGTCGGGGGCCGAAGAGCCGAACGCTTTGGTCAACATGGGCGAGGGCGGGCGGTTTGAACCGAACCAGCGGACCACCACGACTGAGGTGTTTGGCGGCTTGAAAGCGGCCAGCCAGAACCATTGGCCCTCACTGGAATTTGACGTGGGCGTGGTCAACAACTGGCTGGCGCGGTTCCTGCCGGGCGGGTTCTACTACAAGACCTTCATGTATCCGCGCGCGGCGTGGAAGCATCTGTTTGAACCCATCATCCGCAAGTCGGCTGGTCTGGGCAAGGCCCCGACCGAGGGCGACGCCGACCGTTATGAGCATGCCTATGCCTTCTGCGACGTCCTGGTGGCCGGTGGCGGCGTGGCGGGGCTTGAGGCGGCATTGGCTGCGGCTGAGGCCGGGAGCCGGGTCATTCTGTTGGAGCAGACCGCGCATTGGGGTGGACGGGCGCTTGCAGACGGGCGGACGCCGACCGTGATTGGGTGAAGAACACCGTCGAAGCCCTTGGCAAGATGGACAATGTTCAGATGCGTCTGCGCTGCATGGCGGCTGGTGTCTATGACCACGGCTATGTGCTGGCTGATGAAAAGGTCGCCGATCACACGCCCGGCGACGGTCGGCCAAAGCATCGGCTGTGGCGCATCCGGACGGGCAAGATCGTGGCGGCGACGGGGGCGATCGAACGGCCTTTGTCCTTTGCGGGCAACGACATTCCCGGTGTGATGCTCGCCTCTGCGGTGCGCGATTATGTGGTGAACTACGCCGTGTCACCGGGTGACCGGACGGTGGTTGTCACCAACAATGATGACGCTTACCGCACCGCGATTGCGCTGAAAGAGGCGGGGCTGGCGGTGCCTTGCATCGTCGATGCGCGGGTCTCGGTTACGGGTGAGTTGCCGGAACGGGCGCGGGCCTTGGGCATTCGGGTTGAGACGGGCCGTGGCATTGCCAAGGTCAAGGGGCGCAAGCGGGTGACCGGGGTGCAGATCTGCATGCAGGCCGGCGAAGGCGCCGTTCTGGAAGAGATCGCCTGCGAGGCGGTTGCCATGTCTGGCGGCTGGTCTCCGGTCGTCCACCTGTGGAGCCATTGTGGCGGCAAGCTGACTTGGGATGACGCGCAGGGCTTCTTCCGCCCGGACGCCACCCGTCCGCCGACCAGCCATGACGGGGCTGCGATGGTGGAATGCGTCGGCGCTGCCAATGGCGAATATGGCCCGGCGATGGAGCCGGTCTGGATCATGCCACAGGGGGCTGGGATCAAGCTCAAGTCCAAGATGTGGCTCGATTATCAGAACGATGTGAAGGTGTCTGACGTGCAGCTGGCGGCTCGTGAGGGCTATGAGTTGGTCGAGCATACCAAGCGCTACACGACCTTGGGCATGGCGACGGATCAGGGCAAGTTGTCTAACATCAACGGGCTCGCGGTCTTGGCCGGGGCGCTGAATGCGGCCATTCCGGCGGTCGGCACGACGACCTTCCGTCCGCCCTATACGCCGGTGGTCTTCGGGGCCTTGGCTGGCGAAAGCCGCGGAG
This sequence comes from uncultured Alphaproteobacteria bacterium, assembly GCA_963781185.1. Classification (GTDB taxonomy): domain Bacteria; phylum Pseudomonadota; class Alphaproteobacteria; order Rhodobacterales; family Rhodobacteraceae; genus Stagnihabitans. The sequence continues at coordinate 36,887 of CAWAEL010000002.1, forward strand.
AGATCTTCCAACCGCTACGCCGCACCGAGATGCACGCCTGGCATGAGGCACAGGGCGCGTATTTTGAGCCTGTTGGCCTGTGGCGCAGGCCCTATTGCTTCCCGCGCAACGGGGAAACCCACGCGCAAGCGGTGGAGCGTGAGGTGAACAATACTCGGAACGGTCTGGGTCTGCTCGATGCCTCTACCCTCGGCAAGTTGATCGTCAAAGGGCCGGATGCTGGGCGGTTCCTCGATATGCTCTATACCGGGGTCATGTCGACTTTGCCGGTCGGCAAGTGCCGCTATGGGTTGATGTGCAATGAGCAGGGCTTCTTGTCCGACGACGGCGTGGTCGCGCGGATTGATGAGGATACCTGGCTTTGCCACACCACCTCGGGCGGGGCCGACCGCATCCATGGTTGGATGGAAGATTGGCTGCAATGCGAATGGTGGGATTGGCAGGTCTATACTGCCAATGTGACTGAGCAGTATTCTCAGGTTGCCGTCGTCGGACCGAAAGCGCGGGCGCTGTTGGAGAAACTGGGCGGGATGGATGTGTCGAAAGAGGCGCTGCCGTTCATGGCTTGGGTCGACGGCACGCTTGGGCGGGTTCCCGGTGCGGGTCTACCGGATCAGCTTCTCTGGTGAGCTTAGCTATGAAATCGCGGTTCCGGCCAGCCACGGGGCGGCCTTCTGGGAAGCGTGCCACAAGGCGGGCGCTGAATTCGGCGCGATGGCCTACGGGACCGAGGCGCTGCATGTGATGCGGGCTGAGAAGGGCTTCATCATGATCGGGGATGAGACGGACGGGACGATCATCCCGCAAGACCTCAACCTCGGTTGGGCGATCTCGAAGAAGAAAGCGGACTTCTTGGGCAAGCGCGGGCAGGAGCGGAATTTCCTGGCCCGTGGCGATCGTTGGAAGCTGGCCGGGTTTGAGACGTTGGATGGGTCGGTCGTGCCGGATGGGTCCTATATCGTTGCGGACGGGCATAACCTGAACGGGCAACGGAACACGCAGGGTCGGGTGACCTCAACCTATTACAGCCCGACGATGAAGCGTGGGATTGCGATGGGGCTGGTGTTGGGCGGGTTGGAGCGGATCGGCGATGTGGTCGAGTTCAACACGGTCAGCGGTGGCACGGTGAAGGCCAAGGTGGTCGATCCGGTTGTGTACGACAAGGATGGGGTGAAGCAGAATGTCTGATCCGGTCAGCGCCCTCGGGCAGGCTTCTTTTGACGGGTTCGCGGCGGTTCGGGAAATCGGCCCGCTGGGGATGATAACTTTGCGGGCCAAGCCGGATGTGGCGGGGTTGGCGGATGCCGTGCTTTCGGTGACTGGGACGAAGGTTCCGGCAGTGCGGCGGATTGAGGTTGCGGGGGATTTCGCCTGCGGCTGGATGGGGCCGGATGAGTATCTGCTGATCATGCCTTACGATGAGACGGGCGTGGCGATGGGTAAGCTGGCCTCGGCTTTGAAGGGGCAGCATCATCTGGCGGTGGTTGTTTCTGATGCCCGCGCGGTGTTCCGGGTAGAGGGGGCCAAGGCGGATCAGGTGCTGCGCAAGCTGTCACCGGTTGATTTCGACAAGCTGGAGCCTGGAGAGTTGCGCCGGACGAGGGCGGCTCAGGTGGCGGCGGCGTTTTGGCGGCAGGGGGACGGGTATACTGTCGTCTGTTTCCGGTCGGTTGCGGGCTATATGATGGGGCTGCTCAGCCATTCCGCGATGAAGGGGTCAGAGCTGTTTTGAGAGTGTCCGCATGTGGACACTTTTGGAAACCCCGCCTGATCAATGAGTTGGCTTTTTCTGTTTAGCTGAATTTAACCTTTGTCCGCGCTCATGGCTTGCGTCATGCTGACCAAGACGTGGGCGGGCACAGGGGTGGGGATGGCGGCGAAGATTGTTCTGCATCTGCCGGCTGAGGGCGCAAATCCGGCGATGGATGGCTGGCATTTGCGGCTTTACCGGGTGATCCGTGATATGGCCGTAGCACAGGGGATCTCGGTGGAAATCCGGGTGCGCGACCGGGATATCACGCCTGCGACGCGCGCAGTCACTGACGGGCGGTTTGCGGATGGCAATTTGCACATCATCGACGACCGCTCGGTTCAGGCTGAGGGGGTTCTGAACGCGGCCGTGGCCTATTTTTGGGAATTTTGGCATCTGGACCCGGTCGGGACCAAGGCGTTTTCGTCGATCGGCCAGCAGAGCTATGACCCCGGCGAGATGCCCTATGCCCGTGCCGAGGTGTTCTTCAAAACCCAGCGCGGCAGGCTGCTCGATCAGCGCCAATCGAAATACGGCCAGAAGGTTGAGGCGACGGTCTTGCCGCCCGGTGCGTTGGCGGTGTTCTTGCAGGGCGATTTTCCGGTCAAGCAGGGGGCCACGACATTTGACGATCTGGCGATGGTCGACGCGGTTTTGGGGCAGAGCGACGGACCGGTGGTGGTCAAGCCGCATCCCTTGGTGAACGACCCTTATACTTTGGCCGAATTGAAGAAACGCGCGCGGCGCGACGCGCGGCTGACGATCACCGATGCCAATGTGCATGACATTCTGCGCGGCTGTACCGCGACCGTCTCCATCAACTCTACCGTCGCGCTGGAGGGGTTTTTGCACCGCAAGCCTGCCGTGCTGTTCGGGCAGGCGGATTTCCACCATTTCGCCGGGCGGGTTTGGGCGGCTGAGGATTTTGGCACGGTGCTCGCGGCGGAATTGGCGCGCCGGGGCGGCTATGCGCAATATCTGGCGTGGTATTTCCTGCGCCACTGTCTGCGGATCGGAAGTCCCGATCTGGAGCAGAGCGCTGTGGGCGCGCTTTGCTGCCGCCGGGTTTCCGATAGAAAAATTTCTGATCGGCTAAGCCCTTTGGTTCAGGGTGAATTCCCGACAGAAGTGGTTTGGTGCTATTGACCTTCCCGGTCGAACGCTCCTTATTGACCATAACGATTACCTTGAAACAGGAGACTTCCGATGGCTTTCACATTGCCCGATCTGCCCTATGCCCACGACGCGCTTGCCTCGCTCGGCATGTCCAAGGAAACGCTGGAATTTCACCACGACCTGCACCACAAGGCCTATGTCGACAACGGCAACAAGCTGATCGCCGGGACTGAGTGGGAAACCAAGTCGGTCGAAGAGATCGTCAAAGGCACCTACCAAGCCGGTGCTGTCGCCCAGAACGGCATTTTCAACAATGCCTCGCAGGCGTGGAACCACAGCCTGTTCTGGACCGTGATGGGTCCGAAGGGCAAGGCGATGCCGGGTGAGCTGGAAAAGGCGCTGGTTGAAGCGTTTGGTTCGGTCGCCAAGTTCAAAGAAGATTTCGCGGCTGCTGGTGCCGGTCAGTTCGGTTCAGGCTGGGCTTGGCTGGTCAAGGACGCCTCTGGCGCGCTGAAAGTCACCAAGACCGAGAATGGCGTGAACCCGCTGTGCTTTGGTCAGACCGCGCTGCTGGGTTGCGACGTGTGGGAGCATTCCTATTACATCGACTTCCGCAACCGTCGTCCGGCCTATCTGACCAACTTCCTCGACAAGCTGGTCGACTGGGAAGCCGTTGCCGCCAATCTGTAAGTGATAACACGGCGTAAAGTCTTGAAAGGCCTGCTGGGGACATCCCTGGCAGGCCTTTTTGCCGGGATCTATGGTGGGTTCATTGAACCTGACCTATGGTTGCGGGTGCAGCGCTGGGCCGTGCAGCCGAAGGCTTGGCCACGCGGGCGTAAATTGCGGATCGTGCTGATCGCCGATCTGCATGCCGGCGTTCCCAATATGTCAGAGGCGCGGATCCGCGATGTGGTGAAGCTGGCCAACGCGCAGGGTGCTGATTTGATTGCACTGATGGGCGATTACCGCGCGACCCATCGTTGGCAGATCGCCGGTGTGCCGGTTGAAAAGTCCGCGCCGCTGCTGGCGGAATTGACCGCACCGCTGGGGGTGTTTGCGATCTTGGGCAACCACGACTGGTGGGATCATATCCGCAAGACCGACAGCACCAAGCCGCCGATCCATACCCAGACGGTGTTTGAGGCGGCGGGGATTCCGGTGCTGGTCAACAAGGCATTGAAACTGGGCGAGGGGGAGGCGGCGTTCTGGCTGATGGGGTTGGACAGCCAGTCGGGGTTGCAGTTGATCCCGTCGCATGCGCTCGACTGGGTGGGCAAGTCCGACCTGCCGGGCACTTTGGCGCAGCTGACCGACGACGCGCCGGCGATCCTGCTGGCGCATGAGCCGGATATTTTCACTGAGGTGCCGGACCGGGTGGCGATCACCCTGTCGGGTCATACCCACGGCGGGCAGGTGCGGTTCGGGCCTTGGGCGCCGGTGGTGCCGTCGCAATATGGCGACCGTTTTGCCTATGGCTGTATTCGTGAGACGGGCCGTGATCTGGTGGTGTCGGGGGGATTGGGCTGCTCTGGTCTGCCGGTGCGGTTTGGGATGCCACCTGAGATTACCGTGGTGGACCTGTCATGACCGAGCCGCAAAAAGGTGTGGCGGCGATTGTGGCGGCCTGCACGATCTGGGGTCTTGCGACGCTGTATTACCATTTCCTCGCCCATGTTCCGGCGATTGAGATGATGGCGCATCGGACGGTGTGGACCGCGCTGTCGTTCAGTCTGCTGTTGCTGATGCAGGGGCGGTTGGGTGCGGTTGCGGCGCTGTGGCGCGGGCCAGAGCGGCGGCGCGTGATGCTGGCCTCAGCGCTGATCGGGGTGAACTGGTTCTTGTTCATCTGGGCGGTGGCCTCTGGCAATGCGGTGGAGGCGAGCCTTGGCTATTACATCTTCCCGCTGATTTCGGCGGTGATCGGGTTTGTGGTGTTCCGGGAGCGCCCGGTTCCGGCACAGATCGCGGCGGTGGGGTTGGCCGCGATGGCGGTCGCGGTGCTGACCTATGGGCTGGGCGTGGCGCCGTGGATCGCGCTGACGTTAGGCGTGAGTTTTGCGTCCTATGCGGCGGTCAAAAAGGGGATGGCGGTCGGGGCTGTAGTTTCGGTGACGATGGAGGTGATGCTGATCGTGCCGCTGGCACTGGTGGTGCTGATCTGGGCTGCGACGGGGCAGGGTGGGCCGGCCTATGGCTGGTTCCTGCGTGACGGGTTCCACACTTGGGTGCTGCCGTTGTCGGGCGTCATCAGCGGCGGGCCGTTGATCCTGTTTTCCTACGGCGCGCGGCGGGTGCGGTTGGTGACTTCGGGGTTGGTGCAATACCTGAACCCGACGCTGCAGTTCGTGTCGGCGGTGTTCATCATGGGTGAGGGCGTCACGGTCTGGCATGGCATCGCTTTGGCGATGATCTGGACCGCCCTCGCGCTTTACACGGCGGCGGCTTGGCGTGAGGACAGGGCGCGCAGTTCCGCCTCAAGGGCAGCGATGGTCGGCAGCACCTTGAAGTGATCGCGCAGCGAGGCATCGGCGAAACCCTGAGCGATGACGTGATCGAGCAAGGCGATCAGCGGTTGCCAGTAGTTTTCAATGTTGAGCAGGAAGATCGGTTTGTCGTGCAGGCCGATCTGGGCCCAGGTCAGCACCTCAAAAAACTCATCCAGTGACCCGGCACCACCGGGCAGGACGGCGATGGCGTCGCAATTCATGAACATCACCTTTTTGCGTTCATGCATGTTTTCGGTGATCACAAAGGTCGACAGGTCGCGTTTGCCGACCTCCATCTTCAGCAGATGGACCGGGATCACGCCGAGGGTTTGCGCGCCGTGGGCCTGCGCCGCGCGGGCCACTTCGCCCATCAGACCGATATCACCCGCGCCATAAACCAGCCGCCAGTTCTGCGTGGCGATGAGCGCGCCCAACTCTACAGCGGCCTGAGAATAGGCGGCAAGCGTGCCCACACGCGCGCCGCAGAACACACAGAGAGAAGGAAGCGCTGTCATGGGGCCAAAATCCGCGAAATTCAGTTGCAACTGCTGTGATATCGGGCTTTCTGGCGAATGAAAAGCAGGGGTCGGGAACAGACGCCGCTTTCACCGGGGGAAGTTGAATGGCGTCTTGGTCGGAAATGAATACTGGGTCACGTACCGCAGTGGGTGCAGTGATCCTGATCTTGCTGGGTGGGGGCTATGCGATCTGGCAGGCGAACCAGCCGGTGGCAGTGCCCGCCAACGGCCCGGCCCAGACAGAGGTGACGGCGCCTGCCGCCCCGATTGCTGACCTTAGCGCCACCGCCGACGCCACCAGTGCCCCTGCGACCGAGCCGGTTGCCGAGGCTGCTGCCCCTGCGACGGATGCGGATGCTGCGGCTGGGACGGATGCTGCGACGCCAGACGTTCCGGCAGAGACTGCGACAGCGGAGGCTGAGGCAACCCCGGCAGATACTACGGCGGCCGATACTGCCGGCACGGATGCTGCTGACGCGGCCGCTGCGGTGGTTGAGGGCGTGACGGAAGCTCCAGATGCGACTGACACGGCGACCGGGACGGATACGGCTACGGCTGATGTGACGGCTGCTGATGTGGGGACGTCCGAGGCGACGACGCAGACGGAGTTTGAGGCGACCGCCCCAGAGACCACGACTGCTGAGACGACTGCCACTGAGGCTGCGACCGCAGAGGTGGCGACATCTGAGACCGCGACGACTGAGGCTGTTGGAACAGACAGCGCCGCAACGCCGTCGGACGTGCCTGCGACGGTGGCCAGTCTTGATTTGGTGCGGATTGAGCCTGATGGCACTTCGTTGGTTGCCGGGCAGGCGACGCCGGGGGCGTTGGTCTCGCTGCTGGTGGACGGTGTTGTGGTGGCGACGGCCACGGCGGACAAGGCGGGCAAGTTTGTCGCCATGTTCACCCTGCCACCCTCAGCCTCTGGTCAGTTGCTGACCATGGTGGCCAAGTTGCCGGATGGCACAGAGGTCGAATCTGGCAGCCAGATCGCCATTGCGACGATCACCCCGCCGCCCGTGGTGACCGCCGATGCTGGGGCGACGACAGAGGATGAGGCTGCTGTGACCGCAGATGCGGGAACTGTGGCGACAGTTGACTCGGCGGCTTCGGCAGACGCCGGAACGGTCCAGACTGCGGATACGGTAGAACCTGCCGCCGATGAGGCTGCTACCGCGACCACTGCTGACACGAGCACTGCCGATGCGGGCGCTGCAGCTGATGCTACGGCGACCGAAGAGCCGAGCACGGCTGAGGTGGCATCGGATGCCGGGGCTGAGACGGCGGCGGATGCCGGGGCTGAGACGGTGGCGGATGCAGTTGTTGAGACGGCCACGGCCCCAGTGGTCACAGCGGCACCAGAAGCCCCTGTGGCCCCGGCAGCCACGGCAACCACCACGGCTCTGGCGGTCACCGATCAGGGCGTCAAAGTGCTGCAGAGCGGGGCGAATGTGCCCGCCGACCTTGCAGCGAACGTCAGCCTGAGCACGATCGCCTATCCCTCGTTGACCGAGGTGCAATTCGGCGGGCGCGGCACGCCGGGCAATTTCGTGCGGCTCTATCTGAACAACGAACCGGCTGGCGACCCTGCGACGATTGCTGCGGATGGGACCTGGTCGCTGACTGTGGCCGGGATCGAGCCGCGGATTTACACCCTGCGGGTGGATCAGATCGACACCACCGGCAAGGTCACCTCACGCTTTGAGACGCCGTTCAAGCGCGAGACGCCTGAGGCTCTGGCGGCGGCAAGTGGTCATGCCTCTGTCGCAGCGGCGACAGACGGCGGCGGCATCGGAGACTGGGACTGTTGAGACTGGGGGCGAGATTGTCGCCAGCACCTCTGGCACGCAGACGGCGGGCACGGTGCGGCTCTCTGTCACCGCAGCACCCCAAGCGCCGGTTACTGTGACGGTGCAGCCGGGCTATACCCTGTGGGGCATTGCCAAGCGCAACTTTGGCCACGGCATCCTGTATGTGCAGGTGTTTGAGGCGAACCGTGACAAGATCCGCAACCCGGATCTGATCTATCCCGGTCAGGTCTTTACGATTCCGGACCAGAAGTGAAAACGGCGGCGCGGTGTCAGGCTTGATCGCCGCCCCGTGCCCCCGACAACAGGCCATGACCTGCGGGTGTTCGCGGCAGCAGTCGTTCATCAGATAGGAAATCGTGCCACCCATGCCATCGGGGTTGACCGCATAGATCACATTGCGGGCGACCTTGCGCGAGCGGAGCAGCCCGGCCTGTTCCAGCGCGGACAGATGGAACGACAGACGAGAGGCCGACAGGCCGAGATGGCGGCCGATCTCTCCGGCAGCAAGCCCGGTTTCCCCATGCGGCATCAGCAGCCGGATCAGGTCCAGCCGGGAAGAGTGTGCCAGTGCCGACAGGGCGGACAGGACTTTACTTTGCTCCATACTTCAATTACTCACGAAACGTTGAACTATCTACTGATACGCCATAGATGGTTCCAAATCAATCCTAGTGTCCGAATGAGTGAGCTGCCATGAGCCGAGCCCCCACGACTGCCACCACCGCCGACCTGGTAAAAGCCCCCGCCAATGGCTGGCAGACGATCAGGCGGATCGGGCCGTATCTGTGGCCCAAGGGTGAGACCTGGGTCAAGCAGCGGGTGGTGATCGGCGCTGCTGCTGTTGGTGCTGTCCAAGGTGATCTCGGTCACGACGCCCTATCTGTACAAGCAGGCGGTGGATGCGCTGACCGGCAATTCGGCGGATGCGGCGACGTTTCTGCTGCTGGGGGCGGTCGGGTTGACGGTGGCCTATGGTCTGGCGCGCATGGGCACGGTGTTCTTTGGCGAGATGCGCGACTGGGTGTTCGTGCGGGTCGGCCAGCGGGCGCTGCGCAAGCTGGCGCTGGAGACGTTCACCCATATCCACCTTCTGTCGATGCGCTATCACATCACGCGCAAGACCGGCGGCCTGAGCCGGATCATCGAGCGCGGGGTCAAGGGCGTCGATTTCCTGCTGCGGTTCATGCTGTTTTCGATCATCCCGCTGATCCTGGAACTGATCGATGGTCTCGGTGATCTTCGCGCTGTATTTCGGCTGGCAGTATATGGTGGTCGTGCTGGCGACGATCGCGCTCTATGTCACCTATACGTTCAAGGTCACCGAATGGCGGGTGCAGATCCGCCGGCAGATGAATGATCAGGACACCGATGCCAACCAGAAGGCGATCGACAGCCTGCTGAACTACGAAACCGTCAAGTATTTCAACGCCGAGGCGCGGGAAGCGGCGCGGTATGACCGGGCGATGGCGATGTATGAGGGCTTTGCCGTCAAGACCGGGCAGAGCCTGTCGATGCTGAACATCGGGCAGAATGTCATCATCACCACGGGGCTGATCGCCGTGATGGTGATGTCGGCCATTGGGCGTGCAGAACGGGCAGTTCACGGTGGGCGATTTCGTCATGGTCAACGCCTATATGATGCAGATCACGCTGCCGCTGGGCTTTCTTGGCACGGTTTACCGCGAAATCCGGCAGGCTTTGGTCGATATGGGCGAGATGTTTGGCCTGCTGGGCCAGCCCGCCGAGATCACCGACAAGCCGGGCGCGCCGGAGTTGCAGGTGGCCGAGGGCGAGGTGGTGTTCGACAATGTCGAGTTCGGCTATGAGAGCCAACCGCGAGATCCTGAAAGGCGTGTCGGTGCGCGTCGGGCCGGGGCAGCGGATTGCGCTGGTCGGGCCGTCGGGCAGTCGGGCAAGTCGACCATCGGGCGGTTGTTGTTCCGGTTTTATGACGTCAACAGGCGGGTCGATCCGGATTGACGGGCAGGACATCCGCGACGTGACGCAGACCAGCCTGCATCAGGCGATTGGCGTGGTGCCGCAGGACACCGTGCTGTTCAACGACACGATCTATTACAACATCGCCTATGGCAACCCGGACGCCAGCCGCGAAGAGGTGGAAGCAGGCGGCGCGAGCAGGCCAAGATCCATGACTTTGTGATGAGCCTGCCCGATGGCTATGAGGCCAAGGTGGGCGAGCGCGGGCTGAAGCTGTCGGGCGGCGAAAAGCAGCGGGTCGGCATTGCGCGCACGCTGCTGAAGAACCCGCGCATCCTGATCCTGGATGAGGCGACCTCGGCGCTGGACACCCAGACCGAGCGGGACATTCAGGACAGCTTGCTGGAGATGGGGCAGGGCCGGTCGGTCATCACCATCGCGCACCGGTTGTCGACCATTGCAGGACGCCGATCTGATCGTGGTGCTGGAGGCGGGTCTGGTGCGCGAGCAGGGCACGCATGAGCAGTTGCTGGCCCTTGGCGGGCGCTATTCCGCGATGTGGGAACGCCAGTCGGCGGAAGAGGAAGAGGCGGGCGATCAGGTCGCCGCAGAGTAAGCGGGCGCAAAAGGGGCGGGGGCAATGGCCTTTCCGCCCCCCTGTACAAAAATATGAATTGACCCAGGGTCAATTTAGGCGAAATCTTTTCGTATTTTTCAGCGAAAGGATTTTGCAATGACGACTGTGACAATGGCCGGCATGTGGGTGCAGTGGGATCAGTCCCACACGACGATCACCGATTATGGCCGGGTAGAGATGAGCTGGGTTGGCAGCCCGGTCACGAGCTATTCCTATCAGGACGGCTGGACCGGCGGCGCGGCCCCGACGGTGCAATTGTTACCGGGGCCGGACAACGGCCGTATCACCTTTGGCGACGGCTCGGTCCGGGTGATAACGGATGTCATTGACGGCACGTCCAACACACTCTTTCTTGGCGAAACCGTTGGGGATGCAGCGTTTTCTGGCTATGTGATGGGGATCACCGACCGGGCGAGTGGGGCAGAGTATTACTTTGGGCTCGACGGTGCCTTGCCGGATATTGGCGTGGGAAATGCCGATGGTGCGGTGCAGTTCATCAACGACCTCATCTCTGACGCGCAGCAGATCCGGGGTGGGCATTTCGCGCCGGGGGTGCCGATTACGCTCGACGGCACATCGAACACCATCCAGGTCACCGAGAATGACATCCTGCAGGGCGACGCGGGCAATCAGCATTATGAGGCGGGTGCCGGGCATGACCGGATGCGTGGGGCGGGTGGGTCGGACTATCTGGATGGCGGCAATGCCGCTGACCGGGTGTACGGCGACGCCGGGGACGACACGCTATTGGGCGGCGGCGGGCGCGATCAGGTCTATGGTGGTGGCGGCAATGACCTGTGCCACGGTGGTGTTGGCGCGGACCGGGTTTATGGCGGCGCGGGCAATGACCAGTTGTTTGGGGGCGACCCGCGTGTGGGCGATGCCAACGGGGCGGATGCGCTTTATGGTGGGGCCGGGCGCGACAGTGTCTATGGCGGCAACGGCAACGATACGGTCGATGGCGGTGCGGGGGCGGATGGCATCTTCCTCGGGGCCGGGGCGGATTACCTGATCTTTGGCGCCGGGTCGGGGCGGGATGTGTGCTGGGACTTCTCTGTCACGGACGGCGATGTGCTGGGGATCAACCGAAATCTGCTGGACGGCCAGACCACCGGGCAACAGGTCTTGGATGATTATGGGACCGTGCTGGGCGATGGGTCTGTGCGCTTTTTGTTTGGCGATGGCTCTGTGCTGATCCTGCGGTCTTCGGTCGACATCACCGACGGTCTGTCCAACACGATCGAAATCATCGGATAGCGCGAAACGGCGGTAGGACGCGGTCTTTGGCCGAGGCGGCACCCGTCGCCTTGCGGGGCTTGTCCCGATTGGGCAAATCCGTGTAAGACGGGGCAAAGACAGGAGCCTACATGAGCAGCCAGGACAGTTTCGTCGACGAAGTCACCGATGAGTTGCGGCGCGACCGCCTTTTTGCGGCGTTTCGCAAATATGGCTGGATCGGCGTCGCTGCTGGTGGTGCTGATCGTCGGCGGTGCGGCCTATAACGAATGGCAGAAGGCCGCGGCAAACGTCGCGGGCCGCAAGCGTTCGGTGATGCGGCCATGGCGGCGCTGGAAAAACCGGCGGCGGATCGGTCGGCTGCCCTTGCGTCGGTTCCGGCGGACAAAGACCAGAAGGCGGTGCTCGACCTGCTGGAGGCGGCCAATCCCGATCTGGACAAGGCGGGCAGTCTCGCCGCGCTGGACCGTCTGATCGCGGACACCGCCCAGCCGCAGGTTTACCGCGATCTGGCCGTGCTGCGCCGGGTGGCGATTGCGGGCACGGATCAGCCGCTGGCTGACCGGCGCACCGCGCTGCAGATCGGTCGCCGTGCCGGGTCGTCCGTTCCGCACGCTGGCCGAAGAGCAACTGGCCTATCTGCTGATCGAAGAGGGCAAGACGGATGAGGCGCTGACGGCGCTGACCGAGTTGATCCAGGATCAGGAATCGCCCTCAGGCATGCGCACGCGTCTTGGGTTGGTTATCACGGCGCTGGGGGGTACGGTTCCCACACCAGCGCCCACCGCCGCGACACCTGCCAGTGCCGGCTAAGCCGATCAGCGCGAGGGGAGAGAACGTGTTCAGACCCAGAATTGCAGCCCTAGGGGCGCTGATCGTTGGATCGGTCGTGTTGGCGGCCTGCGATCAGGACGTGATCCTGCCGGGCGTCCGCTTTCCGGTGCGCGCGCCGTTGGAGGCGTCGATCCCGGTTGATGGTCAATCGCCCGCAGTGCCGCCGGATGCGCCCGCCAACCAGACCCGCCCGATCAGCCTGCCCGCAATGGTCGCCAATGCCGACTGGACGCAGCGTGGCGGCAATGCGCTGCATGACAGCCCGCATGGCAGGCTGTCTGCCGCACCGCAACTGATCTGGGCGACCCCGATTGGGTCGGGCAATTCTCGGCGCAACCGGATCACCGCCTCGCCCGTCGTGGCGGGTGGTGCGGTGTTTGCGATGGATGCTGTGGCGCGGGTGACGGCGGTGTCGCTGTCGGGCGCTGCCCTGTGGCAAGCCGATCTGACGGCACCCTTTGACCGGGGTGGTGCGCAATCGGGAGGCGGTCTGGCTGCTGCTGGTGGCCGGGTGTTTGCCACGACTGGTTATGGTGAGGTTGTGGCGCTGAATGCTTCGACCGGGGCCGTGGTCTGGCGTCAACGGCTTGGCTCGCCTGCGGCCGGGGCTCCGGGCGTGTCGGGCGATGGTGTGTTTGTGATGAGCGCGGATGGCACCGGCTGGTCGCTGTCGGCCACCTCGGGCAAGATCCTGTGGACGCTGCCTGCGGCGACCAATGTTCTGGTGGCACGAAAGCGGTGCCTCACCTGCGGTGACGGGGGGCAATGTTATTTTCCCGTTCTCGGCCGGGGTGATGCTGACGGCGTCGGCGGACGCGGGCCTGCCGCTCTGGACGGCGGCGATCACGGGCAACCGGTTGGGCCGGGCCTATGCCAATTCGGGTGACATCACCGGCGATCCGGTGGTGACGGGCGGGGTCGTCTATGTCGGCACGCAGGCCGGTCGGACGGGTGCGTTCCGGCGAGGACACCGGCGAGAAGGTCTGGACAACGGATGACGGCGCAATGAACCCGCCGCTCGTCGTGGGCGGTTCGGTGTTCGTGGTGAATGACCAATCGCAACTGGTGCGGCTGGACGCCGGGTCGGGTGAGCGGATATGGGCCATCGACATGCCCTATTACACCGAGACCAAAGCCGAAGAACTATTTGCAGACCTACACCCATTTCGGCCCGGTGCTGGCCGGGGGGCGTCTGGTCACGGTGTCGTCGGACGGTCTGCTGCGGCAGTTCAACCCGGTGGACGGTTCGGTCGTCGGATCGGTCGCAATTCCGGGCGGGGCGGCCAGCAGATCCGGCGCTGGCTCAAGGGATGTTGTTCGTTGTGACGACCCAAGGGCAACTTCTGGCTTTCCGTTAGGGGCTGTCCCGTGTAAGGGGAACGCTTCTTTAGGATTAAAATGACGTCATGAGCTTTACCCTCGCCATCGTGGGCCGTCCCAATGTCGGCAAATCAACGCTGTTCAACCGTCTGGTTGGCCGCAAGCTGGCGTTGGTCGATGACCAGCCCGGAGTTACCCGCGATTTGCGCGAGGGCGATGCCAAACTGTTCGACCTGCGCTTTACCGTGATCGACACGGCGGGGCTGGAGGAAGTCACCGACGACAGCTTGCAGGGCCGGATGCGGCGGCTGACCGAACGCGCGGTGGATATGGCTGATGTCAGCCTGTTCCTGATCGACGGTCGGGTCGGTGTGACGCCCTCGGACGAGACTTTTGCCGATATTCTGCGGAAAAAGGGCGCCCGGGTGATCCTTGGCGTCAATAAGGCCGAGGGTAAGGCTGGCGATTCTGGCGCGCTGGAGGGCTGGTCGCTGGGTCTGGGTGAGCCGCTGCGCCTGTCGGCCGAGCATGGCGAGGGGATGGACGACCTCTACAACATGCTGAAGCCGTTCGAGGTGGAGTTTGCGGTACGCGATCAGGAAAACACGCCTGAGATCGAGGTTGATCTTGAGGAGGAGTTCGACGGTGAGGATGACCGCGCTTGGGTGCCGTCTGAGAAAAAGCCGTTGCAGATGGCCGTCATCGGCCGTCCGAATGCGGGCAAATCGACGCTGATCAACAAGATCCTTGGCTATGACCGCCTGCTGACCGGGCCAGAGCCGGGCATCACGCGGGATTCGATTTCCGTGCGGACCAACTGGATGGACACGCCCGATCCGGGTGTTTGACACGGCGGGGATGCGCAAAAAGGCCAAGGTCGTCGAAAAGCTGGAAAAGCTGTCGGTGTCGGATGGTCTGCGGGCCGTGCGCTTTGCCGAGGTGATTGTCGTCCTGCTGGACGTTGAGATTTCGTTTGAGGTGCAGGATCTGCGGATTGCAGACTTTGCCGAGACCGAGGGCCGTGCCGTCGTGGTCGCCATCAACAAATGGGATCTTGAGGGCGAAAAGCAGGAAAAGCTGGCTGAGCTGAAAGAGATGTTCGAACGGCTGTTGCCGCAGTTGCGTGGTGCGCCGCTGATCACGGTTTCGGCCAAGACCGGACGCGGGCTCGACCGGCTGCATGATGCCGTGCTGAAGGTGCATGAGGTGTGGAACCGCCGCATCCCGACCGCGCGTCTGAATTCGTGGCTGTCGGCGATGGTCGAGGCGCACCCGCCACCGGCCCCGGGCGGGCGTCGGATCAAGCTGCGCTACATGACTCAGGTCAAGACCCGTCCGCCGGGCTTTATCGTGATGTGCTCGCATCCTGAGGATATGCCGGACAGCTATAAACGCTATCTGGTCAATGGCTTGCGCGATCACTTTGATCTGCCGGGCGTGCCGATCCGGATTACCTTCCGGAGCCAGGGTGACCGGAACCCGTTCCGCAACCAGAAGTTCCACACGCCGTCACGTCTGCGCAAGCACAAGGACAAGAACACCGGGGATTGATCGCCTAGCGGCGCAGATACCCGGTAAACGCCACACCCCACTGCACCGATGCGCCCAAGACGGCGGCATAGGCGACGGTGGGGTTGACGCCCCAGTTCACCACGACGATGCCGAGGGCGGCCCAGACCACGGCCACGGAATAGAGCGGCATCTCGGGGCGGCGGATCTGCACCGCTATGGCGATAGCAAGCACCACCGCCAGCATGACCAGCGCGGAAGCCGTATCGCTGAGCCAGCCATAGCCCGCCAGAATCACCCCCAGCGACACACAGGACGCGGCGGTCAGCCAGCCTGCGAACAGGGCGAGCGGCGCTTGCAGCAGCCAGCGGTCTTGGGTGCGGCTGGCGGATAGGAAAGCGGTCAGGGTCAGCGCGGCCATCGCGATGATGGTGACGGTGGCGGTGATCGGATAGCCGCCGGCGATGGCCAGCCAGACTGTCCCCAGCGCCAAAGCGCCGAAATGGGGCAGGCGGGTCTTGTCCCAGACCGGATCGTCGCGGCGCTGCCACAGGCCGAACCCGGCATGGACCAGCAGCCACAGATAGATCACCCCCCAGATCGCAAAGGCATAGCCCGCAGGCTGGACCGAGGGTCTTGGGATGTTGACGGGAAATATCGCCGGATCATAGCCCATGAAGGGCGGGGTCACGGCGGGGGCGACGACGAAGGCCACAGAGGCGAGGAGGATGATGAATGCGCGCATGTTGGTCATACGCGCATCCGCCGCGATTGGATCACTCCAACACGCCATAGGCTGAAATTCGGGTTTTGCCGCCGAGATAGGGGTGCAGAACGGCGGGCAGATCGACGGAACCATCGACCTGCTGGCCATTCTCCAACACCGCGATCAGGCAGCGACCGACGGCGAGGCCCGAGCCGTTCAGCGTCGCCACATAGTCGGGCTTGCCGCCAGCAGCGCGGTAGCGGGCGTTCATCCGGCGGGCCTGAAAGCTGCCGCAGGTGGAAACCGAGCTGATCTCACGGTATTTGTTCTGGCCGGGCAGCCACGCCTCAAGGTCGTGGGTCTTTTGCGCGCCAAAGCCCATGTCGCCGGTGCAAAGGACGATGGTGCGATAGGGGATTTCCAGTTTCTCCAGAATTGCCTCGGCGCATTTCGTCATGCGGTCGTGTTCGGCCAAAGCGGTGTCGGGGGTGCAGATCGTCACCATCTCCACCTTCTCAAACTGATGCTGGCGCAGCATGCCAGAGGTGTCCTTGCCCGCAGAGCCCGCCTCTGACCGGAAGCACTGGCTGAGGGCGGTCATGCGGCGGGGCAGGGTGTCTTCGTCCAGAATGTCGCCCGCGACCGAGTTGGTCAGGGTGACTTCGGCGGTCGGGATCAGCCACCAGCCGTTGGTGGTCTGATACGAATCCTCAGCGAATTTCGGCAGTTGGTTGGTGCCGTACATCGCCTCTTCCTTGACCAGAACCGGGGTCCAGACCTCTTCCAGCCCATGTTCGGCGATATGGGTGTCGAGCATGAACTGGGCCAAAGCGCGGTGGACGCGGATCACGGCACCGCGCAGCACGACAAAGCGCGCGCCGGACAGTTTGGCGGCGGTTGCAAAGTCCATGCCGGGCTGTACGCCCTTGATGTCAAAGTGCTCTTTGGGTTCAAAGGCAAAGTTGCGCGGGTTGCCCCAGCGGCGGATTTCGACGTTTTCAGACTCATCCTTACCGACAGGAACTTCGTCCAGCGGCAGATTCGGAATGCCCATCAGCACGTCGCGCAACTGGGTGTCCAAGGCGGCGGCCTCTTCGCCGAGGCGGGCAATCTCGGCCTTCTTCTCGGTGACCAGCCCGCGCAGGCGGTTGAATTCGGCGTCATCGCCACGGCCCTTGGCAGCACCTGCCTCTTTGGAGGCGGCGTTCTGCGCGGCTTGGGCGGTTTCGGCACCGTGGATGGCGGCGCGCCGCGCCTCATCCATTGCCAAGAGGTCCGACGACATCGCGGCAAGCCCACGGCGAGACAGCGCCGCGTCAAAGGCGGCGGGGTTTTCACGGATGGTGCGGATGTCGTGCATGATGACCTCTTCGGTTGAAGTGGGTGTGATATGCCCGATTTGGGGCGCGGTGGAAAGGGCGGATGCCGCTTGTTTTGCGGGCCGAACAGGTAGAGACTGCTCGGATATATCGCTGGTCTTCAGGACGGGAACCGTCATGGCGCAGACAGATACCAAGTTCGTGGGCCCGGTGCCCGAGCTTTATGACACCTTCATGGTGCCGATGCTGTTCCAACCCTATGCCGAAGACATGGCGGTAGAAGTCGCAGGTTGGCGGCCCAATTCGGTGCTTGAGACGGCGGCAGGCAGCGGCGTCGTGACGCGCGCCCTTGCGCCGTTGCTGGGGCCGGACGCGCGCTATGTCGTGACCGATCTGAACCCGCCGATGCTGGAGCGCGCCCGCGCCCGTCAGGGTGAGGATTCGCGGATCGAATGGGCGGTGGCGAATGCGGTCAGCCTGCAGTTTGGCGACGCCAGTTTTGACGCGGTCTGCTGTCAATTCGGCGCGATGTTCTTTCCCGACCGGACCATGGGCTATGCTGAGGCGCGGCGGGTGCTGAAACCGCACGCGCCGTTCTTTTTCAACGTCTGGGGCAGTCTGGCGGAGAATGAGATTTCGGCCACTGTCTGGGACGCTGTTCTGGCCCATTACCCGGTCAACCCGCCAACCTTCTTTCCCCGGATGCCGCATGGCTATTTCGACGCCGCCCAGATCCGGGCCGATCTGGTGGCGGCAGGGTTCACCAAGATCAGCATCGACACCGTGACGAAGCAATCCGTTGCCCCCTCGGCGCGGGACGCGGCATTGGCGCTGGTGCAGGGCACGCCGTTTCGGATGGAACTGATGGCGCGTGACCCCGAAGGCCTGCAGGCGGTGACGGATGAGGCCGAGGCGGCGCTACGTCAACGCTACGGGACTGGCGAAATATCTGGCCCGATGCAGGCCCTGGTCATCCTCGCGACGGCTTGACAGACGGGCCGTAGGCTTGTCTTGCACATCGCAGACCCCATCTGTAGGGTGCCCGCCGACAAATCAGGCCCCGACGGGTCTGTTTCCTGATCTTTGACCTATGA
Organism: uncultured Alphaproteobacteria bacterium; assembly: GCA_963781185.1. Lineage (GTDB taxonomy): Bacteria > Pseudomonadota > Alphaproteobacteria > Rhodobacterales > Rhodobacteraceae > Stagnihabitans. Next base: position 55,164 of record CAWAEL010000002.1, read on the forward strand.
GGACCGCATGTTCGTAACCCCCGCCTATGCCCAGGCCGCTGCTGCCGGTGGCGCTGGTGCGCTGATCGGCAACTTCCTGCCGTTGATCCTGATTTTCGGCATCATGTACATGCTGCTGATCCGTCCGCAGCAAAAGAAGATGCGCGATATGAAGGCCATGGTCGAGGCGCTGCGCCGCGGCGACCAGGTGCTGACCAGTGGTGGCATCCTCGGCAAGGTCACCAAGGTGGCCGAAGACGGCATCATCGAGGTCGAAATCGCGGATGGCGTGAAGGTCAAGATCATCAAGTCGACCATCACCCAGGTCATGTCCAAGACCGAACCAGCCGCAGCCTGAGTTTCCCCCATGCAACTGCATACACCGCTTTGGAAGCGCATCGTCATCTGGGGTCTGGTCGCGCTTGGCGTGTTCATGGCTGCCCCGAACCTGTTTTATTCCCGTGTCGAGACGCATAACGACGCCGTGACGGCGATTGAAAAGGCAGCAGTAGCAGGGCAGGCGGCGACGCCTGAGCAATTGGCGGCGGTCGCGACATGGCCGGACTATCTGCCCTCGTCGTTGGTCAATCTTGGCCTCGACCTGCGCGGCGGGGCGCATTTGCTGGCAGAGGTGAAGCTGTCGGATGTCTACAAGCAGCGGATGGATTCGCTGTGGCCAGAGGCGCGTGACGCGCTGAAAGATATCCGCGATGCAGTAGGACCAGTGCGGCGTGAGCCGTCGGCACCGGATGAGCTGCGGATTTCGGTCTCGCAACCCGAAGGATTGCAGGCCGCTGTGGCCAAGTTGCAGACGCTCGCCTCCAGCGTGGTTACGCTGACCGGGGTGGGGCAGAAGGACATCAATGTGGTGCTGGACGGGCAGATCATCGTGATCACCCTGTCTGACGCCGAAAAGGTGGCCACCGACACCCGCACGATGCAACAATCGCTGGAAATCATCCGGCGCCGGGTTGACGCTGCGGGCACGCGTGAGCCGTCGATTCAGCGGCAGGGCACTGACCGTATCCTGATTGAGGTGCCCGGCATCGGGTCGGCCTCTGATCTGAAGAAAATCATCGGCACCACGGCAAAGCTGACGTTCAGCCCGGTGGTCAGCCGTACTTCCAACGCCAATGCAGCACCCGGCCCGCAGAACGTCTTGCTGCCGGATGCAAACCAACCCGGTGAGTATTACGTTGTAGAGGCGGCCCCGGTTGTGACCGGGGAGATGTTGACCGACGCGCAGCCCTCGTTCGACCAGAACAACCGCCCCGCCGTCAGCTTCAAGTTCGACGTGACCGGCGCGCGGAAGTTCGGCGAATACACCGGTGCCCATATCGGCGAGCCCTTTGCCATCGTGCTGGACAATGAGGTGATTTCGGCCCCCACGATCCAATCCGCCATCACCGGCGGGTCGGGCATCATCACCGGCAGCTTTCACGGTTGAGGAATCGACCAATCTGGCGGTCCTGTTGCGCGCAGGTGCCTTGCCTGCCGAGATGACCTTCCTTGAGGAACGCACCGTCGGCCCCGAACTGGGGCAGGATTCGATTGATGCCGGCAAAGTGGCGGCCTTGGTCGGCATGGGGCTGGTCAGTCTGTTCATGATCTCGGTCTACGGCCTCTTCGGCACCTTTGCCGTGGTGGCGCTGTTCTTGAACATGGGGCTGATCTTTGGCATCCTGTCGATGATCGGCGGCACGCTGACCTTGCCGGGTATCGCGGGGATCGTGCTGACCATCGGTATGGCGGTGGACGCCAACGTGCTGGTGTTTGAGCGTATCCGCGAAGAAATCCGCACGGCCCATTCGCCGGGGCGGGCGATTGAGGTTGGCTATGAACGCGCGCTCAGCGCCATCATCGACGCGAACTTCACCACGCTCATCACGGCGGCCATCCTGTACTTCTTCGGGGCAGGGCCGATCCGGGGTTTCGCCGTGGCTTTGGGGATCGGGATTATCACCTCGGTGTTCTCGGCCATATTTGTCACCCGTCTGATCGTTCAGGCGTGGTTCAACTGGCGCAAGCCTAAGACCTTGATTGTGTGAGGGTTCAACATGGCATTGCGTTTAAGGCTGGCACCAGAAAAGACCAATATCAACTTCTTCGCCCACCAATGGCTGACCTTTGGCGGTTCGATCGTGTTGATGATCGCGGCGTTCGTGCTTTGGGGGATGTTGGGGCTGAACTTCGGCATCGACTTCAAAGGCGGCACCACGATCCGCACCGACAGCACCGTGGTCGTTGATACGGGGCTCTACCGCAAGTCGCTGGACGGCTTGGGTCTGGGCGACGTGGCCGTCAATGAGGTGTTCGACGCCTCGTTCCGTGCCGATCAGCATGTGGCGTCGATCCGGATCTCTTCGGCCGACAAGACCGCGTCGATCACTGAAGAACAGCTGACGGCGGTTGAGGCCGCCTTGGTCAAGATGGACCCGGGGCTGAAGGTGGTGTCGACGGAAACCGTCGGCCCCAAAGTGTCGGGAGAGCTGGTCAAATCGTCGATCATCGCGCTGACGGTCACCTCGCTGGCGATCATGGCCTATCTCTGGCTGCGATTCGAATGGCAGTTTGCTTTGGGCGCGGTGTTGGCGCTGCTGCATGACGTGTTCATCACGGTGGGCATCTTTGCGGCGTTCCAGATCAAGTTCGACCTGACCATCGTGGCGGCGCTGCTGACCATCCTTGGCTATTCGATCAACGACACGGTGGTGGTGTTCGACCGGTTGCGAGAGAACCTGATCAAATACAAGACCATGCCCCTGCGGGAGGTGATGAACCTGTCGGTGAACGAGACGCTGAACCGGACCCTGATGACCTCTTTGACCACGCTGATCGCGGTGGGGTCGATGCTGGTGCTCGGCGGCGACGTGATCCGCGACTTCAGCCTCGCGATCTTTATCGGCGTGATGTTGGGCACCTATTCTTCGGTTTATGTCGCCAAGAACCTCGTGCTGTTCCTCGGCCTTGACCGGTCGGACAAGCCGCGCAGGACTGGCAAGGGAGCGGATCACGAATTCGCCAATATCGATGCCTGACGTTCGCTTGACCGAAGTCACCTATGGCCAGGCCCTGGCGATTGAAAGCTATGGGCCTGGCTTCTTCCGCGTCGGCACTCATGTCCTGCGCGGGGCCTGCATGGTGACGCCGTGGGACGCCGGGCCATGGGGCGGGATGGAGGACAGCGCCACGCCGCTGACCCTGCTGGGCAGGATCGACGTGCTGCTGGTCGGCACCGGGACCGAGATTGCCCAAGTTCCCAAAGCCTTCCGCGATGCTCTGGAGGCGGAGGGCATCGGCGTCGAGATCATGAATTCCCCCGCCGCCGCCCGGACCTACAATGTGCTGTTGGGCGAGGGTCGCCGCATCGCCGCCTGTCTGATCCCGGTGGAAAAGCGCTAGGGCCTTGCCCTTTCATTTTGGCAAAAATATCCAGGCCGGATTGTCTTCAATCCGGCTAGCCGGAGGCTCCGGTCTGTCAGCGGTCGGGAAGGGGTCGGGCCCGGAATTCAGCCGCGCACCTGCCGCTCGCGCCACCAATCCTGCGCCTGCAAGCCCCAATAGGTCAGTTGCGCCACCGCCAGCCCAATCGGCCCGCCGGCCCAGTTCAGCGCCGAAGGGCGCGAACATCTGGATGCGGTCGGATTGGCCCAGCATCGCCTCGGCCAGGACCTTGCCGGCAATGGCGGTGGTGTTCAGCCCGTGGCCGCCAAAGGCGGTGATGTGCCAGACATCGGGCTGCAACTGCCCGACTTGCGGCATCAGGTGGCGGGCATAGGCCATCTGGCCGGACCATGCGAGTTCGGTCTTCAGGGGGGCAAGTTGCGGGTAGACATCCAGCATCGCCCGCCGCAGTTCCTGCGCCACCCCATCGGCCGAGGCCGCCCGGGTGGTGATGCGCCCACCCCAGAGCAGACGCTGCCATCTTCGACCAGGCGGTAGTAGTCAGAGGCGCGGCGGTCGTCCAGCACGGCCTCGCGGGTGTGGATGGCCGTGGCGATCAGGTCGGGGGCCGCTTCGGACAGCATCATATAGGTGGCAATCGGCAGCACACCGCGCCGCAGGCGCGGGATCAGCGGGCCGGTATAGCCGCCGGTGGCAAAGACGGCGCGACGGGCGGTGCACTGCGCCCTGTCGGGCGTGCGGATGCGTTTGACCGTGGCCAGATCGACAGCCCAGCGACGGCGCGAGTGTTCAAAGATCGCGCCCGCCCAAGCCGTTCCACCTCGGCTGCGAGGGCGCGCAGGTAGTTCAGCGGGTGGATGTGGAATGCCTGTTCGTCATGCAGCCCGTGCAGATAGCGGTTGGTGTTCAGCCGTTCCGCAATTGCGGCGCGGTCGAGATAGGTGCAAGCGGATAGTCATAGTCGCGGGCATAGGCCTCGGCATGGGCGTGCAGGTCGGCGGCCTGCATCAAAGCGGCGCAGGTTCATCATGCCCGGACATCGGATCGGCTCCGCTGATGTCCAGCGTCTGGATATTGGAACGCAGCCGCGCCACGCCCTCGATGCGTCAGGCGGTGCAGGGCGTGGGCGGCTTGCGCGCCGACCCGCGCCGCGATGGCGTCGCCGCCACAGGCAAAGGCCGGGCTGACGATGCCGCCATTGCGACCCGAGGCGCCAAAGCCCACCGACTTTCGCCTCCAGCACCATCGACGGCGACGCCTTCGCGGGCGAGTTCGCAGGGCGGTGGTCAGGCCCGCCAGGCCGCCGCCGATGATGACGGTGTCGGTGTCACCCGCGCCGGTCAGGACGGGGCGGGTGGTCGTGGTCGGTCAGGGTGCGGGCATAGAAGGTCTGCGGATAGGCCATGTCAGGCGTCAAGCTCGATCCAGACCGGCACATGGTCTGACGGCTTTTCGCGGCCCCGCACCTGTTTGTCGATCCCGGCATCCAGCAGCAGATCGGCGGCCTGCGGGCGACAGCAGGTGATGGTCGATGCGGATGCCGTCGTTCTTTTCCCACGCACCGCGCTGGAAATCCCAATAGCTGTACTGGCCGGGGCGCTGGTCGCGGGCGCGGAACGCTTCGGTCAGGCCAAGGTTCGACGATGCGCTGAAAGGCGGCGCGGCTTTCGCGGCAGGAACAGCGCGTCGGTCAGCCAGTTCTTCGGGTTGGCGGCGTCTTCGGGTTGCGGGATGATGTTGTAATCGCCGCAGAACACCAGGGGCTCCTCGGTCTTCAACAGATCGGCCACGCGCAGGCGCATCCGCTCCATCCAGGCCAGTTTGAAATCGTATTTCGGGCCGGGGGCGGGGTTGCCGTTGGGCAGGTAGAGCGAGGTCACGCGCACCGGGCGGCGGCCCATCACCGTCGCCTCGATCCAGCGGGTGTGTTCGTCGGTGTCGTCGCCGGGCAGGCGGCGGGTCACATCCTCCAGCGGCAGTTTGGACAGGATCGCCACGCCGTTGAAGCTTTTCATGCCGTGCAGTTCGACGTGGTAGCCCATGGCATTCAAACGCCTCGCGCGGGAATTCGGCGTCGATCTTCTTGGTTTCCTGCAGGCAGGCGACATCCGGCTTGCGCCTCGTCCAGCCAGTCCAGCAGGGCGTCGTGGCGGGCGAGGATGCCGTTGATGTTGAAGGTGGCGATTTTCATGGGGACTCCCTTTGCCGCCGTTCTAGAACGGGCGGGGAGCCGGGGCAAGTCAGGGCGTGGCGGCGGCCAGCCATAGCGCGTCGAGCGCGTCGATCTCGGGCGGTGTCAAAACGGTCGGCCTCCTCCCAATAGCGGCCCGAGGGGACGTGGTAGTTCAGGTCGGCTTCGCGTCTGCAGGGCCTGGTCGGCAAGGGCGATGTTGAAGGGGGCGGGGGTGACGGGCAGGGCAGCGGCGCGTGGCGCGGGGAAAGATCAGGCGTGACGGGCCGTGGACAGGTTGACCATGGCGCAGCCCTGCAGGGCGGCGAGGATCATCAGGCGGGCCGATTTCGCCTCCAGCGAGCGCAGGGTGATGTCGGCGCGCAGGGGGTCGGGGGTGCCGGTGCCGTAGAAATGGGTGGCACCGCGTGGCGGGGTAGTGCATGTCGCAGCCGAAGACGGCCAGCGTCGTCGGGGATGCAGCGCCGACAGCGCCCAATAGGCGGCGGTATAGGCCATGGTGCCGCCCGCATAGACAAAGCCGCCGTAGGCGTTCTGGGCGGGCACGAAATCCTCTTGCGTCGATCAGCGCGCTGACCGGGGCCGGGGACCGGGCGGCGGTCGTCGGGGAAATCCCACGGGTAGATGATGTCGTCCCAGTCGGGCCGGATCCGCCACGCGTTGTTGATCGCCAGCACCCGGTCAAACGGCGCGCGGGGCCAGTCGCGGGCCGCCACGGCCATCGGGGCCGAGCCCAGCAGTCAAGGGCGGTCATCAGATGGAAAACGACGTGCCGCAGCCGCAGGAGCTGCTGGCATTGGGGTTTTCGATCACGAACCGCGCGCCGATCAGTTCTTCGGTGAAGTCGATCACGGCGCCGGTCAGGAAGGGCAGCGACACGGCATCGACCAGCACCTTTTGCCCGGCCGCGTTCCAGCACCAGATCGTCGGCCTGCGGATCATCCAGCTTGATGTCATACTGAAAGCCCGAACAGCCGCCGCCCTCGACCGCGACGCGCAGGGCGCGGGTCTGCACCGGTCAGGCGGGCGATTTCGGCCAGACGGGCATAGGCACGGTCGGTCACGGTGGGGGGCAGGTTCATGCGGGCATCCTTGTGTGCCCGCCCAATATAGGCGCCGGGGCGGCTGCGGCAAGCGGGGGACTGGCGGGGCGGGGTTGGGCGGACTATACAGGGGAAAACCCGTGAGGTCCGATGCTTGCCCCCTATGCCTGCCACCCCGACGCGTCGCGCGGGCGGTTGCACGAGGAGCGGATGTCGTCGTTTCGCAGCCCGTTTCAGCGCGACCGTGACCGGATCATCCATTCCAGCGCCTTTCGGCGGCTGAAACACAAGACGCAGGTCTTTGTCGAACATGAGGGCGATTATTACCGCACCCGCCTGACCCATACGATCGAGGTGGCGCAGGTGGCGCGCACGATTGCCGGGGTGCTGGGGTCTGAACACCGATCTGGCCGAGGCGGTGGCGCTTGGCGCATGATCTGGGCCACACCCCGTTTGGCCATACCGGCGAGGATGCGATGGAGGCGTTGATGGCGCCCTATGGCGGGTTTGACCACAACGCGCAGGCCCTGCGGATCGTGACGCGGCTGGAGCGGCACTATGCCGATTTTGACGGGTTGAACCTGACCTGGGAAACGCTGGAGGGCATTGCCAAGCATAATGGCCCGGTGACGGGGCCGAATGCGGACAAAAAGCATCGCGATGGCCCGCTGCCCTATGCCTTGGCCGAGGTGAATGCGCTTTGGGATCTGGAATTGGACACCCATGCCAGTCGCCGAGGCGCAGGTGGCGGCGATTGCCGATGATGTGGCCTACTCCCACCATGATCTGCATGACGGGCTGCGGTCGGGTCTGTTCAACGAGGAGGATCTGATGGAATTGCCGGTGACCGGCCCGGCCTTTGCCGAGGTGGACGCGCTGTATCCGGGCTTGGACAAGATGCGGCGGCGGCATGAGGCGTTGCGGCGGGTGTTTGGCCGCATGGTCGAGGATGTGATTGCGGTGGCGCCAAGGGCGGCTGGAGGCGGCGCAGCCGCCAGTCGGTGGATGATATCCGCCACATGGGGACCACGGTGATCCGGTTTTCCAAGCCGCTGTATCAGGAGTTGAAGGCGATCCGGTCGTTCCTGTTTCACCGGATGTACCGCGCCCCCTCGGTCATGGTGGAGCGGGCGCGGGTGACGCAGGTGGTCAACGGGCTGTTCCCGCTGTTCATGGCCAAGCCGGCTTTGCTGCCGGAAGAATGGCACGCACGATGTGGCGGCGGCTCGGGATGAGACGGCGCTGGCGCGGATCGTGGCGGATTATGTGTCGGGGATGACGGACCGCTTTGCCTTGCAGGAAGCCGACCGGTTGCTGTGATTTCTGGTCCGGGGGCGGAAGCGTCCGTCTGCGCGACACTTGTGATTATATTGCAATATCAGCGACTTACGCCGCGACGTTAACCGCATTTTAATCACGTTGCGAATGGGTCGCAACTGGATGGGGCGCGGTCAAGCGGGCGTGAAAGCCTGCGTTGTCATCTGCGCCGCCTGATCCAGCCAGAGCTGGCGCTGGGCAAGTGTGCTGTCCACGACGGGGCGGAACATGTGGCGGTTGTGGTGGGTGACGCCGCAAAACGGCAGAACCGAGTTGCCCCAGATCAGGGCCAGCGGATCGCCGATCTCTTCCCGTTCGCGCTGCTCTGGCGTGTCAGAGGTGTTCAGGATCAGGGCGTGGCGCAGGGTCAACATGCCCTCGGGCAGGCCATCCGCCGATCTTCAGCCGATAGGCGACGCCGGGCACCAATACCCGGTCCAGCCAGCCTGCCAGAATGGCGGGCGGTTTGCCCCACCAGTTGGGATGCACGACCAGCAGGCCATCTGCCTTGGCAATCTGTGCGCGGTGGGCGCGCAAAACCGGATCGGTGGCCGCCGCGAACGCCTGTTCGAGGTTCTGGCCGATGCTATACGCCTCATCCGCGCGCAGGCAGGGGTCAAAGCCCTCGGCGTACAGGTCGTGGTGCAGCACCTCATGGCCAAGGTCGGTCAGGGTCTGGCGGGCGCGGGCCGACAGCGCATGGCAAAAGCTGTCGGCGCGGGGATGGGCGAGGAGCGAGACGATACGCATCGGACTGGGCCCCATCATGCAGCGCGGCGGGCGGCGGTGATCCAGATCGCCATCAGCACCAGCGACGCGATCATGTTCCACGACGCCATCGAGAGGGTGAGCATCTGCCACGCGACCTGATCGCATTGCACGACAGGGGCGGCCTGAATCTGGGCCAGCAGGTCTTTGGCCGAGATCCCGCCGATAGAGCCAGAGGTGCAGGTGGTCGGGCCGGGCCACCAGTGCCGTTCGACCCCGGTGTGATAGGCGCCGATGACGGCGGTGGTCAGGGTCGCGGCGGCGCCGAGCCACGGCAGGGCGCGGCCTGCCAACCCGGTCGGGATCATCAGCGCCAGAGCGCCGATCACGATGGCCGCAGCATGGGGATAGCGTTGCAGCCAGCACAGATGGCAGGGTGCCAGGCCGCCGATGTACTGAAAGGCAAAGGCCCCGCCGAGCAGGGCGACAGAGCCGAGTGTGGCGAGCAAGAGCAGGACAGAACGCGGACATTCGGCAACCTCACATGAATTTCAGGGCGAGCCACAGGACCGCGGCCCCCACAATCGTCACCATGGCGACGGTTGCAAGACGGCGGTGGATCACGTCTACGATAGCGGGGCCGTAGACCTTCAGCGCCCAGCCCAGCAGGAAGAACTTGGCCCCGCGCGCCACGATGGCCGACAGGATGAACAGCGGCAGGCTGAAGCCGATGACGCCGGACAGGATGGTGACCACCTTCATCGGCGGCAGATGGGCGATACCCGAGGTGACCAGCAGCACAAGGATGGTGCCGTCACCCGTCGCGGCCTTGAGGTTATTGAACGCATCGGTGGCGTGGTAGAACTCCAGAATCGGCAGCGCGATCAGGTCAAAGAAGTAATAGCCGATCATCCAGCCGAAGATGCCGCCCAGCACCGAGGCGACCGTGGCGATCAGCGCATAGCGCATCGCGCGGTCGGGCCGGGCCAGACACATCGGGATGAACAGCACCTCGGCCGGCAGCGGGAAAGCACGAGCTTTCGACGAAAGAGATCATCGCGCCAGCGCCCAGGTGCGCATAGGGCGAGGTCGCCCAAGCCAAAGTCCAGATCGGTCAGGCGGCGCAACATCGAGTGTCCTTCGGATTTTTTCCCCTTTGGCACATGCAATCCGCCCAAGGTCAAGGTTGCGACGCAGAAAACGCTTTTGGGCCGATCACGGCTTCGTTAGCGTGGCTGACAGGAATGTGAGGGGGTCGGGTATGGAATGGCGTGGGCGGCGGGGCAGCGGCAATATCGAGGATCGCAGAACCTCTGGCGCGTCCGGGCGGCGGCGGACCGGCGGGGTTGGTCTTGGCGGCGGGCTGGGGGTGCTGGCGATCGTGGTGGTCGGCTGGTTCTTTGGGCATCGACCTGACGCCGCTGTTGAACGGCGGCGGCGGCACCGGTGCACGCAATCAGGCCCGCTGACCGAGGCCGACCAGGCGGCGGGCGAGTTTGTGGCGGTGACGCTGGCCGATACCGAGGAAATCTGGGCGCGGGTGTTTCAGGAGCAGTTGGGCGAGACCTATCACGCCGGCGACGCTGGTGCTGTACCGCGGTGTCACGCAGTCGCCCTGCGGGACGGCGTCGGGGGCCACCGGGCCGTTCTATTGCCCGGGCGACAAGAAGGTCTATCTCGACACCGCGTTTTTCGACACGATGGCGCAGCAACTGGGCGCCAAGGGCGATTTCGCCATGGCCTATGTGGTGGCGCATGAGGTCGGGCATCATGTGCAGGACGAGCTGGGCATCCTGGGCAAGGCCAACGAGATGCGGGCCAGGGTGTCAGAGGCGGAAAGCAACGTCGATTTCGGTGCGGATCGAGTTGCAGGCCGATTGTCTGGCCGGGATCTGGGCGCGCGAGGTGCGCAGGAGCAGTTCGGCAGCATCGAGCCGGGCGACTTTGAAGAGGCGATCAATGCCGCCAGGCAGATCGGCGACGACACCTTGCAGCGCAATGCCGGCCGGGTGCCGATGCCCGACAGCTTTACCCATGGCACCAGCGCCCAGCGGTCGACACTGGTTGCAGATCGGGCTGAAGTCGGGCCAATTGTCCGATTGCGACACGTTCAGCGTCAACAATCCCTGAATGCCGGGATGGTTGACGCCGCCGTTCTGGCACGGCTAAATCGCGCTGAGTGCCCGAGTGGTGGAATGGTAGACGCAGAGGACTCAAAATCCTCCGCCGCGAGGCATGTCGGTTCGAGTCCGACCTCGGGCACCAATATTGCAGAGAAAGACCCGTAACCTCAGATGGTTGCGGGTCTTCTGCGTTTTGGGGGCTGCGGCAGAGGGTTCAGGCGGGGGATTTTCCGGGGGTTTTCACGGCGCGGCGCAGGCCACCTTCGCGGCCAGCAAGCGCCAGGACGAGGATGACGACCACGCCCTGCACCATGTCTTGCGTGCCCGGCGGCAGGCCGATGATCTGCATGGTCGTCACGATCAGGATCAGCAGGATGCTCGCCAGAAAGGTGCCAACCGCTGTGGCAGAGCCGCCGAAGATCAGCGTGCCCCCGACCACCACGGCGGCGATGGATTGCAGCAGATAGGGTTGGCCCATCTCCAGAAACGCCCCCCCGACATAGGCCCCCAGCAGCAAGCCCGATGAATGAGGCCAGCACGGAAGAGATGACGAAGGCCGATGCGATCACCGCGTTGGTGCGGATGCCTGCCAGCCGGGCGGCGGCGCGGTTCTGGCCGACGGCTGCCAGACATTGACCATAGGCGGTGTAGCGCAGGACGAAGGACGCCAGCGCCACGCAGACCAAGGCCACCAGCGCCATGGCCGGGACGCCGTAGACCCGGCCACTGGCGATGGTTTTGAGGGTGGGGCTGACGGCGAAACCGGGGATCTGGCGGTTGGCCAGCAGGGTTGCGGTGGCCAGCACATAGCCGGTTGCCAAGGTCGCGATGATGGCGGGAATGCGCAGCACCACTGCCAGCAGCACGTTGAACCCGCCGACCAGCAGACCCACGCCCAAGGCGACCAGCAGGCCAAAGGCGAGGTTGGCATCCAGCCCCTTGATCGTCAGCAGCGCCAGATAGGCGTTCAGGGTGATGACCGAAGGGATCGACAGGTCGATATTGCCGCGCCCTGTGGTGACGACGAACATCTGACCAAGGCCCACGATGGTCAGAAACGAGGCTGAGAGCAGGATGCCGGACAGGCTCGCCAGACTGAAGCGGTTGGTGACGACCGACAGTATCAGCCACAGGATCGCCACCGCGACTGCCGACCAGATCCAGCGGTTTTGCTGCACCCAACGTGAGAAATCCGGTGACAGGTTCATGCCTCTTCCCCCCGTTCGCCCGCCAGTGCCCGCACCGTCAGAAGCGCGATCAGGACCAGACCCTGCGCGGCGACATAGTAGTCGCTGCTGACGTTCAGCGTGCCCAGCAGCGCGCCGATCATCGCCAGCGTCACCGCACCCGCCACCGCCCCAACCGGCGAGATCAGGCCCCCCATCAGCGAGCATCCCCCCATGACGACGGCGGCCACGCTCAACAACGTGTAGGAATTGCCCGAATTGATGTCGCTCGCTGTGTTGATCGCGGTCAGGGCAAGCCCGGCCAAGGCGGCGAGTGTTCCTGCAATCAGGTAGCGGATCATCGCATAGCGCGTGGCATGCCAGCCAGAGTTGACCATCGCGGCGGTGTTGTTGCCAAAGCCGCGCAGGGCGACGCCAAGCGGCAACTGGTTCATCGCCAGCGCGAGGAGGGCGACAGCGGTTATCATCAGGATTGAGGTCGGCAGATCGAAGACCGTCCAGTTCACCACCGCGCTTAGCCATTCGGGGCTGGCTCCGCCGGGGGTCGGTTGCACGGAATAGCCGATGCCTGCCCAGATGAAGGATGCGCCCAGCGTGACCACGATTGCCGGTATTCGCCGTGCCTGAATGAGCCAGCCCATCGCGGAATAGGCGAGCACCGCCACCAACAGCGCCGCGACGCCAAGAACCGGCGTGTCGTAAAGCAGCGTCGCGGCAAGCACGCTCGCCAGCCCGGCAAAGGCACCGACCCCGAGGTCGATCTCGCTGCCGCCGACGATATACATCTGCGCCAAGGCCACCAGCACAAGGGGCAGGGCGGGCATCAGCAACAGGTCCAGCCCGAAGGTGGACCCGATGGCCGGGTTGGCGCGGATCATGATGGCAAAGACCAGCGCCAGACCGATATAGGGCATCGCTTGGATCAGATGCTGTACGATGCGGCGGGGGCCGCGTGTCTCGGCCTTGCCAGTTGTTGCGCCGACATGGGCAAAGCTGGCGCCGACGATGGCCTCTTCGGTGATCTCTGGTCCGACCAACTCGCGCACCACTTGGCCACCCGCGAAAACCAGCACGCGGTCGGCGGCCAGCAGTTCGGCATCCTCTGTCGTGTGCCAGATCAGCGTGCGCCCGCTTTGGGCCGCCTGATTGCACAGCCGGTAGAAGTCTTGTTTGGTGGCGATATCGACGCCGCGCGTCGGGTCGTCCAGCAAGACGATGGGGGTTTCGGTCGCCAAAGCCCGGGCCACCAGCGCCTTTTGCTGATTGCCGCCGCTGAGTTCGAGGATGTTGGAGGTGAAGCGACCAGCGTCCAGTTGCAGGTCGGCGGCATGGGGGGCGACGGCGCGCGCCTCTTCCCGCATCGACACCAGCCGCAGAAAGCCACGGGTGGCGATGCGGCCGATGGCGATGTTGAACAGCACCTCTGACAGGGGAAATACACCCTCTTTGCGGCGATCCCCGGCGATGAAGCTGGCCTTTTGCTGGCGGACGACGTCACCAGACCGGGCGTTTGCGGTGAAAATGGCGTGCAGCAGATCCTTCTGGCCGCAACCCTCCAACCCGGCGAGACCGACGATTTCGCCGCGCCGCAGGTCAAGGTCGCGGCCCAGATCGGCGGTGAAGCGGCCACCGATGCGGACCATCGTCTCACCCGTCGCCGTGGTGCCAGCCTCTGCATGGCGGTGCAATACGCCCGCATCGCCGCCCATCAACTGCACCAGACTGCCAATCGACGCCTCTGCCGCGGCCCCAGCCCAAGCCACGCGGCCATTGCGCAGGACGACGATCTGCGTGGTGATGTCGACCACTTCCTGAAGCTTGTGGCTGATGAAGATGAAGGCGAGCCCCGCCGCCGACTGGCTGTGCATATAGGCGCGCAGTTGCTGCGAACGTTCTTGGTCGAGCGATGAGGTCGGCTCATCCAGCACGATCAGGCGGACGCCGGGCGTGGCGGTGGCGCGGGCGATTTCGACCATCTGACGCTCACCAATGGCAAGATCGCCGACCTTGGCATTCACGTCGATGCCAGAGGCCGGGAACACCGCATCAAGCGCCGCCTGCGCGCGCGCCCGGTAGCGGTTGCGCCAGCCGGGGGCAAAGCCTGCACCGCCGGGTTCCTCAACATAGAAATTCTCAGCCACCGACAGATTGGTGCAAAGCGAGAATTCCTGATGCACCATGCGGATGCCACGGTCCTGCGCGGCGGTCATGGTGTAATTGACAAAGCTGGCCCGCGCGCCGTCGAAGTGGATTTCGCCCAGCGTCGGGTTCAAGGCCCCGCTGAGGATACGCATGAGCGTGGATTTCCCGGCACCATTGCCGCCAACCAGCCCGATAACGTCGCCCGCGCGCACGTCGAGGTCGATCTCGGCATTGGCGAGGGTGGCCCCGAACGCCTTGGTGATCTTGCGCAGGCTGACGAAAGGCAAAGCGGCGTCACCGCTGGTCAGATGCGCGTCAGGGCGGATTTCGGACACAGGGCCCCCCGGGATATGGAACGAAACACCGGACGCACCGCAGGCGGCACGTCCGGCAATCTGTCAAGCCTGCGTCACTTGGTCAGCAGGTTTTCTGCACCCATTCCAGAGAGTAGCTGGGGCTGATGATCTGGCCCGGGGGCAGCTTGGCGTATTCCGCAAGGTTGCTGGCATCGACCGTGGCCACCGGCATGATCATCATCTTGGGGGCCTGACCGCCCTTGAGCAGCGACAGGCCCAGCCAGAACGCCGCCCCACCGATGCCGGGCGTGGTGTTCATCGACACCGTCTGGTAGCCGTTCGCCGCATTCTCAGCCGCCCACCACGCGACGAAATCGGTCCCGCCGCCGCCCTCGATGATCGGCATGTGGTCCTTATACTCTCCACCATATTGCACGAAGGCCTGTGCGATGCCGACATCGTCGCTGCCGCCCTGTGCCAGAACCGCATCAACATGCGGCAGGCTGGGCAAAACGTTGGTGATCGCCGCCTGCGCGACCGAGGCGGTGGCCTGACCGTAGACCGTCGCCACGATCTTGACGTCAGGGTAGTTCTTCAGCACTTCTTCCTGCGAGGCGAACATATCGGCATCCGGCGCAGAGCCTTTGACGCCGCGCACCTGAATGATGTTGCCCTTGCCGCCGAGCATTTTCATCACGGCCTCAGCCTGAATGGCCTTGTAGCCTTTGAAGTCGAAGTTCAGCTGATAATTGCACGGCGCATTGGCGATCGAGTTGAAAGAGATCACGATGATGCCCGCCTTGCAGGCCTTCTCAATCACGCCATTCACCGCGGTTTCAGAGGCGGCATCGACCAGCAGGACATCGACGCCCTTCAGGATCAATTCGGCGATCTGGCTGTTTTGCTGGGCAACCGAGCCATCGCCGTTCATCGCAATGTAATCCGCGATCAGGCCGTCTGCCTTGGCGGTTTTGGCGGCGGATTCGAAGGCCTCAACCATCTGATGCCGCCATGTGTTGCCGTAGTAGGCGTTCGACAGGGCGATAACCGGTGCATCAGGCGTGGCGTAAGCAGGCATAGACGCTGCCGCCAGAAGAGCGGCGGAACTGATCGCCGCAGCAATACGAAGTTTCATTTTGTCTCCTCCCATTCTTTTGCCGCGCCTTGCCTGTTTCGGTGTAGACGCCAACTAAGGTACATATTATACCAGTTCAAATCTGGCAAGCCCTTTGAAGGGCTGTGCGGCGTTCAGACCGGGAGGGCATCAGATGTTTGGTGTGCTGGAGGGTACGCGGTTTGAGGGGCTCGATGACCGCTTTGCAGCGTTGTTCGCGCCGCATATCCATGTAGAGCGGCTGTGGACCGGGGCGCGCTGGTCTGAGGGTCCGGCGTGGTTTGCGGCGGGGCGCTATCTGGTCTGGTCCGACATTCCCAACAACCGGATGCTGCGCTGGGATGAGACGGATGGCTCTGTCTCGGTGTTCCGCGCGCCGTCGAACAATACCAACGGCAATACCGTGGACCGGCAGGGCCGTTTGCTGAGTTGTGAGCATCTGACCCGGCGCGTCACCCGGACCGAACATGATGGCCGCGTTGTGGTGCTGGCCGAGAGGTTTGAGGGCAGGCGCTTCAACTCCCCCAATGACATCGTTTGCGCGTCGGATGGGTCGGTCTGGTTCACCGACCCGACCTACGGCATCCTCAGCGATTATGAGGGCGACCGGACAGACCCCGAAATGGGTGGCGCGCATGTTTACCGGATCGACGGCACGACTGGGGCGCTGACCCGGGTGGCCGATGATTTCGTGCAGCCGAACGGTCTGGCCTTTTCGCCGGATGAGGGACTGCTTTACATATCCGACACCGGCGCCTCGCATCTGAAGGACGGCCCGGCCCATATCCGGCGGTTCCGCGTCGGTGCGGGCGGGCGGTTGAGCGGTGGTGAGGTGTTTGCCACCTGCACGGCGGGGTTCTTTGACGGCTTCCGGCTGGACCGCGACGGGCGGATCTGGTCCAGCGCCTTTGACGGGGTGCATTGCATAGCGCCGGACGGCACGTTGATTGGCAAGATACATCTGCCTGAAATTACAGGAAATCTTACCTTTGGCGGGGCAAAACGCAACCGGCTGTTCATCTGCGGCACCAGCTCACTTTACGCCGTTTATGTCATGGCAAACGGGTTGGGCCTCGGATGAGCTGCGCGCGCCAGATTGTTGGGTTTGCGGACGCATCCAGCTTGCGCATCGGACCCGTCAACTTTAGATCGCTGGTATCATGAGCAGCAAAAACCCCATCCCGCGCGTCAAACTTTCCGATCAGGTCCAGAGCCGCCTGTTGTCGGTCATTCAGGCCAACGGCCTTGGGCCGGGCGACTTTCTGCCCTCGGAACGCGAGTTGATGGAAAGCTATTCGGTCGGTCGTCCGGCGATCCGTGAGGCGATGCAGAACCTGCAACGCATGGGGTTGGTAGAGATCAAACATGGTGAGCGGCCGCGCATTGCCCAGCCGTCCTTCGACCGGATGGTGGACCAGATGAGCGAGACGATGCGCCATCTGCTGATCCATTCGTCCACCACGCTCAACCATCTGAAAGAGGCCCGCGCCGCCTTTGAGATGGAGATGGCGCGCATCGCCTGCCAAAAGCGGACGCCGCAGGATATCGCCGATCTGCGCGAAATTCTGGCCGAGCAGGAACGGGTGCGCCTGGACTTACCCGCGTTTCTGGAATGCGACGGGCGGTTCCACCACCGGATTGCGTTGATAAGTGACAATCCGATTTTCTCCTCGCTCAGCCTGGCGCTGTTTGGCTGGCTGGCGCAGTTCCACTTTGACCTCGTCCGCAAGCCGGGGTTGGAGCAGTTGACCCTTGCCGAGCATGGCCAGATCATCGACGCGATCGAAAAGGGCGACCCTGATCTTGCGGCGCAGATGACGGTAGATCACCTGAACCGCGCCAACAGCCTTTACCATCAGGACAATTTCACCCAGCGCAAGTGACCGGGGTCAGGGCGGCGGGGGGTTGATTGGCTTTTCTGACTGGTATAATGAGTACGTAAGATAAACCCGCCGAAATGACAGCGCCGAGGAGCGATAGCAAGAATGGCTGCCGGTACCGAACGCCTTTACGGCACAGCCGAATTGCCCGCGCCCGCCCGCGAAATCCGCTGCGGGCCGCTGTCGATGTTGATCACGTCAGACATGCTGCGTCAGATCCGCTGGCAGGGCGTGGAACTGGTGCGGGCGATCAGCTATCCGATCCGCGACCGGGACTGGGGCACGATGCCCCAGCGCATTGTCGCGGAAAGCTGCGATGAGGCAGGGGTGCCGTAACTTGGCGGCGGCAGTTTGAAACCGAAGACGGCGCGATTGCGGGTGAGATCACCTTGCACGCCACAGCGTCGGGGCGGCTGGAGGTCGCGGTCAGCTATCAGCCCGCGCGTGAGGTGATGGTGAACCGCATCGGCTTCACCATCCTGCATCCGGTCGCGGGCCTTGCCGGTGCCCGGCTTGAGGTGGCGCATGCGGATGGGTCGAGCGAGGTGACGGATTTCCCCACCCTGATCGCCCCCGCCCAACCTGCGAAAGATTTCAGCGGTCTGGCCTATGCCTTGCAGGGGGCGGCAGTTCGGATCGCGATGGAGGGGGAGACGTTTGAGATGGAGGATCAGCGCAACTGGTCCGACGCCTCATTCAAGACCTATTGCCGCCCGCTGTCGCAGCCCTATCCGTTCCGGGTTGAGGCCGGGACCGCCGTGGCGCAGCGGTTGGTGCTGGAGTTTTCCGGCGTCGGGTCAGGCGGGACGACTGCTGCCGCACCCAAGACGCTCGACTGGCGCGGTGACGATGGACCGCTGCCAGAATTCGCGCTGGCGGTGCAACCCGGCTGGGCCGCACCTCTGCTGACGGGTCTGCGGCGGATCGTGCGGCTGGACCTGCGGGCGGGTGAGGGGGCGGCGGAGCTTGCGGATTGCGTCGGCACCGGGCCTTACGATCTGGAATTGATAACCGATGACGATGCGGCCATAGCGGCGGTGCAGCTGGGTCAGCTTGCTAGTACTGTCGGCGGCCCGGACCACGTCCTCGCCCTGCCGGGGGCCTATCTGAAAAGCCATCAGCCTGCCGCCCAATGGCCGACCGGGGCCACGCCAGCGCAGATCATCACCGCCGCCCGCGCGGCCTTTCCTGCTGCTCGGATTGGCGGCGGGATGCTGACGAATTTCACAGAGGTCAACCGGCACCGTCCGGACCCCGCCGCCATCGACTATCTGAGCCACGGCACCACGGCGATTGTCCATGCCGCCGATGACCTATCCGTCATTGAGACGCTGGAGGCGCTGCCGCAGATCTTTCACTCCGCCCGCGCAATGGCACCGGGCAAAGCGTATCGGCTGGGGCTGGTCGGCATCGGGATGCGCAGCAATCCCTACGGCGCGGGGGTGGCACCAAATCCTGACCTGCGTCGCAAGGCCATGGCGATGGACGATCCTCGGCACCGGGCGTTGTTCGGGGCTGCGTGGATGGTTGGTGCGGTGGCCGCGACCGCAGGGGCCGGGGTTCAGGTCATGGCGCTGGCCGCACCTGCCGGGCCGTTTGGTTTGGGCGATGCGGCGGGGCTTTATCCCTGCTTCCATGTCATCCGTGCTTTGCAGGCGATGCGGGCGGGAACCCGGTTGAAACTTGCCTGCCCTGACCCCGCCTTGCACATCGTGGCCGCCCGCGATGCTGCCGGAATACAGCTGATCGTGGCCAACCTGAGCGATGCTGACCGCAGGCTCACGCTGCCCGCCGCCGCGCGGACGTTGTATCTTGACGCGGACACCTTGGCCGAAGCCGCGCAGGATCAGGACTGGACCCTGCGCAATCCCGCGCCGCCGTCTGACAGCCTGACCCTTGCCCCCTTTGCCATTGCCTTTGCCCGGATGGAGCCTTGACCCGATGATAAGTCCCGCACGCATCGAAGCCGACTACCTGATTGAAACCGCCCACGACCCACGCCGCGCGGTAGAGGTGATGGCGGGTGAGCAGTCCTCTGGCACCTTCGTCCCGGTTCCCGGTGAGACCCCCGAACTCAAGGCCCGCTCTGCCGCAAGGATAGAGGCGTTGGAGGTTGTGGGTGAGGTTGCGGCCCCAAGTCTGCCCGGTTCAAGCACCCCGGCGGGTTCGGCGCGGCGTGTGATGGCGCGGGCAACGCTGTCTTGGCCGCTGGATACGATTGGGCCGTCGCTGCCCAACCTCGTGGCAACTGTCGCGGGCAACCTGTTTGAATTGCAGCAGTTTTCCGGACTGCGCCTGCTGGACCTGCGCCTGCCAGCGGCCTTTGCCGGTGCCTATCCGGGCCCAAAGTTCGGCATCGAGGGCACGCGCCGCTTGTCGGGTGTGCAGGGCCGTCCGCTGATCGGGACTATCATCAAGCCCTCGGTCGGCCTGTCGCCGTCGCAGACCGCCGAGATGGTGGACATGCTGTGCAAGGCCGGGATCGACTTCATCAAGGATGATGAACTGCAATCCGATGGCCCGGCCTGTCCTTTCGCGGACCGGGCGCGGGCGGTGATGCAGGTGATTGACGCCCATGCGCAGCGCACCGGCAAGAAGGTGATGTTCGCCTTCAACCTGACCGGCGAGGTGGATGAGATGCGCACGCGGCACGATCTTGTCGAAAGCCTTGGCGGCACCTGCGTCATGGTTAGCCTGAATTCGGTCGGCCTTGCCGGGGTCATCGCATTGGGCCGTCATGCCCGGTTGCCGATCCATGCCCATCGCAACGGCTGGGGTTATCTGAGCCGCCATCCCGCGCTCGGCTGGTCCTATCCGGCGTGGTCAAAGCTGTGGCGTCTGGCGGGGGCGGATCATCTGCATGTCAACGGGTTGGACAACAAGTTCTCTGAACCCAATGACAGTGTCATCGCCTCAGCCCGCGATCTGCTGGTGCCGATGTTTGCCGACAAGCCCTGCACTGTGATGCCGGTGTTTTCCTCAGGCCAATCGGCGCGGCAGGCCGAGGCGACCTATGCGGCGTTGAAGTCGCCCGATCTGATCTATGCGGCGGGCGGCGGGATCATGGCGCATCCGCAGGGCCCGGCGGCGGGCGTGGCGGGCCTGCGAGAGGCGTGGGACGCGGCGCTGGCCGGTATCCCGGCGCAGACCTATGCCGCAACCCACCCGGCCCTCGCCGCAGCCTTGGGTGGCGCGAAGTGAGCAGCGCGGGCGAAACAGCGTTGCCACCCGGGCCGCTGGTCGCCTTTTATGGCGATGATTTCACCGGATCATCGGCGGTGATGGAGGTGTTGACCTTCGCAGGCCTGCCCACCGTGATGTTTCTGGATGTGCCCAGCCCGGAACGGCTGGCCAGCTTCAGCCAATACCGCGCCATCGGCATCGCCGGGATCGCCCGGTCGCAGTCGCCGGGTTGGATGGCGCAAGAGTTGCCACGGATATTCACCGCCTTGGCCTCGCTGAACGCGCCGGTGATGCACTACAAGGTCTGCTCAACGATGGATTCCGCGCCGGGGGTCGGCTCTATCGGCGCGGCCATGGACATCGGGATTCCGATCCTTGCGCAGCGTGCGGGGGCTGCTGACTGGCAGCCGGTGGTCTTTGCCGCGCCGGGCATTCGCCGCTATCAGGCCTTTGGCAACCTGTTCGCGACGCTGGACGGTGCGACCTACCGGCTTGACCGCCATCCCGTGATGCAGCGCCACCCGGTGACGCCAATGACAGAGGCTGACGTGCGCCTGCACCTTGGCCGCCAGACGACGCGCCCGATGGGGCTGGTCGATCTTGTGGCGATGAAGGCTGGCGGGGCCGAGGCGCAACTGGCGGCTGTGCGGGCGCGTGGTGAGGCTGTCGTCGCGCTGGATGTGGTGGATGATGAGACGCTCGCCATCGCCGGGGCGCTGATCTGGGGCAACCGGGGGGCGGGGTTGTTCGCGGTCGGCTCACAAGGGGTGGAATACGCGCTGGTCGCGCATTGGCGTCAGGCCGGATGGCTGGCCGCAGAGACGCCCTCGCCGCGTGCCGCTGCCGTGCCGCAGGTCGTGGCGGTCTCTGGGTCGGTCTCGTCGGTGACGGCGGGGCAGATCGACTGGGCGCTGGGGCAGGGGTTTGATCTGGTGTCGCTTGATCCCGCACGGGCGCTGGACGCAGGCGATTGGCAGGCGGCGCAGGCTGAGGCTGTTGTGGCCGCAAAGGGCGTTCTGGCAAGCGGCCGCTCGGTGATCGTGGCGACGGCGCGGGGGCCGGATGATCCCTTGGTCAATGGCCTGACCCGCGCCATTGCCGCCGCCAACGCCGATGCCGCCACAATCAACCAGCGCATAGGTGAGGGGCTGGGGGCGGTCCTTGCCCGCCTGTTGCGCGACACCGGGTTGCGGCGGGCGGCGATCATGGGGGGCGATACCTCTGGTCACGCCGCCCGCGCGCTGGGGCTTGATGCGCTTGAGGCGATTGCGCCCCTGACGCCGGGCTGCCCGCTGTGCAAGGCCCATGCCGGGGCTGGCGGCATGGACGGGGTCGAGATTGCGCTGAAGGGCGGCCAGATGGGTGGCGTCGATTTTCTGGGAACTGTGCGCGCCGGTGGCGCGATCAAACAAGGGAGACACTGAGATGACTAAGATTGCGTTGATGGGCGCTGGCGGAAAGATGGGCGTGCGGCTGGCGACGAACCTGCAAGGCTCACGGTTCACGGTGGCGCATGTGGAGGTTTCGCCAGAGGGGCGCGACCGGTTAAAGGCTGCGACCGGGTTTGATTGCGTCGATCAGGCATCGGCGCTGGCGGGTGCTGAGGTGGTCGTGCTGGCGGTGCCGGACCGGCTGATCGGCAAGATCCTTTCCACCTTCGTCAACGACCTCGACCCGGGCACGGCCGTGATCGTGCTGGACGCCGCCGCCCCACATGCCGGTGAGATGCCCAAGCGCGCGGATGTGACCTATTTCGTCACCCATCCCTGCCACCCGCCGATCTTCAACGATGAGACAGAGTTCCCCGCCAAGCGCGACTATTTCGGCGGTGTCCATGCCCGGCAAAACATCGTCTGCGCGCTGATGCAGGGGCCAGAGGCGCATTATGCCCTGTGTGAAGAGGTTGCCCGCACGATCTATAAGCCGGTCATGACGGCGCATCGCTGCACGGTCGAACAGCTGGCCATACTGGAGCCTGCGCTGTCGGAAACCGTGGGCGCCACGCTTGCCTATGCGCTGCGCGAGGCGACGGATGAGGCCGTGCGCCGTGGCGTGCCGCGTCAGGCCGCGATGGATTTCATGCTGGGCCATCTGAACATCGAACTCGCGATCACCTTTGAGATTTTCAAAGAGGGCAAGTTTTCGGATGGGGCGATGCAGGCAATCTCTCAGGCGCGCCCGGTCATCTTCCGTGAGGGCTGGCTGGATGAGATTTTCGCGCCCAAGGCCGTGCTGGCCTCGGTGCAGGACATCTGCAATCCGCCAACCAAATGACCCGGCGCTGTTCGCCAAGGGATTTGTGGCTGCGTTTTGACGGGGTGAGGGGAACACAATTGCGGCGGGACAGGCCCTGCTAACCGTGAAAACCTGATGCAGAAGGGCTGATTCAGCGTCGAATCCCGGCGCTCCCGGTGATCCAGACTTAAGGCGGCTGCGGTTTCGTGGCCGCCTTTCGCCATTCAGGTTGTGGTTGCCCAGCTGCGGCTGACTATATGCGGGCAGGGGTGGTTGACCGATCCCAACCCGCCAGAACGCAGTTCCAGCTTTGTTCCAATGCGGCAAATCCATGTCAGAATCGTGCCACAGTCGCTCAGTGATTCGGGCTTCCTTAACCGTAACAATGCGTTAATGGGCGAAGATCAGGCGGTTTTGATTAAATTGGTGCAAATCTCGCAACAGCCCCGCCGGGATGATGTCAAAAAAACGGCAATATTCTGGGGCCGTGGTTAAAGGCTCCGGTTGTTTCCAGACAGCGCATAATCGCCAGCCGATTTTTGCGGGAAGATGGCTGGATTGGCCGAAATCCAAGGGAATCTCGCCAAACTGAAGCCAAGCGATTGTTCGGTTATCGGATACGAAATACAATCTCAGGTTTAGCTCCGCCGCCCCAACGCACCTCGATTACGGCACAACGAAGGCAAGTCGAAGGCGGCGCTGCCTTTTTTTCACTTCCTGTCAGCCTTAACGATCGGTATTCAGAAGAGGTCCATCTGGGAAGGACAAAGGCCGTGGGGGCGGTCTGTGAGTGGTGTTGCACGGAAACGTGCAGGTACGTTGGTTTTGGTTCTGGCTAGGGGTCTGCGCCCCGTATTGTTATCGGCTGCCGTCGATGACCTGGAATCAGGGAACGTCCCTGCGAAGGCGACAAACACAACAGTCCGGCGTCTGGCTCGGCCATCTTTTGGTCGACGCTTTTGCATTCGTGTTCGGATGCGCAGGCAAGCCAGAGTTACGGGGCGGCATGCCGTCCTTGAACTTGTGAATTGGGGGCAACCCCAAGAAACGCGACGGAGACTGAGGATGATGAACCTGACCAAAACCCTGACAAAAGCGGCGACTTTACGCCGGTTTGGCTGGGGCTATTGGTCTGGCTGCATCGCCCGCCACGTCTGCGCCGTTTTATGCAACGCGGTCGTAAGGATGCCGGACATGAAAACGAAGGTTTGTGACGGGGTACGCATTAACGACCCTGCAAAACAAGTGAGAGGCCAGGCTGCCAGCTTTGGTTCTGCAATCAAAATTCGCTCTACCAAGGAGATTTGCCAATGACCATTTCCCTGTTCCGCTGGTGCGACACCTCTGGCCATTGGCACGACGGTTACCCGGATTCGGGCTGCCATTACACGCATGTCGAACGCTGTGATGATGACGAGCCGCCACTCCTGGCATGACTGCACGCCGCGTCTTGATGGCTATGTCGACGGCACCGCTGGCAATGACCTGATCGATTACAACTACACCGGTGACCCGCAGGGCGACCGGATCGACCATGCCGACGCGGTTCTGTCGGGCGCTGCCCCCAATGACGACTATGTCCGGGCGGGCGCTGGCAATGACACCGTGCTGGCAGGGGCTGGCAATGACCGCGTCTATGGCGGCGACGGCAATGACAGCCTGAACGGTCAGGACGGCAACGACACGCTCTATGGTGAGAACGGCAATGACACGCTGATCGGCGGCGCGGGCTGCAACGTCGAATACGGCGGCGCGGGCAATGACGTCTTCATCGGCGGTGTTGGCGCGGATGAGTTTTATGGTGGCTCGGGTCAGGACAATATCGACTATTCCGCCTCGGGCGCTGGGGTCAACGTCAACCTGACCACGGGTGCGATGAGCGGCGGCGATGCAGCCAACGACCATATCGGCGGCGGCATTGATGGCGTCATCGGTTCGGCCTATGGCGACAGCCTGACCGGCTTTGACCAGCAGGGCACCGGCGCAGATGACACCTTCACCAACCAGTTCTATGGCGGTGGCGGCAACGACACCATCACGGCAATGGGCGGCGACGATCTGGTCTATGGCGGCGCTGATCAGGACCTGATCTATGGCGGCTCTGGCAATGACACGCTCTATGGCGATGCTGGCAACGACACCGTTTTTGGCGGTACCGGCAACGACAAGATGTTTGGCGGCACAGGCCAAGACAGCCTTGATGGCGGTGACGGCTGCGACACCATCGATGGCGGCGCGGGCAATGACACCATCATCGGTGGCGACGGCGCAGACGCTCTGTCGGGTGGCGACGACCGTGACCTGTTCATCGGCGGCGGCATTGGCGACGTTGTTGACGGCGGCGAGGGCGGCGACGACCATGACACGCTGGATCTGACCGGCGCTGGCCCGCTGCACATCAACTATGACCCGCTGAACCACTGAAAACGGGACGGTCAACTTCCTCGACCCGACCGACCACCATGTTGTCGGCACCATGACGTTCAAGAATATCGAGAACGTCATCCCCTGCTTTACCCCCGGCACGCTGATTGCGACGCCGCGTGGCGAAGTGGCGGTGGAAAACCTGCGCGCCGGTGACAAGATCATCACCCGCGACAACGGTATGCAGGAAATCCGCTGGATGGGTCGCCGTGATCTGTCCTGGACCGATCTGGCCGCAGCGCCGCATCTGAAGCCGATCCTGGTGCGTCAGGGCAGCTTGGGCAACGGTCTGCCCGAGCGGGACATGATGGTCAGTCCGAACCACCGCCTGCTGGTGGCCAACGACCGCACCGCGCTCTATTTCGACGAGCATGAGGTTCTGGTCGCGGCCAAGCATCTGGCGGCGGGCAAGGGCATCCACTCGATCGACGCGGCGGGTGCCACCTACATCCACTTCATGTGCGACCGTCACGAGGTTGTTCTGTCGAACGGCGCCTGGACCGAAAGCTTCCAGCCCGGCGACATGACGCTGAAGGGCATGGGCAACGCGCAACGCTCTGAAATCTATGACTTGTTCCCAGAGTTGAAGACGGATGCCGGTGTGGAAAACTATGTCGCGGCACGTCGCACGCTGAAGCGTCACGAGGCGTTGTTGATCGCGAAATGAGTATGCAGCTGTCGAAGTGAGGTGAGCTTCGGCAATGGACAAGGGGGGCTTCGGCCCCCCTTTTTCATGCGCGCCGTTTGACGCCGCGTCACAGCCGCGTTGGCGATTTATCAAGAATTTTCCCCGAGAGTCAGTGACGGGAATCTGCGACACCCATGCCTCGGATGCTGCTATCCGAATCGCCCTTGGCCTATCCGTCTGGAACCGTTCCGCGCGAACGGGGTCTTGATACTTGGGTACAGCGGCGTTGGGACTTTGGGGGTTTGTGATGGCGATAAATGGCACTGGCGGGAATGACACTCTGACGGGGACGTCCGGGGCGGATACGATCTATGCCTACGGTGGCAATGACGTGGTGAACGCTGGCGCTGGCAATGACCTTGTCTACGGCGGCGACGGCAATGACAGCCTTGCCGGGCAGGATGGCGATGACACTCTGGTCGGTGGCGCTGGCAACAACGGGCTTTATGGCGGGGCGGGCGATGACACCTTCATCGGCGGCGTCGGCGCGGACAGTTTCAACGGTGGGGCGGGGCAAGACAACCTCGACTATTCCGCCTCAACCGCCGGGGTCAGCGTCAATCTGTCTACCGGTGCCTTGTCCGGCGGCGATGCGACCAACGACCGGATTCTGGGCGGCATAGACGGTGTCATCGGCTCCAATCATGCCGACAGCCTTGTGGGCTTTGACGGGATGAGCACCTCTGGCTCTGACGCCTACACCAACCAGTTCTACGGCAATGGCGGCAATGACACGATGTTGGGGCTGGGCGGCGATGACCAGCTTTACGGCGGCAATGATCAGGATCTGATCTATGGCGGCGCGGGCGACGATCTGCTGTCCGGTGATGCGGGCAAGGACACGCTGGACGGCGGTGACGGCAATGACACGCTCTATGGCGGCGACGGTGAGGACAGTCTGATCGGCGGCGCGGGCGATGATATCTTGTCCGGCGGGCAGGGGCAGGACACGCTGTTTGGCGGCGACGGCAATGACAACCTCTCGGGCGGCGATGGTGACGATCAGCTGGACGGCGGTGCTGGCAATGACACGCTGGATGGTGGGCAGGGGCAAGACAAACTCTATGGCGGCGCGGGGGATGACAGCCTGTATGGCGGCACGGGGGATGATAAGCTCTATGGCGGGGCCGGGGCAGATTTCCTCGACGGCGGCGATGGCAATGATGTGGCAGAGGGCGGCGACGGCAATGACACGCTGAGCGGCGGAATTGGCGGCGTCGACTACCTCTATGGCGGCAACGATGCCGACACGTTCATCGGCCCGTTCGGCCCCTATTCCGGCGGTTTTGTCGATGGCGGCGAAGGCGGCGATGACAATGACGTGCTGAACCTGTCGGGCGTCGGCGACCACCGCGTCATCTATCAGGCCGCCAACCCCGAAAACGGCCGGGTGGAGTTTCTGGACAGCCATGGCAACGTCACCGGCTCAATGGAGTTTCGCAATATCGAGCGGGTGGTGACCTGCTTTACCCCCGGCACCGCGATTGCGACCGCGCTGGGTGAGGTGGCTGTCGAAAGCCTGCAACCCGGCGACCGGGTCATCACGCGCGACAACGGCATGCAGCAGATCGCATGGGTCGGCCAGAGGACGCTTGGCCCGGCTGACCTGCTTATCAACCCGCAATTCCGCCCGGTGATGATCCGCGCCGGGGCCTTGGGCAACGGCTTGCCGGTCAGCGATACGCTGGTGTCGCCCAACCACCGCGTGCTGCTCAGCGACGACCGGAATCTGCTGTATTTTGATGAACGTGAGGTGCTGGTCGCCGCAAATCATCTGATCGGCAAACCGGGGATCGAATGGGCCGGGCCAGCGCGCGTGACCTATCTGCACTTCATGTTTGAAGAGCATCAGATCGTGCTGTCGAACGGCGCATGGACCGAAAGCTTTCAGCCCGGCGATATGACGCTGCGCGACATGGCCAAGGCACAAGCCACGGAAATCTATGACTTGTTCCCAGAGTTGAAAACCGCTGAGGGGCTGTCGGACTACACCGCCGCCCGCCGCACGCTAAAGCGGCATGAGGCGAAGCTGATCGCGAAATGAGGGGGCAGCAGTCGGGGTGACATTCACCCTGACAACGGACAAGGGGGGCTCAGGCCCCCCTTTTCATGCCCGACACAGCCCGCAGCGCCGAAATCTGGTGTCCGGACTGTGGCGGCGCCCCTGAATAGACCCAATCGGCCCAGATGGGTCGCCAACTTGCCGCGGTTTGACCCAAATTGCACTCACTTTCCGGGCGATATTCGACCTCTTAGAGGTGGGACTCGGCCGAAATGTACATGATCTTGAACGATTGTTTCAGGCAGCCTGTCCCCCCATCCGGCAGACGGGTGGCTATGCTTGTGCAGGTAGAGGGCGGGTTATGGTAGCGTTGGTCAACGGTCTTGGTGGCACGGCGGGATATGGTGAAAACCAGATCACGACCGGCACGCTGAGCGGCGGGAACCTCGATGACGGCTTTGTAAAGGTCAGCGTCACCTCGGTCTTCGGGTCGAGCGGGATGAATGTGTACGGGACGAACTATACGTCCATGTATATTTCCACCAATGGCATCATCACCTTTGGCAGCGGCACCTCCAGCTACACGCCCACATCGCTGACCTCACTGGGCAAGCCGTCGATTTCGCCGTTCTGGACCGATATTGATATCAGCAAGGGCGGGGCGATTTACTGGGATATTGACCCGGCCAATGGCAATATCACAGTCACCTGGGATTCGGTTCGCGCCTATTCCGCCACTGGGACCGATAGTTTCCAAGTGGTGCTGTCGAACCTTGGCGGTGGCAATTTCGGCGTTGATTACCGCTATTCCTCCATCGGGTTCACCAATGGCTATGCCGGACAGGCCACAGTCGGGATTTCCAACGGCACAAACCAGCAGACCCTTCTGCCGGGGTCCGGCAACGCCACCCAACTGGCCGCCTATGCCGGAACAGACTTTCAGACCAATGATCCGGCGGGCGAATACTCCTTTCAGATGATCGGCGGCGCGGTTGACCTGCGCGACGGCACGGTGGACGGCACCGCAGGCAATGATCTGATCGATGGCAGCTTCATCGACAGCCACAACGACCGGATCGATGCCAATGACGCGCTGGGCTATAACGGCACGAACGGCAATGATGACTATGTGCGCGCCGGGGCGGGCAACGACACGGTCTATGCCAACCTTGGCAATGATCAGGTCTATGGCGACGCCGGGAACGACCTGCTCTACGGCGGCGACGGCAATGACCTGCTGTACGGCGGGGCGGACAACGACACGATCTACGGCGACAACGGCAATGACTATCTGTCAGGCGACGCCGGGGCGGATTCGCTGTTCGGTGGGGCTGGCAATGACTCGCTCTATGGCGGGACAGAGAATGACACGTTGTCAGGCGATGCTGGGAACGACCTGCTCTACGGTGGCGACGGCAACGACCTGCTGTACGGCGGGGCGGACAATGACACGCTCTACGGCGATCTGGGCAATGACACGCTGAACGGCGACGCCGGGGCGGATTCGCTGTTTGGCGGCGACGGCAATGACCTGCTCTATGGCGGGACAGAGAATGACACGCTGTCGGGCGATGCTGGCAATGATCTGCTCTATGGCGGCGATGGCAATGACAGCCTGTCGGGCGGGGCGGACAATGACACGCTCTATGGTGACAATGGCAATGACTACCTGTCTGGCGATGCCGGGGCGGATTCGCTATTTGGCGGCGCGGGCAATGACACGCTCTATGGCGGGACAGAGAATGACACGTTGTCGGGTGATGCTGGCAACGATCTGCTCTATGGCGGCGATGGCAATGACAGCCTGTCGGGCGGGGCGGACAATGACACGCTCTATGGTGACAACGGCAATGACTATCTGAGCGGTGACGCCGGGGCGGACTCGCTGTTCGGCGGGACTGGCAACGACACGCTCTATGGCGGGACAGAGAATGACACGTTGTCGGGTGATGCTGGCAATGATCTGCTCTATGGCGGCGATGGCAATGACCTGCTCTATGGTGGGGCGGATAATGACACGCTGTCGGGCGATGCTGGCAACGACTTGCTCTATGGCGGCGATGGCAATGACAGCCTGTCGGGTGGGGCGGACAATGACACGCTCTATGGTGACAACGGCAATGACTATCTGAGCGGTGACGCCGGGGCGGATTCGCTGTTCGGGGGGGCTGGCAATGACTCGCTCTACGGCGGGACAGAGAATGACACGTTGTCGGGTGATGCTGGCAATGACCTGCTCTATGGCGGCGATGGCAATGACAGCCTGTCGGGCGGGGCGGACAATGACACGCTCTACGGCGATCTGGGCAATGACTATCTGTCAGGCGATGCCGGGGCGGATTCGCTGTTCGGGGGCGCGGGCAATGACACGCTCTATGGCGGGACCGAGAGTGACACGCTGTCGGGCGATGCTGGCAATGACCTGCTCTATGGCGGCGATGGCAGCGACAGCCTGACGGGTGGTGACGGCGACGACACGCTCTATGGTGACGCGGGCAATGACACGCTGTCGGGCGATGGGGGCAGCGACCTGCTCTATGGCGGCGATGGCAATGACACACTGAGCGGTGGGGACGGCGCGGATACGCTCTATGGCGGCGCTGGCGATGATGTCCTTTACGGCGGGTTGGGCAGCGATGTACTGGAGGGAGATGACGGCAATGACGTACTCTATGGCGGCGATGGCGATGATACCCTGTCTGGCGGCGCTGGCGATGACACGCTTTATGGTGGCGCGGGCAACGACAGCTTCTCAGATGAGCCGGGCAGTGACAGTTTCTACGGCGGCGACGGGGACGACTCATTCCAAGGCGGAATAGGCGACTTTGTTGATGGTGGGGACGGCTATGACGTCCTTAACCTGACCAATTGGGGCTGGTCGCTGACCAACATCATCTATGACCCGCTGAACCACGACAACGGCACGGTGCAGTTCCTGAACTCTTCCGGCGTCGTGATCGGCTCGATGCAGTTCACCAATGTCGAAAAGCTGATGGTCTGCTTTACCCCCGGCACCATGATCCGCACCGATCGCGGCCCGGTCGCGGTCGAGGCGCTGGCGCCGGGCGACAGGGTGGAGACCCGCGACCATGGGCTACAGCCGCTGCGCTGGGCGGGGCAGCGCAGCCTGAGCATGGCCGATCTGATCGTGCAGCCGGAATTGCAGCCGGTGCGGATTGCCGCCGGGGCGCTGGGCCACGGGGCTGCCCGCGCGCGACATGATGGTGTCGCCGCAGCACCGGATGCTGATCGAGGGCGCCCGGGCCGAGATGCTGTTCGGCGAGGCTGAGGTGCTGGTCGCGGCCACGCATCTGACCGGCGCTGGCCGGGGTCGAACAGGTGCTGCCGATGGGGGTGACCTATATCCACCTGCTGTTCGACGCGCATGAGCTGATCGAGGCCGACGGCGCCTGGACCGAAAGCTTCCAACCCGCCGATCGGACGCTGGACGGCATGGATGCGGCGCAGCGCGCCGAGATTGAGGCGCTGTTCCCGGAGCTGGCCGAACGGTGAAGGTTTTCCCGCCGCACGGCTGACGTTGAAAAGCTATGAGGCGCGGGTGCTGCTGGCGGCCTGAGGTCAGCTGCGGTTGGCGCGCGCCAGGCTGCCCAATCCTCGGGCGTGTCGAGGTCGGTCAGGGCATGCTGGCCGGGCAGGGGGACCAGTGAACCGGTGTGCGGCGCAGAAGGGCTCGGGCCCCTTCGTCGCCCTGCAGCTTGGCCAAGTTCGGGCAGCAGCATGCGCGGCAGGATCACCGGATGGCCGGGTTGCCCCGTATGCGCTGGCGCCGCGCAGGATCAGGTCGGGGGTGTGATCGAAGGCGGCGATCAGCGGCGGCAGGTCTGCCGTGGTCAGATCCGGCATGTCAGCGGGCAGGATCATCAGGGCAGCGGTCTCGGTTCTGGCAGCACAGCGCAGCGAGGCAGACATGCCGCTGGCCGCATCGGGGACGGTCAGGATGCGTGACGTTCAGACCCTGCAGCGCGGCGCGGCGGGCGGCGTCATCGGGCGCGCAGGGTGACGATGACCGGCGGCCAGTGGCGAGGGCCGTCTGCGGCCTGACGGCGCAGCATGGGGTTGGCCGTCCGACAACTTCCAGCAGTTTGTCGCCGCCGCGCATCCGGGGCCGAGCCGGCGGCGGGGATCAGGATGGTGAGTGTGGTCATTCTGGCCAAAGCCGGGGGGCTGTCTGCCCCCCGGACCCCCCGAGGATATTTGGACCAATGTGAAAGGATGCGGGGTGGAAGGGAAGCCCTATCCGCGCATCCTTGCACCGTCGGCGTCGAACAGCGGGGCAGGTGGACGACGGCCTTGCGACGTTCGCCGAGGATTTCGATTTCAACTTCGAGCCCGTCAACCGCACGGTCGGCGGGCAGGAAGCCCATGCGCCAGCGATTTGCCGGTGAAATGCGAGAAGCCGCCAGAGGTGCACCAGCCGACGACGGCGCCGTCCAGCCAGATCGGCTCCCACGCCACGACATCGGCGTCGGCGGCGTCCACGATGAAGGAGACGAGTTTGCGCTTCGGCCCGGCGGCCTTTTCGGCCAGTGGCGGCGGCTTTGCCGATCCAGTCGGCCTCCTTGTTCCAGCGGATGAACCGGTCGAGGCCGGTTTCCATGGGGGTGTAATCGGGCGAGAACTCGCGGCCCCAGGAGCCGAACCATTTGTCCAGACGCAGCGACATCATCGCGCGCATCCCGAAGGGGCGGATGTTGAACTCTGCCCCGGCGGCGGTCAGCGTGTCCCACAGGTGGCGGACCGACATGTGGTCGCAGAAGATTTCATAGCCGAGATCGGCGGTATAGCTGACGCGCTGCACGATGCAGTTGGCCATGCCGACGGTCATGCGTTGCGCACGTCCATGAATTTGAACGCGTCGGCGGAGACGTCGGAGCGGGTGACCTGGGCCAGCAGTTCGCGCGCGTTCGGGCCGGCGATCTGTGAAGCCGGAGCGGCTGTCCGAGATGTTTTCGACCGTGACGCCGTCGTTCGGCGTTCTGTTCGAACCAGCGGTAGTGCCAGCCCTGCGCGCCGTAGCTGGCGGTCAGCTGGAATTCGGTTTCCGACAGGCAGGACACGGTGAAGTCGCCGATGATCTTGCCGGAATGGGCCAGCATCGGGGTCAGCGACAGGCGGCCGGGCTTGGGGATGCTGCCGGCCATGATGCGGTCCAGCCAGGCGCGGGCATTCGGGCCCTTGACCAGATATTTGCCGAAGTTCTGCAATTCGTTGATGCCGACGCCGTCGCGGACGGCCATGACCTCTTGCCGGGTCGCCTCCCACGCGTTCGAGCGTTTGAAGGTCGGCTCTTCATAGGTCGGCTCGCCGGGCAGGGCGTAGTAGTTGACCACTTCCAGCCCGTATTGCTGACCCCAGACGGCGTTCAGGGCGCGTGTTGGTGTCATACATCGGCGTGGTGCGGAACGGGCGGGCGGCCGGGCGTTCCTCGTTCGGGTAGCCGACCGAGAAGCGCATCTGGTAGTTTTCGATGACCTTGGGGACGGTATAGCCCGGCGTCGTCCAGGTGCCGAAGCGCGACACGTCAAAGCCGCGCGGGTCGCGTTCGACCTCGCCGTGGATGATCCATTGCGCCAGCGACAGGCCCATGCCGCCGCCCTGGCTGAAGCCCGGCCATCACGGCGCAGGCGGACCAGTAGTTGCGCAGGCCCTGGACCGGGCCGATCAGCGGGTTGCCGTCGGGGGCAAAGGTGAAGGGGCCGTGGATGACGCGCTTGACGCCGGAGCGTTCCAGCACCGGGAAACGGCGGTAGGCGAAGTTGACCGAAGTCTTCGATCTTGTCGAATTGTTCGTTCAGCAGTTCATGGCCGAAGTCCCACGGCGTGCCATCGACCGACCACGGCTCACAGGGCTTTTCGTAGAAGCCGATGCAGAGGCCCGCGACCTTCCTGGCGCAGATAGCTTTCGCCGCCCGGGTCCATGACATGCGGGAATTCGCTTGCCGCGCGTCAGGTAGTCCATGATTTCCGGGATGTCGTCGGTCACCAGATACTGGTGCGCCATCGGCAGCAGCGGCAGGTAAACCCCGGCCATCGCGCCGATTTCGCGCGCCCACAGGCCACCGGCGTTGACCAGATGCTCGCAGTGATGGTGCCCTTTTCGGTGACCACATCCCAGCGCCATCCGGGCGCGGATTGGTTTCCAGCACGCGGTTGTGCAGGACGATTTCGGCCCCGCCCATCCGGGCCGCCTTGGCATAGGCGTGGGTGGTGCCCGAGGGGTCAAGGTGGCCGTCCAGCGGGTCGTAAAGCGCGCCGATGATGCCGTCGATGTTGACCAGGCCATCGGTCATCTCCTGCACCTCTTTCGGCGACAGGATCGCGGTGTCGAGGCCCATGTAGCGGTGCTTGGCGCGTTCGGCCTTCAGCTGGTCAAACCGGGCCTGATTGTCGGCCAGGGTGATGCCGCCGACATGGTGCAGCCCGCAGGACATGCCGGTGATCTCTTCCAGCTCCTTGTACAGGCGGATGGTGTAGCCCTGCAGGGCGGCCATGTTGGTGTCGCCGTTGATGGTGTGAAAGCCGCCCGCCGCGTGCCAGGTGGAGCCGGAGGTCAATTCCGACCGCTCGATCAGCATCACATCGGACCAGCCGAGCTTGGTCAGGTGATACAGAACCGAGCAGCCGACGACGCCGCCACCGATGACCACAACGCGGGTATGGGTTTTCATATTCCGCCCCTGTATGGATTTGTTTGGTCGGGATACCAAGCCATAGCACAAAGACCTGTCAGAAGGCGACATCAGAGGTCGCCTTTGCCCGATAGCGGGGCGGTCGGGGCGAAAAGCGAAAGCGGCGGCGACCGGATGATCGCCGCCGCAAGCAGGTTTCGCCGGGCGGGTTCGGCTACTTTTCGGGCAAGCAGCCCCTTGGGACTGAACCGCAGCACCACCAGCAGCGCCACACCCAGAGTCAGCAGGCGCAGTTGCGGGCCAAGATCGATCAGATGGTCGCGCAGCGGCGCCGGGTGCCATGGTGGCGGTCAGGCGCCCATGCAACAAGCGGGCCGACATTGTCGACGATCAGCCACAGCCAGCCGACCAGCAACCCGCCCAGAACCGAGCCCCAGTTGTTGCCCGACCCGCCGACGATCACCATGATCCAGATCAGGAAGGTAAAGCGCAGCGGCGAATATTCACCCGGCACCAGCTGCCCGGACATCGAGGTCATCATCGCCCCGGCAATACCGACGACCGCCGAGCCGAGGATGAAGATCTTCAGATGCTGCCGCGTCACATCCTTGCCCATCGCCGAGGCCGAGACCTCGTTGTCGCGGATCGCCCGCATCATCCGGCCCCAAGGGCGAGTTCAGCGCGCGCTCCAACAGCCAGATCAGCACCAGCAGCACCGCGCCGAACATCACCATGTAGATCAGCTTGACCGTGATGGTCGATGCGGTGACCGGGTCGAGGCCCCATTTCGCACACAGGTCCAGAAACCACGGATTGACCTGCAGATCCACCTCATAGGGCACCGGCCAGGGCCGGGGCAGGTGGATGAAGTTCTTGACGCCGCGCGCCATCCAATCCTCGGATTTGATCGCCGTGACGATGATTTCGGCAATGCCAAGCGTCGCAATGGCCAGATAATCCGACCGCAGCCCCAGCGCCGTCTTGCCGATCGCCCAGGCGCGCAATGGCGGCAAACAGGCCGCCGACCGGCCAGGCCCAGACCGAGTTCAGGCCAAAGCCGCCGATATTGCCAAAGGTCGCCGGATTGTAGGCCTCAACCGCCTGACACGCCGCGTCGAAAGATAGCCGGAACAGAAAGAACCCGCCGATCAGCAGCACCGACGACGACCAGATTGCGCGATGCGCCCCGGCCATGCGCTTCCAGTCGACCACGGCGGCCGCAATCACCGCAACCGCAATCGCCAGCCCGCCCAGCAAACGCCAGCCCCCGGCGGCAAAGGCCTCGGGCACCGGCTCGCCTGATACGATCACCACGGCCAGACCGCCCAAGCGCGACCGAGCCCACGATGCCGGTCGAAAACAGCCCGGCATAGCCCCATTGCATGTTCACCCCCAAGCGCCATGATCGCCGACAGGATGCCGATGTTCAGGATGTTCAGGCTGACGTTCCAGCACAGCCAGAACCCGGTGACGATGAACAGCAACGCGACGCCGGCAAACAGGAAAGGCGCACGTTGGGTCATCTCATTTCCCCTTGAACAGGCCGGTGGGCATGAACAGCAGCACGATGATCAGGATCGAAAAGCTGACCGCGAATTTGTAATCGGTGGACAAAAGCTGCATCAGACTGTCCGGCGCCCAATCGGCGGGCAGGATATAGCCCAGCACCTTTTTCCACGCATAGGTCACGACAACCTCGGAAAACGCCACGACATAGGCCCCCGCGACCGCCCCCATCGGCGAGCCGAGCCCGCCCACAACCGCCGCCGCAAAGATCGGCAGCAGCAGTTGGAAATAGATGAACGGCCGGAAGCGATTTGTCGAGCCCGTAGAGCGTGCCCGCGATCACCGCCAAGGCGGCCGCGATGATCCAGGTCACCTGCACCACCCGGTCGGGGTTGATGCCCGACAGCAGCGCCAGATCCTCGTTGTCGGAAAACGCCCGCATCGACTTGCCGGTGCGGGTTTTTTGCAGGAACCAGAACAGCAGCGCCATGGTGATCAAGGCGGTGACGACCGTGACGGCGGTGGTGGTCTTGATCGCCAGACCCTCGGCCAGCCCGGTCCACGTCCTTGAACTCCCCCGCCGTGATCAGGAACCGCGCGCCGTCGGCGAAGTTCTGTTCCTGCGGTCCCGATGATCACCCGCACGATGCCGTTCATCACGAACATGACACCGGCCGACACGATCACAAGGATGATCGGTTTGGCCTTCTGTTTTCGGTAGAATTGGTAGACCACCTTGTCGGTCGCCAGCACCAGCGCCGCCGTGGCCGCAATGCCAACGGGCAGGGCCAGCAGGGCGGTGGGCAGGGGGCCAAAACCAATGCCCGCCGCCTGCAACCCCCAGGTCGACCAGATCACCACCGTGGTGCCAAAGGCCATCGTATCGCCCCAGGCAAAGTTGGAAAACCGCAGGATGGCAAAGATCAGCGTGACCCCCAGCGCCCCGATGGCCAGTTGCGAGCCATAGGACAGGGCAGGCACGAAGACAAAGTTCAGAAAGGCGACAAGGGCGTTCAGGATAGTCCATCATTGTACCTCGCAATGGCCAAAGGATTTGATCACTGCGCCATCCAGTAACGTGATCGTATAGCTGAACCCGGTGTCAGCTTCGGTCCAGATCAGGTGCTCTGCCCCGCCGCTTTCATTGGTGCCGGTCCATTCCGCCCCGGTCGAAGTCGTGACCCGCGTCATCTGGACATCTTCGGCATCTGCCCGCAGCGCGCTCTGGTCCGCCGCCATATCCGCCAGCCGGACCGAGGTTTCCTCATCCGTGGTGATCTTGCAGACGCCATTCGTGGCGCAGAGGGTGTCGGGCATGCACCACAACTCGCCGCGAGGCTGGATGTGGGGCAAAGGGCGGCCAGCAGGATCAGGGTTTTCACCATCATCTCAGCCCCCCAGGAAGGAACGGCGGACCTCGGGGTCGGCCAGCAGCGCGGCCCCGGTGTCGGTGAAACGGTTGGCGCCTTGGACAAGGACATAGCCTTTGTCTGCAATCGCAAGGGCTTGGCGGGCGTTCTGTTCAACCATCAGGATCGAAATGCCGGTGCGGGCGACCTCGATGATGCGGTCAAACAACTCATCCATCACGATGGGCGAGACGCCTGCGGTCGGCTCATCCAGCATCAGAACCTTGGGCTGGGTCATCAGCGCGCGGCCCACGGCGACCTGCTGACGCTGCCCGCCCGACAATTCCCCCGCCGCCTGATAGCGTTTGGTTTGCAGGATCGGGAACAGGTCATAGATCTGATCCATGGTCACCTTGATGTCGTCGCGGCGCAGGAAGGCACCCATCTCAAGGTTCTCCTCCACCGTCATCGAGGTGAAGATGTTCTGGGTCTGCGGCACAAAGGCCATGCCCTTGGCCACGCGGTCTTGCGGGCTGAGTTTGGTGATATCCTCACCATCCAGCCGAACCGAGCCGCCGCGCAGGTTCAGCATGCCGAACACCGCCTTCATGGCGGTGGACTTGCCCGCGCCATTGGGGCCGACGATCACGGCAATCTCACCCTTGTTCACCGCGATGGTGCAGTCGTGGAGAATGTCGACCGAGCCGTAGCCACCGGTCATTGCATCGCCAATGAGGAATGGTTCAGCCATGCTGGATCTCCACCACGAATTTTCTGCGAAAATTCACATCTTCAATTTTCGCAGAAAATTGGTTTTCTTCAGGATTTTCGCAGAAAATCCGTGCTGCGTTCTCAAGCATGGGACTTCACCTTGTTCTTCAACCCGGTGCCCAGATAGGCCTCGATCACCCGTTCGTCGTTCTTGACCTCATCGACAGTGCCCTTGGCCAGCACATGGCCCTCGGCCATCACGATCACCGGGTCACACAGGCGGGCGATGAAATCCATGTCATGTTCGATGACGCAGAAGGTATAGCCGCGTTCCTTGTTCAGCCGCACGATGGCATCGCCGATGGTGTTCAGCAGCGTGCGGTTCACCCCGGCGCCCACCTCGTCCAGAAAGACGATCTTGGCGTCGACCATCATGGTGCGGCCCAGTTCCAGCAGCTTCTTCTGCCCGCCGGAAATATTGCCCGCCTTCTGGTCGGCGAGATGCGAGATCGTCAGAAACTCCAGCACCTCATCCGCCTTGTCGCGCAGCGCGCGTTCCTCGGCAGCCACTGCGCCACGCCGGAACCAGGCGTTCCACAGCCGTTCGCCGGACTGCCCGCCCGGCACCATCATCAGGTTCTCGCGCACCGTCATCGACGCAAACTCATGCGCGATCTGGAATGTCCGCAGCAGGCCCTTGTCGAACAGGACATGCGGGGCAGGCCGGTGATATCCTCACCATCCATCACCACCCGACCCGAGGTCGGCGGCAGACGGCCGGCGATCACGTTGAACAGTGTGGTCTTTCCCGCGCCATTCGGACCGATCAGGCCCGGTGATCGAGCCGGTCGCAATTTCCAGCGAAGCGCCGTCAACGGCCCGGAATGCCCCGAAATGCCGGTGCAGATTTTCAACGACGATCATCTTACCCCCTAGGTCGTTTCCTGTGCCTTTACAGCATCTTGAGCGACTCTGATTAATTCACGGCCCGAGGCAATGCCCCGGGCCGCAGTCTCAGATCAGCCCGCGATTAGCGGAACTTGACCGTTTCGTACTTGCCGTCCTTGATGACGAACTCACGGTAGCGACCAGCGCTTTCGCCGGGTCCGATCAAGGTCACGCCCGAACCGCCTTCATAGTCGATGGCCTTGCCTGCAGCGATCAGCTCCATCGCATGACCCAACTGGCCGGGCTCAATCTTCTCACCCGAACCATCTGCCGGGCCGTTGGCGACCTCCATGATGAAGTCCTTGTAGACCTTGGAATCGGTCGAGTTGGCCATTTGCATCGCCAGCATGATCAGGGCTGCCGCGTCATAGCTTTCCATCGAATAGGGCGATGTTGCATCAAACGCGGGTGAGTTGGCTTTGCCCATTTCGGTCAGGATCTTGGCACCTTCCGAATCGGACTGTGCAACCTGACCGTAGGATCCGTCCAGCGCCGGGCCGATGGCTGCGGGCAGGGTGTCACCCACCATGCCGCCGGGCAGTTCGAACTGCGAGAAGGCACCCGAATCGAGCGAGGCCTGGATGATGCCCTTGCCGCCCTGGTCGAGATAGCCCGCCACAACCAGGATGTCGCCACCGGCAGCAGGCCAGTGCCGCCACTTCGGCGGAATAGTCGGACTTGCCGTCTTCATGCGCCGCGTCGATCGTGACCTTGCCGCCAATGGCCTGGAACGAGCTGCGAGATCGCCTCAGCCAGACCCTTGCCGTAGTCGCTGTTGGAATAGGTCAGGGCGATCGACTTGACGCCATGCTCTTGCAGGATTTCGGCGGTGATTTCGCCTTCACGGGCGTCAGACGGCGCGGTGCGGAAGAACAGGCCGTCATCTTCCATGGTGGACAGCGCAGGTGAGGTGGCCGAGGGCGACACCATCACGATGCCATTCGGCCGCGCGACGTTTTGCAGAACGGCACCGGTAACACCCGAGCAGTCGCCGCCGATGATGCCTTTGACGCCATCGGAGGTGACCATCTTGGTCGCAGCCGTGGTCGCCGCAGCCGAGTCGACGCAGGTGCTGTCGCCGCGCACGGAGAAGAAGTTCCAGCCGTTCAGCGCCTTGCCAGAAGCGTTCACTTCCGCCATTGCCGCTTCGGCAGCATTGGCCATGTGGCCGGTCAGGGATTCAATCGGGCCGGTGAAGCCGAACAGTACACCCAGTTTGACGTCTTCGGCCGAGGCGGCACCCGCACAGAGGGCAGTTGCGGCGGTGGCCAGTAGCAGTTTTTTCATTGTTATCTCCCTTGTTGGTCGTCTTAATGCGGTGAACCTAGAGAACCGCGATTGAAAAGAAAAGCGTTTTGAAAGCGGGGTTTCGGCAGGATTGGGCGTGACGCAACGGTATCACCCGCGCTTAATCCGTGCTGCAACGCGGCAATATGGCGGCTAGGGCCTTGACGCCACCGCCAGTCGTGACCACCTTCAACGATGGTAAATGGTCCTGAAGGAACCCAGATGCGGAAACCGCCTTGTAGTGTTTTTGATTTGCGCCCTGTCCGCCGCTGCCGCCCCGGCACTGGCTGAGAAAAAGTATCGGCGCCATCGCGTTTTCGGACTCGACCGGCAAATACGGCTGGGTCAAGAATTTCGCCGACAAGGCCGGTGCTTCGGCTGAGGCGGTCACGCAATGCGGCGTGGGCGACTGCCGCGCTGTGGTGGCCTTTGCCCATTGCGGGGCGCTTTCGGTTGGCGACAATTTCGGCATGGGCTTTTCCGCGGACAACACGGTCGCCAAGGCCGAAGAGACGGCTCTGGCCAGCTGTGACGGGTTTACCACCAATTGCATCGTCTCGGCCTCGTTCTGCAACGACGAATAACCGACGCAACTCGCTCTAAATCGACAACCGGGTCGGCGTGCTCGTCGGCCCGCCCTGCGTGCCACGCTCGCGGTAGGGCGTGGTGTTGTAATGGCTGCGGTAGCATTTGGAAAAATGCGACGGGCTGGCAAAGCCGCAGGCCAAGGCCACGTTGATCACCGACATATCGGTCTGCATCAACAGGTTGCGGGCCTTTTGCAGGCGCAGTTCCATGTAATAGCGCTTGGGGCAGCGGTTCAGATAGCGGCGGAACAGCCGTTCCAGCTGCCGGGTCGACATGCCCACTTCCTCGGCCAGTTCGGCGGGCGACATCGGGTCTTCGATGTTGCCCTCCATCATCTGGATGACCTGGGACAGCTTGGGATGCCGCACGCCGATGCGGGTCGGGATCGACAGGCGCTGGGTGTCCTGAT
Organism: uncultured Alphaproteobacteria bacterium; assembly: GCA_963781185.1. Lineage (GTDB taxonomy): Bacteria > Pseudomonadota > Alphaproteobacteria > Rhodobacterales > Rhodobacteraceae > Stagnihabitans. Next base: position 96,529 of record CAWAEL010000002.1, read on the forward strand.
CGGTGCGCGGGGTGGAATAGATCAGCTGATCGGCCACGGTGTTGGCGACATCCTCGCCATGATCCGCCGCGATCACCTTCAGCATCAGGTCCAGCGACGACGTGCCGCCCGCCGTGCTCCAGCGGTTGCCGTCCATCACGAAGACCGATTTGGTCAGATTGACCTCCTCGAACTCCTCCAGAAACCCATCCTGATTTTCCCAGTGGATCGTCGCCTTCTTGCCATCCAGCAGCCCGGCCTTGGCCAGCGCATAGGCCCCGGTGCACAGGCCCGCGATGGTGACCCCGCGCCGCGCCTCGCGCCGCAGCCAGTTCAGCACCGGCTTGGTCGTGGATTTCTGCACGTCGATGCCGCCGCAGACCAGCAAGCGTGTCGTCGCGGTCGATCTCTTCCAGCCCCATGTCCAGCTTGAAGGACGGCGCCGTTGGAACAGGTCGCAGTCTCGCCGCCTTCGCCCGCCAGCGCCCAGGAATAGACCGGCTGCGCCCACCACGCGGTTGGCAATGCGCAGCGGTTCGATGGCACTGGCAAAGGACAGCATGGTAAACCGGTCCAGCAGCAGGAAGACAAAGCGCCGCGGCGCCGCCGCTTGGGTGGTCTGGGTGGCTTTGCGCGGAGTAGTGGCCATGTTGCGACCTGTTATGTCGGTATTGAGCGCATGGATACAGGATATCCATGCGGCTTCGCAAGGCCAATCGCGCGGCTTTCGCCCTTTGCATTCGCAGCCGGATTGTCCTTATACTGCGCCAGCGAATGATAAGACGGGAGGGTAATGACCATGACCAAGGGTTGGACAAAATCGGACTGGCGCGCCAAGCCACGGGTGCAGATGCCCGATTATCCCGATACCGCCGCGCTGAACGCGGTCGAGGCGCAGCTGGCCAAGTATCCGCCGCTGGTCTTTGCCGGTGAGGCGCGCACGCTGAAAAAGCAGCTGGCTCTGGCGGCCGAAGGCAAGGCCTTCCTGCTGCAGGGCGGCGATTGCGCCGAAAGCTTCGCGGAATTCTCGCGCCGACAACATCCGCGACACCTTCCGCGTCATGCTGCAGATGGCGGTGGTGCTGACCTATGGCGCCAAGGTGCCGGTGGTCAAGGTCGGCCGCATGGCGGGCCAGTTCGCCAAGCCGCGCTCGGCCGGGACCGAAGTGATCGGCGGCGTGGAACTGCCGTCCTACCGCGGCGACATCATCAACGGCTTCGACTTCACCGCCGCCGACCGCATGCCCGATCCGCAGCGCATGTTGCAGGCCTATACCCAGGCCGCCGCCTCGCTGAACCTGCTGCGCGCCTTCTCGACCGGCGGCTTTGCCGACATCCACCGCGTCCATTCCTGGACGCTGGGCTTTGCCGAGCATGACAAGGCCGAACGCTACCGCGAACTGTCGAACCGCATCTCCGACGCGCTGGATTTCATGACCGCCGCCGGCGTGAATGCCGACACCGCCCACACCCTGTCGACGGTCGATTTCTACACCAGCCACGAGGCGCTGCTGCTGGAATATGAAGAGGCGCTGTGCCGCATCGACAGCCTCACCGGCCAGCCCGTGGCAGGCTCGGGCCACATGATCTGGATCGGCGACCGCACCCGTCAGCCCGACGGCGCGCATGTCGAATTCTGCCGTGGCGTGCTGAACCCGATCGGGCTGAAATGCGGCCCGACCACGACGGCCGAGGATCTCAAGGTGCTGATGGCCAAGCTGAACCCGCAGAACGAGCCGGGCCGCCTGACCCTGATCGCGCGCTTTGGCGCGGGCAAGGTCGGCGACCACCTGCCGCGCCTGATCAAGGCGGTGCAGGACGAGGGCGCGAATGTCGTCTGGTCCTGCGACCCGATGCACGGCAACACGATCAAGGCGGCCTCGGGCTACAAGACCCGGCCCTTCGAATCGGTGCTGCGCGAGGTGCGCGAGTTCTTCGACATCCACAAGGCCGAGGGCACGATCCCCGGCGGCGTGCATTTCGAGATGACCGGCAAGGACGTGACCGAATGCACCGGCGGCCTGCGCGCCGTGTCGGACGAGGATCTGTCGACCGCTATCACACCGCCTGCGACCCGCGCCTGAACGCCAGCCAGTCGCTGGAACTGGCCTTCCTCGTGTCCGAGGAACTGACCGCCCGCCGCGATCAGGCCCGCCGCATCGCGCTGTAACCCAAAGCGACACCCCACAAGACAAAGGGCGGTTCCAACGAACCGCCCTTTGCCATGTCGACCCAAACACGCCAACTCCCACCAATTTGACTAAAATTTGCGCCTTACATTTTGGCCCAAATATCCTGCGGGGGGCCGCATTGGCGATGCCAATGCGGCTTGGGGGTGCAAAACCCCCATCCGCCGCACCACAAGACCTCCGTCTCAGTCCCGCGAATGAACCAGCCGCAGGTTGGGCTTGCCACGCGGCGGGCGCGGCACCGGGGTAAAGGCCATCGGCATATCCGCCAACCCCGGCATCGGCGCGACAGCCGGGGCGCGGCGGAAATCGTCGCGCCCCCCGGCTCTGCCCTGCGCGGCATTCAATCGTCTCGCACATCATCCCGGCAATCGCAAAGCGGCGCGGCGCGCGGCCCAAGGCACCGTGAATGGCCAGACAGCCCAGCGCCAGATCGACAGCGCCGCGCGACGCCGGTCAGCGGCAGCATCAGCATCCGCCCCTCCAGCGCCGGGCGGCCCAAGCCGCGTTCCGCCTCCAGCCAGATCTCCAGCGTCGCCGGGGCCGGCAAAGACGCCCTCCAGCGCCTCGGCCAGCCGGGTGCGCGCCAGCGGCTCGATCAGCGGCGGACAGCGGCATGCCGCGCACATCCATCCCCATCAGGTCATGCAACTGCATCCCCGCCAGCCGGAACCGCGCGATCCCCGGCGCGACCCGTTCCAGCAGAAAGGTATTCTCCAGCGCCCCGGCAATGCCACGCGGGTCGATCTGGTCCCGGCGCGGCAGATCGCCCGCCACGCGCAACCCCTCCCAATAGGCCCGCACCTCGGCCAGCATCGCAAATCGGCTGACGTCCTCGCCGCCGCCCGCACCGCGCCCGCCCGTGCCAAAATGGGAGATCATGATTGCACCTCTTTCGCTGGGCCCTCGTGGCTATGAAGCCGGGGGCCGCCATGAACACATTGTCGCCTGGGCGTGGTCTGGTAAGTCTGACGGCCAAGGATACGGTTAACTCTGCAGCAACACAGGTTACTGATGTCTTAATATAGCGCAATTGGCCGGGATTTGGCGGACAATCTCGACAAATGGTAAATACCCGCAGGCTCGGCTTGGGCGGGATGGAGGCAGAATGACAATTTCCATGACCGGCTTTGCATCCCGCAAGGGGCAGGGTGCGGGGCACGCCTGGATGTGGGACATCCGCTCGGTCAACGGCAAGGGGCTGGACCTGCGGCTGCGCGTGCCGGACTGGATCGACGGGCTGGAACTGGCGCTGCGCGGCGAGCTTGTCGAAGGCGCTGCACCGCGGCAATGTCGCCCTGACGCTGAAGGTCAACCGTGAGGGGCAGGAGGGCGCCGACAGGCTGCGCGTCAACCCGGCGGCGCTGAAATCCGTGCTGGCCGCTTTGGCCGCGATCGAGGATCACGCCATGGGCGAAGGGATCACCCTGCGGCAGGCCTCTTCCGCCGATGTGCTGGCGCGTGCGCGGGGTGCTCGACACCTCGACCAGCGACATCGATACCGGCCCCCTGCGCGCGGCCATCCTGGCCGACCTGCCCGCTTTGCTGGCCGATTTCACGGCGATGCGGGCGGCCGAGGGGGCGGCGCTGAACGGGGTGATCTCGGCGCAACTCGACCAGATCGCCAGCCTGACCGCCGCCGCCGCGACCGAGGCTGCGGCGCGCCGCGACACCTCTGCCACGACCCTGCGGGAGGCGTCTGGCGCGGGTGCTGGCCAATGCCGACGGGGTGGACGAAACCCGCGTGGCGCAGGAACTGGCGCTGATGGCCGTCAAAACCGACGTGACCGAGGAGTTGGACCGCCTGACCGCCCATGTCGACGCCGCCCGCGCCCTGTTGGCCGACCCCGGCCAGATCGGCCGCAAGTTCGATTTCCTGATGCAGGAATTCATGCGCGAGGCCAACACGCTCTGCTCCAAGGCGCAATCGCTGACGCTGACCCGGATCGGGCTTGACCTGAAAACCACCATCGACCAGATGCGCGAGCAGGTTCAGAACGTGGAATGACGGGCAATATGACGAAGCGGCGCGGGCTTGTTGTTGATCCTGTCCTCGCCCTCGGGCGCCGGCAAAACCACACTGACGCGGCGGCTGATGGACTGGGACCCGGACATCCGGTTTTCCATCTCCGCCACCACCCGCGCCCCACGCCCGGGCGAACAGGACGGCCGCGAATACTATTTCCGCAGCCGCGCCGAATTCGAAGCAGATGGTCGCGACGGGCGAGATGCTGGAACATGCCGAGGTGTTCGGCAATTTCTACGGCTCCCCCAAGGCCCCGGTGCAGGCCGCGATGGAGGCGGGCCGCGACACGGTGTTTGACATCGACTGGCAGGGCGGCCAGCAGATCCGCAATTCGGCGCTTGGCCGTGATGTGGTGTCGGTCTTCGTGCTGCCGCCCTCGATCGCCGAACTGGACCGCCGTCTGCGCGGGCGGGGCCAAGACAGTGAAGAGGTCATCGCCGGTCGCATGGCGAAAAGTCAGGACGAAATCAGCCATTGGGCCGAATATGATTATGTCATCGTGAACACCGATCTGGACACGGCCTTCAACGAGTTTGATCACCATTCTTCAGGCAGAACGCATACGCCGCGACCGTCAGCCCGAGTTGGCCGACTTTGTCCGTGGCCTGAACAAGGAGTTTGCAGTCGCGATGAAATACACTCTGGATGGAATTGCACCCGAGGTAGGGCAGGGCGTGTGGATCGCGCCCTCAGCCACGGTGATCGGCAAGGTCGTGCTGGAAGACCTCGCCAATGTCTGGTTCGGCGCTGTGCTGCGCGGCGATACCGAAGAGATCCGGGTCGGCGTCGGGTCGAACGTGCAAGAGAATTGCGTGCTGCACACCGACACCGGCTATCCGCTGGTTGTCGGTCGCAATTGCACCATCGGCCATTCCGCGATCCTGCATGGCTGCACGATTGGCGACGGCTCTCTGGTGGGCATGGGGGCTACGGTGCTGAACGGCGCCAAGATCGGCAAAGGCTGCATGATCGGCGCCGGGGCCTTGGTGACAGAGAACAAGGTGATCCCCGACGGCACGCTGGTTCTGGGCCGCCCCGCCAAAGTGACCCGGGAGTTGGGGCCGGAAGAGCTGGCGAAACTGCTTGCCGGGGCCGCGCATTACCGCGCCAATGCCCTGCGCTTTGCCAAGGGTCTGGTGCCAGACGACAAATGAAAAGGGGGCCCGAAAGGCCCCCTGCAGTCGGATAGTCCGCGGCGTTCAGCCCCAGACAGCACGGCGGGCGAGGGTTGTGGCGTCAGCCGGATAGATGCCGATATCTTCAGCCGTAGCCATCGACAACCCGGCAAGCTCATAGCGCGTCCGGCGATACAGCGCCCGCTTGGCAGCCGTTTCGCGCAGGGTGTTGAACAGGTTTTTCATGGTATTTCCTTTCGTCAGCTGTCGGGGCAGATCCCCGCAGCCCGGATGTGTCAGCCCCAGACAGCGCGCCGCGCAATCGACGCAGCGTCAGCCGGGTTCACCCCGATGTCACGCGCCACAGACTCGGACAGTCCGGCAAGCTCATCGCGGGTTTGGCGGTACATGGCGCGCTTGGCCATGGTGGTACGCAGGGTGGTGAACAGATTCTTCATGGTATTTCCTTTCGAGATCCGCCGGGGCAGGGCCCACGGCATAAGGGCTTCAGCCCCAGACAGCCTGCGACGCGATACGCGCGGCGTCTTCGGGGAAGATCCCGAGTTCCAGCGCGACCGAACGTGGCATGGTGGCAATTTCGTCGCGCATCTGGCGATACTGTGCGCGTTTGGCGGCATTGGCCTTCATCGCGGCATACAGGTTTTTCATCATAGTCCTCATCTTCTGCGCTGGTCCGCCCGGATGGCTTTCCCGTTTCGCATGTACCCAATATGGCCCTTTCGTTATCGCTAACAACGACCAAGTCCGGCGTTGCGCCATGCATCCAGCGCATAGGTCCGCCAAAAACGAAGGGGCAGCCGAAGCTGCCCCTGGTCATTCAGAATGGTCGTAAGTTCAGATCAGCTTGCCCATCGCCACAGCCGTATCGGACATGCGGTTCGAGAAGCCCCACTCATTGTCATACCAGGTCAGGATGCGCACCATCGTGCCCTCCATCACCTTGGTCTGGTCCATGTGGAACACCGAAGAATGGCTGTCGTGGTTGAAGTCCGACGAGACATTCGGGAAATCGGTATAGCCCAGAATCCCCGCCATCGGCCCATCTGCCGCCGCACGGATCGCAGCTTTGATTTCCTCAACCGTGGTTGCGCGACTCGATTCGAACACCAGATCGACCGCCGACACGTTGGGCGTCGGCACCCGGATCGCCACGCCGTCCAGCTTGCCCTTCAACTCGGGCAGCACCAGACCGACGGCCTTGGCAGCACCGGTCGAGGTCGGGATCATGTTCAGCGCCGCAGCACGGGCGCGGTACAGATCCTTGTGCATGGTATCCAGCGTCGGCTGGTCGCCGGTATAGCTGTGGATCGTGGTCATGAAACCGCGCTTGATGCCGATCAGATCGTTCAGCACCTTGGCAACCGGGGCCAGGCAGTTGGTCGTGCAGGACGCGTTCGACACAACGATATCGTCCTTGGTCAGCGTGTCATGGTTCACACCATAGACAATCGTCTTGTCCGCGCCGTCACCGGGGGCCGAGATCAGCACACGCTTGGCGCCATTCTCAAGATGCGCCTGGCATTTTTCCTTGGAGGTGAAAATCCCGGTGCATTCCATGACGATATCGACATGCGCCCAAGGCAGGTCCGCCGGATTGCGGATCGCGGTCACCTCCATCGGGCCACGGCCCACGTCGATCGTGGTGGCGGTGGTCGTCACTTCACCCGGAAAGCGGCCATGAACCGAATCAAAGCGCATCAGATGGGCGTTGGTCTCAACCGGGCCCAGATCGTTGATGGCGACGACTTCGATGTCGGTCCGGCCGGATTCGATGATGGCCCGCAAAACGTTCCGGCCAATCCGGCCGAACCCGTTGATAGCGACTTTAACGGTCATAGAGTACTCCTGTTCAAGTAAGCGCGACTCACGTGGCGTATGCTAGCGCTAACAGCCGCCAAACACCGCCGATTTCAACATTAGTTTGCACTTTTCAGCGCCAGAATTCCAGATAGTCGACCAAGTGAAACAGTTTTTGCACCAGAAACAGAAAAACTTGGCCGTCATTCAGCATTTGATCCGCCAGGATCAGCGCCACAATCCCCAAGGCAACGACGAGATACATTCGGTCGGCCACATTCCCTCCGGTCCTTTTGGCGCGTGCGGGCCGGGTCCGGGTTCGGGAACTGCCCAAACCGTCATCCTGCCGCCCTGCACGCCAGATTTGGGCCGGGTCAGATGACCGATCCCGGTGGTCAAAGTCAACCACTGCAGCAAGATGCTTGAATCTATTGCCTTTGTGGCCAGCCTGTCTAAATAGCGAGGGGATCAAGGGAAGGAACCCGGTGGCATGAGCGGACTTCTGGCACTGTTGGACGATGTGGCCGCGATTGCCAAGGTGGCAGCCGCGTCGGTGGATGACATTGCGGGGGCGGCGGCCAAGGCCGGGGCCAAGGCGGCGGGCGTGGTGATCGACGATACCGCCGTGACGCCGAACTATGCGACGGGCTTTGCCGCAGACCGCGAATTGCCGATCATCGGGCGCATCGCCTGGGGCTCGATCAAGAACAAGCTGATGATCCTGCTGCCCATCGCCCTGCTGCTGTCCGCATTCCTGCCCGGTGCCATCGTGCCGCTGCTGATGTTCGGCGGGGCCTATCTGTGCTTTGAGGGGGCAGAGAAGGTCTTCCACGCCCTGTCGCCCGTCCACGATCCCGCCGTTGAAGAGGATTTCGCCGATCCCGACCCGACCCATCTGGAACAGAGCAAGATCGCAGGGGCCATCAAGACCGATTTCATCCTGTCCGCCGAAATCATGACCATCGCCCTCGGTGCCATCCCCGACAGCGTTTTCTGGATGGAGGCGGTGACTTTGGCCGTCGTCGGAATCGGCATCACCACGCTGGTTTACGGCTCGGTCGCGGTGATCGTGAAGATGGACGACATCGGCCTGTTCCTCGCCCGTCGCGGCCATATGGGCCCAACCCGCGCCCTCGGTCGTGGTCTGGTCGCCGGGATGCCACCCTTCCTGACGCTGCTGTCCACCATCGGCACGGCGGCGATGCTGTGGGTCGGCGGCTCCATGCTGGTCCACGGGGCAGAGGTGTTCGGGCTTTCCGCCCCCGCCCATGCCTTTGAACATTGGTCCGAAGTGGTGGCCGCGATGGTGCCAGAGACGCTGCACGGCTTTGCCGGCTGGGCGGTCAAGGCGGCACTGGACGGGGTTGTGGGTCTGGCGGCGGGTCTGTTGCTGCTGCCGTTCGTCACCCGTGTGATAGCGCCGCTCTGGGCGATGACGACGGGCAAATCGGCGGCCCACTAGACCCGTGGCGTTATTGCGAACGGTTCGCAACGTGATTAAAATGTGGTTAATATAAAATCACAAGCCATTGATAGTAAACCACAATACCTAGTGTCGCGCAGACGGACGCTTTGTCCCCCACAATGAAAAACGCGGCCCCAAAGGGCCGCGTTTTTCAATTTTCAGACGATCAGAGCAGCGACTTCGCCAGCTCTACCGTGGCCTCGGCGGTGATGCCGAATTCCTTGTAGAGCCGGTCGATCGGGGCCGAGGCGCCAAAGCTCGTTCATGCCGATAAAGCCTGCCTTGGCCTCACGGCCCCGCTCACCCAGCAGCCAACGATCCCAGCCACCAGCCCGAACCGCCGCCTCAATCCCGATCCGAACCGGACCCGACGGCAGCACCTTCTTGCGGTAGGCCTCATCCTGCGCGGCAAACAGTTCCATGCAAGGCATCGACACGACGCGGGTACCAATCCCCGCAGCCTCCAGCAGATCCCGCGCCTTCAGCGCGATTTCAACCTCGGACCCGGTCGCCATCAGGATCACCTTGCGCGGCCCGGTCGCATCGGCCAGCACATAGGCGCCCTTGGCGGTCAGGTTGGCCCCGGTGTGGGTCTTGCGAACCGCAGGCAGGTTCTGCCGCGACAAGGCCAGCACCGACGGCGTGGTTTTGGAGGTCAACGCCAGTTCCCAAGCCTCAGCCGTCTCCACCAGATCGGCGGGGCGGAAGACATGGGTGTTGGGGGTGGCACGGCTGATTGCCAGATGTTCGACCGGCTGGTGGGTCGGGCCGTCTTCGCCCAGACCGATGGAGTCGTGGGTCATCACATAGACCACCGGAATGCCCATCAGCGCCGACAGACGCATCGCAGGCCGGGCATAGTCGGTAAAGCACATGAACGTGCCACCATAGGCCCGCACCCCGCCATGCAGCGCCATGCCGTTCATCGCGGCAGCCATGCCATGCTCGCGGATGCCGAAATAGATGTAACGGCCCTTGCGATCCTCTGGCGTGAAGACCCCCAGATCCGGGGTCTTGGTGTTGTTCGACCCGGTCAGGTCGGCCGAGCCGCCAAGGTTTTCCGGCATCACCGGATTGACCGCCGTCAGCACCTTTTCCGAGGCCGCCCGCGTGGCCATCTTCGGCAGATCCGCCACGGCCTGTTTCTTCAGCGCCGTGATGACCGATTTCAGCTGCTTGGGCGCATCGCCCGCCAGCATCCGCTCAAACATCGCGCGCTTGCCAGCCGGAAGCGCGGCAAAGCCAGCTTCCCAATCCGCCCGTGCCGCCGCACCCTTCTCCCCCATCGCTTCCCATTGCGACTTCACGTCAGCCGGAATGGTGAAGGCAGGATAGGTCCAGCCATAGACGGCCTTGGTGTCGGCCATCAACTTGGGATCGGTCAGCGCGCCGTGCCCTTTGGAGGTGTCCTGCGCCGAGGAACCCAGCGCGATATGGGTCTTGCAGGCGATGAACGCCGGACCAGAGCTTGCCTTGGCCGCCGTCAACGCGCGGTCGATATCGTCAGGGTCATGGCCGTCACACTCAAACACATCCCAACCCGACGCCGCAAACCGCGCCTTCTGGTCGGTGATGTCAGAGATGGAGACCTTGCCGTCGATGGTGATGCCGTTGTTGTCCCACATCACGATCAGATGGTCCAACTTCTGCTTGCCAGCCAGTGCCAACGCCTCTTGGCTGACACCCTCCATCAGGCAACCGTCGCCCGCGATGACATAGGTGTAGTGGTTGACCACCTTGGCCCCGAAATGGGCGCGCAGGCTGGCCTCGGCAATCGCAAAGCCGACCGAATTGGCAATACCCTGACCCAGCGGGCCGGTGGTCGTCTCGATCCCCTCGGCATGGCCATATTCCGGGTGCCCTGCGGTGCGATAGCCCCACTGGCGGAAATTCTTGATCTGGTCGAGCGTCATGTCCTCATAGCCGGTCAGGTGCAGCAACGAGTACAGCAGCATCGAGCCATGGCCCGCCGACAGGATGAACCGGTCACGATCGGGCCAATGCGGCGCCTTGGGGTCAAAGCGCAGATGCTTGTCAAACAGCACCGTCGCCACATCCGCCATGCCCATCGGCATGCCCGAATGGCCGGAATTGGCGGCAGCAACCGCGTCGAGCGTCAGGGTGCGGATGGCGCAGGCGCGCATCCAGTGATCGGGATGGCGGGCGCGCAGGGTTTCAATGTCCACGTTTTACAGTCCTGTTTTGACCTAAGGTTGCGGAACTGAATAACAGCCTTGTGGGCAAGATCAAGCATAGCACCGTGCTTTGGGCTGCCAAACCTGCCATCTGGTCCGACATTTGGCTAAGATCGCCCTTGACGAAGGCCATCGGCGATTCGCAAGCTATGGTCAGCAGAAGAAAAAGGGGCACCGCATGGGGCAGATCCAAGAACTCGAACAGCGTATCACGGCCGCCTTTCAACGTATCAGCGCGGGGGTAGAGGCACTGTCTGCCACGCCCGCCCCGATATCCGTCGAAGCAGAGGCCCCGGAACCCGCCGCCACAGCCGTTGACATCCCGGCTGCGACAGTCGTGGACGATGGTGTGGCCTCAGATGAGGCGACCTCTGACCGGCAGCTCTGGAAGAGGCGCTGGATGAAGAACGGATGGCCAATGCCCAGTTGAACGAACGCCTGCAAGGTGCAGCGCGACAAGAGTGCTGCGACCGAAAAGCGGCTACGGGCCGAGGTGGACACGCTGACCCGGGCCTTGGATGCCCAGGGTCTCGACGTGCAACGCCTGTCGGGCACCGTGGCGCAATTGCGCGAAGACCTGCGCCGTCTGCGTGAGGCGGCCGAACAGGGCATCGTCGACCCCGCCCTGATCAACAAGGCCATGATGGCCGAACTGGAGGCCCTGCGCGCCACGCGCAGCGCCGAAGCCAATGAAATGCATGAGATCCTGACCGCCCTCGGCGGTGTGCTGGACACAGAGGAGGCGCAGGCCCATGCCTGAACTTGAAATCACCATCGGCGGCCGCAGCTTCTTTGTCTCTTGCCGGACGGGGGAGGAGCATTTCCTGCATGCCGCCGCCAAGATGCTGGACAACGAAGCCCAGCCGATCCTTGAACAGATGGGCCGCCTGCCCGAAGCGCGGATGCTGCTGATGGCGGGCCTGATGCTGGCCGACCGGACAGCCGCGGTGGAGGATGAGGTGCGCGCCATGAAGGAGCGCCTCGCCGAACTTGAAGGCCGCCCAACGCCAGAGCGGGAACGGGTCGAGGTGCCGGTGGTGCCGCAGGACGTGACCGACACGCTGGCCGAACTGGCCGCACGGGCCGAGTCGCTGGCCGATCAGGTCGAGAGTGCCCGCGCGTGAAGGCGTCGTCGGGCCGGTGGACTGCATCATGGCCAGCCTGTTGGCGGCTTGCGTCATGCCAGGTGCCAGACGCCGGTGTCCTCCGCGCCGACCCCGACGACCGGTGATTTCAGCTACACCTGCGCCAGCGGCACCATGATCGCGGTGACCTATGGGCAGGAAGCAAACGGCGATCAAACCGCCCGCCTGCGCGTCGGCAGGTGCGACCAACATGCTGATTGCCGAGGGCACAACCGACGGCGTCACGCGCTACAGCTTCCCTTCGGACGGGTCACATTACACCTGGCTGATCGCCGGAGATACCGGCACCCTGTTGTGGCACGATGGCACGACCAACAGCGAAGAGCCCCGCGAAAGCAACTGCAAGGCTGGCTGATGAAATGGTAGGATGGGCCATCCGGCCCATCGCGGTCTTCACGTCAGAATGATGGGCCGGATGGCCCATCCTGACTTGTCCCTAGACCGGAGCGTCAGCCCTCGTTGGCTTCGCGGATCTTGTTGGCGGCTTCCTTGTCGAACTTGACGCCATTCGCCTCGAACAGCGCGTCCAGCTCGCCCGACAGCGTCATCTCGGTGACGATGTCGCAGCCGCCGACAAACTCGCCCTTGACGTAAAGCTGCGGGATGGTCGGCCAGTCGGAGAAGTCCTTGATCCCCTGACGGATTTCCGGATCGGCCAGCACGTTCACATCGGCAAACTCGACGCCCATGTAGTTCAGCACCCCCGCCACGCGGGACGGAGAACCCGCATTGCGGCATCATCTTGGTGCCCTTCATGAACAGCACCACGTCGTTCTTGCGTCACGGTATCCTTGATCTGGTCTGTCGCGCTCATGGCTGTCGGTCCTTTACGGTTACTCGGGGGCTTTGGTGGTCAGCGCCAGCGCATGCAACTCGCCGCTGGCCCCGTCCATCTTGCCCTTCAGGCTGGCATAGACCGCGCGCTGTTGCTGCACGCGGTTCATGCCCTTGAAACTTGCGTCAATCACCTCGGCCGCCCAGTGGTTGCCGTCGCCCGCAAGGTCGGTGATCGTGATCTTGGCCGCTGGAAAGCTGGCGCGGATCAGGTCTTCGATGTCTTGGGCTTGCATGGGCATAAATCGGCTCCTGACAGTTCAACCAAATGTAGGGCGGGGTTCAGCCCGCCGCAAGAGCGGGCTTATTCAACGGCCCGCGCGAAAGCGCCGCGGTAGCTGGCGGACAGTGCTGACAGCGGCGCTTCGTCGCCGCCAAACCGCACGACCGACCCGCCGAACGTGCCGACCTTGGCCGCCGGAACCCCGGCTTCTGCCGCCCGGGCCAGCAGTTTGGTCGCCTCAGCTGAGGTGCAAGCCACCAGATACCGCGCCTGATCCTCACCATAAAGCGTCGGGATGTCGGCGCTGTCCAGCACCAGACCCAGCTTGGCACCCTCGGCCATCTCAAACGCCGCCAATGCCAGCCCGCCATCCGACAGGTCGGTGCAGGCGTGGAACGACTTGCGGTTGCTCAGGATGAAATCGCCATGCTTACGCTCAGTCGCCATGGGGCCAACCGACGCGCTATCCAACTCCCTGCTCGAGGCCGTGGTCTACAGCCACCGGGCGGCCGAGCGACTGCCCGGCGAGCTGAGGCGTGCGGCCGCCGAGATGACGGGAAGCAGTCCGGCGAGTCCGGCGCTCTGGCCGCGACCGACATCGGTGTCCGAGGCAGTGGAATCGACGGCCATCGCCCGGCGCGACCGGATCCGCGACATTACCTGGGACCTGGCCGGCATTGTGCCGGACCACCGCGTCACTCGAGGAAGCCGCTTCGCTCATCATCCGACTGAAAGCCGAAATCGATCGGGACTTCGAGCGCAGCCCGCTCGGCGCCGCAGGAATTGAGCTGCGCAATCTTGCCGATGTGGCGGCGCTGCATCATCGAGTCGGCGCACCGCCGGCATGAAAGCCGTGGCCTGCACTTCGTGATGGACCACCCGTTCCGCGACAACGAACACCAGCTCCGCGACACGATCCTGGTCGCGGACACTGCCTGAGGCATTACCGATGCTGATCGAGAATGCGCCCCTGCGGGATGCGAGTCCCGTGCTCGACGAGAACAACCCGTTCGAAGGCATGATGCAGCGCTTCGACCGCGCGGCTGAACTCCTGTCCCTGGACGCGGGCCTGTACCGGGTGCTTCGCCACCCGGAGAAGCAGATCATCATCTCCTGTCCCGGTCACCATGGACAACGGCGAGGTGGAGGTGTTCACGGGGTACCGCGTCCTGTACAACACGTCCGCGGCCCTGCGAAGGGCGGGATCCGTTACGACCTGGGCGTGACGCTCGACGAGGTGACGGCACTGGCGGCATGGATGACGTGGAAATGCGCGGTGGTCGATGTCCCGTTCGGCGGCGCCAAGGGCGGCGTAGTCTGCGAGCCCACGCGTCTGCTCGACGCGGCGAACTCGAGCGGCTCACCCGTCGCTACACGTCCTCGATCATCGATACGCTCGGGCCGGAATCGGACGTGCCAGCGCCCGACGTGAACACGAACGAGCAGGTCATGGCGTGGATCATGGATACGTATTCCATGCACAAGCGCCATACCGTGAACGCGGTCGTGACCGGGAAACCGATTGCGATCGGCGGCTCGCGCGGCCGGCGCGAGGCCACGGGCCGCGGCGTGATGCTCGTGGTGAAGGAGGCGCTCCGGGAGCAGGGGTTGCCGCTCAAAGGGAGTCGCGTCCTGGTCCAGGGTTTCGGCAACGTCGGCTCGGTGGCTGCCGCGCTGCTCGAACAGGAAGGGCTTACCATCGTCGGTATCAGCGACAAGACCTGCGGCGTGTACAACGCGAATGGCATCGCGGTGGCCGATGCCCTCGACGTGGATCAGGACCACCGTTTCCTCGACGGTTTCCCCGCCGGGGAGACCATTACGAACGAGCAGCTGCTCGAATTGGAGTGCCGAGGTTCTCGTCCCGGCGGCGCTCGAGAACGTCATCAACCGGAAGAACGCGGGGCAGATCCACGCGAAGATCATCGCGCGAGGGCGCCAACGGCCCGGTCACCGCTCCGGCCGACGCCATCCTCGACGACATGGGCGTCATCGTCATGCCGGACATCCTCGCCAACGCCGGCGGCGTGACCGTGAGCTACTTCGAGTGGGTGCAGAATCGGCAGGGGTACTACTGGAGCGAGGACTCTGTGAACGAGCGCCTCAAGGACATCATGATCCGTTCGTTCC
>CAWAEL010000003.1:0-133186 GCA_963781185.1 uncultured Alphaproteobacteria bacterium
GGGAGGGTGCTAGACCAGCGGCAAATTCGGATGGATGTCGCCGTCGAGCGGGGATGATTCGCCAGCCAGGTGCCGGAGCAGTGCGGCAAAAGCGATCATCGCGGCGTTGTCCGTGCAAAAAACGGGCGGGGCGACGTGGATCTCGATCCCGGCGCTTTTTCCTGCTTCGAAAAATGCCGCGCGCAGCGCCTGGTTCAGGCTAACACCTCCGGAAAGCGCGATTTTCTTGCGTCCGGTCTGGGCGGCGGCGCGGAGGGTTTTCCGGACCAGGATGTCGATGACCGCCTGTTGGAAGGATGCGGCGAGATCCGCAACGGGCAGTTCGCCATTTTCCTTTTGAAGCGTGTAAAGCACCGCCGTCTTCAAGCCGGAGAACGAGAAATCGAGATGCGGTTCGTGCATCATCGATCGTGGAAATCGTAGGCCGACGGGTTTCCCCCGAGGGCCGCCTTCTCGATTTCAGGGCCGCCCGGATAGCGGAGCCCGAGCATTTTCCCCACCTTGTCATAGGCCTTGCCCGCGGCATCGTCACGCGTGCTGCCGAGTTTCCCATAGATTCCCGGGCCTTCGACATCGAGCAAAAGGGTGTGTCCGCCCGAGACGATCAATCCGACATGTGGCGGGACCGATGTCTGGTCGAGAAAGGGCGAAAGCAGGTGTCCTTCGAGATGGTTGATGCCGAGAAACGGCCGCTTCGCCGCACATGCCATGCCTTTGGCGGCCGTGCTTCCGATCAAAAGCGATGACGCGAGCCCCTGCCCCGTGGTGGCGGCGAAAGCATCCACCTGCGCCATGGATACACCGGCATCGGCAAGCGCCTTTTCCACCAAGCCTCTGAGGTGCAGGGAATGGTTGCGTGACGCCAATTCCGGGACCACTCCCCCATGCTCGCGACTCGACGTACCGGATGAGGACTACACCGAAATTCGACCGGATCCTCCGCTTCCGACTGTCCAACCCGGCACTGGACCGAAGAATGGAACAGTTCAGCCTGCCTCTGGCCAGTCCGTCTATTCCAGTCCCTCAGTGGAAGTGAGCAAAGCACTGCCGAGCCAGCCCCGTGTCCACTACCTGGACGTCAACCTGCACAGGGACTCCATTGACTTTGAAGATTATCTTCGAGGTAGATGTCGGTAAACCAAGCCCTCCACCGACGGTTCCCGTCGTCGAATCTGTGCCAGCACCGAGTAATCCGATTGTCCCAGCTCCCGCAATCCGTTACACAAATGAATCCGGTTTCGATATCCACACGGAAGCGTTAGACTTTGCGGAACACATTCATGCCCGACAGCCTTCGGTCGAGCTTCCACTTGTTCCACAGGGTCCCCCGCTTCCGACCGTCCAACCCGGCACTGGACCGAAGAACGGAACAGTTCAGCCCGCCTCTGGCCAGTCTGTTCATCTCAGTCCCTCGGTCGAAGTGAAGGAAGCACTGCCGAGCCAACCCCGTGTCCACTACCTGGACGTCAACCTGCACAGGGACTCCATTGACTTTGAAGATTACTCCGAATACGTCGGTAAACCAGTCCACCGACGGTTCCCGTCGCCGAATCTATGCCATCACCGAGTAATCCGATTGCCCCAGTTCCCGCAATCGTTACACAAATGCATCGGTTTCCTGACCCATGACCTGGACCGCCCTCTTGCCCACCATCACCGCCGCTTTCCTCGCCTCGCTGGTAGAGGTGGTTGACCTGATGCGGCGGGCCGGGCGGCCGCAAGGCAAAGAAGTGATCTTTCCCGGTACTGACATTTGGGACAGACTGCGCGAGGCGGTAGCCAGAAAAGAAGTCGAACGGGAAGAGTTCCGGTCATGGGTGCACTTTACGTGCGCGATGGTGTTATCAGAAGACACCATGTCGGTTATTCAACTCGAACAGCTCATTACCAAACGCCTGAATGATTAACAAATTAAGCTCTCGGCCAAAGGACGCCAAGGGGTGACCTTATGTTCAAAAGGAATTTTTCGCACCAAGGTTCATTGCTATTTTCCGATAGCCTAGGCGGAACGCCGGGCTATCGTTCTCAGCAATTCTATTTGCGGCTCTCTTGACCGTCGGCTACTCTCTTGCGCCAAGGAACGGCGGCAACTTGACAAAGCTACGGCCCAAAACTCCTAGCTTCAGCTACCAATTTTTCTATGTATATCATTCCCATATCAGCTACTTCTTCAGGCGACGGGTTCGCAAGATTTGTTCCAAAGTGTGACGCTGGGGTGGAAAGCACCTGTCCGTTTCTTGCCGTGACTGGGACTAGCACTGCGTGCGGTAGTGCAACTTCATTCAGCACGGGCTTCCCGTCCATACTTTCATACTTAATAACCCCATCTTCCATGCTAATTAGACGAACAGCGTTGCTATATCCTTCTTTTGCAACGCCGATAGCTAAACTGCCCGGTTCGAACTTTGTCGGATCTGCTAGACTGTGCTCATCGTCATTTCGTGATTCGTATAAATATAACAATAAAGGATCGCCGCGACACTCAAGCTTCTTGTCCTTGTACCATGTGTCAGAGGCGGCGGACGCTTTGGCCCCTTGTTCCAGCACGGTGTAAACGCTCTTCCACGCTGAGAGGAATGCGTACCAATGTGCTTTGAAGCTCCTGTAATTGTTTGACAACTTCATAAATTCGAGTGCGCTTCGTGCACCAATCAATCGTGTTTCGGCCTTTTCGATTGCGCGCAGATCCATTCTAGCTCCTTAAGATGCTGATTTAGTTAGAATTTCACGCGAAGAGGCAATGTACATGGTTAAGGATGTCGGCAAAGATATCTGGATGGTCGATCTCAACCGACACACTTCGTTTGGACCGCCAAGACATTCAAGAATAGGGTCTCAACCTTCTTCATTTGCGCCAACGACTTGACCATTCTTATGTCGGCTACATCCTAAAAGCTCTCGTGGTGTGGCGTCAAGACTCTCAACCGAAGTCCACCTGTTCCCGAGAAGTTCCCCCAAAAGAAAACGCCTCGCTGGTGCGAGGCGGGTTTCCATCTATGTCATTGATTAGGTTGGTGGAGCCAGGGAGGATCGAACTCCCGACCTCTTGAATGCCATTCAAGCGCTCTCCCATCTGAGCTATGACCCCGTTAACCTGTATGACGCTGGGGGCGTCATGCGGCGCTGTTTAGGGGCAGGTGCCGGGGGGTGCAAGTGGAAAATGCACCCCCGCCTGCCCGTAAATCAGACTTCTTCTTCGTCGCCCGCAACTTCGGTCAAATCGTCCAGCGAGACGGTGTCGTCGGCGTCATCTTCCAGCAGCTCATCGTCCAGTTCCGTGTCATCGGAAGCACCGGGCGTCAGCAGATCTTCATCGGTGTCCAGGTCGTCGACCAGGGTATCATCTTCCTTCTCGGGCGCCACACGGGCGATGACCGAGGCCGCCATCTTGCGACGGGCGCTTTCGATATCGACGATTTCGCCCGTATAGGGGCTGACGATCGGCGATTTGTTCAGGTCGTAAAAGCGTTTGCCAGTGGTCGGGCAGGTGCGCTTCGTGCCCCATTCAAGCTTGGGCATGATAATCCTTTAAGGCTGTTTGCCAGTAAGCCGCTCGCTTGCCACAGGTGATGGGGACTGTCAAAGGCTTTTCACGCCGTTTTCGCCCTATCTGCCTACCCCAATCTGCTTGCATCGCGCGGCCAGTTGCCATGGCTGCAAAGCTGGGTATTCTGCCGCCCCACGTCAAGAGGCCCCATGCCCATCCTGCCCGGCACCCCACCCGTCGAATATATCCTGCGCCGCTCTGCCCGGTCGCGGCGATTTTCCATGCGCGTGTCGCAACTTGACGGCCGGGTCACGGTCTCAATGCCCATCCGCGCCCGAGAGCGTGACGCGGTGGCGTTTGTGCAGGGCCACGAATCCTGGCTCCGCGCCGCCCTCGCCCGCCAACCGCTGCAAACCGCCGTCAGCCTGGGCGATCAGATCCCGGTCGAAGGCCGCTTGCTGACGCTCAGCCCCGGTTCCGGACGCAGCGTCATGGTTCAGGGCGATTCGCTGCTGATCCCCGGCGCGCCCACACAGGCCGCCGCCCGCGCCGCCGCCCATCTCAAAACCCTCGCCCGCAACCAGCTTGCCGCCGCCTCGGATCACTACGCCGCCCAGATCGGCCGCAAGGTCACCCGCATCACCCTGCGCGACACCCGCTCACGCTGGGGCTCCTGCACCCATGAAGGCGCGCTGATGTATTCCTGGCGCCTGATCCTCGCCCCGCCAGAGGTGCTGCGCTACGTCGCCGCACATGAGGTCGCGCATATGGAGCAGATGAACCATTCCGACGCCTTCTGGTCCGTCGTCACCCGCCTCTACCCCGGCTGGCAAACCCAACGCCGCTGGCTGCAAACCCAAGGCCAAACCCTGCACAGCTACCACTTCGCCTGACCCCCTTTCATTTTGGCGCAAATATCCTCGGGGGGTGCGGGGGGCAGACAGCCCCCCGGCGGCGCCCCCACACCGCATCAGCCCCCTTGACCCGCCGCCGCCTCAGTGCTTGGCTCCGCCCATGCCCATAATCCCGCGCATCGCCGACCCCAACGCCCCCGCGCATGAACGGCTCTACCGGTCGCTGCGCCAGCAGATCATGCATGGCGAGCTTAATCCCGGCCAACCGATCACCCTGCGCGGCCTCGCCGAACTGCACAATGTCTCGATGACCCCGGCGCGAGAGGCGGTCCGGCGTCTGGCGGCAGAAGGCGCGCTGACCATCTCTTCCTCGGGCCGCGTCTCCACGCCCGAACTGTCGCCGGAACGTATCGAGGAACTCGCCTCGATCCGCGCGCTGATAGAGCCTGAACTGGCCTCCCGCGCCCTACCCCGCGCCCATTTCGCCCTGATCGACCGCCTCACCGCGATCAACGCCCTGAACCAAGAGGCCGCGATGACCCATAACGCCGTGGCCTATGTCCGCAGCAACCTCGAATTCCACCGCACTCTGTACCTGCGCGCCCAAGCCCCCGCGATGCTGGCGATCTGCGAAACCGTCTGGCTGCAACTCGGCCCCACCATGCGCGCGCTCTATGACAAACTGAAACGCCGCGACACCCCGCAACACCACCGCATCATTTTGGCGGCGCTACGTGCTGGCGATGAACCGGGGCTGCGACTGGCGGTGCGGACCGATGTGACGCAGGGGCTCAGGCATCTGGCAAGTTGACCGATGATGGGAGGGATGGCCCATCCTACCTTTGCCCCCGT
Source organism: uncultured Alphaproteobacteria bacterium (assembly GCA_963781185.1). Taxonomy (GTDB): domain Bacteria; phylum Pseudomonadota; class Alphaproteobacteria; order Rhodobacterales; family Rhodobacteraceae; genus Stagnihabitans. The sequence continues at coordinate 5,194 of CAWAEL010000003.1, forward strand.
CTGGCCATCGCGGGATGCCACAGTTCCTCTCCCAACATCTTGTCTCCCGAACCACGCTGAGGGGATATCAGATACTATTCCCTTCGCGGATCAGGCCCCCGATTTTTCGCAGAAAAATCGTGCCCCGTCAGTTCATCGGCGCCCCACCCTCGCGCTTGCGCCGCGCCACATAGTCCTCCAGCCCCGCCAAAGCCGCACTGTCCAGCGCAGGCTGCTCATATTCGGCCAGCACCTGCTTCCACACCGCATTGGCCCGCGGCGGCAGCTCCACCGAGCCTTTCTCAAGCCATTGCGGATAATTGTCCCAGTTCGACAGCATCGGCGTGTGGAAGGCCGTCTCATAGCGGCTCATCGTATGGGCCGTGCCAAAGAAATGCCCGCCCGGCCCCGACATCGACAATCGCGTCGACCCCAAGCGAGGCCTCATCCGTCGCGATCGGCTCCAGATAGGCCTGCATCATCTGCAACATCTCGGCGTCGAGGATCAGCTTTTCAAAACTGGCCGTCAGCCCGCCATGCATCCAGCCCGCGCCATGTTCGATCAGATGCGCCCCGCCCATGATCGCACCCCCACAGCGCCATCTGCGATCTCATACGCCGCCTGCGCATCCACCGCATTCGCCGCCGTCACATTGGACGACCGGAACGGCACCCCAATCAGCCGCGCCAACTGCCCCGAGGCCTGCGCCGCCTTGGCATATTCCGGCGTGCCAAAGGCCGGCGCGCCCGACCGCATGTCGACGTTGCTGGTGAACCCGCCATACATCACCGGCACCCCCGGCTGCACGATCTGCGTCAGCACGATCCCCGCCATCGCCTCGGCATGCTGCAACACCAGCGCCCCGCCGATGGTCACCGGCGCCATCGCACCCGACAGCGTGAACGGCGTGATCACATTGACCTGCCCGTGGCTGGCCATGGCAATCAACCCCTCCGCCATCGGAATATCCAGCGTCAGAGGCGAGTTGGTGTTGATGATCCCGACCAAAGCACAGGGCAACCGGTCCACCGGCACCCCGAACATCAGCGCCGCCATCTCCAGCCCGTCCATCGTCCGCGCCCGGCCCAAGGTCTGGGTCTGCCATGATTTGTCGAGCAGGGTGATCTGCGCCAGATAAATGTCCAGATGCCGGGTGTTTGCAGGCAGATCCAACGGCTCAAACGGCCCGCCGCCTTCCTGATGGATCACGTTCAACCCCTGAATCACCTTCAGGAAATCGCACATCTCGGCAAAGGTCCCGTCGCGCCGCCCGTTCTCGATATCCATCACATAGGCCGGCCCACCGACTGAGGTGTAGACACAATCCGCACCCCCAACCCGCAACGACCGCGCCGCATTCCGTGCAGCCAACGCAAACCGCGCAGGCACGGTCCGCAACCGCTCTTCCACCAGACCGGGGTCAAGAAACACCGTCTCCCCAACAACCCGCCCACCGGCAGAGGCGTATAATTCGCGGGCAGCCGGGTCCAACACCCGCATCCCCACCCGCGCCAGAACCCCCAGCGCCGCCTGATGGATGGCCGCGACCTGATCTCCCGACAGCACCTCAATCGGCGCATAGCCCCTCGGAACCTGCCCGAAATCACGCTGAGGTATTGCCCCCGTCACCCGTCCTGCCCTTGGCCTGCGGCTCATCTCGTGCTCCCTCTGATATTGGTAGGATGGGCCATCGGGCCCACCGTGTTTCTATTCCGAAGCCGCAACGTGCCTATCCTACCTCACGCCCAAGGCGGCACTTCACGCCGCAGGGGACGCGGCACTTCGCCCAACCCCCGCGCATAAGCATGGGCCGAGTAAACCGCATCCGCGATCGACGATGGCGCAAGACAATCGCCAACCCGCACCACCCCCGGCCTGTCCTTCAGCGCCTGCCACAGCCCATCCTCCGGCACCCGTCCCGTCACCAGAACCAGCGTCCCGCAGGCCAGCTCCCGCTCCCGCCCGGTATAGGCACAGCTCAGCCGCACCGCCCCCGCACCTTGCCCCACAACCAGCGACGACAGCTCCAACCGCACCCCAAGGTCCAGCAACCGCGCCTGCACAAAGCCCTGCTCATCGGTATAGGTGGTCCAGGCCGAGGCGGTGGCCTGCGGCGTCACCAAAGTCACCTCATGCCCCGCCGCCCGCAGCCGTTCCGCCAGCGCCCCGCCCATGAAATAATGCTCATCGTCATAGATCACGACCGGCCCCACGACCGTCGGCCCCGGCAAACACATCATCCGGCGTCAGCCCGACCAGATCGCGCGCCTGTGTCCCCAGCACGCCAATCCCGTCGCGCCGCCAGTGCGACCCGGTGGCCAGCACCACATGCTCCGCCCCAAAGCCCTCCACATCCGCCGCCGTCATCTGTGACCCCGGATAGACCGCCACATTCGCCAGCTTGCCGATCATCGTCACCCGCCAGTCCCGCACCCGGCCCCAAGTCGCCAGCCCCGGCAGCGTCATCTCCCGCGCCACACGCCCGCCCAGCACGCCCAGACCTTCCGCCAGCGTCACCTCCAACCCGCGCCGTCCCAGCGTCAAGGCCGCCTCCAGCCCCGCCGGTCCCGCGCCGATGACCAAGGCCTTCTCCCGCCGCGTCAGCACCGAAATCCGCTCCGGATGCCAACCCTTGCGCCACTCTTCCGCAATCGTCGGGTTCTGCGTGCAGCGCAGCGCCACCGCCTCATTGTTCGCGGCCCGGCAGATGTTGCACCCGATACACTCGCGGATCTCATCCACCCGCCCTTCGCGGATTTTCGTCGGCAAGAACGGGTCCGCAATCGACGGCCTTGCCGCACCGATAAAATCCTGCACCCCGCGCTTGATCTGACTGACCATCGTATCGGGTGAGGTGAACCGCCCCACCGACACCACCGGCTTCGACGTCACCCCCTTCACGAACCGCACATACTCTTCCTGAAACCCCTCGCCAGAGAACCGCGCGGATTTGGAGTCATTGCCCAAAGCCCCCGCGACATTCACATCCCAAAGGTCCGGCACTTCGGCGAGCATCTCAACCACCTCGCGCCCCTCACCTTCAGAGGTGATCCCAGCAGGCCCGTGCAATTCATCCACCGCCAGCCGCAACGCCACCGCACAGGTATCCCCCACGGCGTCGCGGGTATCTTCCAACATCTCCCGCAACAACCGCGTCCGGTTTTCCAACGACCCGCCATAGGCATCGCCCCGCGTATTCGACCGCCCGCTTAAAAACTGAAACGGCAAATAATCGTGGCCCGCATAGACATAGATAATATCGAACCCCGCCCGCTTGGCGCGCAAAGCCGCGTCACGCTGCCAGCCCCGAAACGCCTTGATATCCGCAAGGTCCATCCCCCGCGCCGTGGCCGGCAAATGAAACATCGCCGGCGTCACAACCGGCGCCACCCCCGGCACCCGCGTCATCCGGTTCGACGCATGGGCCCCGCCATGCCACAGCTCAATTCCCGCCAAAGAACCATGCGCGTGAATGGCATCCGCCGTGGCCGCCAAAGGCCCGATATCGCCATCCTCCCACAGCGTCAGAAACGCATGCGGACTGTCATCAGAACTCGGATGGATGGAGCAATACTCGGTGCAAACCACCCCCCAACCGCCCTCAGCCTTGATGCCACGCAAAGCCGCTGAGGCTTGCGGCCGCTGCCACCCCAACCCCGTCGCATGGGGTGTCTGGTAAAACCGGTTCGGCGCCACCACGGGCCCGATCCTGACAGGTTCAAACAAAATCGCGTGCCTCGGGTCCATCTCAGTCTCCAAGATCGGAAATCCATTCATCAATTATACATATGTTCAACAAGCAGAGCCTTTTGTCAAGCTGCCACAAGGCTGACAACCCCAACTTGACTGGCGCGGCACTGTCTCCCATGACACGCTCTTTGCGTCGTACTGACCAGAGTATATTGTATGAAAATCGCGCCAGCGCTCCTCCTCCTGTTGCTGGGATATGGCGCGTTTCATTTGATCGCTGGACAGACGACCACTTGGCACCAACGCATGACCGTGACCCTGTCCACCCCAACGGGTGAGGTCCAAGGGTCTTCCGTAACCAAAGTCAGCATTCACAAAGAAATCGTTCTGTTGAAACTTCCCCAAATCAGCGGGATGAGTTCGACCTACCAAGGTGAGGCGGTGGTGGTAGAGGTGCTGCCAGACCGCTATCTTTTCGCGCTTGTAGATAGCGCCGATGTTTGGGCCTATACGGCCTTCGATTTGCGTCACATGGGCCAGCCTGAGGCGATGGCGAAGCTGTTCAGCCAACCACACGACACCCCCATGCCTTTGCTGCCGACCGACGTCGACGCACCTTTGCCGCGCTTCCTCCCGCTGCCCCATCCGATTCGCCCAACATGGTTAATACAGTCACACCTGCAACCATCCCCGCCCGCCGTCTCCACAACTTGAAGACGCGATGAAGACCAAATGAAGATCGTTCATTTCCCGTTAATCCCCCAGATTAACACCGCGATCTCAACATGTTACCTCCCCCAAATCCCCCACCGCAATTTCCGTTATCGTGGCGTCACCTCGCCATGCTACCCTCCCCCATATTTAGAGAGGTGTAATATGCTCCGCGCTTTGATCCTGTCGACCTTACTCGCCACCCCCGCCATGGCCGAACCGATGCGGCTGAAAATCCTGACATTCAACATCTGGTATGGCGGCGATCAGGTCAGTTTTGCCTCTGTCATCAAGGCGATCCAACTGGCCGATGCCGATATCGTCGGGTTGCAGGAACCCGATGGCAAGACGCTGCAAATCGCGGCGCTCGCAGGCTATCCCTACGCCGACCAACGCCGCCATATCATCTCGAAATATCCTATATTTGACAGTGCCTTGGGCGAAACCACCCAAGCGGACGCCCCGCCCTATTCCATCGCGGGCCTTGACCCCGATGCCGTCCACGCGTGGATCGAGGTGCGCCCCCGGCAAGGTCGTCGCGATGGCCAACACCCACCTGACCTCTGACCCCTACGGCCCCGAAATGCTGCGCGACGGCAAGACGGTGGAAGAGGCGATCGCAGAACGAAACCGACATCGGATGCCAGAGGCGCAGGCCCTGATCGACGGGCTGAAACCGCAGATCGACAAGGGCGTGCCGACCATCCTGACCGGCGATTTCAACTCGCCCTCTTGGCGCGACTGGCAGACAAAAACCCAGCCCGTTCAATGGCCTGTGTCCAAAGCGTTTGAGGATGCGGGCTTCTGCCGACAGCTTCCGCACGGTGAACCCCGACCTCGCTCAAGGCCCCCGGCATCACCTGGACCGCCGGCCGCCCCTACCCCTTCCTGCCAGAGGGCGAGACCTTTGACCGGATCGATTTTGTCTGGACCGCCAACATGAAACCGGTGGAATCCGTGGTGATGGGTGAGGCGCGGAAATCCGCAAAACAGCCTCTCCGTCATGCCCTGGCCCTCTGACCACCGCGCCATGCTGACCACGGTCGAGGTTGACCCGATCCCGACCCCCAACCTCATCACGGTAGAGCCGCGCCCGGTGCGTGAGGGCGACAGCCTCGTCCTGCGCGTCGCTGGTCCCGACCAGACCGCAACCTACTCCGCCACTATATATAGACGCGGCGACGCCACCCCGCTGACCGGTATCGCTGACGTCACCCTCGACGACCGCCCGACGATCCGCCTGTCCACCCTCGGCCTGCCGCAGGGCGATTATGACGCGGTGATGTCTGACGCTGACGGCAAAGAACTGGCCCGCACCCGGTTCGCCATCGTCCCCCATGACGGCCACGCCACGATGACCGTCACCGCGCCCGTCACCGAAACCTCTGATATCCCAGTGGATTTCACCGGCTCGCCCGGTTTCAAACTCGACTGGGTCGGCATCTACAGGAAGGGTGAGCCGTCGGTCTACAACTACCTCGGCTTCGCCTATACCGGCGCGCGCATCAACGGCAGCCTGATCTTCCCGGCCTCAGAACTCTACGAAGCCCTGACCCCCGGCGACTACGAAGCCCGCCTGATGTTCGACGATCATTATGAGGTGATGGCCATAGCGCCCTTCACCGTCGCGGGGGAATGACCTGACAATCGCCGCGCCGGACACCACCGGCGCGGCATCAGATTAAGCCCAGATCAGATCCGCCGCCGACAACTCGGCCATGGTCAACCCGGCGATCAGAATGGTGTCCGCGCCATCGACAAACGTAACGCCCGAAGAAACCTCAGAAAAATGGCGCAGCGCGGTCCAGCCATGGGCAAAGTGATAGGCGGACAGGTCGATCCGGTCTTGCCCATCGACAAAGCCCTTGATCTTGTCTTGGCCATCCCCCGGCGCAAAAACAAACACATCCCGCCCCCGACCGCCCAATTCCAGATCATTGCCCCGGCCACCAACCAGACGGTCATCGCCGTCAAAACCGCTCAGATAGTCATTGCCATCGGTGCCAAACAGCTTGTCAGCGCCATAGCCCCCCAGCAGCATGTCGTTTCCCGTGCCGCCATTCAGCACGTCATTTCCTGCATCGCCAAACAGCGTGTCTGCACCAGCCAACCCGTAAATCCTGTCATCATACGTGGTGCCAACATACTGGTTGTTCAATGCGTTACCCGTCAAATCAATACCGTGATCGCGCGGGTCGAGGATCTGCGTCGTCTGTTGGGTGTCGCGGATATCCGGATTGAACTGGCTCCAAGTGGCAGCGATCCGACCGTCAGAAAGTGCCACGATCCCGACGCCGGTCTCAAACCCGTCATTGGGGCCCAGGCCATAGATCGGGCTGGCCGCTTTCCCGTTGCCCTCATAGACCTGCAGCAGGTAACTGCTGTAAAACTGGCGCGAATATTCGTTGTCCGGGGCGCCGATGCTTTCCGTCCAAGCCACGGCAAACCGCCCGTCTTGCAGCGCAATCAGATTGGGCACACCCAAATAGTTCATTGAGTTGTTTCCGACCGCCATGCTTGCAAACGTCACCACACCGCTAACGGCGCTACCGCTGGCAGAGAACACCTGCACATCATAGGCCGTCTTGCGCGTTTCATGCACCAGATCCGACGATTCCTCCGCCCACATCACGGCGAAATTTCCATTGGCCAATGCCACGACAGACCGCGTGCCAGAGTAATTGTCAGCAACGGTCCGCAGCGTAAGCGTGTCGGTGATTGCGTCACCTGACACATCATAGACCTTGGCTTTCAACGACCAACCGGCATTCGAATCCACCCAGACCTCGACAAACCGCGTGGGGGACAAGACTGCCACCATCGGCGGCGATTGATACCCGGCGTCGGCAAGGGTCAAAACATCCGAGACCGGCCTGCCATGTTTGTTGAAAACTTGCGACGCGATGTCCCACCCCGTCGCGGCATGGGCAGGATCATACTGGTACCATGTTGCGACGAAACCACCATTCGGCAAGACCGCGATATCGTTGACATCCGAGCCTGAAATGCCCGGCCCCTGAAGATTTATCTTATGTCCGGCAAGCGTCCCGTCCGCAGACCGGAATTGCAGAAAGCTGTGTTGGGGGATGGTCGCGGTGGCATTATCATGGCCCTGCTCCAGAAACCGTCCATCCAGCATCTGGACCATGGGCAGATTAAGACCGTCGCCCAACAGCGACATGGGCAAACCCGCATCCAGTTTACCAGAAATCACGTCAAACTTGCTCAGAACGGAAGAGGACAGTTCGGGCGTGCGCGTATCCCAGTTAAAGCGTTCAGTATATTGCCGAATGCCGTAGGTGCCATCGAGGAACGCCACGGGAATTCCGTAAAAGGCGTCAAGTACCGGGGCGCTGGGAAAGTTTACCGGCTCTGAATACGTATAGACCGTGACCATTTTTGCCTGCCATCACAAAACCACTCTCAATCCACGGCGTTTGCCGGATCGGTACGGCAATTGCTATAGGCTATCCCTGTGACTTCATAGGCCCTTCCCCCGCCCCCTTGCCTTATGCCATCCTCCAGACTGGAGGCCCCAAATGTCCAAAATCATCATCTCTTGCGCGATCACCGGTTCGATCCACGTCCCGAGCCAATCCCCCCATCTGCCCTACCGGCCCGACGACATCGCACAGTCCGCGATAGGCGCGGCCAAGGCGGGCGCGGCAATCTTGCACCTGCACGCGCGGCACCCCGAAACCGGCCGCCCCTCGGCTGACCCTGCGCATTGGGCCGCCTTCCTGCCGACAATCGCCCAAAACACCGATGCCGTCGTCAACATGACCACCGGCGGTTCGGCCGTAATGACGCTGGATCAACGGCTTGCCGCGCCCAAGGCCAACGCGCCAGAGATGTGCAGCCTGAACATGGGCTCGATGAACTTCGCCCTCTACCCGATGCTCGCCCGCATCAAAGAGTTCAAACACGATTGGGAGCAGGCCTTCCTCGAAAACTCCGACGATGTGGTGTTCAAGAACACCCCCCGCGACATCGCCCATGTCCTCGACCAGATGGGCGCGCAGCGCGGCGCGCGGTTTGAGTTTGAGTGTTATGACATCGGCCACCTGACCATGCTGCGCCACTTCGTCGACCGCGGCCTGATCAAGGCGCCGATCTTCATCCAGTTCGTGTTCGGCGTCCTCGGCGGCATGCCCCCCGAACCCGACACCCTGACCCTGCTGAAACGCACCGCCGACCGTCTGTTCGGCGACACCTACCAGTTCTCGGTGCTGGCCGCAGGCCGCGCCCAAATCCCGATGGCCACCATGTCGGCGGCGATGGGCGGCCATGTCCGGGTCGGGCTCGAGGACAACCTCTACATCGCCAAGGGGAAACTGGCGGAAAGCAACGCCCAGCAAGTCACCCTCATCCGCGAAATCGTCGAACGTCTGGGCCGTGACATCGCCACCCCGGACGAGGCGCGCGCAGATCCTCCACCTCAAAGGCCGCGACAAGGTGGCCTTTTGATCCGCCCGATCACCCCCGACGACATCCCCGCGATCCTGACCATGCTGCCGCGCCCTCGTGGCCGAGGATAAGGGCAGCATCGCCTCCACCGTCGCAACCCTGACTGAGGCCGCTTTCGGCCCCAGGCCCCTGCTCCACGCCGTCATCGCCGCCCGATGGCATGGCGATCTACTACCCCGATTACTCGACCCATCGCGGCGAGCCGGGCCTTTACATCCAGGACTCTGTACGTCAACCCCGCCGCCCGTGGCACCGGCCTCGCCCGGCTCTGGTGGCGGCGACGCTCACACATCAGACTGGGGGGCGCAAGTATATCACCCTCGGCGTCAGCCCCGACAACGTCGCCGCCACGCGGTTCTACACCAAAGCCGGCTTTACCTTCCGCGGCTATGAGATGATGATCCTGACAGGTTCCGCAGTGAAAGCCCTGACATGATCACCCTGTCTTCGACGACACCCAGCGCCGCCACGACCCGCAGTTCTTCCTGTCCTCCGGCGCGCCGAAACCCTGCCCGGAAAAGCCCCGCCGGATCGACGCGCTGCTGGGCGGCGCTGCACAAACTGGGCCTGCACCCCGACGGCACCCACAGGATCACGGCATGGACGCCATCGCCGCCATCCACCCCGAACGCTACCTGACCTTCCTGCAAAACATCCATGCACCGCTGGACCCGGATCGACGGCGCCAGCGGCCGAGGTGATCCCCAACATCCACCCCGCCCGCCGCAACGACGGCTATCCCAAATCCGCCGTGGGCCAGGCCGGGTTCCACATGACCGACACCTCCGGCCCCGATCGGCCCCCACACCTGGGACGCCGCCTATGCCTCGGCCCAATGCGCCATCGACGGGGCCGAACGGCTGATCGCAGGGCAAGACCGCCTACGCCCTGTGCCGCCCGCCGGGCCACCATGCGTTCACCGATCTGGCCGGCGGGTTCTGCTTACCTCAACAACACCGCCATCGCGGCGCAGACCCTGACCCTGCAGGGCCGCAAGGTCGCCATCCTCGACGTCGACCTGCACCACGGCAACGGCACGCAGGGCATCTTCTACGACCGCGCCGATGTGCTGACGGTCTCGCTCCACGCCCATCCCGAACGCTTCTACCCGTTCTTCTGGGGCTACCCTGAGGAGACCGGCCACGGACGCAGGCGAGGGCGCCAACCTCAACCTCGCGATGGAACGCGGCACGGCCGACCTCGGCTTTCAGACGCGCCCTCGCCGACGGCGCTGCAGACGCATCTCCGACTGGGGCGCCGACACGCTGGTCCTCGCCCTCGGTCTGGATGCCTTCGTCGGCGACCCCTTCGCCGGCCTCGCGCGTCACGACCGCAGGGCTTCGCGCAGGTCTCGGCGCCAGATCGCGGCGCTGAACCTGCCCACGCTGATCGTGCAGGAAGGCGGCTATCTCTGCCCCGAGCTTGGCGACAACCTCGCCGCGGTGCTGAAGGCCTGGACTCTAACCTTTCATTTTGGCCCAAATATCCCCGCCGGAGGCTCTGCCCTCCCCACCCACGAAGGCCGCGATGACGCCGCCCCGTCTCCCTGATCGGCATCGGCCTGATGCTGATGGCCATGGCGATCCTGCCCGGCATCGACGTCATCGCCAAATTCATGGGGGCGCATGGGACATGCCGATCCTGCAGATCGTCTGGGCGCGGCTGACCTTCGGCGCGCTGCTGACCCTGCCCTTCGCCTTCCGCCAGACCGGGGTCAGGGGCCTGCTGCCCAGACCGCCCGTTCCTGCACGGCCTGCGCGCCAGCCTCCTGATCTCGGCCGACGTTCTTCTTCTTCTGGTCGCTGAAATTCCTGCCCATCGCCGACGCCCTGGCGATCTTCTTCGTCCAGCCCCTCGTCGTCACCGCCCTGTCGCCGCTGGTCCTGGGCGAGAATGTCGGCCCCCGCCGCTGGTCTGCCGTGGCCGTGGGCTTCGTCGGCACCCTGATCATCATCCGCCCCGGCCTTGGCGCGATGAACCCCGGCGCGCTTGCTCGCGCTCGCCGCCGGAACCTCCCTTGCGCTTTACCTGCTGCTGACCCGCCGGATTTCCGGCAAGCAACTGGCCATCGTCACCACCTTTCACACCAACCTGCTGGGCGCGCTGATCACCTCGGCGCTGGTGCCGTTGGTCTGGGTCACGCCCGCGCCGATGGACTGGCTGCTGTTCCTGACCCTCGCCACCATCGCCGTTCTTGGCCACTATTTCATCGTGCTGCGCCTATGACCATGCCGAGGCCTCGCTCCTCGCCCCGCTCGCCTATACCGAGATGATGACCTCTACCCTGATGGGCCTGATTTTCTTCGGCGATTTCCCGACCGCTGGACCTTTCTCGGCGTCGCGATCCTGATCACCTGCGCCATCTACATCTCGATGCGAGAGGCCGCTGTCGAAAGGCATCGGCATGACCCGCGATCTGCGCCGCCTGCTGGCCGCACAGATCCCCGCCGACTTTGCGGATCTTCTGGATTTCGTCGCCATCGCCGCCTTGCTGACCTATGATTGGCACGCCCCGCCCATGGTGTTTGCGTGGTTTGCCGTGGCCATGGCGCTGCCCTATCTGCTGATCGGCCCGCTGGCCGGGCTGTTGGTCGACCGGGTGGACACGCGGCTGGCGCTGATCGCCAGCAACCTTGGCCGGGGCGCGGGGTCTGCACTGCTTGGCGCTCGCCCCGAACTGGCAGGTTCTGCTGGTGCTGATCGCCCTGCGCAGTTCCGCCGACAGCGTGTTCACCCCCGCCAAACAGGCCGCCCTGCAGACCCTTGCCCCCGGTGAGGCCGGAATGCGGGCCAACGGCGCCAGCCACGCGATCAACCAGACCTCCAAGATCGTCGCGCCATCGCTGGGCGGTCTGGCCCTGCTGTGGTTGGCCCCGGCGCAGGTGTTCTTGATAACGGCGGCGGTTTCGGTGCTGGCGGCAGCGATGCTGACCCGCCTTGCCCCCTTGCCCAAAGCCAAGGTTGACGCGGCCCCCATCGGCCTGCTGACCGACCTGCGCGCCGGTTGGGATGAGGCGACCGGCAAACCGGTTGTCCGCCGCGTGCTGACCCTGCTGACGCTGGGCTATTTTGCGATGTTCTTTTACGACACCCTGATCGCCCCTCTGATGCGCGACCTCGGGCATAGCGCAACCGGCCTTGGCATCTCCATCGGGGCGGTTGGCGCGGGGGGCGTCCTTGGCGCGGTCGTTCTGGGCCGTGGTGCCGGTCCGCGTCAGCCCTTTCTCTGGATCGCGGGGGGTGCGGCAATTTCCGCCGTCATGGTCGGCTCACTCGGCGCGGCGGCCCTGCTGCATCACGCCCCCGGCATCCCGCTGATCGCAGTCTCTGTTCGCCAGCGTCGGCTTTGCCACATCCTGCACCTTCATCCCGACCCGGACCCTGTTGCAGGCCCATGTCGCGCCCGCCCAAATTGGCCGCGTCACGGCCCTGTCAGAGGCGGCAAACGCCCTCGCCATCCTGATCGCCCCCTTCCTCGGCGCCACGCTTGCCGGGCCTTTGGGGACCGGGTGCCGCCTTTGTCGCCGGGGCAATGGTGATGGTCACGGTCTGCGGCGCGGCCATCTGGTCCTCGGCCCGGTAGGCGGCACGCCTGCGCCAAAGCCCGTCCTCAAGACTGCGATCGCGGTTCGGCCCTCAGTTCAGTAAACTCACTTGCCACAAACCGCTGCCCCCCGCCCGGTTCCAAGGCGTAGAACCCGTCCTGCGACGTTTCGAGGGCCAGCATCTTGGCCTCAGTCATTCCCGCCGCCTGCCCCCGGATCACCCGGCTGACAACCCCGTGCGCCACCACCACCTTCACGGGCGCAGGATCGGCCGCAATCTCGGCCATCACCGCCGCCAGTCGGGCAGCAAAGACCTCAAACGTCTCACCCCCCGGCCCGTGAAAGAACCACTCCCCTGCGGCCAAACCGTCCCGCGCGCCCGGATATTCGGCCTCGATCTCAAAATCGTCCAGCCCGTCCCACGCGCCCATCCCCACCTCTTGCAACCGCCCGTCCACCACCACGACCGGGGCGGGGTCAAGCTCTGCCAGCATCAGCGCCAATGTCTCCTGCACCCGGCCGAGCGGACTGGCCCAGACCTTGAACCCCGGCCCGACCAACCCCCGCAAAGCCCGCCCCATCGCCGCAGCCTGCGCCCGACCCCGGGGCGTCAACGGGCTGTCGACCTGCCCCTGATAGCGGCGCAAGGCGTTGAACACGGTCTGCCCGTGCCGACACAGATAAATCATCCCGTTTCCCCACTCTGTCCGTGCAATCCTGCGCCCCTTGACGCTAAACTCGCATATCAGCTGAGAGAGGGAAACATGGGCAACGAAATCAACATTCTCGGGCTTTACGGCCTTGTCGTCATCGTCACGATCCTCTTGCAGGCCAGTGCTGCAGCAGCGCAGGTCGGCGTGCCAGCCCTGCTGAAACCGCGCGACACCCTGCAGTTGACCGGCGTGGCAGCACGACTGGACCGCGCCCAGATGAACTCCATCGTGGCCATGGCGATGTTCGCCCCGGCGGTGATGATCCTGAACCAGATGGGGATGGAGACCCCGGCGACACTGTTCTGCGCCCGCGCCTTCCTGATCGCCCGCATCCTCTATGTGCCGCTCTATGCCTATGGCGTGCCCGGCCTGCGTACATTGGTCTGGACCGTGGGCATCCTCTCCACGGCAGGGCTCTACCTCATCGGCCTCGGCTGGGTCTGACCACCACCACAGCCCGAAAGGCCCGCCATGATGACCCCCGAACTTACCGCCCTCGCCCTCACCGGCCTGTTGCAGGCCGCCCTCTTCGCCCTCTACGCCATCCCCGCCAACCTTGAGCTGACCCCCACCTACACCAGCGGCCCCCGCGACCAGCCGCCCAAGCCGCCCGATGTCGGTGAAAACCGCCCGGCTGCAACGCGCCCTGAACAACTCGTTTGAGGCGATGATCTACTTCACCCTCGCCGTTGTCGTCGTCACCCTCGGCGGCGCCTCCAGCCCCTTCACCCAGACCTGCGGCTGGATCTTCCTCGCCGCCCGGGTGCTGTATATCCCCGCCTACTGGTTCGGCTGGTCACCCGGACGCTCGGCCATCTGGGCCGTCGGATTTTTCGCCAGCCTGTTGATGATCCTTGCAGCCCTGCTTTGAAATCATACCTACATTCCGCCCAACGGGTTAGACATCGGCGGCGTCACAGGGTACAGAACCCCTGACTTTCGGGCCAAGGCCCGCCGCTAAAACAGGAGACGTCCATGGCAAGTTTTGACGTAATCATCATCGGCGGCGGCCCCGGCGGCTATGTCTGCGCGATCCATGCCGCCCAGCTCGGCCTCAAGGTCGCCTGCGTCGAAGGCCGCGAAACCCTTGGCGGCACCTGCCTGAACATCGGTTGCATCCCCTCCAAAGCGCTGCTGCACGCCACCCATTCCCTGCATGAGGCAGAGCATAACTTTGCCAAGATGGGCCTGAAGGGCAAAAGCCCCTCGGTCGATTGGGATCAGATGAAGGCCTACAAGCAAGAGGTCGTCGACGGCAACACCAAGGGGATCGAGTTTCTGTTCAAGAAGAACAAGGTCACCTGGATCAAGGGCTGGGCCTCTATCCCCGCCGCAGGTCAGGTCAAGGTCGGGGATGAGGTGCACACCGCCAAGCACATCGTCATCGCCACCGGCTCGGAACCCGCCACCCTGCCGGGCGTGACCGTGGATGAGGAAACCATCGTCACCTCAACCGGCGCGCTGTCGCTGAAAAAGATCCCCAAGTCGATGGTCATCATCGGCGCGGGTGTGATCGGGCTGGAAATGGGTTCGGTCTATGCCCGGCTTGGCACCCAGATCACCGTGGTCGAATATCTCGACGCCATCACCCCCGGCATGGATGCCGAGGTCGCCAAGGCGTTTCAGCGCATCCTGACCAAACAAGGCTTTACCTTCGTCCTCGGTGCCGCCGTGCAGGGGGCCGAGGTCAAGAACGGCAAGGCCAAAGTCACCTACAAACTTCGCAAGGATGATACCGAGGTCACGCTGGATGCCGATTGCGTCCTCGTCGCCACTGGTCGCAAGCCCTTTGTCGACGGCCTCGGGCTAGAGGCCTTGGGGGTCGAACTGCTGCCGCGCGGCCAGATCAAGACCGACCACTTCGCCACCAATGTCCCCGGCATCTACGCCCTCGGTGATGCCATCGTCGGCCCGATGCTGGCCCATAAGGCCGAGGATGAGGGCATGGCTTTGGCCGAAATCCTCGCCGGCAAAGCGGGTCATGTGAACTATGACGTGATCCCCGGCGTGGTCTATACTTCGCCTGAGGTGTCCTCGGTCGGCGCCACCGAAGAACAGCTCAAAGAACAGGGCCGCGCTTACAAGGTCGGCAAATTCCCCTTCATGGGCAACGCCCGCGCCAAGGCGGTGTTTCAGGCCGAAGGCTTCGTCAAACTGCTGGCCGACGCCACCACAGACCGCATCCTCGGCTGCCACATCATCGGGCCGGGGGCTGGCGATCTGATCCATGAGGTTTGCGTCGCGATGGAATTCGGTGCCTCTGCCCAAGACCTCGCGCTGACCTGCCACGCCCACCCGACCTATTCGGAGGCGGTGCGTGAGGCGGCCTTGGCCTGCGGGCTCGGCGCAATTCACGCCTGAAACGGGCCCATCCTACCTTGTCCGAACGGTCGAACGTCGGGCAAGGTCGGTGTGTCGCATTGCTGCATCAGGCCCCGTGGTATAACCGGGTGCAGAAGCCCGACCCATCAAGGTTCTGCCATGGCATCCGTCAAAGTCGTCCACTTCTCTGATATTCTCTGCGTCTGGGCCTATATTGGCGAGTCGAACCTGTTCGAATTGGCGCGCCAGTTTGGCACCCAATTGGAGGTTGAGGTTCACTTCTGCTCGGTCTTTCCCGACACCCAGACCAAGATCAACAAAGGCTGGCGCGACCGGGGTGGTTTTGCGGGCTATGCCGACCATGTGCGCGGCGTCGCCGCCCGTTTCAAAGACGTGCCCGTGCATGCGGATACCTGGCAATCCGTGCAGCCCAGATCCTCAGCCAGCCCGCATTTGTTCGTCAAAGCCGTCGAACTGCTTGAACCGGAAGCAAACCCCGGCCAACCGCCCGTGGCCTTTGCCGACCGCCTGTCCGTCAGGGCCGCCACCGAACTGCGGCAGGCCTTCTTTGCCGAGGCGCAGGACATCGCCAACTGGAAGGTCCAGCGCCAGATCGCCGAGACGATCGGGCTCGATTTCGCCAATGTGCTGGGAAAGATTGAGACTGGTGAGGCGATTGCCAAACTCGCGGCCGATTATGAACTCGCCCAATCGCTCGCCGTCCAAGGCAGCCCGACCTATATTCTGAACGAGGGCCGCCAACGACTGTTCGGCGACATCGGCCACCGCATCTTGGCGGCCAATGTGGGGGAGTTGCTGGGCAATCAACCGGGTGAAGCCGCCAGCCTGTGCCGTTGACCATAGGGCTGGGTATGCTCCCAACCGGGCCAGCGACGAAACGCCGGAATAGGTAGGATGGGCCATCCGGCCCATCGCCACCAACTCGTCAGACCGTCGGCACAACCTGCAACAGCGGCATCACATCCGCCATTTCCGGCCCGGCGTCCAACCCCGTCAGCGCCCGGCGCAGCGGCCGGAACAGCCCCTTGCCCTTGCGTCCCGTGGCCGCCTTGACCACCTCGGTCCATTCGCGCCAAGTGTCATGCGTCCACGGCTTGGGCGGCAACAGGGTCAGCGCCTCACGGACGAAATCGACGTCCTCGGCATCCACCAGCGGCACAGCCCCATCGCGGAACAACGTCCACCAGCCCTCAAGATCGGCGAGCACGGTGATATTGCCCTTGGCGACCGACCAGAACAGCTCTGCCTTGTCCTCCGGCACACCCAAAGCCGCCACCTTGTCCGCCACCTTGGTCAATGGCAGCGATTGCACATGGGCACGGGTCAGCGGGAACAGATCCTCATCATCAAACTTGGTCGGCGCCGCGCCGAACGAGCCGATGTCGAACCCCTCAATCAGCTCTTCCATCGAGCTGACCAGTTCAACCGGCTTCGACGACCCCAGCCGCGCCATCAAGGACAGCAGCGCCAAAGGCTCCACCCCCCGCTTGCGCAGATCGCGCAGCGCCAGCACGCCCAGACGTTTGGACAATTCCTCACCATGCGGTCCGGTCAACAGCGAATGGTGCGCGAAATTCGGTGGGGTGCCGCCCATCGCCTGCATGATCTGAATCTGCGTCGCGGTGTTGGTCACATGATCCGCCCCGCGCACGATGGAGGTGACACCCATATCGATATCATCGACTGAAGAGGCAAAGGTGTACAAAATCTGCCCATCCGTCCGGATCAGCACCGGGTCAGACACCGAAGCCGCATCAATTGAGATCGGCCCCAGAATGCCATCCGGCCATTCAATCCGCTCTTGATCCAACTGGAACCGCCAATACCCCGCCCGCCCCTCAGCGCGCATCGCCTCACGCTCGGCCTCGGTCAACCGCAGGCTGGCGCGGTCATAGACCGGCGGCCGCCCCATGTTCAGCTGCTTCTTCCGCTTCAGATCCAGCTCAACCGGCGTCTCGAAACACTCATAAAACCGGCCCACGCCGCGCAGCTGATCCGCCGCCTCACGGTAACGGTCCATCCGCAGCGACTGCTTTTCCACCCGGTCCCAATGCAGGCCCAGCCAGTCGAGATCTTCCATGATCCCATCCGCATATTCCTGCTTTGACCGTTCCTGATCGGTGTCATCCAGCCGCAGAATGAACTCTCCACCCGACTTGCGGGCGATCAGATAGTTCATCATGGCAGTCCGCAGGTTTCCCACATGGATAAAGCCAGTGGGTGACGGGGCAAAACGGGTGATCGTGGGTCTGGTCATCGGAGTCTCCTCAAGGGCTCCTCCCTGTCACGACTGGACGAATTTGTCCATCAGGTAGGCTCAACCGGCCAATGGGTTTTCAGATGATCCAGCCCGGCCGCGATCAATTCGCGCAGCACGGCCTCATCGGCATCGGACAGATGGCGCAGATACAGACAGGCCTTGCCCATCCGATGCTTGCCCAGCCGCGCCAGAATGGGTCCGAAATCGGCATAGCCGGGCATGATGTAGATCGACAGATCCGCCTTGCGTGGCGCGAACCCGGTCGCGAGGCTGACCCCGGAATGACCGCTGGCATAGGTATAGGCATAGCGGCCGAACCCCACCATGCCGCCGGTGTACAGCCGTGGCCCGAACCCCGTCACCTCGCCGAACAACTGCACCAACCGCCGCGCCTCAGCCTGCCGCGCGGGCGGGGCAACGCTGTCCAGAAATGCCGGCACCGTCATCTCCAGCACCTTGGTCTTTGCCTCATATGCCATCACAACCTCCCGTTGCAGCAACCTATCACAACCCCGCGCATTGCATAAACCCTGCGCTTCGCTAATCATGGGGCCATGAGCCAGATGTCCGCCTCCGCTATCGCCCCCGACGCTGCCCTGATCGCAGAGTTGGTCACCAATACCATCGCCGCCCTGCCCGCCCCCTATGCCGAGGCTGCGGGCCTCGTCGCCCTGCGCATCGAGGATTTCGCCGACCCAGAAATCCTTGAGGCGCTGGAGATTGAGAACCCCTATGAGCTGACCGGCCTCTATGACGGCGTGCCCATGACAGAGAAGTCCTTCTCCGATCAGCCGCAGCGACCCGACCAGATATTTCTGTTCCGCCGCCCGATCCTTGAAGAATGGGCCGAACGGGGGGATGTGTCGCTGGGCGAACTGGTCGGCCATGTCTTCATCCACGAACTGGCCCATCATTTCGGCTGGACCGATGACGACATCGCCCGCATTGATCCGTGGTGGGAATGAAACAGCAATGACCCCTATCCTGCGCCGTGCCCAACTCACCTCACTTGTCCTCAGCCTGATGGTCGCCCTTACCCCGCAAGTCCGGGCCGGTGCCGTGGTCGATGCCGCCTCTACCATCGAACAGAAACTGGCCGCCAAGGACATGGCAGGCGCCCTGATTGGGGCCCGCGATCTCTATGCCAGTGTCTGGTCGCAAAGCCGCAGCATCGGCTTTACCCAGGCCCTGCTGGTGTCCGAAGCCGCCCCCGGCTTTGGCATGTACAACCCCCGCGCCGACAATGTGTTCAAGGTCGGTGAGCCGATCCTGATCTATTGCGAACCCTTCGGCGTCGGCTACGGCACCCCCGGCGACGGGATCTTTTCGGTCAATTTCATCATTGATTTGCAGGTGTTGGACAGTTCAGGCAAAGAGCTGGCCAATGTGCCCGACACCACCGAATACACCTCTACCTCGCGCCATCAGAACAAAGAGGTGCAGGCCAATATCACCTATACGCTCGACGGGTTGCCACCCGGGCAATATACATTGGTGACCACGTTGCGCGACAAGAACTCAACCAAATCGGGCAGCTTTCAAACCGCCATCGTCGTCATCGAATAACTGTTGCGGAAGGTCCGATCATGCAGACACAGCCCCAATCCCCGGCCCAAACCCCTGTCGTGACCCTGACACTGAACCCCGCACTGGATATGTCGTCCGAGGTGCCGGCCCTGATCCCTGACCAAAAACTGCGCTGCACCGATCCGATGCTGGACCCCGGCGGTGGCGGGTTGAACGTGTCGCGGGCGATTGCGGCGCTGGGCGGCGAAAGTCTGGCGCTGGTGGCGCTGGGCGGGCTGACCGGCGACCGGCTGGCCGGGCTGATCCGGGCCGAAGGCGTGCCGTTTCTGGCGCTGACCGCCCCCGGCGAAACACGGCAGAGCCTGACCGTGACCGAGGCCTCAACCGGCCGCCAATACCGCTTCATGCTGCCCGGCCCGATCTGGTCGGAAGAGGATCAGGAACGCGTGTTCACCCTGTTGCGCGCCTCCGCCCGCCCCGGCGCGTTTGGCGTGATTTCCGGCAGCCAGCCGCCCGGCGTGCCGGTCGATTTCCCCGCCCGTCTGGCCCGTGCCATGCCCGGGCTGAATGTGGTGCTGGACACCTCTGGCCCGGCGCTGCGCGAGGCCGTCGACAACCCGATCCCGGACCTGCGCATCCTGCGGATGGACGACGCCGAGGCCGAATCCCTGTCGAAAGGCCCGCTGATCTCACGGTCAGACACCGCCGATTTCGCGCTCAGTCTGGTGGAACGCGGGGTGGCCAAACAGGTCATCATCTCGCGTGGGGCCGAAGGCTCGGTGCTGGTGGACTGCGACCGCCGGATCTTCGCCAAGGCCGCCAAGGTCAAGGTCGTCAGCACGGTGGGCGCGGGCGACAGCTTTGTCGCCGGCCTTGTTCTGGCGCTTGCCCGCGGCGAAACCCCCGAAGCCGCCCTGTCCCTCGGCAGCGCAGCCGCCTCCGCCGCCGTCACCACCGATGCCACTAAACTGTGCCGTGTCGCGGATGTGATGCGCCTGTTGCCGGAATGCGTGATCTCTCAGGTGTGACCAAGATTGGCCATCCGGCCCATCGCCCGTCAATACATTCCATGACCAGCAGGTCAAAAGCAGTTGCGAACCATTCGCAACGTGCTTTCATTCTGGTTAATGAAAATACGTAATGCGTTGATACAAAACAATAATACCAAGCGTCGCGCAGTCGGACGCTTTGCTAGACCAGCTTGCGATCCCGGGCAATCATCGCGGCATGGGTGCGGTTTTTGGCCGCCAATTTGCGGCTCATCGTCTTGACGTGCAGTTTCACCGTCACTTCCTGCAACCCAAAATCCCGCGCGATTTCCTTGTTGGATTTCCCCGCACAAATCCCGCGCAGCACGTCCAGCTCCCGCCCGCTCAACAGCCCCTCAGGCCCCTTCTGCATCGCCCTGAGCGGGGCGAAAACCTCACCCCGCAGCATCGCCGTCACCGCCGCCACCATAGCCCGCGACCCCATCGTTTTGGGCACGAACCCCGCCGCCCCCATCTCCAAAGCAGCGGCAGCCGTATCAGGCGGCACCGCCCCCGAAATCAGCGCCACCGGGCGCGCAGAATTGGCGGCGATCAACCGGGCAAGCCCAGCCAGCCCGTCCATCCCCGGCATGTCATAATCAACAAGGATCAGATCAAACGCCCCTTCAGACGCAACAACCTGCATCGCCCCCGCCACATTGGAGGCCAGCCGCACCTCTTCAAACCCTTCTGCCTCCAGATAGGCGGCGATGGTTTCCCGAACGAGATCGTGATCGTCGGCCACCAGAATTCGCACCATGCGAGATCATCCATAAAGGGCAGCGTCTGGCACCTGTCAGCTGAAATGCCGAGGCACCGGTCCGCAAAAACATGCAGAAGCCGTATTGCGCAATCAATGTAGGCCATTCCTATCCTTTGGGATAGAGTCATTTCAGTAGCATCGCCATCTCCCGCAGCGTTAAGTGGCAGAATAGCCAAAACCATTTGAAGCCGAGTGTATCGCATATGTATTTGCTTCAGCTTGCCCGGCCCGGGTTGATCGCCTTGCTCTTACTGGCCAGTTCAGGCTTCGCGACGACACTTCCGCAACGCGCCGGTCCGGTGATTTTGACAGTGTCCGGACTGGACCCAGCGACATTCCCGGACGGCCAAGTTGAGTTTGATGTTGCAATGCTGGAGGCGCTGGGAACGGCAGAGTTCGACACCTCGTCAATCTGGACCGATGGAACACACCACTACAAGGGCGTCATGCTGAAGGCCCTGTCGGACTTTCTGCACCTCGACAATGTGGGCCTCCGCCTCCACGCTCTCAACGATTATGCCATCGAGTTTCCGGCCGGTGAAGCCATGACAACCGGTCCACTGCTGGCCTATGAGGTCGACGGGGCGCCGATGCCGGTGCGGGACAAGGGGCCGATCTGGCTGCTCTATCCGTTTGACTCTGGCATCGACTACCGGACAGACACGAATTATTCGCGCAGCATCTGGCAACTCGACCGTATCGACGTGCTGCGTTAGGCTGACCCAGTTCTGTCGAGGTCGCAATCATTGCCCCAACCCAAGTTCTTTAGATATCTCCCCCTCAGCCGCCTGCGGATTGCCCTCGCTGCGTTCGGACTGATGGCATGCATGATCGGGATTTCCATTCTGGCCGTCGATGTTCTGCGGCAGATCGACCGTGAGAGCAGCTCCAAATCCGACAACGTCCAATGGGCCCTGTCCCAGATCGAGATCGAGCTGGTTCACCTCGTGCTGGCGGTTGACTCGGCACTACTGGGACGCGGCGATCTGGCTGAGGTCAGGCTGCGCTTTGACGTGTTCTACAGTCGACTGAACACGCTGGAAAAGGGCCGCATCTTTGCAACCCTGCGCGAGTCACCGGAGGTTGTCGCCAGTCTGTCCCGCTTGAAAAAGCTCGTGATGGCCTATGACACGACAGTCGAAGGCCCGGACCCGGCTCTGCAAGCCTCACTAGGCCGTCTGTCCTTCGAAGCCCGCGACCTGCTTGGCGATGCACGTGCCATCGCCTTGGCAGGGCTGCAAACCTTCGCCAGCGAAGCAGACCGCCAACGCCGGGACGCAGAGCGCACCTTGATTATTGCTGGTCTGCTGACCCTGGTTCTGGTGACCTCACTCATCGGCCTGATGTTTCTTTTGCTGCGGCTCTACCGGTTCAACCGGATGCGGGCGGTTGAGAATCTTGAGACCCTATCTCGCCTCGATGCCATCGTCGAAACCGCTATGGAGGCGCTGATTTCAGTCGATGATTGCGGGAGGATCGTAGATTATAACCCTGCTGCCCGGGCCATTTTCGGATTTGATCGCGAAGAGGCCCTCGGCGCCGATCTGGCCACGCTGATCTCTGCGGTGACGGATGGGAAGCCACTGTTCCAGCCGGGCGTCGCACCCGAGATTGACGGGCAGGACAGGATCAGGATTTCGGCCAGACACAAGGACGGCCACGTCTTTCCGGCAGAAGTCTCCATTTCCCGCACGATTTCCGGGGATCGCCCGCTTTACGTGGCCTTCCTGCGCGATCTGTCTGTCCAGATGTCCGCCGAAAAGGCGCTGATGACCGCGCGGGATGAGGCATTGGCAGGCGAAAAGGCCAAGGCCGACCTGTTGGTCGTGATGAGTCACGAGATCCGGACACCGTTGAATGGCATGATCGGAACGATCGAGTTGCTGGATGCGACAGACCTGTCCCCGGACCAACGGGAATATCTGCGCATCATGGAAGCCTCGGGCAAGCTTTTGATGCATCACGTCAACGACGTGCTGGACATTGCCCGGCTGGAAAGCGGCAAGGCGCCCTTTCGTCCGGTCCCGGTTGATTTGGCGGCCCTCATTCAAGAAGTGCTGGAAAACCAGATGCCAGCCAGTCGGGTGAACGGCAATGTGTTGCTGTTTGAACCGCCACCGGATGGCCGAAATGTGGTGATCTGTGACAGCGCGCAACTGCGTCAGGTGCTTCTCAACCTGGTGGGAAATGCCGTCAAATTCACCCGCAATGGCACCATTGAGATTGCAGTGCGCCACTTGCCCTCAGAAGGGACAACCGAGTTTCGGGTAAAAGACAGCGGTATTGGAATTCCCGAAGAGGATCTGGGCCGCATCTTCGATGATTTTGTCACGCTGGACGCCTCTTACGCCAGACGCGCCTCTGGCACTGGGCTGGGTCTTGGCATCGTCAAGCGGATCGTCGACCAAATGGGCGGCGTGATGACGGTTGAAAGCAAGATGGCACGGGGCAGCACCTTTGTGATCACGCTGCCAATGGAGATTGCCGAGGTTAGCCACCTTCGCCCACCCGTCCCTGCACCCGACGCGGAAAAACCCGCCCGGACGGGGCAGATCAGGACGCTTGTGGTTGAGGACAATGACTTCAATCGCCTTATCGTGCGCGAAATGCTGGTTACCGAGGGTCATGACGTGGTTGAGGCGCGCGATGGTGCCGAGGGGATCGCCCTAGCCGATCAAGACAGGTTCGACCTGATCCTGATGGATATTTCCATGCCCAAGGTCGACGGATTGCAGGCCACTGAGGCTATTCTGACCGGTCAGGGGGCTTCACGTGGGGCAACCGTCATTGCGATGACCGCCCATGCCTTGCAAGAGGAAACCGCCCGGTTTCGTGCCGGCGGAATGGTTCAGGTCCTGACCAAGCCGATCACCCGCAGCACGTTGAAATACGTGCTGGCGCGGGCGATGGGTGGGGCGGTTGCCGACCGATCACCGACCGAGGCGACCACTGCCGATCTGATTGACCGTGATATATTGCAGGCGCTTGTCGATGACCTTGGCAAGGACCGGGCCGCCAAGCTGACTGAAAGATTTCTGGACGAGACCGGGCTGGTCATTCAACAAGTCCTTGAGAAAATCACCGCTTCTGGCCCCGATCAGGCAGCGATGGCGGCTCTGCACAGGTTGCAGGGATCGACAGGCATCTTCGGGGCAACCGGCATTCAAGCAGTCTTGTCCGAGGCCGAGACTCTGTGGAAATCCGGCGCCGTAGAAGAGACCGATCTGGCCTTAGCCGATCTGGCCGACTTTTGGCAGCGAACCTACGTCGCCATTCAAGAGGTCACCATCTTGGCCCAGCCTTCCAGCTTGCGGTAAAGGGTCGAGGGCGACAGTTCCAACACGCGGGCGGCTTTGGGGACAGAGCCGCCGTGACGGGCAAGGGTTGCCATGACAATGATACGCTCCACCTCGGCCAGTGGCAGGCCCAGCAACGAATCGACATCTGCATCGGCCGTGTCGCGCAGGATGGGTGCCGCCGTGTTCGCCCGGGACTCCATCTCCATGGCCAGATCGCCCGGCAGCATGGACTGGGTCACCAGCCCGCCCTCGTTCAGCACCACCACATTGCGGATCACGTTCAGCACTTGCCGGACATTGCCGGGCCAGGGCAGGCGGCGGAACAGGTCGCTGACATCGCGGGAAAGCCCGTCGAACTGGCGTCCCTCTTCTTTGGAAAACTGTTCCAGAACGGATTCAGCAATTTCGATCACGTCATCCCCACGTTCGCGCAGCGGCGGCATGTGGATCGGGATGACGAACAGGCGGTAGTACAGATCCTCGCGGAACTGCCCGCGCCGCACGGCGTCCAGCGGGTCGCGATTGGTGGCGCAGATGATCCGGACGTTGACCTTTTGCGGGCGGTTCGACCCGACCGGCAACACGGTCGAGGTTTGCAGAAACCGCAGCAGTTTGGTCTGCAACGCCGGGGCCATTTCGCAAATTTCATCCAGAAACAGCGTGCCGCCATCGGCCGCTGTCGCAGCCCCCGCCCGGTCCGAAATGGCCCCGGTGAAAGAGCCCTTCACATGGCCAAACACCTCGGATTCCAGCAGGTCATGCGGAATGGCCCCGCAGTTCAGCGCGATGAACGGCCCCTTGGCCCGAGCCGAATTGCCATGCACCGCCAAGGCGCACAGCTCTTTGCCGGTGCCGCTTTCGCCGGTGATGAAGACCGTGGCCATGGAATTTGCGACGGACGAAATCTTGGCATGGATCCGCTGCATCACTTCGGACGACCCCAGAAAGGGTCTCGCGGCGGCGTTGGCGGCGATCCGCGCTGTCGGCTCTTTGGCAGTCGCCTTGGTCGCAGTGACCGGAATCAGGGCATGGTCAACCGCCGCCAAGAAACCGCCCCTCGTCAAAGGGTTTCACCAGAAACTCATGCGCCCCGGCGCGCATCGCCTCGACCGCCTTGTTGATCGAGCCGTTTGCGGTGATCACGATGATCCGGGTTTGCGGGCGCAGCGTCAGCATGTCGCGCATCAGGTCCAGACCGTCGCGGTCGGGCAGGCCCAGATCCAGCAAGACCACCTGCGACGGGCGTTTCGGCAAAGGCCTGCATGCCCTCGGCGGCAGTGCTGGCGACGCGAACGGGATGGCCCGCGCCTTGCAGCACCGTGCGGTAGATCAGCTGCAGCGACAGGATGTCCTCGATCAGCAGGACGGATGCTGGCTTGTTGCGGCCCGACCCTGTTTTCATGGCGCCAGCTTCAGCCCACTTTTCGCGGCTTGCATTCGCAGGATCACCTTTGCAAGGGCACCCTCTGTTTCTGCCAACAAGGCCGCGGGGAACAGACCCTCCGGCGCATGCGCTGACTCATTCAGATCTCGGGTGAGTTCGTACAGTCGCGTGGCACCGATCGTTCCGGAAATGGCCACCAACTTATGGGTTTGCACCCGCAAAGCGGCATTGTCCTGTGAAATCGCCGCTGCCGCCAACACCTTCGCGACCTGCCGCAAGTCCTCATCAAGCCGTTTGACCAGTTCCGGCGCCGTCTTGGGACCGGCCAGTTTCAGCAGAGCCTGCAAACTCTTGCTCGTCGAATTCCAGCTTCGGATCTGTCGTGTCGGACATCTTGTCTTCACCCTCTCGGCCGCCCGCATTGGTCGCTCAGGGACCAATGCGGGCAACTATGCCTAAAGTTACCCAGACGTCAGCCTTTGTCCAGCCTTTCAACCATAGAGCGAAACCGGCGTCCCCGCCAAAGCGGACACGTTCAGCAATCCGCGCGCGGTGATCGACGGGGTGACGATATGGGCGCGGTTGCCCATGCCCATCAGGATCGGGCCCACCTCCAGCCCGCCCGCCTTCATCTTCAGCATGTTGCGGGCGGTGTTGGCCGCGTCGGTATAGCCAAAGATCAGGATGTTGGCCGCACCGTGCAGCCGCGAATTGGGGAACATCCGCGACCGCAACTCAGCGTCCAGCGCGGCATCCAGGCTCATCTCGCCCTCATATTCGAAATCGACCTCGCGGGCGTCCAGATATCTCCATCGCAGCGCGCATCCGACGACCCGAGTCGCTGTCAAGGTTGCCGAAGTTGGAATGGGAACACAGGGCCAGCTTCGGCGTCACACCAAAACGGCGGGCATGGCGGACGGCATCAATGGCGGTTTCGGCCATCTGTTCCGGGGTCGGGATCGGGTTGACCTGGGTGTCGGCGACAAACAGCGGCCCGTCTTCCATGATCATCAGCGACAAGGCGCCGCGCGGATGGTGCCCGTCCCGCGCCAGAACCTGCCGGACATAGTTCATGTGCCACAGATACTGGCCGAACGCACCGCAGATCATGGTGTCCGCATCACCGCGATGCACCGCAATCGCAGCAATCGCGGTGGAGTTGGTGCGGACGATGGCGCGGGCGGTGTCGGGGGTCACGCCCTGCCGCTCCATCAATTCATGATAGCTGCCCCAGTATTCGCGGTAGCGGCGGTCGTTTTCCGGGTTCACCACCTCAAAGTCGCGGTCGGGCCGGATCGGCAGACCCGCACGTTCGCAGCGCGTGGCGATCACCTCTGGGCGGCCGATCAGGATCGGCTTGACGGTCATCTCTTCCAGCATGGCATTGGCGGCGCGAAGCACCCGCTCATCCTCACCCTCGGCAAAGATGATCCGCCGGGTAGAGGTGCGGGCGGATTCAAACACCGGGCGCATGATGAGCGCGGATTTGAAGACAGAACCGTCCAACTCACGCCGGTAGGATTCCAGATCCGCGATGGGCCGGGTGGCCACACCAGTTTCCATTGCAGCCCGCGCAACGGCTGAGGCGACAACCCCGATCAGACGCGGATCAAACGGTTTCGGGATCAGGTATTCCGCCCCAAAGGTCAGTTGCTCACCCTTATAGGCCGCAGCCGCCTCTGCGCTGGTGGTGGCGCGGGCAAGGGCCGCAATACCCTCGATGCAAGCCAGTTTCATCTCGTCATTGATCGTGGTTGCACCCACATCGAGTGCCCCTCGAAAAATGAATGGGAAACACAGCACGTTGTTGACCTGATTGGGAAAATCGCTGCGACCGGTCGCGATGATGGCATCGGGCGCTACGGCGCGGGCGTCATCGGGCAGGATTTCGGGGGTCGGATTGGCCAGGGCAAAGATGATCGGACGTTTGGCCATCTTGCCGACCATCGCCGGGGTCAGCACACCCGGACCGGACAGGCCAAGGAACATGTCCGCCCCCGAGATCACATCGTCCAGAACGGCGGGCGTAGTGCCTTGGGCATAGGCGGCCTTTTGCGACGTCATCTGCGCGGTGCGGCCGCTGTAAATCAGCCCTTCCAGATCGCAGAGCCAGATATTTTCGCGCTTGGCGCCCAGCTTGACCAGCATGTTCAGACAGGCAATCCCCGCCGCCCCGCCACCAGTTGAGACAATCTTGACGTCACCGATATCTTTGCCGGCAACCAGCAGTGCATTGGTCGCCGCAGCCCCCACGACGATCGCCGTGCCGTGTTGGTCATCATGAAAGACCGGGATCTTCATGCGCTGCCGGCAAAGCTCTTCCACGATGAAGCAATCCGGCGCCTTGATATCTTCCAGATTGATCGCACCAAAGGTCGGCTCCAGCGCGCAGACGATATCGGCCAGCTTGACGGGGTCAGGCTCGTTCAACTCGATGTCGAAACAGTCGATATTGGCGAATTTCTTGAACAGAACCGCCTTGCCCTCCATCACCGGTTTGGACGCCAAGGCCCCGATATTGCCCAGCCCCAGAACGGCGGTGCCGTTGGTCACCACGCCGACAAGGTTGCCGCGGATGGTGTAGCGACTGGCGGTGGATGGATCGGCCTTGATCTCAAGACAGGCCTCGGCGACGCCCGGGGAATAGGCCCGGCTCAGGTCACGACCGTTGGCCAAGGGCTTGGTTGCCCTTATCTCCAGCTTACCGGGTTTGGGAAATTCGTGATAATCCAGCGCAGCTTGCCTGGTATTCTCGTGCCGGGCCTCATCCATCCCTGCGCCTCCCTGAATTTGGTTTAGCCTTGAACTATCCGAACGCTGCCGCATAGCACTGGTTTGTTGAAGCTGTTGCAAGGGCCGCTTGCAAATTACCCCGCTCGGTCGCAGTCTTACCAAAATCATTTGGGAATGCCATGGCTGACACGTCAAATACCACCCGCGCCGAAATTCGCTTGCCGACCCAAGAGTTGCGCAACGATCTGCCATTTTTCACCAAAGTCTTGGGGATGCGGCTGGATATGATCTATCCCGCCGACAACCCCGAGGTGGCGGTTCTGTCTGGCCACGGCCTGCGAATTCGGATTCAAAAGGACGCCCCCGAAGCCCCCGGCACCCTGCGCATTCTGACCGATGACCCCGATGGCTTTGCCGGTGGCAAGCGTGAGCTGACGGCCCCCAACGGCACGCGGATCGAAATTGACGAATTGAATCCCCCCGTCGTCATGCCCGAAACCAAGCACGCCTTTGTGGTGCGCCGTTTGGCGGATCAGGCACCTTGGATCATCGGACGCGCGGGCATGCAGTACCGTGACCTCGTGCCATCGCGCCTCGGCGGGGCGATGATCGCCAGCCATATCCGCATTCCCGACGGCGGCCCGGTGCCCGACATGGTGCATTTCCACAAGGTCGGGTTTCAGCTGATCTTCTGCATCAAAGGCTGGGTCGAAGTCGTGTATGAGGATCAGGGCGGGCCGATCCGTCTGACGGCCGGTGACTGCTTCATCCAACCGCCCGAAATCCGCCACCGGGTCTTGACGGCCAGCGACGGGATTGAGGTGATTGAGATTGGCGTGCCTGCCGACCATGTCACCGAAATCGACCACGTCATGAATTTGCCCACACCGGCCTATCGCCCCGACCGGGAATGGCAGGGCCAACGGTTCGTTCACAATGTCGGCGCAAAGGGCACCTTCCAGCCTTTCCGAATTCCCGGTTTTGAGGCGCGCGACACGACCATCAACGACAATACGCGTGGCGTAGCCTCGGTGATGGTGGCTCGTCCGACCGGCCCGGCCCCTTGGACAAAGCACGAAGGCGACATCCTGTTCACCTTCGTGATGTCGGGCCAGATGACCTTGGAGGGTGAGGGCAAAGACCCCTACCGCCTGTCTCCCGGCGACGCGTTTGTCATTCCCCCAGGGCTCGCTACCCGCTACAGCGAGACGACCCCGGATCTGGAATTGCTGGAAGTGTCCCTGCCCGGCAACCCGAAGACGACCGTCTAGACGCAGATCGCTGATCCGTGGCGGCGCTTGCAACAAGGGCCGAACCGGATCACAATCCTGTCCAATTGGTCAAACAACACGAGGCAACCATGCTGCTGAAAGCCGCCACCGAAGTGCGTCTGCGCGCCTATGCCCCCTATTCCCGGTTCAAGGTGGGTGCTGCGATCCGGTCAACCTCCGGGTCCATTCATGTCGGCTGCAACGTGGAAAACGTGGCTTACCCTGAGGGCACCTGCGCCGAGGCTGGCGCGATTGCGGCGATGGTGGCAGCGGGTGACATCCGGATCGCCGAGATTCACGTGATAGCCGACAGCCCCGACCCAGTGCCGCCCTGCGGCGGTTGCCGCCAGAAGATCGCCGAATTCGCCGATGGTTCCGCCAAAGTCACCCTGCACACCACCGATGGCAAATCGGTCGTGATGACCGTGGCAGAGCTGTTGCCGGGTCAGTTCACCGCCGCCCATATGGCGCGCAGTTAAATGGATGCCCGCGCCATCATTGCCGCCATTCGCGACGGCCACACACCCTCATCCGATGAACTTACCTGGTTTGCAGCGGGCCTCGCCTCTGGCGCCGTTTCGGACGCGCAGGCCGGGGCTTTTGCGATGGCCGTGCTGCTGAAGGGGTTGGGCGAGGCGGGCCGTGTGGCCTTGACACGCGCCATGACCGCCTCTGGCGACGTGATGCGTTGGGACTTGCCGGGGCCGGTCATCGACAAACACTCGACCGGTGGGATTGGCGATTGCGTGTCGCTGTTGCTTGCACCCGCTTTGGCGGCCTGTGGGGCCTATGTGCCGATGATTTCGGGGCGGGGTCTGGGCCATACCGGTGGGACGCTGGACAAGTTGGAGGCGATCCCCGGCTTCCGCACCGGCCTGTCTGAGGATCAACTGCGCCGTCAGATGCGCGATGTGCGCTGTGCCATTGTCTCGGCAAGCGCCGAAATCGCACCAGCCGACCGCCGCCTTTATGCAATCCGCGACGTGACGGGCACGGTGGAATCCATCGACCTCATCACCGCCTCTATCCTGTCAAAGAAGCTGGCAGCCGGTCTGGAGGCCCTTGTTCTGGATGTGAAATGCGGCTCTGGCGCCTTTATGAAGACCATGGCCGATGCCGAGGCACTGGCCCGCGCCCTCGTGTCCACGGCGCAGGGTGCAGGTTGCATGACCACGGCCCTGATCACCGACATGAGCCAGCCCTTGGCGACAGCCGCTGGCAACGCGCTGGAGGTGATCGAGGTCATGGAGACCCTGACCGGCACCTCCGTCAATTCTGCCCTATGGGACATCACCGCCGCACTGGGGGGAGAGGCTTTGGCCCTCGGCGGGATTGCCGACGATGCCGCAGATGGCGCGCGCCGCATCGAACAGGCGCTTGAATCCGGTGCCGCTGCCGACTGGTTTGGCCGGATGGTGGCGGCCCAAGGTGGGCCCGCCGATTTCGTCGACCGCTGGCCAGACCGCCTGCCCGCCGCGACCGTCATCTGTGAAGCGCCTAGCCTTGGCGGCGGTTTTGTCTCGCGGATCGACGGTCAGAGCCTTGGGTCTGGCCGTGGTGCAGTTGGGCGGCGGGCGTCAGCGCGAAGGCGACCGGATCAACCTGTCGGTCGGCCTGTCCGATCTTGCCGGCATCGGCGAGGACATCGGCGCGGGCGACCCCTTGTGCATGGTCCATGCCGCAACTGAGGCGCAGGCGGATGAGGCGATCCGCGCCATTCAGGCCGCCTATGTGATGGCCGAAACCGAACCCGCCGAAACCCCACTCATCCTGAAAAGGATTGCCTGATGGCCCGTGCTTTCTTGATCGTCATGGATTCGGTTGGCTGCGGCGGTGGCCCCGATGCGGTGGATTTTGGGGATGAGGGCTCCAACACGCTGGGCCATATCGCCCGTGAATGCGCCGCCGGACGCGCCGATGTCGGGCGCAGCGGGCCGTTGGCGTTACCCAACCTTGACCGTCTTGGCCTCGGTGCGGCGGTTCGCCTTGCCTCTGGTGCCGAAACGCCCGGACTGACCGCGCTACCGACGGGACGCTGGGGTGCGGCGACAGAGGTTTCGCGCGGCAAGGATACCCCCTCGGGCCATTGGGAACTGGCGGGCGTGCCGGTGCCGTGGGAGTGGACCTATTTCCCCGACACCGTCCCCGCCTTCCCACCCGATCTGGTGGCTTTGGTCTGCAAACTCGCAGGAACCGACGGCATCCTCGGCAATTGCCATGCCTCAGGCGTGCCGATCATCGCCGAGCATTGTGAGGAACATCTGCGCACCGGTTGGCCGATCTGCTACACCTCTGCCGACAGCGTGTTCCAGATCGCCGCGCATGAAGAGGCGTTCGGGTTAGAGCGGCTGCTGAAGCTGTGCCAAGACCTCGCCCCCCATCTGCATGCGATGAAGGTCGGCCGGGTCATCGCCCGCCCCTTTACCGGCACCCCCGGCAATTTCAAACGCACGCCAAACCGCCACGATTACGCCATCGCGCCCCCCTCCCCTACCTTGCTCGACTGGGTGCATGAGGCCGGACGCGATACCCATGCCATCGGCAAGATCGGCGACATCTTCTCGATGCACGGGATCGGGGCGCTGCACAAAGGCAAATCCGACGCCGACCTGTTTGACCATCTCGACCGGTTGGGGCGCGAGGCTGCGCCCGGCTCTCTGACCTTCGCCAACTTTGTTGAGTTTGACAGCCTCTACGGCCACCCCCGCGACGTTCCCGGCTATGCCCGCGCGCTGGAATGGTTCGACGGCCGCACCAGTGCCTTTCTGGCGGCATTGCAGCCCGGCGACCTCGCCATCTTCACCGCCGACCACGGCAACGACCCCACTTGGCGCGGCACAGAACACACGCGTGAACGGGTGCCCGTCCTTTGCGCCGGGGTGGGTACGGGCGAGATTGGCAACTGCGCCTTTGTCGATGTAGGTGCCTCTGTCGCTGCCCATCTGGGCGTACCTTCTCATGGACCGGGAAAGAGCTTTCTGTGACCCCAAAAGTCGAACTTCACCTCCACCTCGAAGGCGCGGCCCCGCCCGCCTTTATCCGCAGTCTTGCCAAACAGAAGAAGATGGATCTGTCGGGCCTGTTCACCGAGGATGGTTCCTACAGATTCACCGACTTCTGGCATTTCCTGAAGGTGTATGAGGCTGCCACCACCACGCTGCAAACCCCCGAGGATTTCTACCGCCTGACCCTCGCCGTGCTGGAAGAAAGCGCCAAAAGCGGCGTGATCTACACCGAAACCTTCCTGTCGCCCGATTTCTGCGGCAACCGCGATGTCAGCGCGTGGAAGGAATATCTGCACGCGATTGAAGAGGCCGCCGCCAAGGCCGAAACCGATTTCGGCATCACCCTGCGCGGGATCATCACCTGCATCCGCCATTTCGGCCCCGACAAAGCCCGCCAAACCGCCCGTTGTGCGGCCGAAACGGCTGGCAAGTTCATCACGGGCTTTGGCATCGCCGGGGATGAGATGATCGGCAAACCCAAGGATTTCCTGTATTCCTTCGACATGGCGCGCGAGGCGGGTCTGCAACTGACCGCCCATGCTGGCGAATGGGGTGGGCCAGACTCGGTCCGCGATGCCATCAACGATCTGAAGGTTGAACGGATCGGCCACGGCGCGCGCGCCATCGAAGACATGGCGCTGGTCGAAGAGATCGCCGAACGCGGCATCGTGCTGGAACTCTGCCCCGGCTCCAACGTCGCCCTCGGCATCTTTCCGACCTTCCGCAAACACCCGATCGGCGAGATGCACCGGCGCGGCGTCAAGGTCACCATTTCCACCGACGACCCGCCGTTCTTTCACACCACGATGGACCGCGAATACCAGATGCTGCATGAGGCGTTCGATTGGGATGACGGCGTCTTTGCCGAGATCGCCCGCACCTCCATTGACGCGGCCTTCTGCGATGCCGATACCAAGGCCAAGATTCGCAAAAAGCTGGAGGCTGCCAATGCTTGAAAACCTGACCGTCGTGACCCACCCGCTTGTGCAGCACAAACTGACCCTGATGCGGGAGAAAGACACCTCCACCGCGTCGTTCCGCCAGCTTTTGCGCGAAATCAGCCTGCTGCTGGCCTATGAGGTCACCCGCGAACTGCCGATGACCACCAAGAAGATCGAGACCCCGCTGGAACCGATGGACGCCCCCGCCATCGACGGCAAGAAGCTGGCGCTGATCTCGATCCTGCGCGCCGGCAACGGGTTGCTCGACGGCATTCTGGAACTGATCCCGGCGGCGCGTGTCGGGTTTGTCGGCCTGTACCGTGACCCCGAAACCCTGCAACCGGTGCAATATTACTGCAAATTGCCCGATCATCTGGAAGAACGCGTTTGCATCGTCGTCGATCCGATGCTCGCGACCGGCAACTCTTCGGCGGCAGCGGTGACGCTTTTGAAACAATCAGGGGCCAAGAAGATCCGCTTCCTGTGCCTGTTGGCCGCACCAGAGGGCATAAAGCACATGCAAGAGGTGCATCCTGACGTCCCAATCGTCACAGCAGCAGTAGATAGCCATCTCAATGACCATGGATATATTGTCCCTGGGCTAGGAGATGCGGGCGATCGCATGTTCGGTACTAAATAGGGGCATTAGCCCTTTACTCGGAAACAATGATGATACATGATTCGCCTCAACTACTTGGGGGTAGTCATGCTGTCAAAAGTTCTGTCCATGGCCGCTTTGGCCACTGTTCTGTCTACATCCTTGGCCGAGGCGCAAAGTATCGCCAGCCTTGGCGGGCCGGCTAATCTGCCGCCTGCCGGGTTCAATGGTCAGCAGTTTGTTGACAACCGGGGCTGCGTTTTCTTGCGCGCCGGGTATGGCAACGCTGTGAACTGGGTGCCGCGGGTCGACCGCAGCCGCAAGCCGCTTTGCGGCTATCCACCATCATTTGGCCCCTCAGTCGCAGCCGCCGTGGCCGCCGACATGGCTCCCGACGTCCAAGCAGCGCCCCAGTCGTCCGCACAGCCCCGGCGTCCGCACCGCCCCGGCAGTCCGCGCGGCTGCGCCTCAAGTCGCCGCTGCTCCTCCTGTCGCCGCCCCCGCTGCTCCACGGCAGTCCCTGATGACGTTGCTGTTCGGCACCGGCCCGGCACCGTCCGCCCCGCTGAACGCCATGCCGATCACACGCGCGCCGGTCACCGTCGTCCCGGTCATTCTGCCCACACCGGCAGCACCGCCGGTTGTCGCGCCCGCCCCGACCTATGCGGCGGCGGCCAACCCTGCCGCCGGCCAGATCCAGTGCTATCGCTCGGCCCCGAAGCTGGAGCGTGTCTGGCTGCGCTCAGGCGGCACGGCCTTGGTCTGCACCCCCGGCAATGGCTCCCTGACCGGTTGGATGCCACCGCACTTCCCGCAAGGGTCTGGCGTAGGCGCTGGGCTGGAGTATCGCGCTGTCACCCCGCAAATGATGGCAGGGGCGAGCTTGCAGAACCCCGGTTCGGCTGCCCGCGTGGCCGCCAGCAATGCCGTCCCCACGCCGCCCAAGGGCTACAAACTCGCTTGGAGCGATGATCGCCTCAATCCCCTGCGCGGTGTCGGCACGGCCCAGGGTCAAGCCCAGCAGGATCAGGTCTGGACGCGGACTGTCCCGGCGGCTCTGGTGGCAGAGCAGCCGCAGGCACGCGCCGCCGCGACCCGCGCCCCGGCAACGACCGTCACAGTCTCCACAATGTCAGCGCCGCAAGCCCCCGTCGCGACGAGCCGCGCCTATGTTCAGGTCGGCACGTTCGGTTTGCCCTCCAACGCCGATGGCGCCAAGGCACGGCTTGCTGCGCTAGGCTTTCCCGTTTCGACCAGCAAGATCACCCGTCAGGGCAAGCTGCTGCAAATCGTATATGCCGGGCCGTTCGGGTCTTCGGCAGATGCCCAAGCCGCCCTAGCCACCGCCCGTAAAGCAGGCTTTGGCGACGCCATTCTGAGATAACCAATCCAGGTGCGGTGACCCATCTTGGGCCACCGCTTCGGGCAAGATCGAGCAGCACCAACAACAATAAGAAACCTCTCCCTCTGGTCCCGGCCAGAGGGCATTTTCTTGCCGTCGGCCTATTGCGTGCAGATGCTTTGCAGGCTGATCCAGTCGTTGTCGGCAAGGATCGGCGCAGGTGAGCGGCCCTTGAATGGGTCCGCTTCGATCAGACCCAAGGTCGTCTCGCCGCTGGGATCGACGGCACGGGCATAGGCCGTCGATGAAAGATTGATCTGCCGAAACCGCTCCAGCAGGCGGTCTTGGTCTGGCATCCGGCTGCGGGCCTTCAGCAGCGTCTCGGCATAGAGATTGGTCGCGCTCGGGGACAGCACCCCGGTCGTCAGCAGCCGGAACGTCGCGATGAGGCCGGCATGATACAGAAGCGGCACGCTGGGGTCGCTGATCTCGGCGCGGACGGCCTCTGCCAGCACATAACCCGCGACGATTTCCGGGTCCTGCGCCTCTTCCACGACCTTGCGGCTTAGCACGACAATCCCGCCGGGCAGGCTGACGCTGCCGTCCACCCCGTCGCGCACAACGTAGATCTCGGTCACCCCGGTACTCGACAGGTTCAGCGCAAGGGCTGCAGCGGCGCGGTTGCCCAGCGGCGTGCTACAGGGCGATCCGGTGACGCGGGCCATGTCCTGCAGCGCCATCTTGCCGATCTGCACCCGTGTTGACGGAGGCAGGACTGAGGCGGTGTGACGGATCATCGCGCCGGGCAGCCAGAGCAAGGCCAGACACAGCACCGCCGCCATCGCCCCAACCACGCTGACGCCGCGCAGACGGCCGGGATGCGGGCGGCGGCGCACGAGGGCGACGTGGACCGTATCAAGCGCTGCGATCATGTCAGGGTCGTCCAGTTCCAGCGTCTCAGCCGGAGAGCCGTCGTCGAGCCGCCCAGCGGTGTAGAGGGCGGGCAAGTCGCCGGGGTTCAACCTCTCGACCGCAGGCAGGGACCAATGGGTGACAGCCATGCTGGTGCGGGTGTCGGACAACAGCAGGGTGGCATCGCGCAGGCCGACTACGACCTCGCGCAACTGTGCGTTTGCCGTCGACCGCCAAAGGCCGACACATTCCAGCCGTTGGTATTTATCGACTGCGGTCAT
Source organism: uncultured Alphaproteobacteria bacterium (assembly GCA_963781185.1). Lineage (GTDB taxonomy): Bacteria > Pseudomonadota > Alphaproteobacteria > Rhodobacterales > Rhodobacteraceae > Stagnihabitans. The sequence continues at coordinate 41,987 of CAWAEL010000003.1, forward strand.
GCTTTTGCAGGTCTGCCCACCACTTCATGCGGAAAGGTTATCGAAACTTGGCCCGCGCGACAATCGGCCAAGCGGCTTTATTCGGGTCGCCGAGCGGGGAAACGCGGGTCGTCTGTCGCTTTTCCTCACCACGCCACGCCGGAAGCGGGTGTTGGCCCCCCGTGGACTAGTCAGCGGTCGCCTCACGCCAATGACGGCGGCAGAGCGAGACATAGGTTTCATTGCCGCCGATCACCACCTGCTCACCATCTTTCAGGGCACGACCGTCCGGGCCGCGCCGGATGACCATGGTCGCCTTCTTGCCGCAGTGACAGATCGTGCGCACCTCACGCATCTCATCCGCCCAAGCCAGCAGCGCCGCCGAGCCGGGGAACAGGTCGCCGCGAAAGTCCACCCGCAGGCCGTAGCACATCACCGGCACCCCCAGATCATCGACCGCGCGGGCGAGTTGCCAGACCTGCTCTTTGGTCAGAAACTGCGCCTCATCAATGAACACACAGGCGACCTTTTCGGCGGCGAGCCGTGTCGCCAGCTTGGCGAACATATCCTCATCCGGGGCGAAGGTGTCGGCGGGCTCACCAATGCCGATGCGGCTGGCGATCCGGGCTTGCCCGGCGCGGTTGTCGAGACGGGCGGTGATGAGATAGGTCGACATCCCCCCCTCGCGGTAGTTGTGCGAGGCTTGCAGCAGCAAGGTCGACTTGCCGGCGTTCATGGTCGAGAAGTTGAAGTAGAGCTTTGCCATGTTTGGGATTTAGCGCAACCGCGGCCCGGCCTGCAACCCGGCCAAGCGAAGTTTCCGTCAGGTCAGGGTTTCGCAGGCGTTCTGGTTTAAGGGGCCCGCCGCGCAAAGCTTGCGAGACGCTGCTTGGCGAACCCCCACCCAAACCAACGTTACCGTCAGCCACTCTTGAATATCCCGTACAGTCGGGATTGCTTTATCAATGACAAATTCTTTCAGCGGGCTTAATGGGAAAATGCGTTGAAAGTTCCCAAGTAAACATTGGCAAGGGTTGGAATGTCACTGGAAACCTATCTGAAGAAGCACACCGAGGCCTTGGTCAAGGACGTTGGAGTGGAGGCATCTTGTGCCCTGACGGGGCGGTCCAAGGCCACGATCGGGCGCTATTACTCGGATCATACCGAACATAATGACCGGTTCATGCCGATTGATGTGGTCGCCCAGCTGGAGGCTGCGGCGAAGTTTCCCCATGTGACGGCGGCTTTGGCCGACCTCAGGGGCATCACGATGTCCTACGACCCGGTCAAGCGGAACTCTGAATCTTCCGGGGTCAATCAGGATGTGGTTGCTCTGGCCCAGCGGTTTGCCCAGCTGATGTCCGAATATAACTCGGCGATTGCGGACGGGATAATCTCGGCGAATGAGGCGAAACGGATGCTGCGTGAGACTTTGGCCATTCAGCAGGTTTTGCTGGATATGAAGCTCAATCTTGAGGATGAGGCCAGCTGATTTCAGCCGCAGGGCAAAAGCGTCCGTCTGAGCGACACTGCACATTTCATAGTTATATCAATGACTTACGACTTTTTATTAACCACATTTTAATCACGTTGCGAATGGTTCGCAAAAAGAAAGGGTGCGTGAGATCACGCACCCTACCCTGATTTTCAAACGGTTTGGACGCTGCGGTTTAGCTGGTCCAGCGCTGCGGGCCGCGTGACAGTTTGCCCGAACCATCGGTCTTGCGCGGCGGACGTGCCCCACCTTCGGGACGTGCCCCAGCGGGTTTCGCTGCGGGCTTGGCGGCGCTGCGCGGAGCGGGTTTGGCGCCATGCGGTTTGGCACCTTGCGGTTTGCCCCCTTGCGGACGCGGGGCGTGCGACGGGCGCTGTTGGCCACGACCAGCGGGCTTGGGCGCAGCGGCAATAGCCGAAGCCGACCACGGCGCGCCACCGATCACCGGGATGACCTTTTTCAGCAGCTTTTCAACCGCCTGCAGTTCGCTCATTTCGGCCGGTGCGCAGAACGCGACAGCGGTGCCCTCGGCCCCGGCGCGGGCGGTCCGGCCAATGCGGTGGACATAGTTTTCCGGCACGTTCGGCATGTCATAGTTATAGACGTGCCGCACACCGGGAATATCGATGCCGCGTGCCGCTACGTCGGTTGCGACCAGAACCTGCATCGTGCCTTCGCGGAATTCTGCCAGCGTCTTGTCGCGCTGATTCTGGCTCTTGTTGCCGTGGATCGACCCGGCCTTGAAGCCCCAGGACAGCAGCAGCTTGTACAGCTTTTCCGAGCCATGCTTGGTGCGGCCAAAGACCAGCGCCTGTTCGCCCGCATGCTTTTGGAGATAGGTTTCCAGCAGCTTGGCCTTGTCGCCGTTCGGGATGTAGTGGACGCCCTGCACGATTTTCTCAATCGGCTTGCCGGGCGGTGCAACCTGCACCTTGACCGGGTTGCGCAGATAGGTGGCGGCCAGTTCCTCGATATCCTTCGGCATGGTGGCCGAGAACAGCAGGGTCTGACGCTTTACCGGGATATGCTTGGCGATGCGGCGCAGCGAATGGATGAAGCCCATGTCGAGCATCTGGTCGGCCTCGTCCAGCACCAGATAACCGGTATCCTCCAGCGAGACATCGCCGCGTTCGATCAGGTCAATCAGGCGGCCCGGGGTGGCGACCAGAACGTCGGTGCCACGGGCCAGACGTTCGGCCTGACGGAACAGCGATGCGCCGCCGACAACCATCGTCACCTTGACAGCGGTGCCTTTGGTGAAAACCATAAAGTTTTCGGCAATCTGGTTCACCAGTTCGCGCGTCGGGGCCAGGATCAGGGCGCGGACGCGGCGCGGTGCCGGCGGGTGGCCGATGTCCAGCAGGCGGTGCAGCAGCGGCAGACCAAAGGCCGCCGTCTTGCCGGTGCCGGTTTGCGCCAGACCCATCAGGTCGGCACCTTTCATGATATGCGGAATGGCCTGCGCCTGAATGGGCGTCGGCGTCTGCATGGTGGTTTTTTCAAGAGCTTTCAGCAGCTTGGGCGACAGGCCCAGTTCGGCAAATGTGGTCATGTTCAGTTCCAATCGTCAGAGGCAATGGGCCCTCGCCCCTGGGCGAATGCCAGTGACCGTGCACACTGCGGTGCCCCTGCGTGATGTTGGGAACCTTCATCCGGGCCTTTCGGTGCTCACGCGGCACGGGCGTCGGATTAGGGGGCAGATGGGCGCATTGGCGGCGCAAATGTCAAGAGTGCGCTATTCGCGTGCGATGACGCCTGACAGGGCGAAAGGGCGGCGGGTCAGGCGAATTGTTCGACGATCAGACGTTCTTCCAGGCCATGGCCGGGGTCGAACAGGATGCGATGGCTGACATTGGGTTCAGACCGGATTTCGACACTGACCACCTGCGGGCACGGCGCGGGTGTCGGCATCGACACGCACCGGGCGGTGTGTCAGGGTCCAGCACATCAAAGCGGACGACGGCATCCTTGGGCAGCAGCGCGCCACGCCAGCGACGGGGGCGGAAGGCGGCCACGGCGGTCAGGGCCAGGATATCAGCACCAATCGGCAGGATCGGGCCGTGGGCCGAATAGTTATAGGCCGTGGACCCGGCAGGGGTCGACAGCAGCGCGCCGTCGCAAACCAGTTCGGCCAGCCGTTCCTTGCCATCGACCGAAATGCGCAGCTTGGCGGCCTGTGGCCCGGCGCGCAGCAGCGACACCTCGTTGATCGCCAGGGCCTCGGTCACGGTGCCATCCGGCGCCTCGGCCCGCATCGACAGCGGGTTTATCACGGCCGCTTCGGCGTCGTGCAGGCGTTCGGGCAAGTCCTCTAGGGTGATAGACTGTTCATCAGGAAACCCACCGTGCCGCAGTTCATGCCATAGACCGGCAGGCCGGTGCCTTGGGTGTCATGCAGGGTTTGCAGCATGATAGCCGTCACCGCCCAGACAGACGATGACCCCGGCCTCGTCCAGCGGCGTCTGACCATAACGCTCGGTCAGACGCTGCAACGCGTCTTGGGCGGCGGGGGCGGTGCTTGCCCGAAAGGTGATCCTGCCATTTGCCACGACGTCCTCCTGATCGGGGTCAGTCTTGGCAGGCTTGGCGGCAAACTCAACCCCCTGAATGTCGGGCGGGTTTTCTGGCGTGAGGATTTGCCCCGCATGTTTCCGATCGGAAACTTTTTTCGCCGTGATGCGGAAAGTGGTCGCTTTCCACCCTTCAAAGGCGGGACTGCGTGGTCTAGATAGCCGCAACCCATCCCAAGGAGGCACCTTATGTCTGCAACTGCCGGTTTCTTTACCGAAAGCCTTGCCACCCGTGACCCTGAAGTGTTCGGCTCTATCACCGCCGAACTTGGCCGTCAGCGCGAAGAGATCGAGCTGATCGCGTCCGAGAACATCGTCAGCCGCGCCGTGATGGAGGCGCAGGGGTCGGTGATGACCAACAAATATGCCGAGGGCTATCCGGGCAAGCGCTATTACGGCGGCTGTCAGTTTGTTGACGTGGCCGAGACGCTGGCGATTGAGCGGGCCAAGCAGTTGTTCGGCTGCGGCCTATGCCAACGTGCAGCCGAATTCTGGCAGCCAGATGAACCAGGCGGTGTTTCTGGCGCTGTTGCAGCCGGGCGATACGTTCATGGGGCTGGACCTGAATTCGGGCGGGCACCTGACGCATGGCATCGCCGGTCAACATGTCGGGCAAGTGGTTCAACGTGGTCTCCTATGGCGTGCGCAAGCAGGACGAATTGCTGGACATGGCGACGATCCGCGAGACGGCGATGGCCGCCAAGCCCAAGCTGATCATCGCGGGCGGCACGGCCTATAGCCGCATCTGGGACTGGCAGGCGTTCCGCGCGATTGCGGATGAGGTGGGCGCCTATCTGATGGTCGACATGGCGCATATCGCGGGTCTGGTGGCCGGTGGCGCGCATCCCTCGCCGCTGCCTTGGGCGGATGTGGTGACCACGACCACGCACAAATCCCTGCGCGGGCCGCGTGGCGGGATGATCCTGACCAACAACGAGGACATCGCCAAGAAGATGAACTCGGCCGTGTTTCCGGGGCTTGCAGGGTGGGCCGTTGATGCATGTGATCGCCGCCAAGGCTGTCGCCTTTGGCGAGGCGCTGCGGCCGGAGTTCAAGGATTATGCCGCGGCCGTGGTGGCCAATGCCCGGGCGATGGCGGATCAGTTGATGAAGGGCGGGATCAACATCGTGTCGGGCGGGACCGACAACCACCTGATGCTGGCCGATCTGCGGCCCAAGGGTGTGACCGGCAAGGCGACCGAGCAGGCCTGGGCCGCGCCCACATCACCTGCAACAAGAACGGCGTGCCGTTTGACCCGGAAAAGCCGTTTGTGACCACGGGTATCCGTCTGGGCACCCCGGCGGGCACCACGCGCGGTTTCGGTGAGGCAGAGTTCCGCGAGATTGCCGACTGGATCGTCGAAGTCGTCGATGGTCTGGCCGCCAATGGCGACGCTGGCAATGAGGCGGTTGAGGCTGCGGTTCGGGCCAAGGTTGCCACGCTGTGCGCGCGGTTCCCGCTGTATCCGGGTCTGTGACCCGACCAAGAACGCTGGTTTTCTGGTAGATCGAAGACAACAAAAGGCCCGCATTACGCGGGCCTTTTGGGTTTTTGGCGGGTTCAGACCTTGGACTTGTCCGTCACGAATTCGGCCAGCAGACGTTCGTTGTGCGCCTCTTCCAGTTGCTTGACGCGGTCAACGCTGGCTTGTGAGTCAAAGCGGATTCTGACGACATTCACCAAGCTCAGGGTCAACAGCAGGATGCCCATTCCCCAATAGCCCTTGGTTGCCAAAGGCACCTCTGTCGACAGGTACAGCGACAGCGCCAGCAGGACATAGGCCGTAATCACGCCGAGCATGTTCAACGATTGCAGCAGGTTAGCTTCACCTTGGTTCTTCATGACAGTCTCCATTGATCAGGGGAAAGGGTTCAGGCTTGGGCCTTCAGGCGGGCAAGCACGTCGGCGGTCGTGGCCTTGATCGTCGGGCCAAAGCCATGTTCGGCCAGCTTGTCAGCCACGTTTTCACGCGACAGGCCGCGGTCGATTTCGGCGAGGATTTCGCTCTGCTCAAGCGGGTCAGCCCGGCCCAGCACCCCCGCGATCAACTCTTCCGCCTCGGCCATCGGGGATTGGCCGGCCAGCGTGGTGTTCAGCCGGGTTTGCAGGCTTTGTTCATCGCGCAGCGCCCGGGCGGCAATCGACCCTTGCTTGAGGTCGATGATCCGGCGCGTTGCCGTCTCAACCGAGGTGCGCAGGCGCAGCACCCGGGTTTCAAGGCGCGATGAGGTTTCGCGGCGCAGGGTCAGTTCGTTTTCCATCACAGCGATCGCCTCGGCCGCCTCAGTCGCCAGATCGTCGCGTCCGGCTTTCAGCGCCTCGGTTGCCCGGATGGTCAAATCGGCGACGCGGGTTTCAAGGATCTGGATCTGGCGATCTTCGTTGCGGTGGCGTTGGATCAGGCTGGCGAGGGTCATTTTGGCCAGCTTTTGCCCCTCAGCCGCCTCACGGATTTTCTGATCGATCAGTTCGATGGCATAGGCGGCGCGGACACGTTCTTCGGCCCGTGCGCTGGTGCCGTGGATCAGGGTTCTGATGGTACCGAACATTGCATTCCTCCTTGAACGTTGTTCATGGAGTAGTCATAGCACGTTTTGAACGTCGTTCAAGAATTATTTTGAACGGTGTTCAGGAATTCTTGGGCTGCGCGATCCGCAAGAGAACCTGTTCGATCATCACCTCTATCTGGCCACGCGGCACGCCAGAGATGCGGTTTTGCAGGCCCAGAATGACAATGCCGTGGATGGAGGAGAACAGCGCGCGGACCATCAGGTACAGCGCCTCACCCTCAAGTTCCTGAAATATCTCGGAAACCGGGCGGGCGATGTGGGCGAAGAGGGCGCGCAGTTCGGCGCGGTACCAATCGGGCACCTGATCGTCATCTGGCAGGTCAAGGTCGAAGAGCGCGCGCCACAGGTGGTGGTTGTGGTCGGCAAAATCCAGATAGGCGAGGGCGAGCAGGATCAGGCGGCGTTCGGGCGGCAGATCGTCTTTGCCGGTGATGGACCCCGCCACCTCTGTCCCGATTCGGGTGAAGGTTTTGCCGTTCACCTCAATCACCAGCGCGTTCATGTCGGCAAAGACGTTGTAGATCGCGCCGACAGCACAGCCCGCCTCACGCGCCAGATCGCGGGCGCGCAGGGACGCCATGCCGCCCTTGGCGATTTGCACTTCGGCCAGACGAATGAGGTCAGCCCGCAGATCGGCGCGGCGGTCTTCGGTTTTGGACATGGGCACCCTCCGTGAACTGCGTTCAGGAATAACGCAGCGGGTGGCGGAAAGCTAGATCATGTGGCGCCAGTACAGAAAGCCGATGGTCAGTGCGGCGACCGCCAGCAAGGCAAAGGCGATGCGGGCGGCCATGTCGAGCAGCAGGCCACGGCGGGCGGCACTGGGGTTCAGCGTTTTGAGATGCCGCACACAGATGTCATAGGCGTGGGCCACGGTCTCATCATCGACCTGCGCCATCAGCTTGGGGCTGCGAATCATCACGACGGCACTGGCAAGGGCGGCAGCGGCGTCACGCACCTTGCGCGGCAGGCGACGACCGGCGCGGCGGACCTGATCCTCCAGCGTGGGGCCTTTGACGCGCAGCCGCTCTTCCATCAACTGGGCCACCCGATCGGCCATTTGTTGCACGGTCACTACGCTCATTCACGTCCCTCTTGATTTTCCGCCCTTGTAAGCCCGGGCTGGGGGCGGTTCAACTGGCATAGATGTCCCTGACGGAGCCTGCCCCATGTTGGCCTACACCACCCATAAGTCCGAAGGTCCGCTGACCTTGCCATCGCTGATGATTGTCCACGGCCTGTTCGGGTCGGCGCGGAACTGGGGGGTGGTTGCGCGCCGGCTGGCGGTCGGGCGCGATGTGGTGGCGGTGGATATGCGCAACCACGGCGCCAGCCCGCGCGCCGACACGCAAAGCTATGCCGACATGGCGGGCGATCTGGCCGAGGTGATCGCGCCATCTGGGCGGGCCGGTGGATATGGTCGGCCATTCGATGGGCGGCAAGGCGGCGATGCAATTGGCGCTGACCGAGGGGGCGCTGCTGCGGCGGCTGGTGGTGGCTGATATCGCGCCGGTCGCCTATGACCATGACCAAAGCCATCATATCCAGGCGATGCGCTCGCTGGACATGACCGGGCTGACCCAGCGGTCAGAGGCAGACCGCCGGCTGGCCGAGGCCATCCCGGATGCCAGCCTGCGGGCGTTCTTCCTGCAATCGCTCGACCTCAAGGCCCATCCGCCGGTTTGGCGGCTGAACCTCGACGTGCTGGAGGCTGAGATGCCGAAGATCGTCGGCTGGCCGGGCACTGTCGGGCAGTTTGACGGGCCGGTGCTGTTTCTGTCGGGGTCGCACAGCCATTACGTCAAGGCAGAGTACCGCGAGGCAATCCGCGCGCTGTTCCCAGCCGCACGGTTCGCCAAGCTGATCGGCGCGGGGCATTGGCTGCATGCCGAAAAGCCCCGTGAGTTTGAAGACACGGTGCGCGCGTTTCTGGCGGCTTAGCCCGGCTTGCGCATCCGGTTCAGCAACCCGTCCTTCAGGATGAACTGATGGTACAGCGCCGCCAGAACGTGGCCCGCAATGACGACCCAGAGCAGCACCTTCAACACCCCGCCATGAATATCCGCCAGAGAGGTGACGCCGCCGAACCATGCCAGCAGGCCAGTCAGCGGCAGACCGATCATCAGGACATAAAGCGCCGAATGCCCGACATCGCCCGCCAGCGTCATCATCCGGCTTTCGCCTTCAGGTGCGGCGGGCACGCCACGGGTATAGCGCAGGATCAGGCGCCACAGCACCAGCAGCAACACCAGCGAGCCGACGATGATGTGGATCCACGCGGCGGTGGTGGTCGGTGCCACGCCGCCTTTCTGGATCTCACGCCAGAGGTGGCTCATGTCATCGCCCATCAGCAGGTTGAACAGGATCAAAAGGGCGACGCCCCAGTGCAGCGCGATTTGAGTACGTGAGAAACCTTTGACCATTTTGTGTCCTGTAAACTTGGGTCCATAGACCCAATACGCCAAGATTTGCGGGTTCCGTCGCAAAAAATGCTGAAAAATCGGATTTCAGATGAAAATTGGGCCGGGGTGTTGCCCCGGCCCATCGGTCAGCCTTGAACCAGCTTTCACACCTTCAGGCTAAGCCCGCCTTGCGCCGCCGATTGCTCTGCCCGGTCGAGCATCTTCTGCAATGCCGCCCCCCGCGCAAAATCGGGGTCAGCCTCACCCTCACCACGGATGGCGGCGATAAAGCGTTCATAGATCGTCGCCAGCACCGGGGCGTCGACATCGTGCCAGGTCGCCAGATTTGCAGGTCGGGTTCCAGACAGGCGCGCAGACGCGAGACGTTCTTTTCCCACGACACCTCTATCCCGCCCTTGTCACCGTACAGACGCAGGCGCAGGTCGTTCAGATGGCCGCTGGCAAAGCGGGTGGCCGCGACGGTGCCCAGGGCGCCATTGCCCAGAACCACCTGCATCGTGGCGCTGTCATTGGCATCCAGCGGGTATTCGCCGATCTGGTCGCCCGGGGCCTTGTGGAAGGTGGCCAGACGGCAGGAAATCTCCTCCACCGACTGCCCGGCCACAAAGGTCGCAAAGTCGAGGATGTGGATGCCGACATCGCCCAGCACGCCCTTGGAGCCGTGCTTGGTCGACAGCCGCCACAGCCACTGGCTTTCCTGTCCCAGTGGCCCCAGGCGGGCTGGGTCAGCCAGGATTGCAGATAGGACGCCTCGAAATGCCGGACGGTGCCGATGGCCCCCTCGCGCACCATCTGCGGCCCCGGCTTGCAGGGCCGCCACGTTGCGATAGGACAGGTTGACCATGTTGACCACGCCCGCCTTGGCGGCCGCGGCGGCCATCGCATCGGCATCGGCCTCATTGGTGGCCAGCGGCTTTTCGCACAGGATATGCTTGCCCGCCGCCAGAACCGGCATCGTGGTCGCAAAGTGCGCGGCGTCCGGTGTGACGTTGGTTACGGCGTCAAACTCGACCCCAGGCCAGCGCCTCGGCAATCGAGGCAAAGCCGTGCGGAATGTGGTGCTTGTCGCAGAACGCCTTCAACTGCTCGGGGCGGGTGTCGATCCCGGCCACCAGTGAGACGCCCTCGATCTTGGCAAAGTTTTCGGCATGGTTGTTCGCCATGCCGCCAGTGCCAAGGATCAGAATACGAACAGGCTGTTTCGTCATCACCGATACCCCGCCTCGCCGTCATGGTGCAGGCGCGGGCCGCGCTCCTCGATCGGCTCCAGCACGTCGGTAATCGGGCGGTTCGGCGCGTCGCCGGGGTTGGCGATGCGCGGGCGCCGGGTTGTAGGCCCATTTCACGCCGTTGCGCGATGACGCGCTGCACATTGGCGTCGTGATAGGTCGGATAGGTTTCATGGCCGGGGCGGAAGTAGAACACATTGCCCGCGCCGCGCTTGTAGGTCACGCCCGACCGGAACACCTCGCCGCCCTGGAACCAGCAGATGAACACGGTTTCCAAGGGTTCCGGGATGCCAAAGGGCTCGCCATACATTTCTTCATATTCGATTTCGAAATGATCCGGCAGACCGGCGGCGATCGGATGGTTGCGGCTGGTGACCCAGAGACGCTCGCGCTCGCCGGCCTCGCGCCAGGTCAGGTTGCAGGGCGTGCCCATCAGCCGCTTGAACGGCTTGGAGAAGTGGGCCGAGTGCAGGAAGATCACGCCCATGCCGCCATGCACCGCCTCAGCGACACGCTCGACGATCTTGTCGTCAACCTCGCCATGGACCTCGTGGCCCCACCAGATCAGCACATCGGTCTCGGCCAGCTTCTCTACGCGTCATGCCATGCTCGGGGTCTTGCAGGGTGACGGTGGTGGCCTTGATGCCCGGATCGCGGTTCAGCGCGTCAGCGATGCAGACATGCATGGTCTTGGGATAGACTTGGGCGACAACCTTGTTGGTCTGTTCATGGACGTTCTCGCCCCAGACGGTGACGCGGATAACCATGACGGTTCCTTTCCATAAAGGGCAAGGTCCCCCCTACCCCTTTCATTTTGGTACAAATATCCCGGGGGTAAGCAGCTTTGCCAAGGGCAAAGCTGCTTGGGGCTGGCCCCCGGTCTGCCCCCCGTTTCAGCGCATCGGCTTGCCGTTCGCGTCGAACTTGTGCAACTGACCCGGCATCGGGTTCAAGCCGATCTTCGACCGCAGCGCAACTTTCAGCTTGCCGGGTTGCCGGACGATCATCGGTTCATCCGAGCCGACTTCGACGAACAGGTAGTTGTCGGAGCCGAGATCTTCGGTGTGCACCACCTCGCCCGTCCACATGCCGCTCTCGGCCACCTCGATATGTTCGGACCGGATGCCCAGCGTGGTGCAGCCCTGTGCCTCGGCGAATTTCCCGGTCAGGAAGTTCATCTTGGGGCTGCCGATGAAGCCCGCCACGAAGAGGGAGTTCGGGGTGTCGTAGAGTTCGGCGGGCGTGCCGACCTGCTCCAGCATCCCGTCGCGCAGCACGGCGATCCGGTCGGCCAGTGTCATCGCCTCGACCTGATCATGCGTCACATAGATCATCGTGACGTCGGTCATCGAATGGTGCAGCTTGGCGATCTCCAGCCGGGTCTGCACCCGCAGGGCGGCGTCGAGGTTCGACAGCGGCTCGTCGAACAGGAACACCCGCGGGTCGCGCACAATGGCGCGGCCGATGGCGACGCGCTGCCGCTGGCCGCCGGACAGTTGCTTCGGCAGCCGGTCCAGCAGATGTTCGATCTGCAACAGCGCTGCCGCCTCACGCACGCGCTTGTCCATCTCTTCCTTGCTGGATTTCGCCAGCTTCATCCCGAAGGCCATGTTGTCATAGACATTCATGTGCGGGTACAGCGCATAGCTTTGGAACACCATGGCGATGCCGCGCTTGGACGGGATCAGGTTGTTCACCCGCTCGTCATCAAACAGCATGTCGCCGCTGGTGATTTCCTCCAGCCCCGAGATCAGGCGCAGCAGGGTGGATTTGCCGCAGCCCGAGGGGCCGACAAACACCATGAATTCACCCTTTTCCACGGTCAGGTCGATGCCCTTGATGACTTCCACCGCGCCGTAGGCCTTGTGGACATTCTTCAGTTCGATTTTTGCCATGATATCAGCCCTTCACGCCGCCTGCGGTCAGACCCGCGACGATTTTGCGTTGGAATATGAGAACGAGGATGACCAGCGGCACGGTCACGATGACGGAGGCCGCCATGATCGGGCCCCACGGGATTTCTTGCACCGAAGCGCCCGGACAAGCAGCGCGATGGCCACCGGCGTCGTGCGCTGATCCTCGGATATGGTGAAGGTCAGCGCGAACAGAAACTCGTTCCACGCGCCGATGAAGGCCAGCAGGCCGGTCGTCACCATTGCCGGCCACAGCAGCGGCAGGAAGACCTTGGTGATGATGATCCACGGCGTCGCGCCATCGACAATCGCCGCCTCTTCAATCTCGATCGGCAGATCGCGCATGAAGGTGGTCAGCACCCAGACGGTGAACGGCAGGGTAAAGATCGTGTAGGACATGATCATCGCCCAAGGCGTGTTGTAGATGCCAAGGAACCGCACCAGTTCAAACAGGCCCGCCAGAACGGCGATCTGCGGGAACATCGACACCCCAAGGATCGTCATCAACAACAGCCCCCTGCCCCGGAACCGCACCCGCGCCAGGGCGTAGGATGCGGTGACGGCAAGGAACAGCGCAAAGCCGACCGTAACAGAGGCGATGAACAAGCGAGTTCAGGATTGCCCGCGGGAAGCTGCGGGCAAAGATCACGGTCTTGTAGTTCGACAGATCCCAGACTGAGGGCCAGTAGTGGATCTCAAACAGCGCCGCGCCGGTGGCGAAGCTGGTGATGATGGCGTAGTAGAACGGGAACACCGCGAACACCACGACGATCACCACGAAGGCATAGAACATGACCTTCCAGAAGATGCTTGAAGCGGTCATTTCCGTCCCTCCCCGGTCAGATCAACCTTGCCCAGCCAGATATACAGCGACACGAAAATGGCGATCATCGCGAACAGCATCGTCGACTGCGTGGCCCCATAGGCGAATTTGGCGAAGTCGATCATGTTCTCGCGGCTGATGACCGACATCGTCTTGGTTGCCGACGAGTTGGGCGTCAGCACATAGACCAGATCGAAGATGCGCAGCGCGTCCAGCATCCGGAAGATCACCGCCACCATGACGGCAGGCCGGATCAGCGGCAGGGTGATTTTGAAGAACACCTTGACCGGGTGGATGCCGTCAATCCGGGCCGCCTCATAGATATCGCGCGGCACCATCTGCAACCCGGCGAGGCACAGCAGCGCCATGAACGGCGTGGTTTTCCAGATGTCGACCACCAGCACCGCCATCATCGCGGTGTCATTGGTCGAGGTCCATGCGATCTTGTGGTCGATCATGTGCAGGTTCACCAGGATGTCGTTGATGATGCCGTATTGGTCGTTCAGCATCCAGGCCCACATCTTGGCCGACACGATGGTCGGGATGGCCCAAGGGATCAGGATGGCGGCGCGGACAAAGCCACGGCCCTTGAACTCGGCGTTCAGCATCAGCGCGACCGCCATGCCGAGGATCGTCTCAAACGTCACCGATACGACCGAGAAACGCACGGTGTTCCACACCGCATTCCACCAGTCCGGGTCGAAAAAGGCCCCCCTGTAACGGACGGCACCTGACGACAGCGTTTGAATGTGGAAGTAATTGTAAAACCAGACGAACTTACCGCCATAGAGATCATCGAGGCTGGTGTTGGTCATCGAGAAGTAAATGGTACGCAACAATGGCCAGGCGGCGACAGCAAACAATGCAACCAGCATGGGGGCCAGGAACCAGAACGCGGCGCGGGCGCGCTGCTGTTGCAGACTTAGCCCCTGATTTTCCGCCGATCTCAACGTTGGCGATGTCATGACGTCTTCTCCTTGTTCCGCGGCGGCAGGGCGCGCGGGCAAATCCCGGTCAAACAAGAAGGGGCGACGGATACCGCCGCCCCTTCCCTTGGCAGGTTTCTGAATGGGACGTCTGATTACCAGCCTTCGCCCTTGATGTCGGTCAGGTCAGCTTCCAGGTTGGCCAGATTGTCAGCAGCCGTGCCATTGCCCGACAGCGTGTCATGCACAGCCGACCAGAACTTGGCGGAAACCTCGTTGTAGTGGCTCGAGCGTCGGGGCCGACGGACGCGGCACGGCGTTCAGGAACACGTTCTTCCACTGCGGGATGATCGGGGCCTTGGCCGCAATGTCGGCGTCGTCATACAGCGACTGGATCGTCGGCAGGTTGCTTTCGTTCAGGGCGCGCATCTTCTGCACTTCCGGGCCAGCCAGGCACAGCGCCAGCGAGATCGCGGCGTCCTGATGCTTGGAGTATTTGGACACGGCCACGTTCCAGCCGCCCAGCGTCGCCGCCGAGGTGTCGCCTTCGGCGCCAACCGGCAGGGTCGTCACGTCAAACAGACCCTTGACCTTGCTGTCATCGCCATTGCCGAGGTTATAGGCATAGGGCCAGTTGCGCATGAAGGCCGCATTGCCGGTCTGCCAGACGCCACGGGCTTCTTCTTCCTGATAGGACAGAACACCCGCCGGAGAGATCGTGCCAACCCAGCCCTTGGCGGTTTCCAGCGCCTTGACGGCCTTTTCGTTGTTGATCGAGATCGTGCCATCGGGCTCGACGATCTGACCACCGCCGAACGACTTGACCCATTCCAGCGCGTCGCAGGTCAGGCCTTCGTAGGCGTTGCCCTGCCAGACATAGCCCCAGAAGTCGGCGTTGCCGGCAGCCCGCTCGCCATCCTGACGGTCTTGGCGGCGACGGTCAGCTCATCCCAGGTCTTCGGGAACGGCGACGTTGTACTTTTCCAGCAGGTCCTTGCGGTAGTACAGGGCCGGTGCATCGGTGAAGAGCGGCAGGGCGACCAGCTTGCCGTCCACGGTCTGCGACTCGATGATCGACGGGAATTCCAGTGGGATCAGGTCTTTGGCAGCCTCGGTCAGGTCGACAAAATGCTGTGCGAGTTGCGGCGCCCAGATCACGTCGGTCTGGTACACGTCGATGTCGGAATTGCCAGCGGCGAGCCACAGGCGATACTGGCCGAACTGGTCGCTGGTCGATGCGGGCATCGGAACCAGCGTGACGGTGTTGCCGGTCTTTTCTTCCCAAGGCTTGACATAGGCGTTGAAGTTTTCGACGGCGGCGCCGACGGCACCCGAAACCACGGTGATTTCATCAGCCATAACCGGCGCACCGGCACCCGCCAGCATTGCCGCAATCGCAGCGGTACGCAAAGCGCGACCCTTATATCCAAAGGACATGGGCATTCCTCCCTATTTGTTTGACTATGCGCCCCTGGGCGCCACTCCCGAAAGACGCCTCGACAGAGTCCCCAACTTCGCAGGGTAATCCGAAACGCTTCGGATGCCTTATCGCACAAATTTGCAGAAAGTCAACGATTCTCGCTTCAAAGCGCTTTCAAATTCATTCGGCACTGCAGCATTATGGCGCTAATTCGTTGGAGGATTTACCACTCAAAGCGGTTTCAAACGATTGGTAGATCGTTGCACGTGGTACGGCTTCTATGGATATAGACAGGCTACAGAAAGCCACACACCGCACAAGCCCCTAAGGCCGCGTCAGGAGATATTGGTGATTTTCGCGAAGGTCTGGTGGAGCAGAGGGGGATCGAACCCCTGACCTTATCATTGCGAACGATACGCTCTCCCAACTGAGCTACTGCCCCGCTGGGCGAAGTTTTCGCCAATGGTCCTGCAATTGTCAAGATGCCGCTCCTGGCCCGTGGCGCAGCCAAAGGGCTGCGCCACGGTGGGGTTGCGGGTTATTCCGCCGCGTCCATATAGCTTTCCAGCGGCGGGCAGATGCAGATCAGGTTGCGGTCGCCGTAGACGTTGTCGACGCGGCCCACCGGCGGCCAGTATTTGTCGACGCGGAAGGCGCCCGGCGGGAAACAGCCCTGTTCGCGCGGGTATTTGCGGGTCCAGTCGGCGACCAGATCCTCAACCGTGTGGGGGGCGTGGTGCAGGGGGCTGTCTTCGGCGCTGATCTCACCCTGTTCCACCGCGCGGATCTCTTCGCGGATGGCCAGTAGGGCGGTGATGAAGCGGTCGATCTCGGCCTTGGTTTCGGATTCGGTGGGTTCGACCATCAAGGTTCCCGACACCGGCCAAGACATGGTGGGCGCGTGGAAACCGTTGTCGATCAGGCGCTTGGCGATGTCATCCACCGTCACGCCGACGTCCGCAAAGGGCCGGGTGTCCAGAATACACTCATGCGCCACGCGGCCTTTGTTGCCCATGAACAGCACCGGATAGGCCCCTTTCAGGCGGGCCGCGATGTAGTTGGCGTTCAGGATGGCGACGCGGGTGGCTTGGGTCAGACCGTCACCGCCCATCATCAGGCAATAGGCCCATGAGATCAGCAGGATCGACGCTGACCCATAGGGGGCCGCCGACACCGGACCCTCGGCCCCGCCGGTTTGCGGATGACCGGGTAGGAACGGCGCCAGATGCGCCTTGACGCCAATCGGCCCCATGCCGGGACCGCCGCCGCCATGCGGGATGGCGAAGGTTTTGTGCAGGTTGAGGTGGCTGACGTCCGACCCGACCTCACCCGGTTTCACCAGCCCGACCATCGCGTTCATATTCGCGCCGTCGAGATAGACCTGCCCGCCAAACTCATGCGTGATCTTGCAGATTTCGGTGACCGTCTCCTCAAATACCCCATGGGTGGAGGGGTAGGTTATCATGCAGGCGGCAAGGTTTTCGCCCGCCGCCTTTGCCTTGGCGCGGAAATCGTCAAGGTCCACATCGCCGTTGGGCATGGAGCCGACCACCACCACCGTCATCCCGGCCATCTGGGCTGAGGCGGGGTTGGTGCCGTGGGCCGACACCGGGATCAGGCAGATCTTGCGGTGGGTGTCGCCGCGCGAACGGTGATAGGCCTGAATGGTCAGCAACCCGGCATATTCGCCCTGCGCGCCAGAGTTTGGCTGCATGGAAAAGTCGTCATAGCCGGTGATTTCGCACAGCTTGTCGTGCAGGTCGTCAATCGCCTCACGGTAGCCTGCGGCCTGATCCGGCGGGCAGAACGGGTGCAGGCTGCTGAATTCCGGCCAGGTGATCGGCATCATCTCTGCCGCCGCGTTCAGCTTCATCGTGCAAGAGCCGAGCGGGATCATCGCGCGGTCCAACGCCAGATCGCGGTCGGACAGGCGGCGCATGTAGCGCATCATCTCTGACTCCGCCCGGTTCATGTGGAACACCGGATGGGTCATGAAATCAGTCTGCCGCAACTGGCTTTCGGGGAAAGACAACTCGGCGCGGTGGGGCGGTACGCCTTCGATGCCAAAGGTCCGCAGCACGCGGATCAGCACCTTTTCATCGGTCGTCTCATCCAGCGAAATGCCCACACGGTCAGAGCCGATCTTGCGGAAATTCAGCCCCTCATGCCGGGCGGCGGCCAATATCCCGGCCTGCCCGACGCCAACCTCTACCGTGATCGTGTCAAAGAACGCCTTGGGCGACACCTTGGCCCCGGCGGCCTTTAGCGCACGGGACAGGCGGTTGGCCATGAAATGCACCCGCTCGGCAATCGCGCGCAGACCCAAGCGGCCCGTGAAAGACGCCGTACATGCTGGCCATCACGGCCAGCAGCGCCTGCGCGGTGCAGACGTTCGACGTCGCCTTTTCGCGGCGGATATGCTGCTCGCGGGTTTGCAGCGACAGGCGGTAGGCTTGGTTGCCGCGACTGTCGATCGACACCCCGACAATCCGGCCCGGCATCTGGCGTTTATACTCATCCTTGCAGGAGAAGAAGGCGGCATGCGGCCCGCCATAGCCCATCGGCACGCCAAACCGCTGGCTGGAGCCGACCGCGATGTCAGCCCCCATCGCGCCGGGTTCCTTCAGCATACACAGCGCCAGAAGGTCGGTCGCCACCACAGCAATCGCCTTGGCGGCATGCAGCGCCGCAATCTCAGCCGAGAAGTCACGGACATGGCCCAAGGTGCCGGGATATTGGAAGACCGCGCCAAACACCTTGGCCGGGTCCATCGCCTCTGGCGCGCCGACGATCACCTCAATGTCCAAGGGTTGGGCACGGGTTTTGATGACGGCGATGGTCTGGGGGTGGCAGCCCTCATCGACAAAGAAGGCGCGGGCTTTGGATTTGGCGCAGCGTTCGGCCATCGTCATCGCCTCGGCGGCGGCGGTCGCCTCATCCAGCAGGCTGGCGTTGGCAACTGGCAACCCGGTCAGGTCGGCCACCATGGTCTGATAGTTCAGCAAAGCCTCTAGCCGGCCTTGGGCAATCTCGGGCTGATAGGGGGTGTAGGCGGTGTACCACGCCGGGTTTTCGAGGATGTTGCGCTGAATGGCGGGGGGCGTGAAGGTGCCGTAGTAGCCCTGCCCGATCAGGCTGACCATGACCTTGTTGCGCCCGGCCACCGCCCGCATCCTGAGCAGCAGATCCTGTTCCGACAGCGGCGCCCAACCGAGCGGTGCCTTCTGCCGGATGGATTTCGGCACAGTCTCAGCGATCAGATCATCCAGTGAGGCGGTGCCGACGGCCTTCAACATCTCTGCCATTTCGGCGGGCGACGGGCCAATGTGGCGGCGGTTGGCAAAATCGTAGGGATTATAATCAACAGGCGTAAAGGTCATTGAAGCGTTCCTCCGCATTCATTCCACAAGGGCGGCCAACTGGGCCAGCGAGGATTGCATCCCCGTCGCATGGTCCTTGGCCGAAATTCCGGGCGGCACATGCGCCGCGACGATGCGGACGCGGGTGGCAGCCCCTTCGGGATCAAAGTGCCAGTCCATCCGCATCTCACCCTGAAACTCTGGGTCGTCGCTGCGAAACCGGCTGATAAAGGCCAGATGCCGGGGCGGGTCGACCGTGACGAACTGCCCCGCCACGATATCGCTGGCACCGCCCGACTTGCCCGCCACCGCCTGATCTTCGTGGGTCAGGACGATGCGGAAGGGCTGGCCGGGGCGCGGGTCGAACACCTCAACCCGGCCAGACATGCCGCGCGGTGGCAGCCAGTGGATCAGCATCTCTGGGTCGGTCCAGCAGGAAAACAGCCGGGCCGCAGGGGCCGCGATCAGGCGTTCAGCGCGATCTGTGCGGCCTCCCGGCATCGTTTAGCCGATCAGCTCATTATATTCGTCTTCGTTCATGAAGGCGTCGAGGACGGCCAGATCATCGACCTTGATCTTGAAGAACCACGCCTCACCGGTCGGGTCGTCGTTCACCATGGCCGGGTTGTCGACCAGTGCGTCGTTGACGGCGACGATTTCGCCGGTGACCGGGGCCAGAATGTCGGACGCGGCTTTGACGCTTTCGATCACGACGACTTCATCGCCTTCGGTCACCAAGGTTTCGACCTCAGGCAATTCCACAAACACCACATCGCCCAACTGGGTGGCGGCGTGTTCGGTGATGCCGACGACGATCAATTCGCCTTCGACGCGCAGCCATTCGTGGTCTTCAGTGTATTTCATGATCTTCCTCAGCGTTTGTAGGTTGTGGGTTGGAACGGCATTGCGGCGATGGTGACAGGCAGGCGCTTGCCGCGCAATTCCGCTGTCAGCACTGTGCCGATTTTTGCTTGCGCGGCGGTGACATAACCCATCGCTATGGGCGCCCCGACCGAGGGGCCATAGCCGCCAGAGGTGATGCTGCCGACAAGGGTATCGCCGAGGAAAAGCTGGGTGCCCTCACGCATGGGCGCGCGCCCATCGGGTCGCAGACCAACGCGCAGCCGGTCCGGTCCCTGCGCCAGTTCACGCTGCAATCGTTCGGCGCCCGGATAGCCGCCCGCCCGTTCGCCACCCGCCCGGCGGGATTTCTGCAAGGCCCAAGTCAGGCCCGCCTCAACCGGGCTGGTTGTGGTATCAATGTCATGGCCATAGAGGCACAGCCCCGCCTCAAGCCGCAGACTGTCCCGCGCGCCAAGGCCAATCGGCATCACCTCAGTCTGGGCCAGCAGCGCCTCAGCAAACTTCGCGCAGGCGGGCGGCGGGGACCGAGATTTCGTAGCCATCCTCGCCCGTATAGCCCGAACGCGAAACCCAAAGCTGCGCGCCGTTCCAGTCGAGGAAGGCCACATCCATGAACCGCATCGCGGCGGCGGCAGGTGCCAGACGCGACAGCACCGCCTCAGCCCGCGGGCCCTGCAGCGCCAGAAGGCCACGGTCGGTGACCGGGATCACATCGCAAACCGCCGAAAGCTGCGCCTTCATATGGGCAATGTCGGCCTGTTTGCAGGCGGCGTTGACGATGACAAACAGGTGGTCACCACGGTTGGCAAACATCAGATCGTCCAGAATTCCACCGGTCGCATCGGTGAACATGCCATAGCGCTGCCGCCCGACGGGCAGACCAAGCACATCAACCGGCATCAGCGATTCAAAGGCGAGGGCGGTTTCCGCATAGGTGCCCTTGGGCCGCAGGATCACCTGCCCCATATGGCTGACGTCGAACAGGCCTGCGGCGGCGCGGGTGTGCAGATGTTCCTTCAGCACCCCCGCCGTGTATTGCACCGGCATGTCATAGCCCGCAAACGGCACCATCTTGCCGCCGAGCGCCACATGCAGGTCATGCAGACCCAATTGCACCAAATCGTTCAAAGCCCCACCTCCATGCACAGACAGGGGATCCCCCCGCCTTCCGTGCCCCCTCTGTCCTTACCCCAGTTGGGGCGCCTGAGATCGTTATCCCTTCGGCGGGTGCATCCGCACCACTCTTCAGAGTTCCGTGGTCATGACGGTCCTTGCGCCTGAGAGTTTACCGGGGCGGTTGCTCCTTCGGCACCAGCACGGGACTGGATTCTCCCGAACATGACAGGGCGAAGCTAGCCTGCAGGTAGCTGGGCTGGCAAGTGAAAAGGCGGGGGGCCGGACGCTCATCCGCGTTGACAGGCGTCTTCGCTAGGGTGCCGCGCGGAAACGGCACCCAGCACGGAAAGCGGGCACGCTTGACGCGCGCCCACGCGTCTCAGGCACCCCAAGTCCGCTCCAGCAAAGCGATCCAGTTTTCAGAGCAGATCTTCTTCATCAGCGCCTCACCATAGCCGTGATCCAGCATGGCCTGTTGCAGCGCGGGCAGGCCGGCAACATCGGTGATGCCTTTGGGGATGGTCGCACCGTCGAAATCGGAGCCCAAGCCGACGTGATCCTCACCCAGATGCTCCAACAGATGGTCGAGATGGGCGAGCACGTCTTCCCAGCCCATATCGGCCGATTGCTTGCCATCCCGGCGCAGGAATGAGGTGGCGTAGTTCAACCCAACCATGCCGCCCGAAGCCTTGATCATCGCCAGCTGACGGTCGGTCAGGTTGCGGGTGGAGGGGGTGACGACATGGGCGTTGGAATGGGTGGCGACCAACGGCGCATCGGACAGCGCCGCCACATCGTTGAAGCCCTTTTCGTTGATATGGCTGAGGTCGATCATGATCTTCAGCTCATTGCAGGCGCGGATCAGATCCTTGCCCGCATTGGTCAACCCGTCGCCGGTATCTGGGCTGGAGGGAAAGCCAAACGGCACACCGTGACCAAAGATCGTCGGGCGCGACCAGACCGGGCCAAGCGAGCGCAGGCCCATGGCATGGAATTCGTAAAGGCTGTCGAGATTGCCGCCGATCGCCTCGGCCCCCTCCATATGCATGATCCCGGCAATCACGCCCTTTGCCATGCAGTCGCGGATTTCGGCGACGGTGCGGACCACTTTGAACTGACCACCCGACGACCGCTCCATCCACAGCAGATGGCCTGCCATGGCGAATGCGACGGGCAAAGCCTCAGCATCCGCAATCAGGGTGGGCAGGGGCAGGACATAGGGCGGGTTTTCCATCAGCTGCATGTAATCGACCCCATCGTCGTCATGCGGTGAGGGGATGTAGATGGCAAAGAACCCTGCGGCAAAGCCACCTTGCTTCATGCGGGGCAGGTCGAGATGGCCCTTGCCCTCACCCGTCAGCCAGATCGCTTCACGGTTTTGCGGGGCATTGTAGAGCCGCAGCAGGAGGTCGTTGTGACCGTCAAAAGTGGGGAACATGGGCTTTCCTTTAGCAGACCGCGGCATTGGGGACACAAAATGGGGGTTTCACACCCCCAAGCCACATTGGTTCGGGAACCAATGTGGCCCCCCGTGGGATATTTAGACCAATTTGTAAGGGGGAAGGCAATGGGTCAGCCTTCCAGCATCCGATCAGCCGAGGCAGCGAACAGGCTGCGGGCGTAGTCGGTTTTCATCTGGGCGGTGGCGAGCGCCTCACGGCTGAGTTCTTCAACCGCGCGGCCGTTCTGCATGACCAGCACGCGGTCGCACATATGGTCGATCACGGCGAGGTCATGCGACACCATCAGGAAGGTCAGGCCGCGTTCCTCGCGCAGGCGGGAGAGCAGGTTGAGGACTTCGGCCTGCACCGAGGCATCGAGCGCCGAAGTGGGTTCGTCGAGCAGCAGGATCTGCGGTTGCAGCATCAGGGCGCGGGCGATGGCAACCCGCTGGCGTTGGCCGCCGGACAGTTGGTGGGGATAGCGGAACCGGAATGAGGTGGGCAGGCCGACATCAGTCAGCGCTGTCATCACCCGGCTGTCGCTGTCGGCGATGCCGTGGATGGCGAGGGGTTCAGACAGGGTGCGGTCGATGGTGTGGCGCGGGTGGAGGCTGGCATAGGGGTCTTGAAACACCATCTGCACATGCGCCGCGAAGGCCTTGGCGCGCGGGGTCTTGATCGGCTCACCCGCGATGCGGATCGTGCCGCCGGACACCGGGGCCAGACCGCAGATCGCCCGCAGGATGGTGCTTTTGCCAGAGCCGCTTTCGCCGACCAGACCGAAGCTGGCCTTTTCATCGACCTTCAGGCTGACCTCTTGCACGGCGCGGACCTTGCGGCCTGCGGCGTTGAACGTGACGGACAGGTTTTCGATTTCGATCAATGCCATCAGTTGGCCCATTCCGCGTTGCGGTCCAAGCCCGGCAGCGGGCCGCGATTGCCGCCGATCCGAGGCAGGCAGTTGAGCAGGCCCTGGGTATAGGGGTGGCGGGCCTTGAGCAGGTCACGGGCGGCGAGTTCTTCGACGACCTTGCCCTTATACATCACCAGCACGCGGTCACAGAACCGGGCAACCAGACGCAGGTCGTGGCTGATGAAGATCAGCCCCATGCCACGGTCACGGACCAGTGCGTCGAGGATCGACAGCACCTCGGCCTGCACCGTGACGTCCAAGCGCCGAGGTCGGTTCATCGGCGATCAGCAGGTCGGGGTTGGGGATCAGCATCATCGCGATCATCACCCGTTGGCCCATGCCGCCGGACAATTCGTGCGGATAGGCGTCCATCACGCGGTCGGGGTCGCGGATCTGCACGGCGTTCAGGGCGGCGACGGCTTTGGCATGGGCCTCAGCCCGGCCAACATGGTCACGTTGGCGCAGACCCTCCATCAACTGCGCGCCGACCCGCATCACCGGGTTCAGCGAGTATTTCGGGTCCTGCATGACCATCGCCATACGGGGGCCGCGCAGGGCGCGCATTTCGGCTTCCGAGGCGTTCTTGATGTCGATGCCGTCGAAGGTCATCGCATCGGCCGTGATCCGGCCCGGCGGGCGGATCAGCTTCAGCACGGATCGCCCGGTCATGGTCTTGCCAGAGCCGCTTTCGCCGACGATGCCCAGCCGTTCGCGGCCAAGGTCGAAGGACACACCGCGCACTGCCTCAACCGGGCCGGTTTCGGTGTCGAATGTGACGTGGAGGTTTTTCACCGAGAGCAGGGTCATTTGCCGGAACTCCGCGGGTCAAGCACGTCGCGCAAACCGTCGCCAAGCAGGTTGAAGCCGAGCGAGACGATGAAGATGGCAAGGCCGGGCATGGTGGCGACCCACCATTGTTCGAACAGGAACTTGCGGCCCGCGGAAATCATCAGGCCCCATTCCGGCTGCGGCGGTTGCACGCCAAGGCCGAGAAAGCCAAGGCCAGCCGCCGTCAGGATCACCCCCGCCATGTCCAGCGTCACCCGAATGATGACCGAGGGCAGGCACATCGGCATGACATGGCCCCAGATCACCCGCAGCGAGCCTGCGCCTTGCAGTTTCACAGCGGCGATATAGTCGGAATTCCGCACCGTCAGCGTCTCAGCCCGCGCCACCCTTGCATAGGGCGGCCACGAGGTCAGCGCGATGGCCAGCACGGCGTTCACCATCCCCGGCCCCAGCACGGCGACCAGCGCCAAAGCGAGGATCAGCTTGGGGAAGGCGAGGAAAATGTCGGTGATCCGCATCAGCACCTGATCGATCCAGCCGCCGAAATAGCCCGCGACCGTGCCAATCAGCAGGCCCGCGACCGGGGCGGTCAGGATCACCAGCAGCACGATATACAGCGTGATCCGCGACCCATACAGAATTCGCGTCCAGATATCGCGGCCAAAGTCGTCGGTGCCGAGCCAGTGTCCCGGGGTCAGCGGCGGCTGCAAACGCTCAGCCAAGGTCTGG
This sequence comes from uncultured Alphaproteobacteria bacterium, assembly GCA_963781185.1. GTDB lineage: Bacteria > Pseudomonadota > Alphaproteobacteria > Rhodobacterales > Rhodobacteraceae > Stagnihabitans. Next base: position 66,548 of record CAWAEL010000003.1, read on the forward strand.
GTGATCGGGTCATAGGGCGCCAGCAGCGGCGCAAAGATCGCCATCAGCACCAGCGCGACAGAGATCAGCAGCCCGATCATCGCCAGCTTGTTGCGCCGGAACCGCAACCACGACAGATAGCTCTGCGCCATGCGCGATTGCAGGCGAGAGGACGGGTTCGGGTCGCGCAGCCATTCGGTCAGGGTCATTTCGCCCTCGGATCGGCAAGGCGGTACAGAAGGTCAGAGAACATGTTGATCCCGATATAGACCGCGCCAACCACAATCGTCCCCCCCAGCACGGCGGGCATGTCGGCCACCAGCAGGGCGTCGGTGATATAGCGGCCAAGGCCCGGCCAAGCGAAGATGGTCTCGGTCAGAACGGCACCTTCCAGCAGGAAGGAATAGGACAGCGCGACGACGGTGATCAGCGGCACCATCACGTTCTTCATCGCATGAACCCAGATCACCCGCCGTTCTGGCATGCCCTTGACGCGGGCGGTGGTGATATATTCCTGCCCCAGTTCATTCATCATGAAACTGCGGGTCATCCGGCTGATATAGGCCATCGACAGATAGCCCAGCAGCGAGGCAGGCAGGATGATATGCGACACCGCATTGGCGAACATGTCCCAGTTGCCGCTCAGCGCCGTGTCGATCAGCACCATGCCGGTGTATTGCGTCACCTGAAACTGCATCATCATGTCAAACGCGGCGTCGAGCCGCCCCGGACCGCCAACCCAGCCTAACTGGCCGTAAAATATCAACAATCCCATCAGGCCCAGCCAGAACACCGGCATCGAATAGCCCATCAACCCGATCAGCCGGACCAGTTGGTCCATGATCGACCCGGGTTTGGTCGCCGCCAGCACGCCCGCCGGAACCCCGACCAGCGTGCCAAGGATCGTGGCCAGCGTCGACAGCTCCAACGTCGCGGGGAAATAGCGGGCGATTTCCTGCAAGACCGGGGTCTTGGTGCGGATAGAGGTGCCAAGGTCGCCATGCAGCGCGTCCCAGACATAGATGCCGAATTGGGTGAACAGTGGGCGATCAAGACCCAGCGCGGTGCGCGTCGCCTCTATCTGCGCCTCTGTCGCGCGTTCGCCAAGGATCGACAGCACAGGGTCGGTCGGCACCACGCGGCTAATGAAAAAGGTCACCGCCAGAAGACCAATGAAGGTGATCAGCAGTGTGAACATGGTCGCGCCAACTTGCCGCGCAAGGCGGCCAAAGCGCGACGGATGGACGTCTGTCAATTCTGTTGCGGTCATGGGAATTGGCGCGCCCTGCGGACAGGGCGCGCCTTTGCCTTACTTCGTCACAAGCCAGTAGGCAGCCGCGTCAATGGCCCCACCGGTGTAGAAGTTGTTCACATTCGCACGCAGGCCGGTGTTGCGGGCCTGTTGGAACATGATGATGAAAGGCGAGGTTTCGCGGCTCTTCGTTTGCAGATCGGCATACATCTCGACCCGCTTGGCCGGATCACGCTCCAGCACGGCGGCTTGGGATTGAGCGGTCATCGCACCCGGATCATAGGCGTTGCGCCATGCCAGATAACCGGTGTTCTTCGCCTCATCCGAGTTGTCGGGGTTTTCGGCGAAGGTGGAAGAGTTGGTGTTCGGATCGGGATAATCCGGGCCCCATGTTTGCAGTGTCGCGTCATGCTGACGGGCGCGGTATTGCTTCAGCTGTTCAGCGCCCTCACCCACCTCAAGCTCAACCGTGATGCCGGCCTGACCAAAGGTGTTCTGGATCGACTGCGCCACGTCCATACGGTCAGCCGCGTTGCGGACCGACAGTTTGACATGCGGGTCGGTGACACCGGATTCCGCGATCAGCGCCTTGGCCTTTTCGATGTCGAGGCTGTAGGGCGTATCGTTCAGCGCGCCGAGATAGCCCTGCGGCAGGAACGACTGGTGCGGAATGACCGTGCCCTTCATGATGGTGTCGGCCATGCCCTGATAGTCAACGGCCCAGCGCATCGCGTCGAGGAACTTGGCGTTCTTGTACTGCTCTACCTTCTGGTTGAAGGAGAGGTAGTAGATCTGCCCGCCGACGTCCTGCTGGATTTTTACATCCGCATTGCCTTCCATGCCGGCCAGATCGACCGGGGTCAGGGTCTTGGCGATATCGACGTCGCCCTTTTCCAGCTGCAACCGCTCTGTCGCGGCTTCTGGCACGTGCATCATGAAGACATGCGCCATCTTGGCATCGCCGCGCCAGTAGCCCGGCCGCGCGTCCAGCACATAGCCCTGGTTCGGTTGGAACGACTTGAGCACATAGGCCCCGGTCCCTGCCGAATGGGTGTTCAGCCAGACGTTGCCCATGTCGCCATCGACCTCATTGGCCGAGGTCTCTTTGACATCGACGATCGACGCGACGCCAGCAGTCAGGCAGTTATACAGAAAGGTCGGCGCGAAGGGCTTGTCGACCTTGATAACCACGGTGTCGCCATCGGCGGTGATCATGCTGTCGACATTTTCAGCCGTCCAGCCGAACTGGTTCAGAATGAAGGCCGGGGTCTTGTTGACCTTGACGGCGCGCTGCAGCGACATGGCCGCAGCCTCTGCCGTCACCGGATTGCCGCTGGAGAAGGTGATTCCCGACTTCATCTTGAAGCTGAAGGTCAAACCGTCATCCGACACCGACCAGCTTTCGGCCAGACCCGGCTCCAGCTCCAGCGTGGTGGGGTTGATCTCAACCAGACCGTCATAGACGTTGTTGATGAGGTCGAGGCCGGAAAACTCATAGGCCTCAGCCGGATCCAGCGACACGATATCGTCAATCGCTTCAGCGATGACCAGCGTGTCGGCAGGCGTTGCAGCAAACAGCGCCGTTGGTGCGGCACCCAGCAGCATGGCGGCAAGGCCAGCGACGCCGGCTTTGCGGGCGAATGGAAGAAAGGACATGAAGAACTCCCTGTTCTTGTGTGTATCAATCATCGGTGCCCGGCCTTCTGACTGAGTCCGTGGCAAACCTTGACCGATTGGGCAGGTTTCGGTCGGGGTTGTCAACATGGCATTGCGGTCCGTCGCGCGGCGTCGTCAGATGGGACAGCAAAGCTGAACTTTTGGGCAGCGGCCCAAGCTGTAAAAGGACCCCGGAATGACCCTGACAAATGCCACCTCTTCGGCCTGTATCGAGATGCTGTTCACCGCTGAGTCGCCCGATTATGCCACACGCATCCATCTGGCCGCCAAAGCCGGATACGCCGCAGTAGAGTTCTGGGATTGGAGCGATAAGGATCTGGACACCATCGCCGCCGCCCTGACGGAAACCGGGCTGGGCGTGGTGGGGTTTGTGGCCGAAGGCGTCACCGCACTGGGGGATCCTGCGACCCACGAGGCCTTCCTTGACGCCCTCCCCGCCTCTATCGCGACGGCCCAACGCCTCGGCGCGCCGTTCCTCTACATTCAGGCGGGCGACGATACGCCCACCCTACCCCGCGCCGATCAGACCGCCGCCCTGACCCATGTCCTGACCCGCGCCGCCGACATCCTGCAAGGCAGCGGTGTGACCCTGCTGTTGGAGCCTGTCAGCGACGCCGAAGGCGGCTTTCTGTCCCATGCCGCCGAGGGTCTGCCGATCGTGGCCGCCGTGAACCGGCCTGAGATCCGGCTGCTCTATGACCTCTACCACGCCGCTGTTGCCGGAGAGGACACCGTGGCCACCATCGGCCCCCAGATGGACCTGATCGGCCATGTCCATGTCGCCGACCATCCCGGTCGCGGCGCGCCGGGCAGTGGTGTGCTGAACCTCGACAAGGATATCGCTTGGATGCGGGCACAGGGCTACAAGGGGCTTTTCGGCATGGAATACCGCCCCTGACCCGCCTATCCTTGCGCAATTCAGGGAGGCGATAATGACGAAACTGGCACTGGTCACCGCAGGAACATCGGCCATCGGACGGCATCTGGTTCTGGCACTTGCCGGGGCGGGCCATGACGTGGCCTTCACCCATCTGGGCATGGCCGACGCAGCCGAGCACCTGTGCGCCGAAATCGCAGCCATGGGGGGCCGCGCGATGGCCCGCGAAAGCGATGCGGCGGATGAGGCGCAGGTGACTGATTTCCACGCCGAGGCCGCAGCTTGGGCTGGCTGCGCCCCCTCAGTCATGGTGAACAACGCAGGCATTCAGACCTGGTCCAGCCTTTTGGACCTGACCATCGCCCAATGGGATGCCGTGATGGCCACCAACCTGCGCGGGTTGTTCCTGAACACCCAGATCGCCGCCCGCGCGATGATCGCCGCCGGGATCACCGGCAATATCATCACCCTCGGCTCGGGCTGCAACAAACTCGCCTTCCCCCGGCTGGTCGATTACACCACCTCCAAAGGCGGTATTGAGCAGTTCACCAAGGTCGCCGCCACCGAACTCGGCCCCCACGGCATCCGCGTCAACTGCATCGCCCCCGGCGCGATTGAAACCGACCGCACCAAGGCGGAGGCCCCGGACTATGCCGCCACATGGTCACCCCTGACGCCCCTGCGCCGGATCGGCACACCCCAAGACCTGACCGGGCCGCTGCTGTTCCTGATCTCTGACGCGGCGAGTTTTGTCACCGGCCAGACGATCTGGGTCGATGGCGGCGTGTTCTCACAGGCACCGTGGCCCTACCCGACCTAAGCGAGCAGCGCCGTCACACTCTCCTCCACCGCCTGCAAACTGCTGTAGCGCGGCTGATACCCGATCAACCGCCGCCCCTTGTCGATGGAATGGCACGGGCTGCGTGCGATATGCTCCCATGTCGCTTGGGCATCCTCAGCCGCGACACCCTTGGCCCAGTCGTCATAAGGCGCATAGCTCACCTTCGGCTCATGCCCAAAGAACCGGTACATCGCCTCGGCATAGCCCCGCAGGGTAAGCGCCGCAGGCGACACCGCATTGAACGCCTCCCCGACTGAGCCCGACCAATGCGTCAACGCCCCCATGACCGCCTGCGCCACATCATCGGCATGAACGTGATGCACCGTCTCCAGCCCGAAATTCGGCAGGACCAACGGCTTGCCATCCCGGATGTCGCGGAACACTTGGCTGTTGAAATGCCCAGCAGGGTTAAGCGGCGCCCACCCCGGCCCGACAATATGCCCCGGCCGGATCACCGTCGCAGGCAAGTCTCCCCGCCGCGCCCGGCCCAACAAATCATCCTCAATCTGCGATTTCCAGACGCCATAATCGCCAAACGGCTCTCTCGGGTCCTCCTCACGCGAGGGCGTCCATTTGCTCGCCCCATGCACCCAGATCGTGCCGATAGAGATGAAATGCTGCACCCGCCCCGCCAAAGCCTCAGCCAGCATCGCATTGCTGGCGGGCGTAAAGCAGATCATGTCGATCACCACATCCGGCTGCATCCCGGCAATCGCCGCGCCAAACCGCCCCGCCGCCTCCTCCGCCGCCCGGTCCATCACGACCTGCTCAACCTGCGCCCCACGCCGCATGGGGCCGATAAGGCCGCGCCACCCCACGAGAGACATTCACCACCCGGTGCCCCGCCTCAACCAACCGGGGCACCAGATAAGTCCCCACATGCCCCGCCCCGCCAATTATCACGACCTTTGCCATCCGTCCCTCCTATGCCCGACCAAGATCGGCCCGTTGCCATTTTCGGCAAACCGAAAATGCAACTTATGGCCCATCCTACCCATAAACCAGGTAACACGGGAACCGTCAGCCTTACCTGCACGCTGACTTGTAGGATGGGCAATCTGCCCATCTTCCTCACCGCGCGATGGCCAGCCTCGAGAAAAAACTCGCGACGGGCTTGCAGCCACTCCCCGGCGACAAGTTGGCATCCTCAAAATCCACCGTCTCAAACCGCCAGTCTTTCGGTGACCATTCGCTGTACTGGTGACCACCGCCCGGCGAACGGCCTACCACCAGCAGCCCATTGAAATGGCGCGCGAAAGTGGGCTCTTCGCGATCGCCAGTGTCATAGAAGGTGAATCCGCGCAACTCGGCCCAGGACCGGACAGGGCCCTCAAGACTGGACGGCAGCAGGCAGACGGGATCGGTGCCCGCTATCGAAAGCGCCGACAGCGCAACGGCTGCAATGGTGACCAAAGACCAAGTACCGGCCAGTACCGAACTGCCAACCATCACCTTTTCTACGATACGGCGCCTTTCAACCTTCACGACCGACACGCGAAGCAACATTCCCCAAATACCGAACAGCACCGCAAGAATGTGCAAACCGAGCAATTCAAGATTTCCGCGAGCCGAGACCCCAATCACGAACCATGTCAGCCCCGCATAGACGACGGAACAGGTGATGAGCATGTAGGCGGCGGTTCGGTTCAACCACTTGCCCCAAATGACACGCGACATTGCCAACAGGACCGGAAAGGCGGGCGCGACCAAACCTATGCCAACCAAAGCAACGAGTGTCGTCGACGCGGATGCCCCAACTGCGGCCACAAGAAAGCCCTGCAAATCGCCCAGGGTGCTCAGAAACCCCAACAGGATCACGACCCCCGCAGCGACATCCCAATAGGTCACGAGCTTCAATCTACCTGCTCCAACACGGCCACAGCCCCACCCTATCCGCTTCGCCCAATCCTGTCATTCCACCTTCCCTAACACATGTTTAATTTCCAGAATCCAACCCACTGATTTCCCACACTTTCAAAAACCGTCCAGATCTGGACACCCCGCCCCCTTCCCTGCGGCCCCAAATCGCCTATCTTGCGGCGATGATCCTGCCCCCCGCCCTCACCGACTGGTTCGATGCCCAAGGCTGGACCCTGCACCCCCATCAGACCGACATGCTGGCGCGGGCCGCGAACCCCTCCACCCTCCTCATCGCCCCCACCGGCGGCGGCAAGACGCTGGCCGGGTTCCTGCCCACCCTCGCCGAACTCAGCGGGCCAACCCAAGGCCTGCACACCCTCTACATCTCCCCCCTGAAAGCCCTGACCGCCGACATCCGCCGCAACCTGCGCCGCCCGGTCGAAGGTGCCGCCCTGCCCATCAGGATCGAGGACCGCACCGGCGACACCTCCTACACCCAACGCCGCCGCCAACGCGCCGACCCGCCGCATATATTGCTGACCACCCCCGAAAGCCTCGCCCTGCTGCTGACCTACGAAGACGCCCCCAGAATGTTCGCAGGCCTGCAACGGGTCATCATCGACGAGATCCACGCGCTGGCGGAGAGCAAACGCGGCGACCAGCTGATGCTGCAAATCGCCCGCCTGACCACGCTCTCCCCCACCCTCCGCCGCATCGGCCTGTCCGCGACGGTCGAAGACCCGCCCGCCCTCGCCCGCTTCCTCGGCCCCGCCACCGACATCCTGCTGGCCGACCCCGGCCCCGACCCCGACATCCGAATGCTGGTCACCCGAGAGCCCCCGCCGTGGAGCGGCGGCGGCGGCAAATACGCCATCCCCGCCATCCTCGACCAGATCAAACGCCACAAGATCACCCTGATCTTCCACAACACCCGCGCGCAGGCCGAGATCTTCTTCCACAACCTCTGGCTCGCCAACGACGACCTGCTGCCCATCGGCATCCACCACGGCTCCCTGTCCCGCGAACAGCGCGAACGGGTCGAACAGGCCATGGTCGCGGGCCAACTGCGCGCCGTGGTCTGCACCGGCAGCCTCGACCTCGGCATCGACTGGGGCGATGTCGATCTGGTCATCCAGGTCGGCGCCCCCAAGAACGTCAAACGCCTCGTCCAGCGCATCGGCCGCGCCAACCACCGCTACAACGCCCCCTCCAAGGCCCTGCTGGTCCCCGCCAACCGGTTCGAAGTCGTCGAATGCCAAGCGGCGCTAGAGGCCGTCCGCGACCACGACCTTGACGGCGACCCGCGCGGCCCCGGCCCGCGCGACGTGCTGTGCCAACACATCCTCGCCACCGCCTGCGCCGGGCCGTTCGACGCCGCCCAACTTTACGCCGAAGTCACCACCGCCGGCCCCTACGCCCAGTCTGACCCGACCCGAATTCGACGCCTGCCTCGATTTCGTCGCCACCGGCGGCTACGCGCTGCAAGCGCCTATGACCGCTGGCAACGCCTGATGATCCGCGATGGCAAATGGACCCTGCGCGACCCCCGCGCCGCCGCCCTGATCCGGCAGAACCTCGGCACGATCATCGACATCGAAACCCTGAAAGTCCGCCTGCGCGGCCGCAACCCTGCTTGGGCGAGATCGAGGAAACCTTCGCCGCCTCCCTCACCCAAGGCGACACCTTCCTGATCGGCGGCGAAATCGTCCGCTTTGATGGCCTCCGCGAAATGACGGTCGAGGTGTCGCGCGCCCCCGGCAGACGCGCCCCAAGGTGGCCGTCTTCAGCGGCACCAAATTCGCCACCTCCACCCAGCTTTCCCACCGCATCCTGCGCAATTTCCAGCAACCCGACTGGCCCGACCTGCCCGCCCACACCGCAGACTGGCTGGACCTGCAACGCGACACCTGTCGCGCCTGCCCGAGCCCGACCGCCTGCTGCTGGAAAGCTTCCCGCAGGACGGCCACGAACACCTCGTCATCTACGGCTTCGCCGGCCGCAACGCCCAACAGACCCTCGGCCTCCTGCTCACCAAGGCGATGGAGGAACAGGGCCTTGCCCCCCTCGGCTTTGTCGCCACCGACTATGCCACCATGATCTGGGGCCTGGAACCCGTCACCGACGCCGCCCCGCTGTTCGACCTGCAAACCCTGCGCCAGGGCGTCGAAACCTGGCTCGCCGGCAATGCGGTGATGAAGCGCAGCTTCCGCAACGTCGCCATCATCGCGGGCCTGATCGAACGCGCCAACCAGGGCCGCCGCAAATCGGGCCGCCAGGCCACCTTCTCCTCCGACATCCTCTACGACACGCTGCGCCGCTACGACCCCGACCACCTGCTCCTGCAACATCACCCATGAAGAGGCGATGCGCGGCCTCGTCGATTTCGCCCGGATCGAGGAACTTGCTCACCCGCATCGGCCCCCGCATCGACCTGATCCGCCTGCCCCACGTCACCCCCCTCGCCGCCCCGCTGTTCCTGGAACCCGGCAAAGTCCCGGTCCACGGCGCCGCCCGCGACCGCCTCGCCGAGGACGCCGCCCGCCAACTGCTGCGCGACGCCGGCCTCGATTGAAGCCCTTTCACTCTGGTCCCAAATATCCCCGCCGGAGGCAACCTGAGCCGGTTGGCCGCAGGCCAGAGGCGAGAAAAAACAATGCGCCGCAGGCGCTCCGCTTGATAACCGCCGGCACAACGGTCCAAACAGCGGACCATGACGCATCGCTTCACTCTTGGCCCTGCTCGACCTGATCGCCCTGCCCTCTGGCGCCCTGCATTGGCCGGATCAAAGCCTGCTCGATCGTGTCCGACCTGCATCTTGGCAAGATCCGAGCGTCTGGCGCGGCGCGGCGGCGCCCTGCTGCCGCCCTATGAAAACCGCGCCACCCTGCAAAAACTGGATCAGGATATCGAGGCCACCCGCCCCGCCCATGTCCTCTGCCTCGGCGACAGTTTTGATGATCTGACCGCCGCCGACCATCTGCCCGAGGAGGACCGTCCTCTGGCTGACCCGCCTGATGGCCGGGCGCGACTGGATCTGGGTCGAGGGCAACCATGATGCGGGCCCCGTCGACCTGGGCGGCATCACCGGGCTGAAGTCACGCTGGACGGGCTGACCTTCCGCCACATCGCCACCACCGCAAACCCCTGAAATATCAGGACATTACCACCCCAAGGCCCGCCTGCCCGGCCGCACCGCCCCCTGTTTCCTGATTGACGCCGCTCGGGTGATCCTGCCCGCCTATGGCGCCTATACCGGCGGGATGTGGTGTGATCACCCCGACCTTGTCGCCCTGATGCAACCGCCGCGCCCGCGCCGTGCTGACCGGCATCCGCTGCCTGCCAATTCCGATGCCGCGCCGCCCGGCTTGACGGCAGACACCTTCTTTATGTAAGCAATAACTTATATAAGGAATCACCTATGCTCGACACCACCTTCCTCGCCCTGTCCGACCCCACCCGCCGCGCCATTCTGGCCCGGCTGGCGCTGGGTGAGGCGACGGTGAACGATCTCGCCGCCCCCTTTGCCATCAGCCAGCCCGCCATGTCGCAGCACCTCAAGGTGCTGGAGAACGCCGGGCTGATCCTGCGCCGCGTCGATGGCACCCGCCGCCCCTGCCGGCTTGCACCCATCGGCCTTTGACGAACTGGATGCCTGGCTGCGCCTGCTGCGGACCCGGCATGGCAACAGCTATGACCGTCTGGATCGATCCTGTCCGAAACCCCCGAAGCCGAAGGAGCAAACCATGTCCAAGCTGACTGTCGAACTCACGGCGATACCGGCATCACCGTGCGTCGCCAGCAAACGCCCAGCCAGATGCGGTCTTTGACGCCCATATCAATCCGGCGATCATGGCAAAGTGGATGATCGGCTCACCCGACTGGACGATGCCGGTCTGCAACATCGATGCGCGTCCGGGCGGCACGATCCGCTACGAATGGACCACCCGACGCCGGCCGCAGTGCTTTCACCTGACTGGTGAGTATATCGCGGTGCAGCGCCCCCACCGCCTCGTGCATGTCGAACGCATGTTCCTGCCCGATCCGACCCCCGACAACCGGATCGAGACCACCTTTACCGCCAAGGCACGGCGGCACTTTGATGGTGATGCACATGACCCTGCCCGATGCCGCAACCCGCGACACCATGATGGCCACCGGCATGACCGAGGGGATGGCTTTGCCAGCTACGACCTGCTGGAAGGCATGTTGCAGGACGTGCCGGGTTACGCCGTCAGACCCACCGGCTCCGGCAGCCCGTTCGCCCGGCAGCAGGCGGTCAGCGTGTTGGCCAGCAGGCAGGCGATGGTCATCGGCCCGACGCCGCCCGGCACCGGGGTGATCGCCCCGGCCACCGCTGACGGCGGACGCATAATGCGACGTCGCCCACCAGCTTGTTCTTGCCGTCGCGTTCGATCCGGTTGATGCCCACGTCGATCACCGTGGCCCCCGGCTTGACGAAATCGCCGGTGATCATCTCGGGCCGACCGACTGCCGCCACCAGAATATCGGCACCACGGCAGACCGCCGCCAGATCCTTGGTCCGGCTGTGCGCAATCGTCACCGTGCAGCTGTCACCCAGCAGCAGTTGCGCCATCGGCTTGCCGACGATGTTCGACCGCCCGACCACAACGGCGTTCAGCCCGGCCAGCTTGCCATGATGATCGCGCAGCATCATCAGGCAGCCCAGCGGCGTGCAGGGCACCATCGACTTCTGCCCGGTGCCCAGCAGCCCGACGTTCGAAATGTGGAACCCGTCCACATCCTTGGCCGGATCAATCGTGTTGATGATCAGTTCAGAGTTCAGATGCGCCGGCAGCGGCAGTTGCACCAGAATGCCGTGCACCGTCGGATCGGCGTTCAGACTGCGGATCAGCGCCAGCAGATCGGCCTCTGACGTGTCGCATCCAGCCGATGTTCGAAAGACGCCATGCCAACCTCAATGGTCGAGGCGTGCTTGTTGCGGACATAGACCTGGCTGGCCGGGATCTTCGCCCACCAGAACCACGGCCAGACCCGGCGTGATGCCATGTGTTTCTTTCAGCTTGGCGACCTGCGCCTGAACTTCGCCACGTACCTTGGCCGCAAAAGCCTTGCCGTCAATCACCTGAGCCGTCATCTGTCCTGCCTTATGGTCTGTGAAAGGGGTGTAGTCTGTCAGACGTGGTGCATCCGCCGCAGGGTCAGCCAGAATGGCAATGAGCCGAGGGCGAACAGGCTGGGCGTTCCCGCCAGTACAACCATCGACAACTGACCGGTGGTATAACCCTGCTCCATGATCCAGATGGCCACCTGATAGCCGATGATGAGCAACACCAGCGTCACGACAGCCGAGGTCAGCAACAAGGACACGGACAGCGACCGGAAGATGAATTTACGAAGCGCCGACATGGAAAACTCCTTCAAGACCGCAGCCATTGTAGCATGAGGCAAAGGCCGCTGCCACATGGCAGCACATGGCCCATATTGCACAGCTTCGGCATCATTCCTTCGGCTCGACGGGCGGCTCCACTGGGCTGGGCCCCAGCACGGCTTCTTCGCGTTCGATCGACCAGTCGATCAACTTGCGCCACAGTTTTTCCAGCTTGTCCGGCGGCAAACCGTGCGAAACGGCATGGGCGCGGACCTTGGTCACCACATCTTCGACCCGGTCTTCGATCCGCGCGGGCAGACCGACATCGGTCTTGATCGCGGCGGCCCGGTCAATGTAGCTGACCCGTTCGGCAAAAAGGGCCACCAATTCGCCATCGACCCGGTCAATCTCGACCCGGATTTCGGCCATCGTCATGCAGTCTGCTGCGGATTTGTTCATCGATACGCCTCATTTCAGTGGCGCCCTCATACCTGAGGGCGCCGCCGGAAACAACGTAAGCTCAGAACAAGCCTTCGACATGGCCATCCGCGTTCAGGCGGATCACTTCAGCCGACGGCACCCTCGGCAGGCCGGGCATCGTCATGACCTCACCACAGATCGCAACGACGAACCCGGCACCAGCCGAGAGCCGCACTTCGCGAACCGGAACCGAGTGGCCGGTGGGCGCACCGCGGACGGTCGGGTCGGTGGTGAAGCTGTATTGCGTCTTGGCGACACAGATCGGCAGATGGCCATAGCCAGCCGCTTCCCAAGCCTTCAGCTGATCGCGGATCGACTTGTCGGCAATCACCTCATCTGCGTGGTAGATGCGCTTGGCGATGGTTTCCAGCTTCTTGAACAGCGGCATGTCGTCGGGATACAGCGGCGCAAAGTTCGCGGCACCGGATTCGGCCAGTTGCACGACCTTCTTGGCCAGTTCCTCGATGCCAGCCGAGCCATGGGCCCAATGCTTGCACAGGATCGCCTCAGCCCCCTGCTCCGCGACATAGGCCTTTACGGCTGCAATCTCGGCATCGGTGTCGCTGAAGAAGTGGTTGATCGCGACGACGACCGGCACGCCAAAGCCTTTGACGTTGCCAATGTGGCGGCCAAGGTTCGGGCAGCCTTTCTTGACGGCATCGACGTTTTCAGCACCCAGATCGGCCTTGGCGACGCCACCATTCATCTTCATGGCGCGGACAGTGGCAACGATCACAGCGGCAGCAGGCTTCAACCCAGCTTTGCGGCACTTGATGTCAAAGAACTTTTCAGCCCCCAGATCAGCGCCAAAACCGGCTTCGGTCACAACATACTCACCCAGTTTCAGCGCGGTCTTGGTCGCGATGACAGAGTTGCAGCCGTGGGCGATGTTGGCAAACGGGCCGCCATGCACGAAGGCCGGGTTGTTTTCCAGCGTCTGCACGAGGTTCGGCTGCATCGCGTCTTTCAACAGCACGGTCATCGCGCCATCGGCCTTGATGTCACGGCAATAGATCGCCTTCTTCTCACGGGTATAGGCGACGACGATGTTGCCCAGACGCTCTTGCAGGTCGTCGAGGTCGTTGGACAGGCACAGGATCGCCATGACTTCGGACGCCACGGTGATGTCAAAGCCGGTCTGACGCGGGAAGCCGTTCGACACGCCACCGAGCGACACCACGATATCGCGCAGCGCGCGGTCGTTCATGTCCATCACGCGACGCCACACGATGCGACGCTCGTCGATTTCGAGGCTGTTGCCCCAGTAGATATGGTTGTCGATCATCGCCGACAGCAGGTTGTGCGCCGAGGTGATCGCGTGGAAGTCGCCCGTGAAGTGCAGGTTCATCTCTTCCATCGGGACGACTTGCGAATAGCCGCCACCAGCAGCGCCGCCCTTCATGCCGAAGTTCGGGCCGAGCGAGGCTTCACGGATGCAAACCACGGCCTTTTTGCCGATGCGGTTCAGGCCGTCACCCAGACCAACGGTCGTGGTGGTCTTGCCTTCGCCAGCCGGCGTCGGGTTGATCGCGGTCACAAGGATCAGCTTGCCATCCTTGCGGTCGCCGAGCGACTTGATGAACTCTTGGCTGACCTTGGCCTTGTCGTGGCCGTAGGGCAGCAGATGTTCAGCAGGAATGCCAAGTTTCGCACCAATCTCCATGATCGGCTTTTTCGTGGCTTCGCGGGCAATCTCGATGTCGGTTTTGAAGGCCATGTGTCACTCCCAGAGGATCAGGCCCAGTGGATCGGTCCTGTTGGCGTTCTGATAGACTAGGAACCGACGCCGCGGAGTCGCTTTTCCGACTTCCTCTCCCTCAAAATCGCCAGTCCACGTTTCCGATCGGAAAAAGAAAGTTGCGGATAGAGAATTGTTCAACTTTGAACCAAGCCCTTCGCAGATCGTTCCGACCTTTCGCCCGCGCTTAAACCCGACGCTAGGCAAGTCTTGCCATGATCCCGGTGGGACGTGGGGAAAAGGGGCAAGGCTGTGGGCAATCAAACCTATGTGCTGGATTGGCTGGTCACCGGGGCCGATCAGGTTTCGGTGTTCGACGATGGCACCGGAACCGACAAGATCGTCGTCAGGGGCATCTATACCGGCGTGTGCGAAATCAATTTGGGCTATGCCACGAACAATGGTCAGTCGTTTCGGGCGGGTGCCTCTTATGTCGGGGCCGATGTGCGGACCCATTGGCTGTATATCAACGGGCTGATCGAAAACGCCTTTGGCAGCAACGGCAGCGATTTCATGCGCGGCAATGAGCTGGGCAACAAGCTGTCCGGTGATGTCAAATCGGGCGGCGCCGGGGGCAACGACACGATCTGGGGCTTTGGCGGCAACGACAAGGTGCATGGCGGTGCCGGAAACGACGAGATTCACGGCGATGAGGGGCGCGACAAGCTGTTTGGCGATGCAGGCAACGACACGATTGAGGGCGGCACGGGCGCTGACACGATCAACGGCGGCGCTGGGGCGGACCTGTTGTCGGGCGGCGGCAATGCGGGCGACACGCTGTCCTACCTCAAATCCCCGGCTGGCGTTCAGATCACCCTGCTCTACGGGGTTTCGACGGCCGGTTTTGGCGGCGACGCGCAGGGCGACCAGATCGACGGTTTCCTCAACGTGCTCGGCTCGCGCTACGGCGACGTGATGGAGGATGGCGACAAGGGGCAACTGGCCGCAGGTGGCAATGACAACCAGTTCTACGGCGGCAATGGCGGCGATGTCCTGACGCTGGGCGGCGGCAACGACAAGGGCTACGGCGGGAAAGGTGGCGACACCCTGTGGGGTGAGGCGGGCAATGATTCCCTCTATGGCGGCACCAACAACGACCACCTGCGCGGCGGACTGGGGCAAGACAATCTGACCGGTGGCGACGATGCCGATGTGTTTGAATACTGGTCCACGGACGAAAGCAGCCCCGGTGCAGCGAACCGCGACGTGATAACCGATTTTCAAAGCAGTCAGGGCGACGTCATCAGCCTGTCCCGCATCGACGCCGACACGGGCCGCGCCGGCAATCAGGCCTTTCACCTCGTGACCGACGGATTTCACGGTGTCGCGGCTGAGCTCTATACCCAAACGACCAACAACGGCCTGCTGGTACAGGCCGACACGAACGGTGACGGGCAGGCAGATCTGCAGATTCTGCTGCTGAACGTGTCCAGTCTGTCGGCCAGCGATTTCATCCTGTGATCGTCCCGGTTGAGTGGTGGCCCCGGTCGCGCTAGGCTGCGGCTGACGGCACAGGTTCTGCCGCTTCCCCCTGAATGGGAGGATGAATTGGCCAACAATACCTATGTTGTCGATTTGCTCGCGACCGGCATTGAGACTGTGACAGTCACCGACGATGGTTCCGGCTTTGACTGGATCACGGTGCAGGGTGTCTATTCCGAAACCGTCGAAATCAATCTGGAGTGGAGCACTGATCCGCCAATCAGCGCTGAGGGTAGCTATTTCACGACGGGCAATATCGGCCACCGGCTGATCGTGAACGGGGTGATCGAGGGGGCCATAGGCTGCAATGGCGTCGATTTCATTCAGGGCAACAGTCTGGGCAACACGATCTATGGCGATCAGTTGCGCGATGGCACGGGCGGCAACGACACGCTGTGGGGCGCCTCAGGTGACGACCTGATTTACGGCGGGTCAGGGCGTGACGAGATCAGCGGCGGCAACGACAATGACACCCTGTTTGGCGCAACTCCGGCATCGATTCGCTCTATGGGGGCGGCGGTGTTGACCATCTCAACGGTGGGGCCGGGGCGGATAGTTCTGCTCGGCGGCGGCGATGACACGGGGATGGGCGGCGCGGGCAACGACCTAATCAAAGGTCAAATCGGCGATGATGTTCTGGACGGCAATCGCGGGGCGGACCGCCTTGTCGGTGGCGGGGGCAGACCAATTCGTCTTTGCGGCGCTGCAAGACCTCACCACCGGAACTGGCCCACTGGATACGATTGTCGACTTTCATCGCAACCAGCATGACCAGATCGACCTGTCGGGCATCGACGCCAAATCCGGGCCCGGCAATCAGGCCTTCCACTTCCTTGGCTCGACGGCTTTTGACGGCAGCAAAGGCGCGTTGCGGTTTGAGGTCAGCGGCAGCAATCTGATCCTGTCCGGCGATATCGACGGCAATCATACCGCCGATTTTGAAATTCTGCTGATGAACCTGACCACGCTGCGCGAGGCGGACTTCATTCTCTAGGCCGGGTTCAGCCGCCCAACGCCTCATCCAACAGCGCCCAGGGCCGCTGGTCGGGGATGTGCAGCCTGACGGAATCGCCCAAGGCGAACGTGCCCTCACGCTCTACCCAGGCCACAATGCCGCGCAGCCCTTGGGCGGCGGGTTTGAACGCTGCACCAAAACCGGAATGGGCCGCCTCAATCCCCTTGCCGGGATAGACGCAGGGCCGGTTGTTCAGGTTGACGACCAGCGTGGCGCCGGACGATCCCTGCAACCGTGATCCGGGCGGGATAAAGCTGAAATCGGGGATGCCGGACAGCACCATCGTGGCCCCCAGCAGGCTGGGCGACAGGCTGCCCAACCCCATATTCGCCGCGATTTCGTCCATCTCTTCGGTCGACAACACCGAAAACTGCCGCGTGTTGCGGACCTCAGTACCCTCAGGGAATTGCGCGGTCATCCGCACACAGGACGGCGCGGTGATGCCGGTATGCACCTCACCCTCGATACCCGCAAAGCCAGCGAAGACCTCTTGCTCTGGCCCCGACCAAACCGGCCCGTCCTTGCTGCGAACCGTCCCCAGATAGGTGATGGTTCCAGTGAATTTGGTGGGCTTAAGTACCGGCATCAGTCACCCTCAAGACAAAGAAGACCCGGCGGAACGGCAGCAGTGCCGACCCATCCGCCAACACAGGATAGGCCGAGGCGAGCGCCTTGTCATAGGCCGAAACGAACGTTGCTTGCTCCACCACGGTCATCTTTTCGACGAAAGGCCGCATCGCGGTCGATTGGGTAAAGGCGCGAACCGGATGCATATCCGACGCGGGGTCCAGATGCTGGACATATTCGGTTTCCCACGCCTCAACCTGCCCCAAGCCAGCCAACATCTCCCAATAGACGGCGGCGGTTTGCACCGGCGGCTCAAAATGCATGGAATCAAAGCGGTCCGGAAACAGCGACGCCGCAATGTCGCGCAGAAACCGGTGCGAGGGTGAGAAATACTGCCGCGGCATCTGCACCGCCAGCACGCCACCCGGCAGCACAAACCCAGCCAGCCGCCGCATCAGCGCCGCGTGATCGGGCAACCAGTGCAGCGCCGCATTGGAAAAGATCAGCGCGAGCTTTTCGTCCGGCTCCCAATTCGCGGCATCCGCCTCAATCAAATGGTCATAGCCGCGCGCCTTGGCCAGCATCGCGGGGGACGCATCGAGGCCGGTCAGCACATGCTTGGGATAGCGCTGCTTCAACGCCCCCGCCGCCGCCCCGTCGCCACAGCCAAAGTCCAATACCGGACCCATCGGCAGCGGCCCGACCTGCATCAGCAGGTCCAGCGCGGGACGCAAACGCAAACCCCGAAACCTTGCGTAGGTTTCGGGGTTCCAGTCAGTTTTGGCGGTGCCGGTCAAGCAGACGGCTCCGGCTCCATGCCCGGTTTCGGGCCTTTCGCCTTGGTCTTGGGGATCGACAACAGCGAGGTCGTCCCGCCGCTGGGCGGTGCGTTCTTGTCGTCATCATCGCCAAGGATTTCCCCGGCCACGACCTTCTTGATCTCATCCCCGGTCAGGGTTTCGTATTCCAGCAGGCCCTGCGCCAGACGCTCAAACTCAGTATTCTTTTCCAGCAGGATCTTGCGGGCGGTGTCATAGCCCTCATCGATCAGCGCCTTTACCTCGTTTTCGATCAGCGTCTTGGTGTCGGCCGAGACAGAGAAGCCGCCGGTGTTGCCGGTATAGCCCTGATGCGCCTCGGAATAGTCGATGTTGCCGACCGCGTCCGACATGCCCCAGCGCAGCACCATCGCCCGCGCCATAGAGGACGCCTGCATGATGTCACCCGACGGGCCGTTGGAAACCGAGTCTTCGCCCCATTTGATGATCTCAGCCGCTTTGCCGGCCATGGTCATCGCGATGTTCTGCTTGCACTGATCCTTGTGCCAGTTCAGGCGGTCCATCTCGGGCAGGCTCATCACCATGCCAAGGGCACCCCCACGCGGGATGATCGTGGCTTTGTAGACCGGGTCACACTTGGGCAGCGACATGCCGACGATGGCGTGGCCAGCCTCATGATACGCGGTCATTTCTTTCTGATCGGCGGTCAGAACCATCGACCGACGCTCTGCGCCCATCATGACCTTGTCCTTGGCCTGCTCGAAATCTTCCATCGTGACGAAACGACGGCCCATCCGCGCGGCCATCAAGGCGGCCTCGTTGACGAGGTTGGCAAGGTCCGCACCCGAGAAGCCGGGGCAACCGCGGGCGATGATCCGCAGGTCGACATCCGGGCCAACCGGCACCTTGCGGGCGTGAACGGTCAGGATCTTTTCACGGCCCTTGATGTCAGGGTTCGGCACATGGATCTGACGGTCAAAACGACCCGGACGCAGCAAAGCCGGGTCCAGAACGTCCTTACGGTTGGTCGCGGCGACGATGATCACACCTTCGTTCGCCTCAAAACCGTCCATCTCGACCAGCAGCTGGTTCAGCGTCTGCTCACGCTCATCATTGCCGCCGCCCATGCCAACGCCACGGGCGCGACCGACAGCGTCAATCTCGTCGATGAACACGATGCAGGGGGCGTTCTTTTTCGCCTGTTCGAACATGTCGCGAACCCGCGACGCACCGACACCGACGAACATCTCGACAAAGTCGGAGCCCGAGATGGTGAAGAACGGCACGCCAGCCTCACCCGCAATGGCACGCGCCAGCAGCGTCTTACCAGTACCGGGCGGACCAACCAGCAGCGCCCCCTTGGGGATCTTGCCACCGAGGCGCGAGAATTTCTGCGGATTGCGCAGGAATTCCACGATCTCTTCCAGCTCTTCCTTGGCCTCATCAATGCCCGCCACGTCGTCAAACGTCACGCGGCCCTGCTTTTCGGTCAACAGCTTGGCGCGGGATTTGCCGAAGCCCATGGCACCGCCACGGCCGCCGCCCTGCATCCGGTTCATGAAATAGATCCAGACGCCGATCAGCAGCAGGAACGGCAGATAGCTGACGATGATGTTCAGCAGGCTGGACTGTTCCTGCGGGTTGGCCTGAATGATCACGCCTTTTTCCAGCAGCTTGTCCGTCACCTGTTCGCCCGTCGGACGAATGGTCAGATATTGCGTGCCGTCTTTTCCGGTGATCCGAACTTTTTCGCCGTCCAGTTCAACCGCCTTTACATCGCCGGCATCGACGCGGGCGATGAAGTCGGAATACGGAACGGTCTGCGTCGAAACGCTGGCACCGTTGTTGAACATCTGGAACAGCGCCAGAACGAGCAGAAGCAAAACTACCCAGAATGCGATGTTGCGTGCATTACCCACGAACAAACTCCCTTATGCGCCACGCAGGATACGGGCGCGCAGCCATTGGATGACAAGATAGACATTCGTATGGCCGGTTCAATGCGATAACGCCGAATGATGCAACCGTGCCGCAGGGAAAAGCGAGTTGACACTGAAATCCGGTCCGAAATCCGGCCATCGGGGCGGCGAGAAGATGCTCACCCAGCCACAGTGCCGGGCTTGCCAACAGCGCAGGACGCGGCAAACCGGTGTCGCGCCAGCCGGGACAGAGGGCAATTCCGGCCCCCAAAGCGGCGACCACAGCCCCCGCAGGCACCGGCCCCGCGATCATCCATTGCCCGTCCCACGGCTGATCCGGGGCGACACGCACCCCCGCCACAGCCTTCGCCTCCCGAAAAGCCCATGTCCCGGTCTTGCTGGTGGTGACCCGACAGCCGGCCAAAACCGCCGTGTCCCCGGCCAGCACCTTGGCCAGCATCGCCTGAACCGCTTGGCCACGCGGGCCATAATCCGTGGGCGCAAGATAGCTTATCACCCGCAGAATCAGCCGCCGCTGCACCTCAGCCGCCTCACCCGACAGCCCCGCCACATCCAGCCGAACCGCATTGCCCTGTGCCTGAAGCAGCCGCGCCGCCGCGTGGTCGGTGGCGGTTTCCAGTGCCAGCCGCGCCTCGGTCAGATGTCCCGCCACCTCGGCCAAACCCTCGGCTGTCAGGCCGAGAGGCCGCAGCGCGACCATAGCCTGCCGCGCCTTCACCCGGTCAAACCGCAGATTGTCGTTGGACGGATCATCGACCCATTGCACGCCAATTCCGGTCAGATAGTCCCGCAATGCAGCGCGTGAAATCTGCAACATGGGCCGCGCCCAATGCACCCCACCCTCTTGCCAGTCCGCCGCCATGGCTGACAGCCCGTCAACCCCGGCCCCGCGCGCCAGCCGCATCAGAAAGGTTTCGGCCACATCGTCCTGCGTGTGGCCCAAGGCCACCAAGGTCACGCCAGCCTGCCGCGCCCAAGCGGCAATCGCCTGCCGCCGCCCTCGCCGCGCCGCATCCTGCAGATTGCCGCGCTTGTCCCAATGCCAGTGCAAAACCTCATGCGGCACACCCAGCCCGGCACAGATGCGCCCAACCTCAGCCGCCTCAGCCGCAGCTTCGGGCCGCAGCCCGTGATCGACCGTCACCGCCCGCACCTTCAAGCCCAGATCCACCGCCAGATGCAGCATCGCCAGACTGTCGCCGCCGCCCGACACTGCCAGACCGACCACCGCCAATTCAGGTTGAAACGCCGCGCCAAAGCCCGCCAGAAACCGCGCCGCAAGGTCGGTCAAGAACAGCCCAGCCCCTGCATCGCTGCCTTGGCGTTGCTGTCATCCACGCTGCCCGGAAACCGCTTGCCCACTTCGGCCAGCGTCACACAGGCCTCTGGCTTCTGGCCCAAAGCCCCCAACGCCTGACCCAGCTTGGTCAGCGCCAGTCCGGCCTGCGGCCCTTCGGGTTGGCCCGAAAACGCATCCAGATAGGCCCGCGCCGCTTTGGCCGTCTCACCGCCTTGGGTCAGCGCATCGCCGCGCAGAACACCGGCCTGCTGGCTTAACGCCCCACCTGGGTAGGTCTGGGCATAGGTCGCAAAGAGGTCCGCGGCGGTGCGAAAGTCACCGGAAGCGAGCACCGCCTGGGCCCGGTCGAAGTCAGCTTGTTCATTCACGGCCATCTCTGGCCCAGAGTCAGGGGCGGGCGTCGCAGCAGGCGCCGTGGTATCCGGAACCGCAGCAGTCGCAGCCGCGACCGGGGCCGCACCAGAGGCCAGTGACCCCAGATCCGGCGTCGCAGGCAGGCTGGCCGGATCACAGCCCTCAGTCAGTTCGCACAGCCGGAACTCAATGTCGCCAATGCGGTTGGTGCCATCAGCGACCACCTGCTTGACCTGCATCTGAACCGCCTCGGTCTTGGCCGTCAGCCGCGACAACTGCGCCTCAATCGCGTCCATCCGCTGCAACGGGTCCGCCCCGGCGCTGCCATTGCTGGCAGCCCCCGAGGAAACCAGTTCCTTTTTCAGCAGGGTAAAGTCTGCCGCCAATTGCGCGAGCTCAGCCTTCACATCCGCAAGCGACTGCGCCTTGTCCTGTGCGAACACAGGACCGGGCAACAGCATAGCCATCAGTAAAAGCCAACGCATCTGGATCAGGCCCCCGAGCCGAGCGACAGCACCGTCACAGCGCGACGGTTCTGGTTGTAGCAGCTTTCATCCGAGCACAGCGCGATCGGACGTTCCTTGCCGTAGGAGATGACCTGCATACGGTTGCCCGCAATCCCTTGCGAGATCAGATAGTTCCGCACCGAATCTGCACGACGGGCACCAAGGGCGATGTTGTAATCACGTGTGCCCTGCTCATCGGCGTGGCCTTCGATGATGATGGCGTAGTCCGGGTTCCGCTTCAGCCAAGCCGCTTGGCCCGCCAGAATGCCGCGCGCCTCATCGGTCAGCGTCGACTGGTCGACCACGAAATGCACCCGGTCACCGACCGTCGCGTTGAAATAGGCGACAGAGGCCGGGTTGCTCGGGTCGCCGAGACCCGAAGTCCCAACACCGCTGCCGTTCAACCCGCTGCCAGCACCAGCGCCGTTGACCCCACCAGCGCCATTGGCGCTGTCCCCATAGCGGCCGGGGTTTTTACAGGCGGCCAATCCCAGCGCAGCAATGATCAGCAGTACTTTTGGCAGAATTGAAAGCGAAGGCATCATCTGTATCCTGTTTCTTGTTTGTCGTTAGCCCGACTTTTGCGGCCTCATTTCGGCCACCATATCAGCTTTGCCGCAGCCTGTTAACCCAGACTGTTTTCACAACCTACGGCGCGAATTTACGGCAGCAAGGGCGACCATGCCGGGTCCGAGGCGGCCCCGTCTGTCGACACCTGATGCGGATTGCGGCCCGAAATATCCACCGACCACAGTGTAGCCGATCCTCCGGCCCCCTCACTTTCGCGGGTGAACATGATGACACGGCCATTCGGCGCCCAAGTCGGCCCTTCATCGAGGAAGGCAGAGGTCAGCAGCCGCTCTTCGCTGCCATCGGTGCGGAACACGCCGATGTGGAAGCGGCCTTCGCTGATCTTGGTGAAGGCGATCAGGTCGCCGCGCGGGCTCCAGACCGGGGTGCCATAGCGGCCTTTACCGCCGGAAATCCGGACGGGATCGCCGCCACTGGCCGACATCACATAGATCTGCTGGTTGCCGGAACGGTCGCTTTCGAACACGATCTGGCTGCCGTCCGGGCTGTAGGACGGGGCCGTCTCAATCGACGGGGCGTTGGTCAACTGCTTCAGCGCGCCGGTTTCGGTGTTCATCTCATAGATATCGGCGTTGCCAGCCTTTTCCAGACTGAAGACCACAGTCCGCCCGTCCGGCGCAAAGCGCGGCGCAAAGGTCATGGTGCCCTCTTGCGCGCTCAGCACCTGGGTTTTCAGGTTGGCGGTGTTCATCACATAGATCCGCGGAAAGCCAGAGATGTAAGAGGTATACAGGATCCGGTCGCCCGATGGCGAAAAGCGCGGCGACAACACGATGCTGCTGCTGTCGGTCAGATAGGCGACATTCGCGCCGTCGTAATCCATCACAGCCAGACGCTTGGCGCGGGCATCCTTGGGCCCGCTTTCCGCGACATAGACCACGCGGCTGTCGAAATAACCGCCCTCGCCGGTGATCCGGCTATAGACCGCATCCGCCACCTTATGCGCCATCCGCCGCCAGCTTTTCGCCGACCCCACGAATTGCAGACCGTCGCCGAGGGGTTGCCCCGACACGATGTCAAACAGCCGGAACTTCACCACCACCTTGTCGCCATCGGTACTGACCGCGCCGGTGACCAAGGCCTGCGCGTTGATCGCCTGCCAGTCGTTATAGGCAATCGGCGCGTCAAAGCTGGTGACCTTGCTGATATAGGCGTCGGACCCGATCTCGCGGAACAACCCCGTCCCGGTCAGATCCGCCGCCACCACCCGCGCCAGATCATGCGCCAGTTTCCCGGCTGCGGCGTTTTCAGCGATGAAATCCGGCACCGCATAGGGCATCGGCTCTACCACACCGCCATCAATGACGATGTGCAGCGGTTCGGACTGGGCGACTGAGGCCAGGCTGGCGATGCCAAGGGCCAAAGCTATGAACAGGGGGCGAAAAGGGGACATGTAAACCTCGTTCTCGTCAGGTCAGGGTCCGCGACGACGCGGCAAGGGGGTGAAAGCCGGAACTCATCATCTAAGGCGCATTCCCGTGGGGTCAAAGACCAGTTCCAGATCTTTCCACGTATCGTATTTGTCAGCGGGCAACGGCAGCGCGTCTTTACCACAGCGGATGATGGCACGACGGGCCGCCTCAAACACCTGCTTCGCGGCGGCGTCGCTGCCCCCCTGCGAGCCGGTCATGCGGATGGAAGAGGACACCGGTTTACGGTCCTGCCCCACATCGACGCGGACCGTCACCTTGACCTGCATCGCCGCCGAGGACAGCGTGCCAAGGTTCCAGCACTGCTTGATCGCCACGCGCAATCCGTCAATCTCACCGCTGGTCATCGGCGGGCCGCTGTTGGCGGCACCCGCGTCGGACGACCCGCTGCCAGACCCGGCAGAGGCAATAGCGGCAGCCACGGCGGCATCGGTTGCAGCCTGTGCCGCCTGCGCCTTGGCCGCCTTGTCGGCAGCGGCCTTGTCAGCCTTGGCCTGCGCCGCCGCCTTTTGTGCAGCCTTTTCCGCCGCCGCCTTGTCCTTGGCGGCCTGATCATTGGCAGCGGTGTCCGTCGGCGTCTCAGCCGGCACATCGGCAGGCTTCGCCGCCGCGTTAGAGCGTGACTGCGGGCGTTTGCTGGTCGTGGGGGCCAGTGCCGGGGCGTCTGTCGCCTCTTTGGGCGGATCAGGCGTCACCACAGGCGCCGTCTCCGGCGGCTTCGCGGGCGGCTCTGGCGGTTTCGGTGTCTGCACGTCGGGCGCAGGCGTCTCGGTCACAGCCGGGGCGGGCGTCTCCGCCGTCTGGATGGTCTCCGGCGCAGGCTCTGGCGGGGTGTCAGAGATGATGTCGGCCGGGCGCGGCTTTGGCGGCTTGCTGGAGCGGGGCACCGGAATAGGCTGCGGCTCCTCAGCAGGCGGGGCGGGCGTCGGCGGAATCGGGTCAGGTTGCGGGATCGGGTCCACCGGCAGCGTCTCTTCCGGCGCAGGGGCCGGGGGTGGCTCTACCGCAGGCGGGGGCTCAACCGCCGGGGCGGGTTCCACTGCAGGCGCATCGGTCTGCGGGCGCGACATCAGGCTCTGACGGGGGCGTGGCCACTGGTTCGGTCACATCGGCAGGCGTCTCGGCGGCAGCGGGCGCATCCGTCGCCACCGCAGGCGCGGAAGAGGTCATCGCATCCAGTTCAGCGGAAGAGATGAACGACACATCGACAATCTTGATCTCGGGTATGGTGTGGTCAGTAAAAAGCCAGCCGCCAAGCAGCGCCCACAGGATCAGGCCCACATGCCCGATGCCAGAGATGATGACGCCCTTGTTCATATCAGGGCCCTAGTTGCCGCCACCGAAGGAAGGTCCGCCGGTATCTGTCACCAGCCCGATATTGTTGAACCCACCCGCATTCAGCGCACCCATCAATTGCGCGACCCGTTCATAGGCCACGGCACCATCCGCCCGGACAAACACCTTGTCAGAGGTCCGCTCTGCCGCAATGGCCTGCAATTTCGGGATCAACTCCGCAATCGCTGACCTCTGTCGACTGGATCAGCACCAGCCCATCCGCCGTCAGCGTGATGGTCAGCGGTTCCTCTTGCTCAGTCGGCATCGCATTGGCCGCCGTCTGCGGCAGTTTCACCGGCACGCCCACCGTCAACAACGGGGCGGCGACCATAAAGATGATCATCAGCACCAGCATCACGTCGACGAACGGCGTGACGTTGATCTCACTCATCGCCGCCGCACGACCACGCCCACGCCGCCTGCGCCCACCGCCACCTGACTTCTGAACAACCCCGCCCCCATGGCCTAGGCGTCCAGTTGGCGCGACAGGATCGTCGCAAACTCATCGGCAAAGGCCTCATAGCCGCCAAGGATCCGCTCACTGTCCGAATTCAGCTTGTTGTAGAACACAACGGCCGGAATAGCGGCGACAAGGCCGATCCCGGTGGCCAGCAGCGCCTCGGCAATACCGGGGGCCACAACGGCGAGGTTGGTATTCTGGCTGATGGCAATCTGTTCAAACGCGTGCTTGATGCCCCAGATCGTGCCGAACAGCCCGATGAACGGCGCGGTGGAACCGGTGGTCGCCAGGAACGACAACCCCTTGGTCAAACGCTCACTCTCACGGCCAATCGCCACATCCATCGCCCGGTCAATCCGCGCCTGCGCGCCCGCGATCAACCCGCCGTCCTGCCGGTGACTGCGACGCCACTCCAGCATGCCCGATGCGAAAATCTTTTCAGAGGCGCCCTCAGGCTGCGGCCCGATCTTTTCGAACAGCTCATCCAGCGGCTCACCCGACCAGAAAGCACGGTCGAACACGGCGGCTTCCTTGCGGTTGGCCCGGAACAGGATGTGTTTCTGAATGATGATCGCCCAAGACCAGAATGACATCACCATCAATCCGATCATCACGATCTGAACCGTTATCGTCGCCCGCGCGAAAAGCGAGAGCAAAGAGAAGTCAATCTCCTGCGCAGCCGCAAGTGTATTCGTTTCCATATGCCTGCTCTTGTTATCGGTGCTCTGCGGCCCCTGTAGCGGACAATCTACAGGGATTTGAAGGGGAATGCCAACACATCTGCGTCAGACGGCGCATTGTTGCTGAATTCGTAACGATATGTGACCAGCCTGCCGGGGCGGCACCGCGCCTCAATGCGGCACGGCCCCCATTTGCAGCCGAACCGCCGCCGGCAGACGCGCCGGATGGCCATCCTCGGTCAGGCAAACCAGCGTGACCAAAGCCGCAAAAACCCGCTCGCCATTCCGCAGAATATCCTGCTCCAGCACGATCCGGGCCCCTGAAATCGCTTGTTTTCGGGTGTGAACGATCAGTTCATCATCAAACTTGGCGGGCCGCAGGTAATCCGCCTCAACCCGGCGCACCGCAAAGACGATCCCCTGCTCGGCACGCAGCTTGATCTGGTCGATCCCCAGCCCGCGCACCCATTCCGTCCGGGCCCGCTCAATGAATTTCAGATAGTTGGCGTAATAGACGATGCCCGCCAGATCAGTGTCCTCGTAATAGACGCGCACCGGAAAGACATGGATCATTTTGACGCGATCTCTAACAGCATGGGCGGCAACAGCTTGTCATCGCCCCAAACCTTGATCCCGGCTGCATCCTTGACCACGGCCACAATCTCGCCAGTGCTGATTGAGACTGCAAACCCGCCCATCACATCGCCACATTCATGCGGCGCGCAGCCAGTGCCGACCAGCCAGTCGCCATCGCGAACCAGCGGCTCTTCAATCACCAGATCGTGCTGCAATCTTTGCAGACCGTCCTGTCCCATGATCGCCACGAATTGCGCCTGCCAGCCCGTATCGGCCAGAATCTCATTCGGGCCATGCCCTTCCCAGCGAGAAATGCTTTGCGCCATAGCCGGGGCGGCGAACAGCATCGCCATACAGAACATGATAAACCGCATCACGACACCTCAGATCAACGGAACAAACGGAACCCCACAGGCAGCCAGAGCCACAAGCGTCAAAATCAACAAAACTCTGGCCATTGGGCCTCCTGACTTGGTCGTAAGTAGTGCATCGAAACCGGTCTGCAAGTCTGCTTCAGGACAAATCCTGCAGGGCCAGCCGCGCCGACAGCCGCAGCGCATGGCTCGCATCCTGCGCCACCCCCGGCATCATCGGATCATAACCCGCCCGGATCACCCCGGCAATGTCGGGCCGCAAGATCACCTTGCCGTCCAGCAAGGTCAGAGGTGAGGCCTCGGCAAAGGCGCGGTCCGACCATGTGCACATCATCTCTGCCGCCTGACACAGCGCCAGATCCTCAGCCGCCAGTGCCGACATCGTCTCATCCATCCGCACAAAGACAAACACCGCCTTGATGCGGCCATCGGGGTCAAAACGGAACAGCCGGTACTGGTTTGCGCCCTCAGCCTGCAGCCGGTCGCACAGCGGGACCAGATTCGGCACCAATTGCGGCAACCCCTTCAACGCAGGCAACTCTGCCCAGTCGCGAAAGAAGAACAGCATCAGATTGGCACCCAGTTCCGCGTCCGTCTCGGCCATCTTGTGGCCGGCGAGGGCGACAACCGCCTCTATCGCGCCCTTGATGACAGGCAACGTGGCATCATCGACACCAAAGACAATCGGCACGATCGGGCCGGCCCCAGCGGGCGAAAAGGTAGGTTCCATCCTTGCGGGTGAACAGGGGGGCGATGCTGTCGGGTGTCATGTCGGGCCTATGCTTGGGCCGCCTGCACCTCGTCCAGAATTGCGGCGCTGTCAACGATTTCAGCAAAAGACATCATGTTGGCCAGCGACATTTCCAGCACATCACGCGGCGGCACGACCACACCATCGCGACGCGTCCGCTGAAAATTCACCAAAGCATCGGCCACAACCCGGGTCTGAAACCCCAGATTGCCCGCCATCCGCGTCGTGCTTTCGACGCACATATTCGCCTCACCACCGACCACGACCAGACTGGTATAGCCCCGCGCCCGCAGCATCGTCTCCAGCCCGGTGTCGATGAACCCGGATGAGCCCAGCTTGATGACCACAGCCTCACCCTCCAGCGGCATCACCTCAGGCATGGCGACGGACAAGGGGTTGTCCGGGTGAAAGCCGTCCTCAGGGTCGGTGCCGTTGTGGTGGATATGGACGACAGGCAGCCCAGCCGCCCGGAAGGCCGCAAGAATGCGGCCCGCCGTTTGGGGTGCATCCGGGTTGGCCCACGGAAAGCCCGCATCGCGGTCCGCCCGCATGGCCTCTTGCAGATCAATCACCAAAAGCGCCGTCTTGTCGTCCATTCAGCCCTCTTACGCGCCGAGGAAATCGCCCTTGCCCACGTCAAGCCCGTTGGCCCGCAGGATGGCATAGGCGGTGGTCATGTGGAAATAGAAGTTCGGGATGGCATAGCCAGCATAGTATTGCGCGCCCGGAAAGCTCAGCTCGCGCGACCCGGCCTTGACCACGATCGTGCGATCCTCTGCGCCCTCATAGGCTGCGGCGGGGATGCTGCTGATAAAGGCGACGGTCTTGGCAATCCGCTCTTTCAACTCGGCCACGGTGGTTTCGGTGTCGGCATAAGACGGCACCTCTACCCCGGCCAGACGCGCCGACATGCCCTTGGCGTGGTCGGTGGCAATGGCGATCTGGCGCCAGAACGGCAACATATCCGCGATCAACCGCAGTTGCGGAATGACATCCGGCTTCATCTTCTTGGCCTCGGCATAGGCCTCAGCCTTGTCGAGGATCTTGGACAGCGCGTTCAGCGAGTGGACGAGGGCCGGAACCGGGGTTTGCATGGGAAGACTCCTGTTGAGTTGGGCCGCATAGAAGGCGCTTGGGGCAAAGGAATGCAAGTGGTCATGCGTCGTTTCCAACGCTTTCACGCAAAGGTATGTCCAAGGCCGCTGCCAGTGCCTGCCCCTCGGCAAGCAGCGCGGATCGCTCAAATTGAGTCCGCGCCAGAACCAGCAAATGCGGCCGCACCCCTGTCAGACCCGCAGGCGCATAGCGCACCGACAGATCCACCTGCCCCGGCCCGCGCGCTGGCATCAGAACTTCACGGGAAAGCTCCTGCAAATCGGCACGCGGTATGGCGTGAACCAGATCACCCGCCACAATGACCAGCCCAGCACCACCTGCCGCCGGACCATAGCCGGTCACAGGCCGCGGCCCCGCACCAGCCGGCCACCGATGCCAAGGTGCCGCCATATGATACCGCCCGAAAAACGGCTCCATCGCCGCGCCAATCGGGTGATACTCCGCCACCATCGCCAATTGCGCGGCGCTCAGGTCCGGCAACCAACCCGGATTGATCCGCAGGCTGCATTCATGCCGCGCCCCCGGATCGGCTGCATAGCGCACGTTGTTGCCTCGCCTTGGGTTCAAAGCGGGCGGGAACACCGTGACCGACAGCCGCGCCATGCCGTACCGCCATTCCCGCGCCCGCGTGTTCGAACTCGCCGCATTCTCACCCGGCCCCAGTTCGGCCTGCACAGCCTGCAAAACCCTGTCAAAGTTGCGATAGACCCGCCTGTCCATGAGCCAATCCGTCGGCGTTCGCCCAGAGCGATAGGCCGCAACCAGTTCGACGGGCGGCAAGGTCGGGTCGTCGCCCTCACGCACCTGCACGGCGAACGGCGACAGACCGCGCAACAGCGTCTTGCCCGGCAGAACGCAATCGCTCAGCCAGTTAGCCGAACCGGGTTGTTGCCCGTGCTGCGCCAGCAACACCGCCAAAGGGGTGCGAAACGGCAGGTCCAGCCGGTCCAGAAACGCCCAAAGCGGAGCCTCAGGCGTGTCCAATTTCAGACCCCCAAACACCAGCGCATGACAGCCTTTTGCGCGTGCAGACGGTTCTCGGCCTCTTCGAACACCACCGAATGCGGCCCGTCCATCACGGCGCTGGTCACCTCATCATTGCGATGCGCGGGCAGGCAATGCATGAACAGCGCGTCCTTTTTGGCATGGGCCATCAGCGCGTCGTTGATCTGATAGGGCGACAGCTGATTGTGCCGCCGCTCTTTGGCGCTTTCGGGGTCATGCATCGAAACCCAGGTGTCGGTGACGACCAGATCCGCCCCGGTCACCGCCAGCACCGGATCACGTTCGATCAGCACCTTGCTGCCCTTGCCCCGCGCGAAGGTTACAAACTTTTCTTCAGGGTCCAGCGGCTCCGGCCCGGTAAAGGTGAAGTCAAAACCAAACTGCCCGGCGGCATGCAGGAAAGAGGCGCAGACATTGTTGCCGTCGCCCGCCCAGACCACCTGCTTGCCGGCGATCGGGCCGCGATGTTCCTCATAGGTCATCACATCGGCCATGATCTGGCAGGGATGGGTGCGGTTGGTCAGCCCGTTGATCACCGGAACCGTGGCGTGTTCGGCCATCTCCAGCAGGGTCTGCTCTTCATAGGTCCGGATCATGATCAGATCGACATAGCGCGACAACACCCGCGCCGTGTCGGCAATCGTCTCACCATGACCAAGCTGCATCTCTTTGCCCGACAGCACCATGGTCTGCCCGCCCATCTGCCGCACGCCAACGTCAAAGCTGACCCGCGTACGGGTGGAGGGTTTTTCGAAAATCAGCGCGACCATGCGGCCAGCCAAGGGCTGCACATCATCCGGCTCCCCTTTGGGGCGGCCATGGCGGGCGGTCTTCATCGCCAGACCCTGATTGATCATGGACCGCAGGTCGGCGGCTTCGGTTTTGTGGATGTCTAAGAAATGTTTCATTGGGTTCTCTTGGGAAGGAAGCACCGGGGGCCAGCCCCCGGGCCCCCGGGATATTTCAGCCAATTTGTAAGGCAGGATCAAAGCGCATAACCAGCGTCATGTCACCCTCTGCGTCGGGCCGCTGGGCCACATCGCGAAATCCGGCTCGTCGGTAGGCCCGCACGGCGCGTTCGTTGTCAGGGTCGGGGTCGATCACAACCCTTGGTGCGCCGGTGCCCAGCAGGTGCCGCGCATAGATCCGCAGCATTGCTGAACCGTGGCCCTGCCCGATCATATCCGGCGGGCCGACAAAGCAATCCACCGCCATCGTTCCTTCCGGGGCATCGATCAGATGCGGCGCGTTCTCAGGCCAGGCGTGAACCGGATAGCTTTGCATATAGCCAAACGGACGCGGGCCCAGCGCTGCGATCTGTTGGTCAATCAGCGGTTCGTCCAGATCGTCAGTCACCAGCGCCAGTTGTTCGGCCGGATCACCCCACCAAGCGCGCAGATGTGGCGTCGCCAGCCAATCCGCCACCATCGGCAGATCGTCCCGCACCATCGCCCGCAGAGTGTAGCCGCTACCCATGGCCCACCGCACCCGCCGCCCGGTCAAGCCGGACCAGCGCCTCGGTCAGGTCGGCATCGGTGATGTTCAGCGCGGGCAACAGGCGGATCACATTGTCGGCGGCGGGTACGGTCAGCAGATGCTCGGCATAGCCCGCCTTGACCACATCCGTGTTGGTCGCCTTGCATTTCAGGCCAAGGATCAGCCCCTCACCGCGCACAGCCTCAAACACATCGGGATGGGCCGCAACCAATCCCTCCAGCCCCTGACGGAACCGCGCGCCTTTGGCCGCCACCTCTTCGAGGAAACCGGGGGCGGTGATGATGTCGACGACCTTGCCGCCGACCGCACAAGCCAAGGGATTGCCGCCATAGGTAGAGCCATGCGTCCCCGCGACCATGCCCTGCGCCGCATCCTCAGTTGCCAGCACGGCCCCCAACGGAAAGCCGCCGCCGATGCCCTTGGCGACCATCATGATATCCGGCGTGACGCCCGCCCATTCATGGGCGAACAGCTTGCCGGTCCGGCCCATGCCGCACTGCACCTCATCGAAGATCAACAGCGTGCCGGTGCTGTCGCACAGATCGCGCAGGCCCTTCAGGCATTGGTCAGGCACCACCCGGATGCCGCCCTCACCCTGCACAGGCTCTATGATCACCGCGCAGGTCTGGTTGGTCAGCGCCGCCCGCAACGCATCATGGTCGCCCCATTTCAACTGGGTGAAACCCGGCATCAGCGGGCCATAGCCCTTGGTCATCTTTTCAGACCCCGCCGCCGCAATCGCCCCGGTGGACCGGCCGTGGAATGAGCCTTCGAACGCGATGATCTGCACCCGTTCCGGCGCGCCCTTTTCATAGTGGTACTTCCGCGCCATCTTGATCGCGAGTTCTGCGGCCTCAGTGCCCGAATTGGTGAAAAACACCGTGTCGGCAAAGGTCGCATCAACCAGCTTTTCGGCCAGTCGCTCCTGCTCCGGGATGCGGTAGAGGTTGGACACATGCCACAGCTTGCCCGCCTGTTCGGTCAGCGTTGCCACCAGCTCCGGGTTGGCATGGCCCAGCGAATTCACCGCAATGCCGGCGCCCAGATCGAGATATCGGCTGCCGTCTTCGGCGGTCAGCCAGCTGCCCTCACCTTTGACAAAGGCCATCGGGGCGCGGTTATAGGTCGGCAAAACGGCGGTGATCATGGATGTGGTCCTTCGAAGGAAGCCCAAGGGGTGCCAAAGTCAGGCACAAAGGTCAACGGAATTTGGGGGATGTGGCCGATACTAAGGTCGGCGGCCACGGCAGATCAGGCGCTTACGCGGTAAGGCGTCGGCGTCGCGGCAGTTGGAAAAGGGCGCTGCAAGTGATCATGCGGCCATTTAACACGAGCCGCCCGTTCTCGCAAGCGCAGGCTGTCGGGGCACAGGCAGTCAGGGCGCAGGCAGTCAGCCCGCGCCCCGACAATCAGATTACTTGCCCAGAACCTTGATGCGGCCTTCGACCATGGGCTTCACGCTGCCCATCTTCTCCACATAGGCCATCACGTCATTGGCGACCAACTGGCCCGCCCCGGTGTCGTTGATCATCTTGCCACCGCCCAGCGCGGAATAGCCGTCACCACCGCCGAGGATGTAGTCGTTGACCGCCACCTTATACAGCTTGTCAGCCTCCAGCGGCGCACCGCCCACCATCACCTCTGACACCCGCTTGCCGGGCTCAGCGGTCGGATCATAGACCATCGTCATGCCAGACACCTGCGCGAACCGGCCCGCGCCCTTTTCCACCTGACTGACGCCATTCTCCAGCGCCAACAGCAGCTGGCTGCCGGGGATCTCGGTCAACTGCGTCACGTTGCCGAACGGCAGTTCGGTCAGAATGTCACGCCGGGTCAATTTGGTGCCCGCGTCATAGGTCCGGTCGGCACGGATACCACCGCCGTTCATGATCGCCACATCCGCCCCGGTCGCCGCCCGCATCGCATCGGCGATCAGATCGCCCATAGCGCTTTCCTCACCGCGCACCACATTACGGCGGCTGTCCATCGCCGTCTCGGTGGTGCCGATGACCACATTCAGCGTGTCGTCCAACTGCTTGGCAAACACATCCGCCATCGCTTGGGTTTCCGGGTCAGGCTCGACAT
Organism: uncultured Alphaproteobacteria bacterium; assembly: GCA_963781185.1. Lineage (GTDB taxonomy): Bacteria > Pseudomonadota > Alphaproteobacteria > Rhodobacterales > Rhodobacteraceae > Stagnihabitans. The sequence continues at coordinate 100,445 of CAWAEL010000003.1, forward strand.
TCGCCGTGTCGATAAAGCGGAACATCGGCGTCCATTTCACCGTCTTCTTGCCGTCCTTCTCGGTCACGTCGATCATCAGATCAACCGGGCTCAGATACCGCGCGTCGATCGAGGTTTCGACATAGGCCGTGATCCCGTCATAGGACGTGCCGTAAGAGTGGTCATCGCCCGACAGCAGGACGTCGAACGCATGGGAATGCACCAGCTTCAGGTCGTTGTAGATGTCGGTCTGCACCACGCCGATCACCAGATCGGCACCATCTTCCCGCGCCTGCTTGGCCGCCGCAATCCCGCTTTCAACCGTGCCGCTGAACACCAGATCCCCGGTAGAGGCGACCTCAGGGCTGCTGTCCTGCGCCACCGGAATCAGCGCGATCTTCAGCCCCGCCACTTCCTTGATCATCACCCCGCCCAGACCCTCAATCGCCGAGCCGTCCTTGTTGGTGATGTTCACCGCCGCCCACGGATATTTCGACGCCTTCATCTTTTCGTAGAAATTCGCCGGCCCAAAGTCGAATTCATGGTTGCCCGGCACGGCCAGATCGAACGGCACCAGATTGGTCAGATCAATGGTGTTCTGCCCCTTGTCGAACCCCGACAGCAGGCTCGGCGACAGCATGTCCCCATCAAACAGATACAGGAAATTCGGGTTGGCGGCCTTTTCGGCCTTGGCCACAGCGTTCAACCGGGCAAAACCGCCCTGCGTGCCATTCCCGGCATAGTTATAGACGTCGCCAACACCCAGCAGGGTCAGTTTCACCTGATCGGCCATCGCCGGAACGGCAAGAGCGGTCCCCAGCAATAGGGCAAGAACCTTGGTTACGGTCATAATTCGACTCCCTTATTGGTTATCGGCTCAGACTGGACCGATATGCCGCCCCGAGTCAAAGGCCAGAACCTCACAGTGTCATGACAGATTGACCCATGACCGCCGTTGAGGCATCACCGACCCATCCCATCACAGGAGCGGCACATGATTGTTGTCACCACCAATGACCTGCCCGGCTACCGTATCACCGCCGTTCATGGCGTGGCGCGGGGCATAACTGTGCGGTCGCGCTCCATCATCGGCAATATCGGCGGGACCATTCAATCGCTGTTCGGCGGCAACCTGTCGGTCTACACCAATCTGGCCGAAACCGCGCGGCAAGAGGCCTTTGACATCCTCGTGTCCCATGCCACTGCGATGGGGGCCAATGCCATCATCGCGATGCGCTATGACGCAAATGAAATCATGGACGGCATCACCGAGGTTCTGGCCTATGGCACCGCCGTCACCGTAACGCAGGGCTGACATGCTGATTTACAAAATCTTCCGCCGCGCCGAATGGACGGCTTTCCGCGATGCAGGCGAAACTCTGGGCGCGCCCATCGACCTTGCCGATGGCTATGTCCATTTCTCCACCGCCGCCCAGGTCGCCGAAACCGCCGCGAAGTATTTCGCCACCGAAAGCGATCTGGTCCTGCTCGCACTCGACAGCGACCGCTTGGGTCCAGAGTTGAAATGGGAGCCTTCGCGCGGCGACGCCCTGTTCCCCCATCTCTACCGCCCCCTGAAACGCGCCGACGTGTTGTGGGATAAATCGCTGCCGCTCGGCGCGACTGGCCATATTTTCCCCGAGGGCGTATTTTGACCCTGACCGAACGCCTCGGCCTGACGCTGCTGCACCGCTTTGACCCCGAAACCGCCCACGGCCTGTCGCTGCGCGCCCTGCAAGCCGGGTTGGTGCCGCTGTCTGGCCCCTACACCTCCACCCGGCTGCAAACCACGCTGGCGGGCCTGCCGCTCTTGAACCCCATCGGGTTGGCTGCCGGTTTCGACAAGAACGCCACCGCCATAGGCCCGCTGACCCGCGCTGGTTTCGGCTTCATTGAGGTCGGCGCCGCCACCCCCCGCCCGCAACCGGGCAACCCCAAACCGCGCCTGTTCCGCCTGACCGAAGACCGCGCCGCCATCAACCGCTTTGGCTTCAACAACGACGGTGCGGATGTCATCGCCGCCCGGTTGTCTGCCCGCACACCGGGCACCGTCCCGGTCGGCCTGAACCTCGGCGCGAACAAGGACAGCACCGACCGCGCCGCCGATTTCTCCCGCGTGCTGGCGCTCTGCGGCCCCCATGTCGATTTCGCCACCGTGAACGTGTCATCCCCCAACACCGAGAAACTGCGCGACCTGCAAGGCCGCGCCGCCCTGACCGCCCTTTTGGCGGGCGTGATGGAAACCCGCGCTTCGCTGGCCAAACCGATCCCGATCTTCCTGAAAATCGCCCCCGACCTGACCGACAATGACCTCGCCGAAATCGCCGAAGTCGCCCGCACTTCTGGTCTGTCGGGCATCATCGCGACCAACACCACGCTGGACCGCGACGGTCTGAAATCCCGCCACGCAGGCGAAAAAGGCGGCCTCTCCGGCGCGCCGCTGTTTGAGAAATCCACCCGCACCCTCGCCCGCCTGTCGCACCTGACCGAGGGCAGCATCCCCCTGATCGGCGTCGGCGGCATCTCTACCCCCGAACAGGCCTATGCCAAAATCCGCGCCGGGGCCTCAGCCGTGCAGTTCTATACCGCGATGGTCTATCAGGGCCTGTCCCTCGCCACCGAACTGGCCAAGGGGCTGGACGACCTGCTCGCCCGCGACGGCCACACCAACGTCAGCGCCGCCGTGGGCAGTGGGCGCAATGACTGGCTCTGACCACAGTCGCTAATTTTCGGTTAACAGAAAATCCCAACCCCCTGATAAGTCAGAGAATCTGCAAACTGTCCACATGCGGACACCCTCAAAACGCCTTGAAGGTCATCGTGGTCAAGGTCCGCACAATGCCCGGAATATCGAACAATTTCGCCGACAGATAATGCCCCACATCCGCATCATCCGGGATGTAAATCTTGGCAATCAGATCATATTCGCCAGAGGTCGAGAACAACTCACTCACCACCTCACGGTCATAAATCGCGTCGGCCACCTCATAGGTCTTGCCGGGGGTGCAGCGAAACTGAACGAACACGCAAATCATCAGCGGTCTCCTTTTCTGGCAGACTAATCCGCCACGCCCTGCTCCTGCAAGGCCAGCACCGGCGCCGCCCGCAAATCCTCAATCGTCAGCGCCTGTTTCGGCAGCCCCAACCGGTTCCGCACCACCCAATGCAGCCGGGTCTGCGCCCGCGTGATCGCCACGTAAGCCAGCCGCTTCCACAGCGGCACCCCGGCCTCCGTCCGCCCCGCCTGCGCGGCCGCGTAAAGATCGGGCGCAAAGACCTGCACATCCTCCCACTGCGACCCCTGCGCCTTATGAATGGTCACCGCCGCGCCATGCAGAAACGCCGCCCCCATCCGCGCGGCTGAGGGGATGAACGGCTCCTCCTCATCGGGCCGCTCAATCTTGATGATACTCGCCGCCGACATCTGCGGATCTTCGGCCCCCACGACATGAATCTTGGCAAACCCGTCGCGACTGCCCGGCCCCAGATAGATCACCTGCGCCCCCTTGATCAGCCCCCGCGCCTCCAGATCAATCCGCTTCTTGCGGTGCTTCAGCGGCAGTTCGATCCCGTCGCAGATCAGCGGCTCACCCGGCAGCAGCGCATCCAAAGGCGCGCCCTGCGCCGCACGAAACGCCGTGATCAGCTTGATTCGCGTCACATTGCGCCACACCAGCACCGGACTGCGCGCCATCAGATCGCTGTTCACCCGCTCTGCCCAGACCACCCTGTCGTCCTTTTGCGCGGCCGCATGGACCATCGCCTCAAACTCCTGAAACCCCAACTGCTCATCCGCGAGGGCATGGGCGAGGTCCAAAATCGGGTTGTCCTGGGTCTGGCGGTGGATGCGGTGCAGCACCAGCTTGCGGCTGTCGCCCATCTTGTCGAACACCATCTCGCCCGACGCACCGACCGGGGCCAACTGCGCCGGATCACCGAACAAAACCAGCGTCGGGAAAATCTCGCGCAGATCCGCCAACTGCCGCTCATCCAGCATGGAGCTTTCGTCGACGAACCCCACATCCAGCGGCTCTTCCCGTCGCTTCCAGCCCGAGATGAAGTCCGACCCGCGCAACCCCGCCGCCGCCATCGCCCCCGGTATCGACGGCACCTGTTGGTAAAACGCATAGGCCCGGTCGAGCGCCTGTTCCGTCAACCCCTCCACCGCCGGACGCGGCGCCTGCCCCGCCAGCCATTCGGCGATCTTCTCATATTGTGGGTCATAGACCGGCGTATACAAGATGCGGTGTATCGTCGTCGCAGGCACCCCCCGCATCCGCAGCACCGACGCCGCCTTGTTGGTCGGCGCCAGCACCGCCAGCGTCCGGCGATCCTTGCGCCGCCGCCCTTCAAAGTCGGCCGACACCACCTCAACCCCAGCGGCCTTCACCGCCTCATACAGGCTGGCCAGCAGCATGGTCTTGCCCGACCCCGCCTTGCCCACCACCGCCAGCACCGAGGCCTTGCCTTCAGCCCGCGGGGTCAACACGCCCTCGGCCAGATCAATCCCCATGCCAAACAACTCGGCCGTGACGCGGTCGTAGGCCTCTGCCTGATCGTCGGAAAATGTTATCAAATCTGTGCTCATGGCCGCGACCATAAGCGAGCCACCCGGCACTGGCCAGAGGCGCTACTGCGTCTTGTCGTGCGGCAGGCGCCCGCCCGCAGCCTTGGCGTTCTGCGCGGCGATTTCGGCCTTGGCCACCTGCAACGTTTCTTCCGCCTTGGCTGCCAGTTCGACGAGCCCATTCGATTCTGCGTAGGTTTTCAAATCCCGCAAAACTTCGAATACCCAATCATGTCCCATAAGACCCCCGGACTGCACCAATAGTGCGGGCATCATCACAGTCTTGGCGGCGCAAGAATATACTGCGATTGTGAAACAAACTGTCCCTAAAAGGGAATTAATACCGCACGCACCGCCCGTGGGTTGCAATCCATTCAGATTTTCGACGTCGGCGGCAGCCTGTCAAAGACCGCCGCCGCGTCAATCCGTGCAATCAGTTGAAGGTCACGGCACCCGTCGTGCAAACATCGACGCCGTTTTCAACCGAGGAAGAGCCGTCCGCGAATTGCGCCTTGAAATCGAAGGTGCAATAGCCAGAGCCATCGTCAAAATTGATGGAAACCCGCTGACCCGGTGCCAGAACATCCGCACCGAGAATATCCTCTTCCCAGCTGTTGCTGCCAGCATTGGACCCGTAAAACCGCGTGATCGTGGAACCGGTGTTGTTGATGATCGTGACATGGCGGTCTGCCGAGGATCCTGAACTTGTCCCCTCGGTACAGGCCGTCAACATCAGCCCACCTAAAACCAATCCTATCGCCCTTGAATACACTTCTTCTTCCCTTCCTTTGAGCCATTATTGGCACAGTGACGGGAAGCTAGAAACTCGGCTCTATTTTAGCAACTACGGTGTTACCCGGCAAATACGGCGCGTCCAACCGTTGCACGATGGACGCAGCATAGAAGTCGAGCAGTGCCTGTTCCCCCGCCACCGGCTCGCAGATCCGGCCCGACCAGACCGCGCCGCGTCAACACCGCCAACCCTTCGCGCACCGTTTCCTCAATCCCCTCTGGCGCGAGCTTTCAGAACCGCACCGCGCCGCTCCAACTCCTCCGCCAGATCGCGGGCGCTGTTCACCAGATCAGCCAGGTTCTGCGGCGCGTCCCGCAGGGCGGCGGCGACCAGCGGCACCGGGACGACCGGAACCACCTGCCCGATAGCGGCCATCAGACGCTGCCCCAAGGCCTCGGTCGTCGCATCCTCTCCGGCCATGAACGCGGTCAGCGATATCGGCGTCCCAAAGGCCGCCGCCGCCGTGCCATAGCCCTTGAACCGCCGCAGGATGATTTGCACGACGACGCCCAGCGCTCCGGTCAAAATGGCCAGCGGCCGCGCCCGAAACCGCCTTGTATCCTCAGCCGCCGCCCGCACCAGAATGCGGTCCTCCAGCACGCGGTCATAGGAAATCCCCACGGGGATGAACACCACATCTCGGCCACCCGGCGTGCGGTCCGCCACGATATAGCTTAGCAACCCCAACTTCGCCTCACCGATCCGGCCATCCACGCTCAACCCGCCCTCCGGGAAAATCGCCTGCGTGATGCCCTCGGCGGTCGTCATCTGCACATAGCGCGCCAAGACCCTGCGGTACAAAGCGTTACGACTGCCGCGCCGGATGAAATAGGCCCCCATCGCCCGGATCATCGCCGACAGCGGCCAGACCCGCGCCCATTCCCCCACCGCGTAGGAGATTGAGGCGCGGTTGGCGACCAGCCACGTCACCAGCACATAATCCATGTTGCGACCGGTGGTTCATCACAAAGACCACCGTGGCGTCAGGGCTCAATCTGCCGCAGCGCCCCATCCGGCCGACCGAACCGCACCCGGTACAGCGTGCGGCTCAACCCCCGCGCCAGCCGGATCGCCACGCCGAAATACAGCGTGGTCGAAAACCCCGGCACGATCTCGCGCGCATAGCGCCGGGCCTCTTCAAAGGCGACTGGAATGGGCACCCCGGTTTCGGCGGCATGGTCGCCCACCGCCTCCATCACCTTGGCATCATAGATCAGCCGCGCAATCCGGTCCTGCCGCTCGCGCCAGTTTGAACAGATCAATCGGCCGGTCCAGCCTCTGATTAAGCCGGCCCAACGCACGTTCCATCCGCGCGCGGAAAAACCAGCGCACCGAGGGAAACAGGAAGTTCGACGCAAACGACACCGCCGCAAAGGCGATGATCAGCAGGAACAACCACATGGGCAAGGCGACGGTCTGGGTCATGCCCTAGTCATGGCATGCCCGATCCATCGCCGCAAACAGCATCCCAAATCAGTTAAAGGTAAAGTCGCCCACCTGACAAACATTGACCCGCCGTTCTTCATGCGACGCGCCGTTTTGGAACTCAATCCGGAAATCAAACTCGCAATAGTTGTATTTGTTGTCGAAATTCAGATGCATATAACGGCCCGACGGCAGGGTGTTGCGCCCCATGACATCGCTGCCCCAGCGTTTAGAGCCGGTGTTTGTGCTGTAAAACCGGTAAATCGTATAGCCGGTGTTGTTGTGAATATTCACATTGCGGTCATAGGCCTGTGCCGTCACCGCAGACGTCGCCACCAAGGCCAAGGCCGCGACCATCCGCAAAGCGGTCTTCATCATGGGTTTTTCCTCCTCAAATATTGCCTCAATCTCTGAACTTTAAATCCGCATTGGTATTTTTCAAGAACTTTGTGCACCCGGCGGGACGTCGCCAATGTCGCATCTCAGTAGAATTTGCCCGATACCAGCGAACTTTGCGCTGGATCAAGGCAGCCGCTTAGCGCCTCGGCGCATCCTATTTCTGGCCACGACCCATGGGAGAGCAAAATGCTGGAACGTCTGAAAATCCTCGTCAAACAATGGCACGATCTGAATGAGATCGAAAAAATGACCGATGAAGATCTCGCCGACCTTGGCATGACCCGCAATCAATTGCGCCGTTTTGCCCAGATGCCGGCCGATATCGCCGAGCGTGTCGTCCATATGGGGGCCGTGTTCGGGCTTAGCGAAGCGGACCTGAAAAAGGATTATCCCGCCTATGTCGAACTGCTCGACACCTGCGGCACTTGCAGCCATCGCGGAGAATGCAGTCATCTGCTCGCCCAAGGCGCTGCGGCCCAGTCCAAAGACTGCGCCTTTTGCCTGAACGCCCGCGCCTTCGCCGAAGCTGCCGCCTGATTACAGCGGCAACTTCTGTCCGGCCATGGTCACTTCGGCCGTGGCCCGCAGGTCGGTGGCAGAGAACCCGGCGCTGATCGCAAACTTGCCCGCCTCAACCCGCCACAGCCCGGCCGCCAGATCGTAAAACGCGAAATCCCGCGGGCGCAGCGCCACGCGCACAACCCGGCTTTCGCCCGCCGCCAGCGTCACCTTGGCAAACCCCTTCAGCTCTTTGACAGGCCGCGCCACCGATGCCTCCAGATCACCGACATAGACCTGCACCACGGTAGAGCCCGCCCGCGCCCCGGTATTGGTCAGCGTCACCGTCACGCCACCCTGATCCGCCGCGAAATCCGACATCTCAAATGTGGTATAGCCCAGCCCGTGCCCGAACGGGAACAGCGGCACGATCCCGTGGCGGTCATAGTGGCGATAGCCGATGAAGATGCCTTCCTCATACCGCACATGCCCGTTCAGCCCCGGATAAATCTCAGCGTCCTGCGATTGGGTCGGGTTGTCGGCCCAACGCTGCGGAAAGGTCTGCGCCAGACGGCCCGACGGCTCGACATCGCCAAACAGCACATCCGCAATCGCATTCCCGGCCTCTTGCCCCGGATACCACGCCTGCATCACGGCCCGCGCCTCAGCGATCCACGGCATCTCTACCGGCCCGCCGGTCTGCAACACCACCACCGTATTCGGATTGGCCGCCAACACCGCCGCCACCAATTCATCCTGCCGCCCCGGCAGGGTGATGTTCGGCAAGTCCCAGCCCTCGGTATCCCATTCACCCGTGCGACCCACAAAGACCACCGCCCGGTCAGCCGCCGCCGGCGACCCGCGCCGCCTCGGCAATATCGGCATCGTCCCAACGGCTTGCCGATCCCCAGCCGCAGACCGGAAAACACCAGATTGTCGGCAGGCTTGTTGCAGAACTCGACCCGCACCTCATGCGCGCGGCCCGCCTCCAGCATGACCTCGCCCACCACCTCATTGCAGCCCTCTTCAAAGAAGGTCTGCCCCTTGGACCAACCGTCCCAGGCATTGGCCACCAGAACGCCCGTCGACATAGACCTTGGCAAAGCCCGCCGAAAACACCCCGATCCGGTGCACACCCGACTGTCTCAGGCGTAAAGATCCCGGTGATCCGGGCCGAGAAATCCGCCGCATCCACCCCGCCCGGCATCGGCGGAATCCAGAACGCCGTCAGATCGTCCATCTTGCCGACATGGGCAGGTGCGCCCTGCAACGCCCGGCCATGAAAGAATTCGACCGTGAAATCGCCCGGTCAACAGCGGCTCAAACCGATGATTGGTGCAGCCCGGCGCGTAGGACAGCGCCGCCTCACCCAGCGCCGACACCAACCCATCCCAAGGGCTGACTGCATAATGCGGGTTCAACTGCGCCGACCCGCCCCCCATGATCTGCGCCACCTTGGCATTCGGTCCGATCACCGCCACCGTCCCAGTCTTGGCCAGCGGCAACAGCCCGTCATTCTGCAACAGCACCGTACCCTCAGCCCCGGCGCGGCGGATCAGCGCGCGGTGCTCCGGCCTATCCTCCGCCCGCTCTTCAAACGCCCGGTGGTCATCCAGCGACCCGACCCGCGCCATCAGCCGCAGCACATTGCCCGCCCGCTCGCGCACCATCGCCGCCGATCCACCGTCCCGGCCTTGACCGCCGCCACCAGCTTATCCCCCCGGTCCCGCGTCGGCCCCGGCATCTCAAGATCCAGCCCCGCGTTGACCGTAGGCTTCGGTGGAGCGTGACCCGAACCAGTCCGACATCACCACCCCGTCAAAGCCCCATTCCTCACGCAGCACGCGGGTCAATGTCCAATGGTTCTCAGCGGCATAGCAAGAGTTGACCTTGTTGTAGGACGACATGATCCCCCAGGTCTTGGCCCGCTTCACCGCCTGTTCGAACGGATACAGATACACCTCGCGCAGCGCCCGCTCGTCAATGTCCGATGACATCGTGGTCCGCTCAATCTCACTCTCATTGCCGACATAATGCTTCATCGTGGCGCTGATCCCCTCGGCCTGAAGGCCTTCGATCATCCCCACCGCCAATTCCCCCGACAGCATCGGGTCTTCGGAATAACACTCAAAATTCCGCCCATTGGTGACCGACCGCTGAATGTTCACCGTCGGTGCCAGCGACACATGCGCGTTCTTCGACTTGACCTCTTCCGCCAAAGCCCCGCCCAACTCCCGCGCGCAGGTCCGGGTTCCACGACGCCCCGATCGAAATCCCCACCGGAAACGCCGCCGACTTGACACCGCCAACCAGAGACCCGCCACCCCGCGCCCCGTTCGGCCCATCCGTGACCCGCAGCTTGCCAATCCCCAACCGCTCGATCGCAGGCAGCGACCAGAAATCCTCGCCCGACAGGATGGAAACCTGCTCTTCCAGCGTCATCTGATCCAAAAGCGCTGCGATATCGGTCATGGCAACCTCCCCGTTTGTCCAGTTTCAATCCTGCATGTCGCACCAACAAACACGGGACAAGCCTGCACCAGCCAATCCACCCCAACGCCCGCATGCAAGCCCTAAAATCCAACGAGAGCGTGTTGAATTCAATTGAACCCACCACGCTTTGAAAATTCTCGCCCCCTTTCAATTTGGCCCAAATATCCCAGGGGGGTCCGGGGGGTATGATCCCCCGGTCGGTGCCTCCCCCCAAACTCCCCTGTCAGAACTGCCACTTGCAACCCGCGCCCCGCTCCATGTTAATGTCCCAAACCGCAACCATCACGTCGGGCCGCCCCCGAATACCCCGCAGGAGAATGCCATGACCTTCCACATCGGTGCCAAACCCGGCGAGATCGCCGAAACCGTCCTTCTGCCCGGCGACCCCTACCGCGCCCGCTGGGCTGCCCAGAAATACCTGACCAACCCGGTGCTGGTGAATGAGGTGCGCGGCATGCTCGGCTATACCGGCACTTGGCAGGGCCACCGCGTCACGATCCACGGCTCCGGCATGGGCATGCCATCGCTGTCGATCTATGCCACGGAACTGATGAAGGATTATGGCGCCAAAACCCTGATCCGCATCGGCTCGGCAGGCTCCATTCAGCACCATGTCAAGGTCCGCGACGTGGTCATCGCGCAAACCGCCTCTACCCTCGGCACTCCGTCCCGCTCTATCTTCAAAGAGCTGAACTTCGCCCCCTGCGCCGATTTCGGCCTGCTCACCGCCGCCCACACCGCCGCCCAGAAAATCGGCGTCCCGGTCCATGTCGGCGGCATCTATTCCTCCGACACCTTCTATGACGAACGTCAGGATCTCAGCGACCAACTGCAACGCCACGGCACCCTGTGCGTAGAGATGGAGGCGGCAGAGCTTTACATCCTCGCCGCCCGCTACCAACGCCGCGCCCTCGCCGTGCTGACCATCTCCGACCACATCCTGACCGATGAGGCGCTGCCCGCCGACCAACGCGAAACCAGCTTTGGCGCGATGGTAGAGGTCGCATTGCAGGCTGCCTTCGCGTAACCCTCACAGGGATGTGAGCGTTTCACCCTTTCCAAGTTCCCCCTGCAGCGTCACCTGCAAGGGGAACCGATAAAGGATTGCCCCCATGAAAGCCGCCCGCATCCACGCCTATGGCGATGCCTCGCAAATCGTCATCGAAGACGCCCCGATGCCGACCCTGAACCCCGATGATGTGCTGATCCGCGTGGTCGCCACCTCGGTCAACCCGGTCGATTGGAAGATCCGGCTCGGTTATCTGAAAGAGATGATCCCCTACCAATTCCCGCTGATCCTCGGGCTGGACGTCTCCGGCGTCGTCGACAGCGTCGGCCCCGCCGTCACCAAATTCAAACCCGGCGACGCCGTCTACGCCCGCCCCGACACCTTCCGCAACGGCGCCTATGCTGAATATATCGCGGTCCGCGAAAGCGAAATCGCTTTCAAACCCAGCACCATCAGCCATGTAGAGGCGGCGTCCCTCCCCCTCGTCTCCATCACCGCATGGGAGGCGCTTATCACCTCCGCCAACCTCTCCGCCGGGCAGCGCGTCCTGATCCATGCCGGTGCCGGCGGCGTCGGCTCCATCGCGATCCAACTCGCCAAAGCCAAAGGTGCCCACGTCACCGCAACCGCCTCGGCCGGCAAACTCGCCCTGCTGCGCGGCCTCGGCGCGGATGAGGTGATCGACTACAAGACCCAAGACATCGCCACTGCCGCCCGCGACATGGACGTCGTCCTCGACACCATCGGCGGCACCACGCAAGACGCCTCTTGGGCCACGCTCAAAAAGGGCGGCATCCTTGTCTCGATCACCAACCCGCCGTCGCAAGACCGCGCCAAGGCTGAGGGCAAACGCGCCGCCCATATCTTCATCAGCCCCAGCGCGCAGATCCTGACCGACCTCGCGGCACTGGTCGACAGCTTCCAGATCCGCCCGCTGATCGGCGGCGAATTCAGCCTCGACCACACCGCTGACGCCCAACGCGCCTCTGAAACCGGGCGCAGCACCGGCAAGATCGTCATCTACGCCGGTCAACCGTAACCTCTTGACCCAACCGATTCGCTGGCGTCTATTGCCCTCCCCCTCGCATAGGAGCGCATGATGAAAACCCGCAAACTCGGTGCAAACGGCCCACAAGTCTCAGAAATCGGCTTCGGCGCCATGTCCTTCGCCGGTTTCTTTGGTGCCACGGATGAGGCGACGTCGCTGACCTGCCTCGACGCCGTGCTGGACGCTGGCATCACCTTCATCGACACCGCCAACATCTACGGCATGGGCGTCAGCGAGACCTATGTCGGCAAATGGCTCGCCACCCGCAAACCGCAGATCACCCTTGCCACCAAGGCATCGGTGGTCAACGGCCCGCCACGCCGCATCGACAACTCCGAACCCCACCTGCGCGCAGAACTAGAGGCGTCGCTGAAACGCCTGAACCGCGACCATGTGGAACTGTTCTACATCCACCGCCGCGAACACGCCCGCCCCTTGGAAGAGGTGATCGGCACCCTCTCCCGCCTGATAGAAGAGGGTAAGATCGGCGGCTACGGCATGTCCGAGGTTTCCCCCGACACGCTCCGAAAAGCCCACGCCATCCACCCCTGCACCGCCATCCAGAACGAATACTCCCTCTGGAGCCGCCAACCCGAACTGGGCCTGATCCAGGCATGCAAATCCCTCGGCGTGGCCTTCATCCCGTTTTCCCCCCTCGCCCGTGGCATGCTGGGCGACAAACCCCTTGCCCAACCCAACGACACCTTCCGCAGCGTGAACCCCCGCTTCACAGAGCCGAACTTCACCACCAACACCACCAAGATCAATGAATTCCGCGCCTTCTGCGCCGCACGCGGCTGGTCCACCCCCGCCACCGCCCTCGCTTGGGTGCTGGCCAAGGGTGACCACCTGATCCCGATCCCCGGCACCCGCACCGCCGCCCATGCCCGCCAATGCGCCGACGCCGCCAAAATCACCCTGACGCCCGAAGATCAGGCCGAAATCGACCGCATCCTGCCCGCAGGCTTTGCCGCAGGCGACCGCTACGCCGACCACCAACTGCTCGCCATCGAACGCTACTGCTAAACTTTATCTAAAATTTGCGCCCTTTCAATTTGGCCCAAATATCCCACGGGGGCAGTCCCATTGGCCCGGCCAATGGGACTTGGGGGTGTGAAACCCCCATCCCGCCCTAACCCGGCAAACTACCGCCCGTGACTGCGATCATAGCCATTCACCGGCGACGGCGCCCACCCTGCAGGCACAGCCACCGGTCGGAACACCTCAACCAACAACGGATAACACACCGCCTCATCCGACGAATGCTCTGCCGAACAATCGCCGCCCGGGCAGGCCGACAACGCCCCCAACAGATCCATCTCTGCAAAGAACTCCAAGAAATCCCCCGGCTTCACGGGTGAGGCCTTCATGAAATACTGCCCGGTGTCGCGCGTGAACCCGGTGCACATGAAGACGTTCAGCACGTCATGAACATGCCACTCCGCCTCGGCCAGGGTCATCCCCGTCTCGTCCGCCAAGGCCCGCGTCAGGTTGGAATGACAGCAATGGTGATACTGCCCACCCGTCAGCAGATTATGCGTATAGGGGTCGCACCGTGTCCCGATCACATCATGGACCGATCCGCCAAAGCCGTCGAACCCGTACCAATCCAGCGTGTCTTCGGTGATCGTCGCCATCGCCCGCATATGCGGCAGGTTCGACCACAGCCGGTCGCCGGTGGACAGATGCGTGCCATGCAGCGCCCGGGTCTTGCCGGAAAAGAACCGCTCCGACAGATCCCCCGCCTGCCACAGGTTCAGATCGCCAACCTGCGGCCCCTCGATGCTGCTGATCCGAAAATACTCTCCGGCGGCCACCCGGAAACACCGCGCCTCGCGTGGCGGTACGATCACCGTGCGAACCTCGGCCCAACCCTCCCGCGCCGCCCGCAGGCCCGCCAGATCAGGTTGCGGCAGGCCCGTGACCGGGTAGCAGATAACCGGCGGCCGCGCTTTCGCGGCCGCCGCATAGGCCGGCGCCACATAGTCCGGATGCTTTGATTTCATGATCCCTCACGTCCATTGCGGCCCATTCCGCAATGCTGATCTTCACTGCTCGCTTGCGAATCCGCAACCTTGCAAACGACCCCTTCATCGGGTCACGCGACCGCCTCTGGCAACCCGACGGCACCATAGCCCGACTCGACCGGAACCCCACGCTTGACCGTGAAAGGCGTCACGACCGAGGCAGGCTGATTCCGCAAATGCCACAGGTTGGAGTATTCCGCCGGCATTTTCATCACACCATACTGCCGGCCATCTTCGGCGCCACGATAGGCCTCTCCAAGCAGCGAAACCTGATACCCGACCTGCCGCATCGCACGCATAAACGGCAAAGGCGACAGGCTGATAAGCGTCGTCGCCCCCTTGGCGCGGGCCATCTCAACCAGCCCGTCCACGATCAGCGTCAGGCATTCGCTGCGTTCGGCTTGCGAGGTCAGGCTGTCGTCAATCACCAGCCGGGTGCATTCCCACACGGCCGGTGAGGCGATTTCGACCGACATAACATGGCGCGGAATATGGGGCAGCTTGCCCGAATAGGCGTCGCGCAGCATATAGGTATGCTCACCCCAAACCGCCGAGGTCGCCATGGTCCGCGCGCCGCCAACCACCACGCCATCGCGCAGCACCAATGAATAATGGGCGACCGGCGTGTCATACTGATCCATCTCGACCGAGTCATTATGGGGAACATCCCATTTCAGCTGATCTACAAAGACTTTCTTGCGCAGTTGCAGGAATTCATAGAACGCGCGTCCATGACGGTGAAAGTCCGAGAAGTCGAAGCAGATATTTTCCATTTGTTTCCCCTTTAGGTGCAATGTCACAATTGCCGTGCCCCAATTAAACTTCTTGAAGTTGTGCCGCTCAATGATTCTGACACCATGAGTGGCAAAACCCACGGAAAACGCAGATAATCTGCCGTTCCCGGGGGCGAAACCGGCGGAGGTTAACAAAGGGTTAAAGAATTCGGCGCGCCGCAGCGATTGAGGCCGCCTGAGATTGGGTTTTAGCGCCCAACTTTCGCTTGGCATTGTTCAGCCGCGCCTTCACGGCGCTTTCCGAAATGCCCAGTTCGGCGGCGATCTGCTTCAGACGCAACCCTTCGCTTTGCAGGCGCAGTGCCTGCACCTCTGCGGCGGTCAGCGAAGGCTCACTATCCGAACCAATGTGTAATTTCGAAACAATCGTTTGCAATTCGGCCAGATCGGTCTGTTCAAAATCGCGGTCGGCGCGGAAGAACAGCCCATAGGTCCGCCGCCCACGATCAGCCGGTGTCATCACCGAAATCGCCGCGCCGTGGCTCAGCCCAAAAACCGCCGCCCGCTCGCGCACCTGTTGGGGGTCTGGCAGGCCGATTTCGGAAAACCGGACGGCGCCGATATTGGCATAGACCCACTTCATCGCGGGGTCATGTACCACCAGCCCATGCG
The DNA here is from genome assembly GCA_963781185.1 of uncultured Alphaproteobacteria bacterium. Taxonomy (GTDB): domain Bacteria; phylum Pseudomonadota; class Alphaproteobacteria; order Rhodobacterales; family Rhodobacteraceae; genus Stagnihabitans. The sequence goes on from CAWAEL010000003.1 coordinate 116,089, forward strand.
TGGTGTAGAACTCAACCCAGTTTTCGGGCAGCTCGTTCAAGCTCTTCTTCTGGAAAAGAGAATCCGACACGGATCGCTACATAGAAACCCGCCGGAGATATGGTATCGATCTGCTCTCGCATCACCTGTAAAAGCGTCATATGTTTAAATCTGTTGCCGTTTGGCGACTGTGACCATAGCCTTGTTGCACCAACCAATGCCCGGTCTGAGTGTTTTTCGCAACCCTTAGCATCCTAGAGGTGAAAAAATGGTAGATACTCGCGGGAAAGTTCCCGCCGTTGCCGCGTTACTGGGCAAACTAAACGCGATTTGCGACAGTGGTTATGCCTTGGCTGTTCACATCCGCTACACGCGTCCTGCCCTCCTTTTCCAGACCTACAGCCGCGAATGGTCTGATTATTACAGCGAAAAGGGCCTTATGCTGTCAGATCCCACGGTCCACTGGGGCCTTGCCAATGTCGGCTCGATGGACTGGGATAAATTCGCCACACAAGACCCTGAGGGCATCATCACCGCCGCGCGCAACCATGGATTGCATAACGGTTGGACCTATTCGGTGGGCTCGGCCACCTCACGCAGTCTGGCCAGCATGACGCGCACCAGCGGTTTTACCGAAGAACAGAAAGATTTGATTCGGGCGACGATTGACGAAATTCATTCCCAGACCGAAGGCTTTGAGCAATTCCCGGCCAAGGTGCAGGACGGGCTACGGGCGCTGAGCTGACCCACTGCCCGGTTACGGGCAGGTAAAGCTCTCTCCGCCTGCCACATTGCGCTGGGCGTCGGTCGGAATGACATACCAGTCCATATCCCGATAGCTCCACCCCAGTGCCGCGCCATCGTGCTCGGCCATGGCATGCAGATCGAACTGAAATTCGCGCGGGGCCCCGGCAAGGCTGGTGAACAGGCCGTTGCGCTGAAAGGTCGAAAACCCGCGCGCAGCCGCCGTCTCGCACATCGCGGTCTGGCTGACCTGATCGCCCGCCACGACCCCAGCGACCAACCCGGCCAACAGCCCCAACCCCGCCGCCCAATCGCGCAACCGCCGCACCGCCAGTGCCAGAAGAAACACCAGCACCGTGCTGCCCAGAACGGGCCAGATCAATTGCGACAGGAACAGGCGATACGGGACAAACGCCATCAGTTGCGGCACGGCCAGTGGCGGAAACACCGCCATGAACACCCCGTTCAACGGCTGCCCGCGCAACACCCCATAGATCAGACACAGGCCCGACAGTTGCAGCGCCAAACGCCCAACCACCCCGCGCCACCCCGCCGCGTGAAACTGGCCACACAGCCAGACCCACAGGAATATGCCAACGCAAAGCGCCGCCAGCGACAACAGGATCAGGGCGACGGACATGCGCCCGTCAGACCACCCGTTCGACCATCATTTTCTTGATCTCGGCAATCGCCTTGGCCGGGTTCAACCCCTTGGGGCAGGTCTTGGTGCAGTTCATGATCGTGTGGCAGCGGTACAGCTTGAACGGGTCTTCCAAGCCATCCAACCGCTCGCCCGTCGCCTCATCACGGCTGTCAACGATCCAGCGATAGGCATGCAGCAGCGCCGCCGGCCCCAGATATTTGTCGCCATTCCACCAATAGGACGGGCAAGACGTGCTGAACAACAGGCGCACATCACGCATTCATACACCCCGTCCAGCTTGGCCCGGTCCTCGATCGACTGGCGCCATTCCTTGGCGGGCTGGTTGGTCTTGGTCTCCAGCCACGGCATGATGCTGGCGTGCTGGGCGTAGAAATGGGTCAGATCGGGGATCAGATCCTTGACCACCGGCATATGCGGCAGGGGATAGATCTTCACATCGCCCTTCACCTCATCCAGCCCATAGATGCAGGCCAGCGTGTTGATCCCACCGATGTTCATCGCACAGGACCCGCAAATCCCCTCACGGCACGACCGGCGGAAGGTCAGCGTCGGGTCAATCTCGTTCTTGATCTTGATCAGCGCGTCCAGAACCATCGGCCCGCACTTGTCCATGTCGAGGAAGTAGGTGTCCACCCGCGGGTTTTCGCCGTCATCCGGGTTCCAGCGGTAGATCATGAACTTGCGGACATTCTTGCCATCCGGTCGGGGCCAGGTCTTGCCGGTACGGATTTTGGAATTCTTGGGCAGGGTGAACTGGACCATGGTAACTTTCCTGACAGAGCCGCATCGCGGCAGCGTTGGCCATTCCGATCAGGGACCACCAGAGCAAACTCTGACCCCGGCGAACCCCAAGACAAGGCAGCACTTTTGGCCCGTCTTGGCAGCACCCTAGACCATACCGCCCCGCCTTCCAAGACCCGCCACCCGGCTTTTACACTGTGAAACCTGCACAAATTGCCTCACCCTTGGCTTTGTGATCACAGGGTCAGCCCGGCCTTGCCCAACTCAGCCTGATACTCGGCCATCCGCGCGGCATCCGGCTGGTGCCACGCCAGCCAAGCCGCCACATCAGCGCGGGCCGCCGCCTGATACGCCGCCTCATCCCAATGGCCCGCCAGATCAACCCCCACCCCGCGAAACACCTGCTGCAACAGGGCGACATCATACAGGCACAGCGCCGGATCGGGCCGCTCATTGCCATTCTTCCAATAGGTCATCAGCCGCGCACCACCGACATCGTGATAGGCCAACTTCCGGCAGCGCGGTGTCAGCATCGCCTCGGCCATCCGCGTGTCCGGACGCCGCCGGATCACCGTGATGTCCTGCGCCACCCGCCCGATCAACTGCCGCCCGTGCAGCGCCGACCCTTCGGCAAACACCAGATGCCGCGCCCCGGCATAGGCCGCGATCTGCTCAGGGACCGAGGCGTGCGAGGGGTCCATCACCGGAACCCCCAACCGCCGCAACAGATGCACCACATAGCTTTCCCCGGCATGGGCCCCGCCACCCTTTTGCGGCATCCCAACGCGAGAGATGTACAGCAACGCCGCCCGCTCCGGCGTCAGCCGGTAAAACCACTGGTCGAGCAGGTCCAGATAATCCACCCGCGGCCTGACCTGCGGCAACATCTCGGCCTGCCGCCCCACATGCAGGCGCGACACCATCACAGGTTCCGTCACCAGCCGAACCTGATCCGCCGGCAAGCCGATCCAGTCGAACACCTGCCAGACCCAGTCGCCCAACGCCGCCCGCGTCATCCCCGGATCAACGGTGAACAGATAGGGGTCATCCGGCCGCTTCAACAGCGACACCGGCAGGCGCGGCAGATGATCGGCCACGAAATGCCCGAAATGGCTGTCGAGAAAACCACCCCAGACCGCATCCCCGTCCATCAGCGCGATCTGCTCCGGCACGGCAGGCTCTAGATCCCACGCCTGCTTGGCCCGGCAATGCCGCACGACCTTCTGGTTGGCAAAATCCGGCCAGATCGGCCCGCCAAAGGCCACATGCTGATGCACCCTGCTGACCGGCACCACCGGCACCTGATGGAACAGCGCCAGATCGGCAAACCCCGCCATGGGTCAGTAACGCGACTGCGGCAACATAGAGAATGGCCGTGACGGGTTCTGCCCCGACTTGTTGAACACGCAGCTTTGGAAAACCTGATCCGGATCACGCCCGCGCAAATAGTCGCTGGAAATCCCGATCGTCACGTTCGATCCGAAATTTCCGTTCGAATCCGCAAAGATGCCGACCGATCCGCGCGGCGCCTGCGCCAGTCGCGCCTGCTCATAACACTGCTGTTCAGCCGTCTCCAACGAGACCGGCCCGCAAGCGGTCAGCCCCAGCAAACCCGTCATCACCACCGCGATCCGTACCATGTACTACCCCCTCAACGGGCCAACACCCGATGCCACCAGACATGACATCGTCGCAGGCCGTCTGGCAATTGCCATGATATTCACCATCGTCGTGGTGCCCACCGATACCCCGGTATCCACCGCAATCGCCCGCAGTTCGGCGGGCGAGGCGTTGTCGACGACACAGCGCGCCGCCTGCGGACCAACCGCAGAAGAGATCACCCCCTCAGCCGTCCGCGCCACGACCTTGTCTGCAATCTCTTGCGGGTTGCAGGCGGCCAATGCCAGCACTGCCACGATCCATCCGGCCTTCATGTCTCAACCTTCACATTCACATGGGCGGCCCGCAATTCGCGGCGCACCACCAGTTTCAAGCCTGACCAAACCTCATCCACCGCGCAAACCTTGACGTCGACCAGCACATCGGCACAGCGCCCGGTTGCGGATCACGTCCTCGGTCACATCCGTCGCCACCTTTGACGCCTTCTTGGGCCAGGACACCCAGATCATCCCATCCGGCTCGATCATGTCGCGCAAGACAGGCAGGGCCTCCACCACGACAGCGGCAGATTTGGTGAACAGATGGATCACATCCCGCGCGCCTTCCGGCAAGGCGCGCCAGTCGGGGGCCAGTTCGATCCGGCGAAAAGCCGCCGCGTCGTGCAGCCAGCTCAGGCTGTCAGGCAGGCCGATGAACGCCACCGCCTGCCCGTCCTTCAACCCCAGTTTCTTGGCCAGCGGCGTACCGGAATACCCCGCCGACGCCATCAGTAGACCCGTTTTTTGGGCGCAATCTTCGTCATTTGGATACCGCCATCAGCCTCAGCCGTCAGCGGTTCCATATGCACCGGACGCGAGTCCAACCGCACCTTGGCCCCATCGACATAGGCCAAGGAGTGTTTGCGCCAGTTCGCGTCGTCGCGTTCCGGGTAATCCTCATGGGCATGGGCGCCACGCGATTCCTTACGCGCCTCGGCGGCCACGATGGTCGCAAGGGCGTTCGGCATCAGGTTGGTCAGTTCCAGCGTCTCCATCAAGTCGCTGTTCCAGATCATCGAGCGATCCGTGACCTTGATATCCGCCATCTGCCCGGCGATCACGGTCATCTTTTCAACGCCCTCGGCCAGCGATTTGTCGGTACGGAACACCGCCGCGTCAGACTGCATCGCCTTTTGCATGTCGATCCGCAGGTCCGCCGTCGGGATCGCCCCTTTGGCATGACGCAAGCGCGTCAAACCGCGCCAAGGCCTTATCAACCTCAGCCTTATTGACCGGACCCACTTCTTCCTTGGGGTTCACAATCTCACCCGCCCGGATCGCCGCCGCCCGACCAAACACGACCAGATCAATCAACGAATTCGACCCCAACCGGTTCGCGCCGTGAACAGAGGCACAGCCAGCCTCACCCACCGCCATCAGACCGGGCAGCACCGCATCCGGCTTGCCCGGCGTCGGCGCCAGCACTTCGCCAAAGTAGTTCGTCGGAATGCCGCCCATGTTGTAATGCACGGTCGGCAGCACCGGGATCGGCTCCTTATGCAGGTCAACACCCGCAAAAATCCGTGCGGACTCAGAAATCCCCGGCAACCGCAGCGCCAGCGTTTCCGGCGGCAAGTGGTTCAGGTTCAGGCTGACATGGTCCTTGTTCGGCCCAACACCCCGGCCCTCCCGGATCTCCAACGTGATGCAGCGCGACACCACATCCCGCGACGCCAGATCCTTGTAGGTCGGCGCATAGCGCTCCATGAACCGCTCACCGTTAGAGTTGGTCAGATAGCCACCCTCGCCCCGCGCGCCCTCGGTGATCAGACAGCCCGAGCCATAGATGCCGGTCGGGTGAAACTGCACAAACTCCATATCCTGCAACGGCAACCCAGCACGGGCCACCATGCCCCCACCGTCACCGGTGCAAGTATGCGCCGAAGTAGCGCTGAAATACGCCCGCCCATAACCGCCCGTCGCCAGCACCGTCATCTTGGCGTTGAACACATGGATCGTGCCATCGTCCAGCTTCCACGCCACAACCCCGGTGCAGCGCCCGTCCGTCATGATCAGATCAATGGCGAAATACTCGATGAAGAACTCCGCATTGTTCTTCAGCGACTGCCCATACAGCGTGTGCAAAATCGCATGGCCCGTCCGGTCGGCCGCCGCACAGGTGCGCTGCACCGGCGGCCCCTCACCATATTCGGTCGTATGGCCCGCCAAAGGGCCGCTGGTAAATCTTGCCCTCTTCGGTCCGCGAAAACGGCACGCCGTAATGCTCCAGCTCATACACCGCCTTGGGTGCCTCACGCACCAGATACTCCATCGCGTCCGTATCGCCGAGCCAGTCCGACCCCTTGACGGTGTCATACATATGCCACTGCCACGAATCCGGCCCCATATTCCCCAAACGACGCCGCAATCCCGCCCTGCGCCGCAACCGTATGGCTGCGCGTCGGGAAAACCTTGGTCACACAGGCCGTGCGCAGCCCCTGTTCCGCCATGCCCAAAGTGGCGCGCAACCCCGCGCCCCCGGCCCCGACGACAACCACGTCATAGTCATGCACTTCATACGGATAAGCAGTCATTCCATTCCCTCACAGGGCAATCTTGATCAGGGCATACAGCCCCGTCGCAGCAATCACACCGGCCAGCGAGGTGACAAACATCACCAGCGACCTTGCGCGTGCTGCCATGGGCATAATCTTCAATCATCATCGTGGCACCCTTGGCAAAGTGGCGCATCGCCACCACCAGCACCAACGCCGTCAGAATGGCCGGAAACGGATGGCCGAAGGTGGCCAAAACCTGCTCCCGCGTGCCGCCCAACGGCGTGACCAAAGACATAAAGCCAAGTCGGCACCAGAAAGGCCAAAGCCACCGCCGACACCTGCATCGACCAGTGATGCTCGGTCCCGGTATGGGATGCCCCACGCCCCTCAGCCCGCTTGCGATCTGTAATATAGCGCATCTTCGCCCCCTCAGACCACGATAAGTGGTCAGAATGGCCAGCACGACCGACCCGATGATGCAGACCCAACCCAGCATCTCTGCCGTCTTGATCTCAAGCCCATGTCCCGCGTCGAAATACAGATGCCGCAGCCCCGCGAGGTAGTGATACCACACCCCGATCAGCGCCAGAAAGAACACCAGCTTGCCGAACCAGCTCGTCACGACCCCGTTCGCCACCGCGAAGTAGCTGTCCGACACCGCCGCCGCCAGCAACCACCACACCGCCAGCATCACCGCCACGATGATCCCGTTGCCGGTGATCCGCGTCAGGATCGAACTGACGCTGGTCATCTGGATCGCGGTAGATCTGCAAATGCGGGGAAAGGGGGCGCTCTGCCCGTTTGACCTCTGCCATTTTTGGTCCCTTTGTCCTGAACGCCCGAACCGGGCCTTCCACGTTTGGTCTTTCAATAGCGCGTAATTGCGCCGCTGTCACCACCCGGCACCGCGGCAAATTCGCCTGTTTTCGCAATCAGGCCGTGATAATTGGCTTTGTGATCACGAATTTTTCCGCCGTGATCACAAAATTACTGCTCGCCCGAGCTTCAGTTCGGGATGATAGCTGCCCGGCACGTCCTTGACCACCGCCTGCCCGCACCGCATGACACCGCGCGCCGCGTCAAAGGCATAGGTCGGGTCGCCGTGCAACACCCAGCCCTTGCTCAACGCCAGACTCACCTTATGGCAAAAGGCCGATGTGTCGTCCTCTGTCAGAAACCGGTACAGCTTCATCTGTCACCCCACGGGCGGATAGCCCAGCCAAGTGTGAATAGCGACGATCACCCCGAACAGGACGACCGACAGCACAACATAGATCACATCGTTCACGCACAGGCCCCGCGGCAGGCCGCACCCAAGCGCGGCTCCATCCGGTTGATCACGATCATATCGTACCACCGCCCAGGCCAGCAGTCCGCCGAACAGGATGACCGACGCCAGATCGCCATTCACCAGCAAATGCGCCAACGCCCAGACCTTGACCGCCCCCAGCATCGGATGCCGCAACCAGGTCCGCATCACCCCGCGTGAATAGCCCGAGGTTCACCAGCAGCACCGCAATCAACATCAGCAGGTTGTTGATGTGGCGCATGAAGGCCGGCGGCTCCCACAGCACGACAACATCCGCATGACGATAGCCATAGATCATCGCGATCAGCGCCAGCACCGTCAGACACCGACGCCAACCCCTTGCCCGCCCCATCGCCCAAGCCCGGCCCGGAACCCCGGCGTCACCCGCTTCATCAGATGCGAATAGGCCCACAACAGAACGCCCAAAATCAGCCAGATCATTAACAGCCCCCCATTGGGTCAAGCACTTGGTGAATTGCGGTCCAACGGACCCGGACATTCACCTTTGGCGGCACGATAGGCAATCCACAGGCCGGACGCCATCCTGAACGACCGCTTAACCCTTCTTTTGGTTTCCCAGCGCAGCCTGCCTCCACACAATCCCGAAAGGCCCAAAATGGATCGCACCCTGTTTGCCCTGTCACTCGGCCTCGCCGCGCTGCTCGTCGCCCCCAGCATCGGCCACACGCAAAGCGGCCCCTACATCACAGCCGGACAATAACCGCTTACAAATTGGCCCAAATATCCCACGGGGGGCAGCGCCAACGGCGCTGGGGGGTGTGAAACCCCCATCCGCCCTCTCAACCCTGCAAGCCCTTCCAGACCAGTTCCATCCCGATCAACAACAGCGACCATGTCACGATGGTGAAAAACACCTTCTCCGGCATCCGCTTGACCACCCAGACCCCGAAGAACACCGCCGCCGCCGCCACCGGCATCAACACCGCCGCCACTTCCAGCGAATCCAGATTGATCTGTCCCAGATAGAAATACGGGACCAGCTTGATGGCGTTGACATAGGCGAATGCGATGGTCGATGTCCCGGCAAACACCGCCTTCTTCATCCCCAGCGGCAGCGTCCACACCTGATAGGGCGGCCCGCCGGTGTGGCTGACAAAACTGGTAAACCCGGCGATGCTGCACCAGAACAACCCCGGCCCCCAAGTCGGCGCGCTTCGGCTCGCCAATCACCGGCCGCCGCAACAACTGGTTCAGCGCAAACGCGACCGAGATGACCCCGACCAGAACCGTGACATAGGACTCCGGGATCAGTTTCGCCGTCGCCCAGCCGAGGCCCACCCCCAGCGTCATCGACACACAGGCAATCAGCAACACCCGTTTGTCGAACTCCTTGCGATAGGCGTACAGCCCGAACCAGTCCGAAATCACATAGACCGGCAGCATCAACCCCGCCGCCGTGACCGGTGAGATGACCAGCGACAACACCGGCACCATCAACGCCCCCACGATCGGCACACCACCCTTGCCGATTCCCGTCAATGCGGCCGCAATGACCGCCACCACCCAGAATTCCCAGCCGCTCATGCCGACCCCCGCGATTTTCCCGCTCGTGTTATCGCAATCATCCCGCCTCCACCACCACGTTCCACTTCCGCCGCAGTGCAGCGGACTTGCGTTACCCCCTCCTTTGGGCTTAGGCATCCCCCCAAACCAATTCACCACCGCAACCCGAAGGGGAACAACATGGCCAGACCGAAGATCGCGCTGATTGGTGCCGGACAAATCGGGGGCACGCTTGCCCACCTCGCCGCCATCAAGGAACTGGGCGACATCATCCTGTTCGACATCGCCGAAGGCACGCCGCAGGGCAAGGCGCTCGACATCGCCCAGTCCGGCCCGTCGAGGGCTTTGACGCCACCCTGAAAGGCGCCAACTCCTACGCCGACATCGCCGGCGCCGACGTCTGCATCGTCACCGCCGGTGTGCCGCGCAAACCGGGGATGAGCCGCGATGACCTGCTCGGCATCAACCTCAAGGTCATGAAGTCCGTGGGTGAGGGCCTCAAAGCCCACGCGCCGAACGCCTTCGTGATCTGCATCACCAACCCGCTCGACGCGATGGTCTGGGCGCTGCGCGAGTTTTCCGGCCTGCCGCACCACAAGGTCGTCGGCATGGCAGGCGTGCTGGACTCGGCCCGCTTCCGCCACTTCCTGTCGGTCGAATTCAACGTCTCGATGCGCGACGTCACCGCCTTCGTGCTCGGCGGCCACGGCGACACCATGGTCCCGCTGATCCGCTACTCCACCGTCGGCGGCATCCCCTTGCCCGATCTGGTCGCGATGGGCTGGACCACGCAGGAAAAGCTCGACGGCATCGTCCAGCGCACCCGCGACGGCGGCGCCGAGATCGTCGGCCTGCTGAAAACCGGCTCCGCCTTCTACGCCCCCGCCCAATCGGCGATCGAAATGGCCGAGGCCTATCTCAAGGACCAAAAGCGCCTGCTGCCCTGCGCGGCCTATGTTGACGGTGCCCTCGGCCTTGACCGGCATGTATGTCGGCGTCCCCATCATCCTCGGCGCCGGTGGCGTTGAACGTGTGGTCGACATCAAGATGAACGACGACGAAAAGGCGATGTTCCAAAAGTCGGTCGACGCCGTCAAAGGCCTCGTCGCCGCCTGCAAGGTCATCGACCCCTCGCTGGCCTGATCGCCTTCCAACCCTGCTAAAAGACGCGCGCCCCACCCGGCGCGCGTTTTCCGTTCCCGCTCCACTTGATTTTTCGCAGAAAAATCGCCCCGCCCCACAAGAAAGCCAATCCCGATGGACTATTCCAAATCCGGCAATGCCCCTAACGCCAAAGGCAACCCGCGCTTCGACGCCCAAAACCCGCGCGGCGCCCCCAAAGACAAACACGGCCAAACTCCCGACAAGGCCACGCTCCTCGCCCGCATGAAAGCCGCGGCTGAGGCGAAAAAGCAGGGCTAGTCCCACACCGCCTCAGGCGCGTAGCACCACCGCCACCCACGGCACCTGCGCCCCGGCAAACCCAGTGCCCCGGAAAACCCGGTCCCGACAAAGCCACCGCCATATATTCGCTGACCGAAACCACCTGCCAAGCGGCCCCATAGGCCGCCCAAAACCTCCTCCGCGTCAGATAGTTGAAGTAGCGGCCGAACGTGTCGCGCCCTTCAACGCCCCCGGCCTTGTAGCTGGCAAAATGCAACCCGCCCGGCCGCAGCGCCCGATGAACCCGGCCCAGCACCCCCGGCAACGCCCCGCGCGGCACATGCAGCAGGCTGGCATTGGCCCAGACCGCGTCATACTCCGCCACGGCGTCCAACTCATCAAACCGCATGACCCGCACCGCGCGCCCCAACCGCGCCTCGGCTTTGGCGGCCATCTCGGGCGAGCCGTCCACCGCCTCCACCTCGAACCCCGCCGCGATCATAGCCGCCGTATCACGCCCACCACCACAGCCCAGATCCAGCACCCGTGCCCCAGCCGCCAACAGCGCCATGAACCCGGCCAGCCCCCGCGCCATGCCGCCCGCCTCGGCCCCGGTGTAAACCTCGGCCCGTTCCGCATAAAACGCCAGCGTGGCCCGGTCGTCGCTCTCGCCCATCACATCCCCGCCAGATAGACCCGCACCGCCTCTTGCACATGGCGGAACCGGTCGCCGCCCAGATGCTTGCCGCCATACCACCGCGTCACGATCACCACATGGTCGCGCAATTCGGCCCGCTCCAGCATCCGCAGAATGACCATCCCGGCCCCCGCCTCGCCATCATCGTTCTTGAGCGCCCCCTCGGCACACAACAGCCCCCACGAATGATGCGTCGCCTTGGCGAACTTCTTCACCGCGCGCAGCTCCGCCACCAAGGCCCGCGCCTCGGCCTCAGACTGGCAAGGCCCGCCCGACACCGCATATTTCGACCCGCGATCCGATATGATGTTGTCAAATACCCGCATGACAAACCGCTAACCCCTGCCCGCCCCCAGATCAACCGCCCATTGCCACTGGCCCCGGCCCAGCCCTACACTCCCCGAAACCCACCTACAGGCCAAACCCATGCGCAGCACCAAAACCATCCACGTCGTCTCCTGCCATGCTGAGGGTGAGGTCGGCGATGTCATCGTCGGCGGTGTCGCCCCGCCGCCCGGCGACACCCTGTGGGAGCAGCGCAATTTCATCGCCCGCGACCAGACCCTGCGCAATTTCATGCTGAACGAACCGCGCGGCGGCGTCTTTCGCCACGTCAACCTGCTGGTGCCACCCAAGAACCCGGCCGCCCAGATGGGCTGGATCATCATGGAACCCGAAGACACCCCGCCGATGTCCGGCTCCAACTCCATCTGCGTCGCCACGGTCCTGTTGGACAGCGGCATCATCCCGATGCAATACCCCGTGACCGAGATGGTGCTAGAGGCCCCCGGCGGCCTCGTCCGCGTCCGCGCCGACTGCGCCGATGGCAAGGCCCAGCGCATCACCGTGCAAAACCTGCCCTCCTTCGCTGGTGAGATTGGCGTCACGCTCGAATGTCCCCGGCCTCGGCGAAATCCAGGTCGACACAGCCTACGGCGGCGACAGCTTCGTCGTGGTCGATGCCGCCAGCCTCGGCTTCGCGCTGGTCGCGGATGAGGCGCGGACCCTCGCCGAACTCGGCGTCCGCATCACCAACGCCGCCAACAAACAGCTACGCTTTCACCACCCGCTAAACCCCGAATGGACCCATTTTTCCTTCTGCCTGTTTGCGGGCGCGATCCACCGCGAAGGCACCCACCTGACCGCCCGCGCCGCCGTGGCCATCCAGCCCGGCAAGATCGACCGCTCCCCCACCGGCACCGCCGCCTCGGCCCGCATGGCGCTGCTGCACGCCAAGGGCCTGATGCAACCGGGCGAAACCCTCACCGTCCGCTCCATCATCGACTCCGAATTCCACGGCCGCATCGTCGGCGTGACAACGGTCGGCCCGCTGCCCGCCATCATCCCCGAAATCACCGGCCGGGCGTGGATCACCGGCACCCACCAACACATGCTCGACCCCGACGACCCTTGGCCCGAAGGCTACCGGCTCAGCGACACCTGGCCGAAACTGGGCGCCGACCCGGCATGAGACGACCCGCTTTACCCGAGGTCAGCAACGGTTAAAATGTGGTAAATTCAAAAACGTAACCCCATGATATAAAACAAGAACCACCCCTGTCGCGCAATCGGACAGTCTAAGCCCCACCTTGACTTCCTACCCCGCTTTCCCCCAACTCGCCCCAAACAGCCAGAGGTCGAAATGTCCGACACTTTCCACGCCGAACTCGAATCCCGCCTGACCCGCTACGCCGCCATCGACAGCCAGTCCGATGATGAGGCCGGCGGCTCCCCCTCCACCGCGATTCAGTTCGACATGCTGAACCTGCTGAAGACCGAACTGGAACAGATCGGCGCGTCAGACGTGCAGCTGACCGACTACGGCACCGTCCTCGCCACCATCCCCGGCACCGCCCCCGGCCCGACCATCGGCCTGCTCGCCCATGTCGACACCGCGCCGCAGTTCAACGCGACCGGCGTGAAACCCCGCGTGATCCGCGGCTACAACGGCGGCGACGATCACCTTCCCCGACAACCCAGCACTGATCCTGTCGCCCGACCACAACCCCTACCTCGCCAGCAAGGTCGGCCACGACATCATCACCGCCTCCGGCCTCACCCTGCTCGGCGCCGATGACAAGGCCGGCGTGGCCATCCTGATGACCGCCGCCCGCCACCTCCTCGCCAACCCCGACCTGAAACACCCGCCCCTCCGCATCGCCTTCACCCCGGATGAGGAGATTGGCCGCGGCGTCAACTCCCGCCTGCCCAAAGACCTCGAACGCCGACTTCGCCTATACCTTCGACGGCGGCGCGGTGGGCGAGATCGAGTACGAAAGCTTCTCCGCCGACGGTGCCACCGTCAAAATCACCGGCGTCTCGATCCACCCCGGCCTCGCCCACGGCAAGCTGGTGAACGCCCTCCACCTCGCCGCCAAGATTATCACCGCCCTGCCCGCCAACATGACCCCCGAAACCACCGCAGGGCCGCGACGGCTTCATCCACCTCATCGAACAGATCCGGCTCCGCCGCCGAATGCACGCCTGAAATTCATCCTGCGCGACTTCGAACGCGACGGCCTCGCCGCCAAGGGTGCCCTGCTGCAACAGATCTGCGCCGCCATCGCCGCCACCGATCCCCGCGCCGACGATTGAGGTCACGATCAAACCCGCAATACCGCAACATGCGCTACTGGCTGGAGAATGACATGACCCCGGTCAACCTCGCCCTCGACGCCGCCCGCAGCCTCGGCATCGAACCCTCTCCGTCCCGATCCGCGGCGGCACCGACGGCTCGCGCCTGACCGAAATGGGCATCCCCACCCCCAACCTCTTCACCGGCATGCAGGACATCCACGGCCCCCTCGAATGGATCTCGGTGCAGGACATGGAGCAGGCCACCCAACTCTGCCTCGCCCTCGCCCAACAAGCCGCCAAACCCTGACCCTTTCACATTGGCCCAAATATCCCACGGGTCGCGTCCGGGGGTGTGAAACCCCCCGGCTTTGATTCAACCCATGAAACCCATCTCCCCCTACCACAAACCCGGCTTCTACGCCGACGCCCTGGCCAAAGGCCGCCACCGCGACATCGTCGGCGGCCGCTGGGACGAGACGGGCCGCGCCCAGATGGCCCTGCTGCTGGCCGAGGGGCTGCAGCCCCACCACCACCTCCTCGACATCGGCGCAGGCTCCCTCCGTCTCGGCTGCAAGGCCGTGCCCTATCTCGACCCCGGCCATTACTGGGCCACCGACCTGTCCGGCGCCCTGATGCGGCGCGGCCATGCAAACCGAACTGCCATGACCCCGCCCGCCTGAACCCCGACCACCTGATCGAGGACGCCAATTTCGCCTTCCCCGGCATCCCCGACACCATCACCCATGCCATCGCCTTCGCCGTCTTCACCCACCTGCCGCTGAACCACCTCGCACCACGCCCTGACCCAGATCCACGCCCAGCTTTCCCGCCCTGCAACGCCTGCTCTTCACCGTCTTCCTCGCCCCACCCGACCACGCTATGACACCGCCTTCGCCAGCCCGACGGCGTCGTCACCCACCCCGACCGCGCCCCCTATCACCATCTGCGCCGACGCACGTTCTGCACCTGACCCACGACCACCGGCTTTCACCGCCCAGCTCGTCCGACACCCGCCTGCCGCGCGGTCAAATCCTTTGCATCGCCACCCGCGCCTGACTTGCCGCAATCGCCAATCGGCCCATGATCGCGCTTTGATCAGAGGTTCACCATGCGCATTGCTGCCCGCCCTTTCCTGACCCTCGCCTTGCCCGTCCAGGCCGAAACCATCTCACCAGGAGATCGGCCGCACCGGCCTTGCCGCCACCCAAACCCGCCTGGCCGCCCTGCCCGCGCCACACCGATGCCGACCGCTTTGCCCTGGGCGGTGTTCAGTTCCTGCGCGCGATCGAGGGCAGCTTTCAGGACCGCTACGACCATGGGCCTGACCGACCGCACCGGCATGTTGCCGCTGCTGCGCCTGCCGCTGGCCGACAACCCCAACCCCGCACCCTTTGACCCCGCAGCCATCGTCGCCCATCTTCACCAACGCCGCCGACGACCTTGACCGCCGCGCAAGCCACCCTGACGGCCATCCCCGCCACCTCGGATTTCGCGCGTCGAGATCGCCCTGGACGACATCTGGTTCGACGTCGAACTCCAATGCCACCCGCGACGCGGGCGAAGGGATTGGCCGATCTTCTGGCCTCCACCGCTCTTGGCCGCATGCAGACGGCTGGCACGACGCGGCCCGGATGCCCACGACCCTGCCCATCGTCCGCTTCGACGTGGCCGATGCCGCCTGGCTCGCCGCCTATGCCGACCTGCTGGCCGGGTGTCTGCGACATGATCCGCGCCTATGACCCGACCGAGCCGCATCGACCCGCGTCCTGACCGCCCGCGCCGCGATGGCCGAGCTTGGCACCGTCACCCCCGACCCGCTTCTTGGGCGGCAGCGGCGGCACTGACGCCGTCGACCTGATCGCCATGATCCTCGCCACCCTGAACCAGACCCCGACGCCGCCCTGATGGCGCCGGCGCAAAGCCATTTGCTGGCCATGGTCGCCCAGAACCGCCAGTTCTGGACCCGCGTTGCCGCTGAAACGGACAACGACCGCGAATGGCTGCCGAATGACAGCCAGACACTCCGCCCTTGGCATCGAGGTGCCCCACGGCACCGGCGCCGCCTGGCTGGCCGTGCTGGCGGATATCGAGGCGGTGCTGAAGGGCGAGAAACTGGTGCCCTACTGGCGCGTCGGCGGCTCGGTGGGGGTCAATGTCGGCGCGCATGTTCACCGACCCGCGCCCGATTGATCTGGCGGGCTGGATTCAGGGCTGGGCCGCGCTGCCCTATCTGGAACAGGGCACGCTGATCGTCTGCCGACAATGCCGACGCCTTTGACAGTCTGACCTCCGGTCAGGCCCCGCTGTTCGCGCTCTACCTGAACTGACGTGCAAAGATTGCAAATTCCTTACCTGTGATCACAAGAAAATTTTCTGTGATCACAAATGTCGCTTTTCCGGCCAGCCCGTCGCAAAGGCGTTATGCACCTGCCCATTTCCGTGCCATGACCGCCCCAAATTCAGCCGAACTCCAGTCACGGGGCGATCCGATGAACATCCACGAATACCAGGCCAAGGCACTTCTGCGCAGCTACGGCATCCCGGTTTCCGACGGTCGCCCCGTGACCGAGGCCGAAGAGGCCAAGACCGCGGCAGGCGAACTCGACGGCCCGCTCTGGGTGGTCAAGGCGCAGATCCACGCCGGTGGCCGCGGCAAGGGCCACTTCAAGGAGCCTGAGGCCGGCGAAAAGGGCGGCGTCCGTCTGGCCCGCTCGGTCGGTGAGGCCGCCGAGTTTGCCCGCCAGATGCTGGGCCGCACCCTTGTGACCGTGCAGACCGGCCCCGCTGGCAAGCAGGTCAACCGCATCTACATCGAAGACGGCAGCGACATCGAACGCGAGCTCTACCTCGCCATGCTGATCGACCGCGCCACCAGCCGCATCTCCTTCGTCTGCTCGACCGAAGGCGGCATGTCGATCGAGGATGTGGCCCATGACACGCCCGAAAAGATCCTGTACCTTCGACGTCGACCCCGCCACGGGCCTGTCCGATTTCCACGGCCGCCGCGTCGCCTTTGCCCTGGGTCTGACCGGCAATCAGGTCAAGCAATGCGTCGGCATCGTCAAAAACCTGTACCGCATGTTCGTCGAAAAAGACGTAGAAGATCCGCGCCTGTAGTGCTGAAATTGGTAACAAAGCGATAGTTCGATCCCCAGGTTTGTAAAGCTGCTAAGGTCGTGACAGTTTTGGTGAGGGATGCCGATGGCAAAGGACGATCTGATAATAAACCTGAGGCGAGTGATCCATCATGGGACTGAATCCAGACCCCTTGATCCGGATTAGTTAGCCCTGCTTGTTTAAGCTCATTGAGCATCACGAGGATCG
>CAWAEL010000004.1:0-125995 GCA_963781185.1 uncultured Alphaproteobacteria bacterium
ATGTGGCTGCATCATGTATCTCCTACTCTACTTGTGATATCATCTACACCACAAGCTTTCAGCCTGCTGAGCTTTCAGCCCACCCCCGCCACATGTGTTCGTGCACACAGGGCACTCGAGCCTCCCGTGGGTGAACTGCCTCTGCCGGAATACGTGCAGAATCTCAGTTACCATAACTGCCGTTCGATACTTTGATTTGTCGGCCATGTAAAGGACTCATTAGATACATCAATGACTCCCTTCAACTGTTCACACTTTGCACATGCATCTGGTCACCGGAAACTAACTGCAGCAATGGCCACAAAAGGGGCATAAGCGGCCATGCCGGCTGTACTCTGCGACGCTCAGAGCTTCCTACTGCAGCTGCACAAACGCACTGCAGGGCTTCAGCTTCAACAGGTTACAGTGCTTTGATGAACGACACCAGCTCTGATGCAAACTCCCTCCATTTCCAGTCCAACATCACGTCATGCCCTGACCCTGAGATCACCTTCACTGCGTCGGCGTGCACGTGCTTCCCGAGCAACTGCACGCACACCAGATGTACATGGAGCAGCGAACAGAGTTGATAAGAGATGCAGCCAAGCACAGGAAAGCAAGGCGCAGCATGCGAGACTTACCTCAATATCAGTGACGTCAACGATGGGGTCCGCATCACTACCCAGCACTATTGCGGGTGGTATTTTGTAGCTTCAAGCGACTCTAGTGGTAGCTGTGCCTGCATCAGAGAGCCCCTTGAGTCACAAGTGCACTTGAGGGCCATCTCACACAATGCATGAAGCATTGGAGCAGCCAGAATGGCACCAGGCTGAGTGAAACTGTGTACTTGAAGATTACTCCCGCCTTGCATCTGGTGAAAAAAGATCTGTCGCTGACACCATCGCCGGCGACGACACACGTTCGAAGAATGAAAAGTCAGCGAAAAGTCGGCGCTTGTCACGGAATTTGCACTAGTCTGAAGCATCTTTACATGTACTACGGTATGCATTGTCCTCTGAGTGAAGCGGGTGGGGGCACCCGGACACTCGAAGCACTAGGAACCCTACTCCAGAGGATGCCAGCAGATATGCAGAGACTGAGAGCGCACCGCAACAGCTTGAGATCTAGGACAAGCATCGGTGTGCTGTATTCGTTGAGAAGCTGCTGGAAGCGTGTGAGAGACTCATGATCGGTTTGCTTGCTGAAGAATAGATTCCTCATTGCATCAATGTTGTTGAGATAATCTTTCACGATGAGACTGAGAGTCACCTGTACGAAGCTGATGATGGTGATGAAGAGCAGAATTGAAGCCTTGAGATGCTTATCGCTCTGTCTGTGCATCTTCCCCGAAGAGCACATCAAACGGAAACACTTCTCACATAATTTAAGAGCTCTGTACGCAGCCTGGCAGCTGCAGGGTTTATAAGATCACAGCAGAGTGATGATGTAATACCACACTGAATTAGAAACAATCGCAGGGGCCCTAGCCACACCTTGAAGGTCAAAATAGGCGCTTTCAAGAAGTACCTCAGCACTGCAACCCCACCAGGGGGCGTGGATGCTACAAACCCAGCTCCCTTGACAGGAGGGAACCCTTCTGGGTCCTGCTGAGATAGCTCAAGGTACTTTTGCAGCAGCAAGCCTCCAAACGAATGGCCCACGACAACAGCTGGAGATGGCAGCGCGCGTAGCACACATGCAACGTCCTCGGAATGAGACTGTAAAGTTCCAGCAACCTGCCCTGGTTCTACATCTGCTGGTCGTGGGCTTGTCCCCTACACAGCAGCTACGGTTGGCTGTCCCGCTAAAGGGCCTCGGGCAGAGTGGGTACTTGTGCAAGACCCCTATCGTTACATCTGGGTCAGTGGAGCAACAGTAGACTATTGTTCTCCATCTCAGACATGATTCCACGCACACAGAGCCCCGACACAGTGGTGGGAAGAGGACTCTGCCGTTCGCCTAGAGTGGAGGAGGGCGAGGGAGAGGCATACATGTCCTCAGAACAGCATAGGAGTCGATGCCTGCAGTTGCCAGTTCTGGCATGAAGTATTCGGCCCAGCACCACGCTCCATGAGCTGCTCCATGCACGAACTGCACTCAACACTCTACTCACAACTATTCACGAGGGTGCCACCGCGACCAGCAGTACATCGTCAAGGATGGCGAGGTGATGCTGATTGACGAATTCACCGGCCGGATGATGCGCGGGCGTCGTCTGTCCGAGGGGCTGCATCAGGCGATTGAGGCGAAAGAGCGGGTGAAGGTTCAGCCTGAGAACGTGACGCTGGCCTCGGTGACGTTCCAGAACTACTTCCGTCTGTATGACAAGCTGGCCGGGATGACCGGCACCGCGGCGACCGAAGCCGACGAATTCATGGAAATTTACAAGCTGGGCGTGGTTGAAGTGCCGACCAACCGCCCGATCTCGCGTAAAGATGAACATGACGCCGTATTCCGCACCGCGCGTGAGAAGTCTGAAGGTATCGTCAAGATCATCAAGGAGGCCCACGCCAAGGGGCAGCCGATGCTGGTTGGTACGACCTCAATCGAAAAGTCGGAGTCCTTGTCAGAGCTGCTGAAGAAAGAGGGGGTGCCGCACAATGTGCTGAACGCCCGGCAGCATGAGCAGGAGGCGAAGATCGTCGCCGATGCGGGCAAGCTGAACGCCGTGACCATCGCGACCAACATGGCCGGTCGCGGGACCGACATTCAGCTCGGCGGTAACGTCGACATGCTGGTGATGGAGGCGATTGAAGCCGATCCCACCGCCCACCCGGATGAGGTTCGCAAGCGGATCGAAGCGGAGCATGCCGAGGAAAAGGCCGCAGTGATCAAAGCTGGCGGGCTGTTCGTGATCGGGACGGAGCGTCACGAAAGCCGCCGGATCGACAACCAGTTGCGCGGTCGTTCGGGCCGTCAGGGTGATCCGGGGCGTTCGGCGTTCTTCCTGTCGCTGGAAGACGATCTGATGCGGATCTTCGGGTCAGAGCGGTTGGACAAGATCCTGTCCTCGCTCGGCCTGAAAGAGGGTGAGTCGATTGAACACCCGTGGGTGAACAAATCGCTGGAGCGGGCGCAGGCCAAGGTTGAAGGCCGCAACTTCGACATCCGCAAGCAGTTGCTGAAATTCGACGACGTGATGAACGACCAGCGCAAGGCGATCTTTGGCCAGCGGCTGGAGATCATGGAAGCCGAAGATCTGGGTGAGATCGTCAAGGATATGCGCCATCAGGTGGCCGAGGATCTCGTCGATTTCTATCTGCCGCCGAAGACCTATGCCGACCATTGGGACGCGACCGGCCTCTACGCTGCGGTTATTGAGAAGATGGGCATGGACTTGCCGATCATCAAATGGGCCGCAGAAGAGGGTGTTGATCAGTCGGTGGTTCGTGAGCGGCTGGTGGCCGAGAGCGACAAGCTGATGGCGGCCAAGCTGGAGGCTTTCGGGGCCGACACCATGCGGTCCATCGAAAAGCAATTGCTGTTGCAGACCATTGACGCCAAGTGGCGCGATCACCTGATAACCTTGGAACATCTGCGGACCGTTGTTGGCTTCCGTGGCTATGCCCAGCGTGATCCGTTGAACGAATACAAGAACGAGGCGTTCACGCTGTTTGAAAACCTGCTGAACTCACTTCGGCAGGAAGTGACGCAGAAAGCTGTCGCTGGTGCGCCCGCTGACCACTGAAGAGCAGCAGGCGATGATGGCACAGATGGTGCCGCAGAAGCCCGCCGATCCGGCCCTTGCAACGCCACCTGCCGCTGAACCGGCGGCAGCGGCTACGCCCGCAGCAGCACCTGTTGCGGCGGCCAAAACCCCTATTGCGGGCTTTGTGGAATCGGATCCGACAACTTGGGGTAATCCGTCACGCAATGACATCTGCCCCTGCGGGTCGGGCGAGAAGTTCAAGCATTGTCACGGAAAGCTCGCCTAATCCCGGGCATCTAAGGCAGATTGTTGCCACGGCGTCGCCGTGGTGACACTTTTCGGCCACCACTGTGGTCAAGACTCCTTTATTGCGTCATGGCACGGCCCGGTTTTGGGCGCAGGTCTTATCAGAGATAACTCTCCGGAGGACTGCCCGTGTCGATGTCTGCAAAACTTCCAAGCCTGCCAATACCGCGCATCGCCCGGTTTCTGGCTGTCGTGGCCATCGCCCTCGCGGCGGGCCATCTGGTGCAGTCGATCGCGCAGGGGCGACCACCCGCAACAAAGATGGCGTCGAGCAAGGTTCCGGTGGATATCGTTCAATTGTCGGCAAGCAACGGACCCGAGGCAGACGTTGCCCCGGTGATACGTGCGGTCGTGGTCGAGCCGGTAGCGCCCATCGTGCTGGCAGACGCGGCGCCAATGACCGAAATGCAACCTGTCTTGACCCAACCCGATGTGGCCGCCCCAGCCGTTGCTGAGGCCTGCACGATGGATCTGGACCTGCAGTCCCTGCCCGCCGGGATGATCTCTGCCACCCTCATTGCGCCGTGCCACAAGTCAGAGCGGATCGTTCTGCGCCATGATGGGCTGGCCGTGACCGGAAAGCTGGATGATGAGGGCCGTCTGACGATGACCACCCCGGCCTTGACCGTTGATGGCCGGATCGAAGTGCTGTTTGGCGACGGAACCAAGACACATGCCGCCGTGCCGATGCCCGAAGTGGCGAACCTGAACCGGTTTGGCGTGCAATGGCAGGGCGATGAGGCTTTCCTCGTCCACGGCCTGATCAATGGCGCAGAGTTCGGCCAGATCGGCGACATATCGGCGCAAAACCTTGGCGTGACGACCGACGCGAGCGCTGGGTTTTTGAGCGTGCTGGGGGATGCCAGCGTGGACAATCCCCTGTTGGCGCAGATTTACACCTATCCGACCGACGCCACGATCCGCGCCGATGTGGTGCTAGAGGCGGCCGTGACGCCCCAGACCTGCGGCCACGACCTGCTGGGTGAGGCGATGGCAAGCAGCGGTGGCAAGACCGCTTTCACCGATCTGACGCTGGCGATGCCAGATTGTTCGGGCGTCGGTGATTTTCTGGTGTTGAAGAATCTTGCTTCAGATATGAAGATCGCCACCAACTAAAGGTGGGCGTTCATGAAGGTTACCTCGTGCTGCGCGGCGTTTTTCGCCGCGCTGCTGTTTTGTCAGGCTGTGCAGGCGCAGGACATTACCTTGACCTCTCGGGATGGCTCGCTTTCGCTGACCGGGACTTTGCAGGGTTATGACGGCGAGTTTTTCCGCATCGTCACGAACTATGGGCCGCTGACCGTGGATGGTCAGGGCGTGACCTGTGATGGTCCGGCCTGCCCCGATCTGACGGCCCCCAAGGCAAATATCCGCTTTATCGGTGCCGCAGACGCGGGCAACAGCCTGTTGCCGCCCCTGTTCGCCGCCTTTGCCAAGACGAGGGGCCTGTCCTTTGCCGCAGCAACCGTGGACAGCCCGGCCATCATCAGCGATCCGGTGACGGGCGAGACGTTGGCAGAGCTGTCGTTCACCCCCTCTGACCCTGCCACCGCGCGGGATGCAATTCTGACGGGGGCGGCGCAGTTGATGGTCGCCTCTACGACCGAACCGGATTTGGGGGTGCAGGCGGTGGCGCTGGATGCGCTGGTGCCGATCATGGCGCCCGGCAATCCCTTGCCGCGAATTTCCACCACGTATCTGGCCAAGGTTCTGTCAGGTGAGGTCGATAATTGGGATCAGGTCGGCGGGCCGGATATGCCCTTGGTCTTGCATGGTCTGGCTGAAGGGGCCGATTTGCAGCGTGCGTTGTCTGCCCGGCTGGGGCGGGATGTGAAGGCGGCGGTGACCCATGCGACCTTGGCAGAACTGGCAGAGGCCGTGGCCAAAGATCCGTGGGCCATCGCGGTGACGGAGCGGGCCGCTTTGGGGTCTGCGCGGTTGTTGCCGCTGACCGACAGCTGTGGCTTTCCGCTGTTGCCGACGCGGTTGGCCGTGAAGGCGCAGGATTATCCGCTGACGCTGCCGGTGTTCTTTCTGACGCCGCGCCACCGTATGCCCTTGGTCGCGCGCGAATTTCTGGAATTCCTGTCGAGCCCTGAGGCGCAGGTCGCCATTGCGCGGGCGGGCTATATTGACCGGCGGGCCGAGCAGCAGCCGATGACGACGGATGGGCTGCGGTTGATCAATGCGATCAAGGGGGCGGGGTCAGAGACGACGCTGGACGATTTGAAACGCTTGGTGGCGTCGATGGATGGCGCGGACCGTCTGTCGCTGACCTTTCGGTTCGATGGGGGGACGACGACGCTGGATGCCTCTTCGCAAAACAGCCTGACGGATCTGGCGCAAATGCTGGAGGCTGGGCTGTTCAAGGGTAAGTCGCTGACATTGGCGGGGTTCTCTGATGGAACCGGGGCGGTGAAGGCCAATCTGGCGCTGTCCAAGAATCGCGCGGATGCGGTGTTGGACGCGCTGCAAACCCTGGTGCCGGGGATGCCGGAGGATCAATTGCCCAAGGTAGAGGCCTTTGGGGAGGCCTTGCCGATGGCCTGTGACGAGACGGGGGCGGGGCGCAAGTTGAACCGGCGGGTGGAGTTGTGGGTCAAGCCGGAGTTTGGTGAGGGGCGCTGACGCAATTCAGGTTTTGCCTTAGAGGTAGCCCTGCGCCCGGAAGCTGAGTTCGCGGGATTTTCCGATGATCAGATGGTCGTGCAGGGTGATGCCCAGCACCTGCGCCGCATCCTGAACCTGTGCCGTCATTGATATGTCGGCGTCGGAGGGGGTGGGGTCGCCGGAAGGGTGGTTGTGCACCAGAATCAGGGCGCTGGCGTTGAGTTCCAAGGCGCGTTTCACCACCTCACGCGGGTAGACCGGGACGTGATCCACCGTGCCCTTGGCCTGCTCTTCATCGGCGATCAGGACGTTTTTGCGGTCGAGGAACAGGATGCGGAATTGTTCGGTTTCGCGGTGCGACATCGCTGTGTGACAATAGTCGACCAGCGCGTCCCAAGATGACAGGATCGGCCGGTTCATGACCTTGGCCCGCATCAGACGTTGCGCGGCAGCCTCCACAATCTTCAATTCTTGAACCACGGCGTCGCCAACACCTTTGACCATCATCAAACGCGCGGGCACGGCAGAGATCACGCGGTTGAAATCGCCGAATGTGTCCAGCAGCAGGCGCGCCAACGGCTTCACGTCTTGACGCGGGATGGCGCGAAACAGGACCAGTTCCAAAAGCTCATAATCCGGCATCGCGGTGGCACCGCCTTCCATGAAGCGGGACCGCAGGCGTTTGCGATGGTCGGCGATGTAGGATGGCAGCTTGTCAGGCAGGCGGGCAAAGGCCGCCTCATCCTCATCCCCGGAGGGGGAGAATAGCGGGAGCGATTCGTGGAAGCCGTTCTGTGCCATGGCAGGAAATTGCCATGGCGCTGGTGAAGGAATGGTTAACGGGATCGTTAAGGTTGAAGACGAACCCGATGACCAGTCAGAACCGGACGGCTATGCGATCAGCAGGAAGTCTGCTTCGGTAAGGGTTGGTGCCGTGGACAGGATCGCGATGAGATGCGCCTGTTCGGCACCGTTGCCATCGGCATCAAAGAACAGTTTGCCGGTGGTGGTCTGATAGATGAAGCGGTCCTCGGTGCCAGACGCGGTGCCGCTGGCATTACTCTCAAACGCAGAGCCAAGTGCAGTGCCCGCCGCTTGCGCCAAATCGAAGTCAGAAACCGAGATGGCCAATTTGTCGACGCCCGATGCGAAATCAGCGATCCGGTCGCGGCTGGCAAACTGGCTTGCCAGTACGAACTCATCCGACCCGCCCTGCCCGCGCAGAACGTCGCGACCCGCGCCGCCGTCGATCAGGTCATCCCCCGAACCGCCCCGAAGAAGGTCGCGCCCGCCTGCACCCACAAGCACATCAGCGCCAGCCCCACCGCTGACTGTGTCATTGCCGCCGCCCATCGCAAAATGATCTGCCTGTTTCGTGCCCACGACGGAATTTGCGGCCGCAGTCCCGATGAAATTGATTTCATCCGCGCCGGAGGTCCAATTGGCGAACCTGAACGCCTCGGCGGAAAATGCAGCTGAGTTGAGCGCGATGGTCAGGACATCAACATGTGTGCTGCCCTCTATCCGGGCATTCTCGGCGATCTGGTTTGGATTGAATTGGCTCGCCAGAAAAGTGGCTTCGGCAGAATTCAGGGAATCGAATACGATGCCAGCCGCCTTCTGAATAGTGTCAGGCGAAAAATCATGAGAACTCGGATACCAGAACTGAGCCCGAAGAAACGCCAGTAAGATGAACTGCGATGTTGTCGGCATAGCCGTCATTGTAGGTGCCAGCCGCGCGCGTGGCCGTTATCGTCACATCAAGAGAGCGGGTGCCGACCGGCACAAAGGAGGCGTTTTCGGAAAAAAGAAGCATGGAATCAGAACCGCGCAAGGCTGCGTCCGGGCCGGCGATGATGACATTGCCAAGCTCTGTCACCCCATCTCTTCCAATGAAACGCACGGTCAGTGTTACCAAATCATTCTGGCTCGCAAAGCCACCGAATTGGCCCGACACGGCGACGCCCAGCCCACCAGAGTTGATCTGGCTGAACATGCCCTTGAGCGATATCTGCTGGTTGGCTGTCGACACCTCTGCATTGGTTCCGCCCGCGAAATAGGCCGAACCGCCTTGCAGATTTAAACTGTCAGCGGCATTCAAATCGCCGCCGCCGCCAATGTCGTACCTTACGCCGGTGAAAGAACCAGTGACGTCCCAGCCCCGTGGGACGACATCTGTGCTGAAACTAGAGCTTACGGGGCCAACTTCGGCGCCCGGATTGGTGACAAGATTCTTGGTTGAAAGTGTAACGGCCATAACAGTCTCCACTAAAAATGAGTTTTAATGAGATTAGATTATGTGGGGATTTTGATTCTGAGAAGTAACCAATTGTTGAGATTGGCCTTGATGGTGTTCGCCAAAAGCTTGGTGGTGGAAAAGGACGGGCCTGTGCGGTGGAACCCCGGGGCAGCACGACGTGCTTGCGGACTGAAAGATACTTGTGCAAAGTCAACCAACCGATGCTGAATGAGTGATATGCAATCTCACCGAATGTGACAGAGCGCGACCAGACTTGCCGGGAATGGAGCGGTTTAATATATTGATTTTGCATATTTTTATGTCAAGGCGGACATGGGTTTGACGCGGGTTTTCAGCATATTCGAACGGGTCGGGATTGGCGGTGGCGGTAAGGTCAAAGCCGTCTATCACCGCATGAACGGTCTGGCTGAGATGGATGAGTTTGATCCTGTCCTGCTGAGCATTGACCACAACCCGCGCCGAAAAATCAACTTTGTAGAGCTTCAGGCCAAAGGCACTATCGCGCCGGGGGTGCGGTTTTTGACCGTGCCCGAGGCCTGCTATGACGTCGCGGTGGAGGCGGGCATAAAACCGTTTGATGGGTTTCCGGACTTCGATCTCGCCGAGCCGAAGGGAAGCAGGGTGGTCTACCTGCGGCAGGGCCGTGAGGTTATGATCGACAAGTCCAAAAAGACCGCCATTGGGGTGCTGACCAAGCGGGTCGTTCCCAACGAGGATGGCGACCTTGAATATTATCTTGTCGATGGCGTTCTGCAGCAGTTGGTTCAAAAGAAAGCCGACGGCACGACCGAAACCACGGATTATGTTGATGGCCTTCCGATCCGTTGGGCCAAAACCCAGGGCCGTGAGTTTATGGTCGGTAAGAACCTGATCAACGGCAAGATTTACCGGATGCAGCGTGCGTTTGGCTGTGGGTTCTTTGAAGTGATCCCTTGGGACAATTCCGTTGTGTTCTTTGACGGCGTGACGTCGGCCTACCTCTCGCCAGTGACCAAGGCGCAGCGGGCGCTTTTCCTGCATGCCGACCACCGCGGCCCCAATGGTGAGATCGTACCGCGGTCGCGGTTTCTGATTGAGAATTTCAAAGGCGAAGCCATCATCACGTCTACCCAAGTCCATAAAATTCAGATGGAGGTGGATGTGAAACCTGCCGCCGAGATCCACGTCATTCCGCATTTCTGCGAGAGTACGCCGGTGCCGGTCATGGAACGCAAACATCTTGTCACCGTGTCGCGACTGGAACTTGTCGGCAAGCCGATCCACGAATGTATTGAGGCGTTTTGCCGGATCAAGGATGAATTTCCTGAGGTCGACTATCTGATCTATGGCGTGGGCGGCGGTCAGAAGAAATTGGAGGCGCAGATTGCGTCCCTGAATTGCGGCAGGCGTGTGCGGTTGATGGGCTATACCACGCGAGCCGCTTGCGGTGTTTCAGGGGGCTTTGGCGTCGGTCTATCCGACGATGACCGAAGGGTTCGGGCTTTCGATCCTCGAAGCGCTGTCCTGCGGCTGTCCGGTTATTTCGTATGATGTCAATTATGGCCCGCGTGAGATGATTGAGCCGGGCATGAAGGGTGAACTTGTCCCACCCGGCGATATCGCTGCCATTGCCGAAGCGATGCGCCGGGTGCTTTTGGACCCAGAGCGCTATCAGAATGGCACGAGCCGGGGACTTGAGCGCTATACGAGGCAGGCTTACCTGTCCAACTATCGCGATTTCGTCACCAAGCTCGTGCCTGAGGTTGAGGCGGTTTAGAGCAAGACGCTTTCGGTGCGAATCGTTGCAATGTCCGAATCCAGATGAACGCAATTCGCTCTAACCCTTCATCCCGTCCCAGAAGCCTTTGACTTTCGTGAAAAAGCTGGAGCCTTCCGGGTTGTTTTCCTGACTGAGCGTATCAAATTCGCGCAGCAGTTCGCGCTGGCGCGAGGTCAGGTTGACCGGTGTTTCCACCGCCATTTCGATCAGCATGTCGCCGACGCCACCACCGCGCAGGGCTGGCATGCCCTTGGCGCGCAGGCGCATCTGTTTGCCGGTTTGGGCACCCGCAGGCACCTTGACCCGGCTTTTACCGCCGTCGATCGTCGGCACCTCTACCTCACCGCCAAGGGCGGCTGTGGTGATGCTGACGGGCACACGGCAGAACAGGTTCACGCCGTCGCGTTGGAAGATCGGGTGATCTTTGACCTCGATAAAGATGTAGAGGTCGCCCGAAGGACCGCCGCGCATACCAGCCTCACCTTCGCCAGCAAGGCGGATGCGGGTGCCGGTTTCGACGCCAGCCGGGATGTTGACCGAGAGCGAACGCTCTTTCTCAATCCGGCCTGCACCGTGGCAGACTTTGCAGGGGTTCTTGACGATCTGACCGCCACCGTTGCAGGTGGGGCAGGTGCGTTCGACGGTGAAGAAACCTTGCTGCGCGCGGACCTTGCCCATGCCCGAGCAGGTCGGGCAAGTGACGGGTTCAGAGCCGCCTTCGGCACCAGTGCCACGGCAGGTATCGCAGGCGACCGAAGACGGTACGTTGATCGTCTTTTGTACGCCTTTGAAGCTTTCCTCCAAGGACACCCGCAGATTGTAGCGCAGGTCAGAACCGCGCTGGGCACGGCTACGTCCGCCGCCTGCGCCGCCACGACCCATGAAGTCGCCGAACAGATCCTCAAACACATCGGAGAAGGCAGAGGAGAAGTCGGCGCCACCGCCCGGCCCGCCACCACGTCCGCCGCCCATACCACCTTCGAAAGCGGCGTGGCCGTAACGATCGTAGGCGGCCTTCTTGTCGGCATCCTTTAGAATTTCGTAGGCCTCGTTCACTTCTTTGAACTGGGCCTCTGCATTGGGGTTATCAGAGTTGCGGTCGGGGTGCAGTTCCTTGGCCTTAGAGCGATAGGCCTTTTTCAGATCTTCCGCAGAAGAGCCTTTGGGAACCCCCAGAACGTCATAAAAATCGCGTTTCGCCATCTCAGGACCTTTGATCTTGAACGCCAGCGGACGGCCCCTGTGACAGGGCCGTCCGCCAAGGTTCCGGGACGGTTACTTGCGCTTGTTGTTGCCGAGATCTTCGAAATCGGCGTCGACGATATCGTCGTCAACTTCACGCGGTGCGTCTTCGTCCTTGCCTTCTTGCTGATCGGCGGTGGCTTTGTAGATCGCCTCGCCCAGCTTCATGGCGGCGTCGGTCAGGTTCTGAATGCCGCCTTTGATCTTGCCGGCATCCTCAGTCTTCAGCGTGTCTTCCAGCGCCGACATTGCCAGTTCGATCACTTCGACGGTCGAAGGATCGACCTTGTCGGAATGTTCGGCCAGCGACTTCTTGGTGGAGTGCAGCAGGCTTTCGGCCTGATTCTTGGTTTCCACCAACTCGCGACGGGACTTGTCCGCCTCGGCGTTCGACTCGGCGTCTTTGACCATCTTTTCGATGTCCTCATCAGACAGACCGCCAGAGGCCTGAATGGTGATCGCCTGCTCTTTGTTCGTGCCCTTGTCCTTGGCCTTGACCGTCACGATGCCGTTGGCGTCGATGTCAAAGGTGACTTCGATTTGCGGCATGCCGCGCGGTGCGGGCGGGATGTTCTCAAGGTTGAACTGGCCGAGCATCTTGTTGTCGGCCGCCATCTCGCGTTCGCCCTGGAAGCAGCGCAGGGTCACGGCGTTCTGGTTGTCTTCGGCGGTCGAGAAGATCTGCGACTTCTTCGTCGGGATCGTGGTGTTGCGGTCGATCAGGCGGGTGAACACGCCACCGAGGGTTTCGATGCCCAAGGACAGCGGGGTCACGTCGAGCAGGACCACGTCCTTGACGTCGCCTTGCAGAACGCCGGCCTGAATGGCGGCACCAGCGGCCACGACTTCGTCAGGGTTCACGCCCTTGTGGGGCTCTTTGCCGAAGAATTTGGTCACTTCTGCGATCACGCGGGGCATACGGGTCATACCGCCGACCAGCACGACTTCGTCGATGTCACCGATGCTGATGCCAGCGTCTTTCAACGCAGCTTGGCAGGGCTTGATCGACTTCTTGATCAGGTCGTCGACCAGCGATTCCAGCTTGGCGCGGGTCAGCTTGACGACCAGGTGCAGCGGTTGCCCGGTGTTCTTGTCCATCGAGATGAACGGCTGGTTGATTTCGGTCTGGGTAGAGTTCGACAGTTCGATCTTGGCCTTTTCAGCAGCCTCTTTCAGGCGCTGCAGGGCCATCTTGTCGAGCGTCAGGTCAACGCCGTGCTCTTTCTTGAACTCGCCCGCCAGGTATTCGACGATGCGCATGTCAAAGTCTTCACCGCCGAGGAACGTGTCGCCGTTGGTGGATTTGACTTCGAACAGGCCGTCGTCGATTTCCAGGATGGTGATGTCGAACGTACCGCCGCCAAGGTCATAGACCGCGATGGTGCGGGCTTCTTTCTTGTCGAGGCCATAGGCGAGGGCGGCAGCGGTCGGCTCGTTGATGATCCGCAGCACTTCAAGACCAGCGATCTTGCCGGCGTCCTTGGTGGCCTGACGCTGGGCGTCGTTGAAATAGGCCGGAACCGTGATGACGGCCTGAGTGACGGTTTCACCCAGATAGGCCTCAGCGGTTTCTTTCATCTTTTGCAGGACGATGGCGGAAACCTGAGCGGGGGAATATTTGTCGTTCCGCGCTTCGACCCAAGCGTCGCCGTTGCCGCCGTTGACGACTTTGTAGGACAGATGCTTCTGGTCCTTGACGATCATCGGATCGTCATAGCGGCGGCCGATCAGGCGCTTGACCGCGAAAATGGTGTTGGAGGCGTTGGTGACAGCCTGCCGCTTGGCAGCTTGTCCAACCAGACGCTCATTCTCAGTGAAGGCGACGATCGAGGGCGTGGTGCGCGCGCCTTCGGAGTTTTCGATGATGCGCGGTGCCGCGCCGTCCATGATTGCGACGCAGGAGTTGGTGGTCCCCAGGTCGATACCGATAATTTTAGCCATGCTACGTACCTCTTGTTCGGCGATGTTAAGGGGTGGACCCATTCAGGCATCCAACCCCGATCCCAGTGAGAACCAAACAGGCTGACCCCAAAAGTGACACCCTTGTTCGGCTTCTGGGGGTATATAAGGAGGGGGGAAGGGTGCTGCAAGCAGCGTCCGCAAGGGAATTCCGGACAAAGATGATGAAAAATGAAGCTGATGCCGAAAACGCAGCGGAATATCGCGAAATCCGGGGCTTTCGGTTGTTCGAGGGGTTGTTGGGGCGGGAAGAGCAGTTGGCGATGGTGGCGGCTTTGCGTGAGGTTGTGGCCGCAGCGCCGCTCTACCGACCGGTCACACCGGGCGGGCGAGAGATGTCGGTGCGGATGACGGCGGCGGGGCGGTTGGGGTGGGTGACGGACCGTCAGGGCTATCGCTATCAGGCGCAGCATCCGGCGGGGATGGCGTGGCCGTCGATCCCCGACGAGGTGGTGGCTGTCTGGCAGAAGGTGTCAGGCGTTGCGCGGGAACCGGACTGCTGTCTGGTGAATTTCTATGGCGAAGGCGCGCGGATGGGGCTGCATCAGGACAAGGATGAGGGGGATTTCAGCTTTCCGGTCGTATCAATCTCATTGGGCGATGAGGCGCTGTTCCGTATGGGTGGGACGACGCGTGAAGCCGGCACGCAAAGCGTCTGGCTGCGGTCGGGCGATGTGGTTGTGATGGGTGGTGCGGCGCGGTTGGCGTGGCATGGGATTGACCGGATCCGCCACGGCTCTTCGACGCTGTTGCCGCAGGGGGGGCGCATCAACCTGACACTCCGGGTGGTGGAGCAGGGTTGATGCCGCGCAAAGGCGGTGGCCCATCGTCTTACTTCCCGGCGGCCCAGCTGGCCGAGGCGTATTGTCGCGTGAACGTATCGCCCATCAACCCGATGATGAACAGCACGAAGGTCACTGTCAGGGGATAGGTGATCGTGCTGTAATGCGGGTTGTAGTTCAGGAACACAAAGCCACGGGTCTGGTCGATGATGTGGAACAACGGGTTCCACGCGAACCAGAACAGTTTCGACGTGGGCAGCGCATTGGCCAGAAACATCTTGCCAGACGCGATCATGTTGGCGCGGGTGTAGACCGTGGTCACGATGCCAAAGAAATCCGGTGCCCACGGTGTGGCGGCCTTGAACACCATGCCGACCCCGATGCCTGAGGCCCAGGACAGCAGCAGCATCGCCATCGCCATGACCGGATATTCAATCTCTACCGGGTTGAACATGGTGTTGTAGATGAACAGGATCACCACAATCGCCAGCGTCTGCTGATACAGGGCCGCCAGCGACTGGCCCGCAATCGCCACCACCGTATTCATCGGCGCGTGTTTCATCATGGCCGAGGTCGGACCCTCGGCCTTGGACACCGCTTTGATGGTGCGGATGTGGGTCATGTACATGAAGATGCCCGACATCGAGTAGAGCATGAAATCGCCCCGCACCGCCGAGCCGCGCATTTTCAGCACGGTGAACATGAACCAGAAGAACAGCACCATCGTCAGTGACTGCACGATGCTGATCAGCAATCCGACGATGGCGTTGCCGTTGTTCTTGCGGATGTCGCGGACCGCCACATGGAAGATAAGTTCCATCGTGGCGAACAGGCTGACGACACTGGATTTGCGTATTGCGGGTTGAAACATCTGCACGCCTCTGGGGAAGATGCCCCGATTTAGACCGGGAAATCTTGCTGTTCCCTTAGTGTCAATGATAAGGCCGTTAACAAAATTATTCAATGACAGGGTTTGCCGAAGCGGTTCGGCCCCCGGCAAGGAGCCAAGATGGATTATGCACGCCTGATTCCGATCATCCGCCGACTGGCGCTCGAAGCGGGCGACCGGATCATGGAGGTCTACAACGGCCCCGATTTCGAAGTGAAGTCCAAGAGCGACGCCAGCCCGGTCACGGTGGCGGATGAGGCGGCGGATGAAATCATCTCGGCCGGTCTGCGCGGTGCCTTCCCGGATGCCGTGCTGATCACCGAAGAGCAGGCCGACAGCCATGCCCTGACCGCCAGCACCTTCCTGATCGTCGATCCGTTGGACGGCACCAAGGAATTCGTGCAGCGGCGCGGCGATTTCACGGTGAACATCGCCTATGTCGAAAACGGTGTGCCGGTGCGTGGGGTAGTCTACGCGCCTGCACAGGGTCGGTTGTTCTACACGCGTGAGGATGGCGTGGCGGTCGAAGAGACCGGTGCGTTGGACAAGGTCGTGGTTGGCACGACGAAGGTGATTTCGGTCACCAGCCCGGACAATACCGCGCTGATGGTCGTCGCCTCCAAGAGCCACCGCGATGCGGCGACGGATGACTACATCGCCAAATACGCCGTCAAGGACATGAAGAGCGCGGGGTCTAGCCTGAAGTTCTGTCTGGTCGCGACCGGTGAGGCGGATATCTATCCGCGTCTGGGCCGCACGATGGAATGGGACACTGCGGCAGGTGATGCCGTGCTGCGCGGTGCCGGTGGGCAAGTCGTCCGGTTTGATGACCACACCCCGCTGGCCTATGGCAAGAAGGGCTGGGACAACCCGTTCTTCATCGCCTATGCGCCCGGCGTGGCCCTGAAGAAATGAGCGTCCTGATCGCCATTCCCGCGCGTTACGCCAGCACCCGCTATCCGGGAAAGCCGCTTGTCTCGCTCAAAGGGCCGGATGGCGACAAGACGCTGATCCGCCGGTCGTGGGAGGCTGCGATGTCGGTGGGCGGCGTCGACCGGGTGGTGGTGGCGACCGATGACGACCGGATTCGCGACCATGCGATGGGGTTTGGCGCCGAGGTGGTGATGACCTCAAGCGATTGCCAGAACGGGACGGAACGCTGCGCCGAGGTGGCCGCCTTGCTGCCGGGCTATGAGGTGATTGTGAACCTGCAGGGCGACGCGCCGCTGACCCCGGCATGGTTTGTTGAGGATCTGGTGGCGGGGCTGTTGGCTGCGCCGGATGCCGATATCGCCACGCCGGTGCTGCGCTGCGACGGCAAGATGCTGACCGGGCTGTTGGCGGACCGCCGTGCTGGCAGGGTTGGCGGTACGACGGCGGTGTTTGGGGCCGGGATGCGGGGGCTCTACTTCTCCAAGGAAGTGATCCCCTTCACGGGCAAGACCTTTGACGATACCGCCGAGACGCCGGTGTTTCACCATGTCGGGGTCTATGCCTACCGGCCGGCCGCACTGACCGCCTATGCGTCCTGGCCTGTCGGGCCGTTGGAGCGTCTGGAAGGGCTGGAGCAGCTGCGGTTTCTGGAACAGGGACGCCATGTTCTGTGCGTGGAAGTGGCCGCCAAGGGGCGTCAGTTCTGGGAGTTGAACAACCCTTCTGACGTTCCGGTGATCGAGGCTATGATGGCGGAAATGGGCTGATCGGGCCGCGAAAACGGGCCAAGATCGGTGAATTTTCTTGACGAACGACGAGATTCTGATGGAATGCTGAGCGTGCTGTCAGAATATTCAGCGAATGATTGCCACAATTTTTATCCATGCCATGTTTTGACCGGATTGTTATGTTACAAGCTAGACGTAGGTGTATACGCGATTGAAAACTTTCTCTGAGTGGTGCAAATGCCAAATACAGTAAATACGAAGATCAAGAAGGTCACCAAGGCCGTCTTTCCTGTTGCCGGAATGGGTACCCGTTTCCTGCCGGCGACCAAAGCAATTCCCAAGGAAATCATGACCTTGGTAGACCGACCGTTGATCCAATACGCGATTGACGAAGCCCGGGCTGCCGGGATCAAGGAATTCATTTTCGTCACGGCGCGCGGCAAATCGGCGCTGGAAGATTACTTTGACCACTCTCCCGAACTGGAATCGGCGTTGCGCCGGGCTGGCAAGGATGACCTGCTGGAAATCCTGCGCGATACCAACATGGATTCGGGTGCGATTGCCTATGTGCGGCAGAACCGCGCGCTGGGTCTGGGCCACGCTGTCTGGTGCGCCAAGCGTCTGATCGGGAATGAGCCGTTTGCGGTTCTGCTGCCCGATGACGTGATCGCGGCCGAAAAGCCCTGTCTGCAGCAGATGATCGAGGCCTACGCAGAGACCGGCGGCAACATGGTTGCCGCGATGGAAGTGCCGATGGACAAGACCAACGCCTATGGCGTGCTGGATGTGGCCGAAGACACTGGGTCGATCCTGAACGTCAAGGGCATGGTCGAAAAGCCCAAGGCCGGTGAGGCGCCGTCCAATCTGGCCGTGATCGGGCGCTATATCCTGACGCCGAAGATTTTGGTGAACCTGAACCGGATGCGCCAAGGCGCGGGTGGTGAGATCCAGCTGACCGACGCCATTGCTGAAGAGGCGAAAACGCCGGGCAATGTGTTCGGCTTCCGGTTCCGTGGCCAACGCTATGACTGTGGCACCAAGCCGGGCTTCTTGCAGGCGACGGTGGCCTTCGGGCTGGCGCGGCCTGATCTGCGCGACGAGTTTTCGGCCTATCTGAACGACATGGTCGCGCTGCAAAAAGCGGCGCAGTAATTCGTGGCCACAGGGCTCGGGGCGCGACTGCATGATGTGATGCGGCGCGTCTTGGGTCCTGCGCGGTTGCCCCATGCCGTCTCCATAGGCGAACTGACCCCAACCGAACCATCAATTCTTGAGACATGGCGCGCATATCGTTTGCGCTGGTCACGGCTGAAGCTGCTGGCACGTGCGTTTCGCAAGAGGCGCCAGTTGCGGGTCGTGGTGGATCGCACAGACACGATCCGGGCAGAGTCGATTCTGGCCTTTGTGACCGTGCGGAATGAGGCGCTGCGGCTGCCTTATTTCCTGGCCTATCACCGCAAACTCGGGGTCGATCACTTCATTGTCGTCGACAATGACAGCGACGATGGCTGCCGCGACTGGTTGAAGACGCAGGCCGATGTGTCGCTGTGGACCACCGGCGGAAAGTACAAACAGTCTCGATTCGGGCTGGATTGGTTGACATGGCTGCAACGGCGGCTATGGCCATGGCCATTGGTGCCTGACGCTCGATGCCGATGAAATCCTTGTCTATCCCTATCATGAGACCCGCAATCTGCGGGCGCTGACGGCAGAGTTGGACGCCCAAGGGGTGCGGGCCTTTGGTGCCATGATGCTGGACCTTTACCCCAAGGGGCCGCTGGCCGCCCAGACCTACCTACCCGGTCAGGACCCGCTGGAGGTGGTGCCGTGGTTCGACAGCGGCAATTACGTGACCAAGGTGCAACCCAAAATGCGCAACCTGTGGATTCAGGGTGGCGCCCGGGCGCGGAATTTCTTTGCCAAAGATCCGCGACGGGCGCCGACCTTGAACAAGGTTCCGCTGGTCCGCTGGCACCGCAACTATGTCTATGTGAATTCGACCCACGCAATCTTGCCGCGCAGGCTGAACGCCGTCTTTGATGAAAGCGGTGGAGAGGTGCTAACGGGCATTCTGCTTCACACAAAATTCCTGCCTGTCATCGTCGAAAAATCGGCGGAAGAGCGGGCGCGGCAACAACATTTCCAGAACTCTGCGTTGTATGACGACTATTATCGCAGCCTGATCGACAGTCCGGACTTGTGGTGCCCGCAGTCGCAGCTTTACACCGGATGGCGACAGTTAGAGGCTATGGGCCTGATGTCACGCGGCGGATGGGTTTGATTTTCGGGCAACGGTTGGCAAATTTGGTGCGATTGTTTACATAACTTGATGTAAACACTAGAATTGTCGCTAGATTGTGCGAGAGAGGCAAACAAAGATCGCCAATTACGGGAAGTTGGCTGTGGGCGCGGGAACTGATCAAGGATTCGTCAAGGTTTGACGCGTATTTGAAGGAAAGGCGCAGCAGCGAAGGCGGCAACAGGAGCGTGGGTTGAGCATTATCGGGGCAATCAGACTGCGCGCACGGCGGCGTCGGGCCCATTTTCGTGCTTTTCTGCGGCGGAGCGAGTTGAAGACCGGTCGCGGATCGCACCCAGAAAATCTTGCCACAAGCCATCATCCTGCTGTCGACAATTCGCAATGAGCGGATCCGCCTGCCGTTCTTCATGCGGTATTACCGCGATCTTGGCGTCGATCACTTCCTGTTCGTCGACAACAACAGCGACGATGGCACCCGGGAATATCTGGCCGAACAGCCGGATGTGTCGATCTGGACCACGACCGCGAGCTACAAGGCGTCGCGCTTTGGGGTGGATTGGCTGACCCATCTGCAGCGCAAATACTGCCACAAACACTGGTGTCTGACCGTCGATGTCGATGAGTTTCTGGTCTATCCGTTCTGCGAGACCCGGCCGCTCAGGGCGCTGACCGATTGGCTGGACGCGTCGTCGGTTCGGTCGTTTTCGGCGATGTTGCTGGATATGTACCCCAAGGGGCCAATTCAGGCGCGGCCCTATCACGAGGGGCAGAACCCGTTTGAGATTGCCCAATGGTTCGACAGCGGCAACTACACGCTGCAGCGCAACTATTGGAACGGCAACCTGTGGATCCAAGGCGGACCACGGGCGCGGAAATTCTTCCCGGACAATCCCTATAGCGCGCCCGCGTTGAACAAGATTCCGCTGGTGAACTGGGACAGGTCCTATGCCTATGTCAGTTCGACCCACATGCTGCTGCCGCGCGGTCTTAATCTGGTGTTTGATGAATGGGGTGGGGAAAAGGCCTCTGGCTGCCTTTTGCATGCCAAATTCCTCGACACTTTTGCCGTAAAGGCGGCAGAAGAGATGACGCGCGGGCAGCACTATGCCAACAGTCAGGAATACATCGCCTACGAACAGTCACTCGCGACCCAGCCGGATCTGTGGTGCAAGTTCAGCGAAAAGTATATCAACTGGCGGCAGCTGGAGATTTTGGGTCTGATGTCAAAGGGCAACTGGGCATGAAAGGGCGGCTTGGGTGAGCGTTGGCTTCGTCATGTTGTGCCACACGGCACTGGACCGAGCGGCCGAGGTCGCCCGGCACTGGGCCGAGCGGGAGTGCCCGGTGGTCATCCATGTCGACAAGCGGGTGACCAAGCCGGTCTATGACAAGCTGATCGCCGATCTGGCCGATCTCGGCAATATCCGGTTCTCTGGCCGTTATGCCTGCGATTGGGGCACCTGGGGGATTGTGGCGGCGACGCAGGCGGCATCGACCATCATGCTGCGCGACTTTCCCGAAGTGCGGCATGTGTTTCTGGCGTCTGGGTCGTGCCTGCCGCTGCGCCCGGTTGAGGATTTGAAGACCTATCTGTCGACCCGACCCCGGATCGATTTCATCGAAAGCGTCACGACTGAGGATGTTGGCTGGACGATCGGCGGCTTGGATGTGGAGCGGTTCACGCTGCGGTTTCCCGTTCAGTTGGCGGCGGCAGCGCAAGCTGTTTGATGGCTATGTGCGGCTGCAACGGCGGGTGGGCTACAAGCGCAAGGTTCCCGACGGGTTGGTGCCGCATCTGGGCAGCCAGTGGTGGTGTCTGACGCGGCAGACCCTGTCGGCCATTCTGGAAAGCCCGGACCGCGCGGAGATTGACCGCTATTTCCGCCGGGTCTGGATTCCGGATGAGAGCTATTTTCAGACCATGGTGCGGCAGTTTTCGGCCAATGTGGAAAGCCGGTCGCTGACGCTGTCGAAGTTTGACTATCAGGGCAAGCCGCACATCTTCTACGACGACCATCTGCAACTGCTGCGGCGGTCGGATTGCTTTGTGGCGCGCAAGATCTGGCCAGAGGCGGCGAAACTGTATCAGAACTTCCTGCACGGCGATGCCGCCAGTCAAGCCTCGGCAGAGCCTAATCCGGGCAAGATTGACCGGCTTGTTCTCCAAGGCGGTTGAGCGGCGGGTCAAGGGGCGGCCGGGGCTATACATGCAAAGCCGGATGCCGAATGAGAACCGTGAGAATGGCCGGACGGCGGCGCCCTATTCGGTGTTCGAGGGCTTCTCTGAACTGTTTGAGAATTTTGAGGCGTGGCTGGGCAAGGTCGCTGGCACGCGGGCGCATGGGCATCTGTATCGCGCCTGAACGGGTGGAGTTTGCGGGCGGCGAGACGGTGTTCAACGGCGCCATGTCGGACAGCGCCAAGATGCGGGACTATGCGCCGAAGAACTTTCTGACCAACCTGATCTGGAACACGCGGGGCGAGCGGCAGTGCTTTCAGTTCGGGCCAACGCGACAGGCAGGATATCAGTTGGTTCATCTCGGGCGATCCGAATGCGCAGATCTCGGTGATTTCTGGCGCGTGGATCATCCCGCTGTTCCATTCCAACCAGAATTTCGGCGACATCCGACGTGAGGCGGCCCGGCTGCAAAAGATTGAGGCCGGATCATCTGCACATCCTGCGCAGCCCGTGGACCAAGGCGCGGGTGCGGATCTGGACGTTGGCCGAGTTTGTCGAAAACCCGATGGAGCCGTTGCAGAGCATCATTGACGAGATCAGCCCGCGTTCGCTGCGGCGGCTGACCGAGGCGCCGCGGCTGGCGGACCTGAAAGGCTTTGGACAATTCCTGCAGAACCTGCGCAATCAGGGCATGCAGCCGACCCTGATGGGCGATTTCCCGACGGGTGAGGACCCGACCCCAACGGCGTCGCGCCGCGGCCGCCCCTATCTGGTGAAGTGATTCATGGCCAAGCCGAAGTTTCAGTCCTTTGTCGTCTTTGCGGAAATGCGGACGGGTTCGAATTTTCTGGAATCGAATCTGAACGCGATTCCGGGGGTGACGTGCCATGGTGAGGCGTTCAATCCCTATTTTCTGGGCGGCGAGGGCAAGACCGAGTTGTTGGGCGTGACGCTGGACCAGCGCAACGCCGATCCGTCGCGGCTGTTGCGGGTGATGCGGGAAAAGACGCCGGGTCTGCCGGGGTTCCGCTATTTCCACGACCACGATCCGCGGGTGTTCGATCTGGTGGTCGATGACCCCAGCGTCGCCAAGATCATCCTGACGCGCAACCAGCTGGAAAGCTACATCAGCTGGAAGATCGCCAAGGAAAGCGACCAGTGGTGGCTGGCCAATACCAAACATCTGAAAACCGTGCGGCCGGAGTTTGATCTGGACGAGTTTCAGGCCCGGATTGATGAGTTGCAGGAGTTTCAGAAGACCCTGCTGAACCGGCTGCAGGTGACCGGACAGGCGGCCTATTACATCGACTATGAGGATGTGCTGGACCTGAAGGTGATCAACGGGTTGGCGGCGTTTCTGGGGGTTGAGGCGCGGCTGGAAGATCTGGTCTTCAGGTTCAAGAAGCAGAACCCCGAGCCGATTGCCGACAAGGTCTCCAACCCGGCTGAGATGGCGCAAGGGTTGGCCCGGATGGACTGGTTCAACCTGAACCACACCCCGAATTTTGAACCGCGTCGGCCCGGGTCGGTGGGCAGCTATGTGGCCAGCGATGCGGTGGGGCTGCTGTTTCAGCCGGTCAAATGCGGGCCCGAGCAGCGGATGCGCAAATGGATGCAGGGCTATGGCGGGCTGATCACCAGTTTTGACCGGCAGAGCCTGCGGAAATGGCGGGAGGCGCATCCGGGGCAGCGCAGTTTCACGGTGATGCGCCATCCGGTGGCGCGGGCCTATGCGGCCTATTGCGATTTTCTGGAAAAGGAATGGATGCCGGAACTGCGGCCCTATCTGAAGCGGGTGCACAAGTTTGACCTGCCGCCCAAGGCGCAAGAAGGGCTTTGACACCGAGGCCGAGCATCAGGCCGGGTTCGTGGTGTTTCTGGAGCTGATCAAGTACATCCAGGCCGGGCGCACCGAATTGCGGACGCCGCCGCATTTCGCGACGCAGTTGGCGACGATGTGCGGGTTTGCGCAGGTGCAGGGGCCGGACTTCGTGCTGCGGGAGGATCGGCTGGAAGAGGGGTTGGCGTTTCTGTGTGCCGACGCCGGGATGCCGATGAAGCCGCTGCCGCCGATCGCCAGAGGCCTATCCGTTCGACCTTGGCGGCGATCTATGACCCAGACATGGAGAAGGCCGCCCGCGATGCCTATGGCAAGGACTATACGGCCTATGGGTTTGGCAACTGGGCCGGCGTGACCCGGCCCTGAGTCTCAGGCGGCCTGACTGGCGCGGGCTTCGGTCAGGATGGCGTGCAGTTTGGCCGGGTCGGTGTTGGCGCGCAGCTTGGCGCAAATCCCCGGATCACGCATGGTGCGCGACACAAGGGCCAGCGCCTTGAGGTGATCGACGCCGGATTCCTTGGGCGCGAACAGGCCAAACACCAGATCGACGGGTTGACGATCGACCGAATTCATAGTCAAGCGGGCGTTCCATGCGCAGAAAGACGGCGACGATCTGGTCGAGGTCGTCAAGCCGCGCATGGGGCAGGGCGATGCCATGGCCCACACCGGTTGGGCCAAGGCTTTCGCGTTCTTGCAGGCCATCGGTCGCAACCGATGCATTCAGGCCGATAGGCCTGGGCAGCAATCTCGCCCAATTCCTGAAAGAGACGCTTTTTGCCGGTCAATTGGCCCACAACCCGGACCGCGCCGGGGCTCAGCAGTTTTGAAAGTTCCATTCGCCGTTACTTACCTGCTCACCCGGTTGTCCGGGAATTTCATTTGCTGTTGCGGGGGTCGATCCAACCGATGTTCCCGTCGTCCCGCATGTATACCACATTCACGCCGCCATGTCCTTCGTTGCGAAAGACCAGAAAGCGCTGCGCTGCCAGTTCCAGTTGCATCACGGCCTCACCG
Source organism: uncultured Alphaproteobacteria bacterium (assembly GCA_963781185.1). GTDB lineage: Bacteria > Pseudomonadota > Alphaproteobacteria > Rhodobacterales > Rhodobacteraceae > Stagnihabitans. The sequence goes on from CAWAEL010000004.1 coordinate 24,390, forward strand.
ACGGTGATCGAAGGTATCTTCGTCTCCATCTCGGCCACGACGACGGGTTGCAGCGTACTCGTTATCGCCTTCATCCGGCTCGTCCGATGGGGCGAGGATATAGGACGGGCCTTGCTCGAACTCAACAGGTGACGTGCGGTCGCGGTGGTGGTTGCGCAGGCGACGCTTGTAGCGGCGCAACTGCTTGTCCATCTTTTCGCGGCAGGATTCGAAGGCGGCGTAGATTTCGGTGGCGTGACCCTTGGCCTGCGCGGTCAGGCCGGTGGACAGGTGGATGACGGCTTCGCAGACATGTTCATGGGCGGATTTCGAAAACACGACGATGGCATCGGTCGGACGCTGGGCATATTTCTCAACGATCTCACCGAGTTCTGACTTTACATGGGTCTGAAGGGCTTCACCGATGTCGATGTGTTTGCCACTGATCTGGTAGCGCATGATGCCTCCTTTGCGCAGAGTTACTTTGCCGGGCGCCGGAGGGCGCAGGGTAGCACGTTCGAGTTAAGGAATTGGATCGTACGGAGAAACACCCAGCAATCGACGGAACCCCGCTGGGGCTGTATGAGCTTGGGGGCTGGGCGATTGACGCTCTCATCCCTCTCATTTGGGGATGCAGGGGGGCACTTGTCAACAGACCTGTCGCAGAACCTTCATCAAGTTCAAACGATGCGAAAATTCTCGCCCAGATAGACCCGGCGGACGGTTTCGTCGCGGATGATTTCGTCGGTGGTGCCGGTCATCAGAACCTTGCCGTCATGCAGGATGTAGGCGCGGTCGACGATTTCCAGGGTTTCGCGGACGTTGTGGTCGGTGATCAGCACGCCAAGGCCGCGGGATTTCAGGGTCTGGACCAGGTGGCGGATTTCGTCGACGGCAATCGGGTCGACCCCGGCGAAGGGTTCGTCGAGCAGCAGGTATTTCGGATCGGCGGCGAGGCAGCGGGCAATTTCTACCCGGCGACGTTCGCCACCGGACAGCGCCAGGGCAGGTGCCTGGCGGATATGGGTGATGGAAAATTCGTTCAGCAGTTCTTCCAGCTGTTCGCGGCGTTTGTGGCGGTCGGGTTCAGCGATTTCCAGCACGGCGAGGATGTTGTCCTCAACCGACAGGCCGCGGAAGATCGACACCTCTTGCGGCAGATAGCCGATGCCAAGACGGGCGCGGCGATACATCGGCAGGCTGGTGACATCGCGCCCGTCGATCAGGACCTGACCGCTCTCCGGGCTGACCAGACCGGCGATGGCGTAAAAGCAGGTCGTCTTGCCCGAGCCGTTGGGGCCGAGCAGGGCCACAACCTCGCCCCGCGCCAGATCAAGCGACACATCGCGCAGGACCAGCCGCTTCTTGTAGCTTTTCCGCAGGTTCTGCACGTGCAAGCCGACAGAGCCTTCGGTGACGCTCAATTCCGGGACACCATCAGTTGTTGCCCGGGGTGAAGATGGTGGTCACGCGGCCCGACATGGTGCCGGTGCCGGATTTCAAGGCTGAGCGTCAGCTTTTCGCCGGAAATGGCGGCCTGGCCCTGGGTCAGCACGACATGACCCGTCAGGACCAGATCGCCGGTGTCGGGTGAATAGTCGGCGCTTTCTGCCGTGGCGGCATCGGTTCCGGCGGCGAGGGTGACGCCACCGTCAGCGTGCAGGCTTTGGATGGCCTGGTTGTCGGCGGAATAGACGACGACGACCGCGCCCGCCTGCAACTTCATGTCGCCCTGCGCAACCACGACATTGCCGCTGAAGGTGGCGGTGCCGCTTTTCTGATTGACGGACAACTGGTCGGCATCGACCTGAACGGGCTGGGTGATATCGGTTTTCAGCCCGGCAAAGGCGACATTGGTGCCCTGCGACGCAGCCATCTGCGGCGCAATTGCCACGGCGAGGGCGAACAGCATCGCGCTTTGATCATCTGGCCGCTGCTCATCACTTCACCGTTTCCTGTTTTGGCGGCTGGTATATCAGCCGAACACCGTCTTTGAAGACCAGAACATAGTCACTGCTGCGGTCCGCCAACCCCAGATGCATCGAGCCGGCGTGATCGTGCCCGACAGGGCCGATGGCCGTGATCGGGCCGGGGCTGTCGAGGCTGGTTTGGTCCAGCGCGACAGTGATGGCCTCGCTGTCGATGGATAGCCGAGCGAGTTGCTGATATGACGCCACCGCTCAGCACCGCCTGTTCGGCGACCTGATCCAGCCGTGCCTCGGTGGCTACTCAGCGTGGTTGTGGCACCGTCGGGGGTTTCCAGCAGCCCGGTCAGGTCCGAGATCAGGCCGGCATTGCTGCCGCCGGGCGTGCCGGGGCGGGCCTCGTCGGCCTTCAGGGACAGCGCGGCGCCGTCGGAGGTCATCGCCGGCGAAGTCTGGCGCGGTCAGGCGGGGCTCGTTGACGCGGTCCTCAATGTCGACATCGGCATAGGGGATGGCATCCTCGGGGCGGAAGTTGTGCGACACCATGAACAGGGTCGACAGGATGGCGAGGCGCCCAAGCGGCAGCAGGATCTTCAGCCAGAACACGAGCCGGGAATGCAGGTTGTCGGGCCGGGCCCAAGCCATCACGCGACGCCGGCGCGCAGCAGGTCGTGGATGTGCAGGATGCCGATGGCCTGCGGGCCGTTGGCGGGGTCGACGACGAACAGGCAGGTGATCTTGCGGTCATTCATGATCGGCAGCGCCTTTTCGGCCAGGGCATCGGGCGTGACGGTCGCGGGTGATGCGGGTCATGGCCTGCCCGGCGGTCAGACCCAGCAGGCCGTCCATGTGGCGGCGCAGGTCGCCGTCGGTGACGATGCCGATCAGCGCGCCCTTGGCGTCGGTGACGCCGGTGACGCCAAAGCCAGAGCGGCTGATCGACAGCAGGGCCTCGCTCATCGGGCTGGTGTCGCGGGTCAGGGGCAGGTTGGTGTGCATCAGGTCGCGCACCTTCAGCAGTTGCGCGCCCAGTTTGCCGCCGGGATGGAACAGGCGGAAATGTTCGGGCGTGAACTTACGATGTTCCATCAGCGCAATGGCCAGGGCATCGCCCAGCGCCAGTGTCATGGTGGTCGAGGTGGTGGGCACGATGCCGGTGCCGCAGGCCTCGGGCACGGCGGGCAGGATGATGGCGACCTCGCATCTGCCGGATCAGGGTCGAATCCGCCCGCGAGGCGACGCCGATCAGCGGGATGTTGAAGCGGCGGGTGTGGGCGATGATGTCGGCCAGTTCCGGGGTCTCGCCCGAGTTGGACAGGACCAGCACCACGTCGCCTTCGGTCACCATGCCAAGGTCACCATGGCTCGCCTCGGCGGGGTGAACGAAATGGGCGGGCGTGCCGGTGGAGGCGAGGGTCGAGGCGATCTTGCGGGCGATATGGCCGGATTTGCCCATGCCAGAGACGATGACCCGGCCCTTGGCCGCCAGGATCAGGTCAACCGCCTGCCCAAAACTGTCGCCCAGGCGGCGGACGAGCGCGGTCAGCGCCGCAGCCTCTTGGGTGATGACGCGGCGGCCGGTGGCCAGGAAAGTCAGTGGTGGAAGAGGTCATTCGGCTCCTCCCATCCCATCAGGTCCAGCTCGGGCACGGGTCGGCAGGAAGGCAAAGCAACGGTTGGCAAGGTCAAGGCGGTCTTCGCGGATCAGACAAGCCTCCAGCGCGGCTTTCAGCCGGTGCAGATACAGCACGTCCGAGGCGGCATATTCCTTTTGCGCGTCGCGTCAGCGTGACCGAGCCCCAGTCCGAGGTTTGCTGCTGCTTGGACACATCGACGCCGACCAGTTCGTTGCAGCAGGTATTTCAGCCCGTGCCGGTCGGTGAAGGTGCGGACCATCTTGGCGGCAATCTTGGTGCACCAGACCGGGCGCGGTCAGCACGCCAAAGGCCTGATACATCGCGGCAATGTCGAAGCGGCCAAAGTGGAACAGTTTCAGCGTGTCAGGGTCGGTCAGCAGCCGCGTCAGGTTGGGCGCCGTGGTCTGGCCGCGGGCGATCTGCACCAGATGGGCATGGCCGTCACCTGAGGACAGTTGCACCAGACACAGCCGGTCGCGGCGGGGGTCCAGGCCCATGGTTTCGGTGTCAATCGCGACGACCGGGCCAAGGTTCAGCCCGTCAGGCAGGTCGTTCTGGTAGAGGTAATTGGTCAAGACTTCATCCGATCAGCAAAGGGTTGGCACCGGATTAGCCCCAGCCTGCCTGAGGGTCAACGGCAGAGGGAAACAGCGGGCAGTTACGCTGCGGCGACCGAAAGGACATGGGCCATCACCGACACGGCGAGGGTCCGGGGGTCGCGGCACGAGGGGATCAGGCCAAAGGTGGGGCAAAGTCGGGCGATATGCTCCGGCGCTACACCCAACGCGTTCAGGCTGTCCAGAAGGCGGGAGCGGGCGCGCAGGCTGCCCTGAGCCCCGATGAAGAAGGCGTCTGTCGTCAGAAATTGCGAGAGGATACGGGCCTCATTCTCATGGTCATGGAAGAACAGGGTGATGGCGGTGCGGCTGTCAGGCTTGGGGCAGACATAGCTGCGGAAACTGGCGACGGTTTGGATCGGCAGGGGGCCAAGGCGCGAAATGTCGGTTTGCAGACTGTCCTGGCCGAACAGGGTGACGTCATAGCCAGCGGCATGGGTCATGGATGCGAAGGAGATAGCCTCAATCCCATGCCCATAGACCCAAAACCGCAGTTCAGGCTCTATTTCCACCGCCAAGTCGGCCCGCGATCTCGATTGCAGTCGGGGTGAGCGTCAAGCTGCCGTCGGCCAGACCAATCGACAGAACGGCGGTCTGACGCGCGTCGCCAAGCGCAAGCACCTGACCCAGAACTGCTTTGTCAGGATTGGGGATCAACAGGACGGAAAGCCCGCCGCCGCAGGGTAGTTTCAGGTCGAAGAACGGCGAGCCGATCCCGTAGCGCAGCGCCTTGCTCTTGCCCGTGGCGAGGGCCGTGCGGGCATGATCGGCAATGTCATCCTCGATACAGCCAGATGATAGTGACCCGATGCGGCTGCCGTCGGGCCGAAAGGCCATCATGGTGCCGACATTGCGATAGGATGGACCCTCTGTTTCGGTGATCACCGCGAGCACCCCGTCGTCTTGCGACAGCAGCTTTAGCGGGACACGGTTGCTGGCATATTCGAGCATCTGAAAACCTCTTGGTTTCGGCGACACTGACCCAAATCTTGGCGATTGGGTAGCCCCGCGAATGCCGCTGTATTTTCGTTTTGCCGAAATGAAAACTCGTCCTAATGTCGCCGGATAAACGGAAAAGGAATTTATCATGGCGGCGAAATGGGAAAACCACGACGGGTCATATGGAAAGCTGCAGAAGGCGGTCAAGGAATTCTCTGACAAGGCCTGCGGAAGCCAACTTGATCTGTTCTTGAAGCACTACAAGACCTGTCAGGGTCTGGAAGAAAAACTGTCTTTCGCCCTGGTCAAAGCCCGAAGCAATGGTGTGACACAGGACAGCCTGTCTGATTTCAAAAAGGACAAGGGATTCGCGGACGCTTACAAGGCGCTCGACAAAGAAGTGGACGCTTTGTGGAAAGAGCAGGTCAAATTCCGCCAGATGTGCAACGAGGCCAAGCAGACCGTGAACGATCTGAAGGTGCTGGTTGAGCATATTGAGACGGATCTGAAGGTGCACCGCAAGGAGTTGGACGACGCAGAAGATGCGCTGAAGAAAGATCAGGCCAAGGCAAAGTCGGGGAAGGGCACGCTGACCCCATCGATCGCCAAGACGGCGGCGACTTTGGATAAGGAGTTCAAGAAGCAGGATTCAGCGCTGGCCAAGCTGTTGAAGGATATTGCGGCGGATATGAAGGATCTGACGGAAGCGGGTGGGCTTTACCGGAAGAACATCGATCAGAAGATGGAAAACTACGCCGCGAAGTTTGAGAAGATGATCGAAAAGACGCTCGATCTCGCGCCCAAGACTGGGGAAAATGTTTCGGGCCTGCCGACCGCCTTGCAGGAACGTGTGCTTGAGGTGGCGGTCAAGAAGGCGGTGGCGCTGGGCAAGCTGATTGAAAAGCATTGCAAGGCGGCGGTGGAAAAGGCTGAAAAGGATCGCGCGCTGGCCGGGCCTGAGTTGAAGGCGGCGCGGACCGGGCTGGATCAGCTGAAGAAATCCCACAAGGTTCTGGCAGGCAATCGCAAGAAATATGCCACCGCGATCAAGCAGGCCAAGGATAACAAGCTTTTGTACAAGCAGTTCAAACTGGCCGATGAGGCGTTTGCAGGTGCGGAAAAGACTCTGATTGCCACGATCAAGCAGATTGCCGGGATGAAGTAGTGTCCGCATGTGGACACTTTGCAGAATGGTTTATAATCAAAGACTTAGCTTTTCATCTTAACCGGATTTTAGGGAATCTGGCGGTAGGCCATCATCCTTGTCTTGCCGCTTTGCACCAGGTCATGGTGCTGGTTCGTCACCTCGACCGCCAGCGTCACGATGCCATGCGACGGCTTTCCGCTGTGGCGTTTGGCGACGACGGTCAGGCTGCATTGGATCTGATCGCCAGCGAAGACTGGTTTGCGAAAGCTCCACTCCCAGCCGAGCGAGGCCAGAGCGGCGATGCGGGCGGGGGCGTTGGATTTCAGCCCTTCGACCAGTGACAGGACAAGCAGGCCATGGGCGACCTGTGCCGGGAACCCGTGACGGGCGGCGCCTGCGTCAGAGACGTGGATTTCGAAATGGTCGCCAGTCAGGTCGGCAAAGGCGCGGATGGTTTCGGCGGTGACAGCGGCCATGCCGGTCTCAATCCGGTCGCCGATCTGCAACTGGTCAAGCGCATAAAGGCCGGGGGGCAGCGCGGGTGTCACGCGGCGACGGGCAGGGTGGCGCAGGTGCCGCTGACCTGCCAGTTGGCGTCGAGGATCAGCAGGTCTTCGGCGCGGCGGTCGATGACGCTGGACAGGTGGTCAGCGCCGATCACCTTGGCCGGGATCGTGACGGCCATGCGCAGGGCGGCGTCGGGGGTCAGGCCAACCACGCGGATCAGCCGGGCCACGCTTTCGCCCATCGTGACATGTGCGCCCGCCAAGGAGCCTTCGCTGTTGACCAGACGGCCGTCTTGCAGACGGATGATGTCGCCATAGAGGTTGAAATGATCAGAGCCGCCAACCGTCGGCATGGCGTCCGATACGAGGAATGTGGTGTCCGCTTTGGGCCGCGCCCGGATCGCGAGGCCGACCATTTCATCGGCGACATGGATGCCGTCGCAGATGATGCCGGTATAGGCGGTGGAGTTGATGCAGGCCCCGGTCACGCCGGGCGCACGGTTCAGCATCGGCGACATCGCGTTGTAGAGATGGGTAAAGCAGTTTGCCCCCTCATCCAGCGCGGCGCGGACGGCCTCAGATGTGGTGTCGGTGTGGCCGAGCGAGACTACGGCGCCGGTTTGGGCGAGGGTGGTGATCTGGCCTTTGGACACGGCCTCTGGCGCCACGGTTATCATCACGGCGATGCCTGCTGCGCGCAGGTCGCGGACGAGGGTGATCGTGCGGTCATCGAGCGGGCGGATGAAGCGGGTGGCATGGGTGCCGCGCCGGGCGACAGAGATGTGCGGCCCCTCAATATGCAGGCCGAGGATGCCGGGTTGGCCCTTGGCGGTCATCGCGGCGCTGACGGCTTGGTCCAACACCGCAGGCGCGTCGGTGATCACGGTGGGCATGATACCGACAGTGCCATAGCGGCGATGGGCGGCGGCGATGGCGGTCATGCCTTCGACGGTGGGCGAGGTGTTCATGAACACGTCGCCACCGCCGTTGACCTGAAGGTCGAGGTAGCCGGGGGTGATCGTGCCGCGGATCGGCTGGCGGTGGGCATCAGCGGGCAGGTCGGCGGCCAGAGATAGACCCTGCACAACGCCATTCGTGATGTTCAGCGCGTGGGCAGGCAACAGGGTCTGGCCGTTGAAGACCTTGTCCGGGCAAAGCCAGATTGGGCGGGTTTTGGTCATGCCGCAGGTTCCTTTGCTTGGTCGGTCATGGCGGCATAGGCCGCGCCGCGCGCGCCGGTGGTATCGCCCCCTTGGGCCAGCAGGATCGGTGGGGTGGCATAACCCTGCAGCTGTGCCCTTTGCAACGCGGCGGTCAGGTCGGCCACCAGACCGGGCGCACGCGACAGGCCACCGGCCAGCACGACGCAATCGGGGTCAACCGTCATGCAAAGGGTGTGGATAACCTCTGCCGTCAGTTCCAGCCAGACCGCCCAAGTGATGGCGGTTTCGGGGGTGCGGTTGGTCGTGATCTGCTCAGGCGTCGCGGTTTGACCGGTGAGGTGGTGGTGAATGCGCGCCAAGCCGGGGCCAGCGATGAGAGTCTCGGTGCAGCCCAGACGGCCACAGCCGCAGGGCAGGATGGGCAGGCCGTGGGCAGCGATGACGTGCGCGGGAAGGGCGAAATGGCCGAACTCGCCCCCAAGGCCGGTGGGGCCGGGCAGGAGTTGGCCGTCGATCACGATGCCGCCAGCAAAGCCGGTGCCAAGATTGAGTGCCATTGCCGAGTGATAGCCGCGCGCCGCACCGAACATCGCCTCGGACAGGGCCTGCGCGCGGCAGTCGTTGACATAGGTGATGCGGCGACCGGCGGCCTGCTCGATATCGGCGGGAAAGGGTTTGCCGGTGGCGGGCAGGTTCGCGGTCAGGGCGAGGCCGGTTTTGCGATTGATCAGGCCTGCGGCGGCGATGCCGATGGGCAGACCGGGCGATTGACCCTCTACCCACGCGATCTGGGTGGCCATGGCGGCGACGAGGGCGTCATAGCTCTTCGGTGTGGCGATGCGGTGGGTTGCGACCCTATTCCAGCCGGAATCGAAGACCTGAGCCTCGATCTTGGTGCCGCCAAGGTCTATTCCCGCTGCGATCATGTTGTTTGGGTCACCTTGGACAGGGTTGCCGGACGGTCAGGGTCATGGCCCAAGGCGAGCGCGGTGGCAAGGACCATGGGATAGGTCAGGCACAACAGCAGGGCGGCAGCGGCGGCGGGGGTCAGGTCGGTGGCGCCGACATCGCTGGGCCGCAGGCGGAAGACCGCGCCGCCGATGGCGCGGAAACGCGTGCTCGGCGGTGTTCGAGGCTGTCCTGCACATCGGGTTGGTCGGTGTCGAGGATCAGGACCAGCAGGGGGTTGGTGGCGAGTTGCAGGGGGCCGTGCAGCACCTCGGAGCTGGAGTAGGCCTCGGCATGCAGGGCGCAGGTTTCCTTGAGCTTCAGCGCCAGTTCCTGTGCCGCGCCAAAGCCGGTGTCGCGGCCGATGACGTAGACATGCGAGGCGCGCGGCAGGGCGTGGGTGATCTTGGGGCGTCGGGATGGCGTGAGGTTGGCGGTGGCAATGGTGGCGGCAGAGGCCTCGGCGCGGGCGGCGTAGGCGGGGTTGAGGGCGGACAGCAGGGCCATTCCGGCGGCAATAGAGCCGATGACGGTCTTGGTGGCGGGCACGGCGAGTTCGGGGCCGGCGCCGATGGGCAGGGTGAGGTGGGCGACGGCCTCGACCGGCGAGCCGGGCTGGTTGATGAGCGCGATGACGGTGGCGCCGCTGTCGCGGGCGCCCTTGGGCAGAGCGCACGCAGATCCTCGGACGCGCCGGATTGCGAGACGACGAGGGCGAGGGCGTCCGCCAGTTCGACGCCGTGCCCGACCGAGAAGATCGAGGGCGGCAGGCTGGTCATCGGTTTGCCCAGTTCGCGCATGAATTCGTAGGACAGGATGTTGGCGGCGGCGTCAGAGGAACCGCGGGCGATGGTGTAGATGGCGCGCGGATTCGAGGCAGGTTTGCAGAGTCGTTTGAGCGGCGAACGGCCATAGCGAGGCGTCGGGCGAAGACGCCCGGGGCCTCGGCGATTTCGGCGCGCATATGGGCGCCGGGGTCGGTCATTTGCGCAGACCATAGGCTGTCGAGTTTCGCCCAGGTCTCGGTCAGGTCGACCACCTGACCCGATGCGCGGGCCTGATCGAGGGCGAGGGCGGCGATCCCGGCCTCCATCGCGTCGAGGATCGACACGGGCAGGCGATTCGGCCTGACCGCGCAGGTACTTGGCGATGTCGTGGCACATCATCTCGTCCGCGCCGTAGTGGGCGCCCTTCGGCGCGGCGCCTTCGGTGTAGTCGTGATCGGCCAGACGGGTGCCGTCGCGGGCGGTGATTTTCAGGTAGCCGCGCACGAAGTCGCCCTCGGCCATGCCATGGGTGCCCATGACGCAGAAGCGGCGGTGTTCGTCGGGGGTGTTGAGGTTGGTGTGGAAGGCCAGCGAGGCGCCGGTTTCGTACTGCAGGATCGCGGTCTGATAGTCGATGATGTCGCCGTCGGAATGGAAGGGGTCATCGACCGAGTTCCAGACCGATTTCTTGACGTGGAAGATCTCGGCCTCCTCGTTCGAGGCGGGGGCGTTGGCGGGGATAAAGGATTTCCGGCCGCCAAAGCTGGCGACTCTGCACCGGGCGCGAGCCGGTGACCATGTTGTAGATGTCGATGTCGTGGCAGCACTTTTCCAGCAGGAAGCCGCCGGACAGGTCGATCATCCGCCGCCAGTCGCGCATGAAGAAGGCGCCGTGATAGGGGGCGATGTGTTCGTTCGCCTCAAGCGAGACGATCTGGCCCAGTTGACCCGCTTTCAGGGCCGCGCGCAGGTCGACCATGTGCTGGGAATAGCGCAGGACGAGGCCGACCATGGCGCGGTTGACGCCGCCGTGTTTGGCCAGCAGGCGGGCGAGTTCCAGGGTTTCGTCGATGCGAGACGACGACGGGCTTTTCGGTGAAGACCTGCACCCCGGCCTCGAGCCCCAGGCGGATCTGTTCGAGGTGGAACAGGTTGGGCGAGAAGACGCAGTAGAGGTCGGGCTTGGCCTCGGCCAGCATCGCCTCGACGCGTGTCATAGCGCGGCGTGTCAGTGCCGATCATCTCCAGATAGGTCGGCTGGGGGTCGTAGTAGCCGACGATCTCGACCTCGGGCATGGCCTCTTTCAGGGTGGACAGGACGTGACCAGCCCGCAGGCCGATGCCTGCGGTGACAACGCGCATTTCATTCTCCTTCAGGCGGCCAGTGCGGGGGCCATGCGGCGGCGCATGACTTTTCCGGTGGCATCAAAGACATGGCAATCGGCGGGGTTGACCGCCGAGCCCGATGGTCTGACCCTCGGCCACGGCGGCGTCGCCGGGCAGGGCGGCGCAGAAGCGCTGGCCGTTGGGCATGGCGCCATAGGTGATCGACACACCGCCCAGACGTTCCAGCACGCGGACCTTCATCGACAGTCCCTCGCCCAGCGCGATGTTTTCGGGGCGGATGCCGACTTCGACCCTATCGCCCTGTTTTGGCGCTGCCAGTGTCGACCGGCAGGATCATCCGGGCGCCGCCGTCAAGTTCGACCGCCAGACCGTCGGCGTCGGCCCCCAGCACGGTGGCGGGGATCAGGTTCATGTTGGGCTGGCCGATGAAGGTGGCGACGAAGCGGGTGGCGGGGTGGTGGTACAGCTCCATCGGGGTGCCGAATTGTTCGACCCGGCCGGCGTTCAGCACGACGATGCGGTGGGCCATGGTCATCGCCTCGATCTGATCATGGGTCACATAGATCATCGTGGCGGACAGATCGCGGTGCAGTTGGCTGAGTTCGACCCGCATGTCGCCGCGCAGGGCGGCGTCGAGGTTCGACAGCGGTTCGTCGAACAGGAAGACCTTGGGGTTGCGGACGATGGACCGGCCGATGGCGACGCGCTGACGCTGACCGCCGGACAGTTGGCCGGGTTTCAGGTGCAGCTTGTCGGTCAGTTGCAGGATCTCGGCGGCTTTGCCGACCTTGGATTTGACCTCGGCCTCGGGCAGTTTCTGCACGCGCAGGGGGAAGGCGATGTTTTCGAAGACGGTCAGATGGGGGTAAAGCGCGTAGCTTTGGAACACCATCGAGATGCCGCGATCGACCGGGGCGAGGTCGGAGACGTCGCTGCCGTCGATGACGATGCTGGCCCGAGGTGGCGGCCTCCAGCCCGGCGACGATGCGCAGCAGGGTGGATTTACCGCAGCCCGAGGGGCCGACGAAGACGACGAATTCCTTGTCCTTGATGGCACAGGTCGATGCCCTTGCAGCACCTTGCGCGGTGCCGAAGGATTTGGTGATGTTCTTGAGGTCGAGCGTGGCCATTGGTATCCTCGGTCGCGAGGGCGGGGGATGTGGGCGGCCGCGAAAGCCGCCCACTCAGAGACTTACTTCACGTCGGCCAGTTCGACGCCGGCCTGCGTGACCAGATCGTCGACCGAGCCGCCTTCGCCCAGCATGACGCCCTGGATCATGTTGGTGAACACGCCCTGCAGCGACTTGAAGTCGGTGACCATCGGCTCGGGTCCGCCGGTGGAGATGCCGTCGACGAAGATCTTCCAGAACGGGTCATCGACGTAGAACGGCTTTTCGACGCCGAGCTTTGTCGTATTGGAGGATCGGGGTCAGGCCCCAGGTGCTGTCGAGGTCGTACTGCGCGGCACCCGAGGTCAGGGCCTTGCGCCAGCTTCTGCGCCGCGGCCTCGACCGCCGGGTCCGCTGCTTGAACACCGCGATCGAGTCGGTGATCAGGATGGTGCCCGACGCGCCCGAGGGGCCATGCGGCACCGGGGCGACCAGCTGGTTCGGAACCTTTTCCTTGTGCTGACCACGGCCCCACGGACCGGTGACATACATGCCCATCTTCCCGTCGTTGAACAGATCCTTCATCTGGTCACGTTCCCACGCGGTCGGGCCTTCGATGGCGTAGGGCAGGATGTCTGCGTACATCTGCAGGGTTTCGCGGGTCTGCTGGCTGTCGAGCGTCGGCCTCGCCGGTGTCGGCGTTCAGACACCGAGCCGCCGTTGGAATAGAGGAAGTCGAGGAACATGTGCATCGTGTTGTCGAAGTCTTTGCCGGCGATGCCGATGCCCGCGACGTCTGTCTTTTTCCTTGATCGCCTTGGCCATGGCGATCATGTCGGCCCAGGTCTCAGGCGCCTTGCATTCCAGACCGGCGGCCGTCGACCAGGTCGCAGTTGATGTACAGCGCCTTGGTCGAGAAGGCGTGCGGGATAGCCCCAGTACTTGCCGCCCGAGGACACGGTTTTCAGCACGCCGGGCTGATAGTTGGCGCATCCTCTTCGGCGGTGAATTTCAGCCGGGAACGATCAGACCTTCTTGGCGACAGTTTCAGCAGGGTGCGCGAGCCCATATAGGCAACCGAGACCGGGTCGCCGGCAGCGGCCAGGGTCATCGACTTGTCCTGGCAGGTGCCCCATGGAACAGCTTCCATGTTGACCTTGATGCCGGGATTGTCGGTCTGGAACTTGTCGATGATGGCCTGGTCCGCCGGGCGCACGTCGCCGCACATGATGAAGGACAGGTTGATGTCCTCCGCCTTGGCCGCGAGGGTCGAGCTGCCCATCAGGGCCGCAGCGACCATCAGGGTTTTGGATAGTTTCATTGGTAGACTCCCTTGGTTGGTTTTCGTTGTCGTAATTGGTGCTCTGGGGTCACTCTTTCACCGCGCCGGCGGTCAGACCCGCGACGAGGTATTTCTGCAGGAACAGGAAGACGATCATGACCGGCAGGACGCCGGTCAGGGCGGCGGCCATCATCTGGTTCCAGTCGACCGTCTGATAGCCGATGAACTGGTTCAGACCGGCGGGCAGGGGTTGCAGTTCGGCCACCTGGTTGAAGGTGATGGCGAACAGGTATTGCTGGGCATAGGCGCCGATGAAGACCGACGGTGCCGACCACGATCAGGCCCGGCACGGCCAGCGGCAGCACGACGCGGCGCAGGGTGTAGAGGCGGCGTGGCGCCGTCGACAAAGGCGGCCTCTTCCAGCTCACGCGGGATCTTTTCCAGATAGCCGCGCAGCAGCCAGATGCCGGTCGGGATCAGGAAGGCGACGCCGGGGATGATCATCGCCCAATAGGTGTTCAGCAGGCCCAGGCGTGCGCATCACGCGGTACAGCGGGATCAGCAGCACCGCGCCGGTGAACATGTTGACGGCCAGGAACGCGCCCAGCGACATGGTTTTGAACGGGAAATCGAGCCGCGCATAGGCATAGGCGGCGGGGATGACGAAGACCATGGTGATCGCGGTGACCATCGAGGCGATGAAGATCGAGTTCCAGATATAGCGCCCCAGCAGCGGCACCTTGACCCACATGTCGCGATAGGCCTGAAAGCTGAACTCGTCGACTCCAGATCTCGTACGGCGGCGTGGAACAGGTGGCTCATCGGGCGACAGGCTGGTGCGGAACATCTCGAGCAAAGGGCAGCAGGATGAAGGTCAGGAACAGCGGCGATGCCGGCAGTAGATGCCGATCTTTTGCAGCAGGGTGTAGCGGTCCATCAGCATGTCATTTCACCCCGTAATGTTTGTTCACGCGGTTCAGCACGTTCATGTAGAGCAGCGAGAACAGCCCCAGCAGCACCACGATCACCACGGCGCGGGCCGACCCTTCGCCGAATTTGTAGTTGCCGATGGCGGTCTTGTAGGTGTCGATGATCAGCGTCGTGGTGCCGCCGCGCGGGCCGCCTTGGGTCAGGATGTAGATGATGTCGAAGCTGTTGAAGGTCCAGATCGCGGACAGCAGCGCCATCGACACGATCACCGGCATGATCTGCGGGATGGTGATGCGGCGGAAGCGGTACCAGCGGCCGGCGCCGTCGACCCAGGCCGCCTCATACAGGTCGCGGCTGACGCCCTGCATGGCGGCGAGGAAGAACAGCGACACCATCGGCGTGCCGACCCAGACATCGGTGACGATGGCGGAGTAGAAGGCCGAGTTCTTGTAGGCGAGGAATTCGAACGGGCCGTCGATCAGGCCGAAGCGCTGCGCCATGCCCGACAGGAAGCCGAATTGGCCGTTGTAGAGCCACAACCAGCCGATACAGCCGATGGCGATCGGGATGACCCACGGCGGCATGATCAGCATGCGGAACAGGGCGCGGCCGGGGACGGCGGCGTTCAGAAGGGTGGCACCGATCAGGCCCATGATCAGTTTCAGGCTGACCGACAGGACCATCCAGAAGAAGGTGCGCCCGACGATGTCATAGAACTTGGCCGAGGACAGCATCTTTTCGTAGTTCGCCAGACCAACCCAGTTTTCGCCGCCCAAGATCGGCATCGGTGAAGGACAGGCGGATGGTTTCCAGCCAAGGGCCAGGCCACGATGACGCCGATGAAAGCCAGGGCCGGGGCAATCAGAACCCAGGCGAACCAAGCCTCGGACAGGCCCTTGCGGTTGGCTTTGGCAACGGCGGATGCCGGTTGTGCAGCGATATCGGCCATGCATCCCCCTGATGCTGTGTCCGGCCTGCGTATGCGGGCCGAATCTGTTTATGGCGATCATGTTACCAAGGCGAAATTAATTTTGCTACCTAGATAATACCAATTCTGCAAAAAATCTGCTAAACCGCGCATTTTTCGCTTGTTTTTGCGGCCAAATCCGGTGCCTTCTGAGGTGAGTGGTCTGGTTTGGCCGCAAAAAACAATACCAATGATGGCATGGCATGGAACGCCAGAGACCGATCAGATCTTTACGCCAGGACCGCTGGTATCGCAGCGGCCATGGGCCACGCTATACCCAGCTGTACCGCCATCTCGCGGCGGTGATCAGCTCGGGCGTGCTGGAGACGGACGCCCAGCTGCCGCCCGAGCGAGACCTGGCCGAGCTGGCCGAGGTCAGCCGGGTGACGGTGCGCAAGGCCGTGGCGCAACTGGTCGAGGAGGGCGTGCTGGAGCAGCGGCGCGGGGCGGGCACCTTTGTGCGGCCGCATCCGCCCAAGCTGGAACATTCGCTGTCGGCGCTGCTGTCCTTTACCGAATACATGCGGCAGCGCGGCAAGACGTCGACCAGCCAGATCCTGCGGCGTGGGCTGTTCCTGCCGAGCCCGGATGAGCAGATGGCGCTGGGGCTTGGCCGGGGGTGACCGGGTGGCGCGGGTGGAGCGGTTGCGCAGTGCCGATGGGATGCCGATGGCGCTGGAATGGTCGTCGTTGCCGCAGGACATTTTGCCGGAACCGGAGCGGGTCGAGACGTCGCTGTACGATGTGCTGCGGGCGCGGGGAAATGCGCCGACGCGGGCGGTGCAGCGGATCACGGCGGTCAATCTGGCCGCTTCGGATGCGCGGACTGCTGCACCTGCCGGAAGGCGCGGCGGTGTCTGCGGATCGACCGGACGGCCTATCTGCCATCGGGCCGACCGATCGAGTTTACGCGCGGGCTGTACCGGTCTGACATCTATGACTTTCGTTGCCGAATTGCGGCTGGAGGCCAAACCATGACGCTGACCTTTGATGCCCGGATCGTCGGGACGGAAATTCACTGTGAAATAGGCTCTGATACGGCGCTTTCTGGGGCAGTATTTTGCTGTTCGATGTTCGTGCCGTCGCGGGTGGTATCGGGTGGGACGCTGTTGCGCTCGGTTGCGGGATATATCGAGGTGGCGCTGCCGGACATTCCGGCTGGCGGTATGGTGCCGCTGGTGTTGGCCTATGTCGAGGCGTGGCTTTGCGCCGCGCAACCGGGCTTGGCTGCCGTTGGGTGGCCTATCTGCGCACGAAGGCGGGGCGTGATTGCGTTGCCCGCGCTGGAAACCGGGGTTCGGGTTGACCGCCGCCGCCGCCGCGTGTCGTGCCACCGTTTGACGGGCTGCGGCTGGTTCCCCAGCCGACGCGAATGGGTGCCTGCAGGAGGGCGGTCTGACGGTGACCGGGTTTGCCTGCGACGACGAGCGGTTGGCCGCTGTGGACGCCCTGGCCGCGCGGCTGAACTTTGCGCCGTTTCTGGCTGAGGGCGGTGTTCCGCTGGCGGTGCGACGCGGACGCGAGCTGGCTGATGGTGGCTATGCAACTGACGATCGCGCCGGATGGGATTGGGGTGACGACGGCGGGCGATGCGGGTCTGTTCGCGCGCGGCAGTCACGCTTTTGAACCTGCGCGAGACCTATCAGGGCAGCGCTGCCCTGCGGCACGATCACCGATGCGCCGCGCTTTGGCTGGCGGGGGCAGCATCTGGATTGCGCGCGGCATTTCTATAGCGTTGAGACGATTCTGCGGCTGCTGGACCTGATGGCGCTGCTGAAGCTGAACCGGTTCCACTGGCACTTTTCGGATGATGAGGCGTTCCGGTTGGAGGTGGACTGCGCGCCGGAGATCTGGCGCAAGACCGCCGATTCGGGGCGAGGGGCAGGTTGGTGCCGGGGCTGTTTGGTGGTGGCATCCGGTCGGGCGGGTCGTATTCCAAGGCCGACGTGGCGCGCGGTGCTGGCGCGGGCCAAGGAATTGCAGATCGAGGTGTTGCCGGAGATCGAGGTGCCTGCCCATGCCTTTGCGCTGAACATGGCCCATGCGGGGATGCGCGATCCGGGGGACAACGACAGTGAGATCAGCATTCAGGGCTATCCGCTGAACATCCTGAACCCGGCGATGCCGGCAACTTGGGCCTTGATAGAGCCGCTTTCGTTGGAGGTGGCGGGGATGTTTCCGATGGGGATGCTGCATCTGGGCTGCGATGAACTGCCACCGGATGCCTGGGCCGGGTCACCTGCTGTGGCGGCGTTGAAGGCGGAGCATGGGCTGGAGACGCGGGATGATGTGCAGGGCTGGATGATGGCGCGGCTGGCCGGATTTCTGCAGAGCCACGGGATTCGGTCCGGCGGCTTGGGAAGAGGCGGCGAAGGGCGCGAATGGCGGGATCGGGCATGACGCCCTGCTGTTTTCATGGACGGGGCAGGGGCCGGGGGTTGCGGCGGCGCGGGCGGGTTATGAGGTGGTGATGTGCCCGGCGCAGAACGTGTATTTCGACATGGCCCATACCAGTGATCCGGCCGACTGGGGTGCGGCCTGGGCGGCCTATGTGTCGCTTGAGGATGTGGTGAACTGGAAGCCGGTGCCTGAGGGTGCCGAGGATGTGGCAGGGCAGATCGTCGGTGTTCAGGGGTGTTTCTGGTCGGAGTTCACCACGCAGGATGCGGAGATGGAGCCGATGCTGGCGCCGCGCATCCTTGGGTTGGCGAACAAGGCGTGGGACTTGAATGACAGCGTTGACGGGCCGGCGTTGCGGGCGCTGATGCAATCCTATGCGGGTGTGTTTGACCGGATGGGGTGGCAGCGGCATCAGGGGGCCTGACGAAGTCCCCGGCAGCCGTGCAGGCGGCAAAACGACCCCGACCCGTCGCATTTTGTCTTACCAGTGCGCCACGGCTCGCCTAGGCTTGTGGCAAATGGAGGCCCGAATGTCGTCTGATCCGCTGCTGCAACCCTACCAGCTGAAACACCTGACCCTGCGCAACCGGATCATGACGACCAGTCACGAACCGGCCTATCCCGAGGATGGGATGCCGAAGGATCGCTACCGGCTGTACCATCTGGAGCGGGCCAAGGCCGGCGTGGCGCTGACCATGACGGCGGGGTCGGCGGCGGTGTCGAAGGATCGCCCCCGGTGTTCAACAACATGCTGGCCTACAAGGACGAGGTTGTGCCGTGGATGAAGCGGCTGGCGGACGACTGCCACGAGGCGGGGGCGGCGGTGATGATCCAGCTGACCCATCTGGGGCGGCGGACGCGGTGGGACAAGGGCGATTGGCTGCCGGTCGTGTCGGCGGGCCAGCGCGCGAGCCCAGCCACCGGGCCTTTCCCAAGGTGATCGAGGATTGGGACATTGACCGGATCATCACCGATTTCGCCGACGCGGCCGAGCGGATGAAGGCGGCGGGTCTGGATGGGGTCGAGTTTGAGTGCTACGGCCATTTGCTGGATCAGTTCATGTCGCCGTTGACCAATGCCCTGCCTGCGCCCTATGGCGGCAGTCTGGAAAACCGGGCGCGGTTTGCGATGGAGGTGCTGGCGGCCTGTCGCAAGCGGGTGGGCGAGAATTTCCTGCTGGGGATGCGCTATACGGCGGATGAGGTGGAGCCGGGCGGGATTGATGCCGAAGAGGGCATCGCGATTGGCAAGATGTTCCGCGATTCGGGGCTGGTCGATTTCCTGAACATCATCCGGGGGCGCATTCACACCGATCCGGCGATGACGGATGTGATCCCGATCCACGGCATGAAATCGGCACCGCATCTGGATTTTGCCGGGCGGGTGCGGGCCGAGGTCGGGTTGCCGACCTTCCACGCCGCACGGATTCCGGATGTGGCGACGGCGCGTTATGCGGTGGCGTCGGGCCAGTTGGACATGGTCGGCATGACGCGCGCCCATATGGCCGACCCGCATATCGTGCAGAAGATCATTGAGGGGCGCGAGGAGGATATTCGACCCTGTGTCGGCGCGACCTATTGTCTGGACCGGATTTATCAGGGCGGCATGGCGCTGTGCATCCACAACCCGTCCACTGGGCGGGAAGAGTCGATGCCGCACCAGATCCAGCCTGCCGCCACCGCGCAAGCGGGTGGTCGTGGTGGGCGCCGGCCCGGCGGGGCTGGAGGCGGCACGGGTGGCGGCAGAGCGTGGCCATTCGGTTGTGGTGTTCGAGGCGGCGGCGCAGGCGGGCGGGCAGGTCCGGCTTTGTGCGCAGACCAAGCGGCGGGCCGAGTTGATTGGCATTATCGATTGGCGCATGGCGCAATGCGCGGCGTTGGGGGTGGAGTTTCGGTTCAACACCTGGGCTGAGGCCGAGGATGTGCTGGCAGAGCGGCCCGATGTGGTGATCGTGGCGACGGGGGGGATGCCGGAAAAGGATATTCTCGCCTCGGGCAATGAGTTGACGGTTTCCGCGTGGGACATTCTGTCGGGCGACGTGAAGCCCGGCAGCAATGTGCTGCTGTTCGACGATGCGGGCGACCATGTGGCCCTGCAAGCGGCGCAACTGCTGGCCGAGGCTGGGGCCACGGTCGAGATCATGACGCCGGACCGCACCTTTGCGCCGGATGTGATGGCGATGAATCTGGTGCCCTATATGCGGGCGTTGCAGGACAAGCCTGTCACCTTCACGGTGACCTACCGCCTGACCAAGGTGGAAAAGGACGGCAATCTGATCAAGACCACGGTGGATTCTGATTACATGCAGATCGGCAAGGTCGGGCATTATGATCAGGTGGTGGTGAACCACGGCACCCAGCCGCTGGCCGATATCTACTTTGCGCTGAGGCCGCAGTCGGTGAACCTTGGTGCGGTGAATTATGAGGCATATGATCGCCCTGAAACCGCAGACGGTTGATGGCGGCCCCGCAGGCTTTCAGCTGTTCCGAATCGGTGACGCAGTTGAGGCGCGCAACATCCATGCCGCGATCTATGATGCGCTGCGTTTGGTGTCCGTGATCTGACGGCTATGTAAACCGGTGGCCTGACGATTGGGTCGACACGGGCAAAACGCCGGCAACCGAACCACGATCTTTCGGTTGCCGATGCGGCGGGCGATGTGGGTGCGATCCGCTAGCACCACCCCGAACAGGACCAAGCGCAGACGGGCGACCTGTCCGTTTGGCGTATTATTCAACCAGTCAAAAAGATTTTTCTGCCCCTCTGGAAACACGAAAATGACACCTATATTGGCTAAACGATCTGATAGAACCAAGATCGTCGCCAAAGGATTATAAGAATAGGCTCATGTCAGAGGGCCAGTCCAACAAAGGGAATCGCCATGCCGATGTCGCAACTGGTTGAGGATGACGTGCAACTGTCACTGCTTGCGGCCTCTGGTCATGCTGGTTTGGCGGTGTCGACTTTGTCCAACAGGTTTGGTCTTGACCGACAGTATGCCGAAAATGTGCTGGAACAGGGCTATGGCCTGCTGATTCCGCGCATGACTACCACCCGGGCCCGTGAAGCGCTGCCGTTGCTGGCCGCCTTGGGGCTGCATGTTGCAATTCAGCCCGTCGAGGCGATGCCACCGGATGAGTATTGCGATGTGTCGATCCGGCTGGCCGATGCCAAATACGCCCGCAAGCTGATCGTGACTCTGGAACGGTTGATGGGACTGGAAGATCTGACGGCGCAATCCTTTGGCGGGCCGCAGGGTCTGATCATTCCGGCGTTGTCGCCGGGCCGGGCAGAGTGGTTGTGGTCGGCGCTGCGCAGGTTGCCGGGCGTTTTCACCACGTTGTCAGAGCACCAGACGGCGCAATATGACCTGTTCTGCGAGACCGAACTGTCGCAGGAAGATTTTACCGCCGTAAAGGACCACCTGCGATTGCTGGGTTGCACCAGCGATGGTTTCGGTGATGCCGTCGGCTGCACCATGGATCGTCGGGCGTTGGAGCGTATTCTGGCCCGGTTTCCGAACCTTGGGCTGTTCGCGGTCAATCAGGTGTTCCAACGCTTTGAAGTGCTGGTGATCGGCAAAGGCTCACTGTCCACGCAAGAGTTTGCCGATTTGATGATGACCCGGCCTGCCACGCAATCCATTCCGCCACGTGAGTTGATGCGCTCGTTGCCGCTGAAGCTTGAGCCTTGGCTGACGCGGGCGGCGGCACAGCAGTTCATGGCCGACTACAGCTCCATCGGTATTCATACCGTGGCCAAACTGGTGCGCTCGCCGAACCTGGCCGCAAAAACCCCTAAAAAGCCTTAGGTTAAGCCCCGATTCATGGCGATGCCCTATACCGGACCTTGGGTAGACTATGGGGTGAGGGAATGGCAGGGCAGTCAAATGCCGCGCCAGTCATCATCAAGCGGAAGAAGATAATCAGCGGCGGCGGACACCACGGTGGGGCGTGGAAAGTTGCCTATGCGGATTTCGTGACGGCCATGATGGCCTTCTTCATGCTGATGTGGCTGTTGGGCGCGACGACGGAAAAGCAACGCAAGGGCATTGCGGATTACTTCAATCCGACGATTCCGATCAACCGCGTTTCGGGCGGTGGCGATGGCGCGTTTGGCGGGGATTCGATCTTTACCGACGACACCTTTGTCCACAATGGCACCGGCATGTCGGCCGGCGAGCCCCGGCGACGACCCAGAAATCGGGCGGAACTGTCGGGCTCCACCGAGGGCGACGCCAAAGGCGGCGAGGATACGCGAACTGAAAAAACTGCAAAGCGCGCTGGAGGGCAAGGGCGGCGAAAGCATGACCATGCAGACACTGCTGTCGCATGTGGTGACCAAGGTGCACGGATGAGGGGCTGGTGATCGAGATTTTCGACCTCGACTCCGCCCCGTTGTTCGAGCCCGATACCGTGACGCCGACGCCAGTCGTTGAAGGACATAACCGCGCTGGTGTCGGACGTCATTGCGGTTGCCCGGAAACAGCATCGCGGTTGATGGCTATGTCCGGTCCTATCCGGTGATGATGGTCAACAATCCGACCTGGGATCTGTCGGCCTCGCGGGCGCAGGTGGTGCGTGCGCTGCTGGAATCAGCAGGTACACCGAACTGACCGGATTGCCCGGGTCACCGGCCATGCAGACCGCAAACCTGTCACGGCGGACCCTGTCTGCGGTGCGCAACAACCGGATCGAGGTGGTCTTGCTGCGAAAGGACCGCTAGAATTCCCGAGCGGATTTTAGACGTTAGGGCAATCTTAAGGCGCAACACGCAGGTTGATCCCAATAGGTCGAGCTGCAGAAAGGCGCTATCGATGACAATTACCTCTTCGCTGAACGCAGGGGTTGCCGGGTTTGAACGCGAACGCGAACAAACTGGCGACGATTTCAGACAATATCGCGAACTCTTCCACCTACGGCTACAAAAAGGTGCAGGCCGATTTCTATTCGGTCGTGGTGCACGGCGACCAGCAACACGATCCTATTCGGCCGGCGGGGTCCGTTCCACATCGATGCGGCTGATTGATGAACGCGGGCCGCTGATCGGCACCGACAATTCGACTGACCTTGCGGTTGATGGGCGCGGCTTCATGGCCGTGACC
Source organism: uncultured Alphaproteobacteria bacterium (assembly GCA_963781185.1). Classification (GTDB taxonomy): domain Bacteria; phylum Pseudomonadota; class Alphaproteobacteria; order Rhodobacterales; family Rhodobacteraceae; genus Stagnihabitans. The sequence continues at coordinate 47,157 of CAWAEL010000004.1, forward strand.
ACGCATTGATGCAGTCAATCGTGGCGATGGCACACTGCCCATTTCTCTGACGACGACCGGGTCGTTCAAGGCGGATGCCGACGGCATCCTGCGCAACTCTGACCGGGCAGGTCCTGATGGGTTGGCCCGCCAACCCGGATGGGTCGATGGGCAACTTTCCGCGCGACAGCATGTCTGGTCTGGTCCCGGTGAAGCTTGACCAGAACCAGTATGTGGCCAACCCGACAACGGCGATGATCGCTGGGGGCCAACCTGCCGGCGACCTCGACCAAGGCTGGGCAGCGATGGGCTGACTCGTTTGAGACATGTCGCTGGAATACACTGGCAATCTCGGCACGCAGGAAACCCTGCACTATACCTTTACGCCGACGGTTCCGGCGTCAGGTGCATCGAATACCTGGCAAATGGTTGATTTCTGACAGCGCATCGGACGACGCCGTCGTCGCGGAATACACCCTGACCTTTGACGGCAGCAGGACTCGCGCGGAACGCTGGAAAGCGTGACGACCGTGACTGGCGACGATTATGACCTTGCGACCGGGACGATTCCCCTGACCGTCGGCGGTGGCTCAATCGCGCTCAATATCGGGGCGATTGGCGCCAGTGGCGGCATGACCCAATTGTCCGAGCAATTCGCCCCCATCGGCAAGGCGACGAACGGGACACCGGTGGCGCGGCTGGTGTCGGTCGAGGTCGACGACAATGGCATGTTGCATGCCAATTATGATCAGGGATTTGCGAAGGTCATCTATCAGATCCCGGTGGTCGATGTGCCAAATCCCAACGGCCTGACTTCGGCCAGCAACCAGACTTATCAGGTGTCGGCCGAGTCTGGGCCGTTCTATCTGTGGAATTCGGGTGATGGGCCGACCGGCAAGCTGATCGGCTATTCGCAGGAACAGTCGACCACCGACGTCACGCAGGAACTGACCTCATCTGATCACCACACAGCGCGCCTATTCGTCTAACGTCAAGGTGATCCAGACGGTGGATGAGATGTTGCAGGAAACCACGAACCTCAAGCGTTGACGAGAGGAGGCGTAAGTGACCATTGGACGGCACCCTGTCCAGCGCTTTGTCCGGTCTGACAGCCTCGGCCAAGGCCGCGGAACTGGTGTCGAGCAACATCGCCAATGCAACGACGCCGGGCTATGCCAGGCGCGAGTTGCACCTGACCTCGCGCACAGTCGGCAACTCCGGGCAGGGGGTGCAGATCGTCGGCGTCACCGCGGGCGGTCGATCTGCCGTTGCTGGGCGACCGCCGGCTGGCGCAATCTTCGTCGGGCGATGCCGATGCGCGGGCAGCCTTCTTTCAGCGCTTTGAAACGACGCTTGGCACGCCGGATCAGGCCTTTTCGATCAGTGGCCGGGTCGCCGCCTTGGACACCGCCTTGACCGAGGCGACGTCGCATCCGGAATCAGAGCCACGGCTGTCAGCGGTTCTGAGCAGCGCCAAGGCCCTGGCCGCGCAGCTTGGCACGGCGTCCAACGATGTGCAGGCGGCCCGGCGGAGGCCAACACCGAAATCGCCAATGAGGTCGATACGCTGAACATCCACGCTGGAGCGGGTGGTCAAGCTGAACGCTGCAGATTAGGCGTGGCTCTGGTCTCGGTCAGGACACGGCGGCCTTGCAGGATCAGCGCCAGCAACTCGTGGATCAGATCGCCAAGATCGTCCCGGTGCGCGAGGTCCAGCAGAACGATGGGGCAATCTCACTCTACACACCGAACGGTGCGGTTCTGCTGGACAATAAGGCGGCGGTGTTCGGTTTCAACGCCGCAACCTCGGTCAACCCCAGCACGACGAATGGTGCCGGTCTGTCCGGGCTGACGCTGAACGGCAAACCGATTGCGACGTCTGGGTCGACATTCGATGATCCTAGGCGGCACGCTGGGGGCCAATTTCGCCGTTCGCGATGAACTGGGCGTCAAGGCGCAGGCTCAGATGGACGCGATGGCTCGTGATCTGGTGGAGCGGTTTTCCGACAGTGGGCTGGATGCGACGCGGGCGCCGGGGGATCCGGGCCTGTTCACCGATGACGGCGCGGCCTTTGATCCGCTGAACGAAGTCGGCTTGTCGCAGCGGCTGACAGTTAACGCTGCCGCCGATCCGGACCAGGGTGGCGCCCTGTGGCGATTGCGCGACGGGCTGGGGGCGTCAACCATGGGGGCGGTTGGCGACAGCACGCTGCTGACCAACATGAAAGCCGCTCTGACATCCCAGCGCGAGCCGGTTTCCGGCGGGTTCATGGCCGGGCAGCGCAGCTATTCTGGCCTCGCCGGTGATCTTCTGTCGTCGGCTTCAACCAGCCGTTTGCAGGCTGACGGTGATGCGACCTATGCCAAGACCAGGCTTGAAACCTTCGTCTCGATGGAGGCGCGAGGACGGCGTCGACACCGATCAGGAAATGCACTCGCTGCTGCAGATCGAACAGCGCCTATGCCGCCAATGCCAAGGTCATCAAGGCGGTGCAAGACATGATTCAAACGTTGTTGGATATTTGACATGACGCAAATCTCAGTGGGCGACCTCGCGCAATCTCTGATCCTCAGCCGCCGAAATGCGACGTTGAAAGACAGTATTCAGATCACTGTCGACAGAGGCTGTCACCGGGCTGGTCGACAAACAGAGCCGAACGGCTGAATGGCGATTTTGTGCCGCTTGCCGGGATCGAGGCCAGCGCTGACGCAACTGGACGCCTATCATTCGGTAACAGCCGATACCGCGATTTTCGCCGGCCACATGCAGACTCGCGTTGAACCGGCATTTCGCGACAGCGCGTTCGGCGTTGAGTTCGTCGCTTGCTGGCTGCGGCCACCAGCAACTCGCCCTCGCGGATCAACACGCTGGGATTTGAAGCCAGCCAAAGGCTGGAATTCGGCGATGTCGACACTGAACACCCGGTCGGGGGATCGCTCGTTGTTTGCGGGCAAGGCCACTGACCATTCCGCGGTCAGCGATACAGAAACCATGATGACGGCACTTGATGCGGCGGTAGCTCGGGTCACTGTCCTCGCTGGATGTCGAAACCGCCGTCAACAGCTGGTTTGACGATCCCGCCGGGTTTGCCGCGACGGTCTATCAAGGCGGCGACCCTCTGGCACCGGTAGCTGTATCGTCCGACCAGAAGGTACAGATCGATGTGACGGCAGTCGATCCGGCCATCGTCGACATGCTGAAGGGGCTCGCGATGGCCAGCCTGTTGCAGCGTGGGGCGTTGGCAGGCAGTGACGTGGCCCGCGCCGATCTGGCCAAACGGGCGGGCGAAAGGCTCGCCAGTGCCCAAACCGCCCTTTGCCGAACTGACGGCCCGGCTCGGCACCACGGAAGCCGCATCGTCAATGCGGGCGTCCGCAACGATGCCGAGAAATCTGCGCTTCGAGACCGCGCGACTGGGTCTGATCTCGGTCGATCCCTATGAAACCGCGTCCAAGCTGCAAGAGGCGCAAACCCAGCTGGAGACGCTGTATTCAATAACCGCGCGCATGTCGCGCCTGAGCCTGGTGAATTTCCTTTGAAAAAGCTCTGCTGACGGCCTGTCTGATCGCCTTGGGATTTGGGGCGCTGACCCCGGTCTGGGCCAGCCCGATCCGCATCAAGGATCTGGTCGAGTTTGACGGCGTGCGCGCCAACGATCTGGTCGGCTATGGCCTGGTCGTTGGGTTGAATGGGACCGGCGACGGGCTGCGCAATTCCCCTTTCACCGAAGAGATCATGTCGAACCTGCTGGAACGGCTGGGCGTCAACGTCTCGGGCGAGCAGTTTCAGCCCAAGAACGTGGCGGCGGTCTTTGTGACGGCCTCGCTGCCGCCATTTTCGCGCGCGCGGCGGGCGGATTGATGTGACGGTGTCGGCAATTGGCGACGCCAAAAGCCTGCTGGGCGGCACGCTGATCATGACTCCCTTGAACGGCGCCGATGGCGAGATTTATGCGGTCGCGCAGGGCGCAATCATTGCCGGCGGTGTTTCGGCCGAGGGTCAGGCTTCAAAAGTGGTTCAGGGCGTGCCGACGGCAGGGGTCATTCCCGCCGGTGCCCATGTCGAGCGTGAGGTGCAGTTCGACTTTGCCCAGTTGCACTCCATCCGGCTGGCCCTGCGGTCGCCGGATTTCACCACGGCGCAGCGGATCGAAACGGTGATCAACCGGCGAGTTTGGCCGCCGGGTGGCGCAGATGGAGGATTCGGGCACGGTGACGCTGAACATCGACGCCACCCACGTGAATTCGCCCGCCCATGTCATCGCCAAGCTGGAAAACCTGGAGGTTGAGCCCGAGAGCCGCGCGCGCGTGGTGGTCGATCAGCGGTCGGCACCATCGTGATGGATGAGGATGTGCGGATCAGCCGGGTCGCGATTGCGCAGGGCAATCTGACCCTGCGGATCGACGAGACGCCAATGGTGGTGCAACCCAACCCCTTTGCCGAGGGGGAAACCGTCGTCGTGCCGCGCAGCTCAGCCGATATTCAGAACGCGCCGGGCACCGGGCTGGCCGAGGTGAAGGGCAGCGCCAACCTGTCGGAGGTTGTGGCGGGTCTCGAACGCGCTCGGCGTGGCGCCGCATGACATGATCGACATTCTGAAAAGCATCAACGCGGCAGGCGCGCTGCATGCCGAGTTTCGTGGTGAACTGAAGGGTCGCCGCAGTTCAGGAGTAGCTGCGGACCAGGGCGACCGGAGATCAGCGTCCAGCCATCGGCCACCACAAAGAAGGCCAGCTTGAACGGCAGGGACACGACGGCCGGCGGCACCATCATCATCCCCATCGACATCAGGATCGCTGCCGTGACCAGGTCGATGATCAGGAACGGCAGATAGATCAGAAAGCCGATTTCGAACGCGCGTGAAATTTCTGACAGCATGAAGGACGGCACCAGCAGGGACAGCGGCGCATTGCTCGCCGCCTCGGTGCTTCCCGGGCGCAAGGCTTGCAGCGACAGCGAAGGTTTCCGGGTTGGTGCGGGCCGCCATGAAGCCACGGAACGGCGACAGGACGAGCGGGATCGCCTGCTGAATGTCAATCTTGCCCTCCGACAACGGCTGCACCCCCTGTTGCCAGGCCTCGGTGAAGACTGGGTCCATCACGAACCAGGTCAGGAACAGGGCAAGGCTGACGATCACCATGTTTGGTGGTGACTGCTGCAGGCCGAGTGCCTGCCGCAGGATCGACAGGACCGTGACGATGAAGGGAAAGCAGGTCACCATCACGGCAAGGCCCGGCACGATGCTGAGCACGGTGATCAGCGCCAGAATTTCGATCGACCGGGTGGCCAGAGAGCCGTCGTTGCCAAGATCGACCGATAAGGATTGCGCCAAAGCCGGCGAGGCGGCCAGAGACAGGTCAGCGCAACAGGGCAAGGATGCGCCTCACAGCCCGCCCCGCAGGTTGGCCACTTCGGTCAGGCGGACGGCCAGCTGGCCGGCCTGATCGCCCTCCAACTCCTCCAACTCGCCGCGGGCGATCAGCCGGTCCCCGACATAGAGTTCGACCGGGTCATCGACGCGGCGGTCCAGCGCCAGCACGGCGTCGCGGCTCAGGCGCAGCAGGTCGCGCACCAGCGGGCGGGCCCTGCCGACCGAAATGGTCACCTCGATCGGCACTTGGGCGAAGGGGTTGTTGTCGGCGGGGTTATCCATTGGGTCTGTCCTTTCCGGGAAGGTCGAAGAAGCCGCGCACAGCGGCGGCAATGTCGGCAGTGGCCTTGTCGAGGTCGACCTGGGTTTCGACGTTGCCGAGCTTGATATAGACTTGGCCCTCGCCCAGGGTCGGCTCTTCCTCGATGGTCACGGGCAGGCCGGTGGCCTGTTCCAGCAGCGCCTCGACCGGGGCGCGGGAGGCCGGGTTCAGGACCAGGGTGACCGGCGCATCGCCCAGACCCTCGGCCAGCGGCATCAGGGTTTCCAGCACGAAGGGCGCCAGGGTTTCGCGGGCAATTTCCGGCAGCAAGCTGCCCGACGATCTGCAGCATCAAAGGCTCGATCGCCTTCAGGATATGGGTGCGCGCCTCGTGATAGGTGAAGCCCAGCGTCTGCAGATTGCGCGCCAGATCCGCCTTGATCCGGGTCTGATCGTCAGACTGGGCGGCATTGGCGTCATCCCAGCCCGCACGGTAGCCGGTGTCGTAGGAGGCCAGCTTTTCATCCTCCAGCGCCATGCGGTCCAGCACGACAGTCTGGGTTTTGGCGGGCTTTTCTTCGGTATCGAAGACTTCCAGCTTCAGGGCCATCAGGCGGGCTCCTCGTCATGTTCCATCCAGCTGCGCAGAATTTCCATCGATTCCGACTGCCGCTCCTCGATCAGGCGGCGCAGGCGGGCGACCGGATCGGTGTCAACGCCCTTCATCGCGGCCTCTTGCTCGGCAAAGTCGGCCGTGCCGGGCATACATGCCGAGATCGTCGATCTCGCCGTTCAGCGCATCACTCGACCGTCCCGTTGCCGCCCGGCAGGGCCAGTGGGGAATAGGGCGCCCCCAGTTGCGCCGTGCTGCGAGTGCCCGAGGTCAGGATCGGGCGGATCACGAACAGCCCGAGGATCAGCGCCACCAGGGCGAGACACGGCAAGCTGGATGATCGACATCAGGTCGAGATCGCCGAGTGCCCCGAACATGCCGGCTTCGACCAGCGTCCCCTCAGCCGCCTGCTGCTGGAACGGCAGGGATTTGAGCGTCAGAACATCGCCCCGCGCCTCATCAAAACCGACGGCCGAGGCGACGAGTTCTTTCAGTGTCGCCAGTTCGGCATCGGTCCGTGGCTGGAACGTCACGGAACCATCCGCGGCCACTATCTTTTCCTGATCGACCAGCACTGCCACCGACACCTTGCGGATCGCGCCAGGGGCTTTGATGATTTGGCGGCTGGTCTCGGACACTTCGTAGTTCACCCGCTCTTGCTTTTCAGAGGTCTGGCTTTGGTTGCTGCCGCTGCGCCTGCGTTGCCGCTGGGCAGATTGGAGGCGACCGTGACATTGCCGTCGCTGCCGTTGCTGGATCCGGATTTGTCTTGCGTTTCGGTGGAGATCGCGACGCGCCCCTGTGGGTCAAAGGTGTGTTCGTTCACCTCTTCCCGGTCGGTCACGACATCTACATTGACCTCGACCACGGCCTTGCCGGGCCCCACGCGCGCCGCAAGAAGCCGTTCGACATTCTGGCGAATCTCGGCGGCTTTTGCGTCGCCGGTGGCATTTGGTGCTGACGTATCCGATTCGGACGGGATCAGGCCGGCGACTGAATCTATCACGGCGACATCGTCAGGCTGCATCCCCGGCACCGCAGCCGCGACGAGATGGCGCAGCGCCTTGGCTTGCCCAGCCGACAATGCGCCCGGTGGCAGTGACGACGGTCAGACTTGCCGTGGGTTTGCCCTGATCCTGGAACAATTGGGTCGGCGCCTGGGCAATGTGGACGCGGGCGGACTTCACCTCTGGCAGGGCCAGAACCGTTCGTGCCAGCTCTCCTTCCTTGGCGCGCCAATAGGCGGCGTCAAACATCTGAGAGGTGGTGCCGAAACCCGACAGCGAATCAAGCAATTCATAGCCCGTGCCGCCAGTGGCAGGCAGGCCCTGACCGGCCAATACCATGCGCAGGTTGTCGCGCAGCGATTCGTCGACGTAAATCGCAGTGCCACGCACCTCATATGACGCGCTCTGGGCGTCCAGCGCGGCAATGACGTCCCCGGCAGAGCGCCCGTCCAAACCTGAGTAAAGCAAGGCCATGTTGGTGGATCCGGCCATGCGCGCCAGCCCTAGAACGGCCAGAAACATCGCCACGGTCGCACCGATCACGATTGCCCGGCGGCGATTGCCGAGATTGGCCCAGAGGTCCAATAAATTCTGCAAGCTCGTCTCCGTCGTTGGGCTTCTGCCACGTCTGGCCTCAGCATTGCGGGATCCGGCTTAACAATTGGTTAGGATGAATGGGTCTATCTATGCCCTCACAGCGAGGACGGAGGTGACCGGTGGCCGAAGCTGAACTGCCGCAGGATGCGGTGCCGAAAAAGAAATCGAAACTGCCCCTGATTCTGGGCATTGTGCTGTTCCTGGTCTTGGGAGGTGGCGGATTTTTCGCTGTCTATTCCGGGCTGGTCCTAGCCCCCGCGACCAGCGTCGCGCATGAGGCTGTGGCCCCGTCGGATGCCAGTGAAATCGCCTTTGTGCCCATAGAGCCGGTGACGGTGTCCTTGGGAGAGCTGGCGAGCAATATGCATCTGCGCTTCACGGCCCAGCTTGAGGTGGTGAAGTCCAAGCAAGACGAAGTCGTCATGCTGATGCCGCGAATCCTCGATGTCCTGAACGGCTATCTGCGGGCCGTGGAGGTGACAGAGCTGGAGGATCCCAATGCGCTGGTGCGACTGCGATCCCAAATGCTGCGCCGAATTCAGATCGTTACCGGTGAAGGCCGGGTGCGCGATCTGCTTGTCACCGAATTCGTTCTACATTGAGGGCCCTGTGATGGCATTTATTTCGGATATACTCATGGCGGCCGGGGCTTTCGGTGCCGCGATCTATTGCTTTGTCCTGTCGGGACGATTGAAGAAATTCACCACTCTCGAAAGCGGAATGGGTAGTGCCATCGCGGTCCTGTCAGCCCAGGTCGATGACATGACCAAGGCGTTGGACCGGGCGCGGACTGCGGCGACGGGGTCTGCCTCCAACCTCGAATCCATGACCAGCCGGGCAGAATCGGCCGCCGCGCGGATGGAGTTGCTGCTGGCATCAATGCACGACTTTCCGGAACCAGAGGAAAAAGCTGACCCGGCGGCGATCCCAGAAGAGAATGATGGTGAGAAGAGGTTGCGCTTTGTCCGGCGGCGTCCTGGCCGGATGGAGGCGGCGGAATGACAACCCGGCGCAAATCTGGTCGTGGGGCCTTGGTCATACTGGCGTTGATCCTTGCCTCTTCGGGGGCGCTGCGACTTGGCGCGGGTATCGGTGCTGCTATGGCAGAAGCATCGCATGATACGTCTGTAACCCCGCAGGATTGCCCGATGCCACCCGCCGCCGTGGCCGCCGCCCTTGTCGGGCGAGAAGAGCAAGTCAAGAAACAAGAGAGCGCGATGGCCGACCGGATGGCAGCGCTGTCCTTGGCCGATCAGGCGATCAACAAGCGGATGGCAGAACTGCAGGCTGCCGAGGTCGAACTGAAAAAGACCCTGGCCATTGCGGACGGTGCGGCCGAAAAGGACCTGGCCCGCCTGACAGCGGTCTATGAGGCCATGCGCCCCGCCGACGCAGCCGCCCTGTTCCAGACCATGGCACCAGAGTTTGCGGCGGGATTTCTCGGGCGGATGCGCCCTGAGATCGCGGCTGCCGTTCTGGCCGGGATGAAACCCGACAAGGCCTATTCCATTTCGGTCCTGATCGCAGGTCGCAATGCGACGGCACCCAAGGGCTAGGGTCAGCCTTTCTTAACCCGGGCGTGAAAGACTGCGGACAGCAAGAACAGTCAGGAAACAGGCATGATCGGAATTATCGGCATCATCATGATTTTCGTCATGGTCTTCGGCGGCTACATCGAAGCCGGCGGAAAGATGGAGATCATTCTGGAGGCGCTGCCGCACGAGATGATCGTGATCGGTGGCGCTACGATCGGGTCCTTCTTGCTTGGCAACAGTCTCGCAACGGTAAAGCAGACCGCCAAGGACATCGGCAAGGTGTTCAAGGGGGCGAAGTGGAAGAATACTGACTACCGCGACCTTCTGGCGCTGCTGTTCGATCTGGTGCGCATTGCGCGCTCGAATCCGGTCGCGCTGGAAGAGCATGTCGAAAACCCAGAGGAATCGTCGATCTTCGGCCGGTATCCCAAAATTCAGCACGACCATGCCGTTGTGGAATTGATCTGCGACACGCTGCGCGCCGCCTCAATGAACTATGACGATCCGCATCAGGTGGAAGAGGTGCTCGACAAGCGCATGGAGGAGGCTCAGGCACCACGCCTTGCACGGCAGTCATGCGTTGCAGTCCATGGCGGATGCCCTGCCAGCCATCGGCATCGTCGCGGCCGTGCTGGGCGTGATCAAGACCATGGCCTCAATCGACCAACCGCCGGAAATTCTGGGTGGCATGATCGGCGGCGCACTGGTCGGGACGTTCATGGGGGTGTTTCTGGCCTATGGTTTCGTTGGTCCGATGGCCAGCACGGGTCAAGGCGATTGTTGAGGAAGACGGCCACTTCCACACGTTGATCCGAGAGGTGTTGATCGCCAACCTGCACCGGCATCCGCCAAACATCTGCATCGAGGTGGGCCGACAAAATACCCCGCACCATGTCCGCCCCAGCTTCTCGGAGGTGGAAGAGGTTCTGCGCGGCCTGAAACAGGAAAATGCGGCATGATGAGGGGGCTGATCGCGCTTTGCTTGATCTTGCTGCCGACGCTGGCTGTTGGACAAGTTGCCAAGGTGTCCAGTGGCGACCATGCAGATTTCACCCGGGTCGTGGTGCAATATGCCAAAGCGGCGGCCTGGCAGATGGGCCGAACCGGCGATGGATATGAACTGCGCCTGCCCGAAGGGCCTGTGCAATACGATTTGTCCAAGGCTTTCAATGTGATTGGCAAGAACCGCCTGGCAGGATTGTGGGCCGATCCTGACACTGGTGCGCTGCATTTCGGCATTGCCTGCGCCTGCTATGCCATCCCGTTTGAGTTTCGGCCCGGTACAGTGGTCGTCGATATCCGTGATGGTCCGCCGCCAAAAGGCTCTTCTTTTGAGCTTCCGATCGACGGGGGTATCGCTGGCGATCTGACACCCCGCCCGACCATCCGGCCCAAGACAAGGCCACAAACCGGCCCGCGTCCGAGCTACGACTGGACCACCGCGGCCCTGTCTGGAATATCAGGGCGCAACGATTTGCCGAGTTCGGCTCTTGGCCTGTCCTCGGGCAATCCTGCGGGTGTCTTGCTTGAACTGGAACCTCTGCGGCAATCGTTGATCGAACAACTCAGCCGTGGGGCTACTGCGGGCATTGTCGACATGGCCAAACCCGGCGGAGAAACCGGGTCCAGCGCGGATTCTGGCAATGCAGCCGTTGAACTGAGACTTGGCGAAACGCCCAATCTGATCTTCCGGCAAAAAGGGGAAAGCACCGCGCCAATGACAGCTGAAGGGCGGGAATGCATTCCCAACGACAAGTTGGATATTGCCAGTTGGTCGATTGCGCCGCCCAAGCCAGAGGCGGCGGTTTCAGCCCATGGCGCGGTTGCAGTGGAAGGCGCGCCAGCCGAAGGCGGACACGGTGCCCCTGCGACCACCGAGGCGCCGCCCGGCGAGCCGATCCTTGCCGAAATCCCGATCGCGGAACAATTTGCCTTGGCGATGGTCGGCCTGACCGGTGAGTTTGACCGCCCTGATCCCGAGGCGGTCGAACGCGCAATCCGTTTTGATCTGTTCATAGGTTTTGGGGCTGAGGCAAGGGCACTGCAGGCTGCCTTCCCGACCGAACAGCCCGATGCGCCGATCTGGTTGAGCATGGCACGGATCCTAGACGGCCTACCCGACCCCGCCCCTGCTTTTGCCGGCATGGAGTCTCTGCGATACCGCAGCAGCCCTCTGGGCCGTTCTGGCGGACCCCAAGGTGTTGAGCATCGGTCAGGTGCAAAAGGCGGCCATCTTGCGCAGCTTTTCGGCGCTACCGAGCCATTTGCGTGACTTGCTCGGCCCAAGTCTGGTCGACCGCTTTCTGGCGATGAAGGATTTCTCAACTGCAACCGTGCTGAGTGACGCCGTGCTTCGTGGCAATCCCGATGCTGGCCCGAAGGTTGAGATGATGCAGGCCGCCATCGAGAAGGCAAGCGGGTCACCTGCTGCCAGCGTGGCCCGGTTGGAGCCCTTGGCCGCTCATCCTGGCCCATCGGCGGCAGATGCCTTGGCCGAACTTGTCATCCAGCGGGCCGAACTGGGTCAGGACGTCGACTACAATCAGGTCGTGGCGCTCGAAGGCTATACAGAGGAATTGCGCGACAGCCCGGAAGGCCCCAAGTTTGAAAAGGCCTTGACATTGGGCTATGCCGCCTCAGGCGATTTCGACAGGGCCTTTCAAGCTGTCGGTGCTGCGCCACAAGCAGCCAAGACACTGTGGCAGATGCTCGGCAATGCCGGTCCCGATTCGGCTGTCCTGACCCACGCAACTTTGGCCCCTGAGCAATCCCCACCGATGGAGGCAAAGGGGTCGGCTTCCGTGATCGCCGACCGGATGTTGAAACTGGGCCTGGGGGCCCAAGCGGAACGCTGGCTGTCCATCGCCGACAATGCGCCAGCGGTTCTGGCGGCACAGGTTTCGGTAGCCCAGGGCGACCCGAACATGGCTCTGCAATTGCTGAATGGCGATGCTTCGCCACCTGCTATTTCGGTGCGGCTGGCGGCGCATGTGATGTTGGGCGAAGAGAAAGCAGCGTCAGAGCTTTACGCCGACCTCGGGATGACGGACGAACAGTGGAATTCCATCGGCAGGATGCAGGACTGGCCTACCCTAGCCGCGAACGGGTCGGAAGCATGGAAGGCGGCCGCGTCGACCTTGAGCGATTCGCCACAAACAGCCATCGCGCAACAACTATTGGGGCCGTTGGCCGCCGATCAGGCCCTGGTTGACCGGAGCGTCGCCACGCGTGACGCCATTTCCGCACTGTTGAATTCGGTCAAATCTCCTGCCGTGCCAACGCAATGATCCGCCGCTTACCAACTGGTAACGTCTAAGGGCTAGCCTGTCAGAGATGGGGGAGAATCCCTTTGATTGAGGGTGAAGCCCATGACGTCCCGACAGATTGTAATCTCCATGTCCAAGGTTCTGGTTGCTTTTGGTGCTGGGGCGCTGATCGCCACGGTGTTGGCTGCCGCCCCAGATCCGTCTGACCAATGTGATACCGCCGCCGCCGCCGCTGCCCAGCAAAGTGGCGTGCCCATCGACATCCTTCTCGCAATCACGCGCGTCGAATCCGGGCAGGGGTGGTGCAATGTCCTCGCCTTGGCCTTGGACGATCAATGCCGATGGCAAGGGCGATTGGTACGCCACCAAGGCCGACGCCGTTTCTGCTGCATCAGAACATCTGACTGATGGCACCGGAACTTTTGACGTCGGCTGCTTTCAGTTGAACATGCGTTGGCATGGCGATCATTTCAGCGATCTGTCGGACATGTTCGACCCCCGCCAAAATGCGGCTTACGCCGCAACATTTCTGTCACAACTATATCAGGAAAGCGGTGATTGGGCCCAGGCCGTTGCTGCCTACCATTCGCGGAGCCCGGACTTGGCCGCCGCGTATCTGGCAAAGGTCAAGGCCGTGCTGCACGGCCCGAACGGGGAAGCGCCTCCGCCCCCGCCTGCACCGCGGGAAAACGGGTTCCCTCTGCTTCAAGCCGGCGGGCAAGGCAGCGCCGGATCGCTGGTGCCGCTGGTTTCGACCCGTGGCCCGCTGATCGGGGGAAATTCCTGATGCTCAACCTCCGTATGAACATCACCCGGATCTTCCGCCCGACCATCCTGCTGGCCCTCGCCCTGATGGGCGTCATCCTGATGATGGTCCTGCCGGTGCCGGCCTTCGTGCTGGACATCGGCCTTGCCCTGTCCTTTGCCCTGGCGATCCTGATGCTGACCGTCACGCTGTTCATCGAGCGTCCGCTGGATTTCTCGGCCTTTCCGACCATCCTGCTCGCCTCGCTGATGCTGCGGCTGTCGCTGAACGTGTCGTCGACCAAGCTGATCATCGGTCAGGGCCACACCGGAACCGACGCCGCCGGCCATGTGATCGAAGGCTTTGCCGAGTTCATCATGGGCGGCAACCTGCTGCTGGGCCTGGTGGTGTTCTGCGTGCTGTTGATCGTCAACTTCGTCGTCATCACCAAGGGCGCGGGCCGCATGGCCGAGGTTGGGGCGCGCTTTGCGCTGGACGGGATGCCGGGCAAGCAGCTGGCCATCGACGCCGACATGGCCGCCGGTGCCATCACCCATGCCGAGGCCAAGGCGCGGCGCGAACGCGAACTGGCGGAGACGAACTTCTTCGGCTCGCTCGACGGCGCGTCGAAATTCGTCAAGGGCGATGCGGTGGCCGGGCTGCTGATCACCGTGCTGAACATCGTGATGGGGCTGATCATGGGCGTCTTCGTCCATGGCATGCCGCTCGGCGAAGCGTTTGAGACCTATTCGATCCTGACGGTCGGCGACGGTCTGGTCAGCCAGATTCCGGCCGTCATCATCTCGGTCGCCGCGGCGCTGCTTCTGGCGCGCAGCGGGGCGACTGGGGCCGCCGACGTGTCCTTCTTCGCCCAGCTTGGCCGCTTTCCGGGCGCGCTGGGCACGGTTGCCCTGCTGATGGCGCTGATCGCCCTGGTGCCGGGGATGCCGTTCCTGCCCTTCATGATCGGGGCCGTCGCGCTTGGCCTATGCCGCCTGGCGGGCGCATCGGCGCGGCGCAGACACCGCCGCCGAACCGGCTGCGCCCCCCGCCCCGCGCTGCCGATGAAGAAGTCCATCGGCGACGTGCTGGATTTCGACGAAATCCACATCGAATTTGCCCCGAACCTCGTGTCGATGGTGCTGGATCCGGCCACGGGTCTGGACAGCCGCATCGCCAACATGCGCAACCATGTCGCCGCCACCTTTGGCCTGATCCTGCCCGAAATCCGCCTGACCGATGAGGCGAGCTTGCCGCCCGGCACCTATCGCATCCGCCTGCAGGGGGTCGAAAGGGTGCGCGACCGGCTGTTTCCCGAACGGGTGCTGGTCCTGCTGGCCGATGGCATCTCCGCGCCCGACGGCATGGATGTGCGCGAGCCGGTCTATGGCGCCCCGGCCCGCTGGATCCGGCCCGACATGCAGGAGGATGCCGTGCTGGCCGGCCTGACCGTCGTCTCCGCCGCCCGAGGTGCTGGCGACCCACCTGCTGGAGGTGATCAAAGGCAATCTCGCGCGGCTGTTGTCGCTGCGCGGTCTGCGGCGCCTGCTGGACGAATTCACCAAGACCACCGACCCGGTCCGGGCCGAACAGAACAAGCGCCTGCTGGACGAGCTGGTGCCCGAAAAGGTGCCGGTCGACACCCTGCTGACCGTCCTGCGCCTGCTGCTGGAGGAGCGGGTCTCGATCCGCAACCTGCCCCTGATCCTCGAAGCCGCCGCCGAGGCGCGCAGTCTCGGCAGCCCCGAGGCGATTTGCGAACATGTCCGCCAGCGGCTGGGCTTCCAGCTGGTGGCCGAGCTGAAGCGCGCCGACGGCACGATCCCGCTGATCCAGCTGGCGCCCGAATGGGAAAAGACCTTCGCCGCCCACCAGATCGACGGCGACCGTGGCCTGCGCGACGTCGCCCTGCCGCCCGACCAGTTCAGCAAACTGGCCAATGCCATGGCCGATCGTCTGAACAAATCGGCCGAGGCCGGGACCTTTCCCGGCGCTGGTCACCTCGACCCTGCGGCGGCGTTTCCTGCGCACCGTGATGGGGGCCAAGGGGCTGACGGCGCCGGTCCTGTCCTATGAAGAAATCGGGATGGAGGCGCGGCCCGCTCTGGTCGGCGTGGTGCCGGCGTGATCGATCTTTTCGCCCAACTGGCAGGCGTTGACGGGCATCGGGCAAGACTGGTTCTGCACGGCGGTTCTGGTCTTCCTGCGGGTCGGCGCGGCCCTGGCGCTGATGCCGGCCTTTGGCGAGCAGGTCGGTGCCGCAGCGTGTGCGGCTGGTGCTGGCCCTCGCCTTCACGGCCATCGTCGCCCCCGCCGTGGCGCCGACATGGTCGCCAGACGCACGGGCATCCTGCGCCCGGCTGCGGTCGAGGTTCTGGTCGGTCTGGCCCTCGGCATCGGCCTGCGGCTCTTCATCTTTGCCCTGCAGATGGCCGCGTGCGATCATCGCGCAGGTCACCTCGCTGTCGCAGCTGTTCGGCGGCGCCACGCCCGATCCGCAGCCGGCCATCGGCAACTTGCTGACCATGGCCAGCACTGGCGCTGGCCGTGCTGGCGGGGCTGCATGTCAAGGCGGCGAGCCTGCTGATCCTGTCCTATCGCATCCTGCCCGCCGGCCGTTTCCCCGGCGCCGCCGACATGGCCGACTGGGGCCTGATGCAGATCGTCCACGCCTTTGGCACTGGCCTTCGCCCTGGCCGCGCCCTTCGTGATCGGCTCGGTCGTCTACAACGTCGCCCTTGGCATCATCAACAAGGCGATGCCGCAGCTGTCGGTCGTCGCTGGTCGGGGCACCGGCGCTGACGGCTGGCATCGCTTGTCCTGATGGCTGATCGTGGTGCCGCTGATGCTTGGCGTCTGGCTCGGCAGTTTTGACGACTTCCTCGCCGCCCCGTTCCGGTCCGCGCCATGAGCGGTCAGGACGATGACACCGAACGCGAACACGAACCCTCCCAGCGCCGGCTGGATGAGGCGCGCAAACGGGCGACGTGCCGCGCTCGGCCGATCTGATCACGGCGGCGGTCTATGGCGGGCTTCGTGCTGGCCTTGTCTGCTGGCTGGTGGCAGCTGCGATCCGGCAGGCCGGATCAGCCGGGATGGTCCTGCTGGGCCAGTCCGACCGTCTGGCCCCGATGATCCTGCAGCTGCCGCGCGGGCCCGACCGCCGGGTTGCTGGCGGCCTTCGCCCTGCCCTTTCTGCCGATGCTGCTCTTGCCGATGGTTGCGGCGCTGCTCGGCGCGATCGGTCAGCGCAGTCTGATCTTTTCGCCCGACAAGCTGGCGCCCAAACTGTCCCGGATCTCTCCGATCACCAGCTTTGGCCAGAAGTTCGGGCGCGAGGGTCTGTTCGACTTCGGCAAGAGCGTCGTCAAACTTGGTGTGGTCTGCCTGATCTGGCGGCATCCTGATCGCCCAGCATGCCGATCAGAGTGCTGCTCAGCCTGCAACTGTCGCCCGGCCAGTCGATGCTGCTGCTGTTGCAGATCCTGCTGGAATTCCTGATGCTTGCCTTGCTGAGCCTGCTCGTTTTTGGCGGGGCTCGACTATGGCTGGCAGTATCTGCAACACCGCCGGCGCAATCGGATGTCGCGGCAGGAGATGGTCGACGAGCACAAGGACTCGGACGGCGACCCGCATATGAAGGGCCACCGCCGCCAGCGTGGGCGCGAAATCGCGATGAGCCAGATGCTGCAGGATGTCGCCAAGGCGGATGTCATCGTGGTGAACCCGACCCATTATGCCGTGGCGCTGAAATGGAAGCGCGGCGACAAGACGGCCCCGATCTGCCTCGCCAAGGGGGTGGATGACGTCGCCGCCCGCATCCGCGAAAAGGCGGCCGAGGTTGGCATCCCGATCCACCGCGACCCGCCCACCGCCCGCGCCATTTATGCCAGCGGTCGAAGTTGGTGCACCGATCCGGCCCGAACATTTCAAGGCCGTTGCCGCCGCCATTCGGCTTTGCCGAAGCGATGCGCAAGAGGGCGAGGGCGCGGCGGTGAGTGAGCGCGAAAAGTTGGCGCAATTGCGGCAGATCAGCCAACTGATCGCTCGACATCCGTCTGCTGGCGCTCGAAAAGGCGGCCCAGGCCCGGCAGGCCAGCCTCGATCATCTGGCCGAGTCTGAACCGCCCACTGCCCCCAACTGATCTGGACCCGATTCGCGCCGGCGAAGTTACCCTGCGCTATCAGAACTGGGCCGATCAGCGTCGCTCTGCGATCAACCTCGAGCTCGCCCGCCAGACGGCCGCATGGGAACGAGGCGCGGCAAGACGCCGCTCTGGCCTTTGGCCGCGATCAGTGATTGGCAAGCTGCGGCAAAGTTGATGGCAACGGCGTGCGCTGAGGCAAGGGCTGTCGCTCAGCTGTCCTGACGCACGATGTCGATGATCAGCACGTCGCTGACATCTTCCTCGCAAGACCACTTTGGCCGCCTCCAGCAGGGCCTTGCGCAGACAGCATCAGATTGGCGCCGTCGGTGTACGCACCCGTAAACCCGCCGGAATTGGCATGGTCGAACATCACCTGCAGCAACACGTCGCGCAGCTTCGGCTCGATCTCGTAGACCTCCTGCGTCGTGCCCTGCTCCACCTCCAGGCTCAGCGACAGGATCACCATGGCGCCGACCTTGCCCTTGGCCATCACCGGCACGACGAACTGGTTGGGCAGTTTCACATATTCCGGGGTCAGCGCAGGGTCGGCGGTCTCGCACCGCGACCTCAGCATGTTCGGGCGGCGCGGGCCGCAGGAAGATGCCGGCGCCGATCGCCGATCCCAAGGCCGACAAACCGAGCAGAAGCGGGACAAGCTTCTTGATCATGGCCTTCAGAACGGGCCAGCTGATCGACGAGCTGCTGGCCATAGCGCGGCTGCTGGGCATCGGTGATCAGCCCACGCCCACCATAGGAAATCTGCGCCTCGGCAATCTTGTCATAGGTGATTTCGTTCTGGCGCGAGATGTCGTCGGGCCGGACATAGCCGCTGATCCGCAGTTCCCGCAGCTCATTGTTCACGCGCACCTCCTGTTGCCCCTCGATCCGCAGCACGCCATTGGGCAGCTCCTCCACCACGGTCACGGCCAGCCGCAGCGTCACCTTTTCATTGCGCGCGACCGAACCGCTTGCCGTTGAAAGTCGAACTGGAGTTGGCCGCAACGAGGCTGGCCGATGTGGCGCCATCCGGGCAGCTCGGCGTCCATTCGCTGCGGCATGCCGAACAGCGACGGCATCCCCATGCTTTCCGACCCGGCACGAGCTGCGGCCGGTCGTGTCGGAAAACTGAGCCTGATCGTTGATCTCGACCACGACCGTCAGAATGTCGCCCCGCGACCCAGCCCGGTGATCGCCCAACAAGCGACGACCGCTGCGATGTCCACAGCGAGCTGTGGTCGCGGCCGGGCCGCGGTCAGGTCAGTCGATACCGGCAATGTCGGAATACATCGCGTCATGTTCATAGCTGTTCTGCATCGGCGAAAACTCCGGTGCCCGTCCGACGCGGTTCAGGTCGCCGCAGCCGGCCAGGCAGACACAGCAAAGCGGGAACGTCAGACGCATCTCTTTCATCCTTCGTCAGCCGAGTTGACGGACACACTGCCATCCAGGCCGATGGTTCCCGTGACGGTCGTGCGCGACGACAGGTTCATCACCTTGATCACATCGCCCACGCCGCCGCGGTCCAGGGCGCGGCCTTCGGTCAGGATCGACAATCCGGACGCCCGGAAGATCAGCGACACGGTCTGATTGCGTTCGACCAGGGCCGCCGCGCCCAGATCGTTCGCCGATCATCGGCCGGCCGGCATAGAGCGTCACCCGGGCCTCCTGTCCGATGGCACGTGCCGGGTCGGTCAGCGCACCGGGAATATCGGCGTCGACCAGCGTGAAATCTTCGGCCGCAGATGACGGTATTGCGCCCGGATCGTCCGCGTGGCGACCATGCTGTCGGCCACGGCGGGCATCGGCAGCAGTAGCAGGATGCAGAGCGAAGCTGCCGCATCACTTCACCTGCGTCGTGGTCGACATCATCTGGTCGACCGCCGTGATGACCTTGGCGTTCAGCTCATAGCCGCGCTGCGCCTTGATCAGCTCGGTCACTTCCGGACGGAATCGACCGAGCTTTCCTCCAGATAGCCCTGCCGCAGCACGCCGAACCCATCGAGGCCCGGGGTGCCGACGATCGCCGGACCAGAGGCCGGGCTTTCGAGGAACAGGTTCGACCCAGTCGCCTCCAGCCCCTTTTCGTTGGTGAAGCTGGCCAGCGTGAACTGCCCCAGCAGGGTCGGCGTCACCTGATCGGTGAAATAGGCATAGACCTCGCCATTGGCGTTGATCGATATGCTTTTGGCGTCGGACGGAATGGTCATGCCCGGGGGCGACCGTGATAGCCATCCGACGTCACGATCTGCGCCATCGGCCGACCGTTTCAGCGCGCCATCGCGGGTATAGGCCGACCCCGCCCGAGGGCAACGTCACCTCAAGATAGCCCCTGCCATCGATCGCCACATCCAGATCGCCGCCGGTCTGGCTCAGCGTGCCCTGTGCCAGCACCACCGACACCGACGACGGCCGCACGCCCAGACCCAGCTGCACGCCGGTCGGCAGCATCGTGCCATCCTGCGCCGAAATCGTGCCGGGCCGCTGCACCTGTTGGTACATCAGGTCGGCGAAATCGGCGCGGCGGGCGTTGTAGCCCGTGGTCGACATGTTGGCGAGGTTGTTGGAAACGACATCGACCTTCATCTGCTGGGCGCTCATGCCCGTCGCGGCGATCTGCAGGGCGTTCATCGTGCTCTCCTATCGGCCAAGGGTCTGAATGACGTTGCGGGCGCGGTCATCCTCGCGGTCCAGAAAGCTCTGGCCCAGTTCATAGGCGCGCTGCACCGCGATCATGCTGGCGATCTCCCGCAGGGGATCGACATTGCTGTCCTCCAGAAAGCCCTGCATGATGCGCGCCGCCCTCTGCCGGTTCGACGCCGCTGGAGGAGAACCGCGTGCCGGCCTCATGTTTCAGGCTCAGCGGATCGGTCGGTTGCCACAGCCCGACCTGCGCCAGCGGCACGCCATCCGCCGACATCGTGCCATCCTGCGCCACGGCGACATTTCGGGCATCGGCGGCACGAAAATCGCCGATCCGCCGCGCATCCAGCACGTGATAGCCATCATCGGTCACCAACGTGCCATCCGGCCCGGGGGTAAACGCGCCAGAGCGGGTCAGTTGTTGACCCTGCGGCGTGTCGATCAGGAAGAACCCGTCGCCCTCGATCGCCAAGTCGAAGGTGCCGCCGGTCTGGGTCAGCCCGCCCTGCAGCTGGTCCACGACACGGGTGTTGCCAAAGCCCATCGACAGCGACGGCGCATCGCCTGCGCGCTTGACATATTCGGAAAACACCATCCCCTCGCGCCGGAACCCGGTGGTCGAAGAGTTGGCGATGTTGTTGGCGATGCACCTCCATCTGGTGCAGCAAGCCCGCTTTGCCGCGACAGCGTGACATAGCCCGAGGCATCCATGGCTCAGCTCCCCGCGATCATCGGCACGATGGTGCCGGTGAAAAAGCTGACGATGGTCGATGGTCATGAAGCTCATCGATACCCAGAACACCACCATCATCGCGGCCACCTTGGGCACGAAGGTCAGCGTGTTTTCCTGAACCGAGGTCAGCGCCTGAAACAGACCCACCGCCAGACCCACGACCAGACCGACCGTCAGCAGCGGCATCGAGATCATGACGGCGATCCACAGCCCCTCGCGCAGCGTGTCAAACAGCATGGTTTCGGTCATACCGGCATCCTCAGGATTTCCTGATAGGCCTCGACCACCTTGTCGCGGACGGTCGACACCGTTTCGACCGCCAGTTGCGAATTGGCCAGCGCCTCGACCAGCGCATGCGGGTCTGCGCCGCCGGTCATGGCCGCTTTTGCCGTCTCTTCGCCTTTTGCCAAGGTGTCGGCAAAGCTCTGGGCAAACGCGGCCAAAGCCCGCTTCAGCTCCGCCCGGCTGCGGCTTTGGGGCCGCAGCCGAGCGGGCCTTTGCGTAGTTCTGTGCGGCAAGTGTTGTTACTGACATCCATTCTGGATCCTATCTCCGCAACAGTTCGAACAGGCCTTGCGTCATTTGCCGGGCCTGATCGAAGATTTTGAGGTTCGCCTCATAGCTGCGCTGCGCTTCGCGCGCGTCAGCGATTTCGACCACCAGATCGACATTCGATCCATCATAGTGGCCGGTCTCATCGGCCAACGGATTTCCGGGGTCATAGACCGAGGTCAGCTGACTTCTGTCGAGCTGACCGGGCCGGTCGTGACCTCACCCTGGCCAAATCTTCTTGGAACGACACCAGCTTGCGATGATAGCCGGGCGTGTCTGCGTTCGAGATGTTTTCTGACAACATGCCGCAAACGTGCGGCCTGCGCCTCCATCCCCGAGGCGGAATAGCTGAGCGATGAGATCAGATCCGCCATGATCAGCGCCGCCCCAGGCTGGCGCGGATGATGTCCGACGTGTTGCGATAGACCGCCAGCGCCATGTCATGCTGCTGGCGCACATCGACCGATTTCACCATTTCGCGCTCCAGCTGACACCGTGTTGCCATCGGGCGACATCTCGCCGCCAGAGGGCTGCGGCACCGGGTCCATCATCTCTGCCCGCTGTCGCGACATGGCCGGGCCGCGTGGCCCGCATCCCATGACGATTCAGCGTTCTGATAGCTGTCGGCGAAATCAGGCAAGTCCATCGCCTTGATATCCAGGCGTGTCGGCCTGCGCGACATTGCGGGCGATCAGCCCCAGACGTGCCCCGGCATGGCTCGCCAAAGCCTCGTGCCATTCGCGATGATTCCCAAGTCTTCAAACATCGGGGCTTCTCCCTCGACCAACTTCACCAAGGCTTAAGGGTGATTCCTTTAGAAAGGGTAAGCAGTGAACAAAGGGAGAATCCCATGGCCGGTGTTTTTGATGCTTTGGTTTCCGAAATCTGCGACCGTGACCCAAACCATTCGCCTTGGCCGCGTGGTCGAGGTGGCGCGCGGCACGGTCATCGTGCGCGGGCTGGAAGATGTCGCCACGCTGGGCGACCGCGTGCAGATCGGCGACAAATTGGGTGGTGAGGTTGTCGCGCTGCGCGCCGATAGCCATCACGTTCTGACCGATTCTCTGGCCGAGGGGCTGGCGATCGGCGCCGTGGTCCGCCTGCGCGGGCAATCGGGTCTCGCCCCCGACAACAGCTGGATTGGCCGGGTCATCGACCCCTTCGGCGCCCCGCTCGATGGTCGCCCACTCTACCGTGGCCCCAAGGTCGCAACCCCTGCTCGCCGCCGCCCCGCCGCCGCGACAACGCCGCCGCTTTGGCGAACGGCTGGAGACCGGTGTCGCGGTGTTTGACACGCTGCTGCCGCTCGTGCGCGGCCAGCGGATTGGTCTGTTTGCCGGCTCTGGCGTCGGCAAATCCACCCTGCTCGGCAAGTTTGCCCGCGGCGTCACCTCAGATGTCGTCGTCATCGCCCTGATCGGCGAACGCGGCCGCGAACTGCGCGAGTTCATCGAACGGGTGCTGGGGCCCGAGGGGATGAAACGCGCCGTCGTCGTCACCGCCACCTCCGACCAGTCCCCGCTGATCCGCCGCCGCTGCGCCTGGGCCGCCATGGCCGTGGCCGAACATTTCCGCGATCAGGGTCTGCATGTCCTGTTGCTGGCCGATTCCGTCACCCGCTTTGCCGAGGCGCACCGCGAGGTCGCCCTTGCCGGCGGCGAAGAAGCCTCTCTGCGCGGCTATCCGCCCTCGGTCGCGCCCGCGATCATGGCCTGGGCCGAACGGGCCGGCCCGGGGCCGCGAAGGGTCGGGCGACATCACCGCCGTCTTTTCGGTTCTGGTCGCCGGGTCGGACATGGAGGAAACCATTGCCGACATCCTGCGTGGCGTGCTGGATGGCCATGTCGTGATGGACCGCAAGATTGCCGAACGCGGCCGCTTTCCGGCGATCGACCTGTTGCGTTCCGTGTCGCGCAGCCTGCCCGAGGCCGCGACCCACGAGCAGAATGCCGAGATCACCATGGCGCGACGCCTGCTCGGTGCCTATGACCGGGCCGAGATTGATGATTCAGGCCGGGCTCTACTCCAAGGGCTCCGACCCGCAGATCGATCAGGCGATCAAGGTCTGGCCCGCCTTGGATGCCTTTCTGGCCGAGGATGCGCCGGAGGATGGCATCGCTGGCAGCTTTCGCCGCCTGCACGCCGCGCTCAGCCTGCGCTGATCAGCGCGTCGCGCAGATTGGACGCGGTTTGCTGCAACATCGCCAGGGCCGCCGCGCCGGACCCGATCTGTGCTTGACAGTTGCATCGGCCTGGGACCGCACCAGAAACCGGCGGATCAGGGTTTCGACCTTCGCCGGATCGGTGAATTGGCTGACCGTATTGTCGCCAAAAACCGTCTGCGCCTTGTCCTGAAACGTCTGCAACTGCTGGTCCAGATCGACCGACCGCTGATGCTGGTCGGCAGGCCCAGCGCCTTGGTGAACACCTGTTTCAGCGCCGAATTGCCCAGAATCCCGCACCATTTGATCGTTTCTGTGCCCGATCTTCGCTGGCCAGCGCCGCCAGTTCGCGCTGGGCATTCAGCGCCAGCCGCAGGTCCCCATCCTGATCGCCGACCGCCGCCTCAAACTGGCGGGCGCGGTAGGCGGTGATGATCTTGTCGGGGAAATCCGACAGTTTGCGTGCTGCGGCATGGCAAAATCGCCAAAGCCAAAGGCAGCCGACAATTTCAGATACTGCTTGTCGGCCAGCTTGTTGGCCAGGGCAGCCCGTGGTCAGCGTGCCATCGCTTCAGCATCTTCTGGATGAAGGCCTTGTTGTTGATATCGGCATCCAGCCCGAAGGCCCCCAAAGCGACCTTCAGGAGCCGCGGTCTTTGACCAGATCTTCCGCCGTCGTGATCTTGCCGATGTTGGCGCGAAAGTAATCCTCATCCCGCTTGATCTCGGGCGATTTCACCAAGGTCGCGGTTTGCTTGGCCATCGTGCGCTTCAGAAACGTCCACCCGGCATAGCCGGTAACGGGAAGAACCGGGCGTAAGCTCATGGCTTGGCTGGCGGCGGCGAACAGCCGCTCCTCCCGCGGCAAAAGGGACCGCAGGGCTTTCAGGGCCTGATAGTGCTGATCCTCCAGCACCGCTTTGGTCGCGATGCTCAGCTGGGTGCGGCTGTCATGGTCGGTCAGAACCTGGCTCAGCTGTTCGATGCCGCGCAGCAGTTGCTGCCGCGTATCCGCCGCTGTCGCATCGCCGGTCAGCACCAGTTGCGCGATGTAGCAGACCCGTTTGACCGGCGTGTTCGCCTCTTGCGGGTGGATCGCATCGCGCAGGCGCAGGATATTGGCATTGGGCGTCATGATCGCCAGACGCGACCGCTTGTCGCCGTTTTCGACGACCGCCCCGTTGATCAGCACCCGTTCATGCGGGCCCAGCTTCAGGACAAGGCCGCTCATGATCCCGCCCCCTCGCCGCGCAGGCCGCGCATGACGGCGGTGTTGATGTCGACCAACACCTCGACCGCTGCCGCGGTTGGTCCAGCACGGCGCGGGTATGGCTGGCGGTGAATTCGTACAGATAGAACAGTTGCGCGCGCAGCGGGGCCGGCAGGCCATTGCCCGCTTCGGCCACATCGGCGGCCAAGGGCCGACCACAGTTGCAGGTTTTCGGTCAGGGCGACGGCCAGCGATGGGAAAATCCTCTTTCCGGCGGGTCCAGGCCATGGCGAGTTGCTGGGTGCAGCGGGCCAGCAGGTCGTATTCGTGGGAACGCTTGGTGCGAACGGGGGCTTCGCGCCGGCCATAGGCCGCACGGGCATTGTTGGTGGCGACGGTCAAGATTTTTCCTTCCGGTGATGTGCCTGGGATTCAGCATCAAGGGTCAGGGGGCTTTGCCCCCTGACCCGTTGGCTTACCGGAACAGCGACAGCAGCGATTGCGGCTGCTGGTTGGCGATCGACAGGGCCTGGGTGGACAGCTGCTGCTGCACCTGCAGGGCCTGCAACCGGGCCGACGCCTCTTCCATGTCGGCATCGACCAGCGATCCGATCCCCGCCTTCATGGAATCGGTCAGCTTGCTGACGAAGTCCTTCTGGGTGTCGATCCGGGTCTGGACCGAACCAAAGGAGGCCGCAGCATCGATTGCGGTTTGCATCATGGCCTCGATGTTGCCCAAAGCTGCCGTTGCACCGGCACTGTTCGACACGTCGATCGAGGACAACGCCGCCAAGACCGCCCGACCCGGCGTTCTTGAACTGTGCCGAAACGCTCAGGTCGACGGTCCCGCCGTTGGTGAAGACCAGGGTGCCGGGGGTGCCCGAGTCATAGTCCACCGTCAGGCCGGAGATCCCCAGCGCCTCAATCGCCTTTTTCAGGCCGACAGCCACCAGATCCGAGGCGGTTGGTCGAGGCGACATCCTCGGCCGTGACGGTATAGTTGGCCGTCTTGTCGCCGATGTTGATCGAAACCGAATCGCCCGCGGCAAAGGCTGTCGACGCTGTCGTCGATTTGCACGATGGTGCCGGTGCCGGCCGTGGCGTCCAGCGCAAAGCCCGCCGTATCGCAGTTGCCCGAAACGCCGTCCGAACCGGCCAGCACCGCCTTTGGCAACATAGGCGCCAATCGACAGATCCTGCGCCGTCACCGTCGATCGACGAGGCCGTCACGGTGGTGCCGCTGCGATCCAGCGACGCCAGGACGTCGACGGTGGTCTGCGATGCCGTTGACCAGGTTCAACCCGTTGAACTGTGCGCCGCCGACGACCGAATGCGATCTGTTTGCGCAGGGCGATCGATGTCGGTCTGGATCTTGCCCCGGTCGACGTTGCATTCCTGCGCGGCGACGATCTTGCCCTTCACCTCGGTCAGCAGGTCTGGTGACGGTTTCCGATGCCTGCCGGGCCACGGCGATGGTCGACGAACCCAGCGCCAGACTGTCCGAAATGCCTTTGAAGCCCTGCACGTCGGATTCCATGACCTTCGAGATGGCCCAGACGGCGGCGTTGTCCTTGGCAGTTGCGACGGTCTTGCCGGTCGAAATGTCCGCCGTGGTCTTCGCCAGGTTCGTGCTGATCGATTTCATCGTTTGCAGTGCAACCATCGCACTGTTGTTGGTCAGAATGGACGACATTTTCGTTTCCTTTGCGGTCAGCCGACGCTTTGCGTACGGCTTGTGGCACCATCACTGACGATGGCAGATTGGGCGTTCTTTCCAATGCGACCGGACGACCCGGGACGCGCCACCCCACCTGGGATGCAAGGCCTATAAGGCCGCCGAAAATCTAAAAGAGTCCTAACCGCCAAGGCGCGCAATATCGCCGTATTTGAGTGAAAATCCTAGAACCTCTGCGCCAGATTGCGGCTCTCGTTGACCTCGGCTCGGCGGCCGCTGCGGTCATAGGTGACCAGCCCCGCCGCGGTCGACCCGATCTCGGCCAGCCGGCGCCGCGCCGCCTTGATGCCACGTCTGCGCGGCCATCAGGCAGGCGGCGTTGCGGTCAGCCTTGCTGCGAATGATCCGACAGCCGGCCTCGGTCAGTGGCCACTTGGGGTCTGCAGTTCCGTCCTCCAGCCGATCGGCAATTCGGGCAGCGCGCCATAGTTGGATTGCACCAGCGCGTCATAGACCTGATCCAGCAGTTGCGCGGCAACGGGTTCGGTCGGCGGGTTCAGTCGGTCGCTGTGTCATGTTTCACCAGTGATTTGAAAAGGCTTTCGGCCAGACCGATGCCACCATGGTCGACGATCGACTTCGCTTGTGCTTCACGCAGGAAGGAGTTCGAATTGTTGTTCGCCGACACCGCCGGAAAATGGCCCTTCAGACTTACCCCAGCCCGGCATAGGACAGCATTTCCGACAGAAACGACGCCTCCAACGCCTTGGTCTTTCCATCAGGACGGCGTGGCGTTCGGTCTGCTGGCCCGAGGGCGGGGCGAACCCGGTTGATAGGAGGTAGTTGCACAGGCTTCTCCATTGCAACGGATTTTCGCCACTATGCGCTGTGCCGGTAAACAGGTGGTAACCAGTTGCGCGAAATGAAATGACAGCGAACGGCAGAAGTCGGAATTTATGATTAAATTGACCCCATCAGCGCCCGCACACGCAATGACCAGAGCCACACCGCTCGGTCCCGATCTATCGGAGGCAAACGATTTCGCGACAGAAATAGACTCTATTTCCCAAATAGGGACAGAGTTCGGCTCCCTCACTCTTCCCGCCGCTCAGGGCACGACTTCAACACAGGCGCAGAGCGCAGTCGCGCCGCAAATGCTGCTATTGGTCGAGCCATCAGGTTTATCGGTGCCGGTGTCCCCGCTGCTACCCCAGATCAATTCCTCTGCTATCCTCGCCGCTGAACTCCGCACCATCCAAGCTCCCGCGATGAACCCTGCGTTTGTTCGGAGCAGTCACACCCTCTTTCGAAGTGTTGAAATTGTTCCACTGGCCGATCCGGGTACCCTTGATCCGGCATCCGGCCAGATCACACCGGCTGACGTCCTGCCACTTGACGCCGCTCTGTCCGAGCGGGTGCATCGGCACGAGACGGACACCATCACCGAACCGCCACCGATCATTACAGGCGAAACCACAGATCTGCCCGTGATGACTCCGATCTCGCTGCCCGTACATGCCGCCCAATTCGTGCAGATTGAATCCGTCGCGGCGGCTCTGACGGTCGGGCCTGCGCCGCAATCATCGTCCAGTAGCCTAGCGCCGCCGACTTTGGTGCCAGAGCCGGCGCAAGCCCGGCTGGCGCTGCAGACCGTTGGTCCGATCGGCAAAGACCCGCTGCCCGATGCCGCTGAGGTCATTCCGCCCGTTCCTCAACAAGGCGCAGCGATCGGATTTGACATGGCTGGCGTCAGGCCAGCACCGCCCCTGTCACTGCCCGCGCGCGAAGGTGGTTCGCCACCCAACAGGAGCGGCGCTCAGCCGTCCCCCAGCGCTGCTATGCAAATTCCGACCCCGCACGACCGCCTCGAAGCCGACCGTGTCACAAAAGGCAACAGAATTCCCTTGGCGACACCTACGGCACACGGATTGCAAAGAGCCGATGGCGCCACGAAAACTGCAATTTCGGTGCTCAGTCAGTCTGCGCTTACCTTGCCACAGATTAATGTTGGCCTGCATTCTGCTGACACACTGTGGGCGAAACCGGGTAGTTCTGCCCACCTTGGGTACGTCAAATTTGGTCTCTGAACAGGCCAATAGACTCGCATCAGACCAAATCGCTACCAACCCTTCCGACCGCCGACCTCCAGCTGAGCCAATTGGCGGTCTGGAGAATTTGACTGGCTCCCAACCCATCCCTCGACCCGTCCCACAACTGTTGGCACTTCAGTTGCCGAGGCGCACGACTGCACCGCAGCAGATTTCGGCTGCGGCCTATTGGAAGCCGCTTGATGCCGTACCCGAGGCGTCGATTGACCTACAAGCTGATGCAACTCACCAGAATTATTTGCCCGATCAGCGTCATCCTCCACGGATCACCGAGGCGGCAATCTTGACCTTGCTGTCTGCCCCATCTCAACCACTTGGGCCCGAAAACTTGGTAGTCCGACCGAACGATCCAACCGCCAAGACACTCGCCACAGTGTGTGCCGAGGGCTCTGAGTTCGAACCGCTGCATCTCGTCGAGCAGCTCTTGTGGTCAGGGACTGAGACTAAGCACCCCAGCCGAACCGCTCCGCCCAATTCCGTGCCGTCTGGGGTGCCAACTCAGCCCGCGACGTTCAGCCACCCTTCGGTTCATGGCCCAACAACAACTCCGCCAGGCCCGATCCAGACCGCATCAATCGCCGTGGCCAGACCAGAGACAACCCCTGCCCAACCTGTACCCGCCCCTGTGACTGCTAGTCTGCAGAGTCAGGAGCATAAACCTCCGTTTGGCATACTGGGCTCGCCAGACAGTTTGGCGGACCCGGTTGCAAAACCGCAGCGCGCGACTGTCGTTCCCCCAACTTCGACGCCACTTGCGCTGCCTGCAAAGCACCACGCCGATCCAGCCCTCAAATCCGCGTTCCACACTCTTGCGCACCCAGACAACTCTGTGGCCGAACAGAGACCGAGCGAATTGCCACAGCCTCGGGGGACAGAGCGGGGGCACCCGCTGCTGATGCAAATCGCCGAATCAGGCATCAGGCGAGAGGAGGATGGCCAAAACGATCCTGTTGCCGCCAAAATCACTCCGCCCTCACCGCAGATCAATGATCCACGGCCAGATGTGGCAATAGTTGGAGCCACACCCTCTGCGCCACGGGTACTGCAAAGCTCGATCCAGAACGTCACTCCAGTGCCAATGCTGCCGCAGGTTTCGGCCGTCACGCCACAACCTGCGCACGCCGCCAGAATCGGGCGAGACGGCCTCGCGATGCCCCATACATTGCCCGCCACGCTAGCCAAAGCTGCAACGCGTGCTGGCAAGGATGAAAGGGTTGAACTCATGCTCGACCCTGTCGAACTTGGCCGGGTGCGGTTTGAGCTGACCACCGTCAATGATCGGGTCCATGTCAACCTGAGCGTCGAGCGGAGCGATACCCTGGACCTGTTGCGTCGCAACGCCGACAGTCTGCGCGCCGAACTCCGCGATGCCGGCTTCGATGGGTCAAGCCTCAACTTCAGTCAATGGAATCAACGCGGCTCCGAAGGTCAGGCTCCTGTCGTGCCCGGCAGCGATTTGGCTTTTGACGCACCGGTTCGGCCAGATGACCGCGTCGCCGCCCCCAATCTCAACACCGCCACAGGCCAGGGCCTGCACCTGCGTCTTTGAAAGGACCAACCATGGATGTCACCTCAGCCACTCAAACCACCACGACGACGACCGCCACAGCCGCTGCCTCCAAGAAGTCGGATTACAATACGTTCTTGGTCATGCTGACCACGCAGATCAAGAATCAGGATCCGCTCAACCCGATGTCGTCGGACAATTTTGCCTCGCAACTGGCAACTTTTTCGGCTGTGGAGCAGCAGACCAAGACGAACGACCTGCTGACCCAGCAACTGGCCCTCAACACGCAGAGCTCCATGGCGCAGATGGTTGGTTGGGTTGGGAAACTTGCCCGGATTGCGGCACCTGTGCAGGTTGACGGATTGTCCCCGATCACCCTGTCGCCCAACCCGGCCTATGCCGCCGACAGGACCGTGTTGGTTGTCAGGGATGCGACGGGGGTAGAGGTTAGCCGCACCGATATTCCGGTCTCAACAGAGGATTACGTCTGGGCCGCCAAGAATTCGCAGGGGGTGGCTTTGCCGCCCGGGCTCTATGATTTGTCCTTGGAAAGCTACGAAAGTGACACGCTGCTCGGCACGAATTCGGTCGAATACTACGCCCGCGTCAATGAAATCCGAAATGGCGGGGATGGTGTCACCGCCATGTTCAACGGGGGGGTGGAGGTATCTACGGGCCTTATCACCGCTTTGCGGGAAAGCACCCTGTGATCAGAGCAAATGCCCGAGCCAGACGCCCAATCCCGTCAGCCCGGCACCCAGCACAACGGCCCAGATCAATGGCACTGCCCGCCGCTCTGGCATGATGGGCAATGCTTCGGCCTGACGGATCAGCAGGCTCTCAATCATCTTAGGCAGTTTCGGCCCAAATCGGGACAGTATCCGCGCCGCCCGTCCCAGATCGCGCAGCATCGCGAGCGGCCCCAAATTGGTGCCGATATAGTCCTGCACCACGGGCTGCGCGATTTGCCAGATGTTGATATTGGGATCCAGACCGCGGGCCACACCCTCCACCACGACCATCGTCCGCTGCAACAGGATCAGTTCGGTGCGGG
Organism: uncultured Alphaproteobacteria bacterium; assembly: GCA_963781185.1. GTDB lineage: Bacteria > Pseudomonadota > Alphaproteobacteria > Rhodobacterales > Rhodobacteraceae > Stagnihabitans. The sequence continues at coordinate 78,322 of CAWAEL010000004.1, forward strand.
TTTCCATGCCGAATCGCTCGGTCACCTGAAACAGATAGGACAGCAGTTTCGCCATCGAAATATGGTTGGCTTCCATCCCGAAAATAGGCTCTCCGACGGCGCGTAGGGCCGATGCAAAGGCCTCTACATCACGGTCGGCGGGCACATAGCCTGCCTCGAAATGCACCTCGGCCACCCGGCGATAATCGCGTTGGATAAAGCCCATCAGAATCTCGGCATAGACCCGGCGGGTGTATTCGTCGATCCGGCCCATGATGCCGAAATCATAGGCGATGATGTCGCCATTCGCGGCCACTTTCAGGTTGCCCTGATGCATGTCGCCGTGAAACAGACCGTCGCGCAATGCGTGGGACAGGAACAGTTGCAACACCCGCGCGCCCAGTAACTTGCGGTCATGCCCTGCGGCATCGAGTGCCGCATTGTCGGCCATGTTGATGCCTTCGGCCCAGCCCAGCGTCATCACCGACCGACCCGACAACCGCCAGATCGGCGCAGGCACCTGAAACCCGGGATCCTTTTCGGTATTCGCCGCAAACTCTGACGCCGCCGCTGCCTCCAGTCGCAAATCCAACTCACCCGCCACCACGCCCTCAAAATGCGTGATGACATCCATGGGCCGCAGACGCCGCGCAAATGGGGCCAGAACCTCTATCGCCCGCGCCGCAAAGTAGAACGCGTCGATGTCCCGTTGAAACGCCTTTTCGATCCCCGGTCGCAGCACCTTGACCGCAACCTCACGGCCATCCTCAACCAGCCTCGCCCGATGCACCTGCGCGATCGAGGCGGCCGCAACAGGCTCTGAGAAGGCGGAAAACACTGCGCCGATCGGGAGGCCCAACTCAGCCTCAACCATCGCTTTGGCCTGGGCCACGGGGAAGGGCGGCAGGCGGTCCTGCAAATATTTCAACTGCACGGCCATCTCGTCGCCGACAATGTCGGGCCGCGTTGCGAGCGTCTGGCCGAACTTGATATAGGCCGGGCCCAGCGCCGTCAGGGCGCGCGTCACCGGTGGCAAAGCCGGGTCACCGCGCAGCCCCAGCCATTTGAACGGCCAACCCAAAAGCCGTGCCGCCAGTCGCAGACCGGGCGGCGCCCCGAACCCCTCCAGCGCAATCGCCATCGCGCCGGTGCGTTCAAACGTCGCCCCGGTGCGGATCAACCGCCAGATATTGTGTGGCCCCCGCACCTAGAGCTTCCAGCCCGAATGCAGTGCCGCAACACCCATCGTCAGGTTGCGATACGACACCTGGTCAAACCCCGCCGCCCGGATCATCGACGCGAACGCCTCTTGATCGGGAAACTTGCGAATCGATTCCACCAGATACTGATAGCTGTCGCGATCCCCGGCCACGACCTGCCCCATCACCGGAATGACGTTGAACGAATAGAGGTCATAGGCCTTCTGCAGCATCTCATTGGGGATCTGGCTGAACTCCAGCACCATCAACCGCCCACCGGGCCTCAATACCCGGAAAGCCTCTTTCAAGGCATCGCCAATCCGCGTCACATTCCGGATGCCAAAGCTGATCGTGTAGACGTCGAATGTGCGGTCCGCAAAGGGCAGGGCCATCGCATCGCCCACCACCCAATCGAGCCTATCGGCCATCTTGTCAGCCTCAGCCCGCTGCCGACCCGACACCAACATGCTCTCGGTCATGTCCAAAACCACGGCCTGCGAGCCTGGTGCCCGCTTCAGAAACCGGAACGCCACATCGCCCGTGCCGCCCGCCACATCCAGCAAACGCTGACCCGGACGTGGTGCCAGCCAGTCCATCATCGCGTCTTTCCACAGCCGATGCAGCCCGCCTGACATCAGATCGTTCATGATGTCATACTTGCTGGCGACGCGGGTGAACACACCATGCACCATCCCGGCCTTGTCGCCTTCGGGCACTGTCTGATAGCCGAAATGTGTAGTTTCGCTCATAGTCTCTTGTCGTCCTTTGGCTTCCGCACCCTTATAGAGTGACCGGCCAAAGCTGCAATGCGCCCTTGTGTCATGGGAACCCGATGCCTGAACTGCCCGAAGTCGAAACTGTCCGCCGTGGTCTGCTGCCTGTGATGGAGGGTCAACAGATCACTCGCGCCGACATCAACCGCCCGGACCTGCGCTTTCCCCTGCCGCAAGGCATGAAACAGCGGTTGGAGGGGGCGACGGTGCAGAGCCTGCGCCGCCGCTCCAAATACATCCTGGCCGATCTGTCCACTGGCGAAACCCTGCTGATCCATCTTGGCATGTCGGGCCGGATGCTGATTTCCGGTCAACAACTGGGCGAGTTCCACCACGACCACCCCGCGCCGCAGAAGCATGATCATGTCGTGCTGCATATGGGCAATGGCACACGGATCACCTTCAACGACGCCCGCCGCTTTGGCGCGATGGACCTGATGGTGACCGCGACCGCGACGGCAGTCACCCCCTGCTGGCGCTGCTCGGCCCCGAACCGCTGGGCAATGATTTCCACGAAACCTACCTCGCCGGCCGGCTCAAAGACCGCAAGACCCCGATCAAATCTGCCTTGCTAGACCAACATATCATCGCGGGCCTCGGCAATATCTATGTGTGTGAGGTGTTGCACCGCGCCCATATCCACCCCGCCCGCCTCGCCACCGACACCGACGCCGCCCCCCTCGTCCCCCTCATCCGCGACGTATTGGCCGAGGCGATTGAGGCGGGCGGATCCTCCCTGCAAGACTATCGCCAGACCGACGGCGAGTTGGGCTATTTCCAGCACCGTTTTCGGGTCTATGACCGCGAAGGGCAGCCCTGCCTGACCTGTGCCACCCCCATCGAACGGCTTGTGCAATCCGGCCGTTCATCGTTCTTTTGCCCGTCCTGCCAGAGGTAATCCCATGTATGACACCCTGCTTCTCGAATCCCACGGCCCGGTCCTTCTGATCCGTCTGAACCGGCCCGAGGCGTTGAATGCCCTGAACCAGCAACTGATGACCGACCTGGCCGCTGCCGTGACCGCTGCCGACGCCAACCCTGCGGTGCGTTGCATCGTGCTGACCGGGTCCGACAAGGCCTTTGCCGCCGGGGCGGATATGCAAAGAAATGCAGGCCAAGACCTATGCCGATGTCCTCAGCACAGACATGTTTGGCCGTGAGGCCAGTGCCATCACCCGCACCCGCAAGCCGATCATCGCCGCCGTGTCGGGCTATTGCCTCGGTGGGGGCTGTGAACTGGCGATGCTGTGCGATTTCATCCTGTGCTCCGACACCGCCAAATTCGGCCAGCCAGAAGTGAACCTCGGCGTCATCGCCGGACATGGGCGGCACCCAGCGCCTGACTCGCGCCGTGGGCAAGGCCAAGGCGATGGAGATGAACCTGACCGGCCGTCTGATGGACGCAGCCGAGGCAGAGCGTGCCGGCCTCGTCTCCCGCATCGTGCCGATGGCCGATCTGGTCGCAAAATGCGCTGAAGGTCGCGCAGTCGATTGCCGAGAAATCGCAACTGGCCGTCATGGCGGCGAAAGAGGCCGTGAACCGCTCACAAGAGATGCCGCTGTCCGAAGGCTTGCTTTATGAACGCCGCCAGTTTCAGGCCCTGTTCGCGACCGAAGACCAAAAAGAGGGCATGGCGGCCTTTCTCGCCAAGCGTCCCGCAGTGTTTCAAGACAAATGAAGCGGACACTTTGGCTTTTGGCGGTTGACTATTCCCCGACTCAGTCCTAAAGACGCGGCTTCAAGATTACCTATAAAGACCGGAAACCGTACCACATGGCAAATACCGCCCAGTCCAAGAAGCGCGCCCGCCAGTCCGAGGCACGCTACGCCGTGAACAAGGCTCGCCGTTCGCGCATCCGCACTTTCCTGCGTAAAGTCGAAGAAGCACTTGCTTCCGGTGACCAGACCGCTGCCGCGACCGCTCTGCACGCCGTTCAGCCTGAACTGGACCGTGGTGTAAGCAAGGGCGTTCTGCACAAGAACACCGTGGCCCGCAAAATGTCGCGTCTGACCCACCGCTTGGGCAAACTCGGCACGGCTGCAGCTGCCTGATCCACGATATTTCGAAATTGCAAGAGCGCGTCCCATCCGGGGCGCGCTTTTTGCTGTTCTGATGTGGCAATTCTGGGCAGCGTTGCTCTTTTGCACAGGGGCGGGGATTCGATTCAGACCGTCCGCATGTCAAGTTCGAAGATCAGTTGATCTCACCCCTGCGGGCTGATTACCGTCCCTTAGCGATTCACGCCGACTTGGGGGACAGCAAGGATTTAGAATCAACTATCCGTGATGCCGGCGCTGCCATGCCGGCACAGAAATACGGAAAATGGTTCCAGATCAGTGATTTGTCAGAAAGTGCCGGACAAGTGCCGACATCACTGACGTGCAGGACAGGGCCCGGATCGATTCTGGGCACTGCTTCTGCATCCGTCCGACAGTGCGCGAACCCGACATTCGGACCATATGGCCCGGATCTCTGGTTCGCGACTGCTGCCTCCGTTCGATGTGGACCCGCTTTGGGGTGTGGTTTGAGTACTTGCTCTTCGGCTGTCGTCGGAAGCGGACTCTAGGACGGAATAAAAGATGCCAAACAATACTTGGGGACTGGTTCGGGAAAAGCTTGCTGATCGGATCGGCAAGAACAATTACACGACCTGGATCGAACCTCTGAAGCTGACCTCGTTGAAAAATGGCGTTGCCAATTTCGAAGTGCCGACGACTTTCTTCGGCAATTGGGTTTCTCGCAACTATTCCGATCATATCCTGTCCCAGCTGAAATCTGATGGCCAGGAAGTTGGCCGCATCGAATTCGCTGTCAGCCGCTCGGCAGAGCAAGAGCCGCGTCCCGTAGCCAAACCCGCGCCCGCCAAACCAGTGGCCCGCGCCAGTGAAGATTTGCCCGGCTCCCCCCTCGACGCGCGCTTTACCTTTGACAGCTTTGTGGTGGGCAAGCCGAATGAACTGGCCCATGCCGCCGCCCGTCGGGTGGCAGAGGGTGGCCCAGTCACGTTCAACCCGCTGTTCCTCTATGGCGGCGTCGGCCTTGGCAAAACCCACCTGATGCATGCCATCGCCCATGAATTACAACTGCGCCAACCGCATCTGCGCGTGCTCTACCTGTCGGCCGAGCAGTTCATGTACCGCTTCGTGCAGGCATTGCGCGAACGCCAGATCATGGATTTCAAGGAGATCTTCCGCTCCGTCGATGTGCTGATGGTCGACGACGTGCAGTTCATCGCAGGCAAGGACAGCACCCAGGAAGAGTTCTTCCACACCTTCAACGTTCTTGTCGACCAAAACAAACAGATCGTGATCTCCGCCGACCGCGCGCCGGGCGAGATCAAGGATCTGGAGGATCGCATCAAATCCCGCCTGCAATGCGGGTTGGTGGTGGACCTGCACCCGACCGACTACGAACTGCGCCTCGGCATCCTGCAGACCAAGGCCGAATACTACCGCAACCAGTACAAGGGCCTGCAACTTGCCCCCGGCGTGCTGGAATTCCTCGCCCATCGCATCACCACCAACGTCCGCGTGCTGGAAGGTGCCCTGACGCGCCTGTTTGCCTTTGCATCGCTGGTCGGCCGTGAGATCACTTTGGAGCTGACGCAAGACTGCCTCGCAGACATCCTGCGCGCCTCGGATCGCAAGCTGACCATCGAGGAGATTCAGCGCAAGGTGGCCGAGCATTACAACATCCGCCTCGCCGACATGATCGGCCCGAAGCGCCTGCGCAATATCGCGCGCCCGCGTCAGGTGGCGATGTATCTGGCCAAACAACTGACCCTGCGGTCCTTGCCGGAAATCGGCCGCCGGTTTGGCGGGCGCGATCACACCACGATCATGCACGGGGTGAAGCGTATTGAAGAGCTGATGTCGACCGACAGCCAACTGTCCGATGACGTGACGCTGCTGCGGCGTTTGCTGCAGGGCTAGGGCGATGGGCCGGATGGCCCATCCTACCCGTGCAGCCGCCACTTCAGGTGGCAGAAGACGGCAAGCTGCCGGTCGTGGGCGGATTAAGTTATCAGGCTTTCGACAAGATCGAAGGTGTGCGCCCCTAGGTTCACCAACATTGGGTCCGCCGCATGCAGCAGGCCGAAGATCCGCTCTGGGCCGTCGTCGGTTTTCATATCTGGATCCGGCACCCGCCTTCTGACAGCCGATGCGTGTGCCGAGGTCATTGCAAAATCGTATGGTGGCTTTGCAGTCCAATAGTCGGTGGTTTGCAGGTCATGCACCCCGCATTTGCGCTTCTGCAATTATCCTAGCGATCTCAACCCCTTAGCTTTTGTGCTTCAAGCCAGTTAAACCCCTTGATAATCCTTGAAAATCCGCTAACTTCACCCTCCCCGAAGAGGGGAAAAACAGGGGCCGGAACCATGAAACTCAGCATCGAACGCGCAACCTTGCTCAAAGCGTTGGCTCAGGCCCAATCCGTGGTGGAACGCCGCAACACAATCCCGATCCTAGCCAACGTCTTGATCGAGGCAGAGGGGGCACAAGTCAGCCTTCGCGCCACCGATCTGGATATTGAGGTCGTTGATCGCGCCCCAGCCATGGTAGAGCGCGCCGGTTCGACCACTGTATCTGCCGTGATGCTGCACGAAATCGTCCGCAAACTGCCGGACGGCGCCTTGGTGTCTTTGACCGAAGATGCCGCCACGGGCCGCCTGACCATCGCCGCCGGGCGGTCAACCTTCAGTCTGGCAACACTGCCGCGCGAAGATTTCCCGGTCATGGCATCTTCAGAATACAGCACCAACTTCTCGGCCCCAGCCCCGGTTTTGCGTCGGTTGTTCGATAAGGCGAAGTTTGCCATTTCGACTGAGGAAACAAGGTATTACCTCAACGGCGTCTATATGCATGTCGCCAAGAATGCCGATGGCCCGACCCTGCGCTGCGTGGCCACCGACGGCCACCGACTTGCCCAGATCGACGCACCGCTGCCTGAAAACGCCGCCGGAATGCCCGGTGTCATCGTGCCGCGCAAAACGGTCAACGAACTGCGCAAACTGCTTGACGATGACGAGGCGCAGATCGCCGTCTCGGTCTCGGAAACCAAGGTCCGTTTTGCCACCCCGGCCATTCAGCTGACCTCCAAGGTCATCGACGGCACCTTCCCCGATTACACCCGCGTCATCCCCACCGGCAACACCCGGCGTTTGGAAGTTGACGCGGCAGAGTTTGCCAAGGCGGTTGACCGCGTGGCCACCGTGTCCTCCGAACGCTCTCGCGCCGTGAAGCTTTCTTTGGATGAAGATCGCCTGATCCTGTCCGTCAACGCCCCGGATTCTGGCGCGGCTGAGGAAGAGCTGGCAGTCGCCTATGGTGACGAGCATTTGGAAATTGGCTTCAATGCCAAATACTTGCTGGAAATCGCGGGTCAGGTTGATCGTGAAAATGCGGTGTTCCTGTTCAACTCTTCGGGTGATCCGACCCTGATGCGTGAGGGCAACGACATGTCCGCCATCTATGTCGTCATGCCGATGCGTGTCTGATCGGGTCAACGTGGGCAGCCTTGGCCTGACCACGCTGTCCCTGTCGCATTTCCGCAGCCATCGCAGCGCCCATCTGGACTTTGACGGCCGTCCCGTGGCCATCGTCGGTCCCAATGGCGCAGGTAAAACCAATATCCTCGAAGCGGTCTCGTTGCTCTCGCCCGGCCGGGGTTTTCGCCGGGCAGCGAGTGAGGATATCGCCCGCAAACCCGAATCCCTAGGCTGGAAAATCCGGGCCGATCTGACCACTCCAGACGGCCAACATGATGTGGAAACTTGGGCCGAGGGCAGTGAAGCCCGCACCGTCCGCATCGACGGAAAGGCCGCCACCCAAACCGCCCTTGGTCGCCTGCTGCGCGTGTTGTGGCTGGTTCCCGCGATGGACCGGCTGTGGATAGAGGCGCCCGAGGGCCGCCGCCGTTTCCTTGACCGCATGACCCTTAGTTTTGTGCCCGATCATGGGGACGCCGTTCTGGCCTATGAAAAGGCCATGCGCGACCGCAACCGATTGCTGAAGGACCAAGTCACTGATCCGCATTGGTATTCCGCCCTTGAATCCCAAATGGCCGCTTCGGCTGCAAACATCACCGCCAACCGCCAGCACAGCCTGAACCGCCTTGCCCTCGCACAGGACTGCGCCGAAACCGCCTTTCCCCGCGCCGATCTGACCCTGTCGCATCCAGAACCTGATCCCGGCGATCTGGCCCAAGCCCTCGCCACCACCCGCCGCCGCGACATGGCTGCTGGTCGTACCCTGCTCGGCCCGCACCGTATCGATCTGACGGCCATCTATACCGTCAAAGCCACCCCCGCCGACCAATGCTCAACGGGGGAGCAGAAGGCCCTGCTCATCAGCCTGATTCTCGCCAATGCCCGCGCTTTGACCGACGACCTCGGCGCCGCGCCGATCCTGTTGCTGGATGAGGTGGCCGCCCATCTCGACCAGAATCGTCGCGCGGCACTTTACGACGAAATCTACGCACTAGGCGCACAAGCGATGATGACTGGTACCGAGGCCACTTTGTTTGACAGTCTCGGCCCCCGTGGCCAATATTTCTCCATCGCCGAAGACCACGGCCTCAGCCGGATAGAGCCATGAACCCGCAACGCGTCACGCTGATAACCCTTGGCGTCAAAGACCTCGCCGCCGCCCGCGCTTTTTATCACCGACTGGGTTGGCAGGAGCATGGCTCGACAGAGGGTGTAGCGTTCTTTCAGATGAATGGCGCGGTTCTCGGGTTGTTCGGCCTGGCCGATCTTGCCGCTGATCAGGGACGCCCGGATGCGACCCTTGGCACTGGCGCCGTCACCTTGGCCCAGAACTTCAGCACTGAGGCTGAGGTGGACGCGGCCTATGATGCCGCCTTGACGGCAGGTGGCACAGGGTTGAAAAAGCCTGAGAAAGTCTTCTGGGGCGGCTATTCCGGCTATTGGGCCGATCCCGATGGCCATGTGTGGGAGGTGGCGATGAACCCGTTCTGGCCCTTGGCCGTCGATGGCAGTCTGACGCTTCCCGATGCTGATTGAACGCATCCCGGAATGGTCGTTGACCGCCGATGACGATGCCGCCATCGCCGCCCTGCTGGCCCGCAGTTTTGACACCGATTTCGGGGGCCGCAGCTTTTATTCCCAGCACCATCATTTGCGACTGGTGCTGCGGGACGGGCCGCAGATCATCGGCCACATCGCGGAGACTTCTGCGGTCCATCCAACTCGGGGATCGGATGACGACAATTGCCGGTCTGGCAGAGGTCGCGACTGACCCGGCCCATCGCGGCAAAGGCATCGCTGCTGCCTTGCTGCAAACCGCCATCGCCGAGGCCAAATCCAGCCCGGCTGAATATCTGCTGCTGTTTGGTGAGGCCAAGCTCTATGCTGCCGCCGGGTTCCGCACTGTGACCAACCGCATGGCCCATGTCGAAGCGATCGGCGCAAGTGTTCGTCGCTTGGTCAGCGATGGCAATGACGACCTGATGGTATTGCCTTTGCGCGACAACCCATGGCCGGAAGATGCGCTGGTGGACCTGCGGGGGCCGATGTTCTGACATGACCGTCACCCTGTGGCAGCTATTGGTCTACGCGGCAGGTATGGCCGCGCTTTGGGCAGTGCCCGGCCCCGTCTGGGTGGCGCTGCTGGCGCGGTCGTTGTCAGGCGGCTTTGCGTCGGCCTGGCCCATGGCGGTAGGCGTGGTTCTGGGCGATCTGATGTGGCCCGCCTTGGCGATTTTCGGGCTCAGTTGGATCGTCTCTGTTTATGCCGGGTTTTTGCATCTGCTGAAGGTCGTGGCGGCCATCACCTTCATCGTCATGGGCATCCTGCTGATCCGCAAATCCGGCACCCTGTCCCGTGCCGACAGCCGCCTGACCAAACCGGGCCGCCTCGCGGGGTTCACCACTGGGGTCGCGGCAGTGATCGGCAATCCCAAGGCCATCCTGTTCTACATGGGCGTGCTGCCGGGTTTCTTTGATCTGTCCCGCCTGAATGGCCCCGATACTGCTGCCATTCTGGTCGTCTCGGCGGCCGTTCCGCTGGCCGGAAACCTCGCCCTCGCCTACTTCCTCGGCAAGGCACGCGCCCTGTTATCCTCGCCAAAGCGGGTGCAGACCCTGAACCGTTTTTCCGGTGGCCTGCTGATCGTGGTCGGCATCGTGATTGCCCTCAGCTAACCACCAAATATTGTGTCGAAGGCGTGACATTCCCCCCCTGAACCGCTATAAATCGCGGGCAATTCAAGGGATAATGTACCTATGGCCGATGAGCCCAAGAAGACCGAAAGCTACGGCGCAGATTCCATTAAGGTTCTCAAGGGGTTAGATGCGGTTCGCAAACGCCCCGGCATGTATATTGGCGACACCGACGACGGGTCGGGCCTGCATCACATGGTGTATGAAGTTGTCGATAACGGCATTGATGAGGCCTTGGCCGGACATGCCACCGCCGTCACCGTAAAAATCCACGCCGACAGTTCGGTTTCGGTGCGCGACAATGGCCGTGGCATCCCGGTCGACATCCATCAGGAAGAGGGCGTTTCAGCGGCTGAGGTCATCATGACCCAACTGCACGCTGGCGGCAAATTCAACAACACCGATGACAGCGGCAACGCCTACAAGGTTTCTGGCGGCCTGCACGGGGTCGGCGTTTCGGTCGTCAACGCCCTGTCAGAATGGCTGGAGCTGACCGTCTGGCGCGACGAAACCGAATATCGCGCCCGGTTTGAAAACGGCGATTGCGTGGTGCATGTCCATCCCGTCGGTCCCGCGCCGGGGATGAAGGGGACCGAGGTGCGCTTCCTCGCTTCGGCCAAGACCAACCTGCCCACAGGCACCTTTTCCAACCTGGAGTACCAGTTCAAAACGCTGGAGCACCGGCTGCGCGAACTGGCCTTCCTCAATTCCGGCGTCCGGATCATCATTGAGGACGAACGCCCGGCAGAGCCTTTGAAGACCGAGCTTTTCTATGAAGGCGGCGTCAAGGAATTCGTCAAATACATCGATCGGTCAAAGACCTCGGCGATGGCTGAGCCGATTTACATCGTCGGCGAAAAGAACGGCATCGGGGTTGAGGTCGCGATGTGGTGGAACGACAGCTACCACGAAAACGTCCTGCCCTTTACCAACAACATCCCGCAACGCGACGGCGGCAGCCACCTTGCCGGATTTCGCGGCGCGCTGACCCGGACGATCAACAACTACGCCCAGACTTCGGGCATCGCCAAGAAAGAGAAGGTCGATTTCACCGGCGATGACGCCCGTGAGGGGCTGACCTGCGTGTTGTCCGTCAAAGTGCCCGACCCGAAATTCTCTAGCCAGACCAAGGACAAGTTGGTTTCGTCTGAGGTGCGTCCTGCCGTTGAAAACCTGGTGAACGAAAAGCTGGCGGAATGGTTTGAAGAAAACCCCGCCAACGCGAAAATCATCGTCGGCAAGATCATTGAGGCCGCCTTGGCCCGCGAGGCCGCCCGCAAGGCCCGCGACCTGACCCGCCGCAAGACCGCGCTCGACGTGTCGAACCTGCCCGGCAAGCTGGCCGATTGTCAGGAGAAAGATGCGTCGAAGGCTGAGATCTTCCTCGTCGAGGGAGACTCGGCTGGTGGATCGGCCAAACAGGGCCGTAGTCGTTCCAATCAGGCAGTTCTGCCGCTGAAAGGCAAGATCCTGAACGTCGAACGCGCGCGTTTTGACCGGATGCTTGGCTAGCCAGGAGATCGGGACGCTGATCACGGCACTCGGCACTGGCATTGGTCGGGATGAGTTTGATATCAAGAAGTTGCGCTACCACAAGGTCGTCATAATGACCGACGCCGATGTGGATGGCGCGCATATCCGCACGCTGATCCTGACGTTCTTCTTCCGTCAGATGCCGCAGTTGATCGAGGGCGGCTATCTCTATATCGCCCAACCGCCGCTGTACAAAGTGGCACGCGGCAAGTCCGAGGTTTACCTGAAAGACCAGATGGCGCTGGAAGACTACCTTATTGACATGGGGCTGGAAGGTGCGGTTTTGCGCCTGAACTCTGGCGAAGAGCTTGCGGGTGACGACCTGCGGCGGGTGATTGAGGGCGCGCGACAGTTTCGCCGGGTTCTGGACAGTTTCCCGACCAATTACCCCCGCAGCATTCTCGAACAGGCCGCCCTTGCCGGGGCGTTCGATCCGGGTCGCGCGGACGGTGATCTGCAGAATGTGGCCGACACCGTGGCCAAACGTCTGAACCTGATCGCTGAAGAGTATGAAAAGGGCTGGTCCGGTCGGATCACGCAGGATCACGGCATCCGCCTGTTTCGTGTGCTGCGCGGGGTTGAGGAGTTGCGGACGCTTGACGGGGCTGTGTTGCGGTCGGGTGAGGCGCGGCGGTTGTCGTCGATCTCTACCCAGACTCGGGAAGTCTACCGCGAGCCGGCCCGCATGGTTCGCAAGGATCGCGAGCAGCTGGTCCATGGCCCGACTGATCTGTTGAAGACAATCCTTGCTGAAGGAGAGAAGGGTCTGTCCTTGCAGCGTTACAAAGGCTTGGGTGAGATGAACCCGGAACAGCTGTGGGAAACCACGCTGGACCCGGAGGCGCGGACCCTGTTGCAGGTCAAGATCGATGATCTGGCCGAGGCGGATGATATCTTTACCAAACTGATGGGCGATGTGGTGGAGCCGCGGCGTGAATTCATTCAGGCCAACGCGCTGAATGTGGAACATCTGGATATCTGACGGGGGCTACGATGCGGGCTTTGGTGCTGGAGGAGAAGGGGCGGCTGGCGCTGCGCGAGATTGCGCTGGATCAGGCGCTGGGGCCGCATGATGTCCGGATCAAGACCCATACTGTCGGGATCTGCGGGTCGGATGTGCATTACTATACCCACGGCAAGATCGGGCCGTTTGTCGTGACCGAGCCGATGGTTCTGGGGCATGAGGCTGCGGGGACCGTCATCGAGGTTGGGGCTGAGGTTTCCGATCTGAAGCTGGGGGACCGGGTTTGTATGGAGCCGGGGATTCCTGACCCGAACTCTCGTGCTGCCAAGCTGGGGATCTATAATGTGGACCCGGCTGTCAGGTTCTGGGCGACGCCGCCTATTCATGGCTGTCTGGCGCCGCAGGTGGTTCATCCGGCCCGCTATACGTTCCGCCTGCCCGACAATGTCAGCTTTGCTGAGGGGGCCATGGTGGAGCCGTTTGCGATTGGGATGCAGGCCGCACTCAGGGCGCGGATTCAGCCCGGCGATGTGGCTGTTGTGACCGGGGCCGGGCCGATTGGGATGATGGTGGCTTTGGCTGCGCTGGCGGGGGGGTGTGCCAAGGTTTTGGTCAGTGATCTGGCCCAGCCGAAGTTGGATATCATTGCGCGTTATCCGGGGATTGAGGTGGTCAATCTGAAGGATCAGCCGGTTCGGGAGCGGGTCGCTGAGATGACCGGTGGCTGGGGGGCCGATGTGGTCTTTGAATGTTCGGGCAATGCGCGGGCTATTCTGGACCTGCCCAATCTGGTGCGGCCGGGTGGGGCGATTGTTCTGGTTGGGATGCCTGTCGATCCGGTGCCGTTTGATATTGTCGGCCTTCAGGCCAAGGAAGCCCGGGTTGAGACGGTGTTTCGCTATGCCAATATTTACGACCGGGCGATCAATTTGCTCGGCTCTGGCAAGGTCGATCTGAAGCCGCTCATCTCAGCCAATTATGGGTTTGAGGATGGGATTGCGGCGTTTGAGAGGGCGGCTGAAGGGCGGCCTGACGACGTGAAAATCCAGATTGTGATGTAAGACGGCAAAAGCGTCCGTCTGCGCGACACTTGGTATTTTCGTTTTGTAACAGATAGATAGATATTTTTGTTAACCAGAATGAAAGCATGTTGCGAATAGTTCGCAACTGGTGGTCGGCTGCATTTGGGCTGGATGGGGGTTTCACACCCCCAAGCGGAATTGGTTCCCAATCCCGCCCCCCCGTGGGATATTTGGGCCAAATTGAAAGGGCGCAAATTTTAGATAAAGTTTTGAGATTGCGACGTGGCGTGCTCTTTTGATTGGCGCGGTGCGTCGGAGGGTGACGGCCGGTCTTGTGGGGCAAGGTCTTGTAGTGGGGGGCGACATGATGACCGAAGCCAAGGTGCTTTTGCCCGCACAGACGGTCTATCGGGGGGGAATTACTAACCCGGATCGCTGGGCGACTTGGGTGCCACGGGAAGGGGATATCCTCGTCTGTACGCCGCCGAAATGTGGGACGACCTGGACGCAGACCATTCTGGCGATGTTGGTCAACGGTGGGCCGGATCTGCCAGAGCGATTGCCGGTTTTGTCGCCTTGGGTAGATGCCGATCTGGGGGTTCCGGCTGGGGAGGTTGCTGCGGCGCTGGCGGCGCAGACCGGGCGGCGGGTCGTCAAGACGCATACCCCGGCGGATGGATTTCCGGTTTGGCGGGGGGTGACGGTCATTGCGGTGTACCGCCATCCGCTGGATATTTTCTTTTCACTTCGCAAACATGCGGCCAACCGGGCCACTGGACCCGCCGACGAGCCGATGCGCGGGCCCTTGGCGGGTGCGGTGGAGATGTTCCTTGCCGGGTCGCCCGATGCTGTGGATTTCGATCAGGATACGTTGGTGACGGTGACGCATCACTACAAGCAGACGGCCTTGTCGGGGCGGATTCCGGGGCTGGGTCTGTTTCACTATGCCGACATGATCCAAGACGGGCGGGCCACGGTGGGGCGGTTGGCAAAGGCTGCCGGGATCGCGGCGGATGCGAGGTTGATCGACGCAGTGGCCGAGGCGACGGCCTTCGGGGCGATGAAGGCCAAGGCGGCGGATTATGCGCCTGTCGGCGGGACCGGGTTTTGGAAGAACGACGCGGCGTTCTTTGATTCGTCGAGTTCGCGGAAGTGGGAGGGGCAGTTGACCGACGATCAGTTGGCGCTGTACCGGGCGCAGCTTGCGATCATGGTGCCGGATGCCAAGGCGCGGGATTGGCTGGAGAACGGGGATGGGCGGGCCCGCTGAGGTTCAGGGGCCCGCGATTTAGGTCAGGCGGGCAGGTTCATCATCTTGGTGAACACCTCATGCCGGACGTCGAGCAGGGTTTCGGTTGTCACCGGCGACGGGCCGCAGAGATAGGCCATGACCGAGGCAGGGACTTGGGTGGGGACCAGTTTGTCCTGCGGAATCTGGCTGATCGGGTTGAGGCCAGAGGCGCGGATTTTGCCCTGCATGGCGGTGTCGGTCGGCGGGATGCCGAGGAAGTAGATCTTCAGACCGTCTTTGGCGAGTTCGAGGGCCATCATCCGGGTCAGCATCTGCATCCCGGCCTTGGTGGAGCAATAGGCCGTCCATCCCTCCATCGCCGTCGTCGCAGCACCGGTGCCAGCGTTCAGGATCGTGCCATGCGAGGCGCGGAGCAGCGGCAGGGCGGCGACGGACATGCGGTGAACGCCCATCACATTGACGGCGAAGGCAGGGGCGAGGTCATCGGTGGCGATTTCGACCAAGGGGCCGATTGGGTTGATGACGCCCGCGTTGTTGACCAGCACGTCGAGGCGGCCAGTTTCGGCCGTGATGCGGGCGATGGCCGAATCAACATCCGCCTGTGAGGTGACGTCGATCTCTAACTGGGTGACTTCAGCCGGGAGGGGTTCGGCGCTGTCGATGGGGTAGACGCCTGCGTAGACGGTGGCGCCATTTTTGTGAAGAATTCGAACCAGTTCCGCGCCGATGCCCTTTCCGGCGCCAGTCACCAGAACGGTGCGGCCTGTGAGGTCGGGGACGGGAACGGGGGCGAGGTTGAACATTTTAGTTGACCCTTCGATATGAGCGTTGTTAATTGGCCTGACCAATTTGACTATAGCGGTCTGGCCGAGCTGTCAAAACAATAAGGCCAAATGCCGTCCGGGGGGAACCATGACGAAAATTGCGCGGATCGAACCGATCCCGATTGAATATCCTGATCCGAATGACTTTGGCACGATCCGGCGGACTGTGCTGGTGCGGGTTGAGACGTCGGATGGCGTTGTCGGCTGGGGTGAGTGCATCGCCATGTGGCCTGAGGCGTGCAAGGCGGTTGCCACCGTGATCTCTGGTGGGTTCCTGCCGCTGCTTGAGGGGCATCTGGCTGAGGATATTGACGGGGCGTGGCTGAAGATGCGCCGCCATGTGTTCTGGTATGGCGAGGGCGGGATTGCGTCCTTTGCGATTTCGGGCATCGACATGGCGTTGTGGGATATTCGCGGCAAGGTGGCTGGCAAGCCGCTGTATGAGCTGCTGGGCGGGTTGAAAAAGGACCGGCTGCTGGCGAATGCCTCGTCGCATGTGAACAAGAAGGGTGAGGCGGCTTGTGTGGCGGAGGTCGAGGGCTTTTTCGCTGCGGGCTTCCGGTCGACCAAGCTGGGGTTCGCCAAGAAGGGTGAGAGCAATATTGGCGGCGATCCTGATGTGGATGTGTCGTTCATCCGCTCGCTGCGGGCGCGTTGGGGGATGAGGCCGGGATTCTGGTCGATATCGGCAATGGCGTGCGGTGGGATGTGGATACTGCGATCTCGGTCGCGAACCGGATGCATGATCTGGGGATTGGCTGGTATGAGGAGCCTTTGTATCCGACCGATGACGCGGGCTACATGAAGCTGCGGGCCAATACCAAGGCGCGGTTGGCGTCGGGGAGCGGGAGTTTACCGAGGCCGGGTATCGCCGTCAGATGCAGTTTGTGCAGGCGATTGAGGTTTACGGTGTCGATCCGGCGCGGGTTGAGGGGATCACCGGGTTCGCCAAAGTTGATGCGCTGTGTACCCAATATGGCAAGGTTATCAACGCCCATGCTTGGTCTACGGCGATCACCACGGCGGCTAGTTTGCATCTGTCCTTGGCCTCGAACAATTCGGAGGTGTTTGAGTTCAAGCCCTTCCCGGTGATCGTGCAGGATGAACTCGTCGCCGAGAAGCTGTGGCACAAGGATGGCTGGGCCTATCCGATCCACGCCCCGGGTTTGGGGATTGAGGTGCAGGAAACGGTCGTCCGCCGGATTGCGATGCAATGAAACGGTTTGGCGTCACGCGGCCGACTGAGGATGACATCCGCAAGGGCGGGTTTTCGACGCCTTGGGATGCGCCGACGATTCCGCCGTTTCCGTTCCGGTTTCGCAATGCAGAGGTGATGACGCTGTATTGGCGCACCGACCCCAAGGCGATGGAGTTTCTGGTGCCGCCGCCGATGCAGGCGATGGGGGATGTGGCCTGCGTTCATATCTACAAGATGAACGACACCGATTGGCTGGGGCCCTATGCCGAGGCGAATGTGATGTTCGGCGCGGGGTTTGGCGACCGGGTCGGGGCCTATTCGCCCTATCTGGTGCTGTCGTCGGATATCGGCGTGGCGCATGGGCGTGAGGTGCATGGGCAGCCCAAGAAACTCGGCACGCCGTCGCTGGAGATGCGCGGCGATCTGATGGTCGGCAAGGTGGAACGCAACGGGATCGACGTGATCACCGGGACGATGGCCTACAAGCAGAAACATGCGGGCGATTTGAAGCCGTTCTTCGACTTTGCCACCAACCTCAACCTGAAGTCGGTGGACCATATCGACGGGACGCCTGCGATTCGGCAGCTGACCTCTCGCAAGCTGGCCGATGTGGTGGTGCATGAGGCTTGGGAAGGTCCGTGTACCGTGGAACTGCGGGCCAATGCCCAACTGCCGGTGTTCCGGTTGCCGGTGATTGAGCCGCTTGTCGGGTTCTACTGGCGGGCCGATTTCACGTTGGTGCCGGGTGAGATCATTCACGATTATCTTGGAGGGCAGGCATGAGCCGCGTCGTTGTCACGGATTACACGTTCCCGGACTTGGCGCAGGAACAGGCAGCCGCAGGCGCAGACTTTGCGGCCCATCAGTGTCGAAGTGCCGAGGATGTGGCGGCGGCTGTCGCGGGCGCACAGGTGGCTTTGGTGCAGTTTGCGCCGTTCGGGCCTGCTGCTGCGGCGGCGATGCAGCCGGGCGGGACGGTCATTCGCTATGGCGTTGGCTATAACAACATCGACCTTGCGGCCTGTGCCAAACATGGGCTGCGGGTCGGCTATGTGCCCGACTATTGCGCCGATGAGGTGGCCGATCATACGGCTGCTGCGGCGCTGACGATGTTGCGGAAATTGCCGATGATGGATGCGTCAGTGCGGCGCGGGGAATGGGCGGCGGTCAAGGTGGCCAAGCCGATGAAACCGCTGTCACAGACCCGCTTTGGCTTCTTTGGGCTGGGGCAGATCGGGCGGGCGGTTTTGGCGCGGCTGAAGGGGTTCGGGTTTCAGTTTCTGGCGGCTGATCCGGGGTTGTCGGCGGCAGATGCCGCGACGCTGGGGGTCGAACTGGTCAGCATTGAGGATTTGCTGAAGCGGGCGGACATCATCAGCCTGCACGCGCCTGCGACTGAGGTGACGACTGGCTATTTCAACGCGGCGCGGCTGGCGACGATGCAAGCCCATGCCATGATCGTCAACTCTGCCCGTGGGCAGTTGATTGTCGAGGCGGATCTGGCCGAGGCGCTGAAGACATGGCGTGATCGCGGGGGCCGCGCTCGACGTGTTCCATGTGGAGCCGTTGCAGGCGGACAACCCGTTGCGCGACGCGCCCAACCTGCTGCTGACGCCCCATGCGGCGTGGTATTCTGAGGCGGCCATTCACCGCCTGCAGGAGCTGGTGGCCGAAGATGTATCGCGGGCTTTGCGCGGTGAAGGACCCCGCAAGCCAGTGCCGATGTGAAGAATTCCGCACCCTGACGGGGTCGGAGGGAAGACCGGACACGGGGTTGCCGTGTCACATACTGGGAGGACTAACAAAGATGAAAAAGCTATTGGGACTGACCGCTGCGTTGATGCTGGGGGGCACCAGCCTCGCCTATGCGGATGCCATCAAGATTACGACGGGTGCGGCTGAAGACATGGTGCTGCTGCCGAAATTCCTCGGGATTCTGGTGTTCGATCAGGCCAACCAAGGCGCTGAAGAGGCCCACGCAGAGCTGGGCAACACCGGCAAGCTGACGTTCGAAGGCCCGACGCCTGAGAACTCGGTCGCGGGTCAGATCGAAATGGTCACCACCGCTGGCACCCAGAAGCAAGCGGCGATCATGCTGTCGAACAACGCGGGCGATCAGATCGTACCGGCTGCCAAGGCAGCGCATGACGCTGGCACCAAGATCGTGACATGGGACAGCCCGATTCCGTCGGGTGAGGCCGAAGATCTGTTCATCAGCCAAGTCGACTTCGGCTCGATCGGTGTCGTGATGGCCGATATGGCGCTGTCGATGCTGGGTGAGAATGGCGGCGAAATGGCTGTTCTGTCGGCCAGTCGCCGATGCAGCGAACCAGAACGCCTGGATCGAAGCGATGAAGAAGACCCTCGCCGAAGACCCGAAGTATGCCAAGGTTGCGCTGGTGGATGTGGTCTATGGCGACGATCAGGCCGAAACCTCTTACAACCGCGCGCTGGCTTTGGTGGACAAGTATCCGAACCTCGGCGTGATCATGGCGCCGACGACTGTCGGTATCCAAGCCGCCGCCAAGGCGATGCAGGACGAAAAGCTGTGCGATAAGGTCAAGGTTTCCGGTCTGGGCCTGCCGTCGGAAATGGTGTCCTACACGATGAACGGCTGTGCGCCGGAATTCGCGCTGTGGGACTTCCGTGACCTCGGCTATCTGACCTATTACGCGGCCTATGGTTTGGCGACTGGCCAGATCAAGGGTGAGATCGGCGAGACGTTCACCGCCGGTCGCATGGGTGATTTCACGATTGAGGCGGATGCCGGTCGTGAGGGTGCCAAGCGCGTGTTGATGGGGCCGTTCACGGTCTACAACAAAGACAACGTCGAAGCCGCTTCGAAGTAAGTCTGTCTGCAGGGCCGGTTCGGCCGGCCCTGCATTTCCAAGGACATTGCCATGACCAACCCTACACTGGCCCTGCGGTCGGTCTCGAAGTCATTCGGGATGACGGCGGCCCTGTCTGACATGACGCTGGAACTGTTCCCCGGTGAGGTTCACGCCATCGTCGGCGAGAATGGCGCGGGCAAGAGCACCATGATCAAGATCATGACCGGGGTGCATCAACCGACCTCTGGCCAGATCGAACTGGACGGGGCGGCGGTGGTGCTGTCGGGCACCAAGGCGGCGCGGCTGCGGGGTGTGGCGGCGATTTATCAGGAACCGATGGTCTTTCCCGATCTGGATGTGACCGAGAATATCTTCATTTCCGCCACCGACGGGCTGGTACTGCACCGGGGCGCGATGCGGCGGGCGGCTGAGGCGTTGATTGCGCGGATCGGGATGAAGCTGGATGTGGACCGGGTCGCCTCTGGCCTGACCCTGGCCGAACAGCAGGCGGTGGAGATTGCGCGGGCGTTGTCGCAGGACGTGCGGGTGCTGATCATGGACGAGCCGACGGCCAGTCTGTCGGCGCATGAGGCGACGGAGTTGCGGCGGATTGCGAAGAGCCTGGCCGAAGGGGGCGTTTCTGTCGTCTACATCTCGCACCGGCTGGAGGAGGTGTTCCAGATCGCCGACCGGGTGACGGTGATCCGCGATGGGATGCATATTTCGACACGGCTGGTGGGTGAGACCAATCCGCAGCTGCTGATCGCCGAGATGGTGGGGCGTGAGGTGGGGAACTACTTCACCAAGATGGCATCCACCGCGCGGGATGAGGTGTTGTTGAGCGTCAAGGATCTGGGTGTCGCCGGGGTGTTTCAGGGCATCAGTTTCGATCTGCGGCGCGGCGAAGTGCTGGCGATGTCGGGGTTGATCGGGGCGCGGCGGACGGATGTGGCGCTGGCGCTGTTCGGGATTTTGAAGGTCAGTTCGGGCACGGTCAGCTATAAGGGCGCGCCTTTGAAGGTGAACTCGCCCCGCGATGCGATTGCGGCGGGGATCGCCTATGTGTCGGAGGATCGGCGCAAGCTGGGGTTGGCGATGGATTTGCCGATCCGGTGGAACATCTCGCTCGCCACGCTGCGGCGGTTTCTGTCGCCACTGGGGTTGATTGATGTGAAGGCTGAGACGGCGATGGCTGAGACGTTCCGTGAGCGGCTGAACATTCGCACGCCGGATGTGGAGATGACGGTGGGCATGCTGTCGGGCGGCAATCAGCAGAAGGTGATGTTGGCCAAATGGCTGAACATGGAGCCGGATTTGCTGATCGTGGATGAGCCGACGCGGGGCATCGACGTGGGCGCCAAGGCTGAGGTGCATGACCTGATCCGCGAATTTGCGGCGGCGGGCGGGGCGGTGCTGGTGGTGTCGTCGGACCTGCCAGAGGTGCTGGCGATGGGCGACCGGATTTTGGTGATGCGTGAGGGGCGGCAGATGGCGGTGATTGATGCGGCCGATGCCAATCAGGAACGGATCATGGCCTTGGCCACCGGACAGCAGGGGGCGGCGTAATGTTGCAGAAAATAGCACCGCAGACCTTGCGGCTGTTGGCCCTCGTGGCCGTGATGGTGTTGATTACGCTGTTCTTTGCCAGCCAGATCGACGGGTTTCTGAATGGGCGGCTGTTCAACCGGATTTCGTCATCCGTGGCGATCATGGCGCTGATTGCGACCGGGCAGACCTTGGTCATCCTGACGCGGAACATTGACCTGTCGGTCGGGTCTGTCGTGGGGTTTGTGGCCTTTGCGACTGGCTTGATGATTGGCAATCACCCCGACCTTAACCCATTGGTGTTGCTGCTGTATTCGGCGCTGCTCGGCACTGCGTTCGGGATGGTGAACGGGGTCTTTGTGGCCTATGCGCGGGTGCCGTCGATCATTGTGACGCTGGCGACGATGGCGCTGTATCGCTCTACCCTCGTTTGGTTTTCGGATGGCAAGTCGATCACGACGAACAGCCTGCCGCAGTGGCTGGTCGATTTCCCCAATACGGTGCTGTTCGACATTGGCGCGATGGAGTTTCGGGCCGGGTTCTGCGCCTCGGTCCTTGTTGTGATCGTGGTTGCGGTGGCGATGGCGAAACTGCGTCCGGCGCGGCAGATTTATGCGGTGGGGTCCAACCCTGAGGCGGCGGATCTGGCGGGGATTGATGCGGCGCGGGTGGTGCTGGCGGCGTTCATGCTGTCGGGGCTGATGGCCGGGTTGGCTGGGTATATGTTTTTGGCGCGTTACGGGACGATCACGGTCGTTGCCGGGCTGGGGTTTGAGCTGAAATCGGTCGCGTCGGCGGTGGTCGGTGGGGTCAATATCTTTGGCGGGTCTGGGTCGGTGATCGGGGCGTTTTTGGGGGCCATTCTGGTGGACCTGTTGGAGAACGGGCTGCGGTTGCTGCCGGGGCTGTCGGAGTTCTGGCGTGAGGCGGTGCTTGGGTGGCTTGATTCTGGCGGCGGTGGCGACGGACACAATCATCAGCCGGCGGTTGGCATCGGTTCGGGCGGCGCGGGCGCAGAAAGAGGCGCTTGCGGCGCGGGAGGTGGCACAATGATGGCCCGTTTGAAAAGCTGGGAAGGCCTGTTGCTGGCGACGCTGGCGGTGATCTTCCTGTTCAACGTCTGGGCAACGCCAGAGTTCATATCTCCGGCCAACCAGATCAACCTGTTCCAGCTGTCGATTGAAAAGATCATCATGGCGCTGGTGATGACATTCGTGATCATCAACGCCGAGATTGACCTGTCGATCGGGTCGATGATGGGGCTTTCGGCCTGTGCCTTCGGCTATCTGTTCCAGCAGGGCGTTGATCCGGTGCTGTGCATCGTGATCTGTCTGGCGATTGGCGCGGTCGGCGGGGCGTTCAACGGGTTCTTCATCACGGCGGTTGGCTTGCCGTCGCTGGTGGTGACCTTGGCAACGCTGATCGGGTTTCGCGGGTCTGGCGCGGGTGATGGTCGAGGATCGCGGCATCAACGACTTTCCCGAGTGGTTCGACAAGCTGGGGCAAGAGGGGTTGCTGGGCCGGGTGCCGTTTGCGCTGCTCGTCTTTCATCGTGCTGTTTGTGGTTCTGTATATCGTGCTGGAGCGGTCGGCGTTCGGGCGGCTGACCTATGTGATCGGGTCGAACAAGGATGTGGCAGAGTTTGCCGGGATCAATACCGGGCGGCACAAGATGGTGATTTTCACGGCATCCGGCCTGTGCGCGGCCTTTGCCGGGTTGCTGTTCGCGGCACGGGTTGGTGCGGTGCGCGGCGATGTTGGCAATGGGTTTGAGCTGGACGTGATCACCATTGTGCTGCTGGGCGGGGTCAGTATCTTTGGCGGCAAGGGCACGCTGGTCGGCACGCTGCTGTCGGTTCTGATCGTGCTGAACCTGCGCAATGGGATGGGGTTGTTGAACATCACCGGGCATATTCAGACGGGGGTGATCGGGATCTTGCTGATCGCGTCGGTCATCATCCCGCGCATCCCCTTGGGGCGCGGCAAGTCCGTGAAGGCAGAGGCATGAGCAACGCCGCCTCCAAGATTGAGTTCGATGCGCCGATTGTGCGGGAGTCGGTGGCCGAAATGGTCGTGCGGCGGGTGTTGGATATGGTCAAGGCGGGGGTGCTGAAGGCGGGCGATGCGCTGCCGCCGGAACGCGATCTGGCGCTGTCGCTGAACGTCTCGCGCCCCTCGGTGCGCGAGGCGATGCGGGGGCTGGCGGTGCTGGGGGTGGTCAAGACGCGGCAGGGCGGCGGGGCGTATATCAGCGACCTTGGGCCGGACAGTCTGCTGGGGCCGATCCAGTTCTACCTGTCGCTGGAGCAGATGAATATTCGCGAGTTGTATGACGCGCGGTCGCTGATCGAAAGCGATGTGGCGCGGCGGGCGGCGATCAACATCTCTGACGCGGATCTGGCGCGGCTTGAGGCGATGCTGGCTGAACAGCGGGAGACGATTGGCGATCCGATTGCATTCCGGCAGTCGGATTTCGCGTTTCATGAGGTGATCTGGATCGGCTCTGGCAATGCGTTTCTGAAGCGGATTGGCGAGAGCCTGAACGTCATCGGGCTGGAGTTTCGCAAGCGGGCGTCGGAAAAGCCGGGGATGTTGGAGCAGTCGTTGCAGGATCATCGGCGGCTGTTGGATGCGCTGAAGGCGCGGGATGCTGAGGCGGCGGCGCAGGCGGCTGAGGTGCATATGCAAAACGTCTATCAGTCGACGATTGCACAGGGAGAAGTTTGATATGGCAGCTAGAATTGGCGTTGTGGGCATCGGCTGGTGGGCCTGTTTCAACCATATCCCGACGTTGCAGGCCTCGCCCGACGTTGAGGCCATCGCGATCTGTGATCTGAGTGAGGCGCGTTTGACCGAGGTGGGCGACCGCTTTGGGATTTCGGCGCGCTATACCGATGTGGCCGAGATGGTGCGGGCAGAGCGGCTGGATGGGGTGATCGTGTCGACCCCGCATGTGGCGCATGTCGGGCCGTCGATTGCGGCGCTGAAGGCGGGCGCGCATGTGATGGTGGAAAAGCCGATGGCGACGACCGCGGCCGATGGCCGGGCGATTGCGGCGGCGGGGGTGGAGTTTGGGCGGCAGGTGTTTGTGCCGACCGGGTTGAATTACACCGAATACACGGCGGTTGCGGCGGGTTGGGTGCGTGATGGGCTGATCGGGACGGTGCGCCATGCGGTGTGTCAGATGGGCTCGGCCTTGGCGGATCTGATGGCGGGCGAGCCGATGCTGGAGACGACGGATCATCTGTACCGGCCGCCCGCCTCGACCTGGGCCGATCCGGCCAAGGCGGGGGGCTATGCCTGGGGGCAGATGAGCCATTCGGTTGGCTGGCTGTGCCATGTCGCCGATCTGCGGATGGAGACGATCTATTGCCTGGATGGCAAGTCGCCGTCGGGCGTTGATTACTATGACGCGGCGGTTGGGCGGGCGACGAATGGCGCGTCAGTGTCGTTTTCGGGGGCCTCGACCCTGCCGAAACATCGCGGGATGCAGACCGATGTGCGGATTTTCGGGACCGAGGGCGTGATCTTTTTCGACTGCGAGGGCGGGCGGGCAAGGCTGGAACTGGCGCGGATGGATGGGACGAATGAGGTCTATCCGATGGCGCCGGGTGAGGCGGAGTATGACGGGGCGCTGCCGGTCCGGCACTTTGCTGAGTTCTGTGCGGGCGAGGATGTTGGCAACCCGGCGGATGGTGAGAATGGCGCGCGGGTGACGGAGACGATTGCGGCGATGTATCGGTCGGCGGCCTCGGGCAAGGTGGAGGCGGTCTGATGCGGCTGTCGGTCACCTCTTGGTCGTTTCCGGGTCTGAGCTTGCAGGAATGTGCGGGCGTGGCGCGGGCTTTGGGGATTGAGGGGCTGGACGTCGGGCTGTTCTACAAGTCTGGCCTGGATAAGGCAGAGATTTTGGCCGACCCACGGGCCGCTGCGGCGCGGTTGGCGGGGTTGGGGGTGGAGATTCCCAACTATTACCATCTGTTTGGCGATGGCTTGGCGGGGCAGAATCTGGCGCTGCCGGGGAGTGTTGGGCAGAATGTCCGCGATCTGGCAAAGGTGCTGGAATTTGCGGATACGGCCGGAATAGGGTCTGTTTTCATCCTGCCGGGGATCATCAATCCCGGCCAGTCGCGCGAAGATGCGGCGCGGACTTCGGTGGATAGCCTTAGGGCGCTGCTGGACGTGGCGGCGGATTTCAAGGCGCGGCTGTGCATTGAGGCGCATGTCCATAGCTTTGCCGAAAGCCCGGCGATGGTGCAGCATCTGGTGGATGAGACGGGGATCGGGTTGGCGTTGGACTACGCGCATTTCGCCTGTCTGGGGTATCGGCAGGAGGAGATTGACCCGCTGGCGAAATATGCCGTGCATGTCCATCTGCGGCAGGCGCGGATGGGGGTCTTGCAGGCGAAGTTCGGGCAAGGCACGCTGAACTTTCCGGCGATGTTCGCGACGCTGCGCGACGCGGGATATACCGGTTGGCTGGCGCTGGAGGCGGTGCATCAGGACTATATGGCGACACTGACTGAGGATGTGATCACGGAAACCGTGGCGATGCGCGACAGTTTCCGGGCTTGGATGGGGGAATGAGATGACGGGATATGCTTGGGTTTTGGGCGTCAGGCCGGGGTATGAGGACGAATATCTGAAGCGGCATGATGATATCTGGCCGGAAATGCTTGATGCATTGCGTGAGGCGGGGATCAGCAATTACAACATCTTTCGGCATGGTTTGACCCTGTTTGGCTTCTTTGAAACCGATGATCTGGAGGCGACCAAGGCGTCGCTGCGGGCGTCAAAGGTGGATGCCAAGTGGAGCGAGTGGATGGCGCCGATCATGAAGATTGAGGTCGATCCGACGACGCAGTTTCCGTATTTGCTGCCGAAGCAGTTCTACATGCGCTAAAGGCGCGAGGCGCCGGGCAAGAGGGCGATTTTCAGGTCGTCGGTGATGATCGCCTCCATACACGCGCGGGCGACGCCGGGTTGGGCGGTGTCGATGGCGGACAGCAGGGTGCGGTGGCGTTGCAGGGTGGGCGCGCGGTCGTAGGGGCTGGGCATCGCCAGACTGGCGCGGGCGGTTACGGCGATGGCAAGCTCTACCGTGCCGAGGGCAGAGCGGTGGAACGGATTGTGCGAGGCGTCGGCGATCAGGCGGTGCAGCTCAAACTCTGCCAACGCGAAGGGTTCGGGCAGGTGGAGGGAGATTTCCATCTGATGCAGCCAGTATTGCAGCAGGCGCAGGTTGTCGGCGGTGCGGCGGGTGGCGGCCAGTTCGGCGCCGCGCGGTTCCAGCGTCAGGCGCAGGTCGAACAGGCTTTCGATCAGGGCGCGGTCAGAGGTGCCGTCGAAATGCCACGACAGAACCGACGAATCGTACAGGTTCCAGCGGCTGCGCGGGGATACGCGGGTGCCGACCTTGGGGCGCGCCTCTACCAGACCTTTGGCCTCCAGCGTTTTCAAAGCCTCTCGCAATACGGTGCGGGATACGCCGTATTCGTCAATCATCGCAGCGTCGTTGGGCAGGATGGAGCCTACCGGAAAGCGGCCGGATATGATGCCAATACCGATCTGGTTGATGACAAAGGAATGGAAATTGCGGGCAGGTGATCTGCCGGACAGGGAGCGGATGAGATTGCCGACCTCATTCATCTGACATGCCCTAGCCGGTGCGTTTGGCAGAGGTGGCGAAAACCAGACGCTGCATGAGGATGAACGTGAACAGCAAAAGGCCGATGACGATCTTGGTCCACCAGCTCGACAAAGTGCCGTCGAAGATGATGTAGGTCTGCACGAGGCCCATCATCATCACGCCGATGAAGGTGCCAAGGACAAAGCCGCGCCCGCCGGTCAAAAGAGTTCCACCTATCACCACAGCCCCGATTGCATCCAGTTCCACCCCGGACGCCGCCAGCGGGTAACCGGCGGACGTGTAGAGCGAAAAGACGATCCCGGCCAGACCCGCCAGAAAGCCCGACAGCGTGTAGACCAGAATGGTGGTGCGCGCCAAGGGCACCCCCATCAGCGCCGCCGAGGTCGGGTTGCCGCCCATCGCATAGACGTTGGAGCCGAATTTGGTGCGGTGGGCGAGGATCGCACCGAGGATGAAGACCAGCACCATGACGGTGCCGATCACGCTGATCCGGCCACCGCCCGGCAGTTTGTAATATGCCTCTGCGATGGCGCTGTAGAGCGGGGCGTTGATCGGGATGGAGTCCTGGGTGATGACAGAGGCCACGCCACGGGCGAGGAACATGCCGGCGAGGGTGACGATGAAGGGCGGCACCTCTAGGTAGTGGATCACGCAGCCCATCGACGCGCCGAACAGGGCGGCGACGGTCAGGGCTATGGCAAAGGCGATCAAGGGGGGGATGCCCAGCCAGACGATCATCACGCCGACGAGGACGCCGGTCAGGCCGATCACCGCGCCGACCGACAGGTCGATGCCGCCAGACAGGATGACGAAGGTCATGCCGACGGCGGTGATGCCGAGAAAAGCGTTGTCGGTCAGGAAGTTGCCAAGCACGCGGGTGGACCAGATGCCGGGGAACTGGGCGACGGCGATGGCATAGGCAACCGCAAAGATCAGCGCGGTGGCGGCGAGGGGGCGGAGACCTCGGGTCATTGTGGCCCTCGCTTTGCCAGCAGGGACTGGGCCTTGGGCGATTGCAGGACGAGGATTGCGATGATGACCCCGGCTTTGACGACCAGATTGAACTCTGGCGGGAAGCCGGACATCAGGATGCCGGTGTGGGTGGCCTGAATGATGATGGCCCCTAGCACCGACATGGGGATGGAGAACCTGCCGCCGAGCAGAGAGGTGCCGCCGATCACCACGGCGAGGATCGCGTCGAGTTCCAACCAGAGGCCGGCGTTGTTGGCGTCGGCTCCGCGTATGTCGGCGGTCACGATCACCCCGGCGAGGGCGGCGCAAAAGCCGCTGAACGCATAGGCCGCCAGCAGCAGCATCCGGCTGCGGATCCCGGCGAAATAGGCGGCGGAGCGGTTGGTGCCGACAGCCTCGATGAACAGGCCGATGGCGGTGCGGCGGACCAAGAGCGTGGTGCCGACCATCAGGACGGCGGCAATCACGGCGGCCATCGGCAGGCCGAGGAACGACCCGGTGCCGAGGAAGATCAGCGTCGGGTTGGAGAAGGTGATGATCGACCCTTCGGTTATCAGCTGCGCGATGCCGCGTCCGGCGACCATCAGGACCAGCGTGGCGATGATCGGCTGAATGTCGAGCCATGCGATCAGGAAGCCGTTCCACAGCCCGCAGATCAGGCCGACGGCGAGGGCCGCCCCAACCGCGACCGGGGCGGGGTAGCCTGCGACGACCAGTGTCGCGGCGACAGCCCCCGACACCGCCATCACCGCGCCGACCGACAGATCAACGCCGCGTGTGGCGATGACGGCGGTCATGCCGATGGCGAGGATGGCGACGGGTGCGCCCCGGTTCAGTACGTCGATGACTGATCCGAACAGGCGACCGTCTTGCCATGTCACGTTGAAGAAGCCAGGGAATAGCAGCCAGTCGAGCACCAGCACCCCCAACAGGGCCAGTGTTTGCGGGTTGATCGGGTTCCAGCGGGCGCGCATCAGGCCAGTCCTTGGGCGGCGATGGCGGTCACGATCACCTCTGGATCAATGTCATTGCCGCGCAACTCGGCCACCATTTCGCGGTCGCGCATCACGATTACCCGGCTGGAATAGGCCACCACCTCATCCAGTTCGGACGATATGACGACGAGGGCGAGACCGTCCTCTCGCAACCGGTTGATGGTGCGGACAATCTCGGCATGGGCGCCGATGTCGATGCCGCGGGTTGGCTCGTCGAGGATCAGGAAACGGGGATCGGTGGCGAGCCAGCGGGCCAGCACGACCTTTTGTTGATTGCCGCCGGACAGCAGTTTGACGGCCATGTCGAGAGAGGCGGCGCGGATGTCCAGATCCTCGGCGAATTGCCCGGCGACGTCGGTTTGTTCGTCGTAGGTCAGGGCGCGGAACCAGCCCAAACGGCTCTGTAAGGCCAAAATGATGTTTTCGCGCACGGTCAGGTCGCCGAGGATGCCATCGGCCTTGCGATCCTCTGGGCAAAAGCCAAAGCCGCGCTGGATGGCCTCTGGGATGGTCAGGATGCGGACGGTTTTGCCGTCAATCCGCACGCCGCCCTGATCGGCGGGATCAACGCCGAACATCATCCGCGCCATTTCAGTGCGGCCAGAGCCGAGCAGACCTGCGACGCCGATCACCTCACCCTTATGGATGTTCAGGGTGAAGGGTTTGACATGGCCTGCGCGGCCAAATCCGGTGAATTCAACCAGACTTGCGCCGACTTCGGCCTCTGCCGCCTCGACCGTGGGTTTGCCGAAGCTGATGTCCTTGCCGAGCATTTGGCGGACGACATTGGTGCGGGTCAGGCCCGCCAGCAGGTCGGTGCTGACGCGGTGGCCGTTGCGCAGGATGGTGACGCGGTCGGCGATGGCGAAGACCTGATCAAGGAAATGGGTGATGAAGACAATCGCCAGGCCCTTGGATTTCAGCGTGGCGATGACGTCGAACAGCTTATCCGCCTCGGCCCGGTCAAGGCTGGCGGTGGGTTCGTCGAGGATCAGCACCTTGCCCGACAGTTCGACCGCGCGGGCGATGGCGACGATCTGCTGAACGGCAACCGAATGATCGCCAAGGTCGGACCGCACATCGACGGTCAGGCCATAGGGGGCGAGGATGGCTTGGGCGCGGCGTTCGATTTCCGATTTGCGGATCAGGCCAAAGCGGGTCGGTTGGCGACCGAGGAACAGGTTTTCCGCGACAGATCGGTTGGGCAGCAGGTTGACCTCTTGATACACCGTACCAATCCCGGCGTTTTGGGCCTGCAATGTGTCGCGAAAGGTGACTTGGGTGCCGTTCAGCAGGATTTGACCGCTGTCTTGATGGTGAACGCCGGTCAGCACCTTGATCAACGTCGATTTCCCCGCGCCGTTTTCGCCCAGCAGGGCGTGCACCTCACCGGGGTAGAGGTCGAAATCCACGGCATCCAAAGCCGCATAACTGCCGAAGGATTTAGAGATCGCGCGCGCCTGCAAGACGGGGGCGGGCATCAGTATCCCAGCCCTTTTCTGGCGTCATATTCGGCTTGGGGGTTGTCAGAAGCGGTGTAGACCCGCGATGAGGTAAGGATGAATTTGGGTGGTATAGTGCCGTTTTTCAGGTAGGCGTCCAGCACGTCAAAGGCGGGGCCGGCCATGTTGGGGTCCAGTTCGACGGTGGCATTCGCCTCACCTGCGATGATGGCGGCAAAGATGTCGGGCACGGCATCGACCGACACCACGAGGATATCTTTGCCCGGCCTGAGCCCGGCATCCTTGATCGCCTGAATGGCCCCCACGGCCATGTCGTCATTATGGGCAAAGACCGCGCAGATGCCGCGACCGCCGCTCTCGGCCTTGATGAAGCCCTCCATCACCTCTTTGCCTTTGGAGCGGGTAAAGTCGCCGGTTTGGCTGCGGGCGATGGTGATGTTGGGGTGATCGTCGACGACGCTATCAAAGCCCTTCTTGCGGTTGATGGCGGGGGTGGAACCGACAGTGCCCTCAATCTCCAGCACTTTGCAGGGGCGGGGGCCGACGGCGTCGATCAGCCATTGCCCGGCGACGCGGCCCTCTTTGATCTGATCCGAGGCGATGGAGGTGAGGTAGAGGTTTTGCGGCGCGTCGACGCCACGGTCCAGCAGCACGACGGGGATGTCGGCATCCTTGGCCTCAGCCAGAACCGAGTCCCAGCCGGTGGCGACGACGGGGGCGACCATGATGGCATCGACACCCTGGGCGATGAAGCCGCGGATCGCCTTGATCTGGTTTTCCTGTTTCTGCTGGGCGTCGGCGAATTTCAGGTCGATGCCGCGCGCTGCGGCTTCCTTCTTGGTCACGGCGGTCTCAGCGGCCCGCCAACCGGATTCAGAGCCGATCTGGGAAAAGCCGATGACCAGCGTCTGGCCATTCGCGGCGCAGGCAAAGACGGCAAGGCTTGCGGCGGCCGCAAGGCGCATAAAACGCTTCAAAATGACCTCCCTGCATGGTCAAACGGTCTTGATGCCGCTGTGCCATGCAGGAACGCTACCTTCGGTATTACTATATGTAAAGCTGGCTGAGGGGGTGGGCTATTTGACCCCGTTCATGCGGCCGATGAAATCGACGAGGTGAGGGACGTAATCTTCGGACCCGTCGCCGCCCATCGCCACGGCATTGGCGTAGGAGTTCTTGATGCTGGAACTGAGCGGGGTGGCCATGCCGGATGCGTTGGCCATGGATTCGGCATAGCGCATGTCTTTCAGGGCGTTGGTCAGGGTGAAGCGGTGTGCCTCACGGTTGCCTTCCAGCGCGTAGCCCATGAAGGTCTGGTAAAAGCCGCTGTCCATGCGGCCACCGCGGATCACCGAGTCAAAGGTTTCAACCGAGATGCCGACCTTGTTCGCCATCGTCAGCGCCTCGGCATACAGGGCGCCGTAGCCGAGGGAGAGGAAGTTGTTCAGCAGCTTCATCCGGTGGCCGTCGCCGACCTTGCCGATGTGGACGATCTTGGCGGCCCATGTGGCGATGACGGGCTGGATGCGGGCGAACACCTCGGGCGAGGCGCCGACCATGCAGTCGAGCGTCCCGGCCCAGGCCTCTTTCGGGGTGCGGCTGAGCGGGGCGTCGGCGTAATCGACGCCGATCTCAGCCATTTCTGCCGACAGACGCTCGGTCGTGGTGGGTTCGTTGGTGGAGGTGTCGACGATGACAGAGCCGCGCTTCAGGCCGGGTTTCATCGCGGCAACCACTTCGGCCACGTCCGCTGAGGCGGTCAGGCAGAGGAAGACGATGTCGGAGTTTTGGGCGAGTTCGAGGGCGGTTTTGACCTCAGTGGCGCCACGTGTCACCAGATCGTCGACGGGCGCGCGGTTGCGGCGGCCGATGATCGTCAAGGGGTAGCCCTTTTCGACGATGTTCTTCGCCATGCCGTGCCCCATCAGGCCGACGCCTGCGAAACCGACTTTGAGGGATTGGGTGGGTGCAGACATGGCAGGCTCCATTCAGGATGAGGGATATTTGCGGCGCAGGTCGGCGACCTGTTCCGGGGTCAGGTCACGCAATCTGTGGCCTTGCAGGAGGAGGAAAAGACGGGCGGTTTCCTCTAGCTCTTCAACCGCGTTTTGGGCGTCGGAGAGGGAGGTTCCGGCGACGACGGGACCGTGATTGGCCAGCAGGACGGCGTGGTGGGTTTTGGCCAGATTGCGGACAGCTTCGGCCAGGGTCACGTCGCCGGGGGGGTGATAGGGGACGAGGGGCAGTTTGCCGACACGCATGATGTAGTAGGCGGTCAGGGCAGGCATCACATCATCGGGGTTCACATCGGCCATGATGCTGACGGCGGTGGCATAGGTGGAATGCAGGTGGACGACGGCCTGCGCGGTGGGGCGTTCGTCATACATGGCGAAATGCAGGAAGGCCTCTTTGGTGGGTTTGTCGCCGCGATCTGTTGGCGGTTGGCATCGAAATGTGACAGCCGATCAGGGTCTAATCCGCCCATAGTGACGTTTGTGGGGGTCATCAGAAAGCCGCCGTCGGGCAGACGGACCGAGATGTTGCCGCTGGACCCGGCGGTCAGGCCGCGTTCAAACATCGACGCGCCGGAGCGGATGATTTGTTGGCGGATGGCGTCAGTCATGGGGTCAGTTCCGCAAGGTCAGACAGGGCTTTGGTGAAGAAATCGGGGCCGCCGAAATTGCCGGATTTGAGCGTCAGGGCGAGGTCGGGGCCGTTGATCGAATGGGTCCACGGCACGCCGGGGGCGATTTCCGGGCCGATTTCCAGCGTCGTCACGCCAAGCGCCTGAACGACAGCGCCAGAGGTTTCGCCGCCTGCGATGATGAAGCGGGTGAAGCCAGCCTGTTGCAGCAGTTGGGCGACATGGCCGAGGGTTTCCTCAACCAGTGCCCCTGCGGCATCGCGACCGAATTCAGCCTGAACATGGGCGAGCGCGTCGGGCGGCAGGCTGGAATAGATCAGCGGCGGCAGGCCGGTTTGCTGAATGGCCCAATTGGCGAGGTCTTGGGCGCCTTGCTTGCCGTGGGTCAGCGCGGTCAGGTTGAGCGATAGTGTGGGGTGGCCGGCAGCTTTGGCGGCGTCAATCTGGCCGCGCGTCGCCTGCGAGCAGGAGCCGGCGAGGATGACAGTGCGGCCTTGGGGCATGGTCAGAGCAGCGGGCTGGGCGGTTTTGGCGAAGTTGGCGGCGAGGCCGAGAGCGATGCCAGAGCCGCCAGTGACCAGCGGCAAATCAGCGCAGGCCGCGCCGATGGACATGAGGTCGGCGTCGTCGAGCGTGTCGACGATGTGGATGCCGGGGGTCATCGCGGCACGGATGGCCTTGGCCCCCTTGGCGATGGTGGAATGGGGGATCAGGCCGACGGGGACGGTGGTTTGGCGCGACAACACGGCGACGAGGTTTGAATCGCGCATCGGCGTCAACGGGTGGTCCTTCATCGGGCTTTCGGACAGCAGACTGCTGCCGACGAAGAGGTGGCCTTGATACACCGTGCGGCCATTGGCGGGGAAAGACGGGCAGGCGATGGTGGTTTTGGCCCCGGTCAGGTCCATCAGGGCAGCGGTCACAGGGCCGATATTGCCCTGATCTGTG
This sequence comes from uncultured Alphaproteobacteria bacterium, assembly GCA_963781185.1. Taxonomy (GTDB): domain Bacteria; phylum Pseudomonadota; class Alphaproteobacteria; order Rhodobacterales; family Rhodobacteraceae; genus Stagnihabitans. The sequence continues at coordinate 112,298 of CAWAEL010000004.1, forward strand.
CTGTCGAAGGTGGAGCAATATTTGAACAGCAGTTGCTGCGCGCCACCGGCCAAAAGGGCACGGGCGGCGGCCAGCGACATCTGCACAGCCTGATCCGCCGGGATGGTGCGCGACTTCAGCGCGATCGACCACGGCATCGGCTTGCGGCAGGGGTTTGGTGGGGTCGGGGACGCCCATCACCTGCACGGTATGCAGGCCCGCGCGGGACAGCATCAGGCACAAGTCGGTTGCCCCGGTTACATCATCCGCCACAGCGCCGATCAACATGAAATCACCTGAATTCCCCCCTGAGTGCGTACGGCGGCCCAATCCCTATCCGTTTGATATCGGTAGAGATTTATTCCCTTGCCTTGGCTTGGGGCGATGGCTAACGATTGCACAAGGCAGGCTAGCATTGCACCTTTGCAGGCACAAGGCCGTGCCGTTGCGGAGGCCCCAATGACACAGAGTGATAAGATGAAAGTGGCCGTGATTGGCCTTGGTTCGATGGGGCTTGGCATGGCCGGGTCGCTGTTGAAGGGCGGGTTTGCGGTGAGCGGGTGTGACACCTCGGCCGATGCCCGCGCGCGGTTTGCGGCACTGGGCGGGATGGTGGCCGAGACGCCAGCGGCGGCGGCGGATGGGGCTATGGCGGTGATCTCGGTCGTGGTGAATGCCGCGCAGACCGAGACGGTGTTGTTCGGGGAGACGGGGGCGGTGCCTGCGATGGCGGCGGGGGCGGTGGTGCTGTCTTGTGCCACGATGTCGCCTGAAGCGGCGCGCAAGTTTGCCGGGTTGGCCGAAGCGGCGGGCCTGCATTACATCGACGCGCCGATTTCTGGCGGGGCGGTGCGCGCGGCGGCTGGGGAGTTGACGATCATGGCCTCGGGTGCGCCTGCGGCCTTTGCGGTGGCGCGGGGTGTGTTGGATTGCATTGCGCTGAAAGTCTATGAGCTGGGCGATGATGCGGGCACCGGGGCGGCGTTCAAGATCGTGAACCAGCTGCTGGCCGGGGTGCATATCGCGGCGGCCTGTGAGGCGATCACATTTGCCAAGGCGATGGGGCTGGATATTGCCAAAGTGTATGAGGTTATCACCGCCTCGGCTGGCAATTCATGGATGTTTGAGAATAGGGTGCCGCATATCCTCGACGGTGACTATGCGCCGAAATCGGCGGTGAATATCTTTACCAAGGATCTGGGGATTGTGGCCGATATTGCGCGGGGGATGAACTTTCCCACGCCCGTCGCGTCGACTGCGTTGCAGAGCTTTGTGATGACGGCGGCGGCGGGGATGGGGCGGGACGATGACGCCTCTGTCGCGCGGATGATTGCAAATTTGACGGGGCTGGATTTGCCGGATGGCAAGGCCTGAGCCAAACAAAGGGAGATGAAGATGGGCAAGCGTATTGTTTTCACAGGTGGCACGGGCAAGGCGGGGCGCGAGGCGGTGCCGTACCTGAAGGCCAAGGGCTATGACATTCTGAATGTGGACCTGAAGCCGCTGGATTTGCCGGGGGTGAACACGCTGATCACCGATCTGACCGATGCAGGCCAGACCTTCAACGCGCTGACCAGCCATTTCGGGATGGAGCATTATGCCGATGGCGCGCGCCCCGGGCCCGGTGGATGCAGTGGTGCATTTCGCGGCGATCCCGCGGGTGGGGATTGAGCCGGACAACAAGACGTTCAGCGCCAATGTCATGTCGACCTACAACGTCATTGAGGCGGCGATGAAGCTGGGGATTCGCAAGGTTATCGTGGCCTCGTCCGAGACGACCTATGGGGTTTGCTTTGCGGAGGGCGACAAGGATTACCATTCGTTCCCGCTGGATGAGAGCTATGACAGCGACCCGATGGACAGCTATGGCCTGTCCAAGGTGGTGAATGAAAAGACCGCGCGGGCCTTTGCGATGCGGTTCGGCGCGGATATCTATGCGCTGCGGATCGGCAATGTGATCTCGCCCGAGGATTACGCGATTTTCCCGGCGTTTCTGGCCGACCCGCCAAGCCGCAAGCGCAATGCCTGGAGCTATATCGACGCGCGGGATCTGGGGGAGATCGTGCATCTGTGTCTGGAGAAGGACGGTCTGGGCTATCAGGTGTTCAACGCGGTCAATGACACGATCACAGCGAACATGCCGACGGAGGAGTTTCTGGCGAAATATGCGCCGAACTCACCCCGGGCGCGCAAGATGATTGGGGATGAAGCGCCGATTTCCAACCAGAAGGCGCGGGAGGTTCTGGGGTTCAAGGAAGCCCACCCGTGGCGGAAATACGTGAAGGTCTGACGACCCGAAATAGAAAAGGGCGCCCGAACCAGTCGGGCGCCCGTCTTCATTCAGACCAGATTACTTCTGGATGCCAGATTACTTCTGGATGCAGGTATCGACGGTGTCCTTGGTGCATTCATCAAGGCCGGTGAAGATCGGATCTTCGACCTTTTCGCCGTTCACCAGTTTCAGCATCGCGCCGGGGGCAAGGTAGCCCATTTCGAACGGACGCTGGCCGACCAGAGCGGTCACGAGACCTTCGCCAGCAAGGGCAACTTCCTCGCCGATGGTGTCAGCCGCACCGATCACCAGCTCATTGGCAGCGATCTTGTCTTTCAGCGGGCCGAACAGGTCACGGTAGGCCTGCGGTGCGCCGAACAGCGGCCAGCCGCCCATGATGCCGAACGCGGTGATATCCGGGTTGGCAGCCATGATGTCGGTCATCGCCTGAACGCCGACAGCGCCGTCGTCATTGGTGAACACCGGGCAACCCGCAACTTCGGTCCAGCCACCTTCGCCAGCCAGAGCAGCAAGGCCTTCTTGACCGGTCAGCGCGTCACGCATGCCTTGCGCGCGGCGCAGGATGTTGTCGGCGCCAGAGTTGCCTTCGATGGTGCAGATCGTGCCGCCGTTCGGGGCAGCTGCCTTCATATACTCACCAATCCGCTTACCCATCAGGTAGTTATCGGTGCCGAGATAGGTCATGCGCAGCGCCGAATCTTCGGCGGCGAGGTCGGCATCAACCGTCATGATCGGAATCGTCGCGCCAGAGTTGCGGATCGACTGTGCGATCAGCGCGGCGTTCGACGGCGAGATTGCCATGGCGGCGGTGTTCGGGTCGGCGAGCAGATCCTGAACGATCTGTGCTTCACCAGCCTCATCCGAGGTGGAGGCGGGGCCGGTGTAGAAACAGGCGTATTCGCTGTCAGCGTTTTCCTTGTTCCACTTTTCGCAGCCCTGATGGATCGCCTCAAAGAACGGGTTGTCGAGGCCTTTGACCACGATCACCAGATTCTTTTTAGCCATGACCGGACTTGCGGCCATCGCAATCGCAGCGACGGACAACAGCAAAGATAGTTTTTTCATCGAATCCTCCCAGATTTCAGCTTTGGCATCAAATGTCGGCCGGCGGTTCACCGCCAACGGGGCTTTGAGCCCTCTCTCCCCGTCAACACGTAAGCGCGAGAAAAGCCGTCCGTCAACAATAATCATACTGTATGCATAAATAGCGAAAACGCCCATTCATCGGGCGATTTCCGGGCGAAAGGCATAAGATAAAGACAGCTTTATAACAGAATGAACGGATTGACGGGTGTAAACGGGTCTGTGTAACGTGACGATGACCTGCTATTTCCGTCATCTGCGAAAGGCGAAATCACTTGGCCGTTCTAGAACTCACCAATGTCGCGAAGCACTTTGGTGCTATTCAGGCTGTATCCGATGTCAGCTTTAGTCTGGAGGCTGGTGAAGTCGTCGGGCTGATGGGGGATAACGGCGCGGGGAAATCGACTCTCTGTAAGATGATAGCCGGAAATTTCATGCCGACGCACGGAAAAATTGCGATCGACGGAAAAGCGGTGGCAATGCACCATCCGGTCGATGCACGGCGGCATGGGGTAGAGATCGTCCACCAGGATCTGGCGCTGTGCAACAACCTGACGGCGGCGGCTAACGTCTTTCTGGGGCGTGAAATGATGCTGGGATTCGGGCCGTTTTCGGTGCTGGATTACAAGGGCATGTATAAGCGGGCAGGAGAGATTTTCGCTGAGTTGCAGTCGGAAACACGGCCGCGCGACCTGATTAAAATGATGTCCGGCGGGCAGCGGCAGGCTGTGGCAATTGCGCGCACCATGCTGTCAGACGCGCGGATCGTGCTGATGGATGAGCCGACGGCGGCGATTTCGGTGCGGCAGGTGGCCGAGGTGCTGAACCTGATCCGCCGGTTGCGCGACAAGGGAATCACCGTGGTTTTGATCAGCCACCGGATGCCAGACGTATTTGGCGTGGCGGACCGGGTGATCGTAATGCGGCGGGGTCACAAGGTGGCCGACAAGAAAATTCACGACAGCAGCCCGGAAGAAGTGACCGGCCTGATCACCGGCGCAATCGACACAGCAGTCTGAGGGGCACAGCATGGCGAATATCGAAGAAGCTATCTCGCGGCAGGAAAGCACGGTCTGGCAGCGGCTGTTCTCTAGCCAGGCGTTTCTGGTGTTCATCGCGGTGCTGCTCGCCTCCGTCGCGCTGCACTTTGCGACGAACGGGGTGTTTTCCAGCGACCGCAACCTGTTCAACATCACCCGCAACGCGACCTTTGTGGGGATCATCGCGCTGGGGATGACGTTTGTGATCATCACTGGCGGCATTGATCTGAGCGTTGGGTCGGTGCTGATGCTCGCCTCAATGGTCTGCGCCAAGGTGATGAACGCAGGTTATGGGATAGAGATTGGCGTCGCGGCGGCGCTGTCGGCGGCGCTGGCGGTGGGGTTCGTCAATGGGGTGATGATCGCCTATCTGCGGTTTCCACCCTTTGTGGTGACGCTGGCGATGATGTCGATTGCCCGGTCGCTGGGCATGGTCACGTCGCAGAACACCACGATTTCCAAATTCGGGCCGGATCATGACAGCCTGCTGTGGATCGGTGGCGGGTCGCTGATTGAGGGCGTGCCGAACCCGGTGCTGATCGCGCTGGTGCTGACGGCGATTTGTGGGTTTGTGTTCTGGTTCACCCGGTTTGGCCGCTATGTCCTTGCCATCGGCGGCAGTGAGCGGGCGGCTGAGGCGACCGGGGTGCCGGTGCGGCAGATCAAGGTCGGGGTCTATATGATCTCGTCGCTGTCCGCCGGGATCTGCGGTGTGGTCGAGGTGGCATGGCTGGGTGCGGTGACAACCAACCTCGGCGCGGGGATGGAGTTGCAGGTGATTGCGGCGGCGGTCATTGGCGGCGCGAACCTTGCGGGCGGCAGTGGCACGGCGTTGGGGGCGATCATCGGGGCGATGCTGATTGAGATCATCCGCAATTCGCTCGGCCTGCTGGGGATCAACGCGTTTTGGCAGGGGACGTTCATCGGCAGCGCCATCCTGTTCGCCGTGCTGTTCGACCGGATCGCGAATTACCGCAACAACAACTGACGCCTGAGCAAAGGGTGAAAGCCTAAACGGCCAGCGTTGAGGCGCTGGCCGTTTTGTATTGTGGGGGTGAGTCCAGTCGGAATGACGCCCGCTGAACGGCCATAAACTACAGGAAATTGGATTTGGTGACCCCGGATGGATTCGAACCATCGACCTGCCGCTTAGGAGGCGGCCGCTCTATCCCCTGAGCTACGGGGCCACGCGGGGCCTTCATGCGTCGAAACGGCGCTTGTTGCAACTGTGCATTGCGTGCGCGGGCCTTGGACAAGGCGCAGATTGGCGCTAACAGGGGTCGAAACGGAGCCGGGGCTGCAAAATCGTGACAAAAACACCAGGTGTCGACCCAAAACGCACCTTGACCCTGCGCGACGTGTCCGAGGCGTCGGGGGTCAGCGAGATGACGGTCAGCCGCGTGCTGCGCAACCGGGGCGACGTGTCGCCTGCCACGCGGGAACGGGTGTTGGAGGCGGCGCGGGCGCTGGGCTATGTGCCCAACAAGATCGCGGGCGGGTTGGCCAGCCAGCGGGTCAATCTGGTGGGGGTGATCATCCCGTCGCTGTCGAACATGGTGTTCCCCGAGGTGATGACCGGGATTTCCGAGGTGCTGGACAACACCGAGCTGCAGCCGGTGGTCGGGGTGACGAACTATTCGCCCGAACGCGAAGAGACGGTGCTGTACGAGATGCTGTCGTGGCGTCCGTCGGGCATCATCATCGCCGGGCTGGAGCATACGGCGGCGGCGCGGGCGATGATGGCGCAGGCCGGCATCCCGATGGTCGAGATCATGGATATCGACGGCACGCCGATGGACAGCGCCGTGGGCATTTCGCACCGCCGCGCCGGGCGGCAGATGGCCGAGGCGATTGTCGCCAGCGGCTACCGCAACATCGCCTTTCTGGGCACGCAGATGGCGGGCGATTACCGGGCGCGCAAGCGGCTGGAGGGGTTTGAGGAGGCGTTGCGGCGGGCCGGGATGGAGCTGGTCGACCAGGAGTACTACTCGGGCGGGTCGGCGCTGCTGAAGGGGCGCGAGATGACGGAGGCGGTGCTGGCGCGCAACTCGGCTGTCGATTTCCTGTATTATTCCAATGACATGATCGGTGCGGGCGGGCTGCTGTACTGTCTGGACAAGGGCATCGACGTGCCGGGCAAGGTGGGCTTGGCGGGGTTCAACGGGTTGGAACTGCTGGACGGTTTGCCGCGCCGTTTGGCGACGATGGACGCCTGCCGGTTGGAGGTGGGGCGCCGGGCCGCGCAGATCATCGCCGGGCGGAATGCGGACCCCGACCTTGGGCCGGAGGTGGTGGAACTGTTCCCGACCCTGCAACCGGGCGACACGATCCGTCAGCGTTAGGCGGCGATCAGGCGGCCGTTTTCCATGCCGATGATGCGGGCGGTCAGGATCTGACCTTCGGGCTGATCGGTGGCAAAGGTGACCTCGGCAAACTGTTCGGTGCGGCCAAGACGTGGGCCTTCGACCAGCACGGCGTGGGTGGTGCCGATTTGCGCGGCAAGGTGCTGTTGCAGCACGGTGTCGCCCATCGCGCGCAGGCGGGCGGCGCGGTCTTTGATCTCTGGCCCGCGCACTTGGGGCATCCGGGCGGCGGGGGTGCCTTTGCGCGGGCTGAAGGGAAAGACGTGCAGGAAGGTCAGGCCGCAATCCTGCGACCAGGCGCAGGGAGTTGGCGAACATCTCTTCGGTCTCGGTCGGAAAGCCTGCGATCAGGTCGGCACCGAAGACCATGTCGGGGCGCAGGCGGCGGGCCTCTTCGCAAAAGGCAATCGCATCTTCGCGGGCGTGGCGGCGTTTCATCCGTTTCAGGATCATGTTGTCGCCGGCCTGCAGGGACAGGTGCAGATGCGGCATCAGGCGGGGTTCGGTGGCGATGGCCTGCATCAGCGCGTCGTCCGCCTCGATGCGAATCGATGGAACTGATGCGCAGGCGCGGCAGGTCGGGCACCAGCCGCAGGATTCGCATCACCAGATCGCCAAGGCGCGGCTGCGCGGGCAGGTCGGCGCCCCAGGAGGTGAGGTCGACGCCGGTCAGCACCACCTCATTGAACCCCTTGTCGACCAGCCGTTTGATCTGTTCGACCACCACCCCGGCCGGGACAGAGCGGGAGTTGCCGCGGCCAAAGGGGATGATGCAGAAGGTGCAGCGGTGGTCGCAGCCGTTCTGGACCTGCACATAGGCGCGGTGGCGGCCAAAGCCGTCGATCAGGTGGCCGGCGGTTTCGCGGACCGACATGATGTCATCGACCTGCACCTTTTCGGTCACGCCGATCAGATCGGGGGCCGCAATGCCGGTCCAGGTTTCGGCCTGCATCTTTTCGTGGTTGCCGATGACGCGGGTCACCTCGGGCATTGCGGCAAAGGTTTCGGGTTCGGTCTGCGCGGCGCAGCCGGTCACGATGATCGGGCGCGCCGGGGTTTTCGCGCGACAGGCGGCGGATTTCCTGCTTGGCCTTGCGCACGGCCTCGGCGGTCACGGCGCAGGTGTTGACGATGACCGCGTTTTGCAGGCCAGCGGCGGCGGACAAGTTCCTTCATCGCCTCGGTCTCATAGGCGTTCAGGCGGCAGCCGAGGGTGGCGAAGATGGGGGCGGTCATGGGTGTTGCGCCAGAAAGTCGGGCGACAGCCAGCCGTCGAACACATGGGCCACGGGGCCGGTCATCCAGACGCCATCGTCGCGCCAGTCAATCTCCAGCACGCCGCCATCGAGGTGCAGCGTGACCTTGCGCCCGGTCAGCCCACGCAGGTGGGCGGCAACGGCGGTGGCACAGGCGCCAGAGCCGCAGGCGAGGGTGATGCCAGCCCCACGCTCCCACACCCGCATCCGCAGGGTATCCGGGGCGGTCAGGGCTGGCGAATTCGACATTGGTGCGGCGGGGGTAGAGCGGGTCATGTTCGTAGCGCGGGCCGAGGGTGGGCAGGTCCACGGCCTCGGCATCGGGCACAAAGATCACGCAGTGCGGGTTGCCCATGCCCACGGCCACCGGATCGCCGGGCAGGGGCAGGTGCAGCGTGTCGACGGCATGGGCCAGCGGCACCTGATCCCAGTCCAGTTGCGGCGCGCCCATGTTGACCGACACCAGGCCATCCGCCCGGCGCACGGCATGCAGCGTGCCGCGCACGGTGGTCAGGCTGATCGCGTCGCGACCCGTCTCGCCATCACGAAATCGGACACACAGCGCGTGGCGTTGCCGCAAGCCTCTGCCCTGGTGCCGTCGTTGTTCCAGAAGTCGAGCGCGAAGTCGGCCTGATCGGATGACCGGATTTCGGCCAGCTGGTCAAAGCCCACGCCCCGGTTCCGGTCGCCCAGTGCAAGCGCCAAGGCAGGTGTGACCACCGCATCGCGCCCGCGCGAGTCGATGATGACAAAGTCGTTGCCCGCCCCATGCATTTTCATGAAGCCAAGCCCCTTGGGGGTACCTGCCTGAGTCATGCGGCGGCATATACGCCCTTGACCATGGTTTTGCCAGTGGTCAGCCGACCGGGTCTTGACCGTGGCAACGGGCGGGTTAGCCTGTCCTGAGACATTGGCAGGGTGGTAATCGACATTCGTTTTACCACCATGCATGCATTTGCAGAAAAAGTGCCCGTTCGGGCTTGACGTCACCCCCGGCTTTACGTAGCTAGCCGCCACGTGGGCCGGTAGCTCAGCTGGTAGAGCAACTGACTTTTAATCAGTAGGTCTCGGGTTCGGATCCCGACCGGCTCACCAACCACACTAAGGGCCTGGATGGCAACATCCGGGCCCTTTGGTTTTGGCGAAGTCTCAAATCGATCAGCGGGCGGAATTGGGACGCTTGCGGGCTTGGACAGGCCGTTTGCGTCATACTCCACCGCAATCCCGGCTGCTTGCTGGCCGGTGCTCCGCAGAAAGCCGGGGCAAAATCACTTGGCCAGATTATGCGGCGATGGCAGTCGTTTCCACGCGCGTGTCGGGAGACGACTCGGGGTGTTGGGCGAGCCAAATGCTGGCCTAGGTTGAATTCATTAATTTTTTGCCCGACGTGGAGTCGATTCTTCTTGTGTGAAGCGGTCCAAATCGCGCTTACTCGACGTCAATTATTGGCTCTTGGGTCGCCGCTCGCGCGTGCGGCGAAAGTTTCATTTGGGTCTGACGTTCTATGTTCAGAGAATTGCTTTTTCGGTGGAAGGTTTTGTTGGATGCGATTGAGGCAGTTGCGCGCCACGAGTCCGACCATGAGGTCGTTGATGTTCGCTGTGGCGTTGGCAACCTTCGCAGCCATGTTCGTTTCAGGAGGCCATGCGATGACCAATGATGAAACACTTGAGGGTGTGTTCCTCGGCAAGGGCGTGGAATGCCCGCAACTCAAACTGACATCCGGCGAACAGATCAGCCTCAGCGGCGCGGTTGCCAAGGACGTTGCCCTTGGTGAGGCAGTTCGAGTGACCGGACGATTCGTGAACATGTCGAAATGCATGCAGGGGCGGACCTTCGTCGTGTCGTCCTTCGCGACGACTGGGACATCGGCCGACAACTGAAACGGCGGCGCGGCGGCGCAAGATTCCGCCGCTAAAGAAATAAAAAACCAAACAATAGGGAAATGACATCATGACCACCCCCACAGACCCGCTTTACGTCAGCCAGTGGCACTTTGGCCTTATCGGCGACATTGAAACCATTTGGAATGAGTATACGGGGGCCGGCATTCATGTCGGCGTTTATGACGAAGGCGTTGACTACAACCATGAGGATCTTGCGGCGAATTATGACGCCTCGCGCCATGTGGTCGACAATCTCGGCAATCCGGTCGATCCCTTTCCGATCACCGGGACCAATGGCCACGGGACGGCCTGCGCCGGGATCATCGGTTCGGCGAACAACAGCGTCGGCGGCGTCGGGGTTTCCTATGGTGTGTCACTGACCGGTGTGAACATCAGCTTCGACAATGATTCGATCTATGGCGCGATCAACGCTCCGGACCCGAGTTCGTTTTATGATGTGGTTGGTCAGGCGGCGGGCCTTTTCGACATTTCTTCCAACAGCTGGGGGTCGACGCCTGTCTTCGGCCTCGGCCAAGGTCTGACCGATGGCGGCTTCTCTGACCTGCTGGAGGATCAATACGCTATGATCTCGTCCACTGGCCGCGGCGGGCTTGGCACTATCATCACGCAGGCCGCTGGCAACGACAATATGGATGCCAACGGCAGCGGCAACAACGCCTCACGATTCACCATCACGGTGGCTGCGACCGAAAGCACGGGCATCGCGGCCTACTATTCCAACTTTGGCGCCTCAATCCTCGTCACGGCCCCGGCGGCTGCGGTTACGACCGATATTACCGGCGCTGGCGGGTATGACCTTGGCAACTACACCAGCGGCTTCAACGGCACCTCGGCGGCAACACCGGTTGTCTCAGGCGTGATCGCGCTGATGTTGCAGGCCAATGCCGGGCTCGGCTGGCGCGACGTGCAAAATATCCTCGCCAATTCGGCCACGCTGACCGGCAGCGCCTTTGACGCTGTCACGGCGAATGTCACTGAAGAGGGACTGTGGCAGGTCAACCATTCCGGCACCTGGAACGGCGGCGGCAACCACATCCATACCAACTACGGTTATGGCATGGTGAACGCCTACAACGCCGTGCGGATGGCAGAAGTCTGGAACCTGTTCGCGCCCGCGGCAACCAGTGCGAATGAGAATCACATAACCGCGTCAACAACTTCGCCGACGTTATACTGCCCGACAACAGCACGTCTGGTTTCGATTTCACTGTGACCATTCCCGACTCGTCCGGTTTCGACTTGAAAATCGATCATGTGGCGCTGACGCTCGACCTGCAGACGACTTATATCGGTGACCTGAACATCACCCTGACCTCAGCCGAAGGCACAGTGATCACACTGGCACGCGGAAACTCTATTCTGGGTCCGGGTACGGACATGAACGGCACTTGGGTCTGGGGCGCGGACGGGTTCCGCGGTGAGCTTTCGACCGGGACTTGGACCGTACATGTGGCTGACATTTCTGCGGGCGACATTACAACCCTGCGCAGCGGCACGATCGAAATCTACGGCTCTCAGCCTGCGGGCGTAAACGACGTCTATCACTTCACCAATGAGTATCTGACGATGCTCGGCTTTGACGCGTCACGCGCCACGATCACCGATAGCAATGGCGGCACCGACTGGCTCGACATGGCGGCGGTTTCGGGCGGCATCAACATCAACATGACCAGCGGTGAGACCTTTCAGGTCGGCGGTGTCAACTGGGGCACGCTTTCCGGCAGTTTTGAGAACTTTGTCGGCGGTGACGGCAACGATACGATCGTCGGGAACGACCTGGACAACATCATCCACGGGATGCGGGGCGACAACTCGATCAGTGGGGTAGGCAACACATTTAATGGCGGCGTAGGCGATACCCTGTACGGCGGCGCGGGCAACGACACGCTCAATGGCGGCTTCAACAAGGATGATGTCTATGGCGGGGCGGGAAATGATCTTTTCGTAAGCAGCGGCAACAGCTATCGCGACAATGTCTACGGCGGCAGCGGGATTGACACGCTGAATCTGGCGGACCCGGCCAGTGCGGAAGGCTTTATCGTCGACCTGATGGCGAGCAACTATCAATATGCCAACAACATCTATGGGGCCAACGGAACCTACGACATCTTCGACGTCGAGAATATTATCGGTTCGGCGCAAAGTGACACAATCACAGGAAGCAGCGTTGCCAATGACCTGTCTGGCGGCGATGGCAATGACGTGATCGTCGGTGGCGCTGGGACCGACACTATGTACGGCGGCGAGGGCGACGACACGCTGGACGGCGGGCTAAACAAAGATGATTCTTATGGCGGTGCAGGGAATGACGTCTTCAAGGTCACCGGCAACGTTTTTGCAGACAACGTCTACGGCGGCAGCGGGCTGAACACGCTCGACCTGACGGACCCTACTGCCAGTGATGCCTTCGTGGTCGACCTGTCGGTGAACAATTACCACTACGTCGGCAGCCCTTATGGTGCCGATGGCCAATACGATATCTTCGACGTTCAAAACGTTGTTGGATCCAGAAACAGCGACCAGATCACGGGAGACGTCTTTGCCAATGCCCTGAGCGGCGCCGAAGGCAACGACATGCTGTCTGGTGGTGCCAATAACGACACGCTGAATGGCGGGACTGGTGCCGATACGATGGATGGCGGCTTGGGCGATGACCTCATCATCGTCGACAGCTATTCGGACGTGGTGATCGAGGGTGCCGCTGGCGGGACGGATACGGTTCAGACCAGCCTGGCCGCCTATTCGATCTTTGGTCTTGGCAATGTCGAGAACCTGACTGGCACCAACAATGCTGGCGTGACGCTGACGGGCAACATCGGCACCAACGTGCTGACTGGCGCGAATGGCAACGACAGCCTGAACGGTAGCAGCGGCAATGACACGCTGAACGGTGGCTTGGGCAACGATACGTTGGACGGTGGCTCTGGCAACGACAGCATGATCGGCGGTTCCGGCAACGACACCTACTATGTCGACAACTTCTCGGATGTTGTGGTTGAAAATGCGGCTGAGGGCACTGACACGATCATCGCCACGATGTCGGCCTATTCGATCTTCAACGTCGCCAATGTCGAGAATCTGACCGGCACCAGCACCTTCGGCATGACACTGACCGGCAACCTGCTGGACAACATGTTGACCGGGGGAATTGGCAACGACAGTCTGAATGGCAGCAGCGGCAATGACACACTGAACGGTGGCTTGGGCAACGATACGCTGAACGGCGGCTCTGGCAATGACAGCATGGTCGGCGGTTCTGGTAACGACACCTACTTTGTCGACAACTTCTCGGACAAGGTGGTTGAGGCTGCTGGGCAAGGCACCGACACGATCATCGCCACGATGTCAGCCTACTCGATCTTCAACGTCGCAAATGTCGAGAACCTGACCGGCACCAGCAACTTGGGCATGACGCTGACCGGCAACCTGCTGAACAACGTGCTGACTGGGGCCAACGGCAACGACAGTCTGAACGGCAGCAGCGGCAATGACACGCTGTTTGGCAGCAACGGCAACGATACGCTGAACGGCGGCTCTGGCAATGACAGCATGGTCGGCGGTTCTGGCAACGACACCTACTTTGTCGACAACTTCTCGGACAAGGTGGTTGAGGCTGCTGGGCAAGGCACCGACACGATCATCGCCACGATGTCAGCCTATTCGATCTTCAACGTCGCAAATGTCGAGAACCTGACGGGGACCAGCAATGCGGGCATGACTTTGACCGGCAACCTGCTGAACAACGTCCTGACTGGCGCGAATGGCAACGACAGTCTG
>CAWAEL010000005.1:0-130076 GCA_963781185.1 uncultured Alphaproteobacteria bacterium
TGGGCCTGTTGTCGGCGATCATGGGTGTGGGCGGCGGGTTCATCATGGTGCCTGCGATGATCTATCTGCTGGGCATGCCAACCAAGGTTGTTGTCGGCACCTCGTTGTTTCAGATCATCTTTGTCACCGCCTTTACCACCGTCATGCATGCGGTGAACCACCATTCGGTCGACATGATGCTGGCGCTGCTGCTTATCATCGGTGGGGTGCTGGGGGCACAGTTCGGGGCCAAGGTCGGGTTGCGGCTGAAGGCCGAGCAGATGCGGATTCTGTTGGCGCTGATGGTGCTGGCGGTGTCTGGCAAGATCGCGCTGGACCTGCTTATCATGCCGGGTGAACTGTATAACATAACGCCGGGGTTGAAATGATCCGGTTGCTGATCCTGTTGATGGCGTTGAGTGTGGGCACGGCCCGCGCCGAAGAGATCGTGTCGGGCCTGAGCCAGAGCACGGTGTCGATCAACGCCAATTTCGACGGCACGGCCATCCTGATCTATGGCGCCGCCATGCGAACCGAGCCGCCACCGGAATCGCCGCTGTTGCAGGTGATCGTGACGGTGGAAGGCCCGCCGGTGCCGATTGTCGTGCGGCAAAAAGAGCGGGTTGCCGGCATCTGGATCAATCAAGGTTCCATGGCCGTCGATGATGCGCCCAGCTTCTATGCGGTGATGACCTCTGGCCCGCTGGGGGATATCCTGACGCCGGAAGAGGACCGCGCCTATCACGTCTCAATCCACAGTGCGATCGGTCAGGTTCGGCTGGGGGCGGCCTCTGGTTCGGTGTCCGACTACCTGACGGCGCTGGAGCGGATCCGCATCTCATCCGGCAGCTATGTGCGGGCCGAAAATTCGGTGCTGTTGTTGCAGCAATCGCTGTTTCGGACCGAGGTGGCGCTGCCCTCCAACCTGATCGACGGCACCTACAAGGTCCGCATTTTCCTGACGCGCGGCGGCAAGGTCATCGACCAGCAGGAAAGCCAGATTCAGGTCAGCAAGGACGGGCTGGAGCGGCTGTTGTTCCGCATGGCGCAGGATCAACCGCTGCTCTATGGCCTGATTTCGCTGCTGATCGCCGGTGTGGCGGGTTGGGCGGCGTCGGAAACCTTCCGCCGGTTGCGGCTCTAGGCAGCGACCAATCGTGCCTCTAGCGCGGGATAGGCGCGGTAGAGCGTCACGCCGCGTCCGAAATTCATCACCATCAGCGCCGCCCACAGGCCGTGGTTGCCGAACAGCGGCACGAGGATCAGCAGCGCGGGCACATAGATCGCCAACACCAAAATCGCCGCGCGGACCATAGCCCCGGTCATAAGGGCACCGATGAAGATGCCGTCATAAATCCAGCAAGCCGCGCCAATCAGCGGTGCCGCGACCAGCCACGGCAAGAAGCTGCGGGCGGTGGATTGGACCGAGGGGGCGGTTGTCATCATGTCGATCAACAGGCCGCCAAACAGGGCGGTGGCCAGGGCGAGGATGATGGCACCGCCGTAGCCCCATTGCATACACAGCCGCGCCGCCTGACGCAGGGCCGTGCGGGAGCCTTGACCGATGGCCTGCCCGACCAGCGTTTCGGCGGCAAAGGCGATGCCATCCAGCGAAAAGGCCATGATCGACAGGAATTGCAGCAGGATCTGGTTGGCCGCCAGCGTATCGTCACCAAAGCGGGCGCCGAGAAACACAAAGGTGGTGAAGGACAGCTGCAGGATCACCGAGCGCAGCATGATGTCGCGGCTGGCGGTGAACATCGCGGCAATCGCCTTGCTGTCGCGCAACCGGGTCAGCGCCTGCGTCAGCACCGAGCCAAAGGCGTCACGGGCCAGCCAAAGGCCCAGCGCCAGACCGGTCCATTCTGACACCAGCGTGGCGGTCGCGACCCCGGCCACACCCCAGCCCAGAACAAGGACGAACCACAGGTCCAGCAGGATGTTCATGCCGTTCTGCCAGACTTGCAGCATCAGAATGCCGCGCGTCCGCTCGACCCCGACCAGCCAGCCGGTCATCGCATAGATCGCCAGTGTCGCCGGGGCGCCCCAGATGCGGATGGACAGATAGCTGCGGGCCAGACCCTCTACCTCGGCCGAGGCGGGGGCGATGCGGAAGGCCAGCCCGAAGAACACCCATTGCAGCGCGATCATCACAAGGCCCATGGACCCGGCGATCATCAGCGCGCGCAGCAGGGTGGCGGACCGTTCGGGCATGTCGCCCGCGCCATGGGCCTGTGCGGCAAGGCCAGAGGTGCTCATCCTCAGGAAACCGAATGCCCAGTAGAGCGTCGACAGGATGACCGCGCCAAGCCCCACCGCGCCGATGGGGGCGGCAAGGCCAAGCTGACCCACCACGGCCGTATCGACCGCGCCCAGCAGCGGGATCGTGGCGTTGGACAGCACGATGGGCATCGCGATGCGGAACACCCGTGAGTGGGTCAGAGCCGTCATTCTGCGGGTGAGCCGGGTGGTGGGGGCATCAGGAAATGGGCAGAGCACATCGCAAAGGGGCGGTTGCGGTTGTCTTGCCACGCCTCGACCTGAACAGAGGCATAGCGGCGGCCCGAGCGGTTGACGCGGGCGCGGGCATAGGCGTCACGCGGCAGGCCGGTGCGCAGGAAATCGACGGTGAAGTCGATGGTCTTGGGCAGCGGCGGAAAGGTCGGCAGCGTCGGGTCGATGCGCCCGGCCTCCATATCCTCCCACAAAGAGGTCCAGGCCAGTTCGATGATCGCCGTCACCTCCAGAAATGCCGCCGTCACACCGCCGTGGAGGGCGGGCAGCATGGGGTTGCCGATCAGCTTTTCGTCAAAGGGCAGGAGGGCGGTCAGCTCATCGCCGCGCCGGTCGAACTGAATGCCGAGGTATTGGATATAGGGCACGCCAGAGGTCAGGCGGGTCAACGGCGCCTCACGCCGGGATTTCACGACGTGGACGGGTTCGGGGCGGGGGCGTTTGGTTTCGGTCATGTCGCGGGCCGCTCCAGTGTAAACGCGCCGGTGCCGGTGGCGACGGGGCGGCTTTCATCGTCATCGGTGGCCGTGACGCGGATGAAGGCGACCGAGCGGGTGACGTGGTAGCATTCGGCCCGGGCGGTGATGCGTTGGCCGGGCGTGGCCGGGCGCATGTAGTCAATCCGCAGATCCAGCGTCGCGGTTGAGGCGGGCGACGGATGGATGGCTCATCACCGCCGACGCCGGACGCCGTGTCCATCAGCGCCGAGATCGCCCCGCCGTGCAGGACGCCCGTCGCCGGATCCCCGACAAAGCGCGGGTCATAATCCATTGTCACGGTGGCGGAACCCTCGCCCATTTCGATCAATTGCATCCCAAGACCCTTGGCATGGGGCAGGGCCTGCATGAATTGGCGGGCGATTTCCAGACGAGTGGGCATGGCGGCTCCTTTGTCCGACATATTCGCCGCTTGGCTGGCAGGTGCAAGAGTGACCTTCCGTTATTGCACAGCCCCGCGGTTGCCTTTAGGTTGAACCGGAAGGAGGCGTCGGATGACAGATGTTCGGCTAAGCTTCAAGGAAATGTGCGCCCGGTTTGATACAACCCCACGCACCCTGCGCTATTATGAGTACATCGAATTGCTGGCCCCGGAGCGGGACGGACGTGCCCGATTCTATGGCCCGCGTGAAGTGGCGCGGATGACGCTGATCATGCGGGGGCGGCGGTTTGGCTTTTCGCTGGAAGAGATCCGGCAATGGCTGCAGATCTATCAGGAAGAGGGCACCAAGACGCAGCTCGAATCCTGGTTGCAGATGGCCGACCGACAATTGACTGAGCTTGAAAAACAGCGCGCCGAACTGGACACGACCATTGCAGATTTGCGGGCGTTGCGGGAAACCGCCGCTGACGAATTGAAGCGCTGATCCGACCCGCACAACCCGCTGAAATTTGGCGGGCTATATCACCGAAAAGGCGGCTGAATTTGGCCGATGCTTGTCGGTTTCACCCCCATGTGAACGGTCCCGACCTCGGCCCGCCTTAGGTTGGACCCAAGGTGCTGCGGCATCTTCCGTGCGCCCGTCGCGCGGCCCCTTTGTCAACGAATGGCACCATCATGCTTCGCTTTGTGACGGCAGTTGCCCTTGTCGGCCTGGTATCGGGTTGCGAGGTTGTTCCGGCACCTATCGCCGTGCGTCCGGTCGTGGTCGCACCGCATGGATATGCACCCGGCCCGGGCTATGGCTGGCGATTCCACGAAGGCTACGGTTGGGGGTGGTATCACCCGCGCTGGGGATGGCGTGGGCGCTATTATTGATAGCCCTGTGTCCGAAATCGCGGGGAGGGCCGCCCACGGCAGGCTCTCGTCGGGTCTGACGTGACGTTACATTGACGCTTACGTAAGGCACCCTACCAAAAGGGGTGGCATTGGCCCATTTAGCCGCTTTAACCTGTATAGTAAGAGCGACCGATGTCAGACGAGACGATGACCATTCGCCAGATGTGCGAGACCTACGAAGTGACCCCGCGTACCCTGCGGTTTTACGAGTTCAAAGAGCTGCTGTTCCCAATCCGCAAAGGCACCCAACGCCTTTTCACACGGAGTGACCGGGCGACGACTGAAGCTGATCCTGCGTGGAAAACGCTTCGGCTTTTCGCTGGAGGATATCCGCCAGTTGCTGGACATGTACAACCGCGACGGCTCCAACGAGGCGCAATGGATGCGAACCTATGAGTTGGGACAGGGACGCCTGAAACAGATGGAAGCGCAGCGCGCCGAACTGGACGTTGCGATTCAAGAACTGAGTGCGGAACTTGAGGCGGGTGCCGCGACCATCGCCGGATTTCGCCGCGCCGCCGAATAGCCGGGCCGTCGTATGAGACGGCCGTTACGACAAGGATTGACCATGACCTACACTGCGCCCGTGAAAGACATGCAGTTCCTGTTGCACGACGTGTTGCAGATCTCTGCTCAGGACATCCCCGGCTATGCCGATCTGGATGCCGGTTTTACCGGGGCCGTGCTGGAAGAGGCGGGCAAGATCGCGTCCGATATCCTCGCGCCGTTGAACGCGGTGGGCGACAAAGAGGGCTGCGTGCTGGAAAACGGCGTGGTCCGCACACCGACCGGCTTCAAAGCGGCCTTTGACGCGCTGCGGACTGGCGGCTGGACCGCGCTGGACTGTGCGGAGGAGTTTGGCGGACAGGGCCTGCCCTATCTGATCCACTCGGTGGTGAATGAGGCCTTGGTGTCGTCCAACATGGCGCTGAACATGTATATGGGCCTGACCCATGGTGCCTATTCCGCCATTTCGGTCCATGGAACGGATGAGCAGAAGGCGGCCTATCTGCCGAAGCTGGCGTCCTGCGAATGGACCGGCACGATGAACCTGACCGAACCGCATTGCGGCACGGATCTGGGGCTGATGCGGACCAAGGCAGAGCCGCAGGCGGATGGGTCGTACAAGATCACCGGGACCAAGATCTTCATCTCGGCCGGCGATCACGACATGGCCGACAACATCATCCATCTGGTGCTGGCCAAGGCACCGGGCGGGGGTGAGGGGACCAAGGGGATTTCCCTGTTCATCGTGCCAAAGATGATCGGGACCGCACCCAATGCCGTGTCGGTCGGCAAGGTCGAAGAGAAGATGGGCATCCACGGCAGCGCGACCTGTGTGATGAACTATGACGGCGCGACCGGGTATCTGCTGGGCGACCTGCACAAGGGTATGCGCGCCATGTTCACCATGATGAACGAGGCGCGGCTGGGTGTCGGCCTGCAGGGCTATGCCGTGGCCGAGGCGGCGTATCAGAACGCCCTCGCCTATGCCAAGGACCGCTTGCAGGGCCGCGACATCACCGGGGCGCAGAACCCGGATGGCCCGGCTGATCCGCTGATCGTGCATCCCGATATTCGCCGTTCGCTGATGGATCAGAAGAGCTTTGTTGAGGGGGCGCGGGCGTTGACCTATTGGGGGGCCCAGTTGATCGACCGCTCTCACCGGATGGGCGATGCGGCGGCTGAGGGGTTGGTGTCGTTGTTGATCCCGGTCATCAAGGGATTTCAGACCGACAAGGGTTTTGACATGGCCGTGCAGGCCCAGCAAATCTGGGGCGGGCATGGTTATATCGAGGACAACCCGGCCAGCCAGTTCGTCCGCGATGCCCGGATTGCGATGATCTATGAAGGCGCCAATGGCGTGCAGGCGTTGGATCTTGGTGGGGCGCAAGCTGACCCAGGACGGCGGCAAACATGTGCTGGCGTTCTTTGAGATGGTGAAGGCCGAGTGCAAGGCGCATGACGCTGAGCCGCGGATGGAGCCGTTTACCACCGCGCTCAAAACCGCCTCAAAACAGATGCAGGCGGCGGGGATGTTCTTCATGCAGAACGGTATGAAGAACCCCAATGCGGCGCTTGCCGGGTCCAGCGACTTTCTGCATCTGATGGGCCATGTCTGCATGGGGCTGATGTGGACGCGGATGGCGCGTGCTGCTCTGACTGGTCTGGATAACGGTGGCGACACAGCATTTCTGACGGCGAAACTGGCGACGGGCCGCTACTATATGGCTCGACAACTGCCGGCCTGCGGGCTGCATCTGGCGCGAATTGAAAGCGGGGCTGATCCGGTCATGGCGCTTGACGCCGAGGCGTTCTAAGCTGCCGCAAACATGTGAGGACGCAATGCCGAAACGCTTTCGCCTGACCCGCCGCTTTCCCGTCGCCATGACCGAGGATGGCTACCGCCGCCTGAAACGCTTTGCCAGTGAGGCGGGGCTGGATGAGGGCGAGGCGTTGTCATTCCTGTTCGAGCATTTCGACAGCGTGACCGACGAGAACAACCTGACCCACCGCCTGCGCCTGTTCAATTCAGAGTTGGATGCCCGCAAACAATAGCCGCTTCATCTGACCATAAATATCCCACGGGGGTGCGGGGGTGTGAAACCGCCGTTCCGCCCTTGACCAAAGGACCATCCGGAATGATCAAACTCTACTGCTTTGGCGAAAGTGGAAACGCCTACAAGGTCGCGCTTGCCCTGACGATGGCGGATATGGAATGGGAGCCGGTGTTCGTCGACTTCTTCAACGGCGAAACCCGCACCCCGGAATTCCGCAACCTCAACGAAATGGGCGAAGTGCCGGTGCTTGTGGATGGCGACACGACGCTGTCGCAGTCGGGCGTGATCCTCGACTATATCAGCTCCAAATCCGGCAAGCTGGGTGGACGGTCGGCGGCAGAGCGGCGTGAGGTGTTGCGCTGGATGTTCTGGGACAATCACAAACTGTCCACCGTCATTGGCACGACCCGGTTCCTGCAGAACTTCCTGCCTGAGGACAAGCGGCCCGTCGGCGTGATCCCCTTCATGGAAGGGCGGCTGAAGCTGGCCTACAAGATGCTGGACAACCATCTGGCGGGGCGCAATTGGGTTGCGGGTGAGGCTGTCACCATCGCCGATCTGTCGTGCTGCGGCTATCTGTTCTACCCGGAGCCGTTTGGATTTGACCGCAAGGACTGGCCCAATATCGACGCATGGATGGACCGTATTTCGGCGCTGCCCGGCTGGAAACTTCCCTACGATCTGATGCCCGGCAACCCTTCTGACCGCGCTTGAGGAGATCCCTATGACCGAAGCCTATATCTATGACGCCGTTCGCTCCCCGCGTGGCAAAGGCCGCGCCGATGGCTCGCTGCATGAGGTAACTTCCGTGGCGCTGTCCGCGCAAATTCTGGATGCGGTGCGGACCCGCAATGGGCTGCACGGTCACGCGGTAGAGGATGTGATCTGGGGCAATGTCACCCAAGTGGGCGAACAGGGCGGCTGTCTGGCGCGGTCGGCGGTGCTGGCCTCTGGTCTGGACGAAAGCATTCCGGGCCTGTCGATCAACCGGTTCTGCGCGTCCGGCATGGAGGCGGTGAACCTTGCCGCCAATCAGGTGCGGGCGGGAGCTGGTCACGGTTACATCGCGGGCGGGGTTGAGATGATGGGCCGGGTTCCGATGGGATCGGACGGCGCTGCGATTGCGGTGGACCCGTCGCTGGCGATGAAGACCTATTTCGTGCCGCAGGGCATTTCGGCGGATATCATCGCCACCGAATACGGCTTTAGCCGCGATGATGCCGACGCGCTTGCCATGGAAAGCCAGCGGCGCGCCGCCGAGGCTTGGGCGGACGGGCGGTTTGGTCGGTCAGTTGTCGCCATCAAGGATCGCAACGGCCTGACCATTCTGGACCGCGACGAATACATGCGCCCCGGCACCGACATGCAGGCGCTTGGCGCGTTGAAGCCCGCCTTCAAGGAGATGGGTGAGGTGATGCCGGGTTTCGACAAGATCGCCATCATGAAATACCCGCATCTGGAGCGGATCAACCACATCCACCACGCCGGCAACTCTAGCGGGATTGTCGATGGGGCTGCGGCGGTGCTGATCGGCGATGCCGAGTTTGGCCGGATGTACGGGTTGAAACCGCGCGCCAAGATCCGCGCGACGGCCAAGATCGGGACAGATCCGACCATCATGCTAACCGGTCCCGTGCCGGTGACGCATAAGATCCTCGCCGAAGCGGGCCTGACCACCAAGGACATTGACCTGTATGAGGTGAACGAGGCCTTCGCCGCCGTCGTCCTGCGGTTCCAGCAGGCGTTCGATGTCGATCCGGCCAAGGTCAACGTCAACGGCGGGTCCATTGCGATGGGCCATCCGCTGGGTGCGACGGGCGCAATCATCATCGGCACCTTGCTGGATGAGATGGAGCGGCGGGATCAGACCTTGGGTCTGGCGACGCTTTGCATCGCCAGCGGCATGGGGGCTGCAACCATCATCGAGCGGGTCTGACGTCAGTTCGTCCGCCCCATCAGCGCAGAAATGGCAACAAATAAGATACAGGTGACGGATTTGAGCGGATTCCAGACCAGCAATGTCGGCTTCAGACTGGATACTGGCGCATACTGGTTGGATGTCGTGATCATTTGCCCTAGATCAGTCTGGCAGTCAAAGCGGTTTGGAATCCCCCCTTATGCACGATTCATTACGGCAATTGATGCAGGCCCGGCTGGAAATGCTGGATTTTGGTCAATTCGAAGAGATTGCGGCGCAGTATACCCTGCCGCTGGTCCTGTTCATGAACGAGCAGCAAATCGTCATATCCACCCGCGAAGAACTGGAGTCAGTTTTGAGTCGGATGGTCGCGACCCGCAAGGAAACGGGCATCGCGCAGGTGGTCGCCTCAATTTCGGCAGTCGACATTCCGCGCAATGGCAGATTTCGCGTCTGGGTACGGTATTCGGAAGTGGACGCGCACGGCATCACGGTGGGGCAGACGGACGCCCTGCACTATTGCCGCCATACCCCGACCGGGGTGAAAAGCGAAATGGTGGAAGTTGGCCAATGCCGTTTGCCCGAGATTTGGGAGAGCGCGGTGCATCTGGCCGTGCAGAACGGCTAACTACCCCTCGCAATACCGGGCATTTGATCCATAATTTCACAAAGACCCAAACGGCGCCGCTGCGCCGATTTTGGCGTATTCCAGACCCGACTCCACCCCCAACCCCACAAGCGGAGCTTTGCCATGCCCGTCATTGACCAAACCAAACTCACCCCCAGAACTGGCTCTATCTACCCGTCACCCTACGGCGAAATGATGCGCGGGCGTTCCTCGCTGCGTCTTGGCGATGCGGGCGGGCTGACCCAGTTCGGCGCCAATCTTATCATGCTGGAACCCGGCGCAATGTCGAGCCTGCGGCACTGGCACATGGCCGAGGATGAGTTTGTGATGATCACTGAGGGCGAGTGTGTGCTGGTGCAGGATGCGGGCGAAACCGTGATGCGGGCGGGCGATTGCGCGGCCTTTCCGGCGGGCAGCACCGATGGTCACCATTTCATCAACCGCACATCGTCGGTTGCCAAATTCCTTGTCGTCGGCAGCAAGGCCAAGCAAGAGGTTGCGACCTATTCCGACGTGGACATGCAGGTGCATATCGGCGGCGGCACGGCGCGTTTCACCTACAAGGACGGTTCTGACTGGAAGGGGCCGCGGTAAATCATGGAAGCGGCCGACATTCTGCAGACCTATCTGGACAAGGTCGGCCTGACCGTCATGGTCGACGATTGGCCGACCTATCGCGACTGCATCTGCCTGCCTTGCCATATTGTCAGCCATGACGAGAACAAGGTGGTTTCCACCGAAGCCGAACTGAAGGCCGTGTTTGAGAATTTCGGCGACATGCTGCGAAGTTACCGGGTCACCGACTATATCCGGCTGGTCGATACGGCGACAAAGATGGATGAGGGTCTGATCTCTGGCAGCTATGTGTCGCATTTGCTGTCTGGCACGACCCGGATTTTGCCGCCGTTTCGATCCCAAATGACGCTGCGCCTGATGGATGGCATCTGGCGCGCCGCCTCTGTCACAAATGGCCTTGCCAACAGCCGCTGGCCGTTGCTGCAAGTGCCCACTTCCCCCGACACCGATCTGAAAGGACGAAAAGAATGACCGATTTCGCTTATGCCGTGGATGCAGACGGGGTTGCCACCATCACTTGGGACGTCGCGGGCAAGTCGATGAACGTGATGTCGATGGCGGGTTTTGCCGAGCTGGATGGGCTGATTGACCGGGCTTTGGGGGATGCGGCGGTCAAGGGCGTGATCCTGACCTCTGGCAAGAAGGATTTTGCGGGCGGGATGGATCTGAACGTCATCGCCCGGATGAAAGAGGATGGCGGGGCGGAACCTGCCAAGGCGCTGATGGCGGGGATCATGGGGATCCACACGCTGCTGCGGAAGATCGAACGCGCCGGGATGGATCCGAAGACGCTGAAGGGGGGCAAGCCGATTGTCGCCGCGATGCCGGGAACGGGCGTGGGGATTGGCTATGAGTTGCCGCTGGCCTGCCACCGGATCATTGTGGCCGACAACCCCAAGGCCAAGATCGGCCTGCCGGAGATTCAGGTCGGCATCTTCCCCGGGGCTGGCGGGACCACACGGTTGATCCGCAAGCTGGGGGCGATGGTGGCCGCGCCCTATCTGCTGGAAGGCAAGCTGGCCGATCCGAAATCCGCCAAGGCGAACGGCTTGATTGATGAGGTCGTGGCCCCTGAGGCGTTGCTGGCGCGGGCCAAGGAGTGGGTTTTGGGTGCGACGGATGCCGATCTGGTCAAGCCGTGGGATGCCAAGGGCTACAAGATGCCCGGTGGCAACGCCCTACCAACCGGCCGGCTATATGACCTTTGTCGGGGCCAATGCGATGGTCATGGGCAAGACGATGGGGGTTTACCCGGCGGCGCAGGCCCTGATGCAGGCGGTGTATGAGGGGGCTTTGGTGCCGTTCGACACCGCGCTGCGGGTCGAGGCGCGGAATTTTGTGTCGGTGCTGTTGAACCCGTCCTCCGCTGCGATGATCCGCAGCCTGTTCATCAACAAAGAGGCGCTGGAGAAGGGGGCGAACCGGCCTGCAGCGCCGGATCAGACGGTCAAGAAGCTGGGCGTGATCGGGGCGGGCATGATGGGCGCCGGGATCGCCTATGTCTCGGCCCTCGCCGGGATTGAGGTGGTGCTGATCGACGCCGCACAAGAGTCGGCCGACCGGGGCAAGGCGCATTCTGAAGCCCTGCTGGACAAGGCCATTCAGCGCCGCAAATCCACACCGGAGAAGAAGGCCGAGGTTCTGGCCCGGATCACCGCGACCACCGATTATGCCGCATTGGCGGATGTGGATCTGATCGTCGAGGCGGTGTTTGAGGACCCCAAGGTCAAGGCGGATGTCACGGCCAAGGTAGAGGCGGTGGTGGGCAAGGATTGCATCTTTGCCTCCAACACCTCTACCCTGCCGATCACCGGGTTGGCGACGGTCAGCCAGCGGCCCGATCAGTTCATCGGCATCCACTTCTTCAGCCCGGTGGACCGGATGGCCTTGGTCGAGATCATCAAGGGCAAGCAAACCGGCGACCGGGCGGTGGCCAAGGCGCTGGATTTCGTGCGCCAGATCCGCAAGACGCCCATCGTGGTGAACGACGCCCGCTATTTCTATGCCAACCGCTGCATCCTGCCCTACACCAATGAGGGGATCACGGATGGTGTCCGAAGGGGTGGCACCTGCCCTGGTGGAAAATGCCGCCAAGATGGTGGGGATGCCGGTGGGGCCGTTGCAACTGACCGACGAAATCTCTATCGATCTCGGGATCAAGATTGCCAAGGCGACCAAGGCGGCGCTGGGTGCGGATTATCCGGATGATGATGTGGACGCGGTGATCTTTGCCCTCGCCGATCAGGGGCGGATGGGGCGCAAGGCGAAGGCCGGGTTCTACGCCTATGACGCGGCAGGCAAGCGTGAGGGGCTGTGGGATGGGCTGGCCAAGCAGTGGCCGGTCGCCGATGAGCAGCCGGATCTGGTGACGGTGCAGCACCGGCTGTTGATGAGTCAGGTGTTGGAGGCGGTGCGGGCGTTGGAAGAGGGCGTGCTGACCGACATCCGTGAGGGCGATGTGGGGGCCATCCTGGGCTGGGGCTTTGCGCCGTGGTCGGGTGGGCCGTTCAGCTGGCTGGACATCATCGGTGCCGCCAAGGCGGTTGAGATATGCGACCAACTGACCGCGGCCTATGGCGCCCGCTATGCGGCCCCTGCCCTGCTGCGCGATCTGGCAGCCAAGGGTGAGGGCTTCTACGACAGGTTCGGGGGGCGGAAAGCGGCAGCCTGAAGATCGCGTAACCCATCGGCAGCCTCTTCCGCGACCAGACTGGCAACCATCTGGCGCGCGGCGGCCAGTGGCAGACACCGGGCGGTTGAGGGGGCCGAGCAGCGATTTCAGGTCGACAGACGGCCTGGTCGCTGCCGCCGCATCCGACCAGCAGGCCCGGTCCGGCAAACAGAATGGCGGGCCGGATCAGGCGCAGTTGCAGGATAGGCTCTGGCCGGGCGGGGACATGCGGGGCGATGCCGCGCCACCCCTCTAGCGCCGTGGCCGGGACGAGGGCGCAGGTCGTCACCGGAAAACGGCATGCGCATAGTCGGTGCGGATCAGGACGGCTTGGCCGGGCGGCAGCATGACCATCTGTGGATTGCCGAAGGCGTCGGCAGGAATGCGGACCGACCACAGGGCGCGGCGGGATTCGTCTGGCAGGATGGAGTGGACAGGCGCCAGCCGCTGTCGCTGGTCATCACCAGATCGCCCGGCCCGAGCTGCGACAGCGCTTGCCAGCCAAAGGCGGTCTGCACCGGGGTCGAGGCATAGAGGCCCGTCGCCAGATTGATGCGGGTTGAGGGCACCATCGAGCGATGATCATGTCGTCCCAAGGTCGTCCCCCAGTTGAATTGTTCGCCCTTACCGTCGCCCCGGCTTGGGGCCATGGCGCGGAGGGCAATGTGGCAAAGCAGGGGAGCTTGGCTAAAATCGATCAGATCACGGGTCGAAGCTGATAGCCGAAACGGGCAATGTCTTCGGCGCTGATCTCGGCAATCAGGGTGGCATCGGCGTCGGAATAGAACCCCCGCCAGTCGCGGGTGCGGTCAGAGGAATTGGCGCGGTCAATCGGTGGCAGGCGAAGGCCGAGATGGGCCTCGAACGGGCGCAGGTCGTCGCGCAGGTGTTCGAGGCGGGCGTAGAGGCTGGCGCGCTCTACGCCCGACCGGTCGCGCATATAGGCGCCATAGGGCCAGAGGGCGAGCGCGGTCCGGGTCTGGGCGTGGTTCAGAAAACCGCTGAACGACAGGCTATGGGCCAGACCGACGGCCGGATGGGCAAAGGTCTGATCGCGCAGCCAGTGATAGTAGCTGACGACGCGGTCCCACGGGTTGCGAACAAGGGTCAGGGTGAAGAAGTCGGCGATTTCGGCATCAGTCGCCAGACCGGCGATGTCGGACAGGGTGGAGTGTTTCCACAACCGTCCGTGCGACTTGACCCCATGCAGCCGCCCTTTGCGGGCCCGCGCCTTGGGTGTGTCGCCGATCAGAATGTCATCCTTCATCGCGCTTGGCCTCTAAGCGCCAGAGTCAGGGCGGTGCCGCCGGTTTTGGGGATGTGGACGAAGATGAAGCGGCGACCACGGGACAGGATCATGGGGCGACCTGGAGGAAGGGGCCGTTCTCGGGGGCGTCGAGCCCCCTCACCCGGCGCTGACGCGGCGCATCATGTCCGGTGGTGTGTGTGGCTGGGGCGGCAGGGTCTGTTCGCTGATTGGTCGGGAGCCGGACGTGGATATTTGGGCCAAGATGTAAGGCAAGGGAGGTGTGCGGCCTGGCGCGGGTTCTGGTGGTGAACATGGGCCAGGCCATTCTGTCAGACCGGGTTTGGCAAGGGCGTGCCATCGACAAAGGCGACGAGGTTGGCAACGGCCATCATGCCCATAGCCTCGCGCACCTCCAGTGCTGCGGTGCCGAGGTGGGGAAGCAGGGTGACGTTGTCCAGGGCCATCAGGGCGGCGGGGACCTTGGGTTCAAGTTCATAGACATCAAGGCCGGCACCGGCGATCTGGTGGGTTTGCAGGGCCGCGATCAGGGCGGTCTCGTCCACCACATCGCCACGGGCGATGTTGATCAGATGGGCGGTGGGGCGCATCTGGGCCAGCGTTTCTGCGTTGATCAGGTGGTGGGTGGCCGGGCTGGCGGGCACGGCGAGGACCACGAAATCGGCTTGCAGGACAGCTTGCCATGGCAACTTGCGTGGCTGGCAGGTCGAGGGTCAGCGCGGAGCGGTTGTGGAAGATGACCTTCATGCCAAAGCCATAGTGGCAGCGCCGGGCGATGGCCTGACCGATGCGGCCCATGCCGATGATGCCAACGGTCTTGCCAGTGACATGAGAGCCCAGCATCTGGGTCGGGTGCCAGCCGGTCCATTGGCCAGCGCGGACCAGTCGCTCGCCCTCCGCCGCGCGGCGGGCGGACATCAGGATCAGGGTCATGGCGATATCGGCGGTGGCATCGGTGACGGCACCGGGGGTGTTGGTGACCTGCAGGCCGGCGGCGCGGGCGGCGGCGACGTCGATGTGGTTGTAGCCCACCCCGAAATTGGCGAGGATTTGGGCGCGGGGATTTGGCACATCGGCAAAGACATCGGCGCGGAAGAGGTCGCCCAGCGTTGGCAGGATGGCGTCATAGTCGCGCAGAGCCGCGGCGCAGATCGGCGGGTGGCAGCGGGGTGGGGTCATCGCGGTAGGTGACGTCGAAGCGGGCCGGGCGGCCGCAATGACCTTGTCCGGCAGGCAGCGTGTGATCAGCAGCTTCAAAACAGGCGCCCTCCGATTGGAACATCATGGCCGGGGCCGATCAGGACCACCTCGCCCTCGGCATCGGGCACGCCCAGCACCAGCACCTCGGACAGGACCTTGCCGATCTGGCGCGGTGGGAAGTTGACCACGGCGAGGACTTGGCGGCCGATCAGTGTTTCCGGCGTGTAGTGCCGGGTGATCTGGGCGGAAGAGCGTTTTTCGCCCAGATCGCCGCCGAAATCGACCCAGAGTTTGTAGGCGGGTTTGCGCGCCTCGGGGAAGGGTTCGGCGCGGGTGATGGTGCCGACACGGATATCGACCTTGGCGAAATCGTCGTAGGTGATTGTCACTTGCCCAACTCCTTGTCCGCGTTCGGCGGCGGCGTGGACGGCGCGGCGCATCAGGGGCGGCAGGCCGGTGTCTGGGTCCATCAGATGGGCGAGGGCGGCGGCGGTGGTGCCGCCCGGCGAGGTGACGTTGATGCGCAACTGGGCGGCGGTATCGGGGGAGCGGTGGGCCAGTTCGCCGGCCCCGCAGACCGTGGCGCGGGCCAGTTGCATGGCGATGTCGGCGGGCAGGCCCTCAGCCTCACCAGCGGCGGCCATCGCCTCGATCAGGTGAAACACATAGGCGGGACCAGAGCCGGAGACGGCGGTGACGGCGTCGATCTGGTGCTCACCCGTCCAGTTCGACGACCTGCCCCACGGCCTGCATCAGGGCATGGGCGAGCGCCAGACCAGCGGCACCGGCATGGGCATTGCCGCAGATGCCGGTGATGCCGCGCCCGACCATGGCGGGGGTGTTGGGCATGGTGCGGACGATGGGGGTTTGCGCGCCAAACGCCGCCTCAAACGTCGCGATGGAGGTGCCGGCGGCGATCGAGACGAACAGGGTCTTGCCGTTGCCCAGCGCCTGCAGGGCAGGCAGCGCCGCGCCCATCATCTGCGGTTTCACGGCCACCAAGGCGACGGCGGGGGCGGCAGGCAGCGGCAGGTTCAGATGAACGCCGGTCGCCTTCAGCCAATCGGTCGGGTTGCGGTTCCAGCACCCAGACCGATCCCGGCGGGCACACCAGCGGCCAGCCAGCCCGTCAACAGGGCGGTGCCCATCTTGCCGCATCCCAGCAGCACCAATCCCTCGCGGGCAACCTGTTCCAACGCCATGCAAACCTCCGTGTTTGCGGCAGGTTAGCGCGGTTCGGGGCGGACATGAATTACAAAACGTCAATGCGGCGTGAATTGGGCCGCCGGTCAGGCGCGGCCGTAGGCCTCGGCGATGGCGACCTTCATCGCGTCGGCGGGGGTGTTGTCGCCCCAAGTCACCAGCTGGAACGCCGGATAGAAGCGTTCGGCAGCCATCACGGCCGAGGCGATCAGATCGTCGATCTGCTCTGGCCCGGCGGTTTGCCCGCCCGACAGCAGCAGGCCATAGCGCCAGACCATCAGCTTTTGCTCGGCCCAATAGGTGAAGGCGCCGGTCCAGACCATGTCGTTGCAGCGGTTCAGCACGTCATAAAGCGCGGGCAGCCGGTTGTCCGGCGGCTGCATTTCAAAGGTGCAGATCAGGCGCAGCGTCTCGTCCTGGGCGTTCCAGGCGAGGGTCAGAGAGTAGGTGCGCCACTGACCTTCGACCGCCATGGCGATCTGGTCTTCGGTGACACGGTCAAACTCCCACGCGTGGTGTTCGGCCAGGGTTTCGACGATGTCGATTGGGTGCAGCTCATCGCTGGAAAGATAGTCTTCTGCTAGCGACATGCCCGGCCTCATCATTGTGCCGACCTAGGGACACGCCCCTAGCGGCAGGGTGTCTGGCAAGTATCAGCGTAACGTTTACGCTGGCCTTACTAGATATAGTGTGAGGGCGGGGGAAGCCTGTAAAGTTAATTCGGCGGAAATCTTCTGTGGGTAAGTGGGTGTGGCGAATGGGATTCACCTACGGGTTGGTCACCCGCAGAGCAAATCCCACAGCATATGGGCATGCCGCCTTCAAACACCGACGGGATCGGACCTAGAGGTCGAAGGTCGCAAACACCGGCACATGGTCGCTGGGTTTTTCCCAGCCGCGCGTGTCGCGGAGGATGCGGCTGGAATGGGTGGCGTTGATGATGTCCGGTGTGGCCCAGATATGGTCAAGCCTGCGCCCCTTGTCGGCCGCGTCCCAATCGGCGGAACGGTAGGACCACCAGCTGTACAGCAGCCCCTCTGGGATGTCCTTGCGGGTGACGTCTTGCCATTTACCCGCCTCCATCACCTGATTGAAATGCTCTACCTCAACGGGGGTGTGGCTGACGATTTTCAGCAGTTGCTTGTGGTTCCAGACGTCATCCTCACGCGGGGCGATGTTCAGGTCGCCGACGAGAATGGCGCGGTCGGGTTGTTCCCAACGGAAATGGTCGCGCATCTGGGTCAGGTAATCCAGCTTCTGGCCGAACTTTTCATTCTGGGTCCGGTCGGGAATATCGCCGCCCGCCGGGACATAGACGTTGTGGATCGTCACACCGTTCTGCAATTGGGCCGAGACGTGGCGGGCATGGCCGAGGTCGGCAAAGTCCTTACCACCTACATCCATCAGCGGCAGCTTCGACAGGATCGCCACGCCGTTGTAGCCCTTCTGCCCGCGCGCCACCATGTGGGTGTAGCCAAGCGCCCGGAACTGCTCCATCGGGATCAGTTCGACCGGGCTCTTACACTCTTGCAGGCACAGGATGTCGGGCTCGTTCTCCCCCAGCATCCGCGCCACCAAGCCCTCACGCAGGCGGACCGAGTTGATGTTCCAGGTGGCAAGGGTGAAGGTCATGGTTTTCTCCAAATGCAGTCGGCAGAGACTATGCTTTGCCGCAGCAAGGCTCAACCCCGCTGTGATCTTTGGCTCAGCGCATCCGTTCGCGGCGCACATAGGCTTTGGGTTGTGGGATGGGGGAAGGATCTGGGTTTGACAATTCACGCGCCAAGTCACAGCGCCTTATGGTTGAATCCCTTGGAAAAAAAGAGGCCGGGCACTAGGCCCGGCCAGGTCCAACAGGGAGGAACCGCGTCATAACCCCGACCCGGCGAGGGGAACCTTTTGCAACAATTGCTGCATGTCTCAAACATTACCCGAGAATCGGTCAACAATGTGTCAAAATTCTCGGAAATCCTGATTTTCCTCAGGACTGTTACATTCACGCTACCAATTTATAGCCGCCATTCTCGGTCACCAGCAGCCGGGCATTGGCTGGATCATGCTCTATCTTCTGGCGCAAACGGTAGATATGCGTCTCCAAAGTATGAGTCGTGACCCCCGCATTGTAGCCCCAAACCTCATGCAACAGCACGTCGCGGGCCACAACCCCAGATTGAGCGCGGTAGAGGTACTTCAGAATGTTCGTCTCTTTCTCGGTCAGACGAATTTTCTTCTCCTTCGGCGTCCAGCAGCAGCTTTTGCGCGGGTTTGAACGTGTAGGGGCCCATCTGGAAAATGGCGTCTTCGGACTGTTCATGCTGGCGCAAGCTGGGCGCGGATGCGGGCCAGCAGGACCGGGAATTTGAACGGCTTGGTCACATAGTCATTCGCCCCGGCATCGAGGCCCAGGATCGTGTCGGCGTCGGTGTCATGGCCGGTCAGCATCAGGACCGGGCATTTGACGCCGCCCTTGCGCATCCGGCGGCACAGTTCGCGGCCGTCGGTGTCGGGCAGGCCGACATCGAGGATCACAAGGTCGAACGACCCGGCCTTGGCCTTTTCCATGCCCTCGGCACCATTGCGGGCCTCAAACACGTCAAAGTCTTCGGTCATCACCAGCTGTTCGCTGAGGGCTTCACGCAGGTCGTCGTCGTCATCGACCAGAAGGATCTTACGCAATGTGGCCATGGTTGCCTCCATCAATAGGGGGTGTGTCCCTTGGGGATGACATGCGCCTCGATCACGCCTCAGACAAGATTTGCTACAATTCCCTCACGCGGACGTGTCGCAGGGGCGGGAATTGTTTCAAATTGTCAGGCCAGATGCGGCTGCCCTGTGCTACGATAGGGCGAATGTTTCAGATCTGAGGGCGCGAGTCCAACGCTCCCCACGCGTCACGTTCGTCGTTCAGGGCCCGCGCTGGACCGACCGACTTCTCACACTGTCCTGCAACCGTGCGGGATTGAACGGACTTTCCAAAACGCTTTGAGCGCCCTAGTCTCACAGGTAGGAGGAACGGATCATGGCAAAAGCGGCGCCCCGGGCGGATGATGAGATCTTTGGCTTGCGGCTGGACCGCTCTGCGCCCGATCTGTGGCCGATGCTGGAGGCGCTGTATGGCCAGCACCCGGACTATGACACCTTCCGCGACAACCTGCTGGCTGACCCTGCGCAAGGGTTGGGCGGCGCGGCCCGCTGATCTGCGGCGCTTGGACCTGCAGCGCGATCTGGAGCCGGACTGGTTTCAGCGGCCCCGGATGGCGGGCTATGTGTTCTATATCGACCGCTTTGCCGGCAACCTGAAGGGCGTGCTGGACCATTTGAACTACCTTGAGGACCTCGGCATCACCTATGTCCACTTCATGCCCTGCCTGAAGCCGCGCCCGGGTGACAGTGATGGCGGTTATTCGGTGATGGACTACCGCGCAATCAACCCCGACTTACGGCACGATGGCT
Source organism: uncultured Alphaproteobacteria bacterium (assembly GCA_963781185.1). Lineage (GTDB taxonomy): Bacteria > Pseudomonadota > Alphaproteobacteria > Rhodobacterales > Rhodobacteraceae > Stagnihabitans. Next base: position 19,747 of record CAWAEL010000005.1, read on the forward strand.
GATTTTGAAGAGGTCACGACGGCGCTGCGGGCGCGGGGGATTTCGGTTTGCATTGATCTGGTGCTGAACCACACCGCCAAGGAACATGCCTGGGCGCAGGCGGCGGCGCGGGGGGATGCGCGGTATCAGGACTATTACCTGATGTTCGACGATCCCGGCGATGCCGCGGCAGTATGAGAAGTCGCTGGTCGAGGTGTTTCCCGACAACGCCCCCGGCAATTTCACCGAATACCCGAACTTCGGCAAATGGGTCTGGACGACGTTCAACGAACATCAGTGGGATCTGAACTGGGCCAACCCGCAGGTGTTTCTGGAGATCACCGAGATCATGCTGCTTCCTCGCCAACGGGGCGTCGATGTGTTGCGGCTGGATGCGGTGGCCTTCATGTGGAAACGGCTGGGCACGCGGTGTCAGTCAGAGCCTGAGGTTCACATGCTGTTGCAGGCCTTGCGGGCCTGTTGCCGGATCGTCTGCCCTGCTGTCCTGCATCTGGAGGAGGCGATCGTCGCGCCGGCTGAGATGCTGCCCTATCTGGGGCGCGGCAGGCATGATGGGCAAGAGGGCAACCTTGCCTATCATAACAGCCTGATGGTGCAGTTCTGGGGCGCGCTTGCCACGCGGGACACGCGGTTGATGAGCCATGTCTTGCGCGACACACTTTCCCGGACCGGCTGACCAATGCGACCTATGCGACCTATATCCGCTGTCACGACGATATCGGTTGGGCGGTCACGGATGAGGATGCGCGGGCGTTGAACATGTCTGGCCCGGCCCACCGCGCCTTTCTGTCGAACTTCTATGAGGGGACGTTTCCCGGCACCTTTGCGACCGGGGCGCTGTTTCAGGTCAATGAGGCGACCGGGGACAAGCGGATATCGGGCAGCTTTGCCTCGCTTGCCGGGTTGGAGAAGGCGCAGGTTGAGGGGGACTTTGGTGGCGCAGAGCTTGCGGTGCAGCGGATTTTGCTGGGGCATGCGTTGATTGCGGGGTTTGGGGGCATACCGCTGATCTATATGGGGGATGAGTTGGCGATGTTGAACGACCACACCTATCTGGATCAGCCCGACCATGCCCATGACAGCCGCTGGATTCACCGGCCTGAGATGGACTGGCATGCCGCGCATTATCGACATTCGGATGATGGGGCGTTGGGGCAGGTGTTTCGTGGGGTGAAGGAGATTCTGCATCGCCGCCGCCTGACCCCTGCCCTGCATGCCGCCCATCCGGTGCAGATCGTGGACGCCGGGCAGGCCGGGATTTTTGCTTTTGTCCGGAAATCCCCGACCGGGGCTATGCTGGGCCTGTTCAATATGACCGAGCATTGGCTGAACCTGTCAGAGGGGCTGGCCCGGTCTTTTGGGGTGACTTTGATGCATGATGCCCTGTCGGACGCGCCGGTCATGGCCCATCACGGCCAGATCGCCCTGCCGCCCTATGCGCGGGTCTGGCTGACCTGACATCTAAAATGTCCGACTGCGCGACGCTGTGTAATCGTATTTATTTTCAATGGGTTGCGATTTTTTGTTAACCCCACCTTAATCACGTTGCGAATCGTTCGCAACTGGCGGCCCACGCGCTCAGGCGTAGTTTCGCGCCCCGAACAGGGCCGATCCGACGCGGATATGGGTGGCACCGTGGGCCACGGCCAGCTTCAAAATCGCTGCTCATCCCCATCGACAGGCCGGACAGGCCGTTGCGGGCGGCCATGGCGGACAGGGCGGCGAAATGGGGGCTGGGGTCTTCGCCTTCGGGTGGGATGCACATCAGGCCCATTGGGCTCAGGTCCATCGCGGTGCAGTCGCGCAGGAAGGCGTCGAGGTCGTCGGGCAGGACGCCGGCCTTTTGCGGCTCTGCCCCGGTGTTGACCTGCACGAACAGTTGCGGACAGGTGCCGCGCGCTTGGGACAGGTTGGCCAGCTTGGTCGCCAGTGAGGGGCGGTCGAGGGTGTGGATGGCGTCGAACAGGTCGACCGCTTGCTTGGCCTTGTTGGTTTGCAGCGGGCCGATCATGTGGACGGCGACGGGGCCAAACTCTGCCCGGAAGCCCGGCCATTTCTGCGCGGCCTCTTGCACGTAGTTTTCGCCAAAGACGCGCTGCCCTTCGGCCAGTACGGCGCGGACACGGTCGTCAGGCTGTACCTTGGATACGGCGATCAGGGTGACGGACCCTGCGGGCCGGCCAGCGGCCTGTTCGGCTTGGGTAAGACGGTCGCGAATTTCAATCAGGGACATAGGGCAGCTCCGGTTCCATGACGATGTGTGAACCATGGCGCCGAAAATGAAAAGAGCGGGCCTAAGCCCGCTCTTTCCCCATTCAGATCCGTTAGGATCAGAAGGACATTGCCGCGCCGACATACATGTCTTCGGTGTAGTTTGCACCGGCGTGAACCGACAGACCGCCACCGAGGTCGTAGCCAACATCAACCTGCCAGTTGGAGATCGTGGTGTTAGCTTGGCCAACGTCATCAGCCGACAGGTCAACGGACAGGCCGTTGGCTGCATAGTTGATTTCCAGATCGATCGACGGATCGTCGGTCGGGGTGCCGCCGTTGGTGTTGTAGGTCAGGGTCGACTTCAGACCGTTACCCATGGTGTAGGAAGCAGCCAGAGCAGCGTTTTCAGCGTTGTCCGTCGAAGCGGTCAGGCCGATAGCGCCGATGTTGTAGGTCGCCGAAACGTTCCAGATGTCGTCGTTAGCACCAGCAGCGGTGTAGCTCTGGTTGAAGTCAGCGTACAACTCGACTGCACCGACGGTGTAGCCAACTTTAGCGCTCATCAGGCCGGATTCGAGGTCGGCGAGAACGCCAACGGTGAAGCCGCCGAAGGTGCCGTCATACTGAGCGTCATAGACGCCGTCGATAGCGGTACCGGTCTTGTCAAGCTCGTCGCCGTCAAAGCCGTCGAGGTTGTTGGTGCTGATGGTCAGCTTGCCGAACGAACCAGCGATGTACACGGAAGGCGAACCGAAAGCGCCGCCATTGGTGTCGAAGCCATCATCGTCTGCCAGGGCGTAGGTGTCGCCAGCGGTCAGGTCGAACGATGCGCCGAAGGTCAGGCCGCCATCGGTTTGACCAGCGAAGGTGATCGCGAAGCCAGCCGAGGAGTACGACAGCATTTTGTCGTCAGCACGACCCGCGGTGTTCGGATCAGCCACGCCGCCGTTTTTGGTGCCGTTTTGAGCGACGCCCATGCGTAGCGGTCGCCAGTCCAGCTGATGTCAGCGGCAGCAACGCCAGCGGTCATCGTCAGGAAAGTGGTTGCAAGAAGAATCTTTTTCATAGTTACCCTCGTTGTCTCGTCAAGGTGGGCCCAACTCAGGGTGTCCGAATTGGGTATGCAGCCTGTTTCAACTTTCGGAGCCGTGATTGCAACGCGAGTCAGCCCCAACTAACGCTTACGGAAACCCATTGGTGCACCTTTGCCACAGTTATGCCACGGTCCCGCCCTCACGACGGACCATTTATCCCCTGTAAGCCCTGTAAAGCTGGGAAAGGACGAGAAAAAGAGGGTGCCTGTTTCTGTGGTCGCCGCGCTTTCGTCAAACTTGCCATCGGCGATTCCTTGGCGAATCGGGAGGGGGTACGGGCGGCGTGGGGGAAAACCCTTGGCACGCCGCGGGCTGTGGGCTAGAGATCGGCATACGTATACCGGGGGTCTGAATGCCGTTTTACCGCTACTATAAGAGTGTTCTCGCCCTGATCCTGCTTACCGCGGTCTCTGCCTGTGGTGGCGGGGCCGACTCGACCGCTGCTGCGAATGGCGGGGCGACGCCTGAGGAAATGGCCCAAGCGCAAAGCGATGCGGCCCTTGGGGTGACGCGGACGGGGCCGGGCAACCGGTCAACCCTGCGCGACCTGTTCCGCAAGGGCGACGATCCGAACACCACGGTCAAGGTGAACAAATACATCTGGAATGCCGCGCTGGACGTGCTGAACTTCCTGCCGATGGAGTCGGTTGACCCGTTTACCGGGGTGATCGTGACGGGCTACGGGCGGCCGCCGGGCGGTGGGCGGGCCTACCGCGCGACGATTCTGGTGCAGGATCCGGCGCTGGATGCGCGCTCGCTGAAGCTGGCGATGCAGACGCAGGGTGGCGGGGCGGTGGATCCGGCGACGTTGCGGGCGGTTGAGGATGCCATTCTGACCCGTGCGCGGGAGTTGCGGATCCAGGACGGCCAGCTTTAAGCCGATTTGTGAAGCGTGGGCTGGACCTTGGACCCGGCCCCGGTGTAATTCCGCCCTTGTAATGCGAAAGGGCCGGATATGTCGCGCTATGAACCAGCGGTAATCGAAGCAAAATGGCAGGAGGCCTGGGCGGATGCTCAGGTCTTTACGGCGCGGCATGACCCGGCGCGGCCCAAGTATTATGTGCTGGAGATGTTCCCCTATCCGTCGGGGCGCATCCATATGGGCCACGTGCGCAACTATACCATGGGCGATGTGGTGGCGCGGTATAAGGCGGCGCAGGGGTTTTCGCGTGCTGCACCCGATGGGCTGGGATGCCTTCGGGATGCCCGCCGAGAATGCCGCGATGGAGCGGGGCGGCCATCCGCAAGGACTGGACCTATGGCAACATCGCCGACATGCGGGCGCAGATGAAGCCGCTTGGGTCTGTCGATTGACTGGAGCCGCGAGTTTGCCACCTGTGACCCGGAATATTACGGCCAGCAGCAGGCGATGTTCATCGACATGATGGACAAGGGGCTGGTCTACCGCAAGGCCGCGGTGGTGAACTGGGACCCGGTTGACATGACCGTTCTGGCCAATGAGCAGGTGATCGACGGCAAGGGCTGGCGGTCGAATGCGCCGGTTGAGCGGCGGGAATTGACGCAGTGGTTCTTCAAGATCAGCGACTATTCGGCGGAGTTGCTGTCGGCGCTGGACGGGCTGAAGGACTGGCCCGAGAAGGTGCGCCTGATGCAGGCCAACTGGATCGGCCAATCGCGGGGCCTGCAGTTTGCCTTTGCGACCGAGGACGCCCCGGCGGGGTTTGACCGGCTGGAGGTTTATACGACGCGGCCTGATACGCTGATGGGCGCCTCTTTCGCGGCGATCAGCCCGGATCATCCGCTGGCCAAGGCGCTGGAGGCTACCGACCCGGCGATTGCCGCCTTTGTCGCGGAGTGCCGCAAGGGTGGCACCAGTCGGCTGAGGCGTTGGAGACGGCTGAGAAGCTGGGGATGGATACCGGCGTGCGCGTGCGCCATCCGCTGGACCCGAACTGGGAACTGCCGGTCTATATCGCCAACTTCATCCTGATGGATTACGGCACCGGGGCGATTTTCGGCTGCCCGGCGCATGACGCGCGCGACTTTGAATTTGCGACCAAATACGACCTGCCGATCGTCTCGATCTTTGTGGCCGAGGGCGCAGAGGATGACGCGCTGTCCGAGGCCTATGTGCCGATGAAATCGGAAAAGGTGCGCTATGTGCGCGGCTTTGCCGGGGCTGCGGTGCAGACCGGCGAGGAGGCGGTGGCTGCCGCGATTGCGGATTGTGAGGCGCAAGGGCATTGGCAAGGGTGTCACCAACTACCGCCTGCGCGACTGGGGGATCAGCCGTCAGCGCTATTGGGGCTGCCCGATTCCGGTGGTGCATTGCGACACCTGCGGTGTGGTGCCGGAGAAGAAGGAAAACCTGCCGGTCGAACTGCCCTATGATGTGAGCTTTGACATTCCGGGCAACCCGCTGGACCGTCACCCGACATGGCGCAACTGCACCTGCCCGACCTGTGGGCAGCCGGCGCGGCGTGAGACGGACACGATGGACACCTTCGTGGATTCGTCGTGGTACTATGCCCGCTTCACCAGCCCGCATGCCAAGACGCCGACCGATCTGGCCGAGGCCGAGTATTGGATGAACGTCGATCAGTATATCGGCGGGATTGAACATGCGATTTTGCACCTGCTGTATTCGCGGTTCTTCGCCCGCGCGATGCATGCCACCGGCCATCTGCCCGCCAAGGCGATCGAGCCGTTCAATGCCCTGTTCACCCAAGGCATGGTGACGCATGAGATTTACAAGACCACCGACGCCAATGGTCGCCCGGTCTATCACCTGCCCGAGGACGTGACGGCCATTGCCTTGGCCGACCGGCGGATCGTGGTGCTGGGCGATGTGCCGGCCATCGACCCGGAAGATGTCAGCGACGTGGACGCGCTGATTCAGGCGCTGGATGACGAGGGCGTGCTGGTCGAGGTCGATGCCCTCGGCCAAGATGTCGAAGTCGAAGAAGAACGTGGTGGACCCGATGAACATCATCGCGGCCTTTGGTGCGGATACCGCGCGGTGGTTCGTGATGTCGGACTCACCGCCCGAGCGGGATGTGGAATGGACGGCATCGGGCGCCGAGGCGACGAACAAGCATCTGACGCGGGTCTGGACGCTGTGCGCGCGGATTGGCGACATGCCTGCGGATCACAAGGGCGAGGGCGATGACGCGCTGGCCCGTGCCACGGCCAAGGCGGTGCATGAGGTGACGCAGGGGATTGAGGGTTTTGCCTTCAACAAGGCCATCGCCAAGCTGTATGAGTTCACCAATACCCTGTCGAAGGCCAATGCCTCGACCGCCGCGATGAAGCAGGCGATGCGGACGCTGGCGCAGTTGATGTCGCCCGATGACGCCGCATATCGCGGAAAGCGATCTGGACGTTTCAGGGCGGTGCGGGGCTGTGCGCGCAGGCGCCGTGGCCGAAGGCGGACCCTGCCCTGCTGGTCGATGACACGGTCATCCTGCCGATCCAGATCAACGGCAAGCGGCGGGCGGAAATCAGCGTGCCGGCAGATATGCCTGCGGCAGAGGTTGAAAAGATCGCGCTGGCGAACGAGGATGTGCAGAAGTTTCTGGCCGGGGCACCGGTGAAGAAGCTGATCGTCGTTCCGGGGCGCATCGTCAATGTGGTCATCTAACAGGCGTTCCGTCTTAGTGATGCTGGCTTTGGCCGGGTGCGGGTTTACCCCCGCGCTTGGCACGGGTGGCGCGGCGCAAAAGCTGATGAACACGGTGCGGGCGGGTGATCCGAACAAGCGGCAATGATTTCAACTTTGTCCGCCGGATCGAAGAGCGGTTTGGGCCGCCCTCGCTGGCGGAATATGACCTGAGCTATACCATCACGGTCGAGATCGATTGGCGTGGCGATCACGGCGGACGGGGCGACGACGCGGTACAATCTGATCGGCAAGGCAGATTGGACCCTGACGCGGCATTCTGACGGGCTGCGGATGGCGGGCGGGACGGTGGACAATTTCGCCTCCTACTCGGCGACCGGGTCGACTGTGGCGGTGCTGACCGTCACGCGATGATGCCGAGCGGCGGTTGATGGTGATGCTGGCTGATGAGGTGGTGGCGCGGTTGATCGCAGGTGCGTCCGGGTTCGGGCCATGAAGCTGGCGGGGGTTGAGGCGGTCCGCTATCTGGCCAAGCCCGATCCGGCGCGGGCCGGGCTGCTGATCTTTGGCGCCGATGCGATGCGGGTGGCGTTGAAGCGGCAAGAGGCGATTGCCGCCTTGGTCGGGCCGAAGGGTGAAGAAGAGATGCGGCTGACGCGGATGCCGGGCGCGGCGCTGCGCAAGGATGCGGCCCTGCTGCTGGACGCGATGAAAGAGATCAGCTTTTTTCCCGGGCCCCGCGTGGTGTTTGTCGAGGATGCGACCGACACGGTGACCGACGCGGTGGCCGTGGCGCTTGAAGGACTGGCAGGCGGGTGATGCGGTGATTGTGGTGACGGGGGGCAACCTGACGGCCAAATCGACGCTGAAAACGCTGATGGAAAAGCATCTGGCGGCGGTGTGTATCGGGCTGTACGACGAGCCGCCCAGCCGGGAAGAGGTTGACGGCTTGCTGGCGGCGGCGGGGTTGCGTGCGTTTGACGCGGCGGCGCGGGCCGAGATTGACACGCTGTCGCGCGGGCTCGACCCCGGGGATTTTCGCCAGACGGTTGAGAAGATCGGGCTGTATAAGTATGGCGATCCGTCGCCGCTGACTGTGACCGAGATCACCGATCTGTCGCCGGGGTTGGTGGAGACCGAGATTTTCGACGTGGTGGCGGCGGCGGTGGACGGCGATCCGGTGAAGCTGGGTCTGCTGATGCGGCGGTTGGAGGGGCAGGGTGTAAACGCGGTGACGCTGTGCATCCAGACGCTGCGCTATTTCCGCGCGTTGCATCAGGCGGCGTCAGATCCGGGCGGCGTGGCGTCGGGCATTCAGCGGACCTATGGCTTTGGCAACCGGCGTGGGGCGATGCAGGGGCAGGCGCAGAAGTGGAGCCGGGCGGCGTTGGAGCAGGCCTTGGCGCTGCTGGTGGAAACCGACCTGACGCTGCGATCCACCTCTCGGGCACCGGCGATGGCGGTGATGGAGCGGGCCCTGATCCGCATGGCGATGATGAAGAGGTAGGCGATGTACACGGTGATCGGGACGGCCAAGACCCGCGCGGCGCGGGTGCTGTGGATGCTGGAAGAGCTGGGTCTGCCCTATGAATACCTGCCCTACGCGCCGCAATCTGACGCCCTGCGCGGTCACAACGCGGCGGGCAAGGTGCCGGTGCTGATTGCGGAGGGTGTGGCGCTGACCGACTCGTTTGCGATCCTGACCTATCTTGCCGACCACCATGGCCGGTTCACTTACCCGGCCGGAACGCTGAACCGGGCGCGGCAGGATGGGTTCAGCGGGCTGGTGCTGGATGAGTTGGAGGGGCTGCTGTGGACCTCATCGCGGCACAGTTTCATCCTGCCGGAAGAGATGCGGATGGCCGCGATCAAGCCGTCGCTGAAGTGGGAGTTTGAGCGTAATCAGGCGCGGCTGGCGGACCGGCTGGCGGGGCCGTTCCTGATGGGCGATCAGATGACGGTGCCGGATATCTTGTTGGCGCATTGCCTGTCTTGGGCCAAGGTTGCCAAATTTCCTGAGCTTGACCCGCGACTGGCCGAGTATCACGCGATGATGCTGGCCCGGCCTGCATGGCAGCGGGTGTTGGCGCTGCCGGTCTGATCAGGATCAGGGGGCGGGGCAGCCGTTGATTTCGACGGAATGGGTCTGACCGATCACGGTGACGGTCACGCCTGACCGGTCGAGCGCAAAGGGCGCACCGGCATGGGCCACGAGGTCGGTGGCGGCGTTGAGCACTTTGCCGCTACGCTGGGCCGTGGCACCGGCGACCCAGACGCCGCTGTCGGCGGTTTCAAACACCACGGTTTCGGGGCTGCCCTGGGCGGGGATGGCGATCTGGGCGGTGATGTGCAGTCCGTCGTCAATCGGGGCCACCACGCAAGAGATGGTTTGCAGCCCTGCGGTTCTGGCGGTGACCGGACCCAGTTTCAGCGCCTCTGCGATCAGGCCATCTTCGGACCGCGTCTGCGCCAGATCGGCTGACAGCGTCAGGCTTGCGGGCATACAGATGTCTTTGCAGATGCCGAGTTGCATTTCCAGATGCAGCGCCACCGGTTTGGCCGGGTCCAGCGGCGTCACCTCGACCGGCAGCAGCAGGGCGTCGAGATAGCCGATGCTTTGCATCCCGTTCAGGGTGATGACCTGCGGGCTGGGCCAATGCAGCCGGACCGAGCCGACATTCTGCGAGCCGGACCAGTCGAATTGCGGCGGGATGCCAGCCTCACCGGGGGCGCGCCAATAGGTCTTCCAATGCGGGGCGAGGGTCAGGTTCAGACCGGACATGTAATGGCCATTGTCCATCCGCCAGCCCGGCATCAGGTTGGCGGCCAGCAGATCGGCTTGCCCCTCCGCCGAGGCGGGCAGGGCGGAGGTCAGGGCCAGCAGGCCAGCAAGCATCAGGTTTTTCATGGGGCTGACCATACGGGGGCAGCGCGCCAAGGGGAATTCACTTTCCGGCGACGAGTGCGTGAAACCCTTTGGCAAGTCTGGGGCATGAAACTGCCGACGCGCTTTGGCAGGGGGTTGAGCCGGTGGGGCGCATGGCCCATCTTTGGGCAAAGCGGAAAGGATGCAATTCGATGGATCTGGCCGGAAAGCTGATTGTCGCCATGCCAGCCATGGGCGACCCGCGCTTCGAACGATCAGTCATCCTGATCTGCGCCCATTCGGATGAGGGCGCGATGGGGATTATCATCAACAAACCCGTGCACGATTTCAGTTTTACGGAACTGCTGGGCCAGTTGAACATCACCAAGAAGGACAAGGGGCGCGACATCCGGGTGCATTTCGGTGGCCCGGTAGAGCGCGGGCGTGGCTTTGTCCTGCACTCCACCGACTACCACGGGGGCAGTTCTACGACCGCAGGTTTGCGGTGGATTGGGCATGACGGCGACGCTGGACGTGCTGGAGGCCTTGGCGCAGGGCGAGGGGCCGAAGCAGGCGCTGCTGGCGCTCGGCTATGCAGGCTGGGGTGCCGGGCAGCTTGAGGCCGAGATCGGGCGCAATGACTGGCTGGTGTCCGATTCGGCTGACGATCTGATCTTTTCCGCCAAGGACAGCGGCAAATGGGCCGAGGCGATCCGGCTGATGGGGATTGATCTGATTACGTTGTCACCAGAGGCGGGCCACGCCTGATCCTTTGGGGACGCCCCCGCCCTGACCCTCCCCCCATGGGGGTGGGGACGCGGTGCTGTGAGGGCGGTTCTGGTTGTGATGCTGATGCCTCCGGCGGAGATATTTTGACCAAAATGAAAGGCGGACGGGTTCGGAGGGCTTGCCCGATGCCCCTTGGCGATGCGATGTGACCGCGCAAGGGGGACCCATGGGCAATTCAACGGAAATGATCGCGACGGCGCTGGACTGGCTTAATCAGGCGTATCTGATCGCGCTGACTTGGTTGTTGTCGCCGGCCGCGTGGTCGCAATTCGCGCTGTTGGCGGTGGCCTATTTGTTGGCGCGGCTGGTTGCGGCAAAGTTGGGGCCAGCGATCACGCGGGCTGTGGCGCCTGCGCCGGACAAGACCGGGCTGCTTGCGGCGGCGCGGCGGTTTGGGTTGCGGTTTCTGCCGCTGCTGTTGCCGCTGTTGGCCTATGGGTTGACGGCGGCGGGCGAGGAGGTGACGCGGTCGCTGTTCGGGTCGGGCGCGGTGATTGCCTTTGGCAAGCGGGTGTTCCTGTTCCTCGCGGCGCGGTTGTTTGTGCAGAAGGTGCTGACGGACCGGTTCTTGAACCTGCTGGGGCGGTATATCCTGATCCCGGTGGCGGCGCTCTATGCGCTGGGGTTGCTGGACCAGATCACGGTGCAGTTGAGCGAGACGACGGTGGCGCTGGGGAACATCCGGTTCTCTGTGCTGTCGCTGTTGCGGGGGGCGATTGCGGGGTCGCTGTTGTTCTGGGTGGGGTCGTGGTCGAACCGGCAGAGCGCGGATTACATCAAGAAGCAGAATGAGTTGCGGCCTGCGACGCGGGAGTTGGCGGTCAAGACGGCCGAGCTGGTGATCTTTGGCGCGGCGTTTTTGCTGCTGATGTCGATCATGGGGATCGACCTGACCGCGGTGGCCGTTTTGGGCGGGGCGTTGGGTGTCGGGATTGGGCTTGGCTTGCAGCAGATCGCCGCGAACTTCGTGTCGGGCATCATCCTGCTGGTCGAGGGCGAGACGACGGTCGGCGATTATGTCGTGCTGGACGGCGGCGAAGAGGGCACCATCGTCAAGATGACCGCGCGGGCCTGTATGCTGGAGACGTTTGACGGGCGGATGATCATGGTGCCGAACGACCATTTCATCACGACGCGGGTGGTGAATTTCTCCACCGACACCTCGCCCAACCGCTATGAGGCGGCGTTTTCGGTCAGCTATGACACCGACATCAATCTGGTGCCCGCGATCGTTGAGGCGGCGGTGGCGGCGTTGCCGTTTGTGTTGCAGGTGCCTGAGGCGCCAGAGTGTGAATTGGTCGCGTTTGGGGAGAGTTCGGTGGATTTCTCAGTCGAATATTGGGTTCCGGGGGTGGATGGGGGCAAGAATAAGTATAAGAGCCCGGTGATGTTCGCGATCTGGAACGCGTTGAAAGAGGCGGAAATCGAAATGCCCTATCCCCAAAGAGTTGTTCACATCAAGGGCGCAGCCAATGTTTGACGCGCTGGTCATCGGCGCAGGACCTGCCGGATTGATGGCTGCGGAAGAGCTGGCGAAGGCTGGCCGTCGCGTGGTGATTTGTGAGGCCAAGGCGTCGCCCGCGCGGAAGTTTCTGATGGCGGGCAAGACCGGGCTGAACCTGACCAAGGATCAGAACTTTGCTGCGTTTGCGGGGGTTTACGGCAGTGATCCGCTGCGCCCGATCCTCGCCGATTTCGGGCCGTCGCAGGTGATGGACTGGTGCAAGGGCTTGGGGATTGAGGTGTTTACTGGCTCGTCTGGCCGGGTGTTCCCGAAGGCGATGAAGGCGTCGCCGTTGTTGCGGGCCTGGCTCGGGCGGCTGGGGGCGGCGGGGGTTGAGTTGCGGACGCGGTGGCGGTGGACCGGGTTTTCGGATGGCGGTTTTGCGTTTCAGACCCCGGACGGGGTTCAGGTTTTGCATCCCAAGGTGACGGTTCTGGCGCTTGGCGGCGCGTCTTGGGCGCGGTTGGGGTCGGATGGGGCTTGGGCGCCTTGGCTGGCTGAAAAAGGTGTTGAGATTCAGGGGTTTGAGCCTGCGAATATGGGCTTCTCGGTCGACTGGTCGCCCTATATGGCGAAGTTCTTCGGGCAGGCGGTCAAAGGGGCTGCTTTGTGCGTCGGGCGGCGGCGGGAGGCTGGGGAATTTGTCGTATCCTCCAAAGGGTTGGAGGGCGGCGGGATCTATGCCGTGTCGCGCGATATGCGTGAGGGGGCGGAGTTGGTCTTGGACTTCATCCCCGACGTGTCGGAGCACAAGGCGCGTGAGAAGCTGGCCAAGATGAAGCCGGGAGAGACCTTCGCCAACCGGTTGCGGAAGCTGGGCCTGTCGCCGGTCGCCCTGGCTTTGGCGCTGGAGTTTGGCCGGGGGATGGACCCGCTGAAGGCCGCCAAGTCGCTGCCAGTGCGGCATCAGGGGCCGCGCCCCTTGGATGAGGCGATTTCGGTGGCGGGCGGGGTGAGTTTTGCCAGCGTCACCAAGGGGCTGGAACTGACCGCCCTGCCCGGCGTGTTCGTCTGCGGCGAGATGCTGGACTGGGAAGCGCCGACTGGCGGGTATTTGCTGACCGGCTGTATGGCGACCGGGCGTTGGGCTGGGCGGGCGGCGGGGGTGAGTGGGGTTTGAACGTCCGAAAGCGCCTACAAATGGCCTACTGCGGAAATGGACTGAAGCGCTTGCAATTATCGCAAGCAGGCGCCATATTGCAAGCATGAACAGCAAGCAGCGTCGGACGCTTGACCTTGTCTTTACCGACCCGGTGCCGGGGACTTTGGCTTGGGCGGACATTGAGAGCCTGCTTATCGCGGCAGGTGCCGAGGTGATTGAAGGGCGCGGATCGCGAGTTCGGTTTGTGCTTGGCGATGAAGTGGAAAGCTTCCATCGCCCGCATCCGGCCAAGGAAGCGAAACGCTATCAGGTACGGGCGGCGCGGGATTTTCTGGAAAGGATCGGGGTGATCCCATGAGCAATGTGATGAGCTACAAGGGCTATCAAGCCCGTGTTGAATATGACGACGAGGACGGGATTTTCACAGGTCGTCTGGCCGGCATCCGCGACGGGGTGGGCTTCCATGCCGACACGGTGGATGGGCTGCGCGAGGCGTTCCATGAAGCGGTGGAGGATTATCTGGAAACCTGCGCCAAGATCGGGAAAGAACCACAGCGCGCCTATTCGGGCCAGATGATGTTCCGGGTGAACCCGGAGGTGCATCGCAGGGCAGCCGTGGCGGCGGAACTGGCGGGGAAGAGTTTGAACCAATGGGCGGAAGAGGTGCTGGGGAAGGCGGCGAGTTAAGCAGGAATTGCTGAGGGTCGCAGCCTGCTCAGAGCTTTGGATCTTCAATATTGGGTGGGCGCGCCAGCTTCTTTCAAGCAACACGCCAGTTTATTGTAAAGGTTCGGGTTGCCACGAACGCTCTCCGGGTTTCGGTTGACCGTTGAAATAAAGCCACCAAAGTCGCTGGACTGAATGTGGATGTGGCCACTCTCTTCATTGTACCAAATGCCGATTGCCATGTTCACGCGCTTGGCTTGTCGGTGTTCATCAATCTTCTCCACAATTGTCTTCCCCCCACCCGCCGTCTCACTCCCCCCGCGCGTCAGGTAGTACGCCGCGAGGATGGGGAAGAAGGTGGCTATGAAGACCACCATTGCCACCACGTTTGTGACGGGGCGTTGGCGGGGTCTTACCAGTTCTTCCAGCATCCAGATCGGCAGGGTCGATTGTTGGCCTGCGGTGAAGGTGGTGACGATGACTTCGTCGAACGACAGGGCGAAGGCGAGCATGCCTCCGGCGAGCAGGGCGGTCCCGAGGTTGGGGAGCAGGATGTAGCGGAAGGTTTGGAAGGCGTTGGCGCCTAGGTCGGCGGAGGCCTCCATGACGCCTCCGGATAGGCGGCGAAAGCGGGCGACGGCGTTGTTGTAGACGATGACGATGCAGAAGGTGGCGTGGCCGAGGACGATGGTCAGGGTGGAGAACGGGATGTCCATCAGGCCGAAGGCGGAGCGGAGCGAGATGCCGGTGATGACGCCGGGCAGGGCGATGGGGAGGATGACCAGCAGGCTGAGTCTGGTCGCGGCCGAAGAACCGCGTGCGCGGACATGGCGGCGGAGACGAGGGTGCCGAGGATCAGGGCGAGGAAGGTCGAGATCGTGGCGACCTTGAGCGACAGGAAGAGCGGCGGCCAGATGTCGGGGCGGTTCCACGCGACGGCGAACCATTTCAGGGTCAGGCCGGGCGGGGGGAAGGCGAAGGAGCGTTCCTCGGTCGTGAAGGCGTAGAGGAAGATCAGCAGGATCGGCAGGTGCAGGAACAGCAGGCCTGCGAAGGCGGCGAGTTTCAGCAGGGGAGGCTTCAGAGCGCATCGAACGCCCCCGCCCGTTTGGCCAAGGTCAGGTAGACCAGCATGATGACGATCGGCACCACGGCGAAGGCGGCGGCGAGGGGGATGTTCCCGGCGGTGCCCTGGAACTGGTAGACCGCCATGCCGATGAAACTGGCGGAGGTGCCGATGATCTGGGGGATGATGTAGTCGCCCAGGGTCAGCGAGAAGGTGAAGATGGACCCCGCGATGACGCCGGGCATGGCCAGCGGCAGGGTCACGGTGCGGAAGGTTTGGCGCATGGGTGGCGCCAAGGTCGGCCGAGGCCTCCAGCATCGAGGTGGGCACACGTTCGAGCGCGGCCTGCATGGGCAGGATCATGTAGGGCAGCCAGACATAGCAGAAGACGATGAAGGTGCCGAGGAAGGAGGTGGAGAGCGAGTTGCCGCCGATGCCGGGCAGCGCCAGTGCGGCGTTCAGCAGCCAGTCGGTGTGGGTGGCGTTGGCGGCCCAGGTGATGATGCCCTCTTTGGCGAGGATCAGTTTCCAGGCGTAGACCTTGACGAGGTAGGACTGCACCACAGCGGCAGCATGATGCCGAGGTAGAAGGCGGCTTTCCAGCGGCCCTTGGCATAGCGGGCGGCGTAATAGGCGATGGGGAAGGCGATCACGGCCGAGGCGAGGGTGACGGCGGCGGCCATGCAGGACGGTGCGAGTGATGACGTCGAAGTTGGAGGGGCGGAAGCAGTTCGGCATAGGTTTTCAGGGTGAACTCGCGGACGATGAGGCCGGAGAATTCGTCGATCGAGTAGAACGATTGCAGCAGCAGGGCGGCGAGGGAGCCGAGGTAGATCACGCCGAGCCAGAGGAGCGGCGGGGTGATCGAGCAGGATCAGCAGCAGGTTGGGGTGGCGCCAGAACAGGGTCGTCAGGCGGTCGGCGGGGCCACGCGGGGGGATGATGGCGTCGGTCAGGGTGCGCTGCCGGGGTGGGCGAAAAATTTTCGCCGAAAATTTTTGGGCGGCGGGACATCAGGCTTCGTCCATCACATGCAGGGCGTCGGGGTCGAAGGCGAGGGTGACGGTGCTGCCGGGTTCTGGCGTTGGGCTGCCGGTGGGCAGGATGGCGGCGACGTCTTGGCCTTGGGTGGTGACGGTGACGCGGTTGCCGGCGCCGAGGTAGCGCAGCGCGGTGACGGTGCCGGTGATCGGGCCGGGGGGCGAGGGTGCAGCGCCTCGGGGCGCAGCGACGACCATTTGGCCGGGCCGCCGAGGGATTGCGTCAGGGCGGGGGGCAGGACGTTGGAGGAGCCGACGAAATCGGCGACAAAGCGGGTCGCGGGTGGGCGTAGATTTCGGTCGGGGTGCCGATCTGGGCGATGTTGCCTTCGTTGAACACGGCGAGGCTGTCGGCCATCGACAGGGCTTCGCTTTGGTCATGGGTCACGAAGACGAAGGTGATGCCGAGGCGCTTCTGCAGGGATTTCAGCTCGTCCTGCATCGCCTCGCGCAGTTTCAGGTCCAGCGCGCCCAGGGGTTCGTCGAGCAGCAGGACGCGGGGTTCGTTGACCAGGGCGCGGGCGAGGGCGACGCGTTGGCGCTGGCCGCCGGACAGTTGGGCGGGTTTGCGGTCGCCGTAGGTGTCCAGCTGGACGAGGGCCAGCATTTCGTCGGCCTTGGCATAGCGGGCGGTGCGGGCCATGCCCTTGACCATCAAACCGTAGGCCACGTTGTCGCGGACGTTCATGTGGGGGAACAGGGCGTAGTCCTGAAACACGGTGTTCACGTTGCGCAGATGCGGCGGGGTGCCCGAGACATCCTCGCCGAAGATGCGGATCGTGCCGGCGGTGGGTTGTTCAAAGCCCGAGATCAGCCGCAGGCAGGTGGTCTTGCCCGACCCGGAGGGGCCGAGCATGGCAAAGAACGCGCCCTCGGCGATGGTCAGGTCTACGGCATCGACGGCCTTCACGGGACCGAAATGGCGTGAGACGGCGCGGAATTCTACGGCGGCTGTCATGGGATAATCCAAAGAAGGGACCGGGCGGGGTTTACCCCTGCCCGGCTGGTGTAGGATGGGCCATTCGGCCCATCATCGTGTCATAGTAGGATGGGCCATTCGACCCATCACAGTTACCGTCCGCCGATAACGCCGATGTAGTCCGACACCCAGCGATAGTACGGCACGCAGACGCCGTCACCCTGCGCGCAGTTGGCGGTGGGGGTGGTCCAGAAGTGGATCTTGTCGAAGTCGTCCAGACCGTTGGCCGTGCAGCCCTCTGCCGTTTGCATGCCCGACTCGTCGGTGCAGGCGGCCGGGACCACCGGGACCGAGCCGAACCAGACCGACAGGTCGGATTGCAGGTTCGACGACAGCGTATGCTCCATCCATTTGTAGGCGCAGTTCGGGTGGGCGGCGTCTGTGGCCAGCATGCGTCGTGTCGGCCCAACCTGTCGCGCCCTCTTCCGGGATGGTCGACGCGATCGGCGCGTTCTCGGACGCCAGCAGGCCCACCTGAAAGGGCCAGGAGCCAGAGGCGACGACGCCTTCGTTCTTGAAATCATCGGTCTGGATGACGGCGTCATGCCAATAGCGGCTGACCAGTTTGCGCTGGCCGCGCAGCAGGTCGAGGGCGGCTTTGTACTGATCCTCGTTCAGCTGGTAGGGGTCGGTGATGCCCAGTTCCGGCTTATGCGCCATCAGATACAGTGCGGCATCGGCGATGTAGATCGGGCCGTCATAGGCCTGCACCCGACCGACGTTGGACTTGCCGTCGGGCAGGTCCTGTTCCTCAAACACGACCGACCACGACTTCGGCGCCTCTTTGAAGACATCGGTGTTATACATCAACACGTTCGGCCCCCACTGGTAGGGCACGCCGTAGTGCTTGCCGCCCACGGTGAACCAAGCCGCGTCTTTCAGCCGGTCATCGAGGTTTTTCCACGACGGGATCAGGTCGGTGTTGATTTCCTGCACCCGCTTGCCCGCAACCAGCCGCAGCGAGGCATCGCCAGAGGCCGTCACAAGGTCAAAGCCGCCTTCGTTCATCAGCGACACCATCTCGTCCGAGGTGTTCGCCGTCTTGACCTTGACCATGCAACCGGTGTCCTTTTCGAACTTGGTCACCCAGTCATAGGCGGCGTCGCTTTCGCCGCGTTCGACATAGCCGGGCCATGCCACGATGTTCAGCTCTCCCTCACCATCACCGATGGCGGTTACTTGGGCGAGCAGCGGTCCGGTGGCCATCGCGAGGGCCAGCACAGAGGTTCCCATGAGTTTCAGTGTCTTCATTGCAATCTCCCTGTTGAATGCGCCTGACGCGCGGTGCCGCGTTTGCGGTCATATGATCAAATTAGAGAGAGTCGCGCGTGACGCAACCTAAATGTTGAGGTGGCTGTCTTGGCAGCTGGTGACAAAGTCTGCAAGTTCGGGGTTGAAGCGGTCAGGTGCCTCGGCAAAGGGCATGTGGCCGATACCGCTGTAGACCGACAACTGCGCGCCGGGAACGGTGCGGGCGGTGTGGTCGGACATGCCGGGCAGGACGAGTTGGTCGGCGCTGCCTTGGGTCACCAGCACGGGCACATCCACCTTTGCCAGCACCGCGCCGTCATCGGGCGCGCGCATCAGATGGGCGCGGCGGGTCTGCGGGCGGACGCGCATGTTGTAGGCCAGGATGCGTTGCAAGGTCGGCTCTGGCAGCGGCACGGCGGTACAGCCGCGCACGAAAACCTCAGTCGCGCTGATGTCGCGGTCAAGGTCGAGCCGGATCATGTCGCGCATCGGGGCATTGCCCGGCCCGTTGAAGGCGGCGTCGCTGTTGGTGCGGGCGGCGACATAGTTGATCCCGGCGATCCCCGTGGTGCCATGGGCGCGGAGGTAGTCATTTATCAGCCGCCCCGCATAGGACCAGCCGACCAGCACCGGGTTTTTGAGGCCGGCAGCCTCGATCACCGCCTGAGTGTCGGCGGCAAAGTCGGCCTCATCGGCATAGCGGGCGGGGTCGTCGGGTTGGTCCGATGCGCCATGGCCGCGGATGTCATAGGCGACCATGCGGAACCGGGCCAGTAGCGCGGGGTCCGTCATTTGCAGATGCCAGCACAGGCGAAGATTGCGAAAAGCCGTGGAGCAGCAGGATTTCCGGGCCATCCGGGTTGCCGGCCTCATACACGGCGAGGGTCAGGCCGTCGGCTGAGGGGACGCGGGTTTGTTTCATCTGGGCCCCTCGTGGTGCCGCACAGCCGGGCCGCGACGTCAGCCCTTGGCCATTTCGGCGGTCAGCGCGTCGTAGTGGCGGGTGATTGCGGCGTGATAGGCGGCCAGCCTTTTCCGGGGTGAAGTGCTGTTCTTCGGCCAGCAGATTCACGGTGCCCAGCACGGTGCCGTTGCTCGACAATCGGCACGTTGATGCAGGAGCCGAGGCCGAGGGAGGTTATCAATTCATGGTCAAAGAAATACTTGGCAAACTCTGGCGCGGTGTTGGCGACAAAGGTTTGCTGCCCCGCAATGCAATGGTCGTACCAGCCGTCGCGGGTCAGCGGTTTGGTGCCCGACACCGGGTATTCCACCGGATGCGAGGTATAGGCGCGGCGGGCGAGCCCTGCGGCGGCGTCCTGCACCGAGACGGTGAACAGACGGGTGCCGAGGGCGGCGCAATCGGCATGAAGGGCGGCGTAGGTTTCACTCATGGCGGCATAACGCCACAGGCCAGTTCGGGGGGCAAGAGGGTTTTGCTGCTTTCCGACACAAGCTTGTGCGAGTTTGGCAGAACGGGGTTGATCCTTGGTGATTCCTAACGCATCCCCGATACTACCCCCGAAGGAGACCGTGATGCCCAGCAAGCGCCGATTCAATTTCAGCATGATGCGGCGGTCCCGCATGCTGATGGTGTCGTCGCGGCTGTGGAAATCGCGGGTGGTGTTCTGGGCCGGGGCCTTGGCGACGGGCGTTATCTCAGCCGGGTTCGCGGTGGCGGCGGATTGGGCGCAGGGGTTGTTCACGGCGGTCACGACCGGCGGTTGGCATATCTGGCTGCCCTTGGCGATCACGCCCATCGGCATGATGTTCTGCGCCTATGTGGCGGACCGCTACTTTCCCCGGATCACAGGGCAGCGGCATCCCGCAGGCGATTGCGGCGCGGCATCTGCGCGATGATGATGAGCGGGCGCATCTGCTGTCGGTCAAGCTGATCTTCGGCAAGATCGGGTTGACGATTGTCGGCCTTGCCACCGGGGCCTCGATCGGCCGTGAGGGGCCGACGGTGCAGGTT
This sequence comes from uncultured Alphaproteobacteria bacterium, assembly GCA_963781185.1. GTDB lineage: Bacteria > Pseudomonadota > Alphaproteobacteria > Rhodobacterales > Rhodobacteraceae > Stagnihabitans. Next base: position 39,873 of record CAWAEL010000005.1, read on the forward strand.
GGTGCCTCGCTTATGCTGCTGTCGGCGCGGGTCGGGGGGATGGCCCATGCCAAGGGGTTGATCCTTGCCGGGTCGGCGGCGGGGATTGCGGCGGCGTTCAACACGCCCTTGGCCGGGATCGTGTTTGCGATTGAGGAGATGTCGCGGTCCTATGATTCGCGGTCGAATGGCGTGGTGTTGTCGGCGGTGATCATCGCGGGTGTCGCCTCGCTGGGGTTGACCGGGTCTTATACCTATTTCGGGGTCGCGCATGTCACCTCACATTTCCCCGGCGACTGGCCCTTGGTGCTGGCCTGCGGTGTCGGCGGCGGGGCGTTGGGCGCGACGTTCAGCCGGTTGACGCTGGTCATGGTGCGGATGCTGCGGCGGTGGCGCGGGTTGATGGCGTGGCGCAAGGTGGTGGCGGTGGCCGGGGTGGCGGGGCTGATCGTGGCGGTTTGCGGGATCGGGACCGGCGGCATGACCTTTGGCACCAGCTATGACCATGCCCGTTCGGTCGTCGAGGGTGAGACATTGCCGTGGTATTTCTTTGCCGCCAAGTTCATCGCCACCCTCGCCTCGACCGTGTCGGGGATTCCGGGCGGGCTGTTCGCGCCGTCTTTGGCGGTCGGGGCGGGGCTTGGGTCGGTGATGGGGATGCTGTTCGGCTCTAGCGCCGGGCTGGCGGCATTGCTGGGGATGGCGGGCTATTTCGCAGGGGTGGTGCAGGCGCCGATGACGGCGTTTGTGATCATTGTTGAGATGACGGGCACCCACGATCAGGTGGTGCCGATCATGGCAGCGGCGATGCTGGGCTATGGCACGTCACGGCTGATTGCGCGCGAACCGCTGTATCACGCGCTGTCGCGGCTGTGGGCGGCGGATGTGCTGCGCAAGGTGCGGTCCACCGCGCCACCGCCAGAGATTCCGCCGACGCAACTGCCGTAGCGGCTTCAGGGGTCGGTGTGATGCGACAGATGGTGTGTCAGCGCGGCGAGCAGGTCTGATCGGGTGATGAGGCCGACCAGTCGCGCACCCTCGGTCACCGGGATGCAGGTGTGCCGCCCCTCAGCCATCAGGGCGAGAACCTCTGTCAGGGGGGCAGTGGGCGGCAGGGTTCTGGCGCTGTCATCCGGCGTCGGCGCCGCGTCGGGGCCGAGCAAGACGGTTTGCGGGATCAGACCCAGATAGGCGCCATCAGCCCCGACCAGCGGCAGGTGGCGGAACTCATGCTTGCGGAACAGGTCGATCAGATCGGCGGTGTCCGAGTTCGGCGTGGCATAGATCAGATCGCGCGACATGATCTGCGCCGCCGTCATCGGCCCCATGCTTTGCACGGCAGAGGTGGCCTCAGCGGCGGCGATCAGGCGCGACAGATCCTCCACCCCCAGAATCGGCCCCATGCGAAGGCGGTTCAGCGCCGCAGCCAGCGCAAACGGGCCGGGGGTCTGACGTTGGGCGGGCGCGGTTGTGGGTTGGCGGAACGGATATTGCCGCCCGGTGGCGTGGTTCCACAGCACCCCCAGCGCAGCCAAGGCCGCCGTGCCCGCAAAAACCGGCTGCAGGGCAAAGCTGAAATCTGGCATCGGGCCGTGTTGGCCGACAAGCATGGTCGCGATCGCCACCGCGCCGCCGGGTGGGTGCATGGCACGGGCGGCCCCCATGGCGACGACAGCCAGCAGCACCGCAAGGCAGACCCCGGGCAGCATCGGCAGGCCGAGACGGGCAACCAGCAGGGCCGCAAGCGCCGACAATGTGTTGCCCATAACCGCCGACCACGGCTGGGCGAGCGGGCTGTTGGGCACGGCAAAGATCAGGAAGGCTGAGGCACCGAACGGCGCGATCAGCAGCGGTTCCGTCATCATCGCGGACTTGCCGCCGGTCATCGCCCACAGGATCAGATCGGCGAGCAGCAGGCCGAGACCCGCGCCGACGCCGGAGCGGATCATTTCCCTCAGCGGTGGGCGCGGCAGGGCGGGAAGCAGGGCCCGCCGGAGCGACGTCACTTGTCCGCCTCTGTCCCGCGCCACGCGCCTTGGGCCATCACGACCCATTCCTCGGACGGGGGTGGGGGCGGGGCGACGGCGGGGCCTTCCCAGAACATCAGCAGGATATGGTCGGGATCCTTGGGGGTGGCGGCGTCGGCGATGGCTTGCCAGATCATCCCGAAACCCTCCATCAGCAGACCCTCGGCATAAAAGGCGATCTCTTCGGCATCCAGAAGTTCGGTGCTGTCGTCCTGCACCTGCCAGCCCTCAGCATCGCCCCACAGAACCGCGCCTTCGACGGCGGGAAATTTCAGCGCCAGTTTGGCGAGCGGGGCGAGGAATTGGGCGATCGGGGTCTGGGTCATGGCTTTGTCCTGCAGAAAGGTGGCGCAGGCATGGCTGAGGATTTCGGTTAGGGCAAGGGGGTTGGCGGGTGTCCGCATGTGGACAGGCGCGGGTTTCGTTTGAGATCAATGGGTTAAATGTCTGAATTTACCCGATATTCATCTTTGGCTGGCGGCCGGATCGGGGGTTTCACACCCCCAAGCTGCCTTGGCCAAGGCCAACGCAGCCCCCCGTGGGATATTTGGGCCAATTTGTAAGAGGTCAGGGTTTGAGGCGGACGCGGGCGGTTTGGCCTTTGAGGTCGCAGGTGAAGTGGTCGGGATAGAGCGAGAGGAACTTGCGCCACGTCCCGTGAGGGGTTTTGCTGATTGCGACCTTGTTTTCAGTAGCCATTCTTGCGCCGAGCAGCGTCATGAGAATGCCGTCTGGCTGATTGCCGATGATAGCTTTGCATTGCTGGATCATGGGGTCGGCCGGTTTGGGTTTGGCGGCGGGCTTGGGTTTGGCAGCGGGTTGCGGGGTCGCCGCTTGCGGGGCGGCAAGGTTGTGGAACTGGGTGCAGGATTTGCGGAAGTTGGCGGGGGCTTTGGCCTCGCCGATGCCGATGACGGGGTGGCCGCGTTCAGTGAGGGTCTGGGCGAGGTGGCTGAAATCGCCGTCAGAGGTGGCGAGGATCAGCAGGTCGGCTTGGTGGGTCAGCATCACCTCCATCGCCTCTACCGCCATCAGGAGGTCGGTGGCATTCTTGCCGGTGCCGGCATGGATGGGTTTGAAGCCGGGGGCGGCGTTCCAGCCGGGCAGATGCGCCATATTGCCGTAGACCCGCTTGATAATCAGCGCGCCGTGTTTGGCCGACGCCATGATCAGCGCCCCGGCGTGGCTGTGGGACAGGTTGTCGCCGTCGATCAGCAGGGCAACCCTTGGCCGGGTTTGGATGAGCGGTTGGGGCGGGTGCAGGGCGGACAGGTCGTTCATGGCGGGCCGTTGCGGTTGCGTCGGGTGCCAAGGTGGTCGGGAAATGTGGCGGATTGAGGGAGGGGGTTGGGCTGTGATGTTGACGGAATAGCGCCTGAAATTTTGATCGGAGCGGCGGGGTAAAACCCCGCCCTACCCGTTTTCGCGCAGGACGTTGCCAGCCAGATAGAGCGAGCCGCAGATCAGCACGCGGGCGGTGGGGTTTTGGGTGGCGATGGTGTTTAGCGCCTCGGCCACCGAGGGGGCGGTGGTGGCGTTGATGCCGACCGACGCGGCGGCGTCGCGGGTGGCCTCGGCGGGCAGGGTGTTTTGTTCGCCGGGGATCGAGACGGCGTGCAGGGTGGTGATTTGCGGGGCGAGAGGCTCCATGTAGCCGCGCACGTCCTTGGTGTTCAGCATGCCGCAGATCAGGTGGGTTTCGCGTTTGGGCATGGCGGCCAGGGTGGCGGCTACGGCGGCACCGCCGGCCGGGTTGTGGCCGCCGTCGAGCCAGAGTTCGACTTGCGGCGCGCTGGTCGATCAGGGGGCCTGTGCGCAGGCGTTGCATCCGGGCGGGCCAGAAGGCGGCGGTCACGGCGGCTTCGCAGCGCGGCTTCAGTAGCCGAGGTGGCGCAGCGCCATGATCGCGGCGCCGGCGTTTTCGATCTGGTGCGGGCCGGGCAGGTTGGGCAGGGGCAGGTCCAGCAGGCCGTTTTCGTCCTGAAAGATCAGGCGGCCATGTTCAGCGCTGGCGTGCCAGTGCTGGCCGTGGACCAGCAGGGGGGCGTGGTTGCGGGCGGCCTCGTGCTCGATCACGCGCCAGCACGTCGGGCAGTTGCGGGCCGACCACGCAGGGCACGCGGCGTTTGATGATGCCGGCCTTGGCGCCTGGCAATCTCGGGCAGGGTGTCGCCGAGGTATTGTTGGTGGTCGATGCTGATCGGGCGTGATGATGGTCAGCAGCGGGTTGTCGAACACGTTGGTCGCGTCGAAGCGACCGCCGAGGCCGACCTCCAGCAGGGTATAATCGGCCGGGCGTGCGGGCGAAGGCGAGGAAGGCGGCGGCGGTGGTCACCTCGAAAAAGGTGATGCTGCGGCCTTGGCAGGCCTGTTCGCATTCGTCGAGGATCGCGGTCAGGTCGGGTTCAGAGATGATCTGCCCCGCCACCCGGATGCGCTCATGAAACCGGGCGAGATGGGGCGAGGTATAGGCGTGGACCGATCTTGCCCGCCTGCTCCAGCCCGGCGCGGATCATCGCCTGGGTCGAGCCTTTGCCATTGGTCCCGGCGATGTGGATGATCGGCGGGATCCGGGCGTTCGGGGTTGCCGAGCGCGGCCAGCAGTTGGGTCAGCCGGTCCAAGCGTCAGGTCGATGACCTTGGGGTGCATCGACATCATCCGGTCAAGGATCGCGTCGGAACCGCTCATTTGGCAGGGACAGCAGCGGTCGGGGCGGGCAGGTCGCCTTTGACGGCGGGCGGCTGGCCGGTCAGCATCCGCAGGACTGTCGTCAGCTCATCCCGCAGCAGCTTGCGGTGGGTGACGCGGTCCAGCATGCCGTGGTCCAGCAGGTATTCGGCGCGCTGGAAGCCTTCGGGCAGCTTTTCACGGATGGTTTGTTCGATGACGCGGGGACCGGCAAAGCAGATCAGCGCGTTCGGTTCGGCAATCTGGACATCGCCCAGCATGGCATAGCTGGCCGTGACGCCGCCGGTGGTGGGGTGGGTCAGCACGACGATATAGGGCAGACGCGCCTCTTTCACCATTTGCACGGCGACGGTGGTGCGGGGCATCTGCATCAGGGACAGGATGCCCTCTTGCATGCGCGCGCCACCTGCGGCGGAAAACACCACCAGCGGGCGTTTCGCGCTTCACGGCGGCTTGGGCGGCGGCGATCATCGCGTTGCCGACATACATGCCCATCGACCCGGCCATGAAGCTGAAATCCTGCGCCACGGCGACGATCGGGGTGCGGAGGATTTCGCCCTCGGCGACCAGCATCGGCCTCTCTCTCGCCGCGTCGCCTTTTGGGCGGCTTTCAGGCGGTCGGGGTATTTCTTCTGGTCGCGGAAATGCAGCGGGTCGACCACGGCGTCGGGCACCTTGACCTCGGTGAAGATGCCGCCGTCGAACAGGTGGCTGAACCGTTCCCGCGGGGTGATCGCCATGTGGTGATCGCAGTTGGTGCAGACGTTCAGGTTGTCCGTCAGTTCACGGTGAAACAGCATCGTGCCGCATTCGGGGCATTTGGTCCACAGGTTGTCAGGCACCTCGCGGCGCGAGAACAGCGAGTTGATCGTCGGGCGGACGTAGTTGGTGATCCAGTTCATGGGCAGGCCTTCCGGTCGCGGCTTTGCGCCTGAGATATGCTGGGACGGGGCGAAATGCAATCGGGGCGGATCAGGTCGTGCGGGTCTGCCGGGTCAGGTCGGGGGTTTCGGTTGCGGATTGGGCAGCGGGGGTAAAATGCAGGCGTCATTTGGCGCGGGCCCGTTGGCTGGGGATTAGCAGCAGGACAAAGCTGAAGACCGGGACGAAGGCGAGGATGGCAAAGCGGCGGCGGCCAAAGGCATCGCGCGACCGGGCGATGGCGAGCAGGGTCATGCAGGCCCCTAGCGCCAGATAGCTGGCCATGTCGAAGACCGGCAGCGACAGCTTGTCGATCATCCCGGCTTGCACGGCGGGCATATAGACGACCCACCAGACCTGATTGGCGGTCAGCGCCAGCCCGAGCAGCAGAAGCCACAGGATATAACGTGCCCGCCCCAGCCGGAGTTGCGTGCCCGCGAACTGAAACCAGCCGAGAACCGCGCCGACATGGACCAACAGATAATCCATGGCAGCATGGTCGGGCGGCGACAGGGCGGCATAGCTTTGTGTCAGATCCCCCAGCATCGCACCCTCTGACCCACCGCAGCGATGAAGCCTGTGGCGGGTGGGGCTGTCAAACCGAATGTCGCGGGTGGTGAAACTTTTGCCGGGGCGGGGCCGTAGGTTCTGGCAACAAGGGGGCGTGTGATGGCGAACGGACCACTGATCTACCGACAAAGGCTGGTGACGCGGGTGACGCATTGGGTTTGGGCGATCTGCCTGTTCTTCCTGCTGTTCAGCGGGTTGCAGATTTTCAACGCCTTTCCCTCGTTGCACATCGGGAAAGAGGCGGGGTTTGACTATGACAATGCGGTTGCCGCTTTTGTGGTGCCGGGCGCGTTGACGATGCCTTCGGGGCAATCGCTGGCGACGGGGCGGGTTATCCATTTCTTCTTTGCCTGGGTGCTGGTGGGGACTTTGGTGGTGTGGGCGGTGGCGTCGTTGCTCAACGGGCATATCAAGGCGCTGGTGCCGAGTGGGGATGATCTGCGGGGGTTGCCGCAGGATGTGGTCAACCATGCGCGGCTGCGGTTTCACCATCGGCGAGAGTATAACGTGCTGCAAAAGCTCGCCTATGCCGCGGTGCTGTTTGTCGCCCTGCCGCTGATGGTTGCGACCGGGCTGACCATGTCGCCGGGGTTCAATGCGGTGGCGCCGTGGTTGCTGGACCTGTTCGGCGGGCGGCAGACGGCGCGGACGTTGCATTTCGTGACCATGCTGGGGCTGGTCGGGTTCTTTGTCATTCACATGCTGATGGTCCTCGCGGCGGGGCCGATCAATGAAATCAGGTCGATTGTGACCGGCTGGTATCGCACCGATGGGGGCCATGATGATCACGCGGCGTAATCTGTTGTTGGGCGGGGCGGCGGCTGGGCTGTCGGGCTGCACATTGCTGGACGGGCTGCAGGGGTCGCCTTGGCGGGCGTTTCTGCAAGGGGCTGAGGGGCTGACCATGGCGGCGCAGCGGGCGCTGATGGGCGACCGTCTGGCACCGGAGTTTACTGAGGCCGATATAAGGCAGGGCCAGCATCCGAACGGATCGACCAGCGTTACCAGTGATGAGTACGTCGGGCTGCAACAGGCGGGCTTTGCGGGCTATTCCTTGCAGGTGACGGGGCTGGTCGAAAGGCCGCTGTCGATCCCCTATGCCCAGCTGACCGCCCTGCCCGCCCGCACCCAGATCACCCGGCATGACTGTGTGGAGGGGTGGAGTTGCATTGCCAAATGGACCGGGGTGCCGCTGTCGGTGATCCTCGATCAGGCGCAAGCCGCTGCTGACCGCGCGCTATGCGGTGTTCCATTGCTTTGACGCGATTGAAAAGGGGCTGTCGGGTGAGGTGATGTATTACGAAAGCATCGACATGGTGGACGCGCGGCATCCGCAGACGATTCTGGCCTGGGGGATGAACGACAAGCCGCTGCCGATGGCGAATGGCGCGCCGCTGCGGCTGCGGGTCGAACGGCAGCTCGGCTACAAGATGGCGAAATATGTGCGGCGGATCGAGTTGGTGGACAGTTTTGCGGGCCTCGGCGGTGGGCGGGGCAGCTATTGGGCCGACCGGGGGTATGAGTGGTATGCTGGCATTTAGACCCGCAGGACGCGGCGCGCGATGACCCAGCTGATCACGACCATCATCGCGTCGATCGCCAGAAACAGCAGCGGGCCGGTGGTGTTGGCAGGGTCCGCGGTTGAGGTATAGAGGGCAAGCCCGCCCAGATTGCCCGCCAGCCCGACCATCAGCATGGCTGAGGCGTTGTTGGCGAAATGCAGGGCAATCGCGGCCCCAAGATTGCCGGTGCGGGCGGTCAGATCGGCGGCCACCAACCCGAACAGCGCCGACCACCCCACCACAGCCCAAGCGACATAGCCGAACTGCTGCGGCGAATAATGGATCAGCCCAAACGCGGCAGAGGGCAGCACCATCCACACCCAACGCGAACGGAACCGGGCGGCGAGGTTCTGTTGCAGATAGCCGCGAAACAACAGCTCTTCCGTGCCGGTCTGAATGACCAGACCGACCAGAGCGAAGGGCAACCACGGCAGTTGCTGCCACAGGGTCAGGTTCTGATGCACCGTGCTGTCCATCACCGACAGCGGCATGGTCGCCGCCCAAAGCAGGGTCAGCGGCGCGGCAACCCACAGGAAATTGCGAACGGTCGCGCGCAACGGGCCAATCAGGCTGAACATCCCACGCCGTGACGTCAGCCACAGCCCAAGGGCGATGCCAGCGGCCAGCGGCACATAACAGAAGAGCAGCGCGATCACCTCGGCGGGGCTGTTCCCCTTGGCCATTCCAGAACCGCTTCGCGGGCATCCGTGCTGCCCAACACCGCCACCAGCACCGCCATGAAGGCCTTCGAGGAAAGCACGCCGAACGCCACCGCAATCAGCAACCCGCCGACAATGCGCCAGATCTGCGCCTTGCTGCGGGCGGGGGCGACAAAATCATTCAGGGCAATGTAGGGCGAAATATAGGGCGGCATATCGGCTCCGATCTCGCGGTAACGCTAACGGGAGGTTTGAGCGGGCGCAATCCGCTTAGGTTGGCTGACGCAGCAATGGCCTGAAGGTTTTCGCTTGCCGCCGGGCTGCGGGCTTCGTAACGCAGAGGGGTAAGCAGTTTGCCCCATGGGGATACCTTGAACCGAGCCTTTACATCCCAGACCGGAGCCGTGGCATGAAACGGCTGATCGCCCTTGGCCTTGCCCTGACCATGCTGCTGGTTGGCTGTGACCTGCCGACTGCGGGGGCGCGTGAGGTTTCCGTGCTGAAAGGTGAGATCACCATCCGCGCGCCGCAATTCTACTGTGTCGATCCGCAATCGGCCCGGTCTTCGGCGGATACGGCGGTCGTGCTGATCGGGCGCTGCAACGAGTCGGGCCATGTCGTGGCGGCGCTGGTGACGGTGACGGTGGGGCGCTTTGCCTCGGCTGGCGTGATGCTGGCGGGTGGCGAAGAGCTGCGGGCGTTCATGTCGTCCAACGCAGGTCGCCGCGCGCTTAGCCGGTCTGGGCGCGCCGCCGATGTGAAAATTCTGCAATCAGGCGTGGTGGATGGGCGGTTGATGCTGCATCTGGATGACAAGGTCGCCGGAGAGTATTGGCGGGCGATTGTCGGGGTCAAAGGGCGGCTCGTCACCATATCGGCCTCAGGGTCGCAGGACGCGCCGCTGACCTCGGAAGAGGGGCGCAAGCTGGTCGATCAGACGGTCGACGCCCTGCTGAAAGCGAACCCGGCAACCCAGCGCTGACCGAGCGGGCAACCACCTGAATTCGCTGGGATGCGACGGCAGATTTCGCGGCAGGGTCTGGACAAAGGGGTGGAGTATTTAATCAATTCACGCGATAAGCGGGATGGTTTCCATTGGGGCAACAATGTTTCAGCAAACTGAAGGGCGACAGGTAAGCAAACATGGCGGGGCGATTTTCCGGTCTAATTGACACCCTGCTGCACCGGCGGACCCTGCGACGCTGGGGCGATGTGGGTGACAAGGTGGTGGATGCTGATGCGGCCACGCTGCGCCGGATGCGGTCCCGTGCGCGGGCGCTGCGCCGTCGTCTGGATGTGGTGCTGCATGAGGCCGAGCATCGGCTGGCCCTGCCCGTCATCGGATCGAACGTGTTCCGCAAGCCGATGGGCACCGACTGGTGGTGGCGCCCGATGCTGTGGAAAGGCCCGCTGGCGCAACCCGGCATGGCCTCTGTCCCGGCCAAGGCGCAGATCTGTGAGGGGACCACGATCTTTCACGATTGCCGCCGCTCTGAACTGACCGTCCGCCAGATCCGCAACACCCGCGAAAGCGATATCGCGCCCTTTGGCTTTCGCATGGACGTGTTCCGCTTTGACGGGTCGTTCCTGTCGCTGGTCCTCGACCTGCCGGAAGAGGCGGCGCGCGGGCTGAAGCTGAAACACCTGATCCGGCTGGATGTGATTGTTGAGATGGAAAAGCCGCTGGAAATCTTTGCCCGGCTGAACATCAAGCACGGGCCGAACGTCGAACAGATCGTGCGCGAACTGCCGCTGAACGCACGAAGAGGTCATGGTGGAATTTGACCTCGCCTATTCCAAGATGAACGAAAAGCGGGTCGAACGGCTGTGGGTCGATCTGATCTTTGAGGGGCCAGAGATGAACCAGGTCATCCTGCGCGACGTCACCTTCTCACGCCGCCCGCGTGCCGAACTGTAAGCCGACTGTGAGGACAACATGAGCCAAGCGCAACTGACCAAGACCCGCATCCGCAGCCGGCGTGTGGGAGGGCATTCTGTCCGGCCAGTCCGAGCAGCCCGTGCTGGAGGTGCTGCTGCTGGAACAGCCGCTGGCCGGCGTCACCGTCGCCGCCGTGCCCGACCGGCCCGACGAATGGGCCGTGCGGGTGCCGATCCCGGCCGAGGTGCTGAACGAAGGGGTGCAGACCTTTCTGATCCGCGACAAGGCCACGGGTGAGACGCTGGCGCATTTCACCATCATCACCGGGGTCGCGATGGAAGACGACCTGCGCGCCGAGGTCGATCTGTTGCGCGCCGAGCTGGACATGCTGAAACGGGCGTTCCGGCGGCATTGTGTGGAAACCGTCGTCTAAGGCGACGCGTCACGCGGGGCCGATTTCCACGCTGGACGGCCCGGGTACCGCCATTTGCGCGAAACCATCACCAATGCCTGTCAGCCCGATCACCAGCCCAGCAGAACTGTTGCGGAAACATGTTGGGCCTGACAGCCCTATTCGCAGGGCGGAAAAGCGCGAAAAGCCGTAAACGCTTGATGGGCGGTGCTTTTCGGGCAATTTCAGGGTCGCCGCTGTTTCCCTGCCTTCAACTATCCCCCGCATATACCCCACCCTTGTCGCCGGATCGCCGCTTTCCCGCCCGATTTCGAGATCAATACGGTTCCATCAACCCACACTGCTCGCTTGGGGAAAACAATGGATCGTTTGACGGAAATGGAAGCCTTTGCCACGGTCGTGGACCAAGGTGGCTTTACGGATGCAGCCAAGAAGATGGGCATTTCGAAATCGGCCGTGTCGAAGCACGTCTCGGCTCTGGAGGCGCGCTTGGGGGCGCGCCTGCTGAACCGCACGACGCGCCGGGTGTCGCCGACCGAAATTGGCCTCGCCTATTATGACCGGGCGCGGCGGGTGCTGAACGATGCCGGGGAGGCCGATGCACTGGTCACCTCGATGCAATCGGCACCTTCGGGATTGCTGCAGGATCAGCGTGGCGACCGATTTTGGCGTCAACCTGCTGTCGCCGATTCTGGGGGACTTCCTGCTGGAATACCCGGATATCACCGTGAACATGGTGCTGAACAACCGCTATGTCGAGTTGATCAGCGAAGGGTTCGACATGGCGATCCGGGTTGGAGAGCTGGAAGACAGCTCTCTGCGGGCCCGCAAGCTGACCGATACGGCCAAGAAGATGATCGGCTCGCCCAGTCTATTTCCAGAAATACGGGCGTCCGATGAAGATCGACGATCTGAACGATCACAAGCTGCTGCATTATTCCAACCAGGCCAATGGCAACGTCTGGAAAGTGACCGCGCCGTCGGGCGAAAAGCGTCAGGTCCGCACCGCGGGCTGGCTGACGGTGAACGACGGGCAATCGCCTGCTGAACGCCGCCGTGTCGGGTCTGGGCATCGCCTATCTGCCGTCGTTCCTTTACGCCGATGCGATGAAGCAGGGGCTGGTCGAAGAGGCCATTCCGGGTCTGCCGGTCGAGGTGCAGGGCATCTATGCCGTCTATCCGCCGGGCCGGTTCACCCAGCCCAAGGTCCGCGCCTTTATCGACTTTCTGGCGCGGCGTTATTTGGACAAAGGGCCAGACAACTGGTGACACATTACGGCTGAATTTGGGTCGGGGGACCTACGGACTGGGGGTCGAGGTGAGCATCACTTCGACCCTTCGGTTTTGCGCCTGCCCTTCAGCGGTCTGGTTGGTGGCGCGGGGGGCCAGATAGCCCGCCCCCTGCGCGTCCATCTGCTTGGCCGACGCGCCGTAATGTTTCATCAAGCCAATCCCGCACCGACTGCGCCCGCTTTTTGGACAGCGCCACATTGCCCGACAGGCTGCCCGATGGCATCGGTATGCCCGACCAGCGTCACCGTCAGCGTCGGGTTGGCCTTCAGCCAGTCGGCCAAAGCGGCGAGGCTGTCATAGTCGATATCCTCTACCGCGGCGGCACCGAGGGGAAGATCAGGTCATCCAGCGCGCACCGACCCCGTTGTCAGCAACCTGTCGCCCCATATCCGAGGCGGCTGCCGCTTGGGGTTCCGCCGCTGGTGTTTGGGCCGTCGGGGCCAAGGCGGTCAGGACTGGCGAATCGGGCGGCGGCGTCACGGGCATCGCGACAACCCCTGCTGCGGGATCGGCCTGCTGCGGGATCGGCGGTGGCAACCGCTCCCGCCGTCACCGTCGTCACCTGCACAAAGGCCTGATCGGCGGACCGGCTGACCAGCAGCGTGATGACATCACCGCCCGGCCCCTTGGCCGCCAGATAGCGGAAATCGCCCAGATCGACATGCATCTGCGGTTCGGGCAGCACATCCAGCGCAAAGCGGAAATCAAACCCGCCGCATTGGGTCGTGGCGCATTGATAGACCAGCGTATAGCCCGCCTTGGTCAGCTGATCGGACAGCGGCAGCATCAGGGCCAGCGTGTTGTCGCGGCTGCCGTCGAGCCGGAAGGCGCGTTGGTCCAGCGCACCCTGCACCATCTGCACCGGCACTTGTGTCCCGTCAAAACCCGCAATCGGCATGGCATATTGCGCCGGGGCATCAACGCGGGTGCCGATCTGGCTGGCCCCTGCTGGCAATTGCAACGTCACGGGGGCTGACAACGCGGGTGTGGCGGCGCAGGCGAGGGCGAAGATCAGGCGATGTTGCAAATGCGGCGGCCTCGTCAGACGTGTTTCTGGCGATAGTGATACTGACCCGCTGGCTGCATCCCAAGCGAAGAATACAGGTGGCGGGCGGGTTGGTTCGCCTCGGTGACAACAAGAGCCAGTCTAGCAGCCCCCTGCTCGCGCGCCCAGACCGCCGCCGCCTTCAGGATGTTTTGCGCGGAACCCTGCCGCCGATGGGCGGGCGACACCTCCAGCGCGTGCAGCATGGCGGTGGAGTTATGCAGCGCCACATAGGCCACCCCGACCGCGCGGTCATTGGCGCGGGCGAGGATTGTCGTCTTGGGGCCAGCGGCACGCTCCATCACGGCGAGGCGTTCCGGGCCGATATGCCCCGCGGCCCACAGATCAGCGGCGATTTGCAGGGGCGGCCAATGGGGAAAGGTGGTCATGCGCGGGGCGGGGTCAAACTGCGCGATCTCCGCGACATAGCCCACGACCGGGTCAATCTTGGCATAGCCGCGTTGGTCCAGCAGGGCGTCGAGTGCGGCATCCTGCGGGCGGATCATGAACAGGGGCGCGGGCATTGCGGCCTCTGCCAAGGCGATATCGCCGGGCTGCCACTCACCCTCAACCGTCGCCGCCGACACCCGTTTGCCACCGCCTGCCCCATCACGCAACCGCCACGGCCCCATGACCCAAGACCGCGCGGGCGGCCAGGTCGCCTCCATCGCGGCGGCGAGGTCTTCGGGTGTCATGCCAGCAGCGCCGTCAACTCGGCCAAAGCCGCGTCCAGCCGCACCGGATCGGTGCCGCGCATCACCAGATTGGTGCCGAAACTGCCGTTCATGTTGAACGGATAGGACCCCATGACCAGATCCGGATTGGCAGCGGCGAAGTCAGAGAAGGCGGTGGCAATATCGCCCTCACCCTTGGTCATCCGCAGGGTGCGGCTTTGCAGCGGCGCGCCGCCGGTGATGTGTTGCAGCACACCCGCCAGCATCGCCTCAAATATCCGCGGCACGCCGGCCATCACATGAACATTGCCGAGGCTAAAGCCCGGCGCGATGGAGACCGGATTGTCGATCAGCACCGCGCTGTCGGGAATCCGGGCCATGCGCTGACGGGCTGCGTTGAACTCTGACCCCTGCCGGGCGTAATGCGCGCCCAACAACTCCATCGCATCGGCGCGGTGGGTGATCGGCACGCCAAAGGCGGCGGCCATCGCATCCGCCGTGATATCATCATGGGTCGGCCCGATGCCGCCAGAGGTAAAGACATGGTCATAGGCCGCCCGCAGCGCGTTCACCGCCGCGACAATGGCCGCCTGTTCATCGCCCACGACCCGCACCTCAGCCAAGGTTATCCCGCGCTCGGTCAACTGGCCCGCAAGGTGGTACATGTTGCTGTCGCGGGTGCGGCCGGACAGGATTTCATCCCCGATCACAAGCATGGCGGCGGTTGGGTTGGTCATGGTGTCACCTTTGGCAATCCTATTGGCGCGGACATTGGCCTCCCCCTCTGGCAAATGCCAGAGCTTTGCATTAATTAGGGGGCCGATAACGACAAGTTCAGGCCCGAAAGGTTTCAGCATGGACGACTTCCGCGGTCGCGTCACGCGAGATGGTATTCGCATCTATGAGGATGCGGATTTTGCAGGCATGCGTGAGGCAGGGCGAATTGCCGCGCTGATCCTTGACGATGTGGGGGCGCTGGTGGTGCCCGGGGTCACGACGGCTGAGATCGACGATTTCATCCGGACCGAGGTGACGCGCCATGGCGCAACCTCTGCCACGATCGGTTACAAGGGCTATCAGCACGCCTCCTGCATCTCAATCAACCATGTGGTTTGTCACGGAATTCCGGGCGTCAAAAAGCTGGGCGACGGCGACATTGCGAATATCGACGTGACGGTGATCGTAGACGGCTGGTTCGGTGACACCAGCCGGATGTATGTGGCAGGCAACGCCCCGATCAAGGCGCAGCGGTTGATTGAGGTCACGCATGAGGCGCTGATGCGCGGCATCGCCGCCGTCAAACCCGGCAACACCTTTGGCGATATCGGCTTTGCCATCCAAAGCTTTGTCGAGGCGAACCGCATGTCTGTCGTCCGCGACTTCTGCGGTCACGGGTTGGGCCGGGTGTTCCACGCCCCGCCGAACGTGCTGCACTATGGCCGCGCGGGCACCCAGGCCGTGCTGGAAGAGGGCATGTTCTTTACCATTGAGCCGATGGTCAACCTCGGCCGCCCGGAAACCAAAGTGCTGGCCGATGACTGGACTGCCGTCACCCGCGACAAATCGCTGTCGGCGCAGTTTGAGCATTCGATTGGCGTCACCGCGACGGGCTGTGAGATTTTCACGCTGTCGCCGGGGGGTAAGTTCTTCAAGCCTTAGTTTTGGTGGAGAAAGCCGGGGCGCTGCCCCGGACCCCGGGATATTTGAGCCAAAATGAAAGGGCGGGGGGCGGTGCGTGTGGCCGGTTCGCGCCCTTTTTGCCGCCCTCAATCAGTCTCCGCTACTGTCGCTGTAAAAACTTCAGTGTCGTCGTCCGATAGGTTGGGCTCCGACAAGAATCCCAGCTTTCGCAGAATGTGCGCTGATGCCTCGTTGCCCCGCGCTACTCCGCCAATCAGGGTCATAGGCGCATTCTTACGGGTTTCTTTGAGAAGGCCGGCGAGCAGTTCAGATGCATAGCCCTTTCCCCAAGCTGCCTGAGAGAGCAGGTATCCGATATGAACTTTCAGGGCTGCCTCGATTTGCGGTTCGTCCACGAGAATCAACAATCCGATGAGTGTTTCGGACTGCCCCATATTCACCAGGTAGACGTCACTCTCTTTAGAGAGTTCCTCGATCCAATTCGAGACGGCTGGTTTTGTCTGCTGGACCTGCATTGATGGCGGAAGGTGTTCGAGCACTGTCGGAGTGAGGATGTGCACCAGAGCTTCGACAAGCTGCTTGCGTGTTTCCGTTGTTTTCCAAGGTCGAAGACCAGTGCTGAATTGACAGCCGTTCAGTCCTGAAGTCGTTTATCAATCTTGCCATTCGTTCATATTTCATCGGAGCCAACATCCGCCCGATCAGGGCCGCGCGCGGGACGGGCGCTGGGTGCCAAGGCGCGGGTGGAGTTTGCCTGCGATCCCCCAAGCCAGCCCCATCAACGCGCCGGTTGTGGCAAAAATCGCGGCGGTGGGGGCGATGTAGAGCACCATCCACGCCATGCCGGGGGTGACGATGGACGACACATCGCGAAAGCTGGAATAGACCGCCGACATCTCTGTCCGCTCTGACGGTTTGACCGACATCAGGAACGGCAACCCGCCGATCACGTCGAGCGTCACCAGAAAGACCGAGGCCACCATCATCGCCACGACCGACAACCACGGCAGCGGGGCTACCAGCGACGACAGCACGAACAACACGGCACACAGACCAAACGCCCGCCGGACCGAGATGCGGACCGATGAGCGGCGGGCGAGTTTCAGCAGGAAGGGGGCGGCGAACAACATGGCATTGGACAGCGACAGCGCGACCCCGCCGACCTTGTTGCCCAAGCCCTGTTCGATGCAGAAATACGGCAGATAGACCACATAGACCCACCAGCCGGTGGACCGGATGACAGCAAAACTCCACCCGGCGATCAGGCGGGGCTGGGCGAAGAACCGGCCAAGATAGGCCACCGGGTTCACCGGCGCGCGGGTCGCCTTGGCGATCTGCTTGCCATTGCCGAGCCGCAATATCCAGAACGTGATGATAAGCGCCACCGTAAACCCGCCCGCCAGAAGGAACGGCAAGGGCCGCCACTGGTCATGCAGCCAGACGCCGAGCAGCGGCCCGACGGCCCAGGGCGTCGCGGCATAGAACATCTGCAGGCTTTGGCCGCGGCCGAGGTTGGCGCGGTCGACATAATCCATCACATAGGCGTTGAAGCAGACGAAGTTCGTCACCGTCGCCATCGAATTGCACAGCAACGCCAGTGCCACGCTCAGCGGCGTGCCCACCAGCGCCAGCGCCATGCCGACGAAATACAACGAGCAGCCGCCGGTATACATCCAGCGTCGGGGGATGAAGCGGTTGGCCCAAGGCACCATCAGACCCCAGATCAGCGACACGATGCCGACAAGGAAATAGACCTTGGACGAGCCCTGCGTCGTGCCCATCGCATCGTGCACCACCAGCGGCATCACCGATATCAAAGAGCCGCGCACCGCCGCCTCCAACCCCGCAAGCAGGGCGAAATGCTGTAGTTTCGGGACGCGCAGCAGGCGGAGGGGGACATCTTCGATGATCATGTCGCCAGTTGCCGCGTTTCGGGTCTGGATTGCACAGCCATTGGCGACAAAACGGTTGTCTTTGCGACGTTATGTATCGCGCGCCAGCAGGGCGATCAGATGGCCGCGCGCCGCTGGCAGCGGTTTGTCGAACAGCACCGCCTGCAGACCCCGGTTCAGGAAATGCCCGGTCAGCGCCAGCCCCTGCGCCATCTCAGAGGGGCTCGCCGGTCCCTGCCCCAGCATCGACGGCGGCAAGGGCAGCAACCGCGCCGCCCACTCTCCCGCCGCTTGACGGCTGACGGCCCGCCCGGTGCGCGGGCTGACATAGGCCAGATCCTCGCGGCTGCCAGTCACCGCGCAACTGGTCAGGTCGAGGCCAAAGCCCAGCTCCTCCAGCAGATCCAACTCCCAGCGCAGATAGGCTGGCGGCCAAGTCGGGGGGGTGGCAGGGTCGGTCAGCATATCCAGCAGCGCCACGGTCTTGGCCCAGAGCACCGGATGCGGGTCACGCTCTGGCAGCGCCAGATGCAGCAGCGCGCAGATCGCGTTCAACCCGGCCAGCGCCAGCCGGTCCGACAGGATCGACGCGCGCGAACCAAGCGGCTCCACCACAAACGTCCCCAAATGCTCATCCAGACGGGCTGACCATGTGGCCTGAACCTGCGTGCCGGGTTGCAGCATGGCCGCCATCCGCCGCGACGCGCCGCCGCGCACCACCCCCGCGTGCCGCCCATGCGCCCGCGTGAACACCTCAATGATCGCCGCCGTTTCGCCATGCAACCGCATGGACAGCACGGCCCCCTCGTCCCGCCATTCCATCATGCCACTATCCGCGCCGTGCCCGTCAGCGCAAGCAGGTTGCTTTGTCACACCGGCAGGTCTCTCGTCGCGCCATGACCGCAAACCGCCTGCTTGCCCTGCTGACCGCGCTGATCGCGCTCATCTCGGTTGTCGTCCAGTTCACCCTGAACGCCGCCCTGCCGGGGTTGGAGCATTGGTTGCCCCGCCTGTCCGACATGACCCGCGCCTTCACCTATCTGACCACGGCGCTGGTCGTGCTGCATATGTCGGCGGTTTGGCTGGGGTGGTCGGTGCCGCGCAACCTGTCGGCGGCAATGACGCTGGCGATGGGTCTGGTTGGGACGGTCTATTGGGCGCTGTTGGCCCCGGCGACACCGATTGCGGGCCTGAAATGGTATCCCAATATCGGGATGCATCTGGCGGTGCCGGTGTTGACGGCGCTGTGGTGGCTGGGGTTTGCCCGCAAGGATCTGCCGCTGCGCGACGTGCCGATGTGGCTGATCTGGCCGCTGGTCTATTGCATCTATGCGCTGATCCGGGGGCAGATTACCGGGATCTATCCGTATTTCTTCATTGATGTCGGGCAGTTCGGCTGGCCCATCGTCATTCGCAACATTCTGGGCCTGCTGGTCGCCTTCGGGCTGGCGGGGGTGCTGCAATGGGCGGCGGGGCGGCTGACGGCGCACGTCCTTGCGCCGCAAGGCGGTTAAGGGCACAGTCCCGCCATGCTGTCACGTCTTCTCGCCTTTGGTGTTCTGCTTCTGGTGCTTGCCTCGCTGCGGGCGCAGTTCGACGCGCTGCCGCCGCCGATGGCCGATCTCGATCTGCTCGGCAAGCTCTGGTTCATGGCGGGCTATTTCACCATTCTGACCAATGCCTTGGTGGGCCTGCACATGATCGCGGTCGTGCGGAAATGGCAGATGCCCGCGTCACAGGCGGCGGGGATGCTGGTGGCGATCTTGATGGTGGCGGCGGTCTATCATCTGGTGCTGGCGCGGTTGTGGGCACCGACGGGCCTGCTGTGGTGGGCCGATCAGGGGCTGCATACGGCGGTGCCGCTGGCCACGCTGCTGTGGTGGGTGGTGGCGGCGGCCAAGGACGTGACGCTGGCCGATATACCCAAATGGCTGATCTGGCCTGCGGTCTATGGTGCCTATGCGCTGATCCGGGGCTATGCGACGGGGTTCTGGCCCTATCCGTTCCTTGACGGCACGACACTGGGGCCGCTGGCCCTGACGGTCAATATCGCGGGGCTGTTGCTGGCCTTTGTGGCGGTGGGTCTTGCGGTGCTGGGCATGGCGCGGCTGCTGCGGTCAGCTTAGCCCCTCCTCTTCCAGCAAGGTCCGGCCCTGCTTGTCCTCCAACTCTATCACCCACAGATCACGGTCGCGCGCCTTCTGACGGTTCAGGGCGGCGTCGACTTCAGCCTCTGCCCCCTCAGCCAGCACAACCCAGACCCGGTGGTCGGCCATCAGATCAAAGCTGCGCTGAAACGCCCGCGCCCGGCCATCCAAAGTCGCCACCTTGACGATCACCGCCCCCGCCGTCGCATCGCCTTTGGCAGTGACATAAGCCGGGATCATCGCCAGCCGCAGCCGGTTCAGATAGGCCGAAACCCAAAAGCCAGAGGTCAGACGCGGTTCCATCACTCAACCTCCAGCTTGATAAACGCCAACATCGCGTCGGCGTCGGCTTCGGTAAACTTGGGCAGGTCGCGGCATGGATCGTACCACGGCAATTGGGTGTCGGCGTAGATATCCCGCGCGGCAGTGGCCGCATCGAGCCTGCCAACACACAGGGTGGCCGCCAAATCCTAAGCCCGGGTTAATTTCCAAAACCCAACCCCTTGATAAGACAGGCTTTCAAAAAGCGTCCAAACCCGGACAGCGCAGACCCCGATTTTTCGCAGAAAAATCGTGCCCCCACTCAGCCCGGATTGCCGTCCTTGAACTCCAGCCCCATCTCCGTATAGCGCTCCGGCTCTTCCAACCAACCCGGCCGCACCTTCACCTCAAGGAACAGATGCACCGTCCGCTCCAGAAACGCCGAGATTTCGGCGCGGGCGGCGGTTCCGATGGCCTTGATCGTCTCACCCTTGTTGCCCAGAACGATGCCCTTATGGCCGTCGCGCATGACATAGATTATCTGCATGATCATGGCAGAGCCGTCCTTCTGCTCCTCCCATTTCTCCGTCTCAACCGTCAGCTGATAGGGGATCTCCTCATGCAGACGCAGGGTCAGCTTTTCGCGGGTCATCTCGGCGGCGATCATCCGCAGCGGCAGGTCGGCGATCTGATCCTCAGGATAGAACCACGGCCCCTTCGGCAACTCTCCCGCCAACCAAGCCTTCAACTTGTCAACGCCGTAGCCCTTCTCGGCTGAGATCATGAAGGTCTCAGCAAACGGAAACGCCTCATTCAGCTTCTGCGCCAGACCCAGCAACGCCTCGGATTTCACCCGGTCGATCTTGTTGATCGCCAAGGCCACCTTCTGCCCCTGCGGGATACGGTCGCGCATGGTGTCGATGATCGCCTTGGTGCCCTCGGTCAGCCCGCGGTGCGCCTCAACCAACAGCACGATCAGGTCGGCATCGGCGGCCCCACCCCAAGCGGCGGCAACCATCGCGCGGTCCAACCGGCGGCGCGGTTTGAACAGGCCGGGCGTGTCGACGAACACGATCTGGGTCTGCCCCTCCATCGCGACACCCCTGATCCGGGTGCGGGTCGTCTGCACCTTATGCGTGACGATAGAGACCTTGGCCCCCACCATCCGGTTCAGCAACGTCGATTTCCCGGCGTTCGGCTCACCGATCAGGGCGACAAATCCGGCGCGGGTATTTTCGCCCGCTGCGGGCATGGTTTCCGGCAGTTCTTCAGTCATTCTTCAACTCCATCCGCGCCAACAGCGCCCTTGCGGCCTGCTGTTCGGCGAGCCGTTTGGCCCCCGCACGCGCAACCTCTGTTTCGCCAGTCTCTAGCTGGACCTTGACCGTAAAGACCGGCTGGTGGTCCGGCCCTTCTCGCGCTGCCTCGATATAGGATGGCGGGGCCATCCCCCGGGCCTGCGCCCATTCCTGCAAACTCGTCTTGGCGTCGCGGGCGTCTGATTCAACCGCGCCAACCCGTGCGCCCCAGAGCCGCAGCACCACGGCGCGCGCCGCCTCAAACCCGCCGTCGAGGTAGACCCCGGCGATCAGCGCCTCTAGTGCGTCACCCAGCAGCGCCTCTTTGCGCCGCCCGCCTGACATCATCTCTGACCGGCCCAGCTTCATCACCTCACCCAGACCCAGTTCGCGGGCCACATCGGCGCAGGCCTCTTTGCGGACCAGCGCGTTGAACCGCGGGGCCAGTTGACCCTCAGCCGCCTTGGTATCGGCACCCAGCAGCGCCTCAGCCATCACCAGACCCAGCACGCGGTCGCCCAAAAACTCAAGCCTTTGATTGTCGGGCCGGGTGGGTGAGGACAGGCTGGCATGGGTCACCGCCTGGATCAACAGATCCGGCTTGGTGAACGTATAGCCCAGTTTGGCCTGAAAGGCCTGCAAATCACTGGCAAGTTTCATTCGATTCCCGTCCAATACCGGTCTGTCCGCCATGACGCCACATCGCCCATCGACGTGCCCGCCGATGAAAACACCACAACCCGCGCCCGCCCCATCACATTGGCCACCGGCACAAAGCCCAATCCCCCCGAACTTTGGGTGAAACGGCTGTCGAGAGAGTTGTCGCGGTTGTCGCCCATGAAGAACAGCATACCATCTGGTACAGTAAATGCATGGCTGTTGTCTGCGGGCATCGGGGCAATGTTCAAAATGTGGTAAGCGCGCCCACCCGGCAGGGTTTCCACCAACCGCGCCCTTGTGCAAACCGCCCCGACAGCGACCGGCGCATTGGTGCAGCGCGGCAGATTGCCGTTCGGGCCTTGCGGGCCGTAGACCTCTTCAAACGCGCCATCTGCCGTCTGCGATGCGACCTGACCGTTGATCGTGATCACACCACCCTGCAACTGCAACACATCGCCCGGCAGGCCGATCAGGCGCTTGACGTAATCAATGTTCAGAACCGGATGGCGGAACACCAGCACATCGCCGCGCTGCAGATCGCTGGTCTTGGTGACAAGGATGAAATCCCCGACCAGCAGCGTCGGCTTCATGCTTTCCGCCGGAATCCAGAACGGCTGCCAATAAAGCGCGCGTGACACGAACAGCACGAACAGCAGGGCCAACACCCCCGCCCCAACCTTACGCGCCACCGGATGCGGCACGGGTGGCACCGGCTGCGGAGTCAGCACCAGTATGACGACCACAGCCAGCAAGCCAATACCCGGCACCTGCGCCAGCAGCGCCCAATAGCCCGACCGCCCGGCATCATGCAGCCGTTGGACCAAGGCCACGGTCCAGATCACCAGCATCAGCCCGAACAGCACCAACATCGTCGCAAAACCCGGTGTCCCGAGCGACGCCCGCGCCAGACCAAAGGCCAGAACCATCAGCCCGAAAATGATCCAGCCCCGCTTGCGCGAGGCTGTGCCATTCAGATCAAACAAGGACCACAGGAAACGGGTCAGACCCATGCCTACTCGATCGCCTTGAAGAAGCGGTCCATCCGCCATGTCCAGAAGTAGAACAGCGACGACCCGGCGGATGAGAACATGATCCGGTCCGCCCGACCGATCAGGTTTTCGACCGGAACGTAGCCCACGCCGCCGACATTCTGGCTGAACCGGCTGTCCATCGAGTTGTCACGGTTGTCGCCCATGAAGAAATACTTGCCCTCGGGCACCGTGAAGACATCGGTGTTATCGGGGAAAGAGCTTTGCTCGCTGTTCAGGATGGAATGTTTGACCCCATTCGGCAGCGTCTCAATAAACCGCGACCGGGTGCAATCGGCGCCAATCCCCACGGGACCGTTTTCACATTTCGGCAGATTGCCCTCAGCGCCCTGCGCATCGAAAATCTCAGTAAACTGACCATCGGGTTCCTGCGGGGCGGCCACGTCGTTGATGTACAGCACGCCCTGTTTCATCTGAATCTTGTCATTCGGCAGACCGATCAGCCGTTTGATGTAATCCTGACCGCTGACCGGATGGCGGAACACCACCACATCGCCGCGCACCGGATCACCCGACAGGACCGGCACCTTGATGCGGCCGGGGATCGGGCAGATCGAGAACGGGCAGGACACGGCGGAATAGCCGTAAGCCATTTTATTGACGAACAAGAAGTCGCCAATCAGCAGCGTGTCCTTCATCGATTCCGACGGGATGAAGAAGGGTTGAAAGAACAGCGTGCGGAACACGCCCGCAATCAGCAGCGCCCAGAACACGGTCTTGATGGTTTCGACGATCCCGCCATCGGGTTTGCTGCGGCTTGCCATATGATCCATTCCCAAAACTGTGTCGCGCCGCTACATGCGCGTGTCGCGTCAGGGTGTCAAGTTTGGCAGGGCCGCCCCTTGGTCACATTCAGTGGATCAGCTTGAAGAACCGGTCAGACCGCCAAGTCCAGAAGTAGAACAGCGACTTGCCCGCCGACGAAAACAGCGCCAAATCCGCCCGCCCGATCAGGTTTTCAAACGGCACCATGCCCGGCCCACCCGGAAACCGGCTGTCGAGCGAATTGTCGCGGTTGTCGCCCATCATGAAATAGTGGCCCGGCGGCACGTCAAACACCGGGGTGTTGTCGCCAAAGCCACCGTCGTTGATGTTCAGCACATCATGCTTCACGCCGTTCGGCAGGGTTTCGACCGACCTTGTGCGCGTGCAAAGCTCTCCATCCTTGACCGGGGCGTTCTGGCAGCGCGGACGGTCGCCCATCGAACCCTGCGGCCCCATCACTTCCTCAAACTGACCCGCCGGTTCCTGTGGGGCCACCTCGCCGTTGATATAGACCAGCCCCTGTTGGACCTGAATCTTGTCGCCCGGCAGACCGATCAGCCGCTTGACCAGCACCTCATGCGAGGTGGGATGGCTGAACACCACGACATCGCCACGCTCAGGCTCTTTACCCAGAATGCGGCCCGTGATCGGGCAGGCGTCGAGCGGGCAGGAATAGCGCGAATAGCCGTAGGCCATCTTGTTGATGAACAGAAAGTCGCCAATCAGCAGGGTGTCCTTCATCGATTCGGACGGAATCCAGAACGGCTGAAAGAACAGGGTGCGGAACAGACCCGCGATGATAAGCGCCCAGAACACCGTCTTGATGGTTTCGACGATGCCGCCCTGCGGTTGACTGGTACTGGTCATCTGAACTCTTTCTGTGATTGCGCGGCGATATGGGTGGCCGCGCGACTTAAAGTCAAGGCGAGGTGAGGGGCCGCGCCTCGATCACCACAAAGGCCTGCGCCCAAGGGTGGTCGTCGGTCAGGGTGACATGGATCACCGCCTCATGCCCCGGTGGGGTCATCGCCGCCAACCGCTCTGCCGCCCAGCCGGTGACATGCATGACGGGCTGTCCGGTATAAAGATTGCTGACCGCCATATCCTTCCAGCTGATCCCCATGCGCAGACCCGTGCCCAGCGCCTTGGAACACGCCTCTTTCGCGGCCCAGCGCTTGGCATAGGTCGCGGCCACACCATGCGGACGGGAGTTGGCCTTGGCTTGTTCACGCGGGGTGAAGACCCGGTTCAGAAACCTGTCGCCAAAGCGGGCCAGCGTGCCCTCAATCCGTTCGATGTTGGCAAGGTCGGTGCCGATGCCGAGAATCATGTAAATCCTGTCTGCGAATGAAGGCGTGGCAAGATAGACAGTGCCCAGCCGGGGTGGTCAAGGCCGTGGCGTGGGCATCAGCGTGCCGGGGAAGGCGGTTTGCCGCGTATAACTTCGGGTGGGGTCCACCTTGGGGGGTAGGCCGCTATGCCCTGCGCCGGATGGTGCCTTGGTCGCCGATCCGCCATCCACCGCCACGGGGCGCCTAAGCCCTGTCACCAATGGACCGACCCATGACTTTCAATCTGCGTTCTGTTTCCGCACTTGCCGCCGGGCTGTTTCTTGGCCTGTCCGCCAGTGCATTTGCCGCACAGGTCACGACCGTCAACGTCTCGCTCTGGGACAAGGGCCCCGACAGCGCCACGCCGGATGAGGCGAACCCGATGGGCTATGGCAGCAAGACCGACATGACCATGGCGATGCTGGGCGTCAAAACCGATGCCGATACCGTCAAGGCAGGCACTGTGACGTTCAAGGTCACCAACGGCTCCAAGGATATCGTGCATGAGATGATCCTGTCGCCCCTGCCAGCGGGTGGCACGGCGTTGCCCTATGTGCCAGATGACTTCAAGGTGGATGAGGATGCGGCGGGCCATCTGGGTGAGGTGTCCGAGCTGGACCCCGGTGCCACCGGTGCGCTGACCGTCGATCTGACCCCCGGCAAATACATCCTGTTCTGCAACATCCCGGCGCATTTCATGAATGGCATGTGGACTGTGATCACAGTTCAGTGATCGCCCCCCGACGCTTGATCCACATCATCGCAGGTGGGTTGCCCGAGGCCCACACCTCACCCTGGGCACTATGCCCGCACAAGAATGGAGTAAGGAACATGACCGCTATTCCGCGTATTGGACTGCTGCTTTCGGTACTTCTCGCCGGTACATCCGCCTATGCCGACGCCACCATCAAGGTGTCGCTGTGGGACAAGGGGCCGGATTCAATGGTAATGGACGACGCCCACATGGCCATGATGGGCAAGATCGACATGTCGATGATGAAAATGGCCATGATGGGCGTCAAGCTGGATCAGGTCAGCGTACCCGCTGGCAAGATCACCTTCGACGTGACCAATGACAGCAAGGACATGGTTCATGAAATGATGGTCTCGCCCGTCCCCGATGGCACGACCGAACTGCCCTATGTCGCGGATGAGAACCGCGTTGATGAGGAAAAGGCTGGCCATCTGGGCGAAGTGTCAGAGCTTGACCCCGGCAAGGGCGGCAGTCTGACGGTGGACCTGACCCCCGGCAATTATATCGTCTACTGCAACATCCCCGGCCACTTCATTGATGGTATGTGGACGATGCTGACCGTCACACCGTAACCCGGCCTATGGGGCCGCTCGTCAACCCTGACAGGTTTCATGGCTGAGGTGCTTCAGCGAAGAAATCGGTCAAGTTTGATGACCGGCCCTATTGCCGTGCCTGATCCATCCGGCGGCGCATTTCTGACATCGCATCGTCAAGCCCGACAAAGATCGCCTCACCGATCAGGAAATGGCCGATGTTCAGTTCCATCACCTCAGGCATGGCCGCAATCGGCGCGACATTGTCATAGGTCAGCCCGTGCCCGGCGTGAACCTCCAGCCCCAGCGAATGGGCCAGCGTGGCCCCGCGGCGCAACGCCTCCAATTCCGCCGTTGCCGCCGCCACATGACCATCGGCAACCAATTCGGAATAAAGCCCGGTATGCAGTTCGACCACCGCCGCGCCGATCCGGGCCGATGCCTCTATCTGCCGCGCGTCATGGCTGATGAACATGCTGACCCGTGCGCCCGCCTCACGCAGCGGTGCCAGGTAATCGGTCAGCCGCGCCTCATCGCCAGCCACATCCAGCCCACCCTCGGTCGTGCGCTCTTCGCGCTTTTCGGGCACCAGACAGACGGCATGGGGTTTGATCCGCAGGGCAATCGCCTGCATCTCGGCCGTCGCCGCGCATTCGAAGTTCAACGGGATACCAAGACCAACCGCCAGCGCCTCTATATCCGCATCGCGGATGTGGCGGCGGTCTTCGCGCAGATGGGCGGTGATACCATCGGCCCCGGCAGCCTCGGCCAGCAGGGCCGCGCGCAACGGGTCGGGCCAAGTCGCGCCACGGGCATTCCGCACCGTCGCCACATGGTCAATATTTACGCCAAGCCGCAGTTTTCCAAGGGGTTTCATCGGGCACCTTCCGCACGCAATTACCCCTTCTTAAGGCTTGGCATCGGGTCCGTCACCCTCTTTCGCCGCGACTTTCTTGCGCAGGTTGGCCGACCGCGACTTGAGCCTGCGTCGCCGGATCGCCTGATAAGCGGTCAGCACCGGGATCGTCAGCCAATACAGCACCAATGAGGTGAAGATGCCGGGCAGGATTGAGCCGACCAGATAGGGGAAATAGATTCGCTTCCAGAACAGCGCCAAACCGTCCCAATGCGCCTTTTCCGGACCAAAGGCCGCCCGCACATTGTGCCACAAATCCCCCGCCGCCTGACTGAACGCGGCATAGACCAGCGTCAGGTTGATCCCCTCGGTTGAGCCGAGCATCCAGTGGCCGAGCTTCAGTGAGATCAGCGCGATGATCGGCGTGGTGATCGGGTTGGACAGCAGCGTGGCCAGCAGCGCCGCAATGATATTGCCGCGCATCACCCAAGCCAACCCAACGGCGGCAATCATCTGAAAGCCCAAAATCGGCGGGAAATTGGCGAAGGTTCCGGCAAAGACGCCCCGTGCAATGCGGTGCGGCGGGTCTGGCAAGCGGCGCAGCCGGTGCCACATATACAGCACGGCCCGCTTGAACCCGCCCCTCGGATAGACCTGCGCCTTGGACCACGCCGCCCAAGTCAGTGGTTTGCGGCGTTTGAACAAGTCTCAACTTCCTTCTTGGTCGTCATCCGCCAGAGCCGGTGATCGTCCGTCACGGCTTACGGGACACATCGCGCACCCGCGCAACCTGCGCCACATCCGTTTCGGCTTCCAGCGCCGTCATCACCATATGCAGGTGCTCTACATCACGCAAATCAACTTCGATCATCAACCGATAGTAATCGGGTTTCCGCTCTTTAAACACCAGATCAGAGATATTTGCCTTCTGATCGCCGATCACCGTACAGATGCGGCCCAAAACGCCAGCGTCGTTGGAAATCGCCACGTCCAGCGACACGGTATAGACGGCGGGATGGCGGCCCGATTGCCAGTAGAGGTCAACCCAGCGGTTCGGCTGCTCCTCAAACTCCTCAAGCGCGCGGCAGTCGATGGCGTGCACGATGACCCCGCGGCCCGGATAGGTGATGCCGACAATTCGCTCACCCGGCACCGGCTGACAGCACTGGGCGCGTTTCAGCGTCTTATCGGCAGCAAGTCCAAGGATCGGGCGCTTGGCGTCAATCTCATCGGTCTGGGTCTTCAGTTCCGGGTACAGCGTTTCCAGCACCTTGCGCGTGGTCAGTTCGGCAGAGCCGAGCCGCGCCAGCAAATCAACCTCATCCGCCAGCCCGAGCATTTTGGCCGCCGTGCGCAACGCCTTGTCGGTCGCCTTGCGGCCCACATGGTCAAACGCCGCGCGGGCAAGTTCCTGCCCCAGCTTCACAAACCGGCCCCGGTCTTCCTCTCGCAGCGACCGCCGGATCGCCGCCTTGGCGCGGCCTGTCGTCACAATGTCGATCCAGCTGGATTGCGGCTTCTGCCCCTCAGCCGTGATAATCTCAACCGCTTGGCCGTTCTTCAGCCTTGTCCACAGCGGCACCCGGATGCCGTCAATCTTGGCCGAGACGCAAGAGTTGCCGATTCGCGTGTGAATCGCATAGGCGTAATCGAGCGGAGTCGCCCCGCGCGGCAGCTGGATCACGTCGCCCTTAGGGCTGAAACAGAACACCTGGTCGGAGTACATCTCCAACTTCACGTGTTCCAGAAACTCGTCGTGGTCGCCCTCGCCAAAGCGTTCGGTCAGCTGCGACACCCATTTCGCCGGATCGACGGCAAAGGGGTTGGCGGTGCGCTTGCCTTCACGATAGGCCCAGTGCGCGGCGACGCCAGCCTCAGCCACCTCATGCATTTCCTGCGTGCGGATCTGCACCTCTACCCGCTTGCCATCACGACCCGACACCGTGGTGTGGATCGAGCGGTAGCCGTTGGTTTTGGGCTGGCTGATGTAATCCTTGAACCGCCCCGGCACCGCGCGCCAGCGTTGGTGGATGACACCGAGGATGGCGTAACAGTCGGCGACAGAATGGCTGATGATGCGAAAGCCGTAGATGTCGGACAGGCTGCTGAACGCCAGATCCTTCTCCTGCATCTTGCGCCAGATCGAGTAGGGCTTTTTCGCGCGGCCATAGACATCGGCATCAAGCTGGGCCTTTTCCAAGACGTGCCGGATGTCGCTGCCGATCTGGTGAACGACGTCGCCCGCCTCGCGCTGCAACACCAGAAAACGCCGGATGATCGACCCACGCGCCTCGGGGTTCAGCACCTTGAAGGCCAGATCCTCCAGCTCTTCGCGCATCCATTGCATACCCATCCGGCCCGCCAATGGAGCGAAAATCTCCATCGTCTCCCGCGCCTTCTGGGCCTGCTTTTCGACGGCCATGCTCTTGATGGTCCGCATATTATGCAGACGGTCGGCCAGTTTAACCAAGATCACCCGCAAATCCTTGGACATCGCCATGAACAGCTTGCGGAAGTTTTCGGCCTGCTGGCTTTGGGCAGAGGACAGTTGCAGGTTGGTCAGCTTGGTCACGCCATCGACCAGTTCGGCCACCTCGGTGCCAAACATCCGCTCCACCTCGGAATAGGTGGATTTGGTGTCTTCGATGGTGTCATGCAACAGCGCGGTAACGATGGTGGCGTCGTCCAACTGCTGTTCGGTCAGGATGGCCGCGACGGCGACCGGATGGGTGAAATAGGGCTCACCCGATTTGCGGACCTGACCCTCATGCATTTTCATGCCGTAGGCATAGGCCCGGCGCAAAAGGTCTTCGTTGGTCCGCGGATTGTAATTGCGAACGAGGTCGATCAGGTCGTCAGCGTCGATCATCCTCGTTCTGCTTTCAGGCTGTCTGGCTTAATTCTCGCCCTGGGCTTCCATCAAGGCGCGCAGCAGCTTTTCTTCCGACATGTCGTCTTGCATCGGGCGATCAATCTCACCCGACATCAGCAACGCCATCTGGTCTTCTTCCGGCTCATCAACCTCAATCTGGGTCTGATGGCTTTCGATCATCCGTTCCCGCAGGCTCGACGCCAGCTGGGTTTCGTCGGCGATTTCGCGCAGGGCGACCACCGGGTTCTTGTCATTGTCACGGTCAACCGTAGGGGCCGAACCTGATTGAATCTCGCGGGCGCGGTGCGCCGCCAGCATCACCAGTTCGAACCGGTTCGGAACCTTGTCAACGCAATCTTCAACCGTCACGCGGGCCATGTCTGCTCCAATCGGGTAGGGGGCACGAGGACGCCTATCTAAAGCCCTGAGGCTGGCTTGACAAGCGCCAAATGGCCGCAAGACGTCACATTACAGCGGCTTAACCGCAGCAATGTCATCTGATTGCAGTTTGCCCAGCATTTGCAGAACGGTCAAGCCCAGTCGTGGATGCACCCAATCGGGCGCCACGTCCGCCAATGGTACCAGAACGAAGGCGCGGTCCTGCAACCGGGGATGTGGCAGAATCAGCTGATCAGGCGTGCGCTGGGTCTGCTGATCTGGCGGCAGATCGCGCCACTGGTCCTGCGTCGCCGCATCCGGCAACACCAGATCCCCCAGCGCCAACAGGTCGAGGTCCAACGACCGCTGCCCCCAACGCTGCACCCGCTGCCTGCCAAACTCTGCCTCAACTGCATGTAGACGCTGCAGCAGCGCAGGCGCATCCAGCGTAGTTTCCAGCAGCGCCGCCGCATTCACATAATCGGGACCAGAGCCGGGCGGAAAGCTCGGCGTGGCGAACAAACGACTCATCTTCAGCAGTTTCAGGTCCGGCGCGGCCAGTTTTTCGGCGGATTTCCGCAAAGTCGCAGGCAGATCTTGGCCCTCCAGCAGCAAATTTGCACCGAATGCAACCAGAGCGAGATTCTTTTGACGTATCGTCACGTATACGCTTTCGTATAGAGATACTTGTAACGCCTATATGGCACTGCTAACTAAAACAGAACACAATCCAACTAAAAGTTAGTGATTGCATAATCAACTCTTCGGTCAAGAATTCAGGAGATAGGAATGTTTTACAAGGATGAACGTCTCGCCCTGTTCATTGACGGCAGCAACCTGTACGCGGCGGCAAAATCCCTAGGATTTGACATCGATTACAAGCTCCTCCGCCAGGAATTCATGCGTCGCGGCCGCCTGCTGCGCGCGTTCTACTATACGGCCCTGCTGGAGAACGACGAATATTCGCCGATCCGCCCGCTGGTCGACTGGTTGAACTACAACGGCTTCACCATGGTGACCAAGCCCGCCAAGGAATACACCGACAGCCAAGGCCGCCGTAAGGTCAAAGGCAACATGGACATCGAACTGACCGTGGACGCCATGGAACTGGCCCCGCGCGTCGATCATGTCGTGCTGTTTTCCGGCGACGGCGACTTCCGCCCGCTGATCGAAAGCCTGCAACGTCAGGGCGTTCGCGTCTCGGTCGTGTCGACCATCCGCTCGCAGCCGCCGATGATCGCCGACGAATTGCGCCGTCAGGCCGACAACTTCATCGAACTGGATGAGTTGCGCGAAGTCATCGGTCGTCCGCCGCGCGAACCGCGCCCGATGGACCGTGAAGACGTCAGCATCGAAGCGAAGTGATCGCTTCTGATGGGAATTCGGGGCCGGGTCAGGAAACTGACCCGGCCTTTTCCATGCCGCGCCGTGATTTCGATGGCGGCTTGCTGCGGCGCTGGACCTATCTGCTGACTGCGGACGACGCGTTGGCCTATCTGCGGCTGACCCGCCCCCTGCCCCGCTGGCAACGGCTTCTGTTGGGCGGCGCGGCTGTGGCATGGGGCGCGCTGATAGCACTGTTGCCGCCGGATTTGGTGGGCACATGGGGCTCACCCCGTTTCACCATGACACTCGCGGGCGGTGCGGTGCTGGGGGCCGTAGTCGTATTGGCCGCGCGGGGGGTGTTGCGCCGCCGCCAAGCCCGGCTCTGGCTGCCGACCCCAAGGCCCGGCACGTTGGAGGAGTGGATGGACTGCATCGCCATCACCCGGCTGGATACGGGTGACGAAGACTATCTGTCGCCCGAACTGATCGCCGGGGTTGCGATGACCCGCCATCACCTGCTGGTCTACGGCCCCGGCGACCCGTTGCTGGTACCTCTGACCGCCTTTGCCAACCGGACCGAGGCGGCAGAGGTCGCAACCCATATCGCCAATCTGTCCAAAGGCCCCTATTACTTTGATCCCTGACTCTGGACGCGCCCGCACCCAACGATTAGGTCTGCCCCTACCATGACCCAACTGACCCTCTACCTCGCCGCCCCGCGCGGCTTTTGCGCCGGTGTTGACCGCGCCATCAAGATCGTCGAACTCGCCCTGCAAAAGTGGGGCGCGCCGGTCTATGTCCGGCATGAGATCGTCCACAACAAATTCGTCGTCGATGCCCTGCGTGCCCAAGGCGCGGTGTTTGTT
Source organism: uncultured Alphaproteobacteria bacterium (assembly GCA_963781185.1). Lineage (GTDB taxonomy): Bacteria > Pseudomonadota > Alphaproteobacteria > Rhodobacterales > Rhodobacteraceae > Stagnihabitans. Next base: position 72,212 of record CAWAEL010000005.1, read on the forward strand.
GAAGAGCTGGACGACTGCCCGGTGGACCGCCCGGTGATCTTTTCCGCCCACGGTGTGCCGAAATCCGTGCCCGCCGAGGCTGCCCACCGCAACATGATCGCCGTCGATGCGACCTGCCCGCTGGTGACCAAGGTCCATAACGAGGCTGCCCGCCATTCCGAAAACGGGCTTCAAATGGTGATGATCGGCCATGCCGGCCATCCTGAGACCGTGGGCACGATGGGCCAACTGCCTGAGGGTGAGGTGCTGCTGGTCGAAACCGCCGAGGATGTGGCACGGCTGACCGTCCGCGACCCCCTTAGGCTCGCCTATATCACCCAGACCACCCTGTCGGTCGATGACACGGCGGGGATTGTCGCGGCGCTGCAAGCCCGGTTCCCCACGATCCTTGGCCCGCATAAGGAAGACATCTGCTACGCCACCACCAACCGTCAGGCTGCGGTGAAGGCGATTGCCCCCAAGGTTGACGCCCTGCTGGTGATCGGCGCGCCGAACTCCTCCAACTCTCGCCGTCTGGTCGAGGTGGGGCGGTCGGCGGGCTGTGCCTATGCCCAACTGGTGCAACGGGCGGCGGATATCGATTGGCGGGCGCTGGAGGGGGTTGCGTCCGTTGGGGTCACGGCCGGCGCTTCGGCCCCCGAGGAACTGGTCAACGAGGTGATCGACGCCTTCAAGGCGCGCTATGAGGTGACGGTGGAACTGGTCGAAACCGCGACGGAAAATGTCGAATTCAAAGTCCCCCGTATCCTGCGAGAGCCAGCATGACCCCCAGTTTTCGATGCAATATTCGAGGCCGCCACAATGGTTGACCTGATCGCCTATACCGACGGCGCCTGCTCCGGCAATCCCGGCCCCGGTGGCTGGGGCGTCTATATGATGGCGCGTGAGAATGGCGCTGTCGTCAAGGAACGCAAACTGTCCGGCGGTGAGAAGCTGACCACCAACAACCGGATGGAGTTGATGGCCGCGATCTCCGCGCTGGAGGCGCTGACCCGCGATACCGTGCTGACCATCGTCACCGATTCGGCCTATGTCAAAAACGGCATCACCGAATGGATGCCGAACTGGAAGCGCAAGAATTGGCGCACGGCGGGCGGATCACCGGTCAAGAACGTCGACCTGTGGCAGCGGCTGGATACGGCAAAGACACGGCATCAGGTCGAATGGCGCTGGATCAAGGGCCATGCCGGTCACGCCGAGAATGAAGAGGCTGACCGGCTGGCGCGTGAAGGCATGGCCCCTTTTAAGCCCTGAGCAGGGGCCACAATTTTTCTGCGAAAAATTACGGCTCTGCTAGTCCGAGACTGGGCCCTGCTCCGTGATGTCATGTTCATAATCGACGTAATGGCCCTGAATGGGCATCGCATAGGGCGGGTCGATCAGCGGTTTGCGGCAGGCGTAGAGCAGCATATGCGGGCCTTCGAGAGCCATTTCGCCACCGCGCGGCTTGCCGGTCGGGTCGGGCACCGCGATCAGTTTGGTCGGGCTTTTGCGCGGGGCCAGCGACACCTCCAGCATCTCATACCCGCGCGCATGGTGCCAATAGCGCCACGGCACATCCGGCCCGGTCTGAAAGAAGCCATGGCCGAACCAGCCATCGCCGGCCACAAAGCACAGCATGATGCCACCGGGTTTCAGCAGATGGTGGCAGGTGTCCAGCGCGGTGCCGATGTGGAAGATATGCTCTGTCGTGCCGCCGTCGATCACCACGTCGAACTGACCGCGCAATTCCTCCCGCAGGGGCAGGTTCAGGTCATGCAGATGCTGCGCGCCTTCCTGTGCGGTGAAATCCATCGCCTCAATCACCGGGTAGCCGATCTTTCCAAAGAAGGTCTCGGTGAAACCGTCTTCCTGCGTGAGTTCCTCTCGGGTCAGGTTCAACCCCTTGCCGTTCAGATGTTTCAGAAAGCGGTCCCAGCGCCGGTCCGGCATGTGGAATTTCTGCCGACCCAGAATGATGCCGCGCGTCTTGTCTTTCACCGCCTCACGGTGCCGGGCCAGAAACAGGCCCGGGATCATGGAAATGCCCATCAGTCTTCCAACGCTTGGGCAGGGTCGACGCCGATCCGCTCACACATCCGCGCGGCGTAAGAGCCGGGCAGCGGGGCGTTCTTGCGCCACCACGGTTTGGTGCCGTTGGTATACAGGTGGACCGACAGGGTGTTGTCGGTGAAATGCCCCTCTACCCGGCCATAGGGGTCATAGAACACATCGTTCAACTGGAACGGCACGGGGTACAGATAATCCGGCGTCAGCGCCTTTTCGAAATCGCCGGTCTGCTGGGCGAACCATGTAAAGGCCTGCGGGCCAAAGGCGGTCCGCTCGGCGTTATAGATCCGCACGGCGTGGGGCAGGCTGGTCGGCTGTTTGTCGAGCTTCTTGCGGGTGTTCTTGTTGAACCACGGCGGCGCCTCTGGCAGGTTGTCGTAGTAGTCGAGCAGCTGTTTGATAAGCTCCCCTTTCGGCGGAATGTAGACCACGCCGCAGTTCAGCGCCCCACGCATGCCGTGGCCGGCATAGATATTCTGCATCTCATCCGGGAAGGGCTTTTCGCAGAACGCATCGCAATCGACCCAGACGGCATCCGTCGCCTGAATCATCTTGTAGCGGAAGACGTTGGACAGGAAACTTTCCGAGGTTTGCGCGACGATATCACGGTCGATCTTCATGATATCCGTGGCGGGTTTTACGATCACACCTTCGGGCACATTCGACACTTTGTCGGTGCAATAGAGCGTGGTCGGATGGCCCTGCTGGACATGGCTCAACAGGCACAACTGGTTCAGATAATGCAGTTTCTCGCCAATCCAAAGCGAGGCGACAGGGCGGCGGACGGGTGTGGCCATAGGGGCACCTTTTGTTTCGATTTCAGCAACAATGACGACGGCGGGCGGGCTTGTACAGGGTCAGTCATCCCCCAACACAAAGCCACGGGCGATATTGGGGTCAAAGCCCAACCCCGGTTGATAGCCGAGTTCGGTGAACACCGCGTCCACCCCGGCCAGTTGGTTGTGGAACCGCTCCAACAGGCGGCCATAGAGCACGATCTGCTTGGGTTTCGGCGCGGGCAGGCGGTGCAACAGGTCGATCAGCACGTCAGGCGTCAACTGCGGGTCGGCCAGCAGCAAGACCTGCGCCTTGACCTCCTCTGCCAGCAGACCAACCGTCTTGGCGGGCAGCGCGCCCAAGGCCGTCTGCCACAGCGACAAACGGTCGCTCAGACTGCGCTCATTCTTCACCATGATACGCTGCATCACGGTCCGCAGCGCCAGATCCTCTTCTTGCAGGGTTATGCGCAGATCCGGCCTGACCTTGGCCAGATGCAGCCCCATGAACCCGACGGCTGAGCCGATCTCCAGCACCGACGCCCCGATCGGCAGCACCCCCGGCAAACGCCGCGCCAGCCCGCGCTCAAACTTGCCCGCGTCCAGCAGCACCAGTGCGGCAGGCGGGAACACGCGGCCATCCGAGGGCAACAGGATGCCGTGGTTTTCCACCCAAGGCACCTCTGCCTCAGCGGTCACATCCATCGCCCCGCTGACATAGGACCCCATCGGCACCGCCTCGACCGGGTCTCTGGGCCCCACGGCCTTGCGATCGGCCTTGGCCTTGGAACTGCGCTGCTTTTCCACCTCGGTCATCAGCGCCGCGATCTTGACCTTGTCGCGCGCCTGCGGCGGCTTGGCGACGATCTGGCTGATCGGCACATCCGACGCCGCCGCCAAACCCGCCGCCAACTCGCGGTAGGCCTCGGTCTGCTTGATCTCGGCCAGACGCGCCTCCACCCGCTCCAGCGCCGCGAAATGCAGCCGGTTCAGCACCGGGTCGGTCAGCAGTTGCGCGATGATCGCATTCGCGGCGTTCGGTATAGCGCAGCATGGTGTCGTCGCGCACCTCATTGCGGTCCTGCAACGACCAATAGTCGGAATTATACTTGTCTTTCTTGTTGTTGACGTTGCCGCGCAGCTTGCGGATTGCATAGCTGTCGACCGATTTCACCGCGTAATGGTTCAGCTGCACCCAGTCATAGCCGATCGTCCGGGTGATCGACCGCCAGCCGCGGAATTTGAAGTAATCCTCCATCACGCGGCCCGACCCGGTCAGCCATTTCACCTGATCGGGAAACTCGGTCTTGATATGGCGCGTCTTCATCTTGGGCCGGTGGATGCCCAGTTTCCAATAGTCGGGGTCAAAGGTGAACAGGGTCTTCACCCCCCAGCCCTTGTTCCACGTCACCGGCGCCGCCATCAGATATTGCTCTGTCACCGGCGCACGCGACCATTCCACCACACCGCCCGAGCCAAAGATCCGCCAGGTCACCACGATGCCATTGGCCCCCTCGGCCTTGGTCGCCGCGATCAGGTCGTCCAGCGTGCCATCGCCGTAGCGGATCGACACAAACTCATCCGCGTCAAACACCATCACCCAGTCAGAGTTGCTGCACCACAGGCTCGTCCTGCGCGTAGTTCAGCGCGCTGGGTTGCGGCTTCTGCCCCTCGGGAATCACGTTGCGGCGGTGATGCGCCAGACCCAGTTCTTCCAGCCGGATCAGCATGTCGTCGGTGCCATCCGAACAATCGTTCGTATAGACCACCAGATCGGTGAACCCGACCGCCAGATGATGCGCGACCCATTCGATCACGATAGGGCCCTTCGTCCTTCATCATCGACACGGCCGTCACCTGACCATGCGGGCTGACATGGCGCTTCAGCGCGAAATCAACCGTGCCCCACAGGTCCGCCGCCCCCTTGGGCCGTCCCTCGGTCAAGCTCAGCGCCCGCTTCTTCCGGCCCCCTTGGCCCGGCTTCTTCTGCCCCTCGCCTACCATCTACAGCGCCCAATCCGTCGTCATTCTTGTTTCGTGCCATCTTGCAACCCGCACCATTACCCGGTCGAGTATCCCACCCCACTGTAGGACAAAACAGATGCAACTTCGGTTGATTGTTTCAAATTTATCGACAATCCCGAAACTCGCCGTCTGAAATCCGGGCAAAGCGGGTGACAGTACCGCCCCGGCTTGCCATAGTCGAACCGGCCCAATCGCCAGAGGTACCCATGTCCCCACGTCTGACGGTCTTTTTCATCGTCGAACCCCCGGACTATCAGGTCATGGCCTGCTATCTCGCGGCGTCCCTACGGGAACAATTTGGCGATAGCGTGGCATTGGTCGGCTATTGCCCGGCGCATAAACTGGATCTGGTGCATGATGAGGTAAAGCGCGTTCTGGGCCTGATGGGCTGTGAAGTGCGGCCCTTTGAGGTCGAGGGCCGCTTTGACCCGGCCTATCCGCATGGCAACAAGATCCTCGCCACGATGGAGCCGCGCGACACCGAATTTTCCTGCTTCATGGACAGCGATATCCTCTGCCTGAAACCCAATGCCGTCGAAAACATCGTGGCCGAGGGTAAGGTGTCCCTGACCCCCGCCGCCTGGATGGGCTGGGGCGAACAGGACAACTGGCAGATGATCTATGACACGGTCGGCCTTCCCCTGCCCGAAGACCGTATCAAGCTGATGAAACAGAAAAAGGGTGCCGGAAAGATCCCGTATTTCTCCTCCGGCCTGTTTTCCTTCCCCGAACAATACCGCACGCCCGAAGGCAAAAGCTTTCCGCAGGTCTGGTATGAGGTGGCGCAACTCGTCGATGCCAACCCTGACATCCCGAAGAAACGCCCCTATCTCGACCAGATGACCCTGCCTTTGGCGATCCAGAAGGCGGGCCTCGACTGGAACATCCTGCCCGACACCCAGCATTTCATCCTCGGCGGGCGGCCAGCGCGGCGACCCGATCGCCGGAAGACAGCGGCATCTTCACCGTCCATTACCGCAAATGGCCGATATTGAAAGAGGCGGGCCTGTCCGGCCTCGCCAAGACGCTGCTGCAAAAGCATGTCGGCATCAAGAAAATGAACTTCGACAATCAAGACGACCCTGACGCTCAGGCAAACGCCCGCGCCCTGCGCAGGGAAAAGAAGGCCGCACGGCTGGCCAAGGCCGAGCAATCCGCAACCAATCCCTAAACCTTACCTAAAATTTGCGCCCCTTTCATTTTGGCCCAAATATCCCACGGGGGCGGCGCCATTGGCCCCGCCAATGGGGCCTGGGGGTGTGAAACCCCCAACCACCCGCGCCACCAATCCAGCCTAGGAAGTTTGCCGCCGACCCATCACAACTCACGAAAATGTCGGATTGATTTCCCATGGCAAAGCCCCACCTTGTCCCCAAAGAAGGAGGCCGCCTTGGACCCCGCAAGCCTGCTCGAAGAGATCCGTTTTGGCTATGGCCCCCGGCTGGACCATGCCCCCGCCCCCGGTGGTGTCGACCCAGACCGCGTTCTGGCCCAACTGACCGCCCCCGATCCCGAAGGCGCGCGCTGGGACCGGCCGACGCTGGCCGAACGCTTTGTCCTGATCGACCGCTACAACACCGAAAAGAAGACCGCCGCCGGTGTGCAGCCCGACACCAGCGTTCTGCTGAAACAGACGGTGCGCGATGACCTCGAATCCTACTTCGCCCGCCCCACCTTTGCCGCTGCCGGGTTTGTCGAGCGTCTGGTCAATCTCTGGGCCAACCGCATCACCATTTCCAACGTCTCGGGCGGGGTCGAGCGCGTATATCCAATCGCTTCCGCGACGACGCCATCCGCCCCCATATCGCCGGGCGCTACGCCGACATGCTGCACGCGACGATGTGGCATCCGGGCATGCAGTTCTACCTGACGCAGGCCAATTCCTATCGGCCCCGACAGCGTTGCCGGGCGAGAAGCGGGGTCGCGGGCTGAACGAAAACCTCGCGCGCGAGTTTCTCGAACTGCACTCCATGCGCACCGGCTACGACCAGGACCGATGTGACGCAGCTGGCGATGCTGCTGGCTGGCATGGCCTCGGATGAAAAGGGCGTGCGGGTCGATGCGCGCCGGGTGCAGCCGGGCCACAAGGCGATCCTTGGCGAGACCTATACCGACAAACACCCGATGGCCGAGATCAACCGCCTGATAACCAATGTCGCCCTGCGGCCCGAGACGGCGCAGAACGTCGCCTTCACCCTGGCCCGCCATTTCATCGCCGACGACCCGCCGTCCGACCTGGTGGACGCCCTCGCCGCCACCTATCTGAAGCATGACAGCGCCCTGCTGCCGGTCTACCGCGTCCTGCTGAAACACCCGGCCGCCAAACGTCACCCGACCGGCAGAAACTGCGCACCCCGCAGGAATATGCCGCCGCCACCCTGCGCCTGCTGGGCGTTCAGACCCGAGCGACAGAAATTATGCCAAACTGGTCCGCAAGGTTGCCGCAGGCCCTGACGGCGATGGGCCAGCAACCGTTCAAGGCCCTGCGCCCCGATGGCTGGCCCGAGGTGGCGGCAGGCTTCATGACCCCGCCGATGATGGCCGCCCGCGATCGACTGGGCCGTCGACATGGCCCGGCTGCACCGGCGACCGTGTCGACCCCGCCGCCATGGTGCAGCTCGCCTTGGGCGACATGGCCTCGCCGCTGTTGCATACGGTCCGTCGGCCGGCGCCGAACAGCGGTGGGAGGGTCTGGCCGTTCTGCTCGGCTCGCCCGAATTCAGCCGGAGATAACCCATGCCCATGATTTCGTCCTGTCCCGCCGCGCCTTTCTCATCGGCTGTTCTGTCGCCGCCAGCCCGCTGCTGACCCCGGTCACCTTCGCCGCCGCACCGGGCGACAACCGGCTGGTGGTCATCGTCCTGCGCGGCGCAATGGATGGGCTGGATGTGGTGCGCCCGTTGGGTGACCGCGACTATGCCGCCCTGCGCCCCACCCTGACCGCCGATCAGACACCTCGCCCGACCTGGACGGCTTTTTCGCGCTGCACCCCGCCGCCGCGCCCCTGATGCCGCTGTGGGAGGCGGGCGAGCTGGCCTTTGCCCATGCCGTCGCCACCCCCTACCGTCAGGGCCGCAGCCATTTCATCGGGCAGGACGCGCTGGAGAATGGCACCGGCGGCGAGCGATGGCAGTCTGACCCCCGGCCATGACGGCTGGCTGAACCGCGCCCTGTCGGTGATCCCCGGCGCCACCCGCGAAACCGCCGTTTCGGTCGGCCAGCAGCGCCTGCTGATCCTGGAGGGCGACAACGACAGCCAGCACTACTATCCCGGTCGACGAAAGCCCGCTGTCCGCCCAAGGCACAGACCCTGCTGGCCGCCGTCAACGCCGCCGACCCGCTGTTTGCCGAACCCTTTGCCGAATCGCAGGATCTGGCGATGGAGACGATGGGCGACGCCCCCGATCAAAGGCGGCGTCAACTATGCCCAGCTTGGGCGGCTATGTCGCCGATCAGCTGAACGGCCCCTCACGCATTGCCAGCCTGTCGCTGGGCGGTTGGGACACCCACCACACCCAGACCAAGATCATGGCCAACCAGCTGACCGCGCTGTCCGACATGGTGCTGGCGATGAAGGCCGGTCTGGGCACGCACTGGGGCACTACCGCTCGTTCTGGCGATGACCGAATTTGGCCGCACCGCCCGCGAAAACGGCACCACCGGCACCGATCACGGCACCGGCGGATTGATGATTGCAGCCGGTGGCGCGCTGAAGGGCAAACAGGTTATGGCCGACTGGCCCGGGCCTGTCCGACGGCGATCTGTTGGCCGAGCGCGACCTGATGCCGACCCGCGATGTGCGCGCCTTTGCCGGTTGGGCGTTGCGCGGACTGTTCGGGGCCGAGGCCTCCGCAATCGAGCAGCGTGGTTTTCCCCGGTCTCGACCTGGGCGACGATCCGCAGTTTTTGCTCTGATCGTTACGCATTTGAAACCGATTTGGACAATTTTATCCAATTCGAACTATTTATGCCAATCGCCGCATATCGACTGCAAGCCCCTTGGGAATGCCACACATTCGTATATAATGAGCCATGTCACGCCCCCGTACAATTCCCGATTCTGACGTCTTTGCCGCCATCCTGCGCCTGATCGCAGAGGGCGGCGAAAAGACAGTGGCCTTTTCTTCGGTCGCCCGTGCCACGGGTTTGTCTGCCCCCTCACTGGTGCAACGCTATGGCGCCCTTCCCGCAGATGATCCACGCCGCCCTGCAAAGCGAATGGGACAGGCTCGATGCCATGATCTCGGCGCTGCGGCTGACTTGTCGGACAACGACCAAGGGGCCACAGGCCCTGTTCAAGGCGCTGCTGATGCCACCCAATGCGGCCTTTCTCGCCGCCTCGCTGCGCGACGCCCACTTGCGTGAGCGGGCCGGTGGCTGGCGGGCAGAGGTGGTGGCGGCCTTGGTCGGGCGCGGATCAGATGCCGAAACCGCCGCCATGCTGTTCGCAACCTGGCAGGGTCAGACCCTGTGGGACCATCTTGGCGACAAGGGTTTCAAGCTGAAAGACGCCATAAAGCGGCTGAGCTGACCCCTGTTCAGCGTCCGACGATATAGGTCTTCCAGACCCACAGCAGGAACAGCGACCCCAGCACCGCGCCGACGAAACCGCGCCATCCAGCCGGTAATCTCCAGCAGCACCCGGATCAGCACGCCGCCGATCATCGCGCCGCCAATCCCGATGACAACCGTGGTCGGGATATCGGCTTCAATCTTCATCATGCGCGTTGCCAGAAACCCGGCTGCCGCGCCGACGATCATGATAAGCACGAAATTCATGGCACTCTCCTGTTGGACCCCTCGTCCAATATGGGGGCAATTCGGGCCATTGTAATGGCCTGCGCACGGGGTTTCCAACGCCCATCCGCCAGTTGCGAGTGATTCGCAGCGTGATTAAAATGTGGTAAATCGAAATCGCCAATAGGTTGATTTCAAATGGAAACACCCAGTGTCGCGCAGATCGGACGCTTATCACCGGCCCGTCAGTTCAGACGTGATATTCACCGGCCCCGGCCGCGCCCGCAGCTTGGCCCGGTAGATCACCACCCCCTCGGCCACCCGCATCACATAGGTCCGGGTCTCGGAAAAGGGGATGCTTTCCACCCAATCGACCACATCGACGCTGGCCAGCCTCGGGTCACCATTGGCCGCGATCCAGTCCCGCGGGCGGCGCGGCCCGGCATTGTATCCACTGGCGATCAGTGCGATCGACGGCCCGAATTCATCCGCCATCTTCTTGAGGTATTCCGACCCCAGCTTCACATTGAACGCCGGATCGCTGGTCATCTTGCTGACCGTGAAGTCCAGCCCCAATTCCTTGGCCATATGGGCGCCAGTATCCGGCATGACCTGCATCAACCCCAACGCCCCGGCCACGGCTGCGGGCCTCAGGATCAAACTCACTCTCCCGCCGCGCGATCGACAGGGCCAGCGCCCGGCTGACCGCCAGCCCATCCGGCACCATATCGGGCACCGGAAAGTAGGGCCGCGCAAAGCACCAGATCCCGGTCAATCGCCGCCTTGGCAATCAGCACGGCGGTCCGGTACTGCCCGGCCTGCATCGCATAATCGGCCAGCTGCTCGAACTCTTTGTTCGACAGCGCTCTCACCCAGATGCAGCATGAACCGCGCCGACAGGGCATATTGATCCGCCTTGTAAAGCCGCCGCGCCGCCTCAAAGACCGACGACTCTCACAAAGGACGCCGCCCTTCCAATCCGCCGGCCGCTTTGTCCGACATCACGGCCGGGTCCAGCGTCAGCCCCAGCTTCTCAGCCGCCAGCAGGCCGTAGTAAGAGGTCTGATACCGCGCCGCCTTCTGATAGCATCGCCTTGGCCCGGCCCGCGTCCTGCTCTGCCCGGCCCATCCAGTAATAGGCCCGCGACTGCGTGATCGGCGTGTTCGACGCGGCCTGCAACCGGGCAAAGTGCTGCAAAGCCCGCCCCGGATCGTTCAGCTTGCGCAGCGCGATATAGCCCGCCAGAAACTCCAGCTCGGCATAGTCGCTGCCCCCGGTCAGAAAGTGCTGTGAGGCGACATTATACGCATCTCGCGGCGACCCGGTCCGCATCAGATAGCGCGCAAGCAGGATCCGCCGCTCTGCCCATGCCTCAGGCACCCCCAATGCCGCCGCACTGACCGAACGCTCCATGATAAGCGTGGCCGCATCGGCGTAGTTGTCTTTCCGCATCCGGAAGAGGAACCGCTCATAGGCCAGCCCGGCATCGGCCTGCAACCCTTGGGCACCGCCGCGATCAGCGCCGTCACCCCGTTCTTGTCCACCCGCAGCGCCATCCGCGCCGCGGCGAGCGCCACCCAGCTCTTGCTGACCAGGGGCAGCATCCGCTCCGCCTCACCCGACCGGTCGCCGTCCCACAGGATGCGGTCCAGCCGGACCTCATTGCCGACCTTCACATCGGCACTATGCCCGGCCAGCAACGCGGCCTGCTCCTCGGCGGTGAACTTCAGCTGCAGTCCACGCCCGCACGCCTCGGTCGCCGCGTCTTTCTTGCGGCCAAGCGCTGTCATAGGCCCGGATCAGCGCCACCGCCCCGCCGCCGGTCTGGGGTTTGTCCTTGCCGAAATAGGCGATCACCCGCGCCGGATCATCCGACCGCGCCACCGCCACCTCGCCCTTTTCCTTGAGATAGGGCAGGCCCGGCCAATCCGGCCGCCGCTTCAGAAACGCCTCATAGTCGCCAAGGTAGCCATCACCGCCGCGCAGACGGCTCCATTCCACCACATCCGCACCGACCGGACCGGCGGCGAGGGCGGCGGCATAGGCACCCTCCCAATCCTGCCTCGGCGACCAGCTTCATCGCAGCGTTCAGGGCGGCGATTTCCTGCGCCTCACCCGCCCGCACAGGTTGGGGCAGGTTCAGGCATAGCATCACGGCCAAGATCAGGCTCAGGGGGCGAAGAAGGCGGACAAAATGGGTCATGGCCAGATTCTGCCCGACAATCCGCGCCCTCACAACCCATTTGCCCGTGATCGGCACCTTCCCCCAGCTTGGCAAAGTCGCAGCACACGGCTAGAAGCGCGGCATAACCGGGGCGAGTCAGCCCCTATCGCAGAGGAGACGCTACCATGATCAAAGGGTCCATGCCCGCACTGGTAACGCCGTTCAAGAACGGCGCTCTGGATCTGGTGGCGCTGAAGAAACACGTCGAATGGCAGATCGCCGAGGGCTCGACCGGGCTGGTCCCCGTCGGCACCACGGGCGAGAGCCCGACCGTGACCCATGCCGAGCATCGTCAGGTCGTCGAAGAGGTCGTGAAGATCGCCGCTGGCCGCGTGCCGGTGATCGCCGGGGCCGGGTCGAACAACACGGCTGAGGGGATCGGTCTGATCCAGCACGCCGAAAAGGTCGGCGCCAATGCCGCCCTCGTCGTGACGCCCTATTACAACAAGCCGACGCAAGCCGGCCTGATCGCGCATTTCACCGCGCTGCATGACTGCTGCAACCTGCCGATCATCATCTACAACATCCCCGGCCGGTCGGTCGTGGACATGACCCCGGAAACCATGGGTGAGCTGGCGAAACTGCCGCGCATCATCGGGGTCAAGGATGCCACCGGCAAGATCGAACGCGTCTCCATGCAGCGCGCGACCTGTGGCGCGGATTTCATCCAGCTGTCGGGTGAGGATGCCACGGCTTTGGGCTTCAACGCCCATGGTGGGATCGGCTGCATCTCGGTCACCGCCAACGTCGCCCCGCGCCTTTGCGCTGAGTTTCAGGCGGCCACACTGGCGGGCGACTATGCCAAGGCGCTGGAGTATCAGGACCGTCTGATGCCGCTGCATGAGGCGATCTTCATTGAGCCGGGTCTGGTGGGCGCGAAATACGGCCTGTCGCTGCTGGGCATTTGTGACGAAGAGGTCCGCCTGCCGTTGCTCACCTTGACAGACGGCACCAAAGCGCGAATCAAATCCGCGATGCAGTTCGCCGGGATCCTGTAGCGTTGTTCCCGCCGTTGGTTCTGATTTCGGAGCCTCCGGCAGGCCGGAATGCATGCATTCCGGCTTGGATATTTTTGCCAATTTGTAAGAGCAATGACGAATAACCTGCGCGGAAGCCTGTTTATGGTTGGCTCTATGGCGGGTTTCGCCATGGAGGACGCTTTCCTGAAGGCGGCGGCTTCGCATGTGCCGCTGGGTGAAGTGCTGATCGTGATGGGGGTGCTTGGGGTGGCGGTGTTCGGGCTGCTGGCCCGGCGGGCCGGTCACCCGGCGCTGCCTGCTGGCGTGCTGACCCGGACCATGGCGCTGCGCTCGGTGTTTGAGGTGGCGGGGCGGTTGTTCTATGCCCTCGCCATCGCGCTGACGCCGATCTCCAGCGCCTCAGCCATTTTGCAGGCGACGCCTCTGGTGGTGGTTCTGGGCGCGGCGCTGGTGTTGGGCGAAAAGGTCAGCGTGAAAAGCTGGCTGCTGATTTTGGCGGGTTTTGGCGGGGTGCTCATCATCCTGCGGCCGGGATTGGACGGGTTTTCGGCGCTGTCAGTGCTGGCGTTGATCGGGATGGCGGGGTTTGCCGGGCGCGATCTGGCGACCCGTGCGGCACCACTGACCCTGTCGAACCACCAGCTGGGCGTGGTGGGCTATATCATGCTGGGCCTGTCGGGGGTTATCATTCTGGCGGTGACGGGCGGGGCCACTGTACCATCGCTTGCCACGGTCGGGCTGATCCTGAGCGGGGCAGTGTTTGGCATCGCGGGCTATGCCTCACTGACGATTGCGATGCGGACCGGGGCGGTTTCGGTGGTCACGCCGTTCCGCTACACCCGATTGCTGTTCGCGATGATATTGGGGGTTCTGGCGTTCGGCGAGCGGCCCGATGCGGCGACGCTGCTGGGGTCGGCCATCATCGTCGTCTGCGGGGTTATCATCCTGAGCCAGAGCCGCCGGGTTCCGAAATGATAAGGGCGGGGAAAGCCCCGCCCCTGTCGCAGTATCCAAGCAAACTCAGAAAATGAAGTCGCCTGCGGTCACAACTGGCGCGCCGTTCAGATAGATCTGGAAATCGGCCACGCCATCGCCGTTCACATCGCCCAAAATCATCGCATGCGCCCGGTCATAGGCCACCTGCGGGCCGCTTCCAGCCTCTAGCGTGCCGACGCCGATGAAGGTGGCACCCGCCATGAAGTTGTGCAGGTCGATCTTGTCATGGCCGGTCTGGAAATCGGTGATCCGGTCGCCGCGCGGGCTGTTCACGCTCGCCTCGCCTGCGGAGTTGAAGACGAAGGTGTCGTTGCCCGACCCACCGCGCATGATGTCATCGCCGTTGCCGCCGATAATCGTGTCCCTGCCGCTGCCGCCTTCGAGCACGTCAGTCCCATTGCCGCCAGAGATGTAGTCAGACCCCTTGCCGCCGTCAAAACGATCTTTGAATTCCGTACCGATGAAGACATCAGCGTGATCCGTGCCCTTTTCAGAGCCGACCTGATGCGGGCCGGTATTTGCTTTAAGACGAGCATGTTTCATATGCGAATCCCCCTATGTTGGTCGACAGATATGTACGTTTGTCGACATGATTAAGACATATCCCCGCCATAATTATTGCGGCTTGGCACGCCAAAAGGCAAGCACCCGATGCACAACGCCAACCTTTCAACCCTGAATTGCATTTCTTGGCGATCTGCGAGGGGCCGGGTTCCCCTGAAATTGAACCCACATTCGACGAAAGGTTCCGCAGTTTGGCGGCAGCTGCCGCAAAACATCCAAAACTTCTCCACTCAACCCCATGAATATTCACAAATTTTAGTCAAAGTTAAATCCGCGCCATCGCCCCTTTGCCCAACGACCCGCCGAGGTACTCTGGCATCAGGCCCCCGGCTTGTGGTCCGGCGGCACCACATCAAATCCAATTCGACCGCCCGACGGCGCTAAAACATCCAAACACGCCGAATCACCAATTACAGACAGCGCCACAATTGGAATTGTTGATTAATAACACCCTAATCTGACCCGCCATTCGACTATTCCCCGCTAATATCAGAACGATTACACGGCAATTGGAAACAATGACGCAACCTTGTCGCGCCCATGTCGAAAAAATGGCGGAATTGGGGTGTGGATTGGGCACATGGCCAGCACGGCCGCCACACATCTTAACATCGAGGATAAGCCCATGTTTATGCAAGACTTTGCCGCTCTCACCGCTGAGTTCACCGCCGTCCCCGCGCAGCGCCCCGCACCGACCCAGGCACCGATTTTGGGCGGAATTGTGGCAGGCACTTTGGTCGAAATCGAAACAGGCTGGGTGCCGGTCGAAACCCTGCGGATCGGCCAACGGGTGCAAACCCTCGACGGCGGCCTTGCCCGCATCCACGCCATCGACCGCCGCAGCCTGCTGTCAGAGGCTGAGATTTCGCTGATCCACCTGCCCGGCGGCACCCATGATGCCTGTAGCGACCTGCTGCTGGTGCCCGGCCAGCATCTTCTGATCGACACACTGGGCGATCCGTCGCTGGGCGGCGCGCCCTATGTGCTGGTGCCCGCCGTCGCCCTGACCTGTCACCCGCTGGTCCGCCGCAGCTTTCCCACCGCCAAGACAGAGATCATCACCCCGCTGTTTGCCGATGAAGAGGTCATCTTCGCCAATTCCGGCGTGTTGATCCATTGCCCCGGTGTCATCGACGGCGCGGGCCGTTACCCGGACAACAGCTTCTTCCCGCGTCTGGATGCCGTCACCGCCCGGGCTTTCCTGACCCGCCGGGCCGCCCGCCTTGTGGCCTGAACGAACGGCGCAGGCCGATCACGGACCCTGCCTGCGCCGATACTCCACCTGCCCCAGTCTGATCTGCCGCAACGCCTCTACCAACAGCGCGGTCAGCAGGCCAAAGGTCAGCAACCCATTCGCCGCCTCCATTCCCCCCAACAGCCGCCATTCCGGCGCCGGGATCACATCGCCCAACCCCAGCGTCGTATAGGCCGCGAGCGAAAAGTGGACCGCCTCTTCCAGCGTCCCGAACGCCCCCAGCCCAAGGAACGCCAAGGCCCAAACCCAGACCCCTGCCGTCACCACGCCCAGCACCCACAGCGACACGCCCGTCAACAGCACCACCAACTTCGGTCGTTGCGGTTCCCGCATCAACCAGGCGTGCGACCTTTGGAAAAGCAGCTCCATCAACATCGCTGCGGCGGCCGCAATGATGATATTCGTCACCAGCAGCAAGGTTCCGACGCCAATCTGAACAAACACGGCACGCCTCCTTCTGGACTTATCCCGCCCCCTCGCCTATCTCAGCAAGGTCATGGCAGAAAAGTCCGATCCCAATTCCAAACTCATCGCAGAAAACCGCCGGGCGCGGTTTGATTACTTTATCGAATCCGACCTAGAGGCTGGCATCATGCTATTCGGGTCAGAGGTCAAAGTCCCTGCGTCAAGGTGGCTCTAACATCGCCGAAAGCTACGCCTCGGTCGAGGGGGGCGAGTTATGGCTGATAAACAGCTACATCGCACCCTACATGCAGGCCAAGCTGTTCCCGCATGACGAACGCCGCCGCCGCAAGCTGCTGGTGAACAAGAAAGAGCTGTCGCGCCTGTGGAACGCCGTCGGGCGCGAGGGCATGACGCTGGTGCCGATCAAGCTGTATTTCAACGAAAAAGGCATGGTGAAGCTGAAGCTCGGCGTCGCCAAGGGTAAGAAGCAGGGCGACAAACGCGATACCTCGGCCAAGCGCGACTGGGGCATCCAGCAGGCCCGCATCCTGAAACACGGCCACCGCGAGTAGCCGCGGCACTGGGGAACTAGCTGTGCGGTTTCCCCTGCCGTGGTGGGCGCACGCCCTCTAGACCTGTTCTCCATCGCCCGGATCACCCGGGCACATGGGGAATAATAAAATGATGCCACTCATTATCCAACTGGTGTGCGGTCTGATCGGCGGCAACGCTGCGGGCGCTGTCCTGAAGAATCAAAGCCTCGGCACGGTCGGCAACTCGATTGCTGGCGTCGTGGGTGGCGGGATCGGCGGCCAATTGCTGGCAATGCTGGGCGCTGCGGCCCCGGCTGCTGGTGCGGCGGCCACCTCTGGTATGGACATGACGTCGATCCTGTCCTCGGTCGCCTCAGGTGGTGTCGGCGGCGGTGCGTTGGTGGCTGTGATTGGCATCGTCAAAGGCATGATGAACAAGGCCTGACCGGGCGAGCGGGCCGATCAAAGGCCCGCTACAGCACGAAATCATCCGCCGCCGGAAGTCAGCACATCATCCAACCGGATGATGCCAAACGCCGACGGAGTATTAAGTCCGATAGAGACTATGGTCGCATTGCCCGTAGTCCGCACCAAGATCTGCCCATGCCGCCTGTCAAATGCCGCGCCCTTGTCTCTGCCCGCAACAGGCGCTACTCCTGACCAGTCCCTGACCCGAGGCTGCCATGCAGGATGATCCCACCACGCTCGTCTCTACCGCCTGGCTGGCCGAGCATCTGGCGGACCCCTATTTGCGGGTGCTGGACGCCTCTTGGTACCTGCCCGCGCAAAACCGCAACGCCCGCGCTGAATACACCGCCGCCCATATCCAAGGCGCGCGGTTCTTTGACATTGATGAGGTGGCCGACCTGTCGGTGGACCTGCCCCACATGGCCCCGCCGCCAGAGAAGTTTGTCTCGCGGCTGCGCGGTCTTGGCATCGGCAATGGCGCCCAGACTGTGGTTTATGACGGCGCGGGGATCTTTTCCGCCGCCCGCGTCTGGTGGACCTTTCGCCTGATGGGACTGACCCAATGCGCCGTGCTGGACGGCGGTCTGCCGAAATGGCTGGCTGAGGGGCGCCCCGTCACCGACACGCCACCCCTGCAAAGCGTCCCGCATCTGCACGTCTTCCCGCAGCCGAGGTCGCGTCAAAACCGCCGCCCAAGTCCTCGCCAATACCGAGGCAGAGGTCATCGACGCCCGCGCCGCCGCCCGGTTCCGGGGTGAGGCACCTGAGCCCCGCGCCGGCCTGCGGTCCGGCCATATCCCCGGCTCACGCAATGTGCCCTTCAACACCCTGCTGAACACCGATGGCACGATGAAAGACCCCGACGCCCTGCGCGCCACCTTCACCGCCGCCGGGGTCGACCTGACCAAACCCGCCATCACCACCTGCGGATCCGGCGTCACCGCTGCGGTCCTGTCCCTCGCCCTCGAACGGATCGGCCACAAGGACCATGCCCTCTATGATGGGTCATGGGCCGAATGGGGTGGCCGCGACGACCTGCCTGTTGCCAAAGGATAAATCATGCTCGAAGCCCTGACCGCCCAGCCGCAGGACAAGATCCTGCAACTGATCTCGCTCTACCGTGACGACCCGCGCCCGGTGAAGATCGACCTCGGCGTCGGCGTTTACAAGGACGCGACGGGCCTGACCCCGGTGATGCGGGCTGTGAAAGCCGCTGAGAAAAAGCTGTGGGAGACTGAGAAGACCAAAACCTACACCGGTCTGGCTGGTGAACCCGCCTATGCCGCCGCGCTGATCCAGATGATCCTTGGGTCGGGCTACACTGACCGCGCCGCCGCCGTCGCCACCCCCGGCGGCACCGGGGCAATCCGTCAGGCGTTGGAGCTTATCAAACTGGCCGCCCCGAATGCCACGGTCTGGCTGTCCAACCCGACTTGGCCCAACCACCCCTCCATCATCAAATACCTTGGGATGAAATCCACCGAGTACCGCTATTTTGACGCCAAAACCTGCGGCATCGACTTTGCCGGGTTGATGGAGGATCTGGCCCAGCGTCAAGGAAGGCGATGTCGTCCTGCTGCACGGCTGCTGCCACAACCCGACCGGTGCCAATCTCGACATGGCCCAGTGGCAACAGGTGGTTGACCTGCTGGTCGCGCGCAAGGCCACGCCCTTTGTCGACCTCGCCTATCAGGGCTTTGGCGATGGTCTGGAAGAGGACGCCGCCGCCACCCGGTTGATCGCGGCCTCGCTTCCCAGAGGTGCTGATCGCCGCGTCCTGCTCCAAGAATTTCGGCATCTACCGTGAGCGTACGGGCATATTGATCGCCCTCGGCGACCCGGCGCGCAAGGCTGTGACCCAAGGCAACCTGAACTTCCTGAACCGGCAGAATTTCAGCTTTCCGCCCGATCATGGTGCGCGTCTGGTGACGATGATTCTGGAAGACCCCGCGCTGACTGCTGACTGGAAAGCGGAACTGGAAGAGGTTCGGCTGAACATGCTGACCCTGCGCAAGTCGCTGGCCGACGCGCTGCGCCGCGCCACCAATTCCGACCGCTACGACTTCATCGCGCATCACCGCGGCATGTTCAGCCGTCTGGGCCTGACCGAGGCGCAGGTGGGCGAGTTGCGCGAGAAGCACTGCGGTCTACATGGTGGGCGACAGCCGGATCAACATCGCCGGGCTGAACGCGACAGACGGTGCCGATTCTTGCGGCGGCGATTGCGGCGGTTGGGGGCTGACGACCACGGCCACGATTTTTCTGCGAAAAATCTGGGTATTACTCCGCTGGCGGGATGTTTGGCACCTCTGGGCCCTGCTTGGCACGCAGGGCGTCCAGCACATCCAGACTGGCATAGCTGTCCGGCGCCATGCCCTGCCGGATCTGAAAGGCCTTGACCGCGCCCAGCGTCAGCGGCCCGACCTTGCCATCAGCATCGCCGGAATACAGATCCTCGGCCATCAGCCGGGTCTGCATCTCTTGCCGTTCGGGCAGGGTCAGGGCGCGCAGATCGCGCGGCCAATGGTGCAGGATCGACCCGCCACCCATGATCCGGTCGGACAGATGGCCCACGGCGATGACATAGCTGTCGGCGCGGTTATAGGTCTCGATCGCGGCGAAATTGTCGGTGACAAGAAAGGCCGGACCGCGCACCCCGGCGGGCAGCAGCAAACCGGCCCAGCCATCAGTTGGTAGGGCCGCACCATCGGCCCGCGTGACCCCGGCGCCGCCCACGCCGTCATCGGCTTTTGCGTACGCTTGCCCGACTGGCCAACGTCGAACCCCGCAGGCAGCGTCACCTCAAACCCCCAAGGCAGGCCCTTCACCCAGCCCGCCTTGGCGAGATAGGCGGCAGCTGAGGCCAGACCGTCCGCCGGATCATCGCCCCAGAGGTTGGGCTTACCCTTGCCCTTGAAGGTAACCGCCGTCGCCAGCACAGAGGTGGGCATGAACTGCGTATGCCCCGACGCCCCCGCCCATGACCCGACGAAGCTGCCTGGCGTCACCTCACCATCCTGCACGATCTGCAAGGCGGCGATCAGCTCACCCTCGAAAAACTCCCCCGGCGGGCGTCATAGGACAGGGTGGCGAGGGCATCCAGCACCGGAATATTGCCGCGCACCGCACCATAGGCGCTTTCCAGGCCCCAGATCGCCAGCACGACCTGCCGGTCCACCTGATACTTCGCCTCGATCTGATCCAGCAGCGCGTCGTATTTCTTCAGCGCCTTCTGCCCCGCGGCAAGGCCGGTCATCCGAGGCGGCCTTGTCGAGATAGTCCCAGATCGTCTTGGTAAACTCATCCTGACTTGCGGTCGCGCTCGACCACATCGGGCCGAAACTGAGACCGCTGGCATCACCCGGTCAAACGTCGCCTGCGGTGATCCCAGCGGCAAGGGCGCGTGGCCGAAACTCGGCAATCCATGCCTGCAACCCCTCAGCCGAGCCATTTTCCACCGTCATCTCTTGCCCCCGTGCCACCGGGGTCAGCAATGCCAGACACAGCGCCCAAAAGGGCAATCAGGCCACGCAAGGGAACACCGGACATCCACATGCCGCCAGTCTATCCGGTGCCGCGTCGGTGGCAACCCGAGGTGACGGCCCGCGTCCTACTTCCGCCGCCGCACGACCCGCCGCTTGGCGCCATCCGTCTTGGCCTTGGCCTGCGCCGGCCTGCGCGGGCCGTATTTCCCGCCGCCCGTCCGGCCCTGCTTCAGCGCGGCCCCGTCGATCGACAACAGGTCCAGCATCAGCCCGCCCGTCACCGGCGTCGCCTCGGCCAGCCGCACCAGCACCCGCTGGCCGAGGCCAATGACCTGCCCGGTATCCGACCCGGTCAGCGTCTGCGTGTCGGCGTCATAATGGAAATACTCTCGCCCGACCGACCGGATCGGCACCAGCCCATCCGCCCCGGTCTCATCCAGCCGCACGAACAGCCCGAACCGCTGCACGCCCGAAATCCGCCCGGTAAATTCGGCCCCGACCCGGTCGGCGAGATAGGCCGCCAGATAGCGGTCTGACGTGTCGCGTTCCGCCATCATCGACCGCCGCTCGGTGTCCGATATCTGCTTGGCCGTCGCGTCGAGGTTTTCGATATCCCACGCCGACAGCCCGTCATCCCCCCAGCCATGCCCGGCAATCAGCGCCCGGTGGACGATCAGGTCGGAATAGCGCCGGATCGGCGAGGTGAAATGCGCGTAGTTCTGCAACGCCAGCCCGAAATGGCCGAAGTTCGTCGGGTTGTAATAGGCCTGCGTCATCGACCTGAGGGTCGAGATGTTCAGCAGCTCATCAAACTCCGTCCCCTCAGCCTGCGCCAACAGCTTGTTCAGCTGCGAGGTGTGCAGCACCTGACCCTTGGGCAGCACAAACCCCGACGCCTGCGCCACCTCACGCAGCGCGTCCAGCTTTTCGGGGCTAGGCTCTTCATGGACGCGGAACAGCAACGGCCGCTTCAGCTGCACCAGCTCTTCCGCCGCCGCCACATTGGCCAGCACCATGAACTCTTCGATCAACCGGTGCGCCTCAAACCGTTCGGCGAAGGCGACCGAGGTCACTTGGCCCTCTTCCGACAGGATGATCTTGCGCTCTGGCAAATCCAGATCCAGCGGCTGCCGCGCCGCCCGCGCCTTTTTCAGCGCCTCATAGGCGGCATAGAGGGGCCGGATCACCCCCTCCATCAGCGGCGCCGTCACCTCGGTTTCCTGCCCGTCCATCGCCGCCTGCACCAAACCATAGTTCAACGAGGCCCGCGACCGCATCAGCCCGCGCGTGAAGCGGTGGCTCAGCTTGCGGCCATGCCCGTCAATCACCATCCGCACGGCCATGCAGGCGCGGTCGACATGCTCATGCAGCGAACACAGATCGCCCGACAGGATGTCGGGCAGCATCGGCACCACACGGTCGGGGAAATACGACGAATTCCCCCGCTTGCGCGCCTCACGGTCCAGCGCCGATCCCGGCGTCACGTAATGCGCCACATCGGCAATCGCGACCCACAGCACAAAGCCGCCTTCGTTGCGCGGATCGGTGTCCGCCTCGGCATAGATCGCATCGTCACGGTCGCGCGCGTCCACCGGGTCGATCGTTATCAGATCCAGACTCGCGCAGATCCTCACGCTTGCCCAAGGGGGCCACCACGCCCGCATCCGCCTCGGCGATCACCTCATCGGGGAACTGGTCGGGAATGCCGTACTGATGAATGGCGATCAGCGAGACCGCCCGCGCGCCAGTTGGGTCGCCCAGCCGTGCCGTGATCCGCGCTTGTGGCAGACCGACCATCCGCTTGCCGACCAGCTCACCCTCAACCAGCTCACCATCTTTGGCGCCAAAGGTGAAATCGCGGCCCACCCGCCATTCCTTGTCCGAACCTTTGTCGATGGGCATGATCCGCCCACCCTCTGAATTGGCACGGAATATCCCCAGCACCTTCAGCGGGTTCGCCCCCAAGGCCCGGATCAGCCGCGCCTCATAGTCATAATCCTGCCCGCCGACCTTGGTCAGCCGCGCCAGAATACGGTTGCCCGCACCCAAAGCCGGATCGCCCTTTTGCGGCACGATCAGAATCCGGAAAGAGGTATCAACCCCCTCTTCCAACGGCCGCGCAATCAGATCGCCATCGGCATCCGGCCCCACAACCTCCAACACAGCGACCGGAGGCAGCGCCCCCGGCTCACGGTAGGCCCGCGTTTTCTTCTCGATCACACCCTCAGCCTCCAGCTCTTTGAGCAAGCGCTTCAGGTCAATCCGGGCGTCACCCTTGATGCCGAACGCCTTGGCGATATCGCGCTTGGCGGACAGGGTGGGATTGTCGGTGATCCACTGACGGATCTGGTCTTTGGTCGGAATGCTGTTCATACCCCCCGGTAGCACGTCACGACGCGCGCGAAAAGGCAGGCTGCGGCAGGTACGACTGCTTCCGCCGGAAATGCGCTGCCCGACCGTCAGGCCCCTGCAGTATAGGGGGCAGGCAGCAAATGCCACGCACTGTCAAAGCAATCGGCCCAGCGGGAAAATACCGCGCCCGACCGCGTGGCCGCCGTGCGATCCACCTTGTCCTTGACCATCACGGAATGCTGGGCCGATCCGGGATGATGGGCCGCGTAGTGGTGATGCGCCGCCAAAGCTTCGTCCCGCGCCACAGCACCGGGAATGATCCACAAAGTAAAGGCGCCCGTCTCTTGCGCCTCGTCGCCGGTCAAGTTCAACGCCTCACCCTTGCGGGGCGGCAAAAGCGCCATCACAAAGGCAGTGTCGGGCAACCGGGACAGACTCTGCGGTGAGCCCAAACGCAATTGGCGGTTGGCCGTCCAGCAGGATTTGACTGATACGTGAAACGGCGACCCCGAACCCTCGACCTCCAGATCGACCACTGGGGTATTGCGTTGGGTCGCGTTCAGGTTCCGCACCGCATAACCGCGCTGCAATAGCAGGTTTTCTATGACGGCTTCGGCAAGATTGCCTTTGCTCGAATGTATCATATGCTGTCCTCCCGCCAGGTAGGGTGTGGCATGGCAATTGGGCGAAAGCGTGAAGCAGTTGCGGCGCCCCGTGGCAGGTTACTGACAAAAAATCTCCGCCAAACCCAGATGCGAACGATTCGCAACATGATTAAGATGTGGTAAATTTTATTTCTTAAGTATCTGATATTAAATGAAAACAGGCAGTGTCGCTCAGACGGACGCTTTTTGAAATCGGGGGTTTCCAAGCCCCACCCAGCCACCCAAAAACATCCTGCCCGACCCCTAAGGCCCTGCTATTTTCTATCATCGCCCAGCCTCAAACAGCCGACAAACAAAAACCTCGCCAGCTACAGCGGGCGAGGTTTTCAGTTTTCAACCAGAGTATGGCCGAGATTCAGAGGCGCTTAAGCTCCGCCGTCAGCTTGTCCACCGAACCGCCATTCCGGTCCAGCAGGGCGCCAACTTCGGTGCGTTCAGAGGCGAGCATATTCACCCCTTCGATGATGATATTGAAGAACAACTGACGGCCAGATTTGTCGCCAACCCACCACCGCAGATCGAACGGGGCCTGACCAGACAGGGTCGCGGTCGAGATGACCTCATAATAGCTCTTGTAGGGCCGCGCATCGATAACCTCGATCTTGCCACCGATGAACTCGCGGAAGCGACGGCCGTATTTGCGGCTGATGTAGCCCTGATAGGCCTTGGTAAAGGCCGCCATCTGCGACGCCGACGCCGATTTCGCGGGCAGGCCGAGCGCAGAGCGGGCAATCGTCGGCACGTCAGCATAGGTGGCAAAGATGCGCTCAAAGTCGCCATACATCTGCTGCTCGGACTTGCCGGAATTGATCGTGTTGTTGACCTCGGAAATCGCGCGGTCAATCAGCGAGCGCGCCTGATCAACGGTCAGGGCCCGCACCGGCAAGGCAAAGGCGAGAAAGCCGGTACCAGCCGCCAGACCTGCACCAAAGGCACGCCGGGTCAGCACGAGAGAGTCTTTTTTCGGTTCACTGTGCATAGGGATCCTCGAATGCGTCTTCAGGCGGGGCTTCCCCCAAGTTGTAGCGGCGGTGCTGCAGGTACAGAAGCCGGGCCTGCGCATAGCCGTCTGCACTGTCATATAGTATAGAATCGAACGTTTCGGAATACCGCCCACGTTCAGTAAGAATTGATCCAACCTTCGCATAAAGTGAAATGTGGTTCTTGGACGGGATCACCAGCTTCAACGGATCGAGCACATAATCGACGACAGTCCCAACGGTATCACGCTCGGTCGATGGCCCAAGGAACGGCAATTCCACATAGTTGCCCTCGCCGACGCCCCAAACATGCAGGGTCTCGCCGAAGTCCGTGGTCGTGCCGGGCGAACCAGCCGCCTTGGCCGGGTCAAACAACCCACCGATCCCAAGTGGTCGTGTTAATCAAGAAACGCGCGGTGTTTTCGGCGGCCTTGGCCATCTTCAACTGCAGAATGTCGTTCACGACGACACCCGGGAGTTCCAGATTGGAAGCGAAATTAACCACGCCCTGTTCAACCGGGTCGGGCAAGATCTGAGTTGCAGTCCTCGCCACCGGCCGGACAATGGTTTTATCCAGCGCAACGTTGAAGTCATGCACCGCCCGGTTCCGCGTTTCATGCGGGTCAGAGATGCCGTTGGAAGCTGGGGTATTACCACAGGCGGACAGGGCCAAAACGGCCGCAAATCCCAAGAAAACTGCCCGCGCCGCGCCTGTTGCCGGGTCGCGCTGAGGTGCTGGATTGGTCACTGAGTTCGTCAAAATAATCGTCAGTCCTTTGCAATCAGCACGGCTTTAACTTTTCCACGCCAAGCAATATGCTGCCCGTCGAGGCAAGACAACCGTCAAGCGAAGTTTCCAATACCCTGCAAGAGAAAACTCGCCTAAACAGGATCAGGTAACAGGAGCTCTGAATGAGCCAGAACGAATTCAAGCGCGGCCGGGATGAGCTTGACGCCACACGGCGGGACATGCGCGGCCTATTGGCAGCAGCTTTCTTCTTCTCGATTTTCGTCAATATATTGATGCTGACCGGGCCACTTTACATGTTGCAGGTCTATGACCGGGTGCTGGGAAGTCGGTCAGAGCCGACGCTCTGGGCCCTTAGCGGATTGATGGCATTTCTCTATTTGATGATGGGCGTGCTGGATTATTCCCGCGGGCGCATCATGGCGCGGATCGGCGCGCGGATGCAGGAGCGGTTGGATCGCCGTGTTTTTGCGGCGGCCTTGCGCCGGATGCAACAGGCACCGGGCGACCCGATTGCCTTAGCCGCACAGCGCGACCTGGAATTTGTGCAACGGCTCTGGGCCTCACCCGTTTTGATTGCGGTGTTCGACATTCCTTGGGCACCGATGTTTCTGGCCGCGATCTTTGTGTTCCACCCGATCCTCGGTTGGATTTCGGTGGCAGGTGGCGTGGTTTTGATCGTCATCACCATTCTGAACCAGACCATGACAAAGGAACCCCTGCGACGTGCCAACGCGGCGACGTTGAAGGGCGAGATGATGTCCGACGCCATCAAACAGGAAGCCGAGGCTGTGCAAGCCTTGGGCATGACCAGCGCGGCCTTTGACCGCTGGCAGGTCGCGCGCAAGGCGGGGTTGGTGCAGGGCGTTGCCGCCGCCGATCTGGCTGGCGTCTTCGGCACAGTGTCCAAGACATTCCGACAGTTCCTGCAATCGGCGATGCTGGGTGCGGGTGCCTATCTGGTGCTGCAAAACGAAATGGGCTCTGGCGCGATGATCACAGGTTCGATCCTGCTGGGTCGGGCGTTGCAGCCGATTGAGATGGCGATTGGTCAATGGGCCCTCGTCACCCGGGCGCAGGAAGGCCGGGCACGGCTGAGCGAGTTGCTGACCCGCGTGCAGCCAGAGCCGCCACATACCGAGCTGCCCCGCCCCCGCGCCATTCTGGAGGCACAGAACCTGACAGTGGTGCCGCCAGGGGAATCTCAGGCAGTGTTGCGGATGGTCAACTTCCGGCTGGAGCCGGGGCAAGCCCTTGGCATCATCGGGCCGTCGGGCGCGGGCAAGTCAACGCTGGCACGGGCCTTGATCGGGTCTTGGAAGCCGGCAGGCGGCAAGGTGCGTCTCGATGGCGCTTCGCTGGACCAATATGATCCCGACCGTCTGGGCAGCTATATCGGCTATCTGCCGCAGCGCATTACGCTGTTTGAAGGCACGATTGCCGAAAACATCGCGCGTCTGCAGAAGAACCCCGATGGCAATGCCGTGGTCGAGGCGGCGAAGAAGGCTGCCGCGCATGACATGATTACCAAACTGACCGATGGCTATGACACCCGCGTTCAGGCGTTGGGCGGGCGGTTGTCGGGCGGGCAAATTCAGCGCATCGGGTTGGCCCGTGCGCTGTATGGCGACCCGGTTCTGCTGGTGTTGGATGAGCCAAACTCCAACCTCGACAATGAGGGGTCGGTCGCGCTCAATCAGGCGATTGCCTCGATGAAGGCGGCGGGTCGGGCAATTCTGATCATGGCGCACCGACCGGCGGCCATTCAGGAATGCGAACTGCTTCTTGTCCTTGAAGACGGCACACGCCGCGCCTTTGGCCCGCGCGATCAGGTTCTGCGGGAGATGGTCAAGAACCACACTGAAATTGTACGAAGTGCAGGCCCCGGAGGCGTATCATGAGCGAGCCAAAGAACGCCGCACCGGGATCGGAACCGAAAGACGATGGCACGGGTGCCAAGCCACCGGAGCAATCGACCTCACTGACCAAACCGACACCGACGGAGGTTGCGACTCCGCGCCCGACGGCCATGACACCATTCAAGACCACGATGAACCCCGAGCAAGAGGCCGAGGAGCTTAGGACCTGGTCCTCCAAACGGGCGGTGCTTACCGGTCTGTTTGCCGTAGTAATGCTGGTTGGCGGGTTCGGGGCCTGGGCGGTACTGTCGGAAATCGACGGCGCAATCGTGGCACCCGGTGTCATCCAGGTCGAACAGAACCGACAGGTCGTCCAACATCCGGATGGTGGTGTTGTGGCAGAGATCAATGTGACCGAAGCCCAGGTCGTCAAGGCAGGCGACCTGCTGATCCGGCTGGACGGCACGCAGGTCAAATCCGAATTGGCGATCATCGAGGGCCAATATTTCGACAGCCTCGCCCGCCGCGCCCGGCTTGAGGCAGAGCGTGACGACATGCCAGAGCCCCAGTTCCCGGTTGAGCTGACCGATCTGGCCAAGACCCGACAGGATGTTGAGGATCAGATGGAGGGTCAGCGGCGCCTGTTCACGGCCCGCAAGGAAACCATGGCTGCGCAGGTCAGTCAGCTGAACAAGCGGATGGACCAGATCTCCTCACAGGTTGATGGGCATCAAGGCGCAAGTCTCTGCGCTAAAGGATCAGATCGGCCTCATCGAACCAGAGGTCCAAGATCAGCAAAAGCTGCTGGACAAGGGCCTGACCCAATCCGCGCGGTTGATCGACCTCAAGCGTGAAGTTGCGCGTTTGCAGGGCAATTTGGGTGAGTTGGACGGCAACAAGGCGCAAGCCGAGGGCCGGGCGACAGAGATCCAGCTGCAGATCCTGCAACTGCAATCAGCCCGCCGCGAAGACGCCAACACACAGTTGCGCGACATGGGGGACAAGACGCTGGAACTCGCCGGTCGGCGGCGGACGCTGACCGAGCAGGTCTCGCGTCTGGAAATCCGCGCCCCGGTGTCCGGGATTGTTCTGGGCCTGCAGGTCACGACACCCAACTCGGTTATCCGTTCGGCCGAGCCGGTGCTGTATATCATCCCGCAGGACCGCCCGCTGGTCATCATCGCGCAGATCCCGCCGATCCACATCGACGAGGTGCATGTCGGACAAGAGGTCAGGGTGGTGTTTGCCGCGTTCTCTGCCCGCACGACACCACAGTTGGAGGGGCGCATTCTGACCCTTTCGGCGGACGCGATGTCGGATCAGGCGTCGAAGGCATCGTTCTACCGCGCCGAGATTGAGCTTGAGCCGGGTGAGATCGAACGGTTGCATGGTCAGACTGTGATCCCCGGCATGCCGGTGCAGGCCTTTATCACCACAGGCAACCGGTCTGCGATGGCCTATCTGCTGAAGCCGTTCATGGACTATTTCCAGATGGCCTTCCGCGAAAGCTGAGCCTCTTGTCCCCAGCCCTTGACCGGGTTGGGGACACCCTCAACGGAACATGAAGTCCCCGACAATCAGGTCGCTGGCATTGATCAGCGGATGGTTGTCCAGCACGAATATCAACGTTGCAGCCGCCGCACCGGTACCGTCGACGTCCTGCCACAGATTGCCGGTGCTGCGATCATAGAAGAACTCTGGCCCCTCAATCGTGGCTGTGGGGGCTGACGCGAAATCGCCAAATACCAGTCGGTCAACCTCCAGCACTCCATTGGGCAGGGCGGCAGGGCCCTGATTCAAGCCAACCAACCCGAAGCTGTCCTTTGCATGGTTGAAATCGGTGACGTGGGTGACGTTTTCCCCCAGGGCATAAATCAGAACGGTGTCCGCCCCTTTTCCGGTCGTAATCAAATCGCTGCCACGCCCGCCACTGTAGAGTTGATTGTTGCCAGCATTCCCAATCAACACGTCATCCCCAGAGGTGCCAGACAACCCCTCAATCCCGATCAGAGTCTCAGTTATAGCACCGCGAACCGCCGTCCCCAGTTTCAGGTTTGCGACGACCGCGTAGGCAAAAGTCGCGACATCAAACCCCGCTCCGCCATCCAAGGTCGAATTGCCCGTCGTGAATTGAGTGGCCAGTACGTCATCGCCTGACCCGCCCAACAGATAGCTTCCCGTACCACGCGCCGCAGTCAGGTGGTCATTGCCGCTGCCGCCAAACAGATCGGCCCGCAGCGTCGGGCTTGCGATCAAGGTGTCGTCACCCTTCCCGCCATCCGCCGTCAGGTAATCCGCCCCACCGGCCTGCAACTTGTCATCACCCGCGCCAAAGGTCAGCACGGTATCACCAAGCAGGGCGACATAAAGACCATAGGATTCAAACCCGATCCATTTAGAGCCATGCACAGTGGTGTAACTGCCCGCGGTCAGGTCAACCGTGCCGCTCAACTCACCTGTCCAGTTCAGCCGGTCGCTCCCGGCACCGCCGTCCAGCACCTGTCCGATCGCCACCGGATCGTTGGTACTGCCATTGACTGTGACCGTATCGGACCCAGCACCACCGCGAACCTCTTGAACACGGCTAAAACAGCCAATGAAATCATCGCCGGACCCGCCAAACAGATGATCCGCACCGTTGCCGCCATTCAGGATGTCATTGCCGTCCTCACCGAACATCCTGTTCACTGTGGCAGTGGTCGAAAAGTCATAGCGCGCGGTGATGGTGTCGTCGCCGGTCCCGCCATGGCCAGTATTGTTGCCGCCCAAAGCAAACTGAATCAAATCGTTGCCGGTGCCGCCATAGGCAAGGTCGCCCGGGTCCGCCACAGAGGAAAAATATGGGTTTGAATAGGTAATGTGATCATTGCCATCGCCGCCGTAGGCGCGACCCGCCCCTTGCCCGAGTGTCAGCAGGTCATCCCCGCCCCCGCCAAACAGCATGTCCGCCCCGTTGCCGCCATCCAGACTGTCATTCGCGTCACCGCCGGTCAGCCGATCATCCCCGTTGCCCGTTTTGACTGAAAACACCTCAAACCCATCCGCGGTGCCGGAAACGTTGGCGCTGCTCACGGTAATATGTCCGGACACCTTCAGTAGTTGGGAAGTCGGATCGTCAGACAGGTCGAGAACCAGGGTATCGTTGCCGCTGCCGCCCAGCGCGGTGAAGTTCCCAGTGCCGACATCGATCCAGTCATCACCGCCCAGACCGGACAGGTAGTCCGCCCCGCCACCGCCATAAAGGCTGTCAGCTAGGTTACCACCAGTCACGATGTCGTCGCCATCGCTGGCGGTAAAGACCAACTGCTCAAACCCCAAGGTGCGCAGGCCTTTCTCGCCATTCACGTAGACTATCGATCCCTCACCCAGCGTATATTCAACCGGCAGCGTGGTGCGGGCGCCAAGGAAATCAAAACGCACCACCAGCGTATCGCGGCCCTTGCCGCCGACGGCCGCGTCGGGGCTGTCAACGCTGTTGAACACTATGGTGTCATTGCCACTGCCGCCGAAGATCCGGTCCTTGCCGACCAGCCCGGTGTAAGATGTGTCGAAGGAGTTCAGATCATAGAGGAGGTCATCGCCACTGCCGCCATAGATCGTGTCGCTGTCCAGACCGCCATCAACGGTGTCATTCCCGCCGCCGGCATAGATCACATCCCTGCCAAGCCAAGTGCCGATTGTTTCGTCGGCATCCGTACCAGACACCGTCTCATCGGTGTCATCACCACTATATGATGTGCCGTCCCAAGATCCTGCCATGTGAATCTCCGTACCGATGCGCCGAGTGTAGCTGATTGCGTCAGAATAGCGATTCACATTTCACCAGAGAGCCGCCTTGCAGGTGCCGGGTCGCAAGGCTAGCCTGACCCAAACCAAACAGGAGTGTGACATGGCCGATATTGATGCCCGACTGGCGGAACTGGGGATCGTTCTACCTGACGCACCCGCACCTGCGGCGAATTATGTCCCCTTCGTAAAGGTGGGCAATCTGGTCCATATCTCTGGCCAGATCAGCCGCAACGGGGCCACCCCGTTAACCGGAAAGCTGGGCCAGGATCTTGACGCAGCAGCGGGCGCCGAGGCTGCCAAAACCTGTGCGATAGCGATTCTGGCGCAGGTCAAACAGGCCTGTGGCGGGGACTGGTCGCGCTTTGTGCGGATGGTCAAGCTGGTGGGCTTTGTGAACTCCACCGCCGATTTCACCGATCAGCCCAAAGTCATCAACGGCGCATCGGATTTTCTGGTGGCCGTTCTTGGCGACGCAGGGCGCCATGCACGCTCGGCGGTGTCGGCAGTGTCACTGCCGTTGGGGGTTGCCGTGGAAATTGAGGCGATTTTCGAAATCAAATGAAGCGTCCAGCCCTTCCCGCAGATCTGCTGAACACCCCGATTGCCCACCGCGCCTATCACAACCGGGCAGAGCGACGGCCGGAGAACTCGCGCGCCGCGATGCGGGCGGCGATTGCGGCAGGCTACGGGATCGAGATGGACCTGCAACTGTCGTCGGACGGCGTGGCAATGGTGTTCCATGATGAAGATCTGGAACGGTTGACCGGGCAGGCTGGTTTGCTGAACACTAGGACAGCGGCGGATCTCGGGCAGGTCCAACTTCTGGACGGCGACGAAACCATCCCGACATTTGCCGAGGTTCTGGAATTGGTCGATGGGCGCGTCCCGCTCCTCGTCGAGTTGAAGGACCAAACGTTGACCATGTCCGAAACCGATGGCATGCTTGAGGCTGTGGTGGCTCGCGCCTTGTCGCAGTATCAGGGTGACGTCGCCGTCATGTCCTTCAACCCTCACTCCATCGCCCATATGGCACGGCTCGCGCCGGATCTGCCGCGCGGCCTGACAACCTCGTCCTATGATCCGCAAGATTGGGCCCCGCTCGACCCTGCGATCTGCAACCATCTGCGCGACATTCCCGATTATCGATCGAACGGGGGCCAGCTTTATCTCGCATGAGGCCGCCGATCTCGCTCGGCCCCGGGTTGCAGAGTTGCAGCGGGCAGGGGCGGCTGTGTTGTGCTGGACCATCCACTCGCCCACGCAGGAAGCTATGGCCCGGATCATCGCGCAAAACATCACGTTTGAGGGCTACCCCGCCCCTTTCACTTTGGCGTAAATATCCCACGGGGGTTCGGGGGTGTGAAACCCCCGACGCCTGAAACCGGGAAACGAAATGACAATCACAGCCACCCTTCTCGACAGCATGTCCGACATCCCGGCGGCAGAATGGGACGCCATGGCCTGCCCCGAAGGGCAGCGCCCGATTGACCCGTTCACCACCCATCGCTTTCTTTTGGCGTTGGACAAGTCAAATTCGACCGGAAAAGGCACGGGCTGGACAACCAAGCCCTTGGTCTTGCGGCAGGATGGGCAGGCCTATGCGGCGATGCCGCTCTATGTGAAGGCCCATTCCCAAGGGGAGTATATCTTTGACCACGGCTGGGCCGAGGCGTTGGAAAGGGCGGGGGGCAGCTATTATCCCAAACTGCAATCCGCCGTGCCCTTTACGCCAGCCACCGGGCGACGGTTTCTCGGGCCACCCGAGGCGCGTGAGATCTTGCTGGATACCGCCATCAACCTGACCAAGGGCAACGGGATTTCATCGCTCCACATCACCTTCTGCACGCCCGAGGAGGCCGAGGCATTGGAGGGGTATGACGGCACCCTGCACCGGATCACCCAGCAGTTTCACTGGGAAAACCGGGGCTACCCCAGTTTCGACCGACTTTCTTGCCGACCTTGCCAGCCGCAAGCGCAAGATGATCCGCAAGGAACGTGAGGTGGCGCAGGGCCATGGCCTGACGATCCGCGCGCTGACCGGAGACGCCATTGAACCCGCCCATTGGGATGCGATGTGGCGGTTCTATCAGGACACCGGCAGCCGCAAATGGGGGACGCCCTATCTGACGCGGGCGTTTTTCACCGAACTTCACCGCACGATGCGGGAAGACGTGCTGCTGGTGCTGGCCTTCAACGGTGACAAGCCGGTGGCCGGGGCGTTGAACTTCATCGGGCGTGAGACCCTCTTTGGCCGCTATTGGGGCTGCACCGAAGATCACGCCTGCCTGCATTTCGAACTGTGCTATTATCAGGCCATCGACTGGGCCATCCAGAACGGGCTTTCGCGGGTCGAGGCGGGGGCGCAGGGCGAACACAAGCTGGCGCGCGGCTATTTGCCGACCCCGGTTCACTCGCTGCATTGGTTGGCCGATCCGTCTTTCCGCAAGGCCGTGGCGCACTATCTGGAAGGAGAGCGCCGCGCCGTGGACGAAGAGATAGAGGTGCTGACCGCCTATGGCCCGTTCCGCAAGACCGATGTGGAGGAAACCGATTAGATGACCCTGACCTTTTACACCAACCCGATGTCGCGCGGCCGGATTGCCCGTTGGATGCTGGAGGAATTGGGGCAACCCTATGAGACCGTGGTGCTGGACTATGCCACCAGCCTGAAGGGGCCGGAATACGCCGCGATCAACCCGATGACCAAGGTGCCGACAGTCGTTCATGACGGCAAGGTCATCACCGAGGTCGCCGCGATCTGCACCTATCTGGCGGATGCTTTCCCTGAGGCGGGCCTGATGTCCGCCGACCGTGCCGCGTTCTACCGTTGGATGTTCTTTGCGGCAGGGCCGGTGGAACAGGCCGTGGTGAATGTGTCCTTGGGGTGGATCGCGCCACCCGATAAGGAAGGGCGCACAGGTTATGGCAGTCTGGAACGGGTCGTGGCCACACTGACGCAGCATCTGTCGGAAAACAGCTTCATGGCGGGCGGTGCCTTTAGCGCAGCCGATGTCTATGTCGGCAGTCAGATCGGCTGGGGTTTGCGTTTCGGCACGATGCCCGGAAATGACACTTTGCGCGCCTATTGGGACCGGTTGTCCAGCCGCCCAGCCCTTATCCGGGCCAATGCGCTGGACGATGCGCTGATGAAGAAGGAGTGAGCCATGGCTGACCTGTTGACGGAAGAGGCGCGGCGCGAAGGGTTGCCGCCTTTGGGCGAAACCGGCTGGGGGGCCGCTGCCGACAAGGACGCGATCCGCAAGATCTGGAAATTCAAGAGTTTTTCAGAGGCTTGGGGGTTCATGTCCCGTGCGGCTCTCGCGGCCGAGAAGATGAACCATCACCCGGAATGGTCGAATGTCTACAATGTGGTGGATGTGACCCTGACCACCCATGATTGTGACGGGCTGTCGGCACTGGATCTGGAACTGGCCCGCAAGATGGACATTTTCGCGGGTACAGCCACGGTTGTCCGTGACCATTCCGAGACGGTCGAATGTCTGTGCAAGATTGAGGCCCGGAAGAAGTGAGCTTTATCGGCCCTGACAGACCCCGCGCTGCAATAGCGAAGGCGCCTGTCAGGACCGAAGGCCGTCAGATCAGATCGCGTCCAGCATCGCCTCGCCGCCCGAGATTTCGCAGGCGTTGGTTTCCTGGCCTTGGTTCAGAACCTTGACCACGCCATCTTCGGCATAAAGCGCATAGCGTTTTGACCGGTCGTAGAAGGCCAGATTGGGCACCGTGAATTCCATCCCGATGGATTTGGTAAAGCTGGCATCGCCATCGCCAAGGAAGGTGATCCCCTTCGGCCGCTGCGCCAGTGCTTTCGCCCCAAGCCTTCATCACGAAGGGGTCGTTGACCGAGACGCAGATGATTTCATCGACGCCTTTGGCCGCCAGTTTCTCGCTGACGCGCATGAAGCTGGGCACATGGCTGGTTGTGCAAGTGCCTGTATAGGCACCGGGAAGACCAAAGATCACAACCTTGCGGCCTTTGAGTTTCGCACCCAGTGAAACGGCTTCTGCCCCATCCGCGCCCATCTGCAACAAAGTGGCGTCTGGCAATGTGCTGCCCACAGTAATCGTCATTGTGTAAACCTCGCGCGTTGTGTTTTCGGTACGCTGGGATATAGGCTCGTCCCATTGTTTCGACCAGAGGGGAATGGCATGACGCATGTGGTGGTGATCGGCGCAGGGCAGGCAGGGGCGGCCTTGGTTGCCAAGTTGCGGGCTCTTGGGCATCAGGGGGCCATCACGATGATCGGCGCTGAACCTCAGCCCCCGTATCAGCGCCCGCCGCTGTCAAAAGCCTATCTGCTGGGCGAGATGGAGGAAGAGCGGCTTTGGCTGCGCGGGGCCGATTTCTACGCCGAGCATAACATCACGTTGCGTTTGGGGCAGACGGTCACGGCAATTGATCCCGTGGGCAAGACTGTGACCGTTGATGGCGACAGTGTGGCTTATGACGAGTTGGTGCTGACCACAGGTTCACATCCGCGGCACCTGCCTGCGGCGGTGGGTGGGGAGCTTGCCGGGGTTTATACCGTTCGGACCCTCGCCGATGTTGACGCAATGAAGGCCGAGTTTGCGGCGGGTCGGCGGCTAATCATCGTTGGTGGCGGGTACATCGGACTGGAGGCTGCGGCTGTGGCGTCCAAGCTGGGGCTCGACGTGACGGTGCTGGAAATGGCACCACGCATCCTGCAGCGGGTCGCGGCACCTGAGACATCGGACTATTTCCGCACCTTGCACACCGCGCATGGCGTCAAGATCATGGAATCGACCGGGCTGGACCGTCTGCTGGGCGAGACGCATGTGACAGGCGCGCGGCTGTCCGATGGGCGCGAGTTGGCCGCTGATTTCGTGATTGTCGGCGTGGGCATCCTGCCGGGAACCGAACTGGCAAACGCGGCCGACATTGCATTGGAAAATGGCATCAAGACAGACAGTCTGGGCCGCACCTCAAACCACCACATCTGGGCTGCGGGGGATTGCGCGTCGTTCCCGTGGAAGGGTGGGCGCCTCAGGTTGGAATCCGTCGGCAATGCGATCGACATGGCCGAGGCGGTGGCGGCAAATATCATGGGGGCGGGGACCGAATATCACGCACAGCCGTGGTTCTGGTCGGATCAGTACGACACCAAACTGCAAATTGCGGGCCTGAACACCGGCTATGACCACATCGTCACGCGGGGGCCGGAAGGGGATTCAGTCAGCTTCTGGTACTACAAGGGCGATGAATTGCTGGCGGTCGACGCCATGAACGATCCGCGCGCCTATATGGTCGGCAAACGGCTGATCGAAATGGGCCGCTCGCCAGACCCTGCCGCGATTGCTGATCCG
Source organism: uncultured Alphaproteobacteria bacterium (assembly GCA_963781185.1). GTDB lineage: Bacteria > Pseudomonadota > Alphaproteobacteria > Rhodobacterales > Rhodobacteraceae > Stagnihabitans. The sequence goes on from CAWAEL010000005.1 coordinate 108,446, forward strand.
GCCACGGCGCTGAAGGCCCTGCTCAAGTAATGCGGATCGTCGGCGGCAGGTGGCGCGGATTGCGTCTGACCGAAGTCGGTGCAGGTGACCCCAAGGCGCATCTGCGGCCCACATCGGACCGCGTGCGAGAGGCGATCTTCAACCTGCTGATCAACGGCGGTTACGACGACCCTGTCACGGACGCGCGGGTATTGGACCTGTTCGCCGGGACAGGCGCGCTGGGGCTGGAGGCGCTGTCACGTGGGGCCGCCTCACTGACATTGATCGACGATGGCACGGCGGCGCGTGGGTTGATTGCGAAAAACATCGCCCTGTGCCGGGCAGAGGCGCGGCATTTGCGGCACGACGTCACCCGCCTGCCAATTAACACCGAAGCGGGCTACGACTTGATCTTCCTCGATCCCCCCTATGGCAAATCCATGGGCGAGGCGGCGCTTTTGGCGGCACAGGCAGGCGGATGGTTGGCACCAGAGGCGTTGGTGGTCTGGGAAGAAGGCACCGCCTTGCCCCCGCCACCCGGATTTGACCAATTGGATCAGCGCCGCTATGGCGATACCTTCGTAACCATATTGAGAGCGCCATGACCCCCAAAGCCGTATTGTTTGATTGCGACGGCGTGGTCGTCGACAGTGAGGGCATAGCCTTCGATCTGTTGGCCCAGCAACTGGACCAATATGGCCACCCGATGACCCATGACGAGATGCGGACGCTGTTCTTGGGTGGCACGATGCGCAGCTTCATGGAGGCCGCCCGCACCCGCGGCATCCCGCTTCCTGATGGCTGGGTAGAGGCGCAGTACCAACGCATGTATGGGCGGCTTGCAGAAGGGACGCCGCTGGTGCCCGGCATTCTCGATGTGCTGGATATATTGGACGCAGCGGGGATCCCCTATGCGATGGGGTCCAACGGCCCGCCGCGCAAAATGGAAATCACCATGGGACAGCATCCGGGCCTGACTGAGCGGTTCCGCGGCTTTATCTATTCCGCCCAAACCCTCGGTGCGCCCAAACCTGCGCCGGATGTCTACCTGCACGCCGCTTCGGCCCTCGGCGTTATCCCGGCGGATTGCGTCGTGGTGGAAGACAGCGCCGCTGGTCTGAAAGCAGCGGTTGCGGCGGGGATGCGCGGCTACGGCTATGCGGCAGAGGATGACGGGGCGAAACTGGCGGCACTTGGGGCGACGGTGTTTCACGACATGGCGGACCTGCCCCGGCTACTGGGGCTTTGACGAGGGTCAGACCTTCTTGGCATAGGTGACAGAGGTCGGGTGGTCAAAGCCGTCATGCGCGGTCCGGGCCGTCTCAACATAGCCGAGAGCGGTGTAGAAACGATGGTTTTCGATCAGTTCGACACGGGTTTCCAGTTCGATCATCGGCAGGCCCAGGGCACGGGCGCGACCCTCTGCCCAAGCAACCATCTGGCGGCCAAGACCCTGGCCCTGCAACGCGGGTTCGACGGCCAGCTTGCCCAGATACAGTCGGCCAGTTTTGGGCGTCAGCACCATGCAGGCCTGCACCGGGTCGCCCAACACCCAAACCTCAGCCAGACGGGCGGTGCTGGCAAGTGCTTCGGGCGTCATACGGTGCAATGATGATGGCGGATCGATCCGGCCCTCCATCCCCGCGAAGGCACGTCGCAGCAGTGCCAGAAGCGCGGGCCAGTCATAGGCCCCTGTCGCGCGGAACGGTGTGAAACTGCCTGTCATCCGTCAAATCTGCTACTGCGCGATGAGGCGGTCAAGCGACAACATATTGGGGATAAGCCGCCGCAGCCTGCCATAGGCTGGGGGTTTTGGTTGACTTGAGGGACCGCCCGTCCAACATGCGAAACTAACGGAATCATGGGAACCAGCTTTGCGTCTGACACGCCTGCGCCTGAACGGCTTCAAGAGTTTTGTCGACCCCACGGATCTGGTGATTCATGAGGGTTTGACAGGCGTGGTCGGTCCCAATGGCTGCGGCAAATCCAACCTGCTTGAGGCGTTGCGCTGGGTGATGGGCGAGAACCGGGCCTCGGCCATGCGCGGGTCTGGCATGGATGATGTCATCTTCAACGGCGCCTCGTCTCGTCCGGCCCGGCATTTTGCCGAAGTGTCCATCGTGATCGACAACTCCGACCGATTGGCCCCGGCTGGCTTCAACGATGCCGACCAGATCGAGATTGTCCGCCGTATTACGCGTGAGGCAGGGTCGGCCTACAAGGCCAACACCAAAGAGGTCCGCGCCCGCGATGTTCAGATGCTGTTCGCCGATGCCTCAACCGGGTCTCACTCACCAGCCTTGGTGCGGCAGGGGCAGATCACCGAACTGATCAATGCCAAGCCGAAATCACGTCGGATGATCTTGGAGGAAGCGGCAGGCATCAGCGGCCTGTATCAGCGGCGGCATGAGGCCGAGCTGCGGCTGTCGGCGGCAGAGACCAATCTGACGCGCGTTGACGATGTGCTGGAGGCACTGGCTCAGCAGATCTCACTACTCACCCGGCAGGCCAAACAGGCGGCACGGTATCGCGAGATTGGCGAGGAATTGCGCCGGACCGAGGGGATGCTGCTGTACCGTCGCTGGCGCGAGGCTGAAATTGGGCGGGCTGAGGCGGATGGTCTGCTGCGACAGCGGCTGTCTTTGGCTGCTCAGGCCGAGGCGGCGGCGCGGGCTGCCACCAAGGCGCGCGAAACGGCCGAGGATGCGCTGCCCCCACGGCGCGAGGATGAAACGATTGCCGCCGCGATCCTGCAACGCCTGATCCTGCAACGCGCCTCGATTGATGAACAAGAGGCGCGCGCCAAACAGTCGGTGGAAACGCTGAAGGGGCGGATCAAGCAGCTATCGTCGGATATGGAGCGCGAGGCCGGGCTGAACCGCGACGCGGGCGAGACTATTGAACGGCTGGAATGGGAGATTGCGCAACTCGTCAAGGCTTCTGAAGGCCATGACGATCGCTTGGCGCAGGCGGCTGAGGCGGCACGGGCGGCGGCGGGCCAGTTGGGCTTCAGCGAGGGAACGCTGTCACAGGCGACCGAGGACGCGGCACGGCTGGGCGCACGGCATCAGTCAACCCAACGCTTGCTGGCCGATTTTCGCACCACCATCAGCAAAGCTGAGGCAGAGACCGACCGCGCCAAGGCGGCGGCAGCAGCGGCACAATTGGCCCTAGTCGCGGCTTCCGACGGGTTCACGGCTGCGGAAGAGGCGCAGGAAGCAGCGATGGCTTTGGCTGAGCAGGCAGAGGACGCGCTGAAATCGGCGGAAGAGGCGCGCGAGGCAACCCAAGCGCGCGAGGCCGAGGCACGGGCGGCCCGGTCATCCGCCGAGGGCGAGGCTAACGCAATCCGCGCCGAGGTGGCAGCCTTGGCCAAAGCTGGTGGCACGCGAGGCGCAAGCCGGATCGCAACTACTCGACCGATTGACGGTGGAGCCGGGGTATGAGGCGGCCTTGGGTGCGGCGCTGACCGATGATCTGCGGGCACCGGAGGTCGAAGGCGCGGCAAAATCTGGCTGGGTGCCGCTGGAGCAGTATGACCAACCGCAAGCCCTGCCCGCCGGGTCTGACCCGTTGGCAACCCATGTCGGGGCGCCTGCAGTGTTGGACCGACGTCTGGCGCAAACCGGGCTGGTCGCGGTGGCTGATGGCGCGCGCTTGCAGGCCCTGTTGTTGCCCGGTCAGCGCCTCGTCAGCCTTGAGGGTGATCTGTGGCGCTGGGACGGCTATCGGTCAGGGGCCGAGGATGCGCCATCTGCAGCAGCGCTGCGGCTGCGGCAGTTGAACCGGCTGGTCGCGTTGAAACGCGATCTGGAAGAGGTTGCCGCCCGCGCGGCTGGCGCAACACAGGCGCATGACGCGTTGCAAGCCCGCCTGTCTGACCTGTCCCGCGCAGATCAGATGGCCCGGGATGCGCGCCGCGCTGCCGACAACCGTGTGACCGAGGCCAACCGCGCGGCGGCCCGCGCCGAAGCAGACCGCTCCATCGCGCAGGGGAAACTGGAGGCGGCGCATTTGGCGTTTGCCCGCCATGCCGACGACGCATTGGGCGCGCGGGAGCGGCTGGCCGAGGCGGAAGAGGCGGCACGGGATCTGGGCGATCTGGATCAGGCCCGGCTGGCCGTGGATCAGGCCAAAGTCGCGGTCGAAGCCGCGCGGATCACCATGATGTCCCGCCGCGCTGCGCATGACGAATTGCGCCGCGATGGCGACGCGCGGGTGAAGCGGCGGCAAGAGGCAACCAAGGAATTGTCAGGCTGGCGGCACCGGCTGGAAACCGCGGAAAAGCGGATCGGTGAGCTGGAGGCGCGGCGCGACGAGGCCGAGTCTGAACTGATTGGCGCAAGCGAGTTGCCCGCAGAATTGGCAGCGAAACGGTCCGAAGTGGCCGACGCGATTGAGGTGGCCGAAGCCCGGCGCAAAGATGCGGCCGATGCACTTGCCTTGGCCGAAGCAGCCCTGAGGTCGGCGCAGGAACAAGAGCGGGACGCCGAGCGTCTGGCCAGCGAAGCGCGGGAAGCCCGGGCGCGAGCCGAAGCGCGGGCTGAGGCGGCGCGGGACGGGGTAAAACTGGCGGCTGAACGCATTGCCGAAGATGCTGAGGCCACGCCGGATCAGTTGCTGGCGACGTTGAAGGTGGACCCTGACCGGATGCCCGATGCAGACCATCTGGAAACCGAAACCGCGCGACTGAAACGCCAACGTGAAGCCTTGGGCGCTGTCAACTTGCGGGCGGAAGAGGATGCCAAGGGTGTCACTGCAGAATATGACACTTTGCTGGCCGAAAAGCTGGATCTGGAAGAGGCGATCAAGAAGCTGCGCTCGGGCATTGCCGGTCTCAACAAAGAAGGCAGAGAGCGGCTGCTGACGGCGTTCGAACAGGTCAACGCCAACTTTGCCACGCTGTTCACCCATCTGTTCGGCGGGGGCGAAGCCCGGTTGCAGTTGGTGGAAAGCGACGACCCGCTGGAGGCTGGCCTCGAAATCCTGTGCCAACCACCCGGCAAACGGCTGTCGACGCTGTCACTGCTGTCTGGTGGTGAGCAGACGCTGACCGCGCTTGCCCTGATCTTTGGCGTGTTCCTCGCCAACCCCGCGCCGATCTGCGTGTTGGACGAGGTGGACGCGCCTTTGGATGACGCCAACGTCACAAGGTTCTGCGACCTGATGGACGAAATGACCCGTCGCACTGAGACGCGCTTTCTGGTCATCACCCACCATGCGGTGACGATGTCACGGATGGACCGGCTGTTTGGCGTGACGATGGTGGAACAGGGGGTCAGCCAGTTGGTGTCGGTTGACCTGAAGAAGGCAGCCGCAATGGTGGCGTAGAACGCCGCTATTGAAGCGTGCCCACTGTCAGGCGGACCAGCGGGCACGTTTGATGAACTGCCTAGTCCCCGAGTTTTGCGTGAACCTCATCCAGATCGATCTCTCCAATCGGCATCTTGTTGCCCGGATTTTCGAAATCGTATTTGAAGTTCTGGAAGTCGCGCTTGTAGATTTCCCACATCAGATGCATCGACAGGTCGTCAAAATACGCTTCGACCGGATGCGCCCGGGTGGGCCCATGGCCCTCGCTCTCGTTGAACCGGGGGATCGTCTTCAGGTCGACGGGGTGTTTCGGCTTCATCTTCTCCACCACTTGCCCCATGCCTTCGTCGAACTTCTCGGTGAAGAAGATCTTGTTGTAGCGCCCCCCATTGACGATGAAGGTTGAGACGTGACCCGCCATCGCGGACCAGTGGATGTCAGGGTCCATCGGCTTTTTGAAGCGGATGGTGTCGCGGACGAACAGCAGGAACCGGCGGAAACTTTGAATCTGATCGAACTCTTGCTTGCCGTCGTCGCCGCCGACTTCGATGCCGTATTTCTGGATGATCAACGGGACGAGGTTGCCACGGTAGCGCCTGCCATTGCGCTGAATGCCGCAGATCTTGTCGAAGAACGACGACAGCACGCGGGTATAAGGGTTGCGGACACAGGTGAAGGCATAGACCTTGTGGCCCTTCACCGCCTTTTCAATCTTGGGCTGGCTGGCCTCCATCGACCATTTGTGCATGCCGCCGGTCGCATCATGAATATCGCCGTCAAAGAACACCCCGTGATCGGAGTAGTACATGATCTGGCCGATGGTCGAGCAGGCGCATTTCGGCACCACCCGGTATACGACGCTTTCGCTCTCAGTCATCCAAGTGCCGGGAAATCCCATGAATCAGCGCCTCCTTGGCGTTTTGTGGTTATCTAAGCGGAGCCCGCTGAAATCTATGCGCAAAAAAGCAAACAAACTCTGTCTTTTCAATGTCTGATAAAGGTATCTAGGGCAACAAAGACTCGACCGGGACCCAATCTGTTTCATAAATGGCAAAAATCGCTTACATTCTTCTATGCCACAAGGATCCTGAAGGGATTATCGCCCAGGCCCAACGCCTGACGGCGGCTGGTGATTGCATATCAATCCATTTCGACGCACGGGCGAAGCGTGAGGATTATGACAAGATCCATTCGACCCTGGCCACGAACCCATCGGTGACCTTTGCCCAGAAGCGGCTCAAATGCGGCTGGGGTGAATGGTCCTTGGTGCAGGCGACGCTTGAATGCCGTGGAAGCCGCCGTTGAGGCGTTTCCGCGCGCCACCCATTTCTACATGCTGTCAGGCGACTGCATGCCGACCAAGACAGCGGAATATGCCCATCAGTTTCTGGACAGCGCAGAGGTCGACTACATCGAAAGTTTCGACTTCTTCTCCAGCGACTGGATCAAGACCGGGATCAAGGAAGAGCGGCTGATCTATCGCCACTATTTCAACGAACGGACGCAGAAATGGCTGTTCTACACCTCGATGAACCTGCAAAGGCGGTTTGGTCTGACGCGCAAGGTGCCGGCTGACATTCAGATGCAGATCGGCAGCCAGTGGTGGTGCCTGCGGCGGCGAACGATGGAATGGGTGCTGGATTTCGTCCGCAAGCGCCGCGATGTCATGCGGTTCTTTCGCACGACATGGATCCCGGATGAGACGTTCTTTCAGACCATCGTGCGCCACTTGGTGCCTGAACATGAAATCCGCAGCCGCACCCTGACCTTTCTGATGTTCACCGATTACGGGATGCCGGTGACTTTCTACAATGACCAGTACGACCTGCTGGTCAGTCAGGACTATCTGTTCGCCCGCAAGATCAGCCCCGACGCCAAAGACCTGAAGAACCGGCTGGGGAACCTCTATGTGGCGACAGGGGTAGAATTCGGCATTTCGGGTGAGGGGCGTAGTCTGTTCAAATTCCTGTCCGGTCGGGGCCGGATCGGGCGGCGGTTTGCACCGCGTTTCTGGGAGACGGAGAGTTCGCTTGGCCGCGAGCGCACCTTGATGATGGTGACCTGCAAGAAATGGCACGTCGCCAAGCGGCTGGTTGAACGGGTCAGGCAGGTTACGAACACGCCGGCAGTCGACTATCTGTTCAACGAGGCCTCAACCCCCCTGCCCGATCTTGGCGGCATCCAGACCACGCTGGAGAAGCGGACGCGTCACCGCCGCGCTTTGGTGCGGATGCTGTTTGACTATTGGCAGACCGACAAGTTGATCCTGTGTATCGACCCGGCCAACACCGATCTCATGCAGGATTTCTACAACGACAAGGCCAAGGTACGGCTGCTGGAAATTCAATGCGAATTCTCGGACGATTATCTGATCGGCCACGCGCGCCGGGTCGGTCTGGCGGGCGACCGCACCCCGGCTGAGGTGGTGAACCGGCTGCTGCCAACGATCCGCTATGACGTGCGGTTTGAAAGCGACCGGATCCGCGATGCTGGCTTCAGCGATTTCCTTCGCATCCGGCAGAACGCGACCGTGGATGAAAATACCGTGCCTTTGGCGGAGTTTCTTGATATTCCAAAGGACAAGGCCCGCGAAATCGCGGCCACCGAATATCTGTTTGTGGACTGACATCATGGCGCATGACTACGACCCGACCAATGTTTTCGCGCGGATTCTGCGCGGCGAGATCCCCAATAAAACGGTGATGGAAAGCGCCCATACGCTGGCTTTCCATGACATAAATCCACACGCCCCGGTGCATGTGCTGGTCATCCCCAAAGGCCCCTATGTAACCTTTGACCATTTCGCCGCTGAGGCCTCGGCAGAGGAGATTGTGGATTTCCACCGCACTGCCGCCGCGGTTTGCGCGTTGATGGGCATCGCGCCGGGTGAGGGGTATCGGGCGATCACCAACGCCGGGACCCACGGCATGCAGGACGTGCCACACTACCATCTGCACATTTTGGGCGGGCGGGTAATGGGGCGGCTGGTCGAGCGGCCATGACCGAGATCACCACTGGAAATGCCCAGCAGTATGGCGACAGCCGCAAGCTCGCGGCCCGGGCGCGGCTGAACAGCGAATACACCGTGGCTGAGGTGCCGTGGTTTGCGTGGGTGGCGCAGAATTTGTCGCTGAAGCCGGACGACCGCGTGCTTGATATCGGCTGCGGGCCGGGCTGGTTCTGGGCCGCAACCTCTGCCGCACTGCCAGAGCGGCTGGACCTGACGCTGGCAGACAGTTCCGCTGGCATGGTCGCAGAAGCGGTGGAACGGTGCCACGGCTTGCCATTTGCCGCCCTCACTGGCGTGACGGCGGACGCTGTTGAGCTGCCCTTTGCCGACGCTAGTTTCGATGCCGTGATCGCCATGCATATGCTGTACCACCTGCCAGACCCCTCATTAGCCATCGCGGAAATGTTCCGGGTGCTGCGGCCCGGTGGGGTGCTGGCGGTCACGACCAACGGCGCAGGCAACATGGCTGAGATCTATGCCCTGACCACGGTCTTCGGCAGCGCACCCGGCGATCCAGCTGCCGCCGTCTTCGGCTTTGACCATGCGACACGTCTGATGCACGCGCAGTTCGGAAATGTGACGCCACTTTTGCACCCTGCCGGGATGCGGATCACCGACCCCGAGGATGTGTTCCTCGCGCTGACCTCTTATCCGCCGGGCGAAGGCGCTGATGCCACGCAGTTGGCGGCTTTTCGCAGTGCCATCGCCAAGGCATTCCAGCACGGCAACGGCGTGCTGGAGGTCGCGAAGGAGACCGGGCTATTCCTGAGCCGCAAGGCCGGATGACCGCGGGAAACCGCAGGTTTCGGGTCGTTATGCCCCAAACATTGGTTCATAGCTTTTTGGACCAGCGTGAAAGGGAAAGCGATGCGCTTCGTTCCGATACCAACCGAGATTGTCCGCGCTTATCAGGCAGGTGGGCCTGATGCCAATGGCCAGATGCCTGAACGGAAACTGTCCGATGGCGGTGGCAATCCTTGCCGCCATTGCCTGCGAATGATCCCAGAGGGCGCCGGGATGCTGGTGCTGGCCCATCGCCCTTTCCCGGCACCGCAGCCCTATGCTGAACTAGGGCCAATCTTTCTGTGTGCCGACGCTTGCGAGGCGGGTAGGGGAGACGAGGTTCCCGCGATGCTTGCCTCACCCGATTACATCATTCGGGGTTATGGCCCGGATGACCGGATTGTCTATGGCACCGGGTCCGTAGTGCCGACCGGGCAAATTGAGGCTGAGGCCGCTGCGCGATTGGCGGATGCCCGGGTCGCCTATGTTCATGTGCGGTCAGCCCGGAACAACTGCTATCAGGTCAGGATTGATCGTGATTGAGCTAAGCCGGCGTCTCACCGCGCTCTAGCATCGCCACGAACTCTGCCAGCCGTTTCGCGCGGGTTTCCGGGCGTTTGGCGGTCGTCAGGCGGTAATAGATGGCAAAACGGCCCCTGGCGTTCAGGGTCTTCAGACCCGCAGCCGCCTGCGGATTGGCAGCCACGGCGTCGAGAAAGTCCTGCGGCAGGTCGGCACCTTTGCCGCCGGAATAGCCTTGCTCCCATCGGCCGTTGGCTTTGGCGAGGTCAACATGGGCCTGCCCGGCCGGGGTCATCCGACCCTCGGCGATCAGGCGCTCGGCGGTGGCGATGTTCTTCTGGCTCCACGCTGATCCCTTTTTGCGGGGGGTAAAGCGTTGGGTCCATTGGGTTTCATTGACCGTCTTGCGAATGCCATCAATCCAGCCATGCGTCAAAGCCTCAACCACCGCCTGCTCCCAGTCGATGGACGGGATGCCCGTGCCTTTGCGGTGGTAGAGCACCCAGACTTCGGTTTCCTGCGGGTGGGCGGCGAGCCAGTTGGACCAATCGGCAGGGGTGGCAAAGGGGATGGGGTTCAATGCGCCGCCGCCCAGTTTGGCCCCTGCCCCGCTTCGACAATCAGCGGAACTTTCAGGTCAACGGCGGGATGGGGGGCGCCCTCCATCACGTCTTTGGCGACTTTGATCAGCGCGGCGGCAGCGTCTTCGTCGACCTCGAACAGCAGTTCATCGTGAACCTGCAGCAGCATCTTGGCAGGCAAGTCCTTGATCGCGTTAGGCATCCGGATCATCGCGCGGCGGATTACATCAGCGGCGGTCCCTTGGATCGGCGCATTGATGGCGGCGCGTTTGGCAAAGCCTTGCGCCGGGCCCTTGGTGTTGATTTCTGTCGTGTGGATTTTGCGACCGAACAGGGTCTGGACGTATTCATTCTTCTGGGCGAAGGCGACGGTGGCCGACATGTATTCCTTGATGCCCGGGAAGCGTTCGAAATAGCGGTCGATGAAACCCTGCGCCTCGGCCCGGGGAATCCGCAGATTGCGGGCGAGACCGAAGCCCGAGATGCCATAGATGACGCCGAAGTTGATCGCCTTGGCTTGGCGGCGGATGTCAGAGGTCATCTGGTCGAGGGGCACGTTGAACATCTCTGACGCGGTCATGGCGTGGATGTCGATGCCCTCTTTGAACGACTGCTGAAGTGCCGGAATGTCGGCGATATGGGCGAGGATGCGCAGTTCGATCTGGGAATAGTCGAGCGACACCAGTACCTTACCCTTGGGTGCGACAAAGGCCTCGCGGATACGGCGACCCTCTTCTGACCGGACGGGGATGTTTTGCAGGTTGGGGTCGGTGGAGGCGAGGCGACCGGTCACCGCGCCTGTAATCGAATAGCTGGTATGAACGCGGCCGGTTTCCGGGTTGATGTGGTCTTGCAGGGCGTCGGTGTAGGTGGATTTCAGCTTGCTGACAGTTGCCGCCAGTCCAGCACCACGCCGGGCAGTTTATGTTCGGTCGCGAGGTCTTCCAGTATGTCGGCACCCGTGGCGTAGGCGCCGGTTTTTCCCTTTTCGCCACCCGGCAAGCCCATCTTATCAAACAGGATTTCGCCAAGTTGCTTGGGCGAGCCGACGTTGAACGGACCACCGGCGAGTTCGTGAATCTCTGCCTCCAGCCCCGCCATTTTCTGCGCGAAGGCGTTGGACATGCGGCTAAGGGTGTCGCGGTCAACCTGAATGCCGGCCATCTCCATCTCGGCCAGAACCGGGACGAGGGGGCGTTCGAGGGTTTCGTAAACGGTGGTGACTTTGACCCGGTGGAGGTTGGGTTTGAAGGCCTGCCACAGGCGCAGGGTGACGTCGGCATCCTCGGCGGCGTATTTGGTGGCGGTGTCGATGGCGACCCGGTCGAAGGTGATCTGGGTCTTGCCAGAGCCGATCAACTCTTTGATCGGAATGGGTTTATGGCCAAGGTAGGTTTCGGACAGGATGTCCATGCCGTGGTTGTGCTTGCCCGCAAACATCGCGTAGGACATCAGCATGGTGTCGTCGATCGGGGTGACGTTGACGCCGAGACGGGCGAAGATCTTGGCGTCGTATTTCATGTTCTGGCCGATCTTCAGAACGGCGGGATCTTCTAGTAGCGGCTTCAGCAGGGCCAATGCGGTGTCGAGCGGCAGTTGGCCGTCAAGCAGCGCATCGGCGGCAAACAGGTCGCCGCCTTGGCGGTGGCCGACGGGGATGTAGGCGGCGGTGCCGGCCTCAGAACTCATTGAAATACCGACGATATCGGCCTTCATTTCGTCGAGTGAGGTGGTTTCGGTGTCGACTGCCAGATAGCCACGGTCGCGGGCCTTGGCGATCCATTCAGACAGGGTTTCGGCGTCGCGAATGCAGACATAATTGTCGTGGTTGAAGGGCAGTCTTTCCTGCTGAGCCGCCTCTTCGTGGGCACCGACAACTTCAAATCCCTTGCTGTCCTCAATCACCGGGGCGGCCACTTTCAGCTTGGTGGCGACGCGGGTCGAGAGGGTGCGAAACTCCATTTCAGCGAGGAATTTCAACAGGGTATCTGGGTCAGGCTTCCGCACCTCAAGCTCATCCAGCGTCACCTCTACCGGGGTATCCAGCTTCAGTTGGACCAATGTGCGCGACAGGCGGATCTTGTCGGCGTTGTCCAGCAGGGACTCGCGCCGTTTGGGTTGTTTGATTTCGCCCGCGCGGGCCAGCAGCGTGTCGAGGTCGCCATATTCCTGAATCAGCAGGGCGGCGGTTTTCAACCCGATGCCGGGCGCGCCGGGGACGTTGTCGACGCTGTCGCCCGCGAGGGACTGCACATCGACGACACGACCGGGATCGACGCCGAACTTTTCAAACACCTCCTCCGGGCCAATAGATTTGTTCTTCATCGGATCGAACATGTCGATACCGGGGCCGACCAGTTGCATAAGGTCTTTGTCTGAAGAAATGATTGTACAGCCGCCCCCGGCCGCCTGCGCTTGCAGGGCGAGGGTGGCCATGATGTCGTCGGCCTCATAACCCTGCATCTCGATACAGGCGACGTTGAAGGCGCGGGTGGCGTCGCGGGTCAGGGGAAACTGGGGGCGCAGGTCTTCGGGCAGCGGCGGGCGGTTGGCTTTGTATTGGTCATACAGGTCATTGCGGAAGGTGTGGGCCCCGGCGTCGAACACAACGGCTATGTGGGTGGCGGCGGTTTTCCCCCCAGCGGTGGATAGTTCGGACCACATCAGATTGCAGAACCCGGCGACAGCGCCAACCGGCAGGCCGTCGGATTTCCGCGTCAGGGGCGGCAGGGCGTGGTAGGCGCGGAAGATGAAGGCCGAGCCGTCGATGAGGTGAAGGTGGTGTCCCTTGCCGAACGTCATGGTGGTCCTCCTGCTTGCCGTACTTTCATGCCATAGCCTGACCCACGGTGCTACCCCGTTGACAGATGGGATTTGCCTGCTTATCCAAACGGCATGTTGATCATGACCCGCCCCACTGCCTGGTATTTTACCAACGCCAAATAGGCGGTTGGTCAGCATCGTATTCCCCCGATCAGACCCCTAAACCGCCCGTCAGGTGGTTCAGATTGCTGCCTTGCGGGCTTTCCCAAGGAGCAAGAAATGACCCTGATGATACGCGAGGCTGTGCCGGATGATCTGGCGCATGTCCATGACATGATTGGGCTTTTGGCCCGGCACCATGGCGACGACCCCCGAATTACGCTGCCTGAATTGCAGGATCAGATCTTTGGCCGTGGCACCGGCCGCATTCTGGTTGCGGCTGAGGAAGAGGGGTTGGTGGGCTATGCCCTGATCCTGACCCGGCCCAATTTGGTGACGGGTGGGGTCGGGCATGATCTGAACCATCTGTTTGTGATGGAGTGGCGTCGGCGGGCCGGGATCGGGCGGGCTTTGATCGCGGCGGCGCGGCAGGTCAGCCGGGATGCTGGGGCTGAGTTTCTCATGATTGGCACCGACCGGGAAAACCTTGGTGCGCAAAGGGCTTACCGGGATATGGGGCTGGCGGAGATGCCGATGCCGGGGCCGCGGTTCAGGATTGCGTTGGAGTGAACCAGCTGGCCGAAACAGCGACGGATTGTGGGGTTGGGGTCCAGATTCCGAAGTCCAACCCCGCCTGACGGAGCATGTGACCGATCCAGACGTTGCAGGTATTCAGCACGTTGAAACGGCCATTTGCGGCGTAGAAAGCGTCGGTCAGGCCGAAGGGCGGGGCGTTGAGGGCGATGGGGTTTCCGGTGGCGTCACGACTAAGGCTTGCGGTGACGGCGTTGGTCAACGCTGTCAGTTGTGTTTCGGACAGGGAAATCCAGGTGATGGCGGGCAGGCCTTGCAGATCACCGGCGACGTCGATGTGCAGGGTGGCGTCGTCGCCGGTCAGGGCGGGCCAGATCGAGCTGAGGTTCAGATCGGCGTAGGTGCCGGTTTGGGTGTAAAAGGCCTTGGACCCCCAGCCGACCATCAGGAATTTGACCTGTGGATTGGTGATGGGCACGCCCTGCGCCTCAGCGAAAGCGAAGGTTTGGCGCAGTTGGTCGCTCATCGGGATTAGAAGATCGAAGTGGATCGGGCCACGGGCCAAGGCCACATGGGTTCGCGGTCCGCCGTCAATTTGGGGGTGTGGGCCGGGCAATATCGCGCCGAGCGCGGCCAGGGCAAAGTAGAAAAAAGGCAGTAAAACCAGAATGGTAGCAGCCGTGATGAGACGGCGCGCCAAGGTTAGTGGTCGTCGTGGGCGTGGGCACGGTCAATCTCATACCGCTTGTCGCAATAGCCGCATTCGACGAATCCGGTGTCACGCGGAATGGTCAGCCAGACGCGGGGATGGCCAAGGGCACCCTCGCCACCGTCGCAGGCGACTTTCCAGTGGGTCACGATCTGGGTTTCGGGCGCTTGGGTGGTCATGGGCGGTCCTTCGGGCTAGTTGCGACTCTAATGTACCCGATGGACAGGGGGCGGCAAGGGGGTTTGCAGGGACTCGGGTTGCCAAAGGGTTAACCGTCTTCATTTCATCTTCATCCCGTCTTCATTCCATACAGATGCGCGTCGCGGGTTTTGCCGCCCCAAATCGGTGGGTAAAGGCGATTCGGGTGGCTTTAACTCGGGCGCGGCATCTGCCACTTTCGCAAAAAAAGGGAGGACGACATGACCTATCTGCTGGCCATTGATCAGGGCACCACTTCGACCCGCGCCATCGTGTTTGATGGGGCGTTGCGTCCGGTGGCGACAGCGCAGCAGGAATTCGCGCAGCACTATCCTCAGTCGGGCTGGGTGGAGCATGACCCGGCGGATCTGTGGTCGACGGTCGTGTCGACAGTGGCGGGGGCTTTGGCCAAGGCGGGGATTGCGGCAAGTGACATTGCGGGGATCGGCATCACCAATCAGCGCGAGACGGTGGTGGTCTGGGACCGCAAAACCGGAGAGCCGGTTCACCGGGCGATTGTCTGGCAGGACCGACGGACGGCGGCGCTGTGTGAGGCGCTGAAGGCGGCGGGGCATGAGGCGATGGTGACGGCGCGGACGGGGCTGCTGCTCGACCCGTATTTCAGCGGGACCAAGCTGAAGTGGATATTGGAGCAGGGCGATCTGGCGGCGCGGGCGGCGCGGGGCGAGTTGGCGTTTGGTACGGTGGACAGCTTTCTGATCTGGAAGCTGACGGGCGGGCGGGTTCATGCGACCGACGCCACCAATGCGGCGCGGACGATGCTGTTCAACATCAGGACGCAGGAATGGGACGCCGAGATCTGCGCCCTGCTGGGCATCCCGATGGCGATGCTGCCGGAGGTGCGCGATTGCGCGGCGGACTTCGGCGTGACCGATGCGGCGCTGTTTGGCGCGGCGATCCCGATTGCCGGGGTGGCGGGGGATCAGCAGGCGGCGACGGTCGGGCAGGCGTGTTTCCAGCCGGGGATGATGAAATCGACCTATGGGACGGGGTGCTTTGCGCTGCTGAACACCGGGGGCGAGATGGTGATGTCGCAGAACCGGATGCTGACGACGGTGGCTTACCGGTTGGGTGGGCAGGACGACCTATGCGCTGGAGGGGTCGATCTTTATCGCCGGGGCCGTGGTGCAATGGCTGCGCGACGGGTTGAAGATCATCCGGGCGGCATCGGAGACGCAGGGCTTGGCCGAGGCGGCGGATGTGGAGCAGGGCGTGGTGCTGGTGCCAGCGTTCACCGGGTTGGGGGCGCCCTATTGGCGGCCGGATTGTCGGGGGGCGGTGTTCGGGTTGACGCGCAATTCGGGGCCGGCCGAGCTGGCGCGGGCGGCGTTGGAATCTGTGGGCTATCAGACCCGCGATCTGCTGGAGGCGATGCGGGCGGATTGGGGCGGGGCGGCGGACGGGGTGCTGCGGGTGGATGGCGGGATGGTGGCGAGCGACTGGACGATGCAGTTTCTGGCCGACATCACCGGCGCCCCGGTGGACCGGCCCGTGGTGACCGAGACGACGGCGCTGGGGGCGGCCTATCTGGCCGGGTTGCAGACCGGGATCTGCCCGGAGCCTGAGGACTTTGCCAAGGGCTGGGCGCTGGAGCGGCGGTTCGTGCCGCAGATGGCCCCGGCAGAGCGCGAGCAGAAATATGCGCGGTGGCAGCGGGCGGTGGCGGCCACGATGGCGTTCTGAGGGCTTACGTTTCAGACGCCCCCTCCCTGACCCTCCCCCCATGGGGGCGGGGACGCGTCGCGTTGAGGGTTGGAGGGTGGCGCGGTTCGGATTGGATATTTAAACCAAAGTGAAGGGGCGAATGGCGTCAGGAACAGGCGCCATGGTGGCTGTCGGTGCCGAACACGACGTCATGCATGATCCGCCCCGGCATGAGGGTGAAGAAGCCTGAGAGGACGAGCGCCCCTAGGAACAGCAGCGTCATCACCCGCATGTGTTTGACAACGCGGTGGTTGCGGGCATGGGCCACGCCCATCGGCAGGACGATCAGGGTGATGATCGACAGGCCGTGGATTATGCTGAACGGGCCGTAGATGCAGATCGTGTGGATCAGGAAAGAGCTGCTTGCCACCACCGCCATGAGCGCGACCCAGATCCAGCCGAGGGTGCGGTGAGGCAGCGTACCTTTCGGGGCGGCCAGTTGCACGGTTCCCAGAACGAAGGCCGCCATTGCGGCAAGCGCATGGATGATGACAGCCAGAGGGGCTGCGAAAAGCGGGGCGAAGGTCATGAATTGAGTCCTCGGCGGTGTGGGGCGACGATGGCCGAATTTGCGCAGATTTCGGGGCGCGGAAAGACTGGCTGTCGTTGGATCACGAAAACGTGAGTGAATGGTTCGGCGTTGACCGGGTGGGGTTGGGTGCAGAATATCTTGGGGCATTTCGGCGGCTTGGGACACGCCGATTGGAGCGGTGGATGCGATGGTGGTGTTGAACAGCCTGCTGGCCTTTGTCGTGGAACTGATGGCGATTGCTGCTTTTGCCCGCTGGGGGTGGAGTTGGTTTGGTACGCCGCTCACCTCGGCCCTTGGGGCACTGGCCTGTGCGGGGCTTTTGGTGGCGTTGTGGGCGGTGTTTGCGGCGCCGCAGTCTGGCTACCGCCTTGGCATGCCGCTGCTGATTGTCTTCAAGGCCGTCGTTTTCGCTGGGGCGACGGCGGCTATAGTCGATGTCGGGTTTATGGTCCCCGCTGCCGTGTTTGCCGGGGCGGCGGGGGTGCAGTTGATCTTGGCCGTTTGGCTTGGGGTGGTTTGATAGTCCGGGGTGGCAGCGCAGATCTGCCACCCCGTTGATTTTGGATTTGCGCCGGGTCAGTAGGTGGCGGCCAGATAGGCGGCGATGGTTTTGCCGTCTTCTTCACTGATCGGGGCAGCGTAGACCTTTATCATCTTGGCGACCTCTGCCGCCCAGAACGCGTCGCCTTTTTTCGGCGGTTGATAGTTGATGTAATCGGTCGAATGGCAGGTCTGGCAATTGGCCTCTGCCACCTCTACCCCCGGGCCGGGCAGGAAGGTCGCGGTTTCATCCGGCAGGGTGTAGGTCATCGGTGCGGCGAGGGCGGTGATTGGCAGGGCGAGCACGGCAAGCGCCGCGACAGTGTGGGTTATACGGTTCATCCTGCCCTCCTTAGGCTGCGGTGACTTTGGTGGTTTCGACGACGTTGCGCATATAGCCCGACGGGTTCCACAGCGGGTCCATCGGCTGGCTTTGCCCGATCTTGTTGACGGCGCGCACCATCAGCGTCGTCTCACCTGCGGGCAGCGTTACCGAACTGGTCCATTCACGGAACGCATATTTGCCGAGATCGTCACCAAGTTTGGCGGCGTTCCACGTCATGCCGCCGTCGGTGGAGACGTCAACCTCAGTGATGCCATAGCCGCCGTCAAAGGCGATGCCGCGCAGGGCGAGGGGGCCAGCGGCGACACTGGCGCCGTCCAGCACGCTGGTGATGAAGGACCGGATGCTAAAACGGTTGATCGGCACCGAAGACAGAACCGCAGCCCCCGGTTCGACACAGGCGCACAGGTTGTCCGGGATGCGGTAGGCGGGCTTCATCCAGAAATCATCAAGCGCCTGATCCAGCACGGTGATCTTGCTGAGGTGTTTGACCCAATAGGTGCCGTAGAAGCCGGGGACGACCAGTTTGACGGGGAAGCCGTTCAGCCAAGGGATATCCTCACCATTCATCTGATAGGCGATCATCACCTCGCCATCTGTGGCATGGCCGATGTCGAGCGCCTTGACGAAATCGGGCGTGCCGTCGAGCACCGGGCCGTCCAAGCCCGTCAAAGGACACGAATTTTGCGCTGTCCTTGACGCCAGCCTTGTCCAGAACGGCCTTGAGCGGGACACCCTTCCACACCGCGCAGCCCATCATGCCGTTGCCAGCCTGACCGCCACCAACCCGCGGCTCAAACAGACCACGGCTGTTGCCGGAGCATTGATGGACGGCCGTCACCTCTACGGCATCCATCGCCTTCAAGTCCTGCAATGAGATTGAGAGTGGTGTGGCGACGCTGCCGCCGATGTCGATGGCATAGGTGTCGGGGTCGATTTCGGTGGGAATTCCGGCCAGATGATAGCGCACAAAGAACGCGTCATTGGGTGTGATGACGCTTTCATTGAACACCGCAAAGGGCGTTTCAAGCTGCGGTGGCCGGGCCGAAAGCCGCAAGAGCGGGCGCTTGCCGGGATAGGTGACAAGCTCTCTCTCACCATTGCCGAAGGGCAGCATGGCGGTTTCGGCCAGTGCCGCCAAGCGGCCGCCGCCCGTCAACCCGGCCCCGAAAGCCAAGGCCGCGCCCCCCGCAGATATAAGCATTTGTCGTCTGGTCGTCATGTTACCCTCCCGGTCACAATCCAATAGCCAAGCGCGATGCCTGTGCTGTGGGGCTTAAGACGTCCGGAGGGGCGGGGTTATTCCCTGACCCGTGAAAGATATTTGGGTTTCAGGCGATGCAGTGCTGACGCGCGCCGGACAGCAGGGCGATCATCGGGCCTTCGTCCTGTGCGGGGATCGTTGTGGCGGCGTTCAGCACAGAGGAAATGGTGGTGAAGCGGACGGCGTTCATGTGCCGGGCCACCACGGCATAGGACGAGGCTTTGGTGGCCCATGTGGCCAGCAACAGATCATCGGTGATGGCAATCGACAGGCCCTGCCCCGCGCCCGGTTGCCTTAGTCTCAAACAGGCTGAGGCGGCAGCCGAGATGGCCCAGATAGCCGGTATGCTGCACCTCGGCCCCGTCTGGCAGGGCGAAGTTGGTGGTGAAGTCCTGATCCAGACCGGCGGCTGTCAAAAGCGTGCTCAGCGTGCCCATGTCTGACCCGGCGAGCAATGTGGTGGGGGCGCTCCATGCATCATAGGCGGCGATCAGGGGGGCGATTGAGGCGGGCTGCTGTTGCGCGACCGTTTGCGGTGTGGTCGGGCTGGGGGCGTCGTAGAACCACAGCGCCGAGCCTGCCGCCACGACCAGAACGGCCGCAAGTGCCGCACCCAGACGCCGGGCGTTGCGGCGGCGCTGGTGGTCCAGTGCGGCTTTGATCTGGCTTATCGACACCGATGGCGCGGGTTGCTCGACCAGACCGCTGACCCCGGCCCGCAGGGATAGTAGCACGGCCAGACGCGCGGCGGTTTCTGGGTCTGTCGCAGCGGCACGGCCCACCATCGCGGCATCCTCGGGCGACAGGGCGCCGTCGGCATGGGCGCTGAGCATTTCAAAGGGGATATTACGCGCCGCCATTGTGACCCCGGCGCCGCGCGGACGTCATTGCGACCACACGGCCATCGCTCAACGCGGTCAGCATGACATGACGGGCGCGGGCGACGCGGCTCATGATGGTTCCGATCCTGACATCCAGCAAATTCGCGGCTTCGTCATAGCTGAAGCCCATGATATCGACCAGCGCCAAGACGTCGCGGTGGTCATGGCTGAGCGCAAAGTAGGCTTGTCGGACGGCGATTGCGTTCACCACCACATCCTCGCTGCGCCATGCCTTGTCGTCGACAGGCAGGTCATCCTGAAGCGGAATTTCCGGATGGCGGTTGCTGCTGCGGCGTTGGTCAATCCAGCGCCTTGCCTTGGGGAACCACCGGATAGGAGAATCCGATCACATAGACGCCTTTTTCCAGCAGCGCATCCGCCATTCTCGTGGCCAGTGCAGCTTCGCCCAGCATGATTGGAACGATCGGATGCGAGCCGGGCAGGATTTGGAAGCCGACTTTCGAAATGCCCTCGCGAAAAACTTGGTGTTCGCTCCAGCCGATCGCGCAATTCGGTCGATTGTGTCAGTAATTCGAGGGCTCGGATCGACGCCGCGACGATCGGCGGGGCCACGGAGTTGGAAAAGATACGGCCGCGAACGCTGACGCAGCAGGTCGATGATCTCGTGTCTGCCGCTGGTGTAGCCGCCACTCGCGCCGCCGAGCGCCTTGCCCAGCGTGCCGGTGATGACGTCGATCCGATCGATCACCTGGTGATGCTCATGCGTGCCGCGGCCCGCGTGCCCATGAAACCGACCGCGTGCGAATCGTCGACCATCACCATCGCGTCGTACTTCTCGCAAGATCGCAGATCTCGGGCAGATTGGCGAAGATGCCGTCCATCGAAAAGACACCGTCGGTAGCGATCATCCGAAACCGGGCCGCTTGGGCTTCCTGCAACTTCGCTTCCAGATCCGCCATGTCGTTGTTCGGATAGCGAAAACGCTGAGCTTTGCACAGACGAATGCCGTCAATAATGCTGGCGTGGTTCAGGGCGTCCGAGATGACCGCGTCTTCGGCGCCCAGCAGCGTTTCGAACAGTCCGCCGTTCGCGTCGAAGCACGACGTGTACAGGATCGTGTCCTCGGTCCCCAGGAACTCGCTGATCCTTGCTTCCAGTTCTTTGTGGATCGACTGCGTGCCACAAATGAACCGGACAGAGGAAAGCCGTAACCCCAGCGGTCGAACCCCTCGTGCGCGGCCTCAACGACTTCGGGATGTTCGGCCAGTCCGAGGTAGTTGTTGGCACACATGTTCAGCACGGACCGGCCGTCGGCGACGCGGATTCGCGCATCCTGCGGGGATCGTGATGACCCGCTCGGATTTGTATAGCCCCCGCGGCGGATGTCGTCGAGTGTTTGTGTACATGCTCTTTGATGGTGTTGTACATGGAACGCGGACATCGGCAAGACTGTGTGAACGTTTGCGTGGGATTCGATTCGCAACGTTGTGAGCAGCTCCACGGTACGTGTTTGTTATGATCTCGCCAGCTCAGAATGACCTTGCCCGATCCCCCCAATCGCATGGCATCGAATCCTTTTTGGAATTCCGTGAGATGGAATCGATGTGTGATGATCGGGTCGATGTCCAGACCGCTTTCGAGCATCACGGTCATCTTGGTACCACGTCTCGTACATTTCGCGGCCATAGATGCCCTTGATCGTCAGCATATTGAAGACGACGGTGCTTCCAATCGATCGCAATTTCTTCGTGCGGGATTCCCAACATCGCGATTTTGCCGCCGTGGCACATGTTGTCGAGCATGTCGCGAAACGCCGGTCGGATTGCCCGACATT
>CAWAEL010000006.1:0-122430 GCA_963781185.1 uncultured Alphaproteobacteria bacterium
CTTCTTGGCCTTGATTATTTTTGCGACGCCCTTTACTGCCATCGCCGTCCCAAGCGTCGCCACTGTCCCGACTGGAACAGTGACCTTCATTCGTGCGAAAACACTGTCCATGGTCTGGGTGGTTAGCGGCCCGAGACTGATCTTGCTGACCCCTTCCACAGTGGCAAGTTCGGCCTCGAATGATGAGGCGAAGTGATCGTCCAACTGCAACCCGACCGTTTCGAGCCGCGTCCCAAGGCCTCCGAGGAGCATCTCCTCCAGTTTTCCAGTGACCGCGCCAAGCGCAGCTGCGCTCAGTTCTGTGTACTCACCCCAGACTGAATAGTGAAAATCGGCATAGGCCGGGATCGCGTCGTAAGCTGGCCGATAGGCCGCGTCGACGAGTGGTCCGATCTGAGGCATTACCGCCTGAACCGCCAACAGGTTGGCGTTGGTCAAAAGGCTCTCAAGTTTAGCCGCGCTGACCTCAATCGGCGTCGGTGAGGAATTGTCAATCTTTTCGGCAACCTCAGTTTCTTGGCGCAATGCGGCCTGTGATACTCAGCAAGATCGTCAATGCCGCCATCGCAAGAATTGTGCCCCAGAACCAGGTCGCAAGTCGCTCGCTTTCGCACCTTAGGTGCCTGTACCGGGTCGTCTGTCATTCAGGGGCCTTCATCATGTGGGCTTCGACGAATTGGGTGACCACGATGGCGGTGCGACACAAGACAAAGCTGAATAATGCGGCATCAAAGCTGAGCAAGATGCTGACGACGGGGTAGTCAGCCAGTTTCACCGCCACCCAAAGTTTGATGGCTTCATAGATATAGGGAATGGCAAGGAACGTCGCGATCCAACCTCCCCGCGGCGGAAGTTCTTCCAGGCCGATATGCACGGCGCGTGACAAGTCAGCGTCGAGCATCGCACCTGGCATCGCCGTCCAAGCCCAGAAGGAATAGGCTAGAAAGATTGTGAATGGCACAGCGACGAGCCAGGACACCAAAGAAGTTGCGAGACTGCGGGCAAAAGGCTGGTGGAACTGGCGCGCCACCAAGTTTTGGCCCAAGCTGAAAAGACCTCCCGAGAGGAGGAAAGCCAACAGCATTATGCATGCTTCCTCCTTCGAAGCATTCAGCGATTGCCAAGCCAACAGAGTGACTGCTGCGAGCGTGAACCCGGTGGTCAGGAAAGCCGCCCGAACACGCCCGGTCAGAATCTTGCCAAGAAAAGAATCCTCGCGAAGCGCGATGAAGAACCGGACACGCCAAGTATCGAGAAAGAGTGGCCAGCTTCCCAACCAAATCGCAAGTGCCAATAGGCCAAGGGCCATAGCTGCCCAGTCGGTAGAGGGATACGTGATCCGCCAGAGGTAAAGCGAAACCGCCGTCAAGACCGTGGCAACCAACGCATTTAAAACAGAACGCGCCATGAAATCCTGCAAAAAGCCTGATGAGTGAGTTGTAGGCCCCTTTCGGGGCGTTTGATAGCCATTTGGGCGAAGGTCAAGTCATGCGGCCTCGCCAGAAGTCTATTTTTGTGTGGCCTGCCCTTTCATCTGGTTGATCGCCTGTGCCAGATTTCCACGGCCATAGTGTGGCGAAATCCAAAGCCTCGATAGCGGATTCGACAGGGGACTTCCCTTCCAGAGCGTCAAATGTGACCGAGCACACGCTCGTACTGAGAGGAATCGGAAAAGTCTTGTTAATGCCGCCAATTTTCTGGACGCGACAGAGTGAGTTTTTCTGGCAGGCTTCGGGTTTCGTCCCTGCTCGCTGCGCACTACATTTCGCCATACAAACTGCAGGCGCGCATCCATATAACCGGCTGTTAAATATATGTTATTTTAGAAGGTCAGAAGGACAGTTGGTCCGTCATACCTACAGGGCTACGGAGCATTCTAGATGCATCAAATCTGGTTGGAGGGGCACGTTCTGAACGCGTGGTGTATTGACCTTGACCGCTCAGGGCACGCCTCAGGCAAGATCAGATGGCTACCTTTCGAAGAGTTTCAGCCAATTTGGCGAGGTCTGCGCCCTTGCCATACCGTTCTCGGCTAAGACTATGGCCCAGAACATCGCGCCTGATCCGTTCGTCAACATCGGCGTCGAGCATACGGTCCTCGATGCTGTGGCGCAGCCCATACATGGAATGGTCGGGCGTCTCCAAAAGACCGTTCTCGCGAAGGTATTTATTGACCGTCGCACTCAAGGCCGCGCCACCTCTGTAGCGGGGGAAGCCTTCCGGGCAGGCTCGGAAGGCCTCAAGACTGACGCCAACAAGGGGAATGATCCGACGGCTGGCCTGGGTCTTCAGTGTGCGGCCCACGGGTTCAATGCTGATATGCGGAGTTTTGTCATCGAGGCGGATGTGCTGCGGCAAGAGATCTTGCGCTTCGCTGGGGCGGTATCCCGTGTTGATCATGCCCAAGAGAATGGAGCGGGCCTCGATATTCAACCCATCCAGAACCCCTGGTGCAAGGATCTTCGTCGCGATCCAGTTGCGTGAAAATGGCAGCCGGCTCCGCTTCTCCAACACCGTAAAATTAAGCGCAGTGAAGTTCAAGGTTACGCCCAACTGCAAGCTGCGATCGACCAATCGAAACGCGGAGGCGATATGTGTGAAGTCCTTGTTGGCGCTGGCCGGATCAAGCTCTTCAGCCTTGATCCGGTCCCACCACCAGGCTCGGAAGTCGATGAGGTCGCGCTGAACAAGTTCCGTAACCGCAAGATCGCCCACCACAGCAATGAAATTGCGGAATGCCTTAATGCGAGGATTGCGCATCCGACGCATTTGATCTTGCGATTTTCCCTGCGCTTTGTCTTCAGCCAGCTTCCAATAGTCTTCCAAGACTTCGCTGATGCGGTATTTCGGGGCTTTTGCGATGCCCAAGAAGGCAGCGCCGCGGACCGGGTCAATCCCGCCATCTGCTGAAATGCTGGCTTCTACCCGGTCGAGCACGTTGCGCAGCGGCAGTTTGGCAACCTCCTCCACAGGCATCCACCGAAAGCCTCTGTTGCGGGCCAATTGATGCGCCGCCTCGAACCGTTGAGCCGCGTCATCGCTTCGGCCAGCAAGTTCAGCTTCCCAACCTTGCAGCTGCGTTTCCCAAACCTGCGCCGATTTCGCCTCGGCTTCTCGCATTGAGTCAGTGTTGAGCGCTATCCATACCACGCCTCGGCGCTCGATTGAGGCGAAGCGGATGGGAACTCGCTTTCTGAGATAGAGGGCATTGCCCTTCTTGGTGATTGTCATACGCGCAATCTGCGCAGTGAATGCGTCCCAACTCAAGACCCCACCGGGCTGGTTTGTGCAGAAGATTGTGCAGAAGATTTCAGCGCATTTTCAGGGAAATTTCAAGGTCAATTAGTTTTATTCCATTTTTACAACATGTTAGACAATTGCAAATTGGGGAAATTGGCGGAAGCGGTGGGATTCGAACCCACGGTAGAGTTCCCCCTACGCTAGTTTTCAAGACTAGAGCCTTAAACCACTCGGCCACACTTCCATACCGTCCGGGCGCGATGTTTGCGAAAGGCGTGGGTCGGGGGTTTCCCCGGCACGATCTTTCGCGGACGCAACCGCCACCCGCTGTAACCACACTCTCATTTTCCTGTCCAGCACCGACAAACGTTTTGGGCCGCACAGGATGTCAGAAAAACCGCAGCACTCCTTCTGCGACCCATCCGACACGGGCCACATAAAGCGCCGCAACTGATTCTGAAAGAGATGTGAACGGGGCATTTCCGCTGAATCCCGTACTTACCCTTTCCTGTTGCCCCGCCAGCGGCTATGATGCCCTCGAAAAGCTGCCCGATATTGGGGCAAAGGCAAAGCGCGGCATCAGACCGTGTGGGTTCAAGGGGCGAAAGATGGCAGGAATAGTGTTGAAATCGTTGGTTTTTGCTGGCCTTGTCACGTCGATGGTGACCGGCTGTACGCTCGACGGGGCAGATGGCGGCGCGGCCACGGATCCCGCGACCGATGCCACGGCGGGTGACGCTGCCGCAGATGGCACCCCGGCGGTGGCCACGGCCCGTTCGGTCCGGCTGGTCGATCACGATGTTGAGGCACCCAAGGATTTCCAGACCACCGACAAGGCGCTGTGGGACGGGCGGCCCTCGCTCGGCGGCGTCTGGGTTGCGGCCCCCAGTGTCACCGACCCGATGCGCGTCATCATGCGCAACCCGTCAAATGGCAAATTCGTCATCGGCGCGCTCTTCCGGCGCGAGGCTGACAATCCCGGCCCGAAACTGCAAATCTCCTCCGACGCCGCCGACGCGCTTGGCATGATCGCGGGCCAACCGGCCACGCTGAACGTGACCGCCCTGCGGCGCGAAGAAGTCCCGGCCACGACGCCCGATGCGACGCGGCCGCTGCTCGACTCGTCCGAAACCGTGCAGGCCTCGGCCCTGCCGCCGGTCGCTGCGGCGACCGCCGACCCCGGCGGCCCCGGTCAAACCGGCCAATGGCGCGAAACCGGCGACCCAACCCGCAGCCGCCGTCGCTGCTGCGGCGGCCCCTGCTACTGCTGCCCCAACACCCGCTGCCCCTGCCCCGCAGGCCACTGGCGGCAAAACCATCCAAGTCGGCATCTTCTCGGTCGAGGCCAACGCCAATCGCGCCGCGGCTACCCTGAAGAAGACCGGCATTGCTGCACAGATCAGCAAGGAAACCAGCCACGGCAAGGACTTGTGGAGCGTTACCGCCCGTGGCGACGCCGCCATGCTGGCCAAGATCAAGGCTGCCGGCTTCAAGGACGCCTATATCCTGAAACGCTGAAAGGACCCCATCTATGACCGTCTTCAGCCGTCTGACCACTTTCGCGGCGCTGGTTCTATTGCTGGCGCTGCCTGCCCGTGCCTTTGAAACCGCCGCGACCCATGCCTGGGTCTATGACATGACGACCAACACCGTTCTGCTGGACAAGTCCGGCGACGATCCGGTGCCGCCAGCCTCCATGTCAAAACTGATGACGGTCGAGATGCTGTTCGAGGCGCTGCAAGGATGGCCGGGTCCAGATGGACACCACCTTCGGCGTCTCGGCCAAGGCGGTCAGCTATACCGCGATGGGTGGCTCCACCATGTATCTGCAACAGGGCGACCGGCCCACCGTGCAGGAACTGATCCAAGGCATGATCGTGAACTCTGGCAACGACGCCTGTACCGTCGTGGCCGAAGGGCTGGAAGGGTCGGAAGAGGAATTCGCCAAGCAAGATGACCGAACGGGCCCACCGGCTTGGGCCTCAACGCACTCGTACTTCGCCAATTCCAGCGGCTGGCCCGACCCCGGCCAACGGATGAGCATGCGCGATCTGGGGATGCTGTCGGCCCATATCATCGAAACCTATCCCCGACCTCTACGCCATCTTTGCCGAGACGGATTACAACTACAAAGACCGCTCTCCGGCCAATGCCAACAACCGCAACCCCTTGCTAAAGCTGGGGATTGGCGCAGATGGCCTGAAGACCGGTCATACCCAAGAGGCGGGTTACGGCATGGTCGGCTCGGTCAAACAGGGCGACCGCCGGATCATCTTTGCTTTCAACGGCGTCACCTCCGACAAGGAACGCGCCCAAGAGGCCGAGCGGATGGCGAACTGGGCCTTTCGCCAGTTCGCCATGAAAACCGTGGTCAACGCCGGCACCGAAATCGCGCAGGCCGAGGTGTTCCTGGGCGATGCCGCCACGGTCGGTCTGGTGTCCGCCAGGATCTGCAGCTTGCTGATCCCGGCTGGCACCGCCAAGGCCCTCAGCGCCGAAGTCATCTATACCGGCCCGATCAAGGCCCCGATCGTCAAGGGCACCAAACTGGCAGAACTGATCGTCCACCTGCCCGAAATGCCCGACCAACCGTCGACCTGGTGGCCGCCGCCGATGTCGGCCCCGCCGGTTTCATGGACCGCGTGATGGTGGCCTTCACCCACCTGCGCAGCCGCTATCGGCGTCTGAGATGGCGGGCCGGTTTCTTTCGCTTTGAAGGCATCGACGGCTCTGGCAAATCGACCCAAGCCCGCCTCCTGGCCGATACCCTGCGCGGCCTGGGCCACACCGTCACCCTGACCCGCGAACCCGGCGGCAGCCCGGGGGCCGAGGAAATCCGCCGCCTGGTGCTGGAAGGCGACCCCGACCGCTGGTCCGCCGAAACCGAGATCCTGCTCTTCACCGCCGCCCGCCGCGACCATCTGGAAAAGACCATCCGCCCGGCCCTCGCGCGCGGCGAGATCGTGATCACCGACCGTTTCGCCGACAGCACCCGCATGTATCAGGGCATTTCGCGCGGCGATCTGGCCGCCACCGTGGACCAGTTGCACGCCCTGATGATCGGCGTCGAACCCGACCTGACCTTCCTGATCGACATCGACCCCGCCCTCGGCCTTGGCCGCGCCCAAGCCCGCGCCGGGCATGAAATGCGGTTCGAGGATATGGGTCTGGACCTGCAAGCCAAGATGCGCGACGGGTTTCCTGACCCTCGCCGCCCACCAACCCCGCTTTCGCGTCATCAACGGCGACGCCGACCCGGCCGAAGTCGCCGCCGAAGTCACCCGCATCGCCCTCGCCCATCTGGCCCAACATGAGCCGATCCCGACACGCCCAGAACCTGACCGCATCGAAGGCGCCCCGCATCCCGCGCGACACCGCCCACCTGCATCGGCCAATCCCGCGCCGAACAGACCTTCCTGACCGCCTACAACACTGGCCGCCTGCACCACGCCTGGCTGATCACCGGCCCGCGCGGCGTGGGCAAGGCCACCCTCGCCTGGCGTCTGGCCCGCTTCCTGCTGGCCACGCCCGACGACGGCGGCATGTTCGCCCCGCCGCCGCCCACCACGCTCGACATCCCCGACGACCACCCCATCGCCCACCGCCTGCGCGCCCTGTCCGAATCCCGCCTGTTCCTCCTGCGCCGCCCCTATGACGAAAAGACCGACCGCCTGCGCGCCGACATCACGGTGGATGAAGTGCGCAAGATGAAAAGCTATTTCACCCTGTCCGCCGCCGATGGCGGGCAGCGCGTGGCCATCATCGACGCGGTGGATGAGATGAACATCTCCGCCGCCAATGCCCTGCTGAAACTGCTCGAGGAACCGCCCGGCCAAGGTCACGCTCTTCCTGATCTCCCACCAACCCGCCCGCCTGCTGCCCACCATCCGCTCGCGCTGCCGCGAGTTGCGCCTGACGCCCCTGTCGCCCACCGACCTGTCCGACGCCCTGACCCAGGCCGGCGGCGAGGTGGCCCCCGACGACCGCACCGCCCTTGCCGAACTGGCCGGTGGTTCCGTGGGCGAGGCGTTCCAGATGACCAACCTCGACGGCCTGAAACTCTACACCGCCCTGATCCGCACTCCTGTCCACCCTGCCCCGGCTTGACCGCCCCATGGCCCTCGCCCTCGCCGACGCAAGGCGCCAAGAAGGGCGCCGAGGCGCAGTTCGACCTGATCGTCACCCTGATCGACCTGTTCCTGTCCCGCCTCGCCCGCGCCGGAACCCTGCGGCCAACTGCCACCCGAGGCGGCACGCGGCGAGGCCGCCCTGATCGAACGCCTCTCTCCCACCCCCCAGCATGCCCGCGCCTGGGCCGACCTCGCGCAAACCCTCGGCAACCGGGCGCGTCGCGGACGGGCGGTCAACCTTGACCCTGCCGCCTTCTCATGGATATGGTCCTGAAGATTGATGAGATCGCGGGCATCGCTCGCACAAAGGTAGCCATGTCCCCCATGCCCCCGGAAATCGTCGACAGCCATTGCCACCTCGATTTCCCCGATTTCAACGGCGAACTGCCCGAATCCTGATCGCCCGCGCCCGCGCCGCTGGCGTCACCCGCATGGTGACGATCTGCACCCGCCTGCGCCACGAACCCCAGGTCCGCGCCATTGCCGAGGCCTATGACGGCGTGTACTACGCCGCCGGCACCCACCCGATGAGCGCGGCCGACGAACCGCTGACCACGGTCGACGAACTGGTCGCCCTGTCCGCCCATCCGAAATTCGTCGGCATCGGCGAAACCGGCCTCGACTACCACTACACCGCCGACAGCGCCGCCATCCAGCAAACCTCGCTGCGCATCCATATCGAGGCGGCCCAGGAAACCCAGACTGCCGCTGATCATCCACGCCCGCGCCGCCGATGACGACATGGCCCGCATCCTGGCCGAGGGGATGAAGATCAAACCCTATCCTTGCGTGATGCATTGCTTTTCCTCCGGCGCCGCCCTCGCGCAGGCCGCGCTGGAGATGGGCTTTTACCTCTCGATGTCCGGCATCGCGACCTTCCCCAAATCCGGCGAACTGCGCGACATCTTCGCCGCCGCCCCCCTGAACCGCATCCTCGTGGAAACCGACAGCCCCTACCTCGCCCCCGTCCCGCATCCGGGGCCGCCGCAACGAACCGGCCTACACCGCCTTCACCGCCAAGACCGGCGCGCAGATCTTCGGCGTGACCGAGGCCGAATTTGCCGCCGCCACCACCGCCAATTTCGACCGCCTGTTCACCCGCGCCGCCAACGGTCCGCCTGATGGCCACGCTGCGCTTCACCATCCTCGGCTGCGGCTCTTCTGGCGGCGTGCCCGCGTCTCGGCGGCGACTGGGGCGACTGCGACCCGACCAACCCGAAAAACCGCCGCCGCCGCTGTTCCCTGCTGGTCGAACGCCACGAGGGCGACGCTGTCACCCGCGTCCTGATCGACACCTCGCCCGACATGCGCGAACAACTGCTGGACGCGGGCGTCGGCACGCTGGACGGCGTCGTCTTCACCCATTCCCATGCCGACCACACCCACGGCATCGACGACCTGCGCCAGATCGTGTTCAACATGCGCCGCCGCCTGCCTGTCTGGGCCGACGCGCCGACGCAAAACGCCCTGATCTCCCGCTTTGCCTATGCCTTCATGCAGCCCGAAGGCTCGCCCTACCCGCCGATCCTCGACCTGCACACGATCCACGGCGATTTCACGATCACCGGCCCCGGCGGCCCGATCCATCTGCGCCCCTTCACCGTCGACCACGGCTCGATGGAGGCGCTCGGCTTTCGCATCGGCCCCCTCGCCTATCTGCCCGACGCCGTTGGCATCCCTGAGGCGTCGTGGCCCCATGTCGAGGGCGTCGACTGCTGGGTCGTCGATGCGCTGCGCCGCACGCCGCACCCGACCCATGCCCATCTGGCGATGACCCTCGACTGGATCGCCCGCGCGCGACCGGATGCAGGCGGTGATGACCAACATGCATCTCGACATGGATTACGACACCCTGCTGGCCGAACTGCCGCCCACCGTCAGCCCCGCCTATGACGGCCGGGTGCTCACCTTTGAAAATGAGCCGTAGATGGGCATTCTGCTGGACGTCGTTCTGCCGGTCTTCTTCATCATCGGCTTTGGCTATGCCGCAGCCCGGGCCAAGCTGTTGTCAGAGGATGCGATTGATGGCTGATGCGGTTCTCGCAGAACTTCGCGCATCCCCTGCCTGCTGTTCCGCTCCATCTCGGAACTCGACCTGTCGACCAGCTTTGACCACGGACTGCTGCTCAGCTTCTACATCGGCGCCTTCGCCGGCTTTGCGGCGGGCTTCTTTGGCGCGCTGAAGGGTTTCGACCGCCCGCTGGATGAGGCGTGGCAATCGGCTTTGCCTGCATGTTCTCCAACTCGCTGCTGCTCGGCCTGTCGATCACCGAACGCGCCTATGGCACGGATGCTCTGGCCGGCAATTACGCGATCATCGCGATGCATTCGCCGATGTTCTACGCCTTTGGCATCGGGCTGATGGAATGGGTCCGCTCGCGCGGGCAGGGCCTGTCAGGGGCTGCGCTGGGCACACAAGTGACGCGGGCAATCCTGTCGCAGCCGCTGGTGATCGGGATTTTGCTGGGCGTGGCCGTGAACCTGTCTGGCCTGCCGCTGCCGGAAAGCGTGGGGGCTGCGGTCGACATGATGGGCCGCGCGGGCCTGCCAGCGGCCCTGTTCGGCCTTGGCGGCATCCTGCTGCGCTACCGGCCCGAGGGCGACAAGAGCCTGATCGCGATGGTCGTGGTCATCACCCTGGTCCTGCACCCGGTCGTGACCTACCTCTTGGCGCACCAAAGTGTTCCGATCGACACCGCATCCCTGCGCTCGGCCGTCGTCACCGCCGCGATGCCCCCCGGCGTGAACGCCTATCTGTTCGCGCATCTCTACGGCACAGGCCGCAGGGTCGCGGCGTCCTCGGTGCTGATCGCGACGGCGCTGTCGATCTTCACGGCGTGGTTCTGGTTGCACCTGCTGCCCTGACCCGCCTGCGCGTCAGTCCAGATAGGCGGCTACGTCGCGCCCCGCGCGTGAAAGATGAACCCCAGAAAGTTCAGCAACACCTGCGCCGCCAGAATGGCCGTGCTGCCCGAATGGTCATAATCCGGCGCCACCTCGACCAGATCAATCCCCACAACGTCATGGGTCCGCGCCAGTTCCTGCAACATCTCCAGCACGTCATAATACAGGAAGCCGCCATGGCTGGGCGTCCCGGTTCCCGGCGCGATAGAGGGGCAGAACCCGTCAATATCGATCGTCACATAGACCCGCGCCCCCTTGGGGATCCGCGCAATCACCGCCTTCGCCCCCAAGGCCCGCGCCTGCCGCACCGACAGAATATCCGCCCCCATCGCCCGCGCCGCCTCATACCCCTCACGCGCGGTGGAGGATACGTTGCGGATGCCGACCTGCGTCAGCCCCGTGACCCAGGGCTTTTCCGCCGCCCGCCGCATCGGGCTGCCATGGCCAAACCTGACGCCATGCCGCTCATCGACAAAATCCAGATGCGCGTCGATTTGCAGGATGTGGATATCACCCTGCCCCTCAAACGCCTCAATGCAGGGAATGTTGACCGAATGGTCGCCGCCAATCACCACCGGCAGCGCCCCCGCCGCCAGCATCGCCTGCACCCCGGTGCGGATGTTGGCGTGGCTGGTCACCGTATCGGTATGCACGATATCGGCATCGCCAATATCGACGATCCGCACCGAGGCGGGCAGATAGGTGCAATCATCCTCATGGTCATAGGCCCCGGCATGGCCAAAGCTGAACAGGGTCGACGCCTCACGCACCGCCCTTGGCCCAAACCGCGCCCCGGCCCGGAACTGGGTGCCAAAGTCATAGGGCGCGCCCATCACAGCCACATCCGCCTCGATCTCGCGCCAATCCTCGACATAGGGCCGCTTGCCAAAGGTCGCATATCCCGACGAACGGCAGGTTCAGCCGCCCGCTTTCATAGCCATGTCCGCCATGTCAGACCTCCTTACGCCGGCGACGACGCCGCGCAGCCGTTCTGACCGCCGCCGCAGGATTTCAACCGTCGAACAGCAGGCAGATGGAGATCGATCACCAGAATCGTCGCCACCGACAGAATCGCCGGGCTGATCGCTTCGCGGATGCCGTTCCACATCTGGCGCGGGATGGTCTGCTCATCTGCCGCCCGACGAACAGCACCACCACCACCTCGTCAAACGAGGTGACAAAGGCGAACAGCGCCCCCGAAATCATGCCGGGCGTGATCAGCGGCATGATCACCTTGAAAAACACCGTGCTGGGCGATGCCCCCAGACTGGCCCCGGCGCGCGTCAGCGAATGGTCGAACCCCGACAAGGTCGCCGTCACCGTGATGATCACAAACGGTATCCCCAGCGTCGCATGGGCCAGGATGACCCCCAGATAGGGCACGCCCCATTTGTTGATCCTCGATCGCCGAATAGAAGAAGAACAGCCCCAGCGTGATGATGATCACCGGCACGATCATCGGCGAAATCAGGATCGCCATGATCACCTTGCGATAGGGCATCTCGGGCCGCGACAGGCCCAGGGCCGCCAACGTGCCCAGCACCGTCGCAAGGATCGTCGCAAAGAACCCGATGATGACCGAATTCTTGGCCGCCATCGACCCAGGCCGCCTGCTCCCACACGATCGTCCACCACGCCCCGTCGCGCGGCACATCCGCGGCACGTTCGGGAAGGTCAGGATCAGGTCGTACCATTTCAGCGAATAGGCCGCCGGGTCCAGATGCAGCATCCCGCGCGTAAAGGTGAAAAAGCTGTCGGCGTTGAAACGACAGCGGGATGATCACCAGAATGGGCGCGATCAGAAAGAGGAAGATCAGCCGCACAGATCACCCGGAAGGCGTAATACCAGACCCGCTCCAAAGGTGACGCATAGATCGGAAGTGCCATGCTCTGCCCCTTAACCCAGCTTCAATTTGTCGATGCCGACGATCTTGTCATACAGCCAGTACAGGATCAGGATCGCCACCAGCAGCATGGTCGCCAGCGCCGCCGCCAGCGACCAGTTGTTCGACTTGTTCACATGGTAGGCGATCAGGTTGGAAATCAGCGTGCCACTCGCACCCACCAACCAACGCCGGCGTGATGTAGTAGCCAACCGACAGGATGAAGACCAGCAGCGTGCCCGCGCCGATGCCCGGAATGGTCTGCGGGAAATACACCCGCCGGAACGCCGTCCACGACGTCGCACCCAGCGACCGCGCCGCACGCACATAGCTCGGCGGGATCGGCTTCATCACCGAATAGAGCGGCAGGATCATGAACGGCAGCAGGATATGCGTCATCGCAATCGATCGTGCCCATCCGGTTGTTGATCATCTCCAATCGGCCATCTTCGCCAATCAGCCCGATCGCCACGAGTAAAGAGTTCACCACCCCCTGCCCCTGCAACAGCACGATCCACGATGTCGTCCGCACCAGAAGCGAGGTCCAGAACGGCAGCAGCACCAAGATCATCAGCAGGTTCGATGTCCGCACCGGCAACACCGCCAGCAAATGCGCCACCGGATAGGCGAGGAACAGGCACAGCACCGTAATCAGCGCCGACATTTCAAACGTCCGCAGGAACAGGTCGACATAGACCCGCAGGTTTTCGATCAACCCGGACGATATTGCCGTCCTTGTCGAACTTGCGGTCCACCGCGTTCAGGAAGAATTCAAGCGTATAGGCCGAGGACACCTGCCGCATCACGCCCCACAGATTGGGGTCGCCCCAAGCCGGATCCAGCGCCACCAGCGACTCCTTGAACGGCGGTGTCAGCTTCTTGGCGTCACGACCGGCCTTGGTGAACAGCGACCGCGTGCCCGGCATGGCATAGTTGACCCGCTCACCGGCGACGGCCACGGTCCGGGCCTCTGCTGCGGCTTTCAGGTCATCGACCAGAATTGTATAGGCTGCCTCGTCCGGCTCTGTACCCAGCGGATTGGCTTTGAACCATTGCACCATGCCCGGCATGTTGTCGGAAAAGCGCGGGTTGTAGACCGACTGGTGCAGCACCTGAATGATCGGTGAGACAAAGGTAATCAGGATAAACGCCAACAAGGGCGACACCAGCATGAACGCCCGCCACTTGGCCCGGCGTTGCGCCCCGGCCAATGCCTCTTTCAAGGGGCGACCGTCGGCAGTGGTCAGTGTACCGGCGTCTGCAGCGTCCATCACAGCCATGGTCATACTTTCGCTAAGATAGGAAAAGGGCGGGTGCGACGTGTCGCACCCGCCCGTTCGATCAGTTCGAAGCCAGCCAAGCGTTGAAGCGGCTGTTCAGTTCTGCGTCATGGTCGACCCAGAACTCATAGTTCGAATAGAGCGCGTTCGTCAGGTTCTCCGGCGAGGTGGGCATATAGGGGCCCATCTCGGTCTTGCCGTCGTTGAACATGCCTACCAGAGCCGACGACGACTTGCGTGCCGGACCATAGGAAATCCACTTGGCCTGATCGGCCAGAGCTTGGGTCGAGGTTGCGAACTGCACGAACTGCAGTCGCTTCTTCCTTGTTCGGCGCACCCTTCGGAATGACGAACAGGTCATACTCATAAACCTGACCATCCCAAACCGTTTTGAACGGCTTGCCATCGTCAACCGCTGCCGAGAACAGACGGCCGTTATAGGCAGTCGTCATCGCCACTTCGCCATCAGCCAGCAACTGCGGTGCCTGAGCACCGGCTTCCCACCAGATGACATCCGACTTGATGGATTCCAGCTTGGCGAAAGCACGGTCCACACCTTCAGGCGTGCCCAGAACTTCGTAAACCTGATCGGCCGGAACGCCGTCTGCCATCAAAGCCATTTCCAGGTTCGCCTTGGCACCCTTACGCATGCCGCGCTTGCCGGGGAACTTGGTGGTGTCGAAGAAATCGGCCATAGAGGTCGGGCCTTCGGGGAACTTCGTGGTGTCATAGCCGAACACGGTCGAGAACACGATCGTCGCCACGGCGCAATCGGTCACGGAACCCGGCAGGAAATCGTCCTGAGCCGGGGTGCCATCGGCGCCAGCTGGCAGGTTGTCAAAGCCGATCGTCTCCAGCATGCCTTCGTCGCACAGACGTACGGCGTCGGAATATTCCACGTCGGCCACGTCGATGGTGACGTTGCCAGCTTCTTCCTGGGTCTTGACCATCGGCGCCGGGTTATCGGCGTCAACCGACACGACATTGATGCCGGTCGCTGCGGTAAAGGGCTTGTGATAAGCCTCTACCTGGCTTTTCGTATAGGCGCCGCCCCAGGACACAACCGTCACGTCAGCGCGTGCCGCAAAGGTCACCGCAGTAAGTGCAGTCGTAAGAATAAGTAGTTTTTTCATTCAGTTAGCTCCCGTTGTTACGTTTGTTTTTTAGCCGCAATCTGCGGCAACCCCACGGTAAAGGGGGGTCTACGGATCAAGCGCACGCGCGTCTTGCGGCGCCCAACCGATCCTGATTTTCGCGCCCGGCTTCAGCATATCCTGATTGGCCGCATTGCGCGATTTGATGATGAAATCATCGGCCCCAGCCACCCTGACCCGCGTGCGGAACAGATCACCCATATAGATGAACTCCAGCACTTCGGCCTCAATGGTATGGGCGTCCGACGGCATCAGTTCGGGCTTGTATTCCACCCGCTCCGGCCGGATCGACACCAGCGTCTTGGCGCCCTTTTCGCTGACGTTGACTGGGGTTGCGTCAATAACCTCACCCGTCGCCAGCCGAACCTTGCACCAGTCCTTGCCGATGTCTTCAATCGTGCCGGACAGCTTGTTATTCTCACCGATGAACTGCGCGACAAAGCTGTTGTCGGGCCGCTCATACAGATCCGCCGGCGGGGCGAGTTGCTGAATGCGGCCATCGTTGAACACCGCAACCCGGTCCGACATGGTCAAAGCCTCGCTCTGATCATGGGTCACATAGACGACCGTGATGCCGAGGTTTTCATGCAGGTGCTTGATCTCAAACTGCATATGCTCCCGCAGCTGTTTGTCGAGCGCGCCAAGCGGCTCATCCATCAGCACCAGCGAGGGGTCAAACACCAAGGCCCGCGCCAAGGCGATCCGCTGTTGCTGACCACCCGACAGTTGCGCCGGACGGCGGTTGATGAACTCATACATCTGAACCATGTCCAGCGCACGTTTGACCTTGGTCTCACGGTCATCCTTGGACATGCCGCGCACTTCCAGCGGAAACGCCAGGTTCTCACCCACCGTCATATGCGGAAACAGCGCGTAATTCTGGAACACCATCCCGATGCCGCGTTTGTGCGGTGGCACTTGGTTGATCGGCTGGCCATCCAGCTTGATTTCCCCATGCGTCGCCGTCTCAAAGCCAGCCAACATCATCAGACAAGTTGTTTTGCCAGAGCCTGACGGCCCCAACATTGTCAAAAACTCGCCTTTGCCAATCGCAAGGTTCAAGTCCTTTACGACCAGCGAAACGCCGTCATAACTTTTTTGAACATGCTCAAACGCGACGAAAGCGTCGTTCGGGCTACCTGATGCCACGCAATTCCCCCTGTCGTATGGCCGTTTCCCGGCCTTTCCTGCATAAGTGTTATGCCATTGCCTAATTGCATTGCAACTGAGACCTCGCGATACAAGGCATTTTGTCCAATAAAGCGGAAATTGGGTGGAAATTTGCCGAATTTGCCGTCGATTTGGGCATTTGCCCAAGGCCAGCCCAAAAATTCAGCCGTCGTTTTTGGCCCGTCCGCCCAAAACGCTTCGGATGATTCTCTACCGGAACGTGCGGATGATTCGTTGTCCGACGCCGCCCGCGAGAATCGGCGCAGCTGGTATCCCGTCGCATGCAATCAGCCACACCCAACAGCGGGGCACATGGCCCCTGCCGGATGGTCAAACCGCGATATTTTGGAGGTTTGGTGTCAGACCACAGCGTCGGTCTAACTGGCCTTGGGCCGGATTGGTGCGGATGAAAGGACTCGAACCTTCACTCCGATTAAAGAACAGCGACCTCAACGCTGCGCGTCTACCAATTCCGCCACATCCGCACGATCCGGCCCAGGCTGCGGGGTATTTAGCTGTGGGCGCGACAAGGGACAAGCAGATTTCCATCATCGCGCGCATTTTCCCACAGTCACGGGTTGGGATACTGCACCACCTCGATTTCCACGCCGTTTTCCTCGGTGAAATAGAACCGGCGGCCCGGCTCATAATCGGCGTGGTTTACCGTCTTGTAGCCTGCGTCCTTGATCCGCGCCTCGGTCTGGTCCAGATCGTCGACCACCACCGCAATATGGTTCAACCCACCGCGCGTCCGGTAGCTTTCCTCGGTCCGGTCCTTGGGCGCGCCATAAGTGAACAGCGCCACATAGCTGTCCTTCTCACCGACATGCACCGTGCGGCCAGTCTGCATCCCCTTGCCCGCCCAGCGCACCTGCCAGTCAAACAGCTGGCACAGCAGCGCCGCCGTCGCGTCCGGGTCCGCTACCGTGATGTTCACATGTTCCAATCGTGCCATGTCTTGTCCTTTTCACTGGAATCCATTTCCGATTCCCTGTGTAATTTCTCAAGTGCACTTTAGATCAAGGGGATTCTCATGGCAGATCTGACAATCGGCGATCTGGCCGACCGCACCGGCCTCGCCGTTTCGGCGATCCGGTTCTACGAATCCCACGGCATCGTCCATCCGGTCCGCAACTCTGGCGGTCATCGCCGCTATGGCCGCGCCGACCTGCGTCGCCTGTCTTTTGCGATGATCGCACAGAAACTGGGGTTCTCTCTGGCAGAGATTGCGGCCGAGATGCGCGACCTGCCCGCCCACCGCGCGCCCGATCGTGCCGACTGGGCAAGGATCAGCGCCTATTTCCGCGATCAGATCGACGCCCGCATCGCGGCGCTGACCGATCTGCGCGACAATCTCGATGGCTGTATCGGCTGCGGCTGTCTGTCCCTTGACCGTTGTGCGATCTGGAACCCGGACGACCGCGCCGCCCGCCATGGACCCGGTCCACGGCATCTTATGGGCAACAAGGCCGGGTGATCCCGGCCCTGTCCTGTGTTTTAGTAGCCGCTGGTCGTGCTGGTCACGACAGCCGGCGGCGGCGTCGAATCCGACCCCGAGGCGATAGCGGAAACGCCGTGATACACATCACGCCCCGCGCCCTTGATCGTCTCACAACCCGCAAGCGCCGCCGTCAGCGAAAGGGCCAGTACAAGTTTGATCATCATGTTCGTATTCCTGTTTGGTTTATGAAAAAGGCGCCTTTCAACCGAAAGACGCCCCTCATCCTGATCCCTCGCCCCGTGGGGGCCAGGCGATCAGGTCTATAGGTTGGATCAGTTCATGCCAACGACGGCAGCCGCCCCATTGCCCACATCACGGCCTGCGCCCTTGATGGTTTCGCAACCGGCGATCACGGTGATCATCGACAAAGCCAACAGCAGTTTGAACATAGCGAATCCTTCCAGATTGGTTTCCAGCGGCGTCTATAGGTGCTAGCCGAAATAAAGCTAGGGTGAATAGATAATCCCGAATGAAAAAAGCGTGATTTCGCCGGTTTCCACAGATGCGAACGGTTCGCAACGTGCTTAAAATGCGGTTAACAAAAAATCATAACCCATTGAAATTCAGTGATAACTCACGAGTGTCGCTCAAACGGACGCTAACGCGCCCCTTGCATCAAACCCCGCCCCGCGCCATCTTGCCGCCATGCCCAGCACCCTGCCAGAATGGACAGTCCTACCCGGCCTGTCCCCCTACCCCGAGACCCTCGCAGCGATGGAGGCGCGGGCGGCTGAAATCGCCGCCGGAACCGCACCCGAGGCTGTCTGGCTGCTGGAACATCCGCCACTCTATACCGCCGGAACCTCCTCCAACGCCGCCGACCTGACCGACCCTGACCGCTTCCCCGTATTCACAGCCGGACGGGGCGGCCAATACACCTATCACGGCCCCGGCCAACGGGTGGCCTATGTGATGCTTGACCTGAACCACCGCGGCCGCGATGTCCGCCAGTTCGTAAGGCAGCTGGAGTCGTGGGTGATCGGCACCCTGTCCGATTTCAACGTGACTGGCGAGCGCCGCGAAGGCCGTGTCGGCGTCTGGGTGACAAGACCCGACAAGCCCGCCAACCCCGACGGCACGCTGCGTGAGGATAAGATCGCAGCAATCGGCGTGAAACTGCGCCGCTGGATCAGCTTTCACGGCATCTCAATCAACGTTGAACCCGACCTGAGCCACTTCTCAGGCATCGTCCCCTGCGGCATTAAAGAGCATGGCGTGACCAGCCTCGTCGACCTCGGCCTGCCCGTCACGATGGCCGACCTCGACCTTGCACTACTGCACAATTTCCACGCAACATTTGGCCCATCCAGCGATTAGCCCTGTATTTCGCCCGCAACTGGGGGCAAAATGCGCCGGAACCGCGCCAACAAATCACGCAAGGGAACACTATGAAACATCTGATTGCCTGTATTGCCCTCATCGCCGCAACTCCAGCCTTCGCGGGCGATCCTGCAGCGGGTGAGAAGCTGTTCAACAGGTGCAAGGCCTGCCACGCCATCACCGCACCCGACGGCACGGCGATCCAGAAGGGCGGCAAAGTCGGCCCGAACCTCTACGGTGTGGTCGGCCGCCAGATCGGCTCGCTTGAGGATTACGCCTATTCCGCCGGCACCATCGCCGCCGGGGCCGACGGCACGCTCTGGGATGAGGCGATGCTGGCTGAGTATCTGGTGGACCCGTCAGCTTGGCTGGAAACCAAAACCGGTGATGCGTCGGTCCATTCCAAGATGACGTTCAAGCTGAAAACCGGCGGCGAGGATGTCGCGGCCTATCTGGCCTCGGTCGTACCCGCTGCCAACTAAGTTGACCTGAGATGTTGACCGGAAATCGCCCCAGCAAGACGGGCCGCGATTTCCGGTCATTACAACCATTTCGGCGCCCCGCCCCTGCCCCGTGGCGGTAAAGCCAGCGGCCCCGCCACTCAGGGAATCATCCCCGCCGCCATACATCAAATCATTGCCAGACGATTCTGCGGGGACATAGTCCGCAATCAGATTGTCATCGCCAAAAATCCGGTCAGCCCGAACACCGTCGCTCAAGTCATCATGGTCTGCCCCACCTGCGGGAAACCATCGAAAAACCTCGTCAGGAAGAACGTAGCCATCCGGGTTTGCCTCATTTGGTCCAGATCGGTCAGATTGGCTACCAAGGGCTCAGGACCGCGATAAATTATATCACCTGAAACCACTTGGAAACCGCGCCAACTGCACAGGTTTTCCCAAGCTGCGACGATATCCACCATTGCCCTACCCGCGCCGTCACATTAGAACCCAAATAATGTGGGATAGGAGCGTGCTTCTGGTCCCCGCAGAGGCAACGATAACGGGAGACGCCAATGGCCGACGCAGCCATCCATGGCCACAACGATCACCATGACCAAAGGGGCTTCTTCACCCGCTGGTTCATGTCGACAAACCACAAGGACATCGGGATCCTATACATCTTCACCGGTGGCTTTGTCGGACTGATCTCGGTCATTTTCACGGTTTACATGCGACTCGAACTGATGGAGCCGGGTGTCCAATATCTGTGCACCGAGGGTCTGCGTTTCATCGCGGACGCCAGCCAGCCCTGCTCGCCGGATGGCCACGCCGTGGAACGTGATGATCACCGCCCACGGCATGCTGATGATGTTCTTTGTCGTCATCCCGGTCCTGTTCGGCGGATTTGGCAACTATTTCATGCCGTTGCACATCGGCGCGCCAGACATGGCGTTCCCGCGGATGAACAACCTGTCCTACTGGATGTATGTGGCTGGTTCGACGCTGGCGGTCCTGTCGGTGTTCGCCCCCGGTGGTGAAGGCGGACATGGCGCGGGCGTGGGCTGGGTTCTGTATCCGCCGCTGTCGACCAAGGAAGACGGCTACGCCATGGACCTCGCGATCTTCGCAGTCCACTTGTCGGGTGCCTCGTCGATCCTCGGCGCGATCAACATGATCACCACCTTCCTGAACATGCGCGCCCCCGGCATGACCATGCACAAGGTGCCGTTGTTCGCCTGGTCGATCTTTGTCACCGCTTGGCTGATCCTGCTGGCGCTGCCGGTTCTGGCTGGTGCCATCACCATGCTGCTGACCGACCGCAACTTCGGGACGACCTTCTTTGACCCGGCCGGTGGCGGCGACCCGATCCTGTACCAGCACATCCTGTGGTTCTTTGGCCACCCGGAAGTGTACATCATCGTCATCCCGGCCTTCGGCATCATCAGCCACGTCATCTCGACCTTCTCGCAAAAAGCCGATCTTCGGTTATCTGCCGATGGTCTATGCGATGGTGGCAATCGGGGTGCTGGGCTTCGTCGTCTGGGCGCACCACATGTACACCGTCGGCATGTCGCTGACCCAGCAAAGCTACTTCATGCTGGCGACGATGGTCATCGCGGTGCCGACCGGCATCAAGGTGTTCTCATGGATCGCCACGATGTGGGGCGGCTCGATCGAGTTCAAGACGCCGATGCTCTGGGCCTTTGGCTTTCTGTTCCTGTTCACCGTCGGTGGCGTGACCGGGATCGTGCTGTCGCAGGCTCCGGTCGATCGGATTTATCACGACACCTACTACGTGATCGCCCACTTCCACTATGTGATGAGCTTGGGTGCCGTGTTCGGGATCTTTGCCGGGATCTACTTCTGGTTCGGCAAGATGTCGGGCCGTGAGTATCCGGAATGGGCGGGCAAGCTGCACTTCTGGATGATGTTCGTCGGTGCGAACATCACCTTCTTCCCGCAGCACTTCCTTGGCCGCCAAGGCATGCCGCGCCGCTACATCGACTATCCTGAGGCCTTCGCCTACTGGAACTATGTCTCGTCGATCGGCGCGTTCCTGTCCTTCGCTTCGTTCCTGTTCTTCCTCGGGGTCATCTTCTGGTCGCTGCGTTACGGCAAGAAGATCACCGTGAACAACTACTGGGGCGAATACGCCGACACGCTGGAATGGACCCTGACCTGCCCGCCGCCCGAACACACGTTCGAGCAGCTTCCCAAGCAGAGCGACTGGGACCACGGCCGCGCCCACTAAGGGCTGGATGAAACGAAAGGCCCCGGGAAACCGGGGCCTTTTGCTTTTGTAGGGCTGTTTCAATTCAAGGGGCAGGATATGATGTTTGCAATCTGGCTGGCGGCCAGCCTCGCCGCCACCGCCTTGCTGTGGCTGGGCTTGCGGCGCAGCGGGCGTCCCGCGCTGTCACACCACGCCCTGTCGCTGACCGCACTTGCCACTGCAGGCGCCCTTGCCGCGTTTGGCTGGTGGATCGGGCAGGACAGTCAGGTCGTGCTGTCGCAGGCGGCTGAGGGGCAGACCTATCACGACACCTACTACACCGTGACCAAGGGCCACTATCTGACCCAGCTTGCCCTGTTCTACCTGCCGCTCACCCTCACTCTTTTGACAATCGAAGGTCTAGGGCCCCGCACCCCGCGCCGCCTGATGCTGCCCTTGTTCGCAGCCCTGCAAACCGGGGTTCTGGCAACCGTCCTGATCGTGGCCGTGCCCCCGGTTGCCATGGCCCGGCGCTATGCCGACTACCCGCAGATGATGCAGACACTGAACCAGATCAGCACTCTCGCCGCCGCCCTGGCCTATATTTCGCTGCTGCTGCTGGGCGCCTT
This sequence comes from uncultured Alphaproteobacteria bacterium, assembly GCA_963781185.1. Classification (GTDB taxonomy): domain Bacteria; phylum Pseudomonadota; class Alphaproteobacteria; order Rhodobacterales; family Rhodobacteraceae; genus Stagnihabitans. The sequence goes on from CAWAEL010000006.1 coordinate 21,867, forward strand.
GCTGCTTTATGTGCTTACAGCCGCGCTGCTGCGACAATTCCGCTGACTCTCCACACCTGCCCTTTGCCTTGCCGCCCGCAGGGTATAGTTTCTCGGCATCAAAGGATATTTCATGACCAATCTTACCGACGCAGGCCACCGCATCGTGGCCGATCAGGCCACCCGCCATCACGTCTCACCCGAAACCGTGACGCAAATGCTGATCGCCCTCGACCATGGCGGCGGGCGGCAGGCGCAGTTCAACCTGTCCGAACTCGGCGGTATGGGTCAGTGGTCGCAGGGCGGCATGGTGATGGTTGGCGACATGTTCAACAACGGGCTGAAGGCGCGGGTCGATGCGTTGTGCCGCGACCTTGCGACCGCCCTTCAGGCTGAGATCATCTTTACCCCTGCCCCAACGCCTGAACTCGGACGCCACGTCCAGCGGCTGGCCATCCGATCTGGGCCAGCCCGCTGCCCAAGGCGCACAGAACGACATGCACTATGCCTATTTCCCCGACACCAGACGGCTGGCCGTGTCGCAGAATGGTCAGATCACCGTTTACCACACCGCCGATCACCAGATCAGCGGCTTTGGTCAGGCACAGGGCGTCGGCCAGACCCTGACCTTCTCCAGCCAATACGGCACGATTCCCTTGGCGCAACTGATGGTCGTGGGGGGGCAGGATCCGGTCACACCACCCGAAACGACCGACACGCCTATTGCCGAGCCAGAAGTCACCGACGATCAGATCTTCACCCGGCTCGAACGTCTGGCCGACCTGCACCAGCGCGGCGTTCTCAACGAGGTTGAGTTTACCGCCAAAAAGGCCGAACTGCTCGCCCGGCTCTGACCGAACCGCTTTCACCCCAGACCCCATGCTGCACCCGTCATGCCCTACCAATGGCTTCCCCCGACCGAACCGCAAACCGCCCACCTGCGCCTTTGGCCGCATCGGTCACTGCCGCGCCGTGGCTTTGTCTGGTTCATCGCCGTCACGGTCGGGTTCCTGACGCTGCCACTGTTCTCACAACTCGGCACCCCCGGCCTTTGGGTGCTGCTGCCCTTTCTGGCGGCCGCCGTCGCCGGGGTCTGGTTTGCGCTTGAACGCAGCTATGCCGATGGCCGCATGACCGAGGATCTCTGCCTCTATCCCGACCGCGTCACCCTGCTGCGGCATAACCCCCGTGGCGAGGATCAGTCATGGGAGGCCAATCCCCACTGGGTCCGCGTCACGCTGCACGCCACCAGCGGCCCGGTGCCCGCTTATCTGACCCTGACTGGCAACCAACGAGAGGTTGAACTGGGCGCGTTTCTGACCCCGGAAGAGCGGCAACAGCTTTACGGCATGTTGCTCAAACAACTCAGGGACCAGCCCAATCCACCCCCACCCACTTGATTCAAAAGCAATTCACAGGTCTGCTTGACGGAAAAAAGTTGTCAGGCACATGGTTACCATCTTCTTCATCATCGACGGCTTCGGGCTAGAGGCGCAGGCCGCGCTGCTGATCACCTCGCTGATCCACCACAATCAGGACAGGTTCCGCTACATCGGCTATGTCGCTGAACGCCACCGTCCCCGCCTGAACCCCGAACTGGCCGCGTTGATGCGTCGCTGCGGGATTGAACTGCGCGACCTGCCCGAACCCGCCCAGTCGTGGCGCAAGGCCTATCCGCATGGCAACAAGATCCTCGCCGCCGCAGACCACCGCGATTGCAGCCACTCGCTGTTTCTTGACACCGACATGCTGTGCACCGCGCCCATCGACCTGACTGGTTTGCTGGCTGACCGCGCCATCGGCGTCGTCCCCGAAGGCACCCGCAGCTACAAAGACCTGACCCGGTGGGAAAGGATCTACGGCCATTTCGGACTGGACATGCCACATGACCGCGTCCGCCTGATGCGGCGCTGGAAAAGCGAATTCCTGCCCTATTTCAACGCCGGCATGATCTGCTTTCCCGAGGCCGAAATCGCTGGCGGCAAACGCTTTGCCGAACTTTGGCACGACACCGCCCTCATCATCGACCATGAGGTGCCGGTCGCGCAGAAACGGCCATGGCTCGACCAGATCAGCCTGCCCGTCACGCTGAAACGCTTTGGCATGGAGTATATTCTGGCGGATGAACGGCTGAATTTCTCGATTTCAGACCGCAACCCGGCCATCGCGGATGACCCGATGATCCTGCATTATCACCGCTGGGGCTATCTGGCGAACTGGCCGGACGAACAGCAGGCCGCGCTTGACCAAGCCCGCGCCATCGCGGGCAAGGGTCTGTTCGCCCGGCTTGAGGCGCGGTTTGGCGACCTGTGGCGTGCGACGCCGATGCCCGCCACCCTGCCCGACCAATCCGCCGCCTGAAGCGTGACCGCTTAGCCCAAACGCGATTTCAGCAGCGGGCCGACCGCGCCGAAATCCATCTGCCCGGTGTATTTGCCCTTCAGCACCGCCATCGACGCGGCCCATGTCCTTGACCGATGGTCGCCCCCGCCTCGGCAATCGCCGCGGCAATCGCGGCCTCAACCTCGTCCGCGGTCAGCTGACGCGGCAGGAACTCCTCGATCACCTTGATCTCGTTGCGTTCCTTCTCGGCCAGATCCTGACGCCCGCCCTCCAGATACATCCGCACCGATTCCTGCCGCTGCTTCACCATCTTGCCCAGGATCGGCAGAATGTCGGCCTCGGTCATCTCGGCGCCGCCTTCGCCGCGCAGGGCAATCTCGCGGTCCTTGATCGCCCCGAGATCAGCCGCAATCCCGACAGACGCTCTGCCGCCTTGGCGCGCATCGCGTCCTTGATCTCGCTCTGCAACTGGTCCGTAGGCCCATGATCCGCCCCCTTTTCCTGTTGCGCCAACCATATCGCCGCGGCCCGCGACAAGGCAACTGCCGCACTTTTCCCCAACCCATTGATCCGCCACACAATTCCATTTCAGCCCCACCCTTGACCCCGCCCGCCCCCGCAACTAGTGTCCGCCAAATTTCCCGCGCCCCAAGGGAGTCGCCCCATGACCGATCTGCCGAAACCCACCGCCTGCCTTGCCCTGGCAGACGGGACCGTCTTTTACGGCCACGGCTTCGGCGCCACAGGCGAGACGGTGGCCGAACTGGTCTTCAACACCGCGATGACCGGCTATCAGGAAATCATGACCGACCCGTCCTATGCGGGCCAGGTCGTGACCTTCACCTTCCCCCATATCGGCAACACCGGCACCACGGCCGAGGATGACGAGACGGCCGATCCCGTCGCCGCCGGCATGGTGGTGAAATGGGACCCGACCGAGCCGTCGAACTGGCGCGCCACGGGCGATCTGCAAAGCTGGATGACCGCCAAGGGCCGCATCGGCATCGGCGGCATCGACACCCGCCGCCTGACCCGCGCCATCCGCCAGCAGGGCGCGCCGCATGTCGCGCTGGCCCATGATCCCGACGGCAACTTTCGACATCGGCGCTCTGGTCGCCAAGGCGCGGGCGTGGAAGGGTCTGGTCGGCCTCGACCTCGCCAAGGACGTGTCCTGCACGCAAAGCTACCGCTGGGACGAACAGCGCTGGGCCTGGCCTGAGGGCTATACCAAGCGTGAGGGTCCGGGCCTGCGCGTCGTTGCCATCGACTACGGCGCCAAGCGCAACATCCTGCGCTGCCTCGCCTCGGCTGGCTGTGAAGTCACCGTACTGCCCGCCTCCGCCACGGCCGAGGATGTGCTGGCCTTGAACCCCGAAGGCGTGTTCCTGTCCAACGGCCCCGGCGATCCGGCGGCCACCGGCGTCTATGCCGTGCCGATGATCCAGGGCGTTCTGGGGGCCGACGTGCCGCTGTTCGGCATCTGCCTCGGCCACCAGATGCTGGCGCTCGCGCTGGGGGCTACCACCGTCAAGATGAACCACGGCCACCACGGCGCCAACCATCCGGTCAAGGATCTGGACACCGGCAAGGTCGAAATCACCTCGATGAACCACGGCTTCACGGTCGACAGTCAGACCCTGCCCGCAGGCGTCCGCGAAACCCATGTCTCGCTGTTTGACGGGTCGAACTGCGGCATCGCGGTCAACGGCAAGCCGATCTTCTCGGTGCAATACCACCCCGAGGCGTCGCCCGGCCCGCAGGACAGCTACTACCTGTTCGAACGTTTCGCCGCCGCGATGCGCGCAAGACGGGCGGCCTAAGCCGTCTTACCGCAGGATTCGCACCAAGAAACGCGGGCTTAAACCTTTTGTTAAGCCCGCGTTAACCAATGGAATGACAGGAAGAGCCTTGGGCTGCCAGAACGGCGGCAACCGGGGCATCAATGTCGGTCATTTCGGTTCGCAATTTTGAGGTCAGGACACCCGCGCCGGTCGCGTCTCCCGCCCTGCGTCCGTACCTGCATCCGGCAGAGAATGACCGCGCCTTTGCCATGACCCTGCTGCGCGGTGGTCAGGTTGCGCCGCATCTGATCCTTCAGGCGCTCAACCTGCTGAATGAGGGGCGGGGGCGGCTGATCGACATTCTGCTGTCGCGCCGTTGGATCACCCCCGACCGACTGTATGCGGCGCTTGGCGGACTATTCGGGCATTGGCCTGGCCGATCTGCGCGCCAGCCCCCCGATCCCCGGCTGATTGACCGGCTGGGCGCCGATTTCTGCCTGTCCCACCTCATCCTGCCGTGGCGCGACTGGCGGCGGCATCACCATCATCGCCACCGCCCATGTCGAGACGTTTCAACAGCACTTCGTCCACCTGATGACGGTGTTCGGCCCGGTCGCCCATGCTCTCGCCCCGCGAACTGCGGATCGAGGCGGCCATTCTGCCGCCCGCGGTCCGCAACTGGCCCGCGCCTCGGAAACCCTGCTGCCCGTCGCCGAAAGCTGCCGCACCTTTCGCCGCGCCACCCCGCAGCACTTTGGCGATCACGATCATGGCCGCCCTCGCCCTGCTGACCGCTCCAATGTCGTTGACCGTGCTGATCCTGTGGTGCGCGCTGACGCTGGTCTTCAGCGGCGCGATGAAACTTGGCGCGCTGATCTCTGTCGCTGCGCCCCGCCAGACACCGAACACCAACCCCGCCATCGTCGCCCGCCTGCCCGTCGTGTCCGTCATGGTCGCGCTGTATAAGGAGGCCGACATCGCCGCCCGTCTCGTCCGCCGTCTGGGCCGGCTGGACTATCCGCGCGACCTGCTGGATATCGTTCTGGTGGTGCGAGGAGGATGACCAGCTGACCCGCGACGCCCTGCGCCGCGCCGATCTGCCGCCCTGGATGCGGGTCGTCGTCGCACCGCGTGGCCGGGTCAAGACCAAACCGCGCGCGCTGAACTTTGGCCTGACCCAGTGCCGCGGCAGCATCGTCGGCGTCTATGACGCCGAGGATGCGCCCGAACCCGACCAGATCCGCAAGGTGGTCGCACCGCTTTCACCAGCGCGGGCCCGAGGTCGCCTGCCTGCAAGGCGTGCTCGATTTCTACAACCCCACCCGCAACTGGCTGTCGCGCTGCTTCACCATCGAATACGCCGCATGGTTCCGCGTCGTCCTGCCGGGCCTGCAACGCGCTGGGCCTGCCCATGCCCCTGGGCGGCACGACGCTGTTCTTTCGCCGCGACGTGCTGGAGAGGCTGGGCGGCTGGGATGCCCATAACGTGACCGAGGATGCCGATCTCGGCATGCGTCTGGTGCGCCACGGCTACCGCACCGAGGTGATCGCCACCACGACCTATGAAGAGGCGAACTGCGTCGCCCTGCCTTGGGTCAAACAGCGCTCGCGCTGGGTCAAGGGCTATATGATGACCTACCTCACCCATATGCGCCGCCCGCGCCTGCTGTGGCGCCAGCTCGGCCCCAAGGCATTTCTCGGCTTCCAGATCCTGTTTCTCGGCTCGCTGTCACCCAGTCCCTGCTGGCGCCGCTGCTGTGGTCGATGCTCGCGCTGCAACTGGGCCTCGGCCACCCGGTTGCCGGCGTGCTGAGCCACGGCACCATCACCGCCCTGTCGCTCCTGTTCGTCCTGGCCGAGGTGCTGAACATCACCCTCGGCATCGTCGGCCTGCACCGCTCGGGCCACAAAGTGTCATGGCCTCTGGGTGCCGACGCTGACGCTCTACTTCCCGATGCAGGCCTTGGCCGCCTACAAGGCGGTGTGGGAACTGCTGCGCTGCCCGTTCTACTGGGACAAGACCAGCCACGGCACCCTGTCGGCCACACCACGCCTGACGTCAGCGCACCTCGACCTCGCCCGCATCAATCCGCAGCCGGGTCTCGTACGCCTTCGAGATATGGGTTTTCAGCGCCTGATAGGCCGCCTCGCCATCCCGCGCCTCGATCGCCGCCACGATCTTTTCATGTTCGGCCAACGCCGGCGCATCGCGCCCCTCGGCGGCAAACGAGGTGGTCGCCATCAGCGCCATCGACCGATGCACCAGATCCAGTTGCTGCACCAGGAACCGGTTGTGCGAGGCCAGGTGGATCTGCTTGTGAAACCGCTTGTTGGCCCGGCTCAGCAGCCGCGGATCGCCGCCCAGCAGCGCCCGGTCCTCGACCACCATCGACCGCAGCACCCGCAGTTCCTCTTCGGTCGCATGGCGCGCCGCCAGACCGCGCCGCCAGCCCCTCCAACTCGGTCCGCACGGCGTAGAGTTCGGACAGCTGGTTGTGGTCCAGCGAGGCGACCATCAGACTACGCCCGTCGCGCGTCAGCATCGACTGCGTTTCCAGCCGCTGCAACGCCTCGCGCACCGGGGTGCGCGACACGCCGAACCGGTCGGCCAGTTCCGATTCGACCAGCCGGTCGCCGGGCTTGAACAGCCCGGCCTCGATGGCCTCCAGGATCAGCGTATAGGCATCTTTCGGCACGCATCTCTCCGGTTTTGCGCTAGCCTATCCAACGCCGCCGCGCCCTCACAACCCGCCCGTTGCCGCAGCCCGGACTTCGCGCTAGGCTGCCGCCCATGAAACAAGCACTTCGCGCATGTCACCACCTGGGTCTTTGACCTCGACAACACCCTTTACCCGCCGCATGTCCGCCTGTTCGACCAGATCGAGGTGCGGATGACCGATTGGGTGATGCAGGCGCTGAACGTGGGCCGGACCGAGGCGAACCGCCTGCGCCAGCCACTATTGGGCGACCTATGGCACCACCCTGTCCGGTCTGATGCGCGAACATGGGGTCGACCCCGGCCCCTATCTGACCGACGTGCATGACATCGACTTCACCGTCCTGCCCGTCGATCCCGAGCTGGCCACCGCCATCGCCAACCTGCCCGGCCGCCGCATCGTCTATACCAATGGCGGCGCCGACTATGCCGCCAAGGTGCTGGAGGCGCGGGGGCTCACCGGCCTGTTCGACGCCATCTACGGCATTGAACATGCAGGCTTTCTGCCCAAACCCGAGCGCGGCGCCTTTGACGCGGTCTTTGGCCTCGACGGCCTGGACCCGGAACCGAGGCCGCGATGTTCGAGGATGACCCGCGCAACCTGCGCGTCCCCCATGACCTCGGGCTTGAAAACCGTCCATGTCGCACCCAAACCCGCCGCCGCCCGCCACATCCACCACCATACCGACGACCTGACGGCCTTCCTTTTGGCCCTGACCTGATCTGTCCGACTTGACCTGACCTGAGGCGCTTTGCCGCTTCGCTTTCCGCTGCCCAAGCCCTAAACTCCGCACATGATCCAGACCCAGATCCTGATTTCCGGCGGCGGTGTCGCCGGCCTGACCGCCGCCGCAGCCTTTGGCACGGCAGGCTTTGACGTGATTTGCGTTGATCCCGAGCCGCCCGTGACCCGTGAACAGGACGCGGGCGCCGACCTGCGCACCACCGCCTTTCTGCAACCCTCGGTCGCGGTGCTGGAAACGGCGGGCCTGTGGGACCGCCTCGCCCCCCATGCCGCCGCGCTGCAGATCATGCGGATCGTCGATGCGGGTGGTGAGACGTCGGACCCCCGCATCGTCAAGGATTTCGACGCCGCCGACATTTCCGACCAACCCTTCGGCCAGAACCTGCCGAACTGGCTGCTGCGCCGCGAGATGGTGGCCCGCCTGGCCGACCTGCCCAACGTCACCTTCCGCCCCGGCGTCGCCTCCACCGCCCTTCTGACCCGCACGTCAGAGGCGCGCGTGACCCTGTCCGATGGCACGCAGGTCGCGGCCCAACTGGTGATCGCCGCCGATGGCCGCAATTCGACCATGCGGCAGGCGCTGAACATCCCGGTCCGCACCTTCCGCTACGGGCAAAAGGCGCTGACCTTTGCCGTCACCCACAAGATCCCGCACCAGAATATCTCAACCGAGATTCACCGCACCGGCGGGCCGTTTACGCTCGTCCCGCTGCCCGACCGCGACGGGTTGCCCTGCTCAGCCGTGGTCTGGATGGACACCGGGCCCGAAACCCAGCGCCACGCCGCCCTGCCCGACGCGGAGTTTGAGGCCGCGATCAACGCCCGCTCCGGCCTGATCCTCGGGCCCCTGACGCTGGCGAGCCGCCGCATGACCTGGCCGATCATCGCCCAACTCGCCGCCCGCATGTCGGGTGAGCGTACCGCCCTGATGGCTGAGGCCGCCCATGTCCTGCCCCCGATCGGCGCGCAGGGGCTGAACATGAGCCTGACTGACCTGTCCACCCTGCTGACGCTGGCCGAAACCCACGACCTCGGCAGCGCCGCAATGCTCGACGCCTATCACCGCCAACGGCATTTCGATGTTGAGGCCCGGGTGCTGGGCATCGACGCGCTGAACCGCATCTCAATGCTCGGCGCGCCGCCGCTGCGCGACCTGCGGGCGGCGGGGCTGAACGCGCTCTACGCCCTCACCCCGCTGCGCAAGACCCTGATGAAGACCGGCCTCGGCGTCAGATAAGATGGGCCCGTTGCCATTTTCGGCATGCCGAAAATGCAACCTATGGCCATCCTATCTATGCCCAAGGCTCGCCCTACAGAACGACCTCTACCGCCCGCCGCAACCGCCCGACCGTGGCAGGCACATCCGCCAGCTTGTCCAACCCGAACAGCCCCAGCCGGAAGGTGCGGAATTCCGCCCCCTCGCCGACCTGCAACGGCACCCCGGCGGCAATCTGCAAACCCTGCTCGCGGAACTTGGCACCATTCTGCACCTGCGGGTCGTCGGTGTAGCACACCACCACGCCCGGCGCCTCAAACCCCTCAGCGGCAACCGACATCACACCGCGCCCCGCCAGCATGGCGCGCACCGCCCGACCCAATTCCCATTGCGCCGCCTTGGCTTCGGCAAAGCCCATCGTCTTGGCCTCAACCATCGCATCCCGCATCACCAGAATCGCATCGGTCGGCATCGTCGCATGATAGGCATGTCCGCCGCCCTCATAGGCCACCATCATCGCCCGCCATTTCTTCAGGTCCAGCGAGAAGGAGTTCGGCACCACATCCGCCAGCCGCGCATCCGCCGCCGCCGACATCATCACCAACCCAACAGCAGGCGAGGCCGACCAGCCCTTTTGCGGCGCCGAGATCAGCACATCCACCCCGCAGGCCTTCATATCCACCCAGACACAGCCCGACGCGATACAGTCGAGCACCATCAGCGCCCCCACCTCATGCGCCGCCGCCGCCATCGCGGTGATATAGTCATCCGGCAGAATGATCCCGCTCGACGTCTCCACATGCGGCGCAAACACCGCCTCGGGCTTCACCTCACGGATTTTGGCGCAAACCTCCTCAATCGGTGGCGGCGCATAGGGCGCACGCACACCGTTGCCCGCCTGACGCGCCATCACCACGGTCGTCCCTGCGGCAAAGCCACCCGCCTCAAAAATCTGGCTCCAGCGATAGGAAAACCAGCCATTGCGGACGATCAACACCTGCCCCCGGCCAAACGCCCGCGCGACAGCCTCCATCGCAAACGTCCCGCCGCCTGGCACCAAAGCCACCGCATCCGCGTTATAGACCTCGCGCAGCATCCCCGACACATCGCGCATCACGCCCTGAAAGCGCGCCGACATATGGTTCAATGAGCGGTCGGTAAACACGACCGAGAATTCTTCGAGGCCATCGGGGTCAATATGGTCATGCGGCAGTTTCATGGGTCTCTCCTTGTTTGCGACAGGCTACCCGATTCCCGCCGCCCCCAAAACTCCCTTTCCGCCACTCACGTCATCTGGGCACATATATCTCCGCTGAAATGCCCGCCCCGTCGGCCTCAGCCAATCGGCCCCGGCCGCCGCTCCTCCGTCAACAACACATTCGCCTCAACCTGCCCGACCCCCGGCAAGGTCATGATCCGCCGCCGCAGCACCCGTTCAAAATCCGCAATGTCCCGCGCCACCACCCGCAGCCGATAATCGAACATCCCCAACACATGCTGCACCACCTGCACCTCCGGGATCGCCATCACCGCCCGCTCAAAATCCTCCAGACTGACCCGCCCCTTGGTGGCCAGCTTCACCCCCAAAAACACCGTCACCCCAAAGCCCAAGGCCGCGCGGTCCACATCCACCCGCCGCCCCGCCAGCACCCCCGCCTCTTCCAACCGCCGCACCCGCCGCCACGCCCCCGGTTGCGACACGCCCAACCGCCGCCCCAACTCCCCGGCAGACAGCGCCCCGTCCCGCGACATCTCCCGCAAAATCGACCGGTCCAGATCATCCAGCTCAATCATAGCGGCAACCCCTCACTGTCCTTGATCGTCGAGATCAGCATCAGCGCATCGACCTCTGAGATATGCGGCAGCGCCAAGATCCGGTTGCGATAAATCTCCTGATACTGCGCCATATCCCGCGCAATCACGTTCAACCGCACATCGACCCGGCCCAGAAACGTCTCAATCCCGATCACCTCAGGCACCTCACGCGCCGCCGCAATGAACTCGTCAAACGCCCGCGGATTGGTCTTGTCGAGGGTGAAGCGCAAGCGAAACCTCCACCTCATAGCCCAGCCGCCGCCAGTTGATGACGGCCTGCGGCACCCCCACAACGCCCGCCTCCCCCATCCGCTCCAACCGCCGCCACAAGCGTCGCCTGCGTCACCCCCGCCCGCTCAGCAAGCTCCGCCCGCGCCAACCCCGGCTCGCCCAGATAGACCCGCAATATCCGCCGATCCGTGTCATCCATCTGCATGATTTCTTCACCATCTTCATCAAGAGCGCATGATTTTTCGCAGAAAAATCGTATTTCGACAAACAATGCACGGGCTTGCACCCAAAGATCCCTATTATGCCCCCATCAACCGCAAAGGAACCCAAAATGCGCGTGTATTATGACCGTGACTGCGACATCAACCTCATCAAAGACAAGAAAGTCGCCATCCTCGGCTACGGTTCGCAAGGCCACGCCCACGCGCTGAACCTGCGCGATTCGGGCGCCAAGAACCTCGTCGTGGCGCTCCGCCCCGGCTCGCCCTCCGCGAAAAAGGCCGAAGGCGAAGGCCTCAAGGTCATGGGTATCGCCGAAGCCGCCGCTTGGGCCGACCTCATCATGTTCACCATGCCCGACGAACTTCAGGCTGAAACCTACAAGAAATACGTCCACGACAACATCCGTGACGGCGCTGCCATCGCCTTCGCCCACGGCCTCAACATCCACTTCGGCCTGATTGAGACGAAGCCCGGCGTTGACGTCATCATGATGGCCCCCAAGGGTCCGGGCCACACCGTGCGTGGCGAGTATGTCAAAGGCGGCGGCGTGCCTTGCCTCGTCGCCGTCCATCAGGACGCGTCGGGCAAAGCGATGGAGCTTGGCCTGTCCTACTGCTCCGGCATCGGTGGCGGTCGTTCCGGCATCATCGAAACCAACTTCCGTCAGGAATGCGAAACCGACCTGTTTGGTGAGCAAGCCGTTCTGTGTGGCGGCCTTATTGAGCTGATCCGCATGGGCTTTGAAACCTTGGTCGAGGCTGGTTATGAGCCCGAAATGGCCTATTTCGAATGCCTGCACGAAGTGAAGCTGATCGTCGACCTGATCTATGAAGGCGGCATCGCCAACATGGATTACTCGATCTCGAACACCGCAGAATACGGCCAATATGTCTCTGGCCCGCGCATCCTGCCTTACGACGAAACCAAAGCCCGCATGAAGGCCGTGCTGGCTGACATTCAGTCCGGCAAATTCGTGCGCGACTTCATGCTTGAAAACGCCGTTGGTCAACCGACGATCAAGGCAGCGCGCCGCTCGAACGACGAACACCAGATCGAAAAAGTCGGTGAGAAACTGCGCGCCATGATGCCGTGGATCTCCAAAGGCAAAATGGTCGACCGCGCTCGTAACTGATCTGCGGGACATAGCAGCGATGGGCCCGTTGCAATTTTCGGCACGCCGATAATTGCAACCTATGACCCATCCTACCTTCAACGAAGGCCGGGGGCGAAACCTCCGGCCTTTTCTCGATCTGGCCCGCCTCCAGTTGACTTCCCCGCCCGCCCCCGGTCTGATCGCCCACACAACAGGGGGCATCCAGTGAACGGCATCTGGCATTGGAACTTTCAGCAATTCCGCAAACGCATCTGGTTTCCCATCGCGGTCTTTGGCGTGCTGGGCGTCCTGACCTCGCTTGCTGCCGTGCTGCTCAAACCCCTCGTGCCGCCCAATCTGCCTGATCTGATCGGGTCAGAGTTTGTCACCACCCTGCTGAACATCCTCGCCTCGTCGATGCTGGCCGTCACCACCTTCTCGGTGTCGATCATGGTCTCGGCCTTCAACGCCGCCGCCAGCACCGCCACCCCGCGTGCCACTGTCCTTCTGCGCGACGATGGTGTGACGCAGGGCGTGCTCGCCAGCTTCACCGGCGCGTTTATTTTCAGCCTGTGCGGCATCATCGGCCTGCAAACCGGCATCTACGAACGCTCTGGCCGGTTGATCCTGTTTGTCGTCACCATCGTCGTGCTGGCGATCATCATCTGGCAACTGGTCCACTGGATCGGCCATCTGTCGAACTATGGCCGGCTGAACGACACCATCGACCGGCTGGAAACCGCCGCCGCCAAGTCGCTGTCGCGGCGAATGGACCGGCCCTATCTCGGCGGCCGCAGCCCCGCCCCGGATCTCGCCGAACGCTCTGCCGCGGGGATTCCCTTGACCGCCGACACGATCGGCTATGTCCAGTTCATCGACATGCACAACCTGCAAGACTGCGCCACTGAGGCCGGAGCAGAGATTGTCGTCACCGCCCTGCCCGGCGCCTTCGTCCATCCCCACCGCGAATTGCTGCGCCTGCTGGGCGGCACCATGACCGACGAACTGGCCGAAAACCTGCGCGATGCCTTCGTGGTGGACACCCACCGCACCTTTGATCAGGACCCCCGCTTTGGTCTGATCGCCATGGCCGAGGTCGCCTCACGCGCCCTGTCGCCTGCCGTCAACGACCCCGGCACCGCCATCGACATTCTGGGCCGCCAGCACCGCATCCTCAGCCTGTGGGAAAACGTCCCCAACCATGAGGTGCTGTTCGACCGGGTGATCGTTCACAGCCTCGCCGTGGCCGATCTCTTTGCCGACGCCTTCGGTCCCATCGCCCGCGACGGCGCCGCCCTGATTGAGGTGCAGCTGCGCCTGCAAAAATCGCTGCTCGCCCTCGCCCTGCTGAACCCTGACCAGTTCGCCGCCCCCGCCACCCACCAATCCCGCCGCGCGCTGTCGCAAGCCGAAGCCGCGCTGCCGCTGGATGAGGACCGCGAGGCCCTGTTCGACCTGCACCGCCAGATTGCCGCGATCCACCCGCCTCAGGTCACCTGAAATGACCAAGCTCATCATCCTGATGCCCACGCCGGGCCAGATCCAGACCCCCACCGTCCGCAGCCTGATCGGGCTGACCCAGGCCCTGCTGCAACGCAAGATCACCTTTGCCTTTCGCACCTACGAATGGTCCGACATCGTCCTGTCGCGCAACTACCTCATGTCGGTGTTTCTGGCCGACACCAAATTCACCCACGCCCTGCTGCTTGACAGTGATATGAGCTTCAAGCCCAGCCTCGTCTTTGACCTGATCGATTTTGACGCCGATTTCACCTGCGCCGCCTATCCGCAGCGCAAAATCCCGTGGCCCAAACTCCGCGCCGCCATCGAACGAGAGGCCGCCAAACCAGAGGCCGACCGCGCCCCAACCAGCGATCTGCTGGCCGAAAGCCTCAACTACAACATCGCGGGCGCCTTCAACAAAGGGGAGCCTTGGCCGCTGGAACGCCGCGACGGCTTTCGCAAGGTGCCCGGTGCCGGAACCGGGTTCATGCTGCTCAAACGGGCTGTCCCCGAAACCATGGTGCAACGCGGCGCGGCCCTGCCTGTGCCGGGCTTCAACGGCCCCAACTATCCCGACGCCGATTTCCATGACTTCTTCAGCCATCTGCGCGGCCGCGACGGCGATGTCATGCATGGTGAGGACACCTCATTCTGCCGCCGCTGGATAGAGGGTTGCGGTGGAGATATCTGGTGCAATGAGGCCGCCCGCATCACCCATCACGGCGACATGGCCTATCCCGGCGACTACGCCCTCGCCCCCAAACCCTGACCTGAACCCCGCACGTTCAGGTCCGTGTCAGCTTCACCCGCTAGATCCGCATCAGGCCAAAGCGCACACCACCGCGCGGCGCAAGACCTGACCGTGACGAGCCTGTCGTCTCATCTATCGGAGTGTTCAAATGTATCGCAGCCTGATCATCGCAGCCCTTGGGCTAACCCTCGCCGCACCTCTCTATGCGGAAACGCCCGCCGTCACCTGCTCCAAATCGCCCGCCTCGGCCTTCAAACCAGAGGCTGATCTGGTGGCCCTGCTGAAAACCCAAGGCCTGACCGTGGTCAAGATCAAGACCGAAAGCGGCTGCTATGAGGCCTATACCAAAGACGCCAATGGCAAAAAGGCGACCCTCGGTTTCAACGCCGAAACGCTGGAGCCTGTTGCCAATGCCGAAGCCGGTGAGGGCTGATCCCTCTTCACCGGTCCGCCCGGACGCGCACCTCCTCCCAGTGACGGTGCGCGTCTGGGACCCTTTGGTGCGGCTGTTCCACTGGTCTTTGGTGGTCTGCTTTACCTTTGCGTGGTTCTCGGCCAATCGGGCCGAGAGCCTGCATATCTGGGCAGGCTATTCCGCCGCGGGCCTGATCGCGTTGCGGCTGGTCTGGGGCCTGATTGGCACGCATTACGCCCGGTTTTCCAGCTTTGTCACCGGGCCGCGCCGGGTGCTGGCCTATCTGCTCGCCATCACAAGGGGGACAGAGGCCCGCCATATCGGCCACAATCCGGCAGGTGGCGCGATGGTTCTGGCCCTGATGGCCGGGGTTCTGGGTCTGGCCGCAACCGGCTGGATGATGTTCACCGACACTTGGTATGGCGAGGATTGGGTGGTCAACCTCCACTCTTTGATCGCACATGGTCTGGTGGTGCTGATCCTGTTCCACCTCGGTGGCGTGGTCGTCGCCAGCGTCGTGCATCACGAAAATCTGGTGACCGCCATGATAACCGGACGTAAGCGGCAGGCCGACGAAACCGACGTCACCTAAGGCCCCCACCAGTTGCGAATGGCTCGCAATGAGGTTAAGGTCAGGTTAACAGATTTCCCCAACTATCTGATATAAAATGATAATGTTGGGTGTCGCGCAGTCGGACACTTTTCAGACGGCGGCCTGAACTGCGCCCACAATATCGTCTACCACGGACCTGAGCAGCCCCTCATCCTCACATTCCGCCATCACACGAACCAAGGGCTCGGTGCCCGATTTGCGGATCAAAAGCCTGCCCTTGCCGGTCAGCAGAACCTCTGCCCCGGCAATCGCCGCCTTGACCGAGGGCGCGTCCAGCGGCCGCATCCCCGCGCCGTAGCGCACGTTTTTCAACAGCTGCGGCACGGTTTCAAACTGGTCGATCAGGCGGCTGGCAGGCTGCCCCGACCGCGCCATCTCAGCCAGAAACTGCAGGCCCGCGATCAGACCGTCGCCCGTGGTCGCATAGTCGGTCATCACGATATGCCCCGACTGCTCCCCGCCAAGGTTCCAGCCCCCGCGCCGCATCGCCTCAACCACGTAACGGTCGCCCACAGCCGTCCGCTCCAGATGCAGCCCCCGCCCGGTCAAGAACCGCTCCAGCCCCAGATTGGACATCACGGTCGCGACCAAAGTGCCGCCCTTCAGCCGCCCCTCATCCGCCCACCGACCCGCCAGCAGCGCCATGATCTGATCGCCGTCAGCCACGCGGCCCGTCTCATCCAGGATCATCACCCGGTCGGCATCACCGTCCAGAGAAATCCCGACATGGGCGCCATGCATCACCACAGCCTCAGCCGCCGTCTCGGTATGGGTCGACCCGACCCGGTCGTTGATATTGGTCCCGTTGGGCGACACCCCCACCGGGATCACATCCGCCCCCAATTCCCACAACACCTCAGGCGCGGCCTTGTAGGCGGCCCCGTTGGCGCAATCGATCACCACCTTCAACCCATCGAGCCGCAGCCCCGCCGGGAAGGTCGTCTTGACGAACTCCTGATACCGCCCGCGCCCATCCTCAATCCGCCGCGCCCGGCCGATCCGTTCGGGGGCAGCGGGAACAATCTCTCCGGCGACAATCGCCTCAATCTCCAGCTCAGCCTCATCCGACAACTTGAACCCGTCGGGGCCAAAGAACTTGATCCCGTTATCCTGATGCGGGTTGTGTGAGGCCGATATCATCACCCCCAGATCGGCCCGCATGACTGCGCGTCAGAAACCCCACCGCCGGCGTCGGCACCGGGCCGAGCAGCAGCACATTCATCCCCGTCGAACACAGACCCGCCGTCAGCGCATTCTCCAGCATATAGCCCGACAACCGCGTATCCTTGCCAATCACAACCCGGTGCCCCGACGACCCATCCCGCCGAAAGAACCGCCCCGCCGCAGCACCCAAGCGCAGCGCCATCTCAGCGGTCATCGGATAGGTGTTGGCCTGCCCACGCACACCGTCTGTCCCAAACAACTTGCGCGTCATACCGTCTCTCCCATTGTCGCCGCCTGCCACAACGACAGCGCCTGCCGAGTTTCGGCCACATCATGCACCCGGATCATCTGAACCCCCTGTGCCACACCCACCAAAGCCACCGCAAGCGACCCCGGCATCCGCCGCGCCGCGTCCGCCTCGGCACTGATCGTCCCAATGAACCGTTTGCGCGAGGCGCCGAGCAACACCGGCAACCCCAGATCATGGAACAGCGACAGCCGGGCCAACAGGGTCAGGTTGTGCTGCAAGGTCTTGCCGAACCCAATCCCCGGATCAACCGCGATCCTGTCCCGCGATATCCCCGCAGCCTCAGCCACAGCCACCCGCTCCCGCAGCGCGTCAAACACGTCGAGCAATACATCGTCGTAAACCGGATCATCCTGCATCGTCGCCGGTGTGGCAATCGAATGCATCAGGATCACCGGACACCCCGCCTTGGCCACAACCGCCGCCATCGCCGGATCATAGCGCAATGCCGTCACATCATTGACCCACGAGGCCCCCGCCGACAGCGCCGCCCCCGCCACCGCCGCCTTGCGCGTGTCGATAGAGATCGGCAAGTCCAGCCCCCCGGCCCGCAGCGCCGCAATCACCGGCTCCGTCCGCGCAACCTCATCGGCCTCCACCACCTCAGCCGCGCCGGGCCGGGTACTTTCACCACCAATGTCGATGATATCGGCCCCAGCCGCCATGATCCGCGCCTGCATCACCGCTGCCTCGGGTCGCAGGAACAACCCGCCGTCCGAAAAGCTGTCAGGGGTGACGTTCAGGATGCCCATGATCCGCGGCACATCCATCGCCAGCCCCCCAAAGTCCGGACGCGGCGCAGACAGCCGGTCACGCACCTCCGGGGCTAGGTCACGCGCCGCAACCAAGCGCGGCGGCGCGGTTCGGCTGAGGATCTCTACCTGAGTGAACCAGCATCTCCCCCCCGCCAAAGGCAGCGCATCGGCGGGACGCGCGGGGTCTGTCATGGCGATGGGGCGGTGATATTCCATTGATAATGCGTAGGTCCGAACCAAACTTCAAACAAGGGGGAAGCGTCAGACCCGCTCTATCGTCACGCGGCTTCCTGCCGGAAGTGCAACATCACCGTGAACGATCAGACGGTCCGCCGCCATCACCTCGGCCAGCCAGAGCGCCAGTGCGACCGGATCGCGCGACTGCGGGCCGTCGACCGCGTCCATCACCATCTTGCCCGGTGCCCAGACCATCATCTGCCCGCGCTTCACAGCCCAGTCGATCTCTGTCCGGGTCGACATGACCACGCAACGCGCATCCCGTGCTGCCAGCATCCAGGCGTTCTGCTCAATCGCCAGCAGATCAACCCGCCGCTGGGTCGGGCGGTGCCCGGTCTGGGGGCGCGGCAGATCGGGCATCCCAACGGTCAGGATCACCGGCAGCCCCCGCGCGGCCCAACCGTCCAGCCATTTTGCCAGATCAGCAGACGCAATCCCGGCATTGTCGAGATAGACGATCAAAGGATGCAGCGAGGCCTCTTGCCCGTCCTGCCCCACGATCTGCACAGCGGTTTCAGCGCGAGAGCGGACAATCTCGACCCCCAGCTTATAGGGGCCGATGTCCAGCTTTTCGATCCGCACAAACACCCGCATCGCCTGCGGTTCGGCCAGAATACGCTCTGCCACCCGTTCGGCCAACGTCTCCAGCAGGTTCAGCCGTTCGGCGGCCAGCTCAGCGGCGATGCATTCGGTCAACCGGTCATAAGACAGGATGCGGTCCACATCGTCGTTCAACGGCTGACGCGCCGGCCGCACCTCAACCACCACGTTGAACATCACCCGTTGGGTGTGGCCCCGCTCGGTCTGGAATGCGCCAATCTCGGTTTCGACCACATGGTCACGCAGCGAAATCCGGTCACGCGGGTCCGCCGAAGCGGAGGCCGCCGCGCGTTCTTCGGGATGGGCGAAGGCTAGGCGGATGTCGCTGGTCATGCTCTGCTCTGTCAGGGGGACGCTGACTGTCTAACGCCCCGCCGCCCAGGATAAAAGACCAAAGCCGACCAAGCGCGCCAAAGCGACGACACTCGGCAAGCCTTAGCTCGGTGCGCGGAAGAACAGATGCGCGCCGATGGCCGCCGTCTGTACCACATCACCCCAATTCGGGCGCACATTGCGGCTGTGGAAGTAGGTCGCGCCCAAAGTCAGGGTGCGCGGCGCACCGTCCAGCATCGCCCGTGCAATCCGGCCCGCACGGTCCCGCGCTTCTGGATCGCGCATCTCATCGCTGAGCCCGTCACAGACCCAAGAGAAGGCGCAAGCCCCGCTGCCGCGCGACTCGACCACGCCACAGATCGACTTGGGATAATCCGGGCTGTCCAAACGGTTGAGGACGACCTCTGCCACCGCAAACTGACCCTTCAGCAATTCCCCACGCGCCTCGAAATACAACGCACGGCGCAGGCAATCCCATTGTTGATCACCCTGCGGTGCCGGAAGCGAGGCAAGCCACGCATCGGAATATTGAATCACGGCAGGTGCCGCGCCGTCTTTTTGAACCGGCGGCGCCACGCTGTTGGCCAAGGCATCAAGCCGCGCCTCTGGCATGGCATTCACTGCCGCATGTTCTGCCTCAAATAATGAAGCGAATTGTTCTCCGATCAAGATGGTCGGATCGTTGGACTGGCTTACCGTCACATCGGCAAAGGCCGCTCCACTGAGGGCGATTGTCGCAGCAGCGACCATCGCCTTGCATAGATGCAAGCGCATTCTTACTGTTCCCGGTTTCGTTTCCCCAAATGTCCGGGCGCAACTTGGCAGCAGCCCCGACGACAGACGCATCGCCTAAAGAAGAGGCGGCGGGGCGTCCATGCGTCCGGCAAAATTGCAACAGTTTTAGCGACTTTTTGCGCGGAATTCCGCCGAAAATTAACTGTTTCCACATTAGAAACGGCGCGCAATTACATGATATTGTGCGTTATTTCCGCTTATCTACACGATCGGCCAATGCCAAATGGGCGGCAGCCAGTCGCGCCAAAGGGACACGGTAGGGGGAACAGGACACGTAATCGAAGCCAGCACGTCGGCAAAAGTCGATTGATTCGGGGTTGCCGCCGTGCTCACCACAAATGGAAAGCACAAGATCAGATCGTGTTTTCCGACCTCTTTCTGCGCCGATCAAAAGCAGTTCCCCGACCCCGTCGACGTCCAATGTATGGAACGGATCTTCCGGAAAAACGCCCTGCTGGACGTAGGTATTCATGAACCGCCCGGCGTCGTCGCGCGACAATCCATAGGTCATCTGGGTCAGGTCATTGGTGCCGAACGACAGGAATGACGCGTGCTGCGCGATCTTGCCAGCCAGCAGCGCGGCCCGCGGCGTTTCCACCATCACGCCCAGCTTGTATTCAAAATCCACCCCGGTTTTCACCCGGACTGCGGCGGCCACGGCGTCAATATTGGTCTTCACCAACTCCACCTCACGCCGCGCCGAAACCAGCGGGATCATGATTTCCGGCACGACCGGGGCACCCATCTTGGCAACCTCAACCGTCGCCTCAAAGATGGCGCGGGCCTGCATGTCGTAGATTTCCGGCAGGACAACCCCCAGCCGCACGCCCCGCATCCCCAGCATCGGGTTCGCCTCTGACAGGGCCTCAGCCCGGCGGATCACCTCTGACAACGGGCGGTCCATCGCCTCGGCCAGTTCGCGCAGGCCCTCTCGGCTTTGCGGCAGGAATTCGTGCAACGGCGGGTCGAACAGACGGATGCAGACCGGCAGGCCCTGCATGATGCCGAACAACTGCACGAAATCGGCGCGTTGCATCGGCAACAACCGCTCCAACGCCGCAGCCCGGTCTTTGGAGGTGTTGGCGAAGATCATCTCGCGCATCACAACCAGACGGTCCTCGTCAAAGAACATATGCTCAGTCCGGCACAGCCCGATGCCCTGCGCCTCAAACCGGCGGGCGGTGGCGGCGTCGGCGGGCGTGTCGGCATTGGCGCGGATGCCGATGTCGCGCACCTCATCGGCCCAGGACAGCAGCTTGCGGAAACTGTCGTCCAGCGCCGGGGCGAGCATCGCCGCAGACCCGGCCAGCACATCGCCCGTCGTGCCATCCACCGTGATGACGTCGCCCTCACTGAACACCCGGCCATCCGCCGTCGTCAGCTTGCGTTCCTTGGGGTCAAGCCGCAGCCCGGACGCCCCCACGACACAGGGCACACCCAAGCCCCGCGCGATCACCGCCGCATGGCTGGTCACACCGCCGCGTTCGGTCAGCACCCCAGCGGCAGAGTTCATGCCGCGAATATCCTCAGGCTCCGTTTCGCGCCGACACAGGATGCAAGGCTCTCCGCGTGAGGCGGAATCCTGTGCGGCCGCCGAGGTGAACACGATCCGCCCGGTCGCAGCCCCCGGAGAGGCCGCAATCCCTTTGGCAAACACATCGCGCACCCCGCGCGGATCAACCTGATTGTGCAACAACTCGGTCAGCGAGCGCGGCTCAACCCGCAGCACGGCCTCGTCCCGGGTGATCACCTCATCATCCGCCAAGGCCACGGCGATTTTCAAACCGGCCCGGGCCGAACGCGCCACCCGGACGGCGTCCAGCACCGACAGATGACCATCCTCCAGCGTGAATTCGATCTGCATCTCTTCGCGCAGCTTCACCCGGCAGACGGCGCCGAAATGGCAGAGGTCGGTGAAAGCTGTCGGCAGCAATTCCTCCAGCGAGGGGCCACGCGGGTCACGGGTCAGATACAGCGCCTCGGTCTTTTTCAACGCGTCGCGGCCCTGCGATTGGCCAAGATAGCGCCCGGTAACCTGTTGCTGTCCGGTGACCGGATCGACGAACTGCACGACACCAGAGCCGGATATCCCCTGCCCGATGCCCTGCGCCATCTGCTGAACGACCAAGCCCAAAGCCGCGTTCTTCGACGCCCCCTTGGCCTGACGCAGCAACCGGGCAGAGGTGCCTTCCCAAGCCCGCGCCATTGACCGCAGCACTTCGGTCAACTGCTGCGCCGGATCCTCGGGGAACGGCTCCTCCATCTCCTGCTCATACTGCCGCAACGCGTCGCGTAGGGCGTCAGATGCGGGCTTGCCGGCCTCGTTGCTGTCGGGGTCCAACCGGGCGACATGGATGGCGTAAGATTGCACGAAGCGCAGATAGATGTCGTCCGCCGCCTGCTGCCCATGTGTCGCGCAAAGCGCCGCGTGACGTGTCGCGTTCATCCCGATGTTGAGCACGGTCGACGGCCCGCCCCAATCAGGGTTTTCCGGGCTGGGCCGCACAGAAACCAGCGGCGTGGCACCAAAGTTGTTCAGGATAGCCCCGACATCGACCTGCGCGCCGCCCGCAATCGCCCGCACGGTCTGCGCCGGCAGCGCCACAGTATGCGGCACCGGCAGATCGAGCCGGATCAGCCGCTGCAAACACTTCGCGCGCCAGCCATGGGTCGTCGCATTGATCCGCGACGTGGGCGCGATGACGGTGAATTCGAGAAGCGGATCGGGTTTCTGCACTGCGGCAACTTTCTCTGTTCAGGCGCAGCATAGGCAGAAATATGCGTGGTGCAAGTTTTCTGGGCACAAAGCGGGGGATTTCACATCCCCCCAGCAACATTGCTCAGCCGAGCAATGTTGCCTCCCCCGTGGGATATTTGGGCCAATTTGTAAGGGTCAGCCTTCGACTTTGGTCAGATCCGCCACGCCAGAACAAATCGCGCGGATGCGGTGGAGCAGGTTCAGCCGATTGCGCCGGGTGACCGGGTTGTCAGAGTTGACCTGAACCGCCGTGAAGAACGCGTCGATCGGCGCGCGCAGTTGCGCCATCGCGGTCATGGCGGTGGCGAAATCCTCAGCCGCCATCGCCGGGGTGATCTGCGCTTCGGCCTGTGTCGAGGGCGGCGAACAGGGCGCGCTCCTCATCCGTCTCCGCGAATTTCAGGTCAGCGCCGAAGGAGTATTCGACGCCGTCCTTCTGCTCCGCCTGCGTCAGGATGGTGTTGGCGCGTTTGTAGCCTTGCAGCAGGTTCGGGCCGTCTTCGGTTTTCAGGAAGGCGGCCAAGAGCCTCAGCCCGTTTGACGAGCAGGGTCAGGTCGTCATTGCCCGGCATGGCAAGGCAGGCGTCGATCAGGTCGTGACGGATGCCTTGGTCCTTGAGGTAGACTTTGAGGCGGTCGTGGAAGAAGGAGAGGAGGTCGGACGACATTGTGTCGCAGACCTTCAGCATCGCACTTCGTCGATGCTTCGCATAACCCTAGTTGCGATTCAGACAACGCCAACGTTGCCTGAACAGTACTTCGCGCCTCTTGCTAAGCTGGCGGGCTTCAGATTGCGTCAGTTGGAATACGCATAGTTGCGTCAAACTCGAATGATCTTGGACAAGTGACTGATCACGCAGCCCATTCCCCAACACCAACCGAATAACCCCCAACGCCGCCCGCCGCAGCGCAAAGGGGTCTTTCGACCCCGTCGGCTTCTCATCCACCGCCCAGAACCCGGTCAGCGTGTCGATCTTGTCGGCCAAGGCCACGGCGACCGAAACCGGTTCGGTCGGCACGGCGTCACTCGGCCCCTGCGGCGAATAGTGGTCGCGGGCGGCGAGGGCGACCGCTTCGGGCAGGCCAGCTTCGCGGGCGTAGTACATGCCCATCAGGCCTTGGAGTTCGGGGAACTCGCCGACCATGGCAGAGCGCAGGTCGGCTTTGGCCAGACGCGCCGCCTGTTCGGCGAGGTCGGGGTCAGCGCCGACCATGGGGGCGATCTCGCGGGCCAGGGCGGCGATGCGGGCGACGCGGTCGGCTTGGGAGCCGAGTTTGTTGTGGAAGGTCACCGCTTTCAGCCCGTCGAGCCATTCGGTCATGCCCTCTTTGGCGACGCGCAGATCCTTCTCCCAGAAGAATTTCGCGTCCGACAGCCGGGCGTTCAGCACCTTTTGGTTGCCCTTCAGGATCGTGGCGCCATGGTCCACCGGGTCGGTGTTGGCGACGGTCACAAAGCCCTCGATCCGGCCCGTGCGCGGGTTCTTGACCGAGAAGAATTTCTGATGTTCGCGCATCGAGGTTTGCAGAACCTCTGGCGGCAGGTGCAGGAAGGTCTCAGCGATCCGGCCCATCAGCGGCACCGGCCATTCGACCAGCCCCGCGACTTCGGTCAGCAGTCCGGCGTCCGGCACCACCTCAAGCCCCGCCGCAAAGGCGAGGTTTTGCGCGCCCTGCCAGATCGCAGCCTCACGCTCGCCTGCATCCAGCACCACGAAATTCCGCTTCAGTTTCATGGCGTAATCGTCAAAGCCATGCACGGCCATCCGGCCCGCGCCGAGGAAACGGTGGCCCTCGGTCGTGTTGCCAGCCGCAATCCCATCGACCGACATCGGCACGACATGTGACCCGGCCTCATCCGACAACTGGCAGATGATCGACTGCAACGGGCGTACCCAGCGCAGACGACCCGATTGCCCCAACGCATCGACTTCGGCCACGGGAAGTTGCGGATCACATGCTCCAGCACCTCAGCGATGATCACCTCGGCCGAGCGGCCCGGCTTTTCGACGACCGCGAAATAGACCTGCGCCTTCTTGTCGTCGCGCACCTCCAACTGCTCCACGCGTCAGACCCGTCGACCGCAAGAACCCCTCCAGCGCCGCCGCTGGTGCATCGACGCGCGGCCCCTTGCGTTCTTCGCGCACGGCGCGGCTTTCGCTGGTCAGCTCGTCCACCACCAGCACCAAACGGCGCGGCGTCGAAAAGGTGCCAGCCGAGGCATAGGTCAGACCCCGCCTCGACCAAACCATTGGTCATCAGCGACTTCAGGTCTTCGCGGGCCTTGGCCTGCATCCGCGCCGGGATTTCTTCGGAGAACAGTTCGATCAACAGGTCAGGCATGTCATTCTCCGCCAGAGGATGTGTCGACACCGGATTTCACCTGATGCCAGGCATAGGCCCGGCCATCGGGAAAGACCGCAACGACGCGGTCAATTTCGGGTGCGATGTCGGATTTGGACAAGAAGGCGATCGCCTCGCCAGTTTCCAGCGCGGCACCAATTTTGGCCGCGTCAAAGCAGCTGAACCAGAACGGCGCGTTCAGCGGCTCGGCCTTGTCATAGACCTTGAAGCCTTCGGTCAGGGTGGCCTGATCGATGCTGGTGGTGAAACAGGCGCGGAACCGCAGCGGCGAGGAGGTGCCGTCGATGCCTTCAAGATCGGTCACCGGAATAGGCTCGGGCTGGCCGGATGCCAGCGATGGTCAGCTCAATCTCGTCGCCCGGGGTAAAGGCAACCGGTTGATAATAGGCGTATTCCTGCAGGTAATATATGGCGCCGCCCGCCAGCAACGCGCTCAGCACGATGAAACCCCCGACGATCTTGCCATTCACAGGTCCGCCCCCGCTGGCTGTCTGGCGGAACGCATCCGCGCAGGCCTTGGCCAAGCGTGCGGACCCGGCCGATATAGGCCTGCCGTTCGGTCACCGAAATCACCCCACGCGCGTCCAGCAGGTTGAACAGGTGGCTCGCCTTGATCGCCTGATCATAGGCCGGATGGGCCATGATGATCCGCTTGCCGGATTTCGGATCCTCCGGCTCAAACGCCAGCAGACGGGCACATTCCGCCTCGGCATCCTTGAAATGCTGGAACAGCTGCTCGGTGTTGGCGCCGTCAAAGTTGTGGCGCGAATATTCTTCCTCGGTCTGGCGAAAGATATCGCCATAGGTCAGCGGGATCGGCGATTGCGGGTCGTTGAACGGCATGTCCATCACATGGTCGATGCCCAGCACATACATCGCCAGCCGCTCTAGCCCATAGGTCAGCTCACCCGACACCGGCTTGCAGTCATGACCGCCGACTTGTTGGAAATAGGTGAACTGCGACACTTCCATGCCATCGCACCAAACCTCCCAGCCCAGACCCCATGCACCGAGGGTCGGGCTTTCCCAGTCATCCTCGACAAAGCGGATATCGTGAATTGAGGCGTCAATGCCGATCTCAGCGCAATGAGCCGAGGTACAGGTCCTGCAGGTTCGGCGGGGAGGGTTTGATGATGACCTGATACTGATAGTAGTGCTGCATCCGGTTGGGGTTTTCGCCGTAGCGCCCATCGGTCGGACGGCGCGACGGCTGAACATAGGCCGCAGCCCACGGTTTCGCGCCCAACGACCGCAGCGTGGTCGCCGGGTGGAACGTCCCTGCCCCCACCTCCATGTCATAGGGCTGCAAGATGGCGCAGCCCTGCGCGGCCCAATAGTTCTGCAACCTCAGGATGACTTCCTGAAAGCTGCGGGGCTTGGAAAGTTCGACAACGGGGGCGGTGGTTGCGGACATGGGGAAAGGCCTCTGGCAATGCGCCCTCTCCATAGGCGGCGGCGCGGATAGGGTCAATGTGGCCCGCCCGCCCCAGAGCGCGGATTTCCCTTGAAAATGGGGGTGCATCTGCGGTTCCGTCTGGTAAAGTCCGCCAAACGCTGCTGCGGGACACGCCAGCGACACGAACAAAGGGTACCGCGCGGATGAAAGTCATTGGATTACTGTTGGGGCTTTTCGCCTCGCTTCTAGCTGCCCCGGTCTCGGCGCAGGAAAACACCTGGTTGCAGATCGAGGCGCAGCCCAGCCTGAACACCGCGATGGACCGCGCGCGCGCCTATGCCGCGCTGTTCCCCGATGTCGAAGGCTACAAGCTTGGCACCGGCTGGTACGGCATCGCGCTTGGCCCGGCTTCCAAGGATGAGGCCGCCGCCCGCCTGCTGGACCTGCGGCGTCAGAACCTGATCCCCTCCGACAGCTATCTGTCCGATGGCCGCAGCTATGGCCAGAAATTCTGGCCCGTGGGCATCGACACAACCCCGACCGCCCCGGCAGAGCCGGACGTCGCCGCCGTGGAGCCGCCCCCGGCAGAGCCCGCAGCCCTGCCCGAACCGGTCGCTCGAACCCGAGGAAACGCTGGACGAAGCACGGGCCAGTGAGGCCGCACTTTCGGGCGAGGATCGTCAGCTTCTGCAAGTGGCGCTGAAGTGGTACGGCTATTACGATGGCGGCATTGATGGCAGCTTCGGACGCGGCACCCGCGCCTCCATCGCCGCTTGGCAGGACGCCAATGGCTATGAAGAAACCGGCGTCCTGTCGACCACACAGCGCGCGGCCCTCATCCAGACCTATCAATCCGATCAGGCCGAATTTGGCTTTGAAACCGTCAACGAGACCGAGATCGGGCATTGAGATTACCCTGCCCATGGCGCTGATCCAGTTTGACCGTTATGAACCGCCTTTTGTGCATTATGCCGAACAAGGCGAACTCTGGCCTCAAGGTTCTGCTCATCTCGGAACCCGGCGGCAAGGCTGGGCTGAAGGGGCTGTATGACGTGCTGCAAACCCTCGAAATCGTGCCGCCGACCGGTGAGCGCGCCTTGATGACGACCAGCTTTCACCATCCGCGGCCGCGACGACAAGATCGAGACGCTGGCCTATGCCGCCGTCTAAGAGCGGCTAATATCAAGGGCTATCTGATCAGCTGGAACCTGTCGGATGCCGACCGGATGACCCGCGTCCTGCCGGCGGTTCAGACCAGCTTCCGCGCCTCGGCGACCAGGCGCTGGACCCCGGCCTGGTGCCGCTGTCCGAGGCCGTCAAGCGTGGCCTGCTGGCCGGGCTTGATGTGCGCCGCCCGAAACAGTCGCGCAGCGGGCTTCTTCATCGACGACAGGGCACGGTCCTGACCACGTTCGAGGCGGTGCAAAGCTGCACGAAGATCGTCATGGAACGCAGACATCGAGGCGACGGTCACCTTTACCGACCCCGCCACCGGCATCGCCTTGCTGACCCCCAACACCCCCCTGGCCCCAAAGGACGTCGCGGCTTTGCGACGAACCCGGGCGCGCGTCTGGGCACGCGATCTCGGTGTCGGGCTATTCCTATGAAGGATAAGCTGCCCGCCCCGGTTCTGACCCTCGGCACTGTCGAAGAGACACAGGGCCTGAACGGCGAACCCGACCTCACCCGCCTCAGCCTGTCGCATCCTGCCGGGTGATACGGGCGGCCCGATTCTGGACGCCTCAGGCTCGGTTCTGGGGATGCTGCTGCCCACCGACACCTCAACCGACAAGCAACTGCCGGACGGCGTGGCCTTCGCCGCCTCTGCCGCGGCCCTGACCAGCAACCCTGACGGCCAATGGCGTCTGCCCCGACAGCCGCCACCAACACCGCCACCGCCACGCCAGACGACCTCAGCCGATGGCGCGCGGTATGACCGTTCTGGTCAGCTGCTGGGACTAGAGGCGAAAACGACAAAGGGGCGGCGGGTCGCTATGAAACCCACCGCCCCGTAATAAATCAACCGCCTTAGCCGACGTGATAGAGCGAGGCAAACAGCCGCGGGTCCAGACTGTCGGCCGCAAAGGTCGGCCCCTCGGTCAGCACCGACACCGCGTCATGGCTGTGCAGGCTTTCCTGATGGCTGGCCACAATCCGGAAATCGCGGATACGCGGGTCGTCCAACAGGGCCGCACAGAAACTGACGCGCCGCATCCTCGACAAAGATCGGGTTGGCGGCGTTCAACTCGGCAAAGGCCTGCTCATCCTCACGCTTGACCATGACCTGCGTTTCGGTCGGCACCGCCTCGCGCGCCAGATCGATCAGATCCTCGAACCACAGGCATTTGTCGCCCGTCACCTCGACCGAAATCCGCGCGACCGAGCGCTGCGAATGCGGCGTCGCCAGTTGCCCCCGCGTCATCCGGGCATGTTCGGACAGTTCCAGCGAGCACGGGCAGGTGCTGGAATAGACGAAATCCAGATGCACGATCCGCTTGCGCACGCCGCCCTTGTCGACCAGTTCCAGCGCGATGTCGTAATACTGCCAGCCCGACAGGCCAGACCGCAGGACTGCCCACCTTCACCGGAAACGAAAACCGCATCTGGATGCGCGCATCAAACGACCCCAGATCGCGCTTGTAGTCGTCCAGCGCGTGTTCGATCACCTGAAAGCTGAACGCCCGCTCGGCATGGACATAGAATGACCGCATGATGCGGCTCATGTTGATGCCCTTCTTCTCGGCCTCCAGAGACACGGTCCCGGTGACAGAGGTTTCCAGCGTCAGATCGCCGTTGTCGCGCGTGTGATAGCGGATCGGCAGGCGGAAGTTGGAGATGCCGACATGCTGGATGGTCTGCCGCGCGCCCACGATCAGGCTGGCCGGACCATTCTGCAGATCGGGCAGACCGTCCTTATAGGCGTCATCCACCTGAAAATCCTGCGGGTATTCGCGGCTCATCACCGGATAACCCTGCCCCACCAGCAGGCCGACCGCAGGATCAAGCCCCACGATATCAGCTTCGGTTGCCCGGTCCGCCCAAAGCTTCAGCATCGCCAAAGCGGCTTCCGCCTCAGCGCGCGTCGGCTTTTGGTCAAAGTCCGGCTGATGAATGTTCATGGCAGTGCTCCCCGTCCGACGTTTCAACTCGGTGGCAAAGCTGGAATATAGGCTATTTGCCTCGCTGTCCCAAGCCTTACCGATGATATACGTCAGATTCCCGACATCGGATCAGACCACAGTGCGGAATTTCCGCCGCTCGCGCCTAGTTCCGCCCAAGCGCCTGTGCCAGATCGTCAATCAGATCCTCGGTGTCTTCCAACCCGACCGACAGCCGGACCAGTCCCGGCGTGATGCCCAACGTATCCTTCTGCTCTTGCGGCAGGCGCTGATGGGTCGTCGTCGCGGGATGGGTCACAATGGTCTTGGCATCACCCAGGTTGTTGGAAATCTTGGCGATTTTCAGCGCGTTGAAGAAGTCGAAGTGACGCTCCTTGCCGCCCTCCACCTCAAACGTCACCAGCGTGCCCGCCGATTGCCCATCTGCGCCATCGCCAGCTCATGCTGCGGATGTGACTGGCCAGCCCCGGATAGATCACCCGCCGCACCTGCGGCCATGCCCTCCAGCGCCTCGGCAATCTTCTGCGCCGAGGCCGCCATCGCCCGCACCCGCAGGTCCAGCGTCGCCATGCCGTTCAGCATGATCCACGCCGTGAACGGGCTCATCGAGCCGCCGGTGTGCTTCATATAGGGCTCCAGCGTCTTGCGGATAAACTCCCGGCTGGCACAGACCACCCCGCCCAGCGCCCGACCCTGCCCGTCGATATGCTTGGTCGTGGAATAGACCACCACATCCGCCCCCTGCTCTACCGCGCGCGAAAAGATCGGCGTGGCAAAGACGTTGTCGGCAATCACCAGCGCGCCCGCCGCATGGGCAATCTCGGACACGCCGCGAATATCAACCAGTTCCAGCGTCGGGTTCGACATGCTCTCAAAGAACACCGCCTTGGTGCCCGGCGTCACCGCCGCCCGCCATTGCGTCCAGATCGGCCCCGTCGACAAACGTCACCTTCACGCCGTAGCGCTGCAGCACCTCTTCCAGCACATACAGACACGACCCGAACAGCGCCCGCGCCGACACCACATGATCGCCCGGCGCGCAGCATCGACATCAGCGCACCGCTGACACGCCGCCATGCCGCTGGCCGTGGCAAAGGCATCCTCGGTCCCCTCCAGCGCCGCAATCCGCTCTTCGAACATCCGCGTGGTGGGGTTGCCATAGCGGGCATAGATGAACTCATCTTCGCCGGCCTTGATGAACCGCGCCTCGGCAGTCTCGGCATCGGGATAGACAAAGCCCTGCGTCAGGAAGATCGCCTCGGCCATCTCGCCATACTGGCTGCGGCGGCTGCCCTCATGCACCAGTTTCGTGCGCGTTTTCCAATCGTTCGCATCATCGCCGTCAGCCTCCAAACAAAAAGCCCCGCAACCATAAGGTTCCGGGGCATCGACCCTGACCCTTTTAGCGGATTATTTAACGTGGCCCGCAATCTGGTTACAAAGCGCCACGGCCAAGCGTTACCCCCCCGATTCCGCGAAAGGTCAACGCTCTTCACCTTACAAATTGGCAGAAATATCCCACCGGGG
This sequence comes from uncultured Alphaproteobacteria bacterium, assembly GCA_963781185.1. Classification (GTDB taxonomy): domain Bacteria; phylum Pseudomonadota; class Alphaproteobacteria; order Rhodobacterales; family Rhodobacteraceae; genus Stagnihabitans. The sequence continues at coordinate 52,645 of CAWAEL010000006.1, forward strand.
CACAAGCAAGATTGAGGTCAATGTTGCCCGCGTGTCCTCCGCGGCCTGGATCAGGACCGGCCATATCCCGCGGCATAGGCCTCATCCACCGTGCGCATCAGCGCCAGCAACACCCGGTGCGACAGCATCGGCAACAGCCCGAAATAGACCAGCCACACCGTCAGCGACGATTGCGCGATCATGGTTTCATTCAGCAGCAGCAGCGCCATCTGGAAAATCGCCATCACCCGCGTCATCAGCGCATCCGCCCCCCGGTTGCGGTCGGCAGGCAGGAAATACTGCACCATCGCATGGCGCCCGTCGATCACGTCCAGCAGGTACAGCCCCGCCATGACAAGGAAATACAGGCTCAGGAACCGCTGGCACCTGATCGGCTCGCCCAGCCAGATCAGACAGCGCCATCACCCCCGGGCCAAAGACCAGCGCCATCACGGCCGTGCTGCGGTTGGAGATCTGGCTGCGCATCTTGCGGATCGTCCCGTCCGACCGCAGCGCCAGCCGCAACGCCATCGCCAGCACAAAGGCCACCATGAAGGTCGCCCGCTCGTCGTTCAGCCAGACCTGCAACAACGGCCAGGCCAGCGCCACCACCAACAGCGGCAGCAGGATCGTCCAGGGCAGCGTCGTGCCCTGCCGGAACAGTCCGACAAACCGCTTCATCGTCACGATGATGTCATCACAGCATGCCACACCCCCAGATTTTCCCAAAGGTCAGCCTGCCGGAAAATTCTGGCCAAGTTATGGCAAGCGTCAGCTCTTATCGGTCGGCGTCTCGATGCCATAGCGCTCCAGACAGCCGCGCCTGCGTCAGCAGGAACAGCGAACATCGCCACCGTCAGCCCGACCACCTTGAACATCACCCAGGTGCCGGTCGCTGAAATTCCGCCACACCACCTCGTTCGCCACGGCCAGTCGCGGCAAAGAACACCGCCATCCGCCGCGTCAGGATCATCCAGCCCTCGGTCTGCATCGGCAGCGCCTCACCCATCACCAGCCGCAGATAGGACTTTGCCCGCGCAACAACCCGACGCCCAGGGCCGCGGCAAAGAACACGTAAATGATCGTCGGCTTCATCTTGATGAAATGCTCGTCGTTGAACCAGACCGACAAGCCCGCCCATGAACAGCACCACCACCAGCGTGAACATCTGCATGGCCGCTGATCTTGCCCGTCAACCGCCACAGCGCCAGGATCGAGGCGGCAAAGACCAGCACGAACACCGCCGTCATCGCGATGAACCCGGAATAGGTCACGCCCGCCGACGTGAAAGTCGCGGTCCTTGACCAGCCAGTACCCACCATGAACGCAGCAGCGGCCCGTATTCCAGCGCCGCCTTCATCCGGGTGTCATAGGTTTTCGTCGTTCATCCCGCACTCTCCATCACCACGGCACCCGCCGCGATCACCGCCATCAGGGCCACTTGCACCGGCCCCACCTTCTCGCCCAACACCCACCACCCGATCAAGGCCGCAAACACGGTCGAGGTTTCCCGCAGCGCCGCCGCCTCGCCCACCCGGTCAATCCGCGTGGCCAGCATGACGCCGCCAAAGCTGAAATAGGCGACAAACGCGCCAAATACACCCCTGCTCAGCAAAGGCGCCATCTGGTCGACGGCCATGTCCCGCCAGCGCCGATACGTCACCACCGGAATGAACACCCCGTCGATCATGAAAAACCACGCCAGAAAGGTGAACGGGTCCGCCGTCGCCCGATGCCCCAGGCGTCATAGGTGGTATAGGCCGCCACAAACATCGCCCGTGACCAGCGCCAACCCAATCGCCGGCCACAGCGTCTGCCCCACCGGCACCCGCGCCAGATTATACGCCGCAAGCCCAAATATCCCGCCCACCAGCATCAGCAGCCCGACCCATTGCAACGGCGCAAAATGCTCGCCAAACACCAGCCCCGCGCCGATCACCGTGAAAAACGGCCCCGTCCCGCGCACCACCGGATAAACCACCGTGTAGGGTGCCCGGTCATAGGTCATCGCCTGCACGACCTTGTAGGCCGAATGGATCACAAAGGCCCCGGCAAACACCGGCCACATCCACGGCTCGGGCCACGGCACCACGAACAGCGCAAACGGTGCCGCGATCATCCCGTAACTCGCATCAATCGCCGCCCGCGACAGCCAGGGATCGTGCCGCCCCTTTTGCAATGCCCCAAACAGCGCATGCAGAACCGCCGCCAATAACGCCAACCCCACCGCCAACTGATGCCCGGCAGGCGTCCCGACAAGGGCAAGCAGGCTGGCGCTCACCTCAAACGTCCGAACCGACCAAGGCTTTGGCAAAATCCTCCGGGTCAAACGGCGCCAGATCGTCGATCTGCTCGCCCACCCCAATCGCATGGATCGGCAGGCCGAACTTGTCGGCCAGCGCCACCAGCACGCCGCCCCGCGCCGTACCGTCCAGCTTGGTCATCACCAACCCCGACACATCGGCAATCTTGCGGAAAATCTCGACCTGCGCCAAGGCGTTCTGCCCTGTCGTCGCATCCAGCACCAGCAGCGTATTATGCGGCGCCGTCGGGTCCATCTTGCGCAGCACCCGCACGATCTTGGCCAGTTCCTCCATCAGATCGGCGCGGTTCTGCAACCGCCCTGCTGTGTCGATCATCAGCAAATCCGCCCCCTCGGCCCGCGCCTGCGTCAGCGCGTCAAAGGCCAGCGAAGCGGGATCGACTGCCCTCGGGCGCCGTCAACACCGGCACACCGGCCCGCGTGCCCCAGATCTGCAACTGCTCCACCGCCGCCGCCCGGAACGTATCCCCGGCGGCAATCACAACGGTTTTGCCCGCCGCCTTGAACTGCGACGGCCAGCTTGCCAATCGTCGTGGTCTTGCCCGATCCGTTGACCCCCACCACCAGCACGACCTGCGGCTTGCTGGGGTACAAACGGCATCGGCCGCGCCACGCCCTCCATGATCCGCGCCACCTCGCCGGCCAGCGCGCCCTTCAGCTCATCCGTCGAAACCCGCTTGCCCCGCCAGCCCGCCGCAATGTTCGCCGTCACCCGCAAGGCGGTATCCACACCCATATCGGCCTGGATCAGCACATCCTCCAGGCTCTCCAGCATCGCATCGTCCACCACACGCCGCGTCTCGTCGCGCCCCAACAGCCGGCCCGAGCAATGACGGCGCAGCCGGACCCGAACCGGGGGCCTCTTCGCTGACCAGCGCATCCAGACCTTCCTGATCTTGTCGGATGACCGGAACATCCGGTCGCGCAGCTTCTTAAAGAACGACATCAGACCCCCAAACTTTCCCCTCCACCTAGCCATTCCGTCCCCGGTTGGAAAGCCCCGCCCCCCATCCACTCGGCCCAAACCCCCCGGATTTGCCTTAAACCCCTCCGGCAAGGGGGGCTGGTCCGCACCGCAGCCCTGCTAAAATCGCCCATGCGCCCGCTCTCCGTCGCCCTCTTCGCCCTCGCCGCCACCAGCCCGCTCGCGGTGCTGGCGGCCTGCCTTGCGGTCGGGCGGCCTCTGGCCCTGGCTGCCCTGCTGTACATGACCCCGCCGCCCTGCGCTGGACCTGTTGCTGCCCCTGGCGGCAGGCGATGCCGCCGAGGCCGAGTTTCCCGCCGCCGACGCCCTGCTCGTCGCTGCTCGGCGCATCGGCCACGCTGGCCGCGCTGCCCGTTCTGGACTGGGCCATCGCTGGGCCCTCCGGACCTGCCGCCTGCCCGCCCGCATCGCCCTGCTTCCTGGCGGCGGGCCTGTGGTTCGGCCAGGTCAGCCCACCCGGCGGCCCATGAACTGATCCACCGCCCCGCCCGCTGTTCTGGCTGGGCATGGCCGTCTATACCGCCCTCTTGTTTGGCCACCACACGTCGTCGCACCGTCTGGTCCATCACCGCTTTGTCGCCTCGCCCGCACGATCCCAACAGCGCCCGGCGGGTGAGGGGTTCTACCACTTTCTGCCACGCGCCTGGATCGGCAGTTTCCGCAGCAGGTTACCGCGCCGAAACCGCCCTGCGCACGCGCGCCAAGGCACCCGGCCTGCACCCCTATGTGATCTACATCGGTGGGGCGATTGCCGCCCTGCTGCTCGCCGCCGCCATCGCAGGCCCGTGGGGGGCGCTTGTCTGGCTGGCGATGGGCAGCCATGCGGGCTTTCAGATATTGCTGTCCGACTATGTGCAGCACTACGGCCTGACCCGCACCACCACAGATGGCAAACCCGCCCCGGTCAGCACGGCCCATTCATGGAACACGCCGCACTGGTTCTCTTCCGCGCTGATGCTGAACGCGCCCCGCCATTCCGACCACCACGCCAATCCGTCGCGCCCCTACCCAACCCTGCGCCTGCCACCCGACGCGCCCACCCTGCCCTGGCCGCTGCCCTTGGCCTGCCTGATCGCGCTGTTCCCCTCGCTCTGGCGCCGCCGGATGCGTCCACTGCTTGCCGCAAGCGCAGCGCGCCCCTCGAATACCACCGCTCCGCTCGCAAAGGATTGAGTGGCCATGCCCCCGCCAAAATGCAAAACTCGCCGCATGATGAAGGAAAGCCCCTTGCGCCAATTCCTGCTCGCCGCCGTGATAGCGACCCTGCCGCTTGCCACCCGCGCCGATCCGCCGACGGCCAACATCCCCAACCTCGGCCCACCCATATCCGCAGCCCAGTTCGACGCCTATTCGCGGGGCAAGACCCTGCTCTACGCTGAAAGCGGTCAGGTCTGGGGTTCGGAACACTACATGGCCAACCATCAGGTCATGTGGGCCTTCACCGGGCAAGACTGCGAATACGGCCAGTGGTACGAAGACAACGGCGCGATCTGCTTCATCTACGAAGGCAATCCCGACCCCAACTGCTGGCATTTCTATCTCGGCAGCACGGGTCTGGTGGCCAAGTTCCTCAGCGGCACCAGCCTACTGTCAGAGGTCGGCCAATCCAGCGAGCCGATGAATTGCCCCGGCCCGCAAGTCGGCACCTGATAGCACTTTTCGAATCATTTCGTGGCAAATCAGACGGCCAAACTCGGCCCAAAATCACCACTTTCGAACAAACCCTAGAACAAGCTGCCCTGTTCCGGCCCGTCGCCTGCCTTGGTCTTGCGCGTCACCCGCCCGCCCGGAACCATGCGGCCATCGTGAAACTCAATCTCCAGCACAGCGGCCTTTTCAGCGGCCCCCTTGCTGCTCACAACCGCACCGTCACCCCAAACCACGGCATAGCCGCGCTTCAACGTCTCGGCATAGCCAAGCGTCGTGCGGGTCCGGTCCAACGCCTCCAGCCGCGCCGACAAGCTCGGCCAGCCGCTTGGCCGGAACGCCTCTCAACCGCAGGTCCAGCCGCCGCCAATCGCTCCTGTCCCTGCCGAATCGCGCGCCCGGCGTCCCCAATCAACCGCGCCAGCGACGGCGTAAGCCGCGACGCCCATTTGTCCAACCCCGCCTTCGCGCCGGTCGGCCCGCCGGTCCAACCGCCCGTCCAGCTCGCGCCCCATCGCCGCCAGCCGATCGCCACGCCGCGCAAACATCGCCAGCAACGCCTCGGGCCGGTGCCGCGCCGCCTGCGCCTCAAACCGCGCGCGTTTGCGCGACAACCGCCAGCCCCAACGCCCCGGCCAGCCGCTGCACCCCGGTGTCAAACCGCTGCAGCGGTCCCGCCAGCAACCCATCGAGCCGGGGCAAGGCCCGCGCCAGATCGCGCAGCCGCTGCCCGCGCAGCCCCAAACCCTGCGCCAACGCCCGGCTCAACCGCGCGCCCTGTCCGTCCACCGTCGCCAGCAGCTCCAGCCGCACCGGCACCGCCAATTCCGCCGCCGCCGTCGGGGTCGGCGCGCGCAGGTCCGACGCATAGTCGATCAGGGTCGTGTCCGTCTCATGCCCCACCGCCGAGATCAGCGGAATCGCAGACTGCAGCTGCCGCCCGGACGACAATCTCTTCGTTGAACCCCCACAGATCCTCCAAGCGAGCCGCCACCCCGCGCCACGATGATCAGATCAGGCCGCGGAATCGGCCCGCCCGCCGGCAACGCATTGAACCCCTTGATCGCCGCCGCCACCTCGGCCGCGCAGGCCTGCCCCTGCACCGCGACGGGCCAGATCAGCACATGGCGCGGAAACCGGTCGCGCAGCCGGTGCAAAATATCGCGGATCACCGCGCCCGAGGGCGAGGTGACAACCCCGATCACCCGCGGCAGATACGGGATCGCCTGCTTGCGCGCCGCATCAAACAACCCCTCCGCCGCCAGTGCCGCCCGACGCTTTTCCAGCATCGCCATCAGCGCACCGGCACCGGCAGGGGCCACATCATCGACAATCAGCTGATATTTCGACTGCCCCGGAAAGGTGGTCATCCGCCCGGTGGCGATCACCTCCATCCCCTCTTCCGGCCGCACCTGCATCCGCGCAACCTGCCCCTTCCAGCTGATCGCCGCGATGACGTTGCGGTCATCCTTCAGGTCGAAATACAAATGCCCCGAGGCCGGGCGCGACACCCGCCCCACCTCGCCCCGCACCCGGATCAGACCAAACTCACCCTCGATCACCTTTTTCACCGCGCCGGACAGTTCGGACACGGTGTATTCGGGCGAATTGCTGGCGGCGGGGGCGTCTTCAAACAGTTCCATGCCCTGATCTTGCCCCAGCCGCCGCACAGGTGCAACGGGCCACAGCGCCCCATGCCGCCCCCCTTGCCACGCTTTCGCCGTTAACCTTAGTTAATGAAAGGTTAACGAATCTCCAGCGTGAAAGCCGCCATGTCCCGCCTCGCCGTCGCAGCCGTGATTCTGATCCTGCCAGCCAGCGCCCACGCGGCTGGTTGCGACCCCAACTATTCCGGGGCCTGCGTGCCCATCGCCTCGGATGTCGATTGCGCCGGGGGCAATGGCAACGGCCCGGCCTATGTTTCGGGGCCGGTCTATATAGTCGGTCGCGACATCTACAAACTGGACCGCGATGGCGACGGAGTCGCCTGCGAGAACTGACCTCTCCACAGGTAGGATGGGCCATAGGTTGCATTTTCGGCTTGCCGAAAAAGCAACGGGCCCATCGCCCCATTGCGAAAACAGCCCCCCGCCCCTATGACGCGCTATACGCACAATTTGGGGGCATCCATGAACATCCTGATCCTCGGCTCCGGTGGCCGCGAACATGCCCTCGCCTGGGCGGTCAAGCAGAACCCCAAATGCGACCGGCTGATCGTGGCCCCCGGCAATGCCGGGATCGCGGCGCTGGCGGAATGCGCCGACCTCGACATCCTCGACGGCGCGGCGGTGGTCGCCTTTGCCGCCGAAAACGCCGTCGATTTCGTCATCATCGGCCCCGAGGCGCCGCTTGCCGCCGGGGTCGCCGATGCCACCCGCGCCGCCGGCCTCCTGACCTTCGGCCCCTCGGCCGCCGCAGCGCGGTTGGAGGCGTCCAAAGCCTTCACCAAGGAAATCTGCGACGCCTGCGCCGCCCCCACCGCCGCCTACGCCCGCTTCACCGAGGCCGCCCCCGCCCGCGCCTATGTCACCGCCACAAGGCGCCCCCATCGTGATCAAGGCCGACGGTCTCGCCGCCGGCAAAGGCGTCGTCGTCGCCATGACCCTGGCCGAAGCCCTGCACGCCATCGACGACATGTTCGGCGGCGAGTTCGGCGCGGCGGGGCCGAGGTGGTGATCGAAGAGTTCATGACCGGCGAAGAGGCCAGCTTCTTCATCCTGACCGACGGCACCAACGCCCTGCCCATCGGCACCGCCCAGGACCACAAGCGCGTCGGCGACGGCGATACCGGCCCCAACACCGGCGGCATGGGCGCCTATTCCCCCGCCCCGGTGCTGACCGACGCGATCGCCGCAACAGGCGATGGACGAAATCGTCCTGCCCACCATCCGCGAGATGGCCCGCCGCGGCACGCCCTATCAGGGCGTGCTCTATGCCGGCCTGATGATCAAGGACGGCCAAGCCCGCCTCGTCGAATACAACGCCCGCTTTGGCGACCCCGAAACCCAGGTCCTGATGATGCGCCTTGGCGCGCAGGCGCTCGACCTGTTGCTCGCCACCGCCGCAGGGTCGGCTGGACACGGCCCGCGTCAACTGGGCCGACGATCACGCCCTGACCGTGGTGATGGCCGCCAACGGCTACCCCGGCCGCCTATCAGAAGGGCTCAGTCATCAACGGGCTCGACCGGATGCCCGAGGACAGCCGCCACATGGTGTTTCACGCCGGCACCAAACTCCGCGACAACCTCGATCACCGCCAACGGTGGCCGCGTCCTCAACATCACCGCACGCGGCGACAGCCTGACCGACGCCCGCAACCGCGCCTATGCGATGATCGACCTGCTGGATTGGCCCGAGGGGTTTTGCCGGTCTGACATCGGCTGGCGGGCGCTCTGACCGCAGTTGTATTGCCCTGATCGCCGAAGTCGCGACGCATAAGGCGATCAGGACCGACGTCCACGTCTATACCAAATGGCTCATACCTTGACGGCCTGACTGATGGCGTCTGCAACTGCGGTTACATTCGCCCATTCGGTCGCGGCGAACTATGGCGCACCAGCCCTGCACCCATAATCGCCTCACCGATCAGCGCAACTCAGGAAATCTACATGATTTCTGATGGTTAAGCACGGCGTCGGCGTCAGGTCGCGCGCGCCACCCATAAAACTCAGGTCTATTGCTCTGGCACCCGGGCTGCAGACGGCCGGTTTAGGCCTGCCGGCAAATAGCCTCACCGCGCTGGATCGGCACAATGGGTCCATGCAGCACCGCATTGGGCGATGCTGATTCTGGAGAATGAAGACCATGCAAAACATCGTGAAAATGACCACCGTGGCGCTCTTCCTTGCGGGCTCTGTATCGCTGATGGCTGGTGCAGCCGTAGCACGGGACCACAATAGCGCCTCCGAAAGCCATCACTCTGGCGACCGCAACCATGCCGAACGTCACGACGCCTCCGGCGCGGCAGAGCATAGCAACCACTCCACCAAAGCCGCCGGATCCCACGACCACCTGTGCCAATTGCCCTCCGCGACGGATGGGGAATGCCTTGCTACCGGCACAGACGAGACCGAAGGCGTCGAAGCGGGTGAAGCGTCAGAGACAGACCTGTCCGTCGATGGCACCGAATCCTCGGGCATCTAGGCCCGACCCATGCGCCTTTTGGTCAGGCTGGGCATCCCCAACCTGACCAAGCCCAACGCCATCCCCTCAGCCGCACCTGACTTTGCCTCAGGCCCAGACCCCCAACGGCCCCAGACCGAGCGGATTTCTTGGTCTGGTGCCGGTCCATCCGCGTCAAGATCCCACGCAGGAACTTCACCGCCTCAACCACATGCGGGCCTTTGTTCAGCATCACGCATTCCGCCCGCTGGCTCATCGCGGCGTCCGTCACCTCGGCGCGGCTGGCCTGACCGTCGCGCACCATCCCCTCCAGCACCTGCGTCGCCCAGACCACCGGCACCTGAGCCGCCTCACACAGCCACAGGATTTCCTCTTGGATTTCCGACAGCCGGTCAAAGCCGATCTCCACCGCCAGATCCCCCCGCGCGATCATCACGCCCACCGGCACCGTCCCGCCCGCCTCAACCAGCAGTTCCGGCAGGTTGTGCAATCCCAGCGGCGTTTCGATCTTCAGCACAATGCCGGGCATCGTGGCACCCGGCGCCAACCGCTCTTGCATCGCCGCGATCAGCGAAATCACATCCTGCCGCGTCTGCACGAAAGAGAACGACACGACATTGGCATGACCCGTCACGAAATCGAGCGCCACATAATCCTCCGCAGTCAGCGCCGCCACCCGCAGGTTAGAGCCCGGCAGATTGACGCCTTTCTCCGGCTTGATCTTGCCGCCGCCCTCAAGCGTCCGCGTCACCACCAACTCGGCACAGCCGCCGTGCACCTTTTCAACCCGCGCCCAGATCTTGCCGTCATCAATCGACACCACGGCATCGGGCACCAGCGCGTCCACCAACGCCTCATGGCTTAGGGTGGCGGCAAAGACGTGCTTCGGCGCGTCCTTCAGATCCTTGACCAAGGCAAAGCGGTCCCCCGCCTCAAACAGACGCTTGCGCCCGCCGGACTTCTTGTCAGCCGCAATCGCTGTCACCCGGAATTTCGGCCCGCCAAGGTCCATCGTCACCGGGAAATGCCGCCCGGTCCGCTGCTCCATCACCTTCAACGCGTTGATCATGCCTTGCCAGACCTCTGGCCCGTCATGGGCGCAGTTGATCCGCACACAGTCCAGACCAGCCAGCACCAATGCCTCAATCAACGCGCCGCCATCGGTGCCGGCCTCGGTCGGCAACGTCACCATGACGCGGGTCATCGGGTCATCCGCATCTTGCGCGCCAAACATCGCATCGCGGCGCGCCAGAATGACCTTGCCGCCAGCCTCAAACACCCCCTCCGGCGGGAACGCCACGGCGGGCTGCCCCGCGATCACCGACAACGCCGCCGTCACCGCCTGCAAAGAGGCGCCAACATGGGCATCCAACCGCCCAAGGCTCGACAGACCCAACCGCGCCAACGGCGCCTGCATCCCCGTCAGATCACTGCGCCGCAGCGCCAGCCAGTCCGCCAGATTGGCCGCCGAGGCCATAAACTCCGGCCGGTGGATGCGCGGGGCCCAACCGGCCATCGTCTCTTGCGCCTGCCGGTCAATTTGCACCCTGCAGCGCGGTCATCCGCGTCAGCAATTCTTGGGCAAGGTCTTGCGGGGTCTGGGCATGCTCGGTCATGGCTGCCTCCTGTTGGTTCTACAGGCCAAGTGTAGGCGCGTCCCGGTTCGGCAAAGTTGTTCTGGATCAAACCACAGCGCGATGTCACAGAAAATTCATACAGGGGCTGATGCACCTGACCACCGCTTGCCACCGCCCCCGCTTCTGCATAAGAAGCGGCCAAAATAGCGGCAGGGCGAAGGACGTTTCCATGCCAGTTCTGGTGATGAAATTCGGCGGCACTTCGGTGGCGGATCTTTCCCGCATCGAAAACGCCGCCAAGAAGGTGCAGGCAGAGGTCGCACGCGGCTATGACGTCATCGTCATCGTCTCGGCCATGTCGGGCAAGACCAATGAGCTGGTCGGCTGGGTCGAGGGCACCTCCAAACTCTATGACGCCCGCGAATATGACGCGATCGTCTCTTCGGGTGAGAATGTCACCGCTGGTCTGATGGCGCTGCGCCTGCAGGAAATGGATGTGCCCGCCCGGTCGTGGCAGGGCTGGCAGGTGCCGATCAACACCACCTCCGCCCATTCCGCCGCCCGCTTCATCTCGATCCCGCGCGACAATATCGACGCCAAATTCGCCGAAGGCTTCAAGGTCGCCGTGGTCGCAGGCTTTCAGGGCGTCAGCGCCGAAGGCCGCATCACCACCCTTGGCCGTGGCGGGTCCGACACCACCGCCGTCGCCTTTGCCGCCGCCTTTGGCGCGGAACGCTGCGACATCTACACCGATGTGGACGGCGTCTACACCACCGACCCGCGCATCACCTCCAAGGCCCGCAAGCTCGACAAGATCGCCTATGAGGAAATGCTGGAACTGGCCTCGCTCGGTGCCAAGGTCCTGCAAACCCGCTCGGTCGAACTGGCGATGCGCTACAAGGTGCGGCTGCGCGTGCTGTCCTCGTTTGAGGATACCGACGAAACTTCTGGAACCCTGGTCTGCGACGAGGATGAAATCATGGAATTGAAAGTTGTCTCTGGCGTCGCCCATAGCCGCGACGAAGCGAAAATGACCCTGGTCAAGGTCGAGGATCGCCCCGGCATCGCCGCCGCCATCTTTGGCCCGCTGGCCGACGCCGGGGTGAATGTCGACATGATCGTGCAGAACATCTCGGAACTGGACAACCCCCGGCGACAAGCAGGCCTATACCGACATGACCTTCTCCTGCCCGACCAATCAGGTGCTGCGCGCGCAAAAGGCCATCGAGGATGCCGCGCAAGGCCGGTCTGTTCGCCTATTCCACCCTTGTCGTCGACACCGATGTCGCCAAGGTGTCGGTCGTCGGCATCGGGATGCGGTCCCATGCCGGGGTTGCCGCCAAGATGTTCTCCTCGCTCGCGCGCAGAGAATGTGAACATCAAGGTCATCGCCACCTCGGAAATCAAGATCTCGGTCCTGATCGACCGCAAGTACATGGAACTGGCCGTGCAGGCCCTGCACGACGCGTTTGAGTTGGACAAAGCCTAATTCACGCAACTCGGCCTGTTGCGCGTGCCCTTAGGACGCGCGCAACAGCACCTTGCTGCTGCCGACCACCGCCGCCACCTGTTCAAACGCCGTGCGCCGTGCCGATGATCCGCTAGCTGAACGCAACAAAACCAAGGTCGTTTCGTCCACGATCGCGGCCGCCGCAGCCGCGACCCGGGCCGGGTTGGCGACCGGGGTGATTTCCCGCTGACTGGCCCGCCCGGCAAGGATCATCCCAACGCGGGGCCGGTCTTTTGCCGCGTTCCGCTCTGCCAAGGCCTGCAACTTGTCCGCCGCATCCAGCAAAGCCGCCCGCGCCTCGCCATAGTCGCCCGTATTTGGCAAGATCTGCGCCGTCAGCCAGAATTCATAGGCCAGACAATCGACGTTGAGCTGCGGGTCACGCGCCCGCTGACACGCCCTGATCCCGGAACGAATCCCCGATGTAATGGCCCGGGTGCCCTGCGGGGTGATAGCCCCGGCGTTCGGCACAGCCGTGCCATAGTCAGAGCCCCCAACCTCAACCAACAGGTCAAGCCCAGTGCCCGCCCGCCACCCAGCTTGACCCTCAGCGTGAAGACCCTCAGCAGTCGCTGAGACCGCCATGACCATCGTCAGCACCCCAAAAACCCGACGCATGGCGCGACCCCATATCTGTTCCACTCCCACGATCCTAGATGGGACCGCCCCCACGTCAACCAACAATGCTCTGCCAAGCCTCCAAACCGCAGCCCAGCCCACCCCGCGTTACGTCACATCTGCCCAACTTATCGACACAAATTCTGCCGCCCGCAGCCCGCCGACGGGAAACCCTCCGCTTCTGCCGCCCGACCCCGCACGCCCGGTTCCCTTTTGCAAAGTCTTGTGGTCTAAACGCGCACAAAGGGATGGTCATCTTGGAACGCACCGAAAGCGACAGCCGAAAACTCTTGCGCCGTTTGCGCGATGTGCTGGCCACTCCGGCAAGGGCCAGGACCGGCTGGACCGCATCACCCATCTGATCGCCGACAGCATGCAGACCGAGGTCTGCTCGATCTACCTGTTCCGCGACCCCGAAACGCTGGAACTGTGCGCGACCGAGGGGCTGAACAAATCCGCCGTCCACAAGACCCGCATGAAACTGGGCGAGGGGCTGGTGGGCCGCGTCGCCCGCACCGCTGACCCCGGTCAACACCGCCAATGCGCCCGGGTGAAAAGGGCTTCCGCTTCATGCCCGAAACCGGCGAGGAGATTTTCTCCTCCTTCCTCGGCGTGCCGATCCAGCGGGTCGGCGAAAAGCTGGGCGTGCTGGTCGTGCAATCCAAAGCCGCCCGCACCTTCGCCGACGAAGAGATGGACGCCATCGAAGTCGTCGCCATGGTGCTGGCCGAAATGACCGAACTCGGCGCCTTTGCCGGCGACGGCAACGGCATGGGGGCGCTGCACAAACAGCCCGTCCTGTTTCGCGGCTCCACCGGGCAAGAGGGCGCCGCCGAGGGCCGGGTCTGGCTGCACGAACCCCGCGTCGTCGTCACCAACCCCGTCGCCGACGACCCGCTGACCGAGATTGACCGCATCCGCGCCGCCGTGGGCGAATTGCGCGTGTCCGTCGATGACCTGTTGGCGGCCGAAAGCCTCGACAAGGACCAGAAGGCCGTGCTGGAGGCCTACCGCATGTTCGCCCATTCGCGCGGCTGGCTGCGCCGGATGGAGGAGGACATCCAGCGCGGCCTGTCGGCCGAGGCTGCGGTGGAAAAGGAACAGGGCACCGCCCGCGCGCGTCTGGAACAGGTGCCCGACGCCTATCTGCGCGAACGCCTGCATGACCTTGACGACCTGTCCAACCGCCTGCTGCGCATCCTGACCGGTCAGGGCCGCGACACCGGGGCCGAAATGCCGGAAAACCCGGTGCTGGTGGCCCGCAACATCGGCCCGGCCGAACTGCTGGAATATGGCCGCAAGCTGAAAGGCGTCGTGCTGGAAGAAGGCTCTGTCGGCTCCCATGCCGCCATCGTCGCCCGCGCGCTCGCCATCCCGCTGGTCATCCACGCCAAGGGCATCACGACCGAGGCGCTGAACGGCGATGCCATTCTGGTCGATGGCGATCAGGGCATCGTCCACCTGCGCCCCGAGGAAACCGTCGCCCGCAGTTTCCGCGACAAGATCGCCATGCAGGCACGAGGCGCAGAAGCGCTATGCCGCCCTGCGCGACCTGCCCGCCGACCACCAAGGATGGCGTGACGGTCGAACTGTACATGAATGCCGGTCTGATGGCCGACCTGCCCTCGCTGGTCGGCTCGGGCGCCGAAGGGGTCGGCCTGTTTCGCACCGAATTGCAGTTCCTGATCCGCAACAAGATGCCACAACGCGCCGAACTGGCGTCACTTTACGCCCGCGTGATGGACGCCGCCAAGGGCCGCCCCGTCGCCTTCCGCACCCTCGACATCGGGTCGGACAAGGTGCTGCCCTATATGAAACCCAATGATGAACCCAACCCCGCGATGGGCTGGCGGGCGATCCGGGTGGGCCTGGACAAGCCCGGCGTGCTGCGGATGCAGTTGCAGGCGCTGTTGCGCGCCGCCAATGGCCGCCCGCTGTCGGTGATGTTCCCGTTCGTCTCCGAATTCGGCGAGTTTCAGATGGCCCGCAGCCATGTGCTGCGCGAGATTGCACCGCGAACGGTCCTTGGGCCATACCGTGCCCGAGAAGCATCGAAATCGGCGCGATGCTGGAAACCCCCAGCCTCGCCTATGCCCCCGATGCGTTCTTTCAGCTGACCGATTTCATTTCGATCGGCGGCAATGACCTGAAACAGTTCTTCTTCGCCGCCGACCGCGAGAATGAACGGGTCCGCAAACGCTATGACTCGCTGAACCTGTCGTTCCTGGGCTTCCTGGAACATATCGTCGCCCGCTGCGCGCCGCTTCGACACCAAACTGTCGTTCTGCGGCGAGGATGCCGGCCGCCCGATCGAGGCGCTTGCCCTCGCCGCCATCGGCCTGCGCCGCCTGTCGATGCGCCCCGCCTCCGTCGGCCCGGTCAAGGCGCTGCTGCGCCAGGTCGACCTGTCCGAGGCCCGCGACGTCATCGACAAGGCCCGCGCCGATGGGGCCGAGACCGCCCGCCCGGCACTGATGGACTGGCTGTCGCGACAAAGCATCTGACGGGCCTATCGCGGTTGCCCAATGTCACAGGACCCGGCGCGTCTTGGTCAGGAACCGCGCCAATTCAGGATCGCTCCGTTCAAACGGCACGTCATCGCGGGTGAACCATTGCACCCGGCGAAATTCGCTCTGGTCATAGGCATAATCCGCCGTCCGATCCCCCCGCAGCGCGAACCACAGGGACACATCGGTATGCCCAGCGGTAGCGCCCACGGTCTCGGTCAGGGTCACGAACAGCGGTTGGTCTGACAGTAGCACTGCAGGACAGCCCAACTCCTCCACACATTCCCGGCGTACCGTATCGGCAGGGTCTTCCTCTGGCTCAACATGCCCGCCCGTCGGCAACCACAACCCGGCGTTGATGTGATCAACCAGCAGGACATGGGAACCGTCCATCAACAGAAAGTAGCTGACCAGATGCACCCGCGGCACAGCCGGTTTGGCACGGCGGTAAAGCTCCGCTCCGCTGTCGATCCAACCCAGCGCCCTTGCCTGATCCGCAACCTCCCGCGCGTCCAAAGGCGCGATGGCCGCGATCATCGCCCGGACGGCCGCCCGCATCTGTTAGCGGGCCGAGAGGGCGGGCTTGGCCTGTGCCACGGCAAAGCCGCTCAGCACCGCTTCGGCGCCATGAACCTCTGACAGCCGCATCAGACGAAACCGGATGCGCGCCACTTCGCGGTAATAGTTCAGGAACATCGCGTTCAGCGCGGCCCCGGTCACCGCCCCCAACACCGGCACCGCCTGCAAGGCCAGCTTTTCGCCCAGCACCATGGTCAGCCGCGGCACCACCACCGCCAACACCCGCTGGATCGTGCCGCCCGCCACCGTCATCCGTGCCGACAGAAAGGCCGTGTTCACCCCGTCATCGCCGCGCAGGGGAGAGCCCGCCGAGCAAACACCTCCAGACAGGCCAGCCGGATCGCCTCGCGGTCCGGATCATAGCCCGCCGCCTCCGCCTCGCGCCGGATCGCGTGCAAGATCACCGTGATCGTCACCGGCAATTCCACCAGCGATCCGGCCAACCCGCCGGCACCACCTGCCGCCCCGGTCGCCATCGCTGCAAAGGTGGCCCCGCGCGGCCCGAGATCCGGCGCATGCCGCCCGACCGCCGCGATCCCATGCGCGCGCAACAGCGCCGCCTGCACCACCCGCTCCAACTCGGTCCGCAATCCATCCGGAAGTTTGCGCAAGCTGCGCCTCGATCCCGCCGCCCAGCTTGTTCACGATCCGCAGCAACGGCCCGTTCGCCCGACCGTAAGCATGGGCCAGTCCGGCAAGTTCGACATCAAGGTCGGGGCCTATCAAGGCGGGAAGTTTGCTCATCCCGCAAATATGGGCCATGCGGGCGAAACTGCAAGCATCAGTTGCCGGTTGATTTGGTCACGCGGCCCTTGACCCCGTCCCAAGCCCCGGCTTTCAACGCCAGTCCCAGAACCCGGGCCGGATCGGTCGGCGGCGGCATTTCCACGCCGTCCAACTGCACAAACCCAAAGCGGCGATAGTACGGCGCATCACCGACCAGCAGCACCCGCTCCCACCCCAACCGCCGCGCCTCGCCGAGGCTTTCGTTGATCAGCAGCGCCCCCAACCCCTCACTCTGCCGGGTCGGGTGAACCGCGACGGGGCCGAGCAGCAGCGCATCCTCGCCCCCCACCTCGACCGGCCAATAGCGGATCGCGGCGGCCAGGGCATTGTCATCGTCGCGCAGGATCAGACACAGCGCCGCCACCGTCGGCACCCCGTCGCGCAAACGGTAGGACGACAGCGCCGTGCGCCCCGGCGAAAAGCACAGGTCATACAGCGCCTCGACTTCCCACCAATCGTCCTCGGTCTCTTCTTCCAGCTTGTACACGCGGCCCGGCCCCTGAACTTGCCCTGCGGAATCACTCCGGAACGCGCGTAACATGCGAACATGACAGGATCAAACCTGTTCGCACCCCCTTGCACAACCAGCCGCCCCCGCATCCTTGCAGCCAATTCTCACCGCCCGCCCGGCGCGCCAGATCCAGAAAGCCCCCATGTTCTACCGCCCCTCCGAAGGCCACGGCCTGCCGCATTCGCCCTTCAACGCCATCGTCGCCCCCCGCCCCATCGGCTGGATCTCGACCCGCGGTTCCATGGGCGACAACCTCGCCCCCTATTCCTTTTTCAACGCCGTCGCCTATACCCCGCCCCAGGTGATTTTTGCCGGAGACCTCAAGGACTCCCTGCGCAACATTCAGGAAACCGGCGTTTTCGCCACCAACGTCGTGTCCGAACCGCTCTGGCATGTGATGAACCAGACCTCCGCCCGCTTTCCCCGCGGCACCGACGAATTCACCGCCGCCGGGATCGAGAAGTCCGAATGCACCACCATCGACTGCCCCCGCGTGACCCTGTCCCCCGCCACGCTGGAGTGTAAGCTGCACCAGATCGTCACCCTCGCCTCCGGCACCGATTTTCTGGTGATCGGCACCGTCGTCGGCGTCCATATCCGCGACGAATACCTGACCGACGGCGCCTTTGACCTGACCAAAGTTCGCCCGATGGCACGGCTGGGCTACAAAGACTACGCCGTGGTCACCGAAGTCATGCCGCTGGATCGCCCAAAATAACCGACTTCGCCGCCAAATCCCCACCCCGCCAGAGGTAGAGCGCCATCAGCGGCTCTGCCCCCACCCGCATCGCATGCGGCACCCAACGGCGGGTGATGGATCGCCTGCCCCACCGGCACTGGCGCAAACGCCGCCTCCCCGCGCTGCCACTCCGCCACACCCGAAATCGGCAGATAAACCTCCTCCGCCGCATGGGCATGGGCCGGGATAAATCACCCCCGGCCCGAGCAGCAACACCCCACAAGCAATCCGCTCAGACGCCACCGGCCCCCTGAGCCCGACAAACTCACTCCACCCATAGTCCTCCAGAAACGCCGCCCCAAAATCCGCCGCCCCATAGGTCTGCCGCCACTGAAGCCCACCAGAGGCCGCCCGTATCGCCCCCACCACCCCAGTCTCCGCCATCCCCTCCAACCACCGACACACCGGCAACCGCACAGGCTCCAACACCCTTCGCCCCCCACCCTCCGGCCAATCCACCAAGAACGGAGCCGCCTCCGCCACCACCTCAAACGCCCCCCGCACCGCCGCCAACACCCCGTCCAAACCCACTTGCCACCCCCTCAATTCCCGGCCACCCTGCCGCCGCAAGGGGACCCCATGCCACACTACAAATCAATCGCCGATTTCGAGGCCGCCCACCCCCTGACCCCGCCCGAAAAGCGGCTGATCGAGGCCTGCCAGAACGCCGACCCCCTGCATCCTCTCCCAAACCCGCCCCGAAACCCCAACCCCAGAAACCACCATCCGCGCCGACCTCCTCCGCATCCTCATCACCGGCGGCACCCCAACCTGCGACCTGACCGACAGCGGCGTCTGGCTCCACGGCGCCTACATCACCGGCACCCTCGACCTCGACTTCGCCACCGCCCGCGGCATGACCACCCTCGACGCCTGCACCTTCGCCGAAAAACCCCGAATGATGCAGGCAAACCTGCGCCACCTGAGCCTTGACGACAGCCACCTGCCCGGCCTTTACGCCCCACGACATGGTCGTCACTGGCTCCGTCCTCCTCAGCCGCCTCACCGCCACCGCGACCATCGAGATCCCCGGCGCGCAGATCACCGGGCAGCTTTCCTGCATCGGCGCCATCCTCAACGGCCAGACCGGACCGAGACTTGGGGACACGCCCTGAACGCCCAAGGGGTGACGGTTGGGGCGGACCTGTTCCTCCGCAACCTCACCGCCACAGGCACGGTCGATGTGGCCGGCGCGCAGATCACCGGGCAGCTTGACTGCGACGGTGCTGCATCTCAACGGCCAGACCGGACCACAGACTTGGGGAAAGCGCCCTGAACGCTCAGGGGGTGACGGTGGGGGCAGGTCTGTTCCTCAGCTATCCTCACCGCCACGGGCACGGTCAGATGTGACACGGCGCGACAGATCGCCGGGCAGTTTTCCTGCATCGGTGCCATCCTCAACGGCCAGACCGGACCGCAGACTTGGGGCACGGCCCTGAACGCCCAAGGGGTGACCGTGGGGCAAACCTGTTCCTCCGACACCCTCACCGCCACGGGCACGGTCGAAGTGAACGGCGCGCAGATCACCGGGCAGCTTGACTGCGAGAGGGCCTCATTTGACGGCAAAGGGAGCGACGCTGTCAACGCGCAGCGCATGGTGGTCAAGCAAGGCTTCTTCTGGCGCGGGGTCAAACAGGTTCATGGGCAGGTCTACCTCGCCAGTGCCACCGTCGGCGATCTGGTGGATGATCCGGCAAGCTGGCCCGATGATCTGTATCCTCGACGGGTTCACCTATGACCGGATCAGCGCCTCCTTCACCGACGCCAAAACCCGGCTCGCTTGGTTGCGCAAGGGGGACACCCACAACGGCACCTTCTTCCCCCAACCCTACACCCAGCTTGCCAAGGTCCTGACCGAGATGGGCCATGACCGTGAGGCGCGCAAGGTTCTGGTGGCGCGGGAACAGCGGCTGAATGTCGAGACGCGCACGTCGATCAAGGTCATCCCGAATGGCGATGTAGATGTCGCCTTTCGCAGTCTATGGTGGGATGGGGCGATCTTTCTGCACTGGCTGTGGGACCGGCTGTTGTACCGGGTTGTGCGCTATGGCTATGCGCCCCAGCACGCCTTGGTTGCCATGCTGGCCTGTGTGCTGCCCGCTGCCCTGTTCTATGCCATGGCCTATACCGCCGGGGCCATGGTGCCCAATTCCGATGTCATCCTCACCTCGCCCGGTTGGTTCTGGTCCATGCTCTTTGCCCCTGACACGCCGACGCTGGTCTGGGACCACTCGGCCACTGCACGGCATTATGAAACCTTCTACAGCCTCGCCTATGCCTTTGACGTCTTCGTGCCGCTGGTCGATATGGGGCAAGACAGCGCGTGGTCGGCGAGTACCGTCTCGTGGCTCGGCTGGACCGCCCGGATCGGCACCATGGTCCTTGAGGTCGTGGGCTGGGTCGTCACCGCCCTCGGGGCCGCCGCCATCACTGGCATCATCCAACGCGACCGGGGCTAGGGCTCGGACGCAAACCTTTCCACATCGTTAAAATCCAAAACCCAACCCCTTGAAACAAAACGCTTTCAAAAAGCGTCCAGATCTGGACAGCCCATCCGCCCTCCCCTAATCTCAACCCGAACCAGCACAGGAGCCTTCAGATGCAACCCAAAATCGGCGTGATCGGCGGGTCTGGGGTGTATCAGCTGGATGCCCTGCAAAACCCCGAGTGGATCACCGTCGAAACCCCGTGGGGTGCCCCCTCGGACGCGATCCTGACCGGCACGCTGAATGGGACCGAGATGGCCTTCCTGCCGCGCCACGGCCGGGGTCACGTCCACTCCCCCAGCTCCGTCCCCTACCGCGCCAACATCGACGCGCTGAAGCGGCTGGGGGTGACCGATATCCTCGCGGTGTCGGCGGTGGGGTCGCCTGCGGGAAGATTACAAACCCGGCGATTTCGTGCTGACCACCCAATACATCGACCGCACCTTCGCCCGCGAGAAGAGCTTCTTCGGCGCAGGGCTGCGTCGCCCACGTCTCCCTCGCCCACCCCACCTGCGCCCGGCTGGGTGAGGCCGTCACCGCAGCCGCCAAGGGCCTGACCCTGCACCCCACGGCGACCTATCTCGCGATGGAGGGCCCGCAGTTCTCCACCCAGGCCGAGTCCATCCTCTACCGCCAGTGGGGCGCCGATGTGATCGGGATGACCGGGATGCCTGAGGCGAAACTCGCCCGCGAGGCTGAGATCTGCTACGCCTCCATCGCCATGGTCACCGACTACGACTGCTGGCACCCCGATCACGGCGCGGTCGACGTGGCGCAGGTCATCGCAACCCTCACCGCCAACGCCGCCAACGCCCGGCAGGTTGTCGCCGCCCTCCCCGCCATACTTCAGCGCCCCGACACCTGCCCCTGTGGCTGCGACCGCGCCCTGACCTACGCGCTGATGACCGCCCCAGACCGCCGCGACCCTGCCCTGCTGGCCAAACTCGACGCCGTGGCAGGCCGGGTGTTGTGAGGGTTCTGATCCTTGGTGCCGACGGTTTCATTGGCCGTCACATCGCCTTTCACCTGCGCGATCAGGGGCATGAGGTTCTGGCCCAAGCCCGCCGCCCCGACAGGCTGGCCACCATGGGGTTTGAGACGCTGAAAGCCGATCTGACCAACCCCGCCACCCACGACCCCGCGTTTTGGCAACCCCACCTCCAGAACACCCACCTCATCAACGCCGCAGGTCTGTTGACCGGGACTGAGGCGCAGATGACCGCCGTCCACCATCACGCCCCCAAGGCCGCCCTCGCCGCCCTGCCTTCTGACAGCCGGGCACTGCTGATCTCGGCCATTGGCATCCACACAGACACGCCCTTCGCCCGTCACCGTCGGCAGACAGAGGCGCTGTTTCATGGCCATACCATCCTGCGCCCCGGCATGGTGCTGGCCGACACTTCCTATGGCGGCTCTTCCGCCCTGCGCGCCTTTGCGGCCTTTCCGCTGGTCACCCCCATCGTGGGCGACGGAACCCAAGCCTTCAATCCGATCCATGCGGCCGACCTTGCCGCCCTCGTCCTGCACCATTTGACTGCGCCGCCCCAGACGCTTGAGGTCGGCGGGCCAGAAATTGTGACCCTGGCCGAACTGACCCAACTGACCCGCCGCTGGCTTGGACTGGCCCCGCAACGCGTGCTGCACCTGCCGATCCCCCTCGCCCGAAGCCTCGGGAGGGTCGGTGATGCCCTGCAACTCGGCCCGATCTCCAGCACCGCCGTCACCCAGTTGCAGGCCGGAATGCTGGCCACCGTCGCCCCAACGGCCCGCGGGGTCAGCCAGTTCACCATGGCCCGCCCCGCCGGAACCCAAGACCTTTGGCAGGCCCGGCTCTACCTTCTCAAACCGCTGATCCGATTGACCCTAGCCATCCTCTGGCTCGCCTCAGCCGCGCTTGGCCTGCTCCTCCCGGCCACGGCATTTCCAGAGGTCAACGCCCCCACAGCCCTTGCCCGGATCGGCGGATTGGCGGATCTGGCCCTCGGCCTCGCCCTGCTGCGAAACTGGCGCCCCAAGACGACGGCGCTGCTGCAGCTGGGTCTCGTCGGCAGCTACACCATAGCCCTGACACTGCTGGCACCGGAGCTTTGGCTCGACCCATTCGGTGGGCTGTTGAAGAACCTGCCGATCCTTGCCCTGATCCTCACCCATCTTGCACTGGTTGAGGAGCGTTGATGGACCCTGTATCTGACGGCCAAATGGCTGCATATCCTGTCCTCCACTGTCCTGTTCGGCACGGGCATGGGCACCGCCTTTCAGATGGTCTTTGCGATGCAGCGCGGAACGGCCGGGAACGCCGCCCAAGTTGCCGCGGGGGTCGTGTTGGCCGACTGGATCTTCACCACCCCGGCTGGTTTGATCCAACCCCTGACAGGCCTGTGGCTGGTCCACCTACAGGGCTACGCGCTGACCGAGCCATGGCTGCTCGCCGCCTACGGGCTATACGTCATAGCCTTCCTGTGCTGGGCCCCGGTGGTCCATTTGCAACGCCGCATCCGCGACCTGTGCCGGCGCCGCCCCGCCCGCAGGACCGATCCCAGTGGCGGCGCTGCGGCTCTACCGCATCTGGTTTGCCCTTGGCTGGCCCGCCTTCGCAGCCCTTGTCGCCATCTTCTGGCTCATGGTATCCAAACCCGACTTCATGTGAGGACCCCTGATGAAAACCGTCAAAGACTACATCCGCACCATCGTCGATTTCCCGCATGAGGGCATCCTGTTCCGCGATGTCACCACGCTATTCGCCGATCCGCGCGGGTTTCGGATGTGTGTCGACCAACTGCTGCAACCCTATGCCGGCCTGCGGATCGACAAGGTTGCGGGGCTGGAGGCGCGGGGATTTATCCTCGGCGGTGCCGTGGCACATCAGCTGTCCACCGGCTTTGTCCCGATCCGCAAGAAGGGCAAACTGCCCGGCCAGACCATCAGCCAAGCCTACACGCTGGAATACGGCGAGGCCGTGGTTGAGGTGCACGACGACGCCATGCAACCGGGTGAGAAGATCCTGCTGGTCGATGACCTTCTGGCCACGGGCGGCACTGCCGAGGCCGGCATCAAGCTGATCGAACGGCTCGGCGCGCAGGTCGTCGGCTGCGCCTTTGTGGTGGACCTGCCAGAGCTTGGCGGGCGCAAACGGCTGGAAGCCATGGGGATGGAGGTCTATGCCCTTTGCCAGTTCGACGGTGCCTGATACAGCACAACGACAGCGCCGGGTCTTGTCCCGCTTGGGCCTTCACCGATGAATGACCTGTTGAACCTGACGGGCCGCATCCTGATCGCCGTTCTGTTTCTGGGCGGGGCCGTACAGAAGGTCACTGACCCTGCCCCCGTCACGCAGATGATCGCCTCCATCGGTCTGCCAGAGGTCATGGTCTGGCCCATCGCCGCCTTTGACCTGATCGCGGCGCTCGCCTTGATCTTCGGACCCGGCGTGGCAATCTGGGCCTTTGTCATGGCGCTATATTGCCTGTTCACCAGCTATTTCCATTGGCAGTTGCGCGCTGACCCGTGGCAAGTGACGATCATGGTCAAGAACTGGGCCATTGCTGGCGGCCTGTTCATTCTGGCGGCACAGGGACCGGGGCGGCTGACCCTGCGCTGGACCGCGCGGCGCTGGTTCTGACGCAGCAAAATTTCGAAAGACCGTCTGATATTTACACTTTGGTAAGCAGAATCGCCATAAACCTTATGACATCCGGTCTACCCAACCGGACGGTCGCTGCTTGCAACACGTGACCAAACCTACCCCACCCAGCGCCCTGTCGGTCTAACCGGCAGGGCGTGCGGCGTTTCAGACCTGCGGCAGAACCGCGCCGGGGTTCATGATGCCCAACGGGTCCAGCGCCGCCTTGATCGCCCGCATCGCCGCCAATTTGGCCGGGTCGCCGTAGCGCTGCAAATCATCGACCTTCAACCGCCCGATGCCATGCTCGGCACTGACTGAACCACCCAGATCGGCAACCATATCGTGAACCAAAGTCTTAATATCCTCGCGTAAGGCTTTGAACTCAGGGATTTATGCCCCTTCGGAGGAAAGACATTGTAGTGCAGATTGCCGTCACCCAGATGACCAAAGCAATTGATCCGCCAGTCGCCCAACCGCGCCAACGACGGTCCCGCGCGGTCAATGAAGCCCGCAACCTCACCCAATGGCAACGATATGTCATGTGAGGATATTGCCCCAATGGCACGGTTCGCCAGCGGGATCGTCTCCCGCACGTCCCAGAACGCAGTCCTTTGCGCCGCAGATTGTGCCACGATGCCATCACTGACCAGACCCTCAGCCAGCCCCGCCTCAAACAGCCGTTCCAACGCGGCCTGTGGGTCTTGCCCGGCTGACATGCCCAGATCGACCAGCACCATCCATTCCGGCGGCTCGGCGAAGGGCTGGCGCAACTGCGGCATCGTCTCGGCCAGAAACGCCAGACCGACACCAGAAATCAACTCAAACGCCGAGACAGAGGCGCCGACCTGCTCCCCCGCCAAGGCCAACAGACGCAGCGCCGCCGCCGGATCGCGCACCACCAACAGCGCCGCCCCCTCAACCGCCGGACGTGGGTAGAGCCGCAGCGCCGCCGCCGTGATCACCCCCAGCGTCCCCTCTGCCCCGATCAACAACCCGCGCAGATCATAGCCGGTGTTGTCCTTGCGCAATCGCTTAAGCCCGTGCCAGATCGACCCGTCCGGCAAAACCGCCTCTAGCCCCAGACACAGATCGCGCGCATTGCCATAGCGCAGCACATTCACCCCACCCGCATTGGACGACAGGTTGCCGCCAATCCGACAAGAGCCCTGCGACGCCAAGGTCAAGGGAAACACCCGGTCCACCGCCTCAGCCGCCGCATGAACGTCGGCCAGAATGACACCCGCCTCAGCCAGCATCACGTTTTCCTCAGGAAACACCGCCCGCACCCGGTTCATCCGCTCCAGCGACAGGATCAGTGGCGACGGCCCGTCTGCCATGATCTGGCCACCGACCAACCCGGTCCCGCCGCCCCAAGGCACAATCCCGACCCTCGCCGCCGCACAGGCCCGAACCACCGCCGCCGCCTCGTCCACCGTCGCCGGGCAGGCCACCGCCCCCGCAATCCCCCGCCACCGACCGCGCGGCTCTTCAAGATAGCGCGGTTCTGGCGCACGCAACGTCCCCGCGGGCAGCGCGTTTTCAAGATTGTTCAGGAATTCAGGACTGGCCGGATTCAACATGGGTCACCTCTGGCCCCAACCTAACGCCATTCCCAGCCTACTGAAATCCCCCCTGCCAATGGCACCCTCAGGGAAACAGCGCAGGTTGCAGCACCACCACTTCGGGCCGCTCTGGCAGCGTTCCGCGTGAAACGACGACCTCAGCACTCTCGGGAACCGAAATGGTGAAATCAGCGTTCAGCTGCACCAGAAACCGCGCCAAACCCTCGGGCGTGAACCAATGCATCGGCAGCACGACGCGGGCGTGCAGGCGGCGCACGACATCGGCCATATCGGCCACATCCATCGTATAGGCCCCATCCACCGGCACCATCACCACGTCCAACCGCCCGATCGCTGCATATTGGGCATCCGTCGGGATCTGATGCAAATGGCTCAGATGACCGATACACAGGCCCGCCGCCTCAAAGATGAAGATCGAATTGCCGTCCTTGCGCGCCCCCTCACCAAATGGCCCACGCAGGTCGGTGGTCACATTGCGAACCCGCATCGCCCCAAGGTCGAGATCAATGGCCGCAGGCTTGCCCGGCGCCCCCCAGCCACGCAGCACCAGCGGGATACGCGGATCGGGACTGTCGGTGTAATGGGTGTCATGGGCGTTGTTCATCGTGACCAGGTCAGGAACCACCGCCGGATTGCCAATCTCTCCGGTGTAGTCCGTCACGGCCAGCAGGCCGCCTGTCGCGATCGCAAACTCCGCATGCTGCAGGTAGCGGATCGTGACAGTCTCCGGGGCGGTATAGCCCACCCGCACGACCGAGGGCGTGACCCCGGACAGCGCGATGCAGTTGGACGGGATGCGCCCTTCTGCCAGGCCCGCAACGGGCACCAGCAGCAGGATCAGGCCAGACAGCCACCGCATCCCAGCACGCTCAGATCGCGGGTAGCGCGTCCGCCAGGGCCAGAATGGACTCAGCAGACCGCTGGTTGCGCCCGGTTTGGGAAACCGTGACAAAGCGCGGCAGTTTCTCAACCAGCACCGATGTTCCGAACCCGTTGGGGGTGTGGATATACAGCGCCTTGTCGGTCAGCGTCACTTCTTCCCCGGCCGTAGCCGTCGCCCGCAGTCCGGCAATATCCGTCCCGGTCGCAGGCTGGGCGAGGAACATGATATGCACCTTAGTGCCATCTGCAGCCCCAGCCGCCTTGTAGGGATTGGCCGCCAGAATGGCGCGGTAGACCGCCAGATCCATGATGAACAGCGCCGGCTTGAAGCCGAACCGCAGCAACATGGCAGAGCCGATCTTGTCAGCCAGCCCCTCTATCCCCGGATCGTGGAACACGGCATTGCCGCTCTGGATATGGGTGTCGACATTCTGCAACCCGAACTCAGCCAGCATCTCGCGAAACTCGGCCATCGGCAGCCGGTTGGCCCCCGAAACGTTCACGCCGCGCAACAGCAGTATCTTGATCTTCGCCACATTGGCTCCCAGCCCGCCGTACAGTGCGGGCGCTCAGCCGAACGCGGGTCCCCGCGCCGGTCATGGCGCAGAATGACCCAATCCGCCCGTTTTCACCAGAGAACAATTGCCATGTAGTGAGGTTTCCGCAGCCCGAACGCCGTTTTTCTGCGCTTGCCCCCGATGGCTCAGCCAGCGTCAGTGCGTCCGCGCCGATCATGGCGCAGATTGGCATAGAGGACATGGTTGCGCCACCGCCCATTGATCTGCAGATAGCTTTGCGCGACGCCCTCATATTTGAAGCCGCATTTCTCCAATACACCGCGAGAGGCGGCATTTTCCGGCAGGCAGGCGGCCTCGATCCGGGACAGGTCCATGATATGAAAGGCATAGTGGACGACAGCCTGTATCGCCTCACGCATGTAACCTTGCCGGGCATGGGGGGCGCCAATCCAGTAGCCCAAGCGTTCCCGCCTGCACCGGCCCGCGTCGGATATTATCCAGCGTGATCGCCCCGAGAATCTGCCTGTCGTCACGGCGGATCAACAACAGCGGCAAGGCAGTGCCCTGCACTTCGGCCCGCGACGCCCAATAGACCCGGTTGGTAAAGGCCTTGCGGGTCAGGTGATCCGGCGCCCGCACCGGCTCCCATTGCATCAGGTGGTCTTCGGATATGTCACGCAGATGGGCCCATGCGCGGTAGTCCTGATGCGCAGGCAGTCGCAACGTCATGCGTGGCGATTTCGATCTTGGGCTTGCTGCGTAACCCTAACATCAGGCCCGCAGCCTGGCCCTTATGTCGTCCAGGCTCGGTGCCCTTTCAACTGGTCCGTACAGGGCCAAGGCCGCCCCGCTTTCTGTCAGTCCCCCGGCATAGCGCCGCACATCCGCCGTGCCCACCGCGTCGATCCGCTGAACCGCTTCTTCGACATCCGGCACCCGGCCATAGATCGCCAGCAGCCGTGCGATGCGTTCGGCGCGGGACGACGGGCTTTCCAGCCCCATCAACATCCCCGCCTTGATCTGCGACCGCGCCCGCGCCACCTCGGCATCAGACATGTCATCCGAGGCCCGCTTCAACTCATCGATGGTCAACTGTGTCAGATCACCAATCTCTTCGGCACTGGTCCCGGCATAGAGGGTGATCTGCCCGGCATCCTCATAGGCACCGGATTGGGCGAAGATCGAATAGCACAGGCCCCGCTCTTCGCGGATCTTCTGGAACAGCCGTGAGGACATGCCGCCGCCCATCGTCATCGCATAGACCTGCGCGACATAGACATCCGGGTGGCGATAGCCCGGCGCGTCAAAGGCCATCGCGAAATGAACCTGCTCCAGATCCTTCACTTCCCGCCGCTCAGTCCCTTTGAAGATGGCGGGTTGGAACGCCGTCTGCTTGCGCGCCTTCAGATGGCCGAACATCGCCTCAGCCTGTCTGACAACGGCGTCATGGTCCACCG
This sequence comes from uncultured Alphaproteobacteria bacterium, assembly GCA_963781185.1. GTDB lineage: Bacteria > Pseudomonadota > Alphaproteobacteria > Rhodobacterales > Rhodobacteraceae > Stagnihabitans. The sequence goes on from CAWAEL010000006.1 coordinate 81,076, forward strand.
CCCCGGCAGCGGCGAGGATCATCTGCTCTGGCCCGTAGTTTTCCTTCACAAAGCCCTGCAAGTCGGCGCGGGTGAAACTCGACACCCGCTCTTCCGGCCCCAGAATCGTCCGGCCAAAGGCCTGATCGGGGTAGGACACTTCCTGCAACCAGTCGAACACGATGTCATCGGGCGTGTCCAAGGCCTGCCCGATCTCCTGCAAGATCACATGCCGCTCAACCTCTATCTCCTTCGTGTCGAAGGCCGGGTTCAGCACGATATCGCCAATCACGTCGAGGGCGAGGGCCACGTCAGCCTCCAGCACCCGCGCGTAATAGGCCGTCATCTCGCGGCTGGTATAGGCGTTGATATAGCCGCCAACATCCTCAATTTCCTCAGCAATCTGCAAGGCGGTGCGCCGCTTGGTGCCCTTGAAGGCCATATGCTCCAGAAAATGCGCGATGCCGTTCTGTTCGGCCCGCTCATGCCGCCCGCCTGCCATGACCCAAACGCCCGCCGAGGCACTTTTCAGCCCCGGCATATTCTCGGTCACAATCCGCAACCCGTTGGGCAGCGTCGTAAGTTGGGTGGTCAAAGGGCGGTCCTTTCAGACGAAATGGCCCTCTCACGCACAAGGGCTTGCAAAGACTTAAGGTCATTGGGCTGCCTTGTCACGCGCTCCTTGCGGTCAAAGAGGTCACCCATACGCGGCGGCAAGGCCGGACGGACACCCATCGCAGCCTCAACCGCGTCGGGAAACTTGGCCGGATGGGCGGTGGCGAGCGTGATCATCGGCGTGGTCCCCAGATGGTCAGCAGCCACTTTTACCCCGACGGCGGAATGCGGGCACAGCACCTCACCCGTCGCCGCGAACATCGCCGCAATCGTCGCCCGGGTCTCATCTTCCGAACAACGGCCAGAGGCAAAGGTCTCTCGCAGCATCTGCAACGCACCCTGACTGATGCTGAACCCGCCTGCCTTCAACTCACCCATCAGCGCCGCCGTCGCCTTGCCATCGCGGCCATAGGCATCAAACAACACCCGCTCAAAGTTAGAGCTGACCTGAATGTCCATCGACGGGCTGATAGAGGGTTTGACCCCGTCCATCACATAGGCGCCCGACTTCATCGCCCGGTCCAGAATGTCATTCTGGTTGGTCGCAATCACCAGTTGTTCAATCGGCAAGCCCCATCTTGCGGGCAATATAGCCCGCGAAAATGTCGCCGAAATTCCCGGTGGGCACCGTGAAACTGACGGGCCGATGCGGCGCACCCAAGGACACCGCCGAACTGAAGTAATAGACCACCTGCGCCAGAACCCGCGCCCAGTTGATGCTGTTCACCCCGGCCAGCCGCACCTCATCGCGGAAGGCCAGATCGTTGAACATGTCCTTCACGCGGGCCTGACAATCGTCAAAATCGCCGTCCATCGCAATCGCATGGACATTGGCCTCTGACGGCGTGGTCATCTGCCGCCGCTGCACCTCAGACACCCGGCCATGCGGGTACAGGATGAACAGATCGACATTCTTCAGCCCCCGGAACGCCTCCATCGCCGCCGACCCGGTATCGCCCGAGGTCGCGCCCACGATGGTAATCCGCTGCCCCGATTTGGCCAAGGCCGCCTGCATCATCTGCCCGATCAACTGCATGGCAAAGTCCTTGAAGGCCAAGGTTGGCCCGTGGAACAGTTCCAGCAGGAAATGGTTCGGCCCCAACTGCACCAAGGGCGCGCGGGCGGCATGGCCAAACCCGGCATAGGCCTTGGCGATCAGGCCGCGAAACTCTTCATCGCCAAAGGTGTCGCCCAGAAACGGCCGCATCACCCGGAACGCGATCTCTTCATAGGACAGACCAGCCATCGCGGCGATCTCGCCCTTGGTCAGCACCGGCACGGTTTCAGGCACATAAAGCCCGCCATCCCGCGCCAAACCCGTCATCATCGCTTCCGAAAAGGACAGCACCGGTGCCGCCCCCCGTGTCGAGATATACCGCATCAACTTACCTTTCCTCGCCGCGCCGCCTGATACGCCACAGCAGCAGCCCTGTCATCCCCAACCAAGCCGCCGTCAGCAAAAACCAGGTCACCGCATATTGCCAATGGTTATTGGGTATAGTGGAGGTATCCACCGCCATCGGTGTGATCCCGTCACCCGTCGGCTCACGCGCGACAATAAGTGTCGGTTCCGTCTTCAGCGCCGCCGCCATCGCCGGAACATCGCGGGCGAACCACAGCCCGGTCTTGGAATCGGGCGGCGGGGTGAAACTGTCGGTTTCGCGCGGCCAGTCCAGATTTCCCACGACTTCGGCCGCATGGGCGACAAGCGGCGTGGCCTCAGTCCCGTCCAGCCAGATGCCGCGGTCGACCAGAATCCGCCGCCCATCCGACATCTCAAACGCGCTGATGATCCGCTTGCCGGGCCCGCTATCCTTCAGGCTGTCCAGCTTGAACACCGCCTCACCGGTAAAACGCCCGCTTACCATGACGTTGCGGTAACGGTCATGCTCGGCGTCCACGGTGGCGGGCAAAGGCACGGGCGCGTCCACCATCATCGCGGTAATCTCGGACAGCATCGCCTCTTTCCACGCCAGCCGCTGCAACTGCCAGACGCCAAGCCCGAACAGAATGGCCGCCCCGATCAGCCCGAACAACAGTGGTGCAATCAATCGCCGCATCGTGCCTCTCCAAAGGAAAAGGGGCCGCAAAGCCCCCATCTTCACTTCTCAAATATCCCCAGAGGGTTCGGGGGGATCTGAAATCCCCCCGCCGATATCAGCCAGCACCCCAGACGTAGACGGCGGCAAACAGGAACAGCCAGACCACATCAACGAAGTGCCAGTACCAAGCAGCGGCCTCAAATCCGACGTGCTGCTCAGGGGTGAAGTCGCCATTATAAGTCCGGATCAGGCAGATCAGCAGGAAGATCGACCCGATGATGACGTGCACACCGTGGAAACCCGTCGCCATGAAGAACGACGCGCCATAGATGTTGCCAGCAAAGCCGAACCCGGCATGGGCATATTCATAGGCCTGGAACCCGGTGAACATCACACCCAGCAAGATCGCGAGGGTCAGACCCTGCTTCATCGCATCCCGGTTGTTGTTCTCATGGACCAGTGCGTGGTGGGCCCAGGTAGCAGCAGCGCCCGAGCACAGCAGAATCAGCGTGTTGATGATCGGCAGGTGCCACGGGTCGAACAGCTCAATCCCGGCAGGCGGCCAGACGCCGTCTTTCAAGGGTGAGATCGGCCAGACAAAATTGCCTTGCGCGTCGCTGATCGGCGCCATCGGGTACATGCGATGCTTGAAGAAGGTCCAGAACCAAGCGGCAAAGAACATCACTTCGGACATGATGAACATGATGAAGCCATAGCGCAGGCCGATGCGGACAACCGGGGTATGATCGCCGGTGTTGGCCTCATGGACCACGTTCGACCACCAAGCATACATGGTGTAAAGCACACCCAGCAGCCCGATGATGCCAAACCACGGCGTACCGCGGACGGTGGCGCCGTGACCATTCATCCAGATCACCATGCCCCCCAACATCACGAAGGCAGAGAATGCGCCGAAGAACGGCCAGATAGACGGTGGCAGAATATGGTAGTCGTGGTTCTTGGCATGGGCCATGTCAGGCTTCCCTCGTGTCTTCTTTGGCTCAGTTTACGGGGTTTGCCGCAGGAGGGGCAAGAGCCGCCTGCGTCTTCGGCAACGGGATTTCGTGGAAAGTGTAGGATAGCGTGATTTCATGGACATACTTGCCGTCCCGATCGTCCACAATCCCCGGATCAACATAGAACGTCACCGGCATTTGCACCGTCTCATGCGGCTGCAGAACCTGTTCGGTAAAGCAGAAACACTCGATCTTGGTGAAATATCCGCCCGCGGAATCGGGCGACACATTATAGCTCGCCTGACCTGCGACCACCCGGTCGGTCGGGTTCGTCGCCTCAAAGAAGGCCAGCCCCGTCTCGCCGATGTGCAGATCCATCGAAACCTGTTCAGCCCGGAACTCCCACGGCATGTCGGCGTCCTTGGAGGCGTCGAACCGCACCTTCACCATCTTTTCGAGGTAGGTCGCAGGTGCCACTTCGGAAACCGAGGTCGTGCCGCCAAAGCCGGTCGTCCGGCAAAACCACGAATAGAACGGCACCGCCGCGAACGACAGTCCGACCATCACCACGGCGATCCCGGCCAAAGTTCCGGCGGTTCTTTGCTGCGGGGTCAATTTGAGCCATCCGGCACGGCGACATAGGGCTTGCCCTGTATCGCATTCATCGGGTTGCCGTGCGTCACCTTTTCCATCGTCAGGAAGAAGGTCAGCAACACAAAGGCCCCCAACGCCAGCCCCACGCCCAGATTGCGGGAAAAGCGGCGGCGGTAGATTTCATGGTCGGGCTTGAAAGTCATCATAGCGCTCCGTAGCCATAAGAGTGCAGCGCGGCCTCAATCAGCAACGCGCCGAAATGCAGGAACAGATAGGCGAGTGAGAAGCGGAAGAATGCCTTTTCCACGGCATATTTGTCCGCCTCGGCCTGCATCTCGTCACGGCGGATGATCCGCACGGCCCCGACAAGGAACCACAGGTTCAGCACAGCCGCGATGGCGATGTAGACCGGCCCGCCAATCGAGGTCCAGCCAAGTGCCATGGCAAAGGGCACCAGCAGCACCGTATATATCAAGATATGCGCCCGCGTGACCCTACGACCATGTGTCACAGTCAGCATCGGCACGCCCGCGTCAGAGTAGTCTGCCTTCATGAACAGCGCCAAGGCCCAGAAGTGCGGCGGCGTCCACATGAAGATCAGCGCGAACATCAACAGGGCTTCCAACGAGACAGAGCCCGTGGCCGCAACCCAACCCACCATGGGCGGGAAGGCCCCCGCCGCCCCACCGATCACGATGTTCTGCGGGGTCGAGCGTTTCAGCCACATCGAATAGACGACGGCGTAAAAGAAGATGGTAAAGGCCAGCAACCCGGCGGCCAAGGCGTTCGTCGCCAGCCACAGCATCACCACCGAAATCCCCGACAGCGCCAGCCCCAGCCCCAAAGCCTCACCCGGCTGGATGCGGCCCGACGGGATCGGTCGGCTTTTGGTGCGGTGCATGATCGCGTCGATATCGGCGTCCCACCACATGTTCAGCGCACCCGAGGCCCCTGCCCCCAAGGCAATAAACAGCACGGTCGAAAACGCCGCCACCGGGTACAGATGCACCGGCGCCACCAGCATGCCGACCATGGCGGTGAACACCACCAGCGACATCACACGCGGCTTCAGCAGCTGCACATAATCGCCAAAGCCCGGCTCGACAGCCAGATCTTGAATTGACGGGGTATTGGCCATTGAATCCACTTTCCGTAAAGCGAAAGCCCCCGAATGGGGGCCTTCCATTCCGTCCCTCAGTTTCGCCGCCTCAGTTAGAGGCCAGCGTCACATTCCCGGTCTTGGCCTGAGCGTACCATGCGTCATACGCGGCTTGGCTCACGACTTTCACGACGATCGGCATATAGGCATGGCCCTGACCACACAGTGTCGTGCACTGGCCAAAGTAGATGCCTTCCTTGTCAGCCTTGAACCACAACTCGCCCAGACGCCCCGGAACCGCCGAATGCATCACGGCAAAGGCCGGTACGGCCCAAGCGTGCATCACGTCAGAGCCGGTGACCTGAACAACAATAGTCTTGTCGACCGGGATCACCATCGCGTTGTCGGTGGCCAGCAAATAGTCGCTGTCCTTGTAGCCAGCAGCAGCCAACTGGCTCTTTTCCAGCAGAATGGCGTCGAACTTCACCGGGTTGGCCGGATCGGCTGCGTCGGGATATTCATAGCTCCAGTACCACTGGTTGCCAGTCACCTTGACGACCATATCGGCCACCGGAATTTCCTGCTGGAAGAACAGCGCGGGCAGCGAGAACGAACCGATGAACACCAGAATGACGATCGGGATCAGCGTCCATGCCACTTCCAGCGGCGAATTATGGGTGAACTTGGCGGGAACCGGGTTCCGCTTGGCGTTGAACCGGAACATCACATAGAGCAGCAACAGGCAAACAAACGCCGTGATGACCGTGATGATAATCAGCAGCATGTGGTCCAGCCACTGTGCCTCAACCGCTGAAGAGCTTGACGGAGGCTGAAAGCCCATCGCACCGTTGACCGGCGCGCCGACCTGCGCCAGGCCATCAGCCATCGCCGATCCGCCCAGCAAGGCAGTCAGCCCGAAAGTTGCAAGACCATGAAGAGGGGTCAGAAGACGCATGTTCAATTCCCGTTCAGAGGGCGGCTTTTATGCCACCTTTGCGGCTCTGCCAAAGTCTTCGGCAGAATCCCTTGTTTCTGCTGCCCGTGAAACCATATTAGCCGCGTCGCGACAAGAGAAACTGCACGACAAGATGCCGCGTCCCCCGCAGTTTCGCGGCTTCATCGGCGTTTTCGTCGCTCTCAACCCCCGCTCCGCCTTGCGACGCCGCCCGCAGCACCCTAGCTTTGGCAGGACCCAAGGTGTCCAGTGACACCCATTGATCCCGAAAGGCTCGCCCATGACCGACGCCCCCTTCCGCCCGTTCGAAACCTACCTCGACGAAGCGGCTGCCCTGACCACCCTGCGCGAGGCAACTCATGGCGCGGATGATGGTGAACTGTTTCTGGAACGGAAACGGTCCGAGTCCATTGTGCTCGACGACGGCCGCATCAAGAACGCCAGTTACGACGCCTCTGAAGGTTTTGGTCTGCGCGCCATTCGCGGTGAGGTGGCAGGCTATGCCCATTCGACCGAAATTTCCGAACAGGCCCTGAAACGCGCGGCGCAAACCGCCCGCATCGCCGTGGGCGAGGGTGGCGGCACGATGGCCCCCAGCCCCAAGGGCACCAATATCAAACTCTATACCGACGCCGACCCGATGGCCGACGCGAGTTTCGCTGGCAAGATCGACATCCTGAAAGAACTCGACGCCTACGCCCGCGCGTTGGACCCGCGCGTCATTCAGGTATCGGCGGCGATTGGCGCCGGGCTGCAAGAGGTTGAAATCCTGCGCCCCGAAGGCCTGCGCCTGTCCGACATCCGCCCGATGGCTCGGCTGAACGTCTCGGTCATCGTCGAACAGAATGGCCGCCGTGAGCAGGGCAGCGCAGGTGGCGGCGGTCGCCACGGCCTCGCCCGCCTGCTGGAACCCGCCTTCTGGCAGGCCCAGATCCGTGAGGCGTTGCGGATCGCTTTGGTAAACCTCGACGCCGTCCCTGCCCCTGCGGGCATGATGGATGTGGTCCTCGGCCCCGGCTGGCCGGGCATCCTGCTGCATGAGGCGATCGGCCACGGGCTTGAGGGTGACTTCAACCGCAAACAAACCTCAGCCTTTGCCGGGCTGATGGGCCAACGGATCGCCGCCCCCGGGGTGACGGTGCTCGACGACGGCACCATCCCCGACCGCCGCGGCTCTATCTCGGTCGATGATGAGGGCACGCCCTCGGCCAAGAACGTGCTGATTGAGGACGGGGTTCTGGTGGGGTTCATGCAAGACCGCCAGAATGCCCGCCTGATGGGCGTCGCCCCGACCGGCAACGGCCGGCGCGAAAGCTACGCCCATATCCCGATGCCACGGATGACCAACACCTATATGTTGCCCGGGAAGGAAGACCCCAAGAGCATCGTGGCGTCGCTGAAAGACGGCATCTATGCCGTAGGCTTCGGCGGCGGTCAGGTCGACATCACCAACGGCAAATTCGTGTTTTCCTGCACCGAGGCCTACCGCGTCCGCAACGGCGTCGTGGGTGAGGCCGTCAAAGGCGCAACCCTGATCGGCGACGGCGCCACCGCGCTGAAGCAGATCCGCGCCATCGGCAACGACCTGCAACTCGACCCCGGCATCGGCAACTGCGGCAAGAATGGCCAATGGGTGCCAGTGGGTGTCGGTCAACCGACACTGATGATCGGCGGTTTGACGGTCGGTGGCTCGCAGACGTGACCATGATGGGCCGGATGGCCCATCCTACCTTTCCCCAAGGCGGCCACTCTACCCACGATCATTTCGTATCCGCTCTCTTCCCTTCCCGTTTTCTTTTGGCTAGGTCTGCGCCATGAGCACCATCCTTGACCGCATCAAAACCTACAAACTCGACGAAGTGGCCGCCCGCAAAGCGGCCCGGCCCATCGCACGTGTCGAAGAGGCGGCCACGGCCGCCCCGGCACCGCGCGGCTTTGCCAAGGCTCTGTCCGAGGCCGCGATCACCGGCTATGGCCTGATCGCCGAAATCAAGAAGGCCAGCCCGTCACGCGGCCTGATCCGCCCGGATTTCGACCCGCCAGCCCTCGCCCGCGCCTATGAAGAGGGCGGCGCCACCTGCCTGTCGGTTCTGACCGACACCCCGTCATTTCAGGGCGCCGACGAATTCCTGACCGCCGCGCACAGCGCCACCAAACTGCCCTGCCTGCGCAAGGATTTCCTCTACGACACCTATCAGGTGGCCGAAGCCCGCGCGCTGCATGCCGATTGCATCCTGATAATCATGGCCTCGGTCTCCGACACCCAAGCCGCCGAGCTAGAGGCCGCCGCCACCCATTACGGTATGGATGTGCTGATAGAGGTCCATGACCGCGCCGAACTTGACCGTGCCACCCTGCTGAAATCGCCCCTCATCGGCATCAACAACCGCAATCTGCACTCGTTTGAGGTCACGCTCGACACCACCCGCCAACTGGCCCGCCATGTGCCCGAAGGCAAACTCATCGTGTCCGAAAGTGGCCTGCACACGCCTGAGGATCTGGCCGAACTTGCCCGCTACGGTGCCCGCTGCTTCCTGATCGGCGAGAGCCTGATGCGCCAGCAAGACGTCGCCGCCGCCACCCGCGCCATCCTCGCCAAACCGCTGACCTCGCAGGGGGGCGTATGACGGGCCTTACCCATTTCGACGATCAGGGCCATGCCCATATGGTCGATGTGTCCGACAAAGCCGTGACGCACCGTTTGGCCGTGGCTGAGGGTGTGATCCGCATGACGCCCGAAACTCTGGCCCAGATCACCGAAGGCCGCGCCAAAAAGGGCGATGTTCTGGGTGTTGCCCGTCTCGCCGGGATCATGGCCGCCAAACGCACGTCGGATCTGATCCCGCTGTGCCACCCGCTGCCGCTGACCCGCGTGGCGCTTGACTTGACCGCCGATCCTGACTTGCCGGGGGTACGCGTCACCGCCACCGTCAAGACCTCTGGCGTGACCGGGGTTGAGATGGAGGCGCTGACCGCCGTCTCGGTCGCCTGCCTGACGGTCTATGACATGCTGAAGGCGGTTCAGAAGAGCATGCAGATTGACGGGATCAGGCTGCTGCTGAAAGATGGTGGAAAATCCGGGCTTTATGAGGTGAAGTGATGATTTCGGTTGAAGAGGCGCTTGCCCAATGCCTGGCCCTCGCCCCGGCGCTGCCCACCGAAACCATACCACTGCGCCACGCCTTTGGCCGCATGATGCCCGGCCCCGCTGTGGCCCGCCGCGACCAGCCCCCCTTCGCCGCCTCTGCCATGGACGGCTATGCCGTGCAGGGCGATCCGAAACCCGGCGACAGCTTTGATGTCATAGCCGAGGCTGGTGCCGGTCATGCCTTTGACGGCGCCGTCGCCCCCGGTCAAGCCGTCCGCATCTTCACCGGCGCCCCTGTCCCCCAAGGGGCCAACCGCGTCATCATTCAGGAAGATGTCACCCGCGACGGCAACCGGATCACCGTCAAGCCCAATGCCGACATCGCCACCCACATCCGCCCCGCCGGTCAGGATTTCCGCGACGGTGACGCCCTGCCGCCGCGCCGCCTGTCGGCCAACGACCTCGCCCTGCTTGCCGCGATGAATATCCCGCAGGTCACCGTGACCCGCCGCCCGATCGTCGCCCTGATCGCGACCGGGGATGAGCTGGTGATGCCCGGTGAGGCCCCCTCACCCGACCAGATCATCGCCTCCAACACCTTCGCCCTCGCCGCGCTGATCGAGGCTGAGGGCGGCATTGCCCGCTTCCTGCCAATCGCCCGCGATACCGAAGCCGACCTGCGGACGGTGCTGACCATGGCACTTGACGCCGATCTGATCGTCACCATCGGTGGTGCCTCGGTTGGCGATCACGATCTGGTCGCCAAAGTGACAGCCGACATGGGGCTGGAGCGGTCATTCTGGAAGATCGCCATGCGCCCCGGCAAGCCCCTGATGGCAGGCCGCCTGAACGGCACCCCCGTGCTTGGCCTACCCGGCAACCCGGTCTCGGCCATCGTCTGCGGCCACCTCTTCCTGCTGCCCATGGTCCGCGCGCTGCAAGGCCGCCCGGACGCCGCACCCCGCCCCCGCCTCGCCCGCCTCGGCGCCGCCATTGACGCAAACGGCCCCCGCGCCCACTACATGCGCGCGCGTTTGACCGACCTCGATGGTCAGCCCCAAGTCACCCCGTTCGACCGTCAGGATTCCGCCCTGCTGTCGATCCTGTCGGAGGCCAATGCCCTGCTGATCCGGCCCGTCAGTGATGGCCCGCGCGCCATCGGCGACATCGTGCCCTATCTGCCGATCTGATCTAACCCCTTGACACAAACAGGGAACACGGGCAGAACATTGTGATAACACTTGACCGTGGGGGTTGAGTTGGTTGCAATGGGGTGACGGGATGCTGACGCGCAAGCAATTGGAATTGCTAGACTTCATCCGCCAAAGGGTGGAGGTGGACGGCGTCCCCCCCTCTTTCGACGAAATGAAAGACGCGCTGGACCTGAAATCCAAATCCGGCATCCACCGCCTGATAACGGCACTGGAAGAGCGTGGCTTCATCCGCCGCCTCGCCCACCGCGCCCGCGCTTTGGAGATTCTGAAGCTGCCCGAAGCGATGGAAAGGCCCGGCTTCCAGCCCAAGGTCATCACCGGGTCGAAGCCAGAGCCCGCCCCGAAACGCCCCGCCGCCGCCTATGATGTCGAACCGGTCGACGCCCTCGACATCCCGATGATGGGCCGCATCGCCGCAGGTGTGCCGATTGAGGCGATTTCCCATGTCTCGCATCATGTCGCGGTGCCGGGTTCGCTGATGTCGGGCCGCGGCTCGCATTACGCGCTAGAGGTCAAAGGCGACAGCATGATTGAGGCCGGGATCAACGATGGCGACATCGTGGTGATCCGCGAACAGCAATCCGCCGAAAATGGCGATATTGTCGTGGCCTTGGTCGAGGATGCCGAGGCGACGCTGAAACGCTTCCGCCGACGTGGCAGCATGATCGCGCTAGAGGCAGCCAACCCAGCCTATGAAACCCGGGTTTTTCCCGACCACATGGTCAAGGTACAGGGCAAACTCGTCGGGCCTGATCCGCAGCTACTGATCTGCCTGCGGCAAGGCCAGAAGGAATTCCTCCGTGGTTGGGCGCCCGCCCAACCAGATGCGCGGTGCGCTGCGAACCGGGATTACCCGCAATCCGCCCGCCTCTGGCTGCAGTGCCATCGCCCCGGTCCGGTCCAGCAAGGTTCGGTCCACGATGAAACATCCATCCACCGGCGCTACCTTACCCAGCGCTGTCGGCACCACCACGATTTCAGCCCGGGCGCAGGCTGACGGCACCTCAGCTACAGCGCCCTTGCCCGACAGAACCTCTCCCCTGACACCGCCAATCTGAAACGCCCGCGCGGCCTTGGCCCCGGTGAACCCCACCCGCAGCGCCGCCTCTTCCGGCAGCGCCAAATCGCCATCATCCGCCAGCCAGCTTTGCGCCGCAAATCCCGCGCCCTTAGCCGAGGACAGCGCCCGCCCCTCGGCCCCCAACAGCCCCACCAACACCCCGTCCGAACTGATGAGCAGCGCCGGACGCTCCACCATCCCCCACAGGACCAAACCCACCAGCACCGGCACCACGCCCGCCAACCGCCCGCGCCCCGTCCACAGCACCACCCACAACGCACCAAGCGCAACCAGAGGCATCACAAACGGCCCCGGCGAGGGAATGGCCGTCACCGCGCCATCCAACCCGGCGATCCAATGCGCGATGAACAGGATCCACCGCGACGACATATCCATCACCCACAGCGCGGGCCAGGCCAGCCCAAACGGCGCCAACAGCGCCGCCACCGCCCCTGCCCCCATCAGCAAGCTCATCACCGGGACGGTCAGCAGGTTGGCCATCAGCCCATAGTCGGTGAACCGGTTGAACGTCGCCGCCGCAAATGGCGCCGTGGCCACCCCGGCCAAAACGGAAGTCGCCAGCAGCATCAGCGGCCCATGCGTCCAGCCCGGAACCCGCGCCGTCAACCACCGCTGTGTCGGCCCGAACCCCGCGATCAACGCGATCGTCGCCGCAAAGGACAGCTGAAACCCCGGCGCAGTCAGGCTTTCCGGCTGCGCCATCAACAACACCAGTGCCGACAACGCCACCGACCGAAAGCTGAGCGCACGGCGGTCCAGCAGCACCGCAAACAACATCACCGACACCATCAGAAACGCCCGCGTCGTCGCCACATTGGCCCCCGACAACAGCAGGTAGAACAGCGCGATGCCAAAGGCCGCCACCGCCGCGATCTTCTTGCTGTTCACCCGCAATGCCAGCGGCGGGATCAGCGCCACGCCATAGCGCACTATTCCGAAGACAAAGGTGGTGATGAACGCCATGTTCATCCCCGAAATCGCCAGCAGATGCGCCAGCGACGACACCCGCAGATCCGTTATCACCGCCGCCGAGATATTCGCCCGGTCCCCCGTCATCACGCCAGAGGCGAAGGCCCCCAAATCCCCCGGCACCGCCGTCTGGATCGCCAGCGACAGACGATTGCGCAGCCGGTTGATAACCTCAGCCCCACCCGCCGGCGGTTGCCACAGAACCACCGGGCTGGCGGTATAGCCCACTGCACCCAGTTGATTGAAATAGGCCATGCGGCGAAAGTCGAACCCACCCGGCTCAGCCGCGCTTTCAGGTGCTGCCAGCCGCGCCGTGGTCAGCACGACCTGACCCGGCTCATAGGGCACATCCGGCGGCGGACCGTGCAACGACACCCGCACGATCACCGGCGTCTCATCCCCCGCCAGATTGGACAGCACCACCTGATCCAGCGTCAACCTCAACGCATCGGATTGCGACCGGTCGATGTCGATGATCCGGCCCTGCACCGGGCCATAATAGGGAAAGGCCAGCATCGGCGCCTCAACCAGATGCGCCCGCAGCCCGCTCGACAACACCCCCGCAACCACGCAGCTCAAAGCCACGACAAGAGGATTGGCCAGTTCTGGCCCGAACCGCCCCAGCCGCAATCAGAACGGCCAGCACCAAGGCCATGCTGCCATAAAACGCCATTCCCGGCTCAAACGGCAGGGCGAACCACAGCCCGATCCCGACCGCCACAAAGATCGGCACAAAGGGAAACAGCGTGCCGCGCCGCTCCTGCAATGCGGTCAGCGGGGCCAGGACGATACCCCGCCACGGCGGTTCCACCGCCTCGTCGCCAGACGCTTCCCACGTCGCCACCTTGCCACGCCCCCCGTGATTGCCTAAAAGCTGCCCGGACCCTGCCTTCAGCCTATCGCGGACATGGTTTCCCAAAGGTTAATGCGAAAGCCCCCACATGCCCGGCCCTGAAAAACAGATCGTCACCCGCTTTGCCCCCTCGCCCACCGGTTATCTGCATATCGGCGGCGGGCGGACGGCGCTGTTCAACTGGCTCTATGCACGCGGCCGTGGCGGCAAGTTCCTGCTGCGGATCGAGGATACCGACCGCGAACGTTCGACCCCTGAGGCGACCGCCGCCATCCTGCGCGGGCTGACATGGCTCGGCCTTGACTGGGACGGCGATGTCATCAGCCAGTTCGAACGCCGCGACCGCCATGCCGAGGTGGCGCATCAGATGCTCGCCCGTGGCACCGCCTACAAATGCTTTTCCACCCAAGAGGAAATCGCCGCCTTCCGTGCCGAGGCAGAGGCGCGTGGCTCTTATGCCGTGTTCCAGAGCCCGTGGCGCGATGCCGACCCATCCACCTATCCCGACAGCCCCTTCGTCATCCGCATGCGCGCGCCCCGCACCGGCGAAACCGTGATCGAGGATGCCGTTCAGGGCACGGTCCGCTTCAAGAATGACCAGCTGGATGATATGATTTGTTTACGCTCTGATGGTACGCCGACCTACATGCTCGCCGTTGTGGTTGATGACCATGACATGGGCGTCACCCATATCATTCGCGGGGATGACCATCTGAACAACGCGGCCCGCCACAAGATGATCTATGACGCGATGGATTGGGAGCTGCCCACTTGGGCGCATATCCCGCTGATCCACGGGCCAGACGGCAAGAAACTGTCCAAACGTCATGGCGCGACGGGTGTGGAAGAGTATCAGGTGATGGGCTACCCCGCAGCCGGGATGCGGAACTATCTGACCCGTCTGGGCTGGGCGCATCTGGATGCTGAGATTTTCACGACCGCCGAAGCCTTGCAGATGTTTGACCTGTCCGGCATTGGCCGCGCCGCCGCCCGGCTTGATTTCAAGAAGCTGGAAAATACCTGCGGCCAGCATATCGCCATGACGGCCGATGCTGCACTGCTGCATGAGCTAGAGGCTTTTCTCGTCGTGGCGGGCCGTCCGGCCCTGACTGAAACGCAACGTGATCTGCTGCTCAAGGCCATGTATTGCGTCAAGGATCGTGCCAAGACCTTCCCGGAACTGCTTGATAAGGCTCACTTTTCGCTGATCTCTCGCCCCGTCGCGATTGACCCGGCGGCAGCGGCCTTTCTTGACCCGGTATCCCGTGGTATACTGCACAGATTGACGCTGCAGCTGCAAAATGCAGACTGGACAAAGACTGAATTAGAGTCGATTCTAACCGCAGCTGCTGCTGAGGCCGGGATCGGCTTTGGCAAACTCGCGTCCCCCCTGCGTGCGGCACTTGCCGGACGCACGGCCACGCCAAGCGTCTATGACATGATGCTGGTCATCGGGCGTGACGAAACAATTGCCCGCCTCGCCGATACGGCTGCATAGCCAGATCGGCGACGGGATCTGCATTTGCCCTGACCATCAGGGCGTCCTAACGGAGGTTACCTTATGCCCGCTCCGACCAAGTCTGCGACGCTAAACCTGAACGACAAGACCTACGAACTGCCGATCCTGTCACCCACCATCGGGCCGGATGTTCTGGATATCCGCAAGCTCTACAGTGATGCGGACGTGTTCACCTTTGACCCCGGCTTCACCTCAACCGCAGCCTGCGAAAGCGCCATCACCTATATCGACGGTGACAAGGGCGAACTTTTGCACCGTGGCTACCCGATCGAGCAACTGGCCGCAAAATCCTCTTATATCGAAGTCTGTTACCTGCTGCTCTACGGTGAACTGCCGAACGCCGACCAGCTGGCCGACTTCACCCAGCGCGTGACCCATCACACGATGGTCCACGAACAAATGCACATGTTCTTCCGCGGTTTCCGCCGCGACGCCCACCCGATGGCCACGATGGTCGGCGTGGTCGGTGCGATGTCCGCGTTCTACCATGACTCACTGGACATCAACGACCCGTGGCAGCGTGAGGTCGCCTCGATCCGAATGATCGCCAAACTGCCGACGATTGCGGCGATGGCCTATAAATACTCGGTCGGTCAGCCCTTCGTGTATCCGAACAACGAGCTGGATTATTCCAGCAATTTCCTGCGCATGTGCTTTGCCGTCCCGGCAGAGGATTACGTGGTGAACCCGATCCTGTCCAAGGCGCTGGACCGGATCATGATGCTGCACGCCGATCACGAACAGAACGCCTCGACCTCCACGGTGCGTCTGGCAGGATCGTCGGGCGCCAACCCCTTCGCCTGCATCGCGGCCGGCATCGCCTGCCTCTGGGGCCCGGCCCATGGCGGCGCCAACCAAGCCTGCCTTGAGATGCTGCGCGAAATCGGCACCGTTGACCGGATCCCGGAATACATCGCCAAGGCCAAGGACAAGAACTCCGGCTTCCGGCTGATGGGCTTCGGCCACCGCGTCTACAAGAACTTCGACCCGCGCGCGACGGTGTTGAAAGAGTCGGCGGATGAGGTGTTGGAACTGCTGGGTGTCCACAACAACCCCACCCTGCAAGTCGCCAAAGAGTTGGAACGTATCGCCCTGCAGGACGAATACTTCATCTCCAAAAAGCTGTACCCGAATGTCGATTTCTATTCGGGCATCATCCTCGACGCGATGGGCTTCCCCACCTCGATGTTCACCCCGATCTTCGCAATCTCGCGCACCGTCGGCTGGATTTCGCAGTGGAAAGAGATGATCGCCGAGCATAACCAGCGCATCGGCCGCCCGCGTCAACTCTATATCGGTTCCGCCAAGCGCGACTATATCGACATCCACCACCGTTGATTGCAGCCGCCGTGCTGCGATAAACCAAACAGACTGTTGAAACCGGGTCGCCCCAAACGGCCCGGTTTTGAAATCCTCAGGATAGGGAATTGCAGTCGGATGGATTTGCTTCCACACTGCGCGGCAATACCTGTGGTAGCATTGATCTGGATAGAGGCCTGAATGTCGCGAATATTGTATCTTCATATCGGCAGCCACAAGACTGGCACGACTTCAATCCAGAACGCCCTTGCGGCCAACACCAATCAGTTGAACGCGCAAGGATTTGGCTATGTGGTTGGGCAAAACGGAATCAACCTAAACTGGGTCTTCGGACAGGCGTTGTTTTCCGGCAAAAGAAGACCGCACAGGTGATAAAACCCTTGCCAAACGCCGCATGGCCACTGCTGAACTGCTGATCTCGACACCGCAAGACAAGGTAATCGGCTCTTCCGAAGTATTTTCTTACTATTTCGACCCGCATTCCATTCAGGAACTGAAAGAACTGCTGAGCCCGCACTTTTCGACGATCAAAATCATTTCCTACCTCAGGCGACAGGACCAACTGGCTGTTTCGCATTTTCAGGAAAGTGCCAAACCACGAAAGAAACCCGCCGTTCAGTTGTACGGCCACTCTCCGACCGCGCTTCCAGCCACCAGCGACCTGCAATTCCGGTATATGGATTACGACACCCGGATCGGTGCATGGGCCGATGTCTTTGGGGATGAGGCGATGGTGCTGCGGGTCTATGATCGCAGTCTTCTGAAGAACGGGGACGTCGTCGACGACTTCCTCGACATTCTTGGCGTGGACAAGACGGGCTTTGTGGCCACCCACGACAAGAACGTCTCGATGGGGTTCACGCAAACCAAGATCGGGCATATTCTGGGCGAACTGGTCACCGACCAACAAGCCAAGGCAGAGGTCATGTCACGCCTGCCCAGCACGGACAAAATGCTGCCAAAGCGCGCCGACGCTCAGAAATTTCTGGAGCCCTATCTCGAAGGCAACCGCCGCCTCAACGCGCGGTTCAAGATATCCGACCGGCCCATGCTGTTTTCCGATGACTTTTCGGGCTATAGCGCCGAAGGCCACGAAACCTGGACCGAAGAGACCGCGACTGAGGCGATCCGCGCCTGCGCCAAGGTCATCCAGGACCTCACTGCCAGCGGCAGTATCTCGACGGAAGATCTCATTGCGACCGCCGATGCGCTTGCTCTCACCCACCCGGATCTGAGCCGCAAGTATTATCAGGCGGCGCTGAATGCGCGTCCAAATGCCCACCGTCTCCGTGCCAAACTCGACGCATTGGTCTCGGCGGCTGAGGCACCAACGCGTTCGCCGGGCCAAGACCGTCGCCAAGGCAAACGGCGCCGGGCTGACTCCCGGACCCCCGGCTGAAACCATATCAAGGCCGTCCGCAGGGCTGGATCAGCCTTGGCGTGACAGCATTCGGTCGGTATTGAGCGGCCTACGGGCAGGAATTCGACGGGAGCGGCCGGCACATGCGAAATCTCTACCTTCATATCGGCGCCCACAAGACCGGCACCACTGCCTTGCAACAGGGTCTGCACCAAAACCGGGTTCTGCTGCGGGCCCATGATTGTGCCTACATCGCCGCTGCCACCGCAGCCCACCTGCATTCCTTTCTCGGCAATGCCACCAACGGGCAATTCCTGCCCGAAGGATATCGGGTGCTGGACCCGGAAAGCCTGACCCAACGCTTTGCCTTCGCCGACGCCCGCACCGTCGTCGCCTCGTCTGAGAATTTTTCGTTCTTCTTCGACCGTCCCGCCATTGATGATCTGGCCCGGATGCTGCGCCCCCTGTTCGACCGGGTCCACATCGTCTGCTATTTGCGCCGCCAAGATCGCCACGCCGTCTCGCACCATCAAGAGGGCGCCAAACCCCACCGCTATGTTGAGGGGCTGTTGTGGGGCCATCAGCCGACCGCCCTGCCGGAATACGCGCCGCATCAGGACCTTTATCTCGACTACAATCACCGCCTTGGCCTGTGGGCCGATGCCTTTGGCGACGAGAACATGATCGTGCGGCCCTATGACCGGGCGTTGCTGAAAAATGGTGATATATTTCAGGACTTTCTGGCGCAGATCGGCATGTCGGTCAGCGGCTTGGCAACCGTGGGCGACCGCAATGTCTCTCTTGGGGCCGCGCAAACCAAGGCGGGCCATCTGATGAATTCGGTCAAAATGGACGCTGAGACGATGGGCGTCCTGCTGGGCCACATCGAGAAATCTGGCCGCCTGATGCCTGCCCGGGCAGAGGCGATGCACCTGCTCGACCGCTACCGCGACAGCAACCGCCGGCTGAACCAACGGCTGCACGTCTCACCACTGCCCGACCTCTTCAACGACGACTTTTCCGACTATCCCGAAACCGCACAGCAAGACTGGACAGAGGATCAGGCCAACGCCGCCCTGCGTGGCATTTTCGGCCAGCTTGCGCTCCACAAATCGCCAGTGCCCGCGCCCTCGCCCGATGACCTGCGCGACGCGGTCATCGCGCTAAAGGAAACCAACCCCGCCGCCGCCCGCCGCCTGATCCAGATCGCCCATACCCTGCGACCCGCCGGACCCGCCATCAACCGGCTGAAGGCTGAGTTGGAACCGAAACCGGATGAGAGCTAGCGCCCGTCCATCCCCTGCAAAGCCCCATACCGCTCTGGCCGCCGGTCGCGGAACAGCCCCCAACTCGCCCGCAGATCGGCAATGGCGTCCAGATCAAACCCAGCCTTGATAACCTCTTCCCGGTCACGCGACGCCTTGGCCGCCAACTGCCCGGTATGGTCGGCGATGAAGCTTGACCCGTAGAACGTCACATCCCGCCCGCCGGGTGCCACCTCGCGTCCAATCCGGTTGCTGGCCACCACCGGCATGATGTTGGCCGCCGCATGGCCGCGCATCACCATCTCCCAATGCGGTTGGCTGTCATAGTCCGGGGCGGGCGGTTCCGACCCGATGGCCGTGGGGTACAGCAGCATCTCTGCCCCCATCAGCGCCAGCGCCCGCGCCGTTTCGGGGAACCACTGGTCCCAGCAAATCGCCAGCCCAACCCGCCCCGCCGCCGTGTCCCAGACCTTGAAGCCAGTATCACCGGGGCTGAAATAGAACTTCTCCTCATAGCCCGGCCCCTGCGGAATATGGGTCTTGCGATAGTTGCCCAGCACCCGCCCATCCGCATCGATCATCGCACAAGAGTTGAAGAACGCCTGCCCCGCCCGCTCAAAATAGCAACACGGCAGCACCACGCCCAGTTCCCGCGCCAGATCGGCAAAGCGCGCAATCAGCGGATGGCCGTCAAACGGTTGGGCGAGGTCGAAATATTCGGGCCGCTGCTCAATACAGAAATAGGGCGCCGCGAACAGTTCCTGGATAAGAACCACCCCCGCGCCCTGCCCCGCCGCCTGCCGCGCCAGCGCCTCTGCCTTGTCAGCATTCGCGGGCAAGTCCCACGAACAGGCAAACTGCGTCGCCGCCACTGTCACATTTCGCATCCGACCCTCCATCACATTCTGCCCTTGCCTACCCAAGCACAGAAGCGTCCGAAAGTCATATCTCGCGCGCAAACAGCGGAAACAGCCCCCGCGACCGGGTCACGCCCGCAACCGATGGGTGCAGCCGTTCGGAAATATCCTGCATCATCCGCCGCTTACGCCGGATCAGGAACCATTTGCCCCAAGACCGATAGGTGCCCACCATCGGCGCATTCACATCAACAGGATAGCGGTCGCGCCAGCCGTCGGGCAGTTGCAGGCCCACCGTCTCCGCCCGCTCCAATATCCAGACCAGCGGGATATTCGCCAAGGGCCGCGCCTCTTTCATCTCACCGATCTGGCCGCCAATATCGCCATGCGCCCCACGGAACCACAGCTGTTCGACATTGCCCTCCCCCCCGGGTGGAGAGGTCCACATCACCGGGGCAAAGGCATTGCGCGTCTCATTCAACGCAAGCGCATGAAACCCGTGTTTGATCGAAGGACCCAGCTGATTGTCCAGAAAGTTCGACTTGTCCTTGAACAACATCCACAACAGCGGCCATTTCAGCCCCAGCGATTTGACCGTATCGAACACCCCCACCATCTCGATCGGGGCCGCCGCATGGCAAAACCGCGTCGCAAAGGCGCGAGAGGCGGTGCTGTCGGGATTGGTCTGGTAATGGCGGTAGACCAGCGTCACCCCGCGCTCGGTGGCATGTTCGCGCTTCAGCAGGCCCACCCGGTCAATCAACCCGGCCAGCGACCGCACCGCATAGGCGCCACGGCTGTAGCCAAACAGGAATATCCGGTCACCGGGCCGATAGTGGCTCGCCAACCAGCCATAGGCGCGGCGGATCAGGCTGTCGAACCCGTGGCCCTGAATGATCGACCAGCCGTGCCGCCACCCCTCCCATTGCAGGCCCGGCTCATAGTAAATCGTCCGCTCAGCCGAGGGTCCGCCTTCCGTCAACAACCGATAGATCCGCCCGGCATTGCTCTCTTCGCCCGGCGTCAGGTTGGAAAAGGTGCCGTCGAGGATGATGACATGATCCACCACCCCGCGCTTGGGGCCAACCGTGGTCCCGGCGGTGTCTGTGGTGGCGGCGGGATGGCCGCGCCACCAGTGGCGAAGACGGTCGAACATCGGCAACGGGGCAGACTCCCAACACTCAGATCAGCGTAGAACTGGCTTATGGTTAAACGGTTAATGCGGCGACATCCGTTCTACATTGTGAAAATACTAACCCCTCGCCCGGATTTTTCCAGACGAGGGGGCAAGGATAACGCAAAGGTGTGGGATCAGAGCTTTAGCGACAACACCGTGCAGCGCGCCAGATCGCCAAAGCCGTTGAACCGGCTGTTGGTGACCGTCGAATAGGCCCCCATGCCTTGGAAGATCACAAAATCCCCCTCGGCAATGTCATCGGGCAGCGGCACATCCCCCGGCAGACGGTCGACCGAATCGCAGGTCGGGCCAAAGACGATTGCACCGTGCAGTGCACCCGTCCGCATCTGCCCCTGCGGGTCCATCACCTGAATCCGGTCGATCACGCCGATCTGGCTGAACTCCAGCAGGCTGCCATAGACGCCGTCGTTCAGGAACACATGGGTCTGGTCGCGGTAGCTCTTGATCCGGGTCGCCACGCTGAACGCATCGGCACACAGACCGCGCCCCGGCTCACACACCAGCGCCGGACGATCCGCCCCAAAGCTTTCGCTGGCCACCCGGTTGATCGTGGCGAAAATCGCCTCAAGGTCGGGCAGCACGCCCAGCGCACGATGGCTCGGGAACCCGCCGCCAACGTTCAGCCGGGCAATCTTGACCCCCGCCTTGCGCGCGATGACCGCCGCCTCACGGATATACGACCCCCAGGCGTTCGGATCGGTGCATTGCGTGCCGGGATGGAAGGTGATCGACGGGGTGAACCCCGCCTTCGCCACCACCCGCAACAGGCTCACCGCATCCTCTGCCGTGGCCCCGAACTTGGCGCCAAAGTTATACGCAGCCCCCGCCACCGGCAGCTTGAACCGGACAGAGATTTCGACACCCTGCGCCGGGACCATCTCAACCAACTTGGCCAATTCCGATGCGGAATCAACAGAGTAGGCCCGCACCTTACGCAGGACGGCATGTTCAATCTCGGCGCGTGACCGCACCGGGTTATGATAATGAATGGCCGCATCCGGGGCCAAACGCCGGATCAGGTCAATCTCAAACGCGCTCGCGCAGTCAAAGCCCTGAATACCCGCCGCGACCAGATTCTCAATCACTTCCTCGCCGGGGTTCGACTTGACCGCATAGGTCACCAGCCCCGGAAATCCATCCAGAAACCGCCGCGCCGTGGCCTGCAAAGCCTGCGGCGCAAAGAACAGCACCGGGTTTTCCGGCTGCTGGTTGCGAAGAAATTCGGTCGGGTTGGTCCATATGGTTTTGGACAGTCCCATCGGCGTAATCCTTTCTGCCAACAAGATGCAGATCCCCTTTCGTTGCCGCCAAAATCAATGGCTAAGGCACGGGCACCTGCATGGTTTTTCCAACCAGGCCAGGTGCGTATGAGCCGCCCTTTTCCTGCAACGAGTTTGCCGCATATGCGCTACATCTTCATCAAACAAAACAGTATAAATGCTAGATTGTTCCGTTATAATGACGAAAAAAGAAGGCGATATGTATGGACGACCTTGATCGCAACATTCTGGGCCTTTTGGGGGCGGATGCCCGCATGTCGGTGGCAACCCTTGCCCGCCGACTGAAAGTTGCCCGCTCTACAATACAGGCCCGGCTGGAACGGTTAGAGACGACCGGCATCATCGCAGGCTACACCCTGAAGCTGGGCGAAGAGGCCCGCCAAGGCCGCCTCCGCGCCTCTGTCCTGCTGACCATCGAACCCCGGGCGCAGGCTGGCATCCTGTCGCGCCTGAAATCCATACCAGAGGTTGAACGGGTTTTCACCACCTCTGGCCGGTTTGACCTGCTGATGCAGATCGCCGCGCCCAACACTCAGGTTCTGGACCACCTGCTCGACCAGATCGGGGCACTGACCGGGGTGAAATCGTCAGAAAGCCTGATCCACCTGTCCACCCGCATCGACCGCGCCGTCTGACGCCTGCCCGACCCCTCAAAATTATATTGAATTCAAACCAGACCCGGTCCACCGTGGTGTTCATTCAAGAGTGGAGGCTGATATGACACAATCCAATCACGGCACCCCCTGCTGGTACGAATTGACCACCAGCGACACCGACGCCGCCCAAGCATTTTACACGACAGTCATGGGCTGGCAGATCGCCGACAGTGGCATGCCCGGGATGGACTACCGCATCGCCAATGTGGGTGACACGATGGTCGCGGGCATGATGAAGGCAGAGGATGGGCAGCCGACGTCGTGGATGATCTATTTCACCGTGGACAACACCGACGCCGCCTTTAGCGCAGCCGTCGCCAAAGGTGCCACCCCGGTCGTACCGCCCGCCGACATCCCCGACACCGGCCGTTTTGCCATCCTGATGGACCCGCAAGGCGCGGCCTTCGGCATTCTAAAGCCCCTGCCCGGCGCTGTGGGCGGCGCATATGACCAGATGAAAATGGGCACCGGCAACTGGAATGAGATCATCACAGCCGATCCCGAAGCCGCGCTCAAATTCTACGGCGATCTGTTCGATTGGACGGTCAGCCGCTCCCTGCCGATGGGCGACATGACCTATCACATCATCGCCTGCAACGGGCAGGACATCGGCGGTGCCTTCGCCATCCCCGGCGCGCCAAACCACTGGAAACCCTATTTCGGCGTGCCCTCGGCCAATGCCACCCTCACCTCCGTCCCGGCGGCGGGGGGCAAAGTGCTGCGCGGCCCGGATCAGGTGCCGGGCGGTGCGTGGACCGTGCAGATCAACGACCCGCAGGGCGCATCTCTGGCCCTTGTCGGCCCCAAATGATCCGATGACCATCAGCGATGCGGCGGCCAATCCGCCGTGTCGCAATCCGGATGCTGGTGGTTGGTGGCGCGGATCACCTCATACCGTTCCGCCACATCGCCCTCACCGGTTACGGTAGCTGGCAACAGGTGCAGGTCCGCAAACCACGGTTCCCGCGCCTCAATCCCATACTGCACCGCAGGCCGGATCTCTGAATGCCGGTCGAGCGTCCCGATCGCCAATGAAATCCTCGGCTGCGACCGAAGCCGAAAGGCCAGCGGCGTGCCACAATCCCGGCAAAACCCGCGCTCCGCCTCATCAGAGCTTTGGAACCACGCCATCGCGCCGCGCGTCAGGCTGAACTGATCCTCCGCCACAGAGGCAAAGGCCCCAAAGGCGCTGCCGAACTGTTTCTGACACATCCGGCAATGGCAAATGCACGCCCCGTCGGGCCGCCGCTGCAAGGCATAGCGCACCGCACCGCATTGGCAGCCGCCCGTCCAAACTTCATCCCCCATCCTGTCCCCCTTGATTACAGCCTACCGCGTCCCGCTATCCCCCTCCCAAACCGGCGGCAGCTTGCCGTCCGGGTCGGCATAGATCGTGATCCTCTCACCCGCGTCCGGCAAATCGTCCTGCGACCGCCCCCTGCTCTGCCCGATCACGCCGGAATCGTCCTTCCAGCGGATGCACCACAGCGGCTGATCGTTGACCGTCACGTTGCTTGGCACCTGCGCCAGCACCACGGCCCCGCGCATCACCCCCCAATCGCGCAACCCCACCTGCCGCCGCGCAATCCGGTACAGAACCAACAGCCCGACCCCGCCCAGCACCAGAAACAGACTGCCAATCCCGCCAACCAACGCCGCCACAAAGCCCATGTCCCCCATCGCAGCCGGCGGCGTGCCGTCAAACGACACCGCGTAACTCGTCGGATCGCCGTCACGATAGCGCACCTTCACCGGCGACCCCTCGGTCAGACCGGCATAGATGTCATAGCCAACCGCCTGCGACCCATGCGCCGTCTTGCCCGCCGCCGCAAAGCCAAAGCCGACGTTGAACGCCTGACAGATATAGTCGTGGTTGTTGTTGTCGCGGCAGGTCTCTGTACTCTCCCACAGCTTTTCAACCCGCCCGGCCACATCCACACCGTTGGCTGCAAAATCGCGCCCCGATTGCAGGATGAACCCCGCAACCACCACGACAATCAGCCCAACCGCAAAGAAGATCCCGAACACAAGGCCCGGCACACCCCACATCTGGGCCAAGACTCCACGCTTTGGATAGGTCATCGTCCTTCACCTTGTCCCGCAATCGCCTTCCCAAACCGCAGCCTGAACACCATCCGGGTCGACATAGACCGTGATGTTTTCCCCGACCTGCGGCAACTGCCCTTCCTTCTGCAACCGGCTCTCCCCGGTGCCGCCCGCGTCGTCGCGCCACTTCAGCGTCCATAGCGTGACGTTGTTCACCTTGGTCCCCGACGGTTTACGCTCTGTCACCACCGCCCGCATCATCCGGCCATTCTCTCGCAGCCCGATCATCCGCCGCGCCAATCGCAAACGGCCCCGCACCGCGTAACCGCCGCCGCCCAGAAACCCCAACGCCAGCACGGACATGAAGACACCGCCCGTCAGGGTTGACCCCAGCTCAATCTCATTCACCAAGGGATCGTCGTTCAAATACCGCACCGGCAAAGTCTGACCGACCTGCAAATCCCGGTAGAACCCTGCCGCGACCGTGGTGCTGTCAGTCCGCAACTCACCCGCCGCCTCAAAATCATAGGACACTTTGTAATCCGTGCAGGTGCTGCGATTGTCCTTGCCGCAGGACCGGGTGGATACCGACAGATCAATCACCTGCCCCGGCACCTCAATCCCTTGGGTCCGCAATTCCCAGCCCTCGCGGATCTGATACATCGCCACCGCCGAGAATATCACGCCAAGGGCCAGCAGCGTCAGAAAGATCCACCCCGCCACCGACCAGATAAACCACCACCAGCCCCGCTGCGGATATGACATCGTGCCCGTCCCTTGGAAATTCTGTCCTGCAACCTGCAAGCCCGCTTCAATTTCCTGACCCTACAACCCCGCCTCGCCCCTGCAAAACGAAATCCACCATCCGCCTATCGGGGTGCTATTGGCTTTTCCATACCGCAAACCTCCGCTAATACGTTGATAAGCCAGATCAGGATATCCGACATGCCCATGGAAAAGACCTTCAACCCCGCCGAAGCCGAAGCCCGCATTTCCACGCTGTGGATCGAGCAGTAAGGTCGGGGCCGCCGGGGCCAATGCGCAAACCCGGCGCCGAAGCCTTTTCCATCATGATCCCGCCGCCCAATGTGACGGGCTCGCTGCACATGGGCCACGCCTTCAACAACACCCTGCAGGACATCCTGATCCGCTGGCACCGGATGCAGGGCCATGACACGCTCTGGCAGGTCGGCACCGACCACGCCGGCATCGCCACCCAGATGGTCGTCGAACGCGAACTGGCCAAGGACAAAACCAACGCCACCCGCCGCGAGATGGGCCGTGAGGCGTTTCTCGAAAAGGTGTGGGAGTGGAAGGACGCATTCCGGCGGCACCATCGTCAACCAGCTCAACGCCTCGGCGCCAGCTGCGATTGGGACCGTGAGGCTTTCACCATGTCGGGGGGCAACTTCCCCGATGCCGTGGTCAAGGTCTTTGTCGACATGTACAACAAGGGCCTGATCTATCGCGGCAAGCGTCTGGTCAACTGGGACCCCCATTTTGAGACCGCGATCTCTGATCTGGAGGTCGAGAATACTCGAAGTGCCGGCCACATGTGGCACTTCAAATACACCCTCGCCGGCGGCGAAACCTATGAATATGTTGAGAAAGATGAAGACGGCAACGTGACCCTGCGCGAAAAGCGCAACTACATCTCCATCGCGACCACCCGCCCCGAAACCATGCTGGGCGACGGTGCCGTGGCTGTGCATCCCAGCGACACCCGCTACGCCGCCATCGTCGGCAAGATGGTGCAACTGCCGCTCTGCGACCGCCTGATCCCGATCATCACCGACGAATACCCCGACCCGACTTTCGGCTCTGGTGCCGTCAAGATCACCGGCGCGCATGATTTCAACGACTACGCCGTCGCCAAACGCGCCAACCTGCCCTGCTACCGCCTGATGGACACCTCTGCCCATATGCGCGCCGATGGGGCCCCCTATGAAATCGCCGTCGCCCGCGCCCGCGAAATCGCCGCAGGCTCTGCCACGACCGAGATGGAGGTCGACAGCCTCAACCTCGTTCCCGAGAAATACCGTGGCATGGACCGGCTTGCGGCCCGCGCCGCCGTGGTCGCCGATATCAACGCCCTCGGCCTCAGCGTCTCTATCCTGCATACCGAGATCGACCCCGAAACCGGCTCTGAACACCTGACACGAGAGCCTTTCGTGGAAACCAAGAAGATCATGCAACCCTTCGGTGACCGCTCCAAAGTGGTCATTGAGCCGATGCTGACCGACCAATGGTTCGTCGACACCGCCAAAATCGTCGGCCCCGCGCTGGACGCTGTCCGCGACGGCCGCACCAAGATCATGCCAGAGTCGGGTGAGAAAACCTATTTCCACTGGCTCGAAAACATCGAACCGTGGTGCATCTCGCGCCAACTGTGGTGGGGCCACCAGATCCCGGTCTGGTACGGCCTGAACCTCGACCCCAATGGCTTCAAGGACGACGAAGGCGACAACGCGCTGGATGAGGTTGAAATCCTCACCGTCCTCGGCAATGGCGGCTATCTGGAACGAGAGGCCCGCGCCCATTGCGCCGCCGACCTCACCGCTGTCACCGAACAATTCCGCGACGACCTCGCCCCCCTGCCGCACCCCCTGAACGCCGCCCGCGTGGTAGAGGTTGCCGACCGCCACGCCGCCGTGACGCTGCTGGCCCAGTCGCTCGCCGACTACAACCTGTCACAAGACCCCACGCACCTGACCTACCCGATCTGGCGCGACCCTGACGTGCTGGACACCTGGTTCTCCTCCGGTCTCTGGCCCATCGGCACCCTAGGTTGGCCCGACAACACCCCGGAACTGCAGAAGTATTTCCCCACCTCCGTCCTCATCACCGGCGCCGACATCATCTTCTTCTGGGTCGCCCGGATGATGATGATGCAACTGGCCGTGGTGGATCAGGTTCCGTTCCACGACGTCTACCTGCACGGCCTCGTCCGCGACGCCAAGGGCAAGAAGATGTCCAAATCGCTGGACAACGTCATCGACCCGCTCGACATTATCGACGAATACGGCGCCGACGCCCTGCGCTTTTCCAACGCCGCCATGGCCTCGATGGGCGGGGTTCTCAAACTCGACACCCAGCGCATCGCCGGCTACCGCAACTTCGGCACCAAACTGTGGAACGCCTGCCGCTTCGCCGAGATGAACGGCGTCTGGGAAAGCCACACCACCCAGATAGAGCCGCCCACCACAACCGCCACCGCCAACCGCTGGATCATCGGCGAAACCGCCAAAGCCGTGGCCGAGGTGAATGAGGCGCTGAAAACCTACCGCTTCGATCAGGCCGCCAACACGCTCTACACCTTCGTCTGGGGCAAGGTCTGCGACTGGTATGTCGAATTCGCCAAACCCCTGTTCGACGGCCCCGACGCCGCCGAGACCCGCGCCACCATGGCCTGGGTTCTCGACCAGTCGATGATCCTCCTCCACCCCATCATGCCCTTTATTACTGAGGATCTGTGGGCCACCACCGGCACCCGCGCCAAACTGCTGGTCCACACCGACTGGCCCAACCTTCCCGCCACCCTCATCGACCCAGAGGCTGACCGCGAGATGGCCTTCGTCACCACCCTGATCGACGAGGTCCGCTCCGCCCGCGCGCAGGTCCATGTCCCCGTCGGCCTGAAAACCGACCTCATCGCCACCGCACTGACCGATGAGGCCCGCGCCGCCTTCACCCGGAATGAGGCGCTGATCAAACGCCTCGCCCGGGTCGAAACCTTCACCGAAGGCCCCGCCCCCAAAGGCGCCATCACCCTGCCCGCCCCCGGCGCCACCTTCGCGATCCCGCTGCAAGGCCTGATCGACATCGCCGAGGAAAAAGCCCGCCTGCAAAAGACCATGGACAAACTCGCCAAGGAAATCGCAGGCCTGAACGGCCGCCTGAACAACCCCAACTTCGCCACCTCCGCCCCCGAAGACGTGGTGGAGGAAGCCAAAGCCAACCTGTCCGCCCGCAACGACGAGGCCGCCAAACTCCAGGCCGCCCTAACCCGCCTCGCCGAACTCGACTGACCTTCCCCCTACTGGCCACGACCAGCGGGGATGAGGCCCCGCAGACCAAGGGGGGCGCAACGCCCCCCTTTCTTGCCCCTACAAATCCAGCGCCTCCTGCCGCGTCGCGGTCCTCTTCCCGCGCCGCCCGCTTGAGACTGTCCACGCCGCGCGGGCAGCCGCACCGCCCGGTCACGCAGCGCCATCGCCTCTTCGATGGTCACGATCTGGATGCGCGGCACCGCGCCAAACCCGTCCAACTCGAACTGCCCCGCCCCCGCCGCCTCGGTCACCATCGGGCGCGACGGGTCGGCCAGCGTCAGGAACACGCCGATCCCCGCCCCTTCGCGTTCGATCACCCCGCGCAGGTCGCGGATCATGCCGACGCCCACGTTGTCGCCCGCCTTGACGCGTGACAATCGCCCGCCCCTCGCTTTTCGCGCCGAAAGTACAGGTTGCCGTCGATGCCCTTGTCGGCGCCCTTTTTCGACAGGTTGCCCGGCTGCGCCGCAATCAGCGATCAGCGCCCATTTCTCGAACTCAAAGTAGTAATTCTTGTCCTCCGCCCGCGCGCCGCCATGTCGCGCGCGCCCGGCAAGGTCTTGCGGCACGCCGTGGGTCGTGAACTGCACGCCCTGAAAGGCATCGCGCAGCCGCTTTTCAATCAGGCCGATGGCCAGATGGGTGACGTCGATGCCGATCCACTGCCGCCCCAGCTTCTGCGCCGCATGGAGACCGTGGTGCCACAGCCGCAGAACGGGTCGAGAACCACATCCCGCAGCATGGTCGCCGTCGCCGCGTTCGGTCCGCGCACCACATCGCCAAACGCCTCCTCAGCGCAGTCGTTCCAATGCCAGGTGTCGTCAAACGCCTCGATCTGCGCGGCAGAGTCATTGCCCTTCGGCCCCTTGAACAGCACGTTGTACGAGGCGTTGGAGTTGAACGGCGGGTCGAGGTAGATCAGGTCAACGCTGTCATCCTTGATGCTCTCGCGCAGAACCCGCAAATTGTCGCCATAATAAAGGTGGTTCATAAATCCCCCGTAGGGTGGGTGAAACCCACCGCCCCGCCACATTCCGCCGCTTTGGTAAACGTGACGTTAACCGCCTCCCCAGCCACCTGCAACCACCGTCACAACCCCGAATCCCAGTTGCGAACCATTCGCAACATGCTTTCATTCTGGTTAACAAAAAACACCAACCACCTGATATACATACACAAAACCAAGTGTCGCGCGGTCGGACACTTTCACCGCCGCCGGGCCAGATACTCTGCCGTGAAGGCTGCATAGCCCTCCGAAGTGACCTGCAATTCTTCTCGCATCAGCCCGTGCAGGGCGGGCAGGCGAAAGAATGGCACGGTGGGCATCACGTGATGTTCGACATGATAGGGCATGTTCCAGGCCAGCAGGCGGACCAGAGCGGTGGTAAAGGTGGTGCGGGTGTTCTCAAACATATTCGCGACCTGCGGGCAGTCGCCATGCTCAGCCAAGAGGTAGAGCCGCAGGAAGGGCTGGCCGAGCAGCACCGGCAGCAGCCAGAACCAGAACGCCGCCGGGGAAACCAGCAGCGACAGGGCGAGGACCAGATAGACCGCCCCCATCCAGCGCGCCTCAGCCACGATCCGGGCCCGCGCCCCCTCAGGGATATACTCCGCCATCCCCCGCCCCAGCATCAACCGCCCGAGCAACCCCAGACTAGCACCCCAATAGGGCAGGCCCGAGACATGCCAGACCCAAGCCCCCAGCGTCGCCGGTTTCTCGCCCTCCAACTCCGGATCCCGCCCCGCGATATTGGTCCAGCGATGGTGGGCGAGGTGGAAATAGCGGAACCACCCAAACGGCAGCAGCAGGATCAGCCCACAAACCCGGCCAACCCATTCATTCAGCCGCTCATTCGCGAAGGGGGTCTTGTGGGTCGCCTCATGCTCCAGCGTGAACAGAAAAACCAGACCGATCCCATGCGGCACCAGCCCCAGCACCCAAAGCCAGCCCGGCGCCAAGGCCAGCCACAGCCCGGTCACCCCGATGAACGCCCCATGTTTGGCGAGGTGGATCAGCCCGGCGCGGTCCGACCGCTCCGCCAGAGCCGACCGCGTCTGACTGTCGAGTTGGCTGATAAAGTCCCTGTGCTGCATCGGCGGCAATTCCCTATTTCCGGGTTACTGTGGAAAGCTAAGGCGTTGCTTGCACGCGAAAGCCACGGGTGTCCACATATGGACACTCAACCCCGCGGCAAATCGAAGTCCGGCGCGGCCAGTTCAAACCCCGCAAACCGGAAACCGGGAGAGACGGTACAGCTGACCAGCGTCCAGTCCCCCGTGGTCCGTGCGGCCTGCCAATGCCCAGCCGGGACAACCGCCTGCACCTCCTGCCCGCCCAGCACATCCGGCCCCATCACGACCTCACGGGCGCTACGCTCTCCCATGGCCAAAACCAACGGGGCGCCGGCGTGGAACAACCAGATCTCGTCAGCATCCACGCGGTGCCAATGCGACCGCTCCCCGGCTTTCAAGAGGAACAGGATCGCCGTCCCGCTCGCCCGATCCTCACCCGGACCGACCCATGTCTGACGATACCAGCCGCCTTCAGGATGGCGCTGCAACCCCAGCTTCTCTATGATCGCCTCTGCTTCCGTCATCCGCCAGCCCCTGCGCCAATCCATGCGGATGTCTACATATCACAGCCCGTTCCGCATAGACTAGCCCGCCCAAATGGGCCGCACGACTGTCCAAAGGCTCGACTCCCGCCACCAAATCCGCCACCTTGCGACCATGAAACACATCGTCCTGATCGGCGCCGGCCTGACCGGCGCCAGCCTCGCCTACCGCCTTTCGCGTGCCGGCTTTGCTGTCACTGTGATTGAGGCCGCGCAGCCTGCCTCCGCCGCCTCGGGTGGGTCGTTTGGCTGGATCAATGCCAGCTTCTTTCACTCGCTGGCCCATTTCAACCTGCGTGCGGCGGCCATGCAGGCCCATCGTCGGCTGGACCTTGATCTGGGCGAGACGGGGACTATCTGGTCGGGCAGTTTGTGGTGGGAAAAGGATGGCGTGGCGTTTGATAAGCAGGCGGACAGCCTTGCCAAGCTGGGCTACCGGCTGGAAATGCTGACGCGGGCCGAGATTGCCGCCCGCGAACCTAGCCTCGCCGCCCCAGACCGCGCCCTGTTCTTTCCTGATGAGGGCGCCGTGGATGCCGCCCATCTGACCCGCCGCCTGCTCGCCGCGTCAGGGGCTACTCTGTGGACTGGCTGCCCGATTACCGCGATCGAAACTGAGGGCGGGCGTGTCACGGGGGTTCGCACGGCTGAGGGGGCGGTCGCGGCGGATCATGTGGTCCTCGCCGCTGGTACTGGCTGCCCGGCCCTGCTGGAACCGCTGGGGGTTCGCCTGCCGATGCTGCACCGGCCCGGCCTGACCCTGACCACCCATCCGCTGCCGCCCCTGCTGTCCCACATCCTAGCCAGCCCCACACAAGAGCTGCGGCAGGACGGGTTGGGGCGTTTGATCGCGCCGCTGGCCGCCAGCCATCAGGGCGACTCGGCTGAAAAGATTGCGGCCTCGCCGGGTGATCTGGCTGAGCAGACCCTTGACCGTATCCGGGCCCTGTTGCCTGGCATCGCCCCGGCGGTTCAGAAGATCACCCGCGCCAACCGTCCCATGCCCGGTGATGGCTTGCCTGCGATTGGCGCCACCGGGATTGAGGGTTTGACGCTGGCGGTGATGCATTCCGGGGTGACTTTGGCCCCTCTGATTGCTGAATTGCTGGTGGAGGAGATTTCGACCGGTGCAGCCTCACCTTTGCTGGCTGAGTTTCGGCCGGGCCGGTTCCAAAAATAGCCCTGTCCGCATGTGGACACTTGGGGAAATTGTTACATATCAAGGACTTAAAAATCAGAATTAACCTGATTTTAAGACACACCTAAAACCAAACGACCCCGGCCAAAGGCTCGGGGTCGCGGCATTGTCGCTGGCAATAGGTAGGATGGGCCATCCGGCCCATCGTCCTCAGGCTTTCAGGATGGACCGGCCGGCGTATTCGGCTGTCTCGCCCAGCATTTCCTCAATCCGGATCAGCTGGTTGTATTTCGCCAGACGGTCCGAGCGCGACAGCGAACCGGTCTTGATCTGTCCGCAGTTCGTGGCGACTGCCAGATCGGCAATCGTGCTGTCTTCCGTCTCGCCTGAGCGGTGCGACATCACGTTGGTATAACCCGCGCGGTGGGCCATATCGACAGCGGCGAGGGTCTCGGTCAGGGTGCCGATCTGGTTCACTTTCACCAACATAGAGTTGGCGCAGCCCTGCTTGATGCCCATTTCCAGACGCTTGGGGTTGGTCACGAACAGGTCGTCACCGACCAGTTGCAGCTTCTTGCCCAGTTTGTCCGTCAACAGCTTCCAGCCCGCCCAGTCATCCTCTGAACAGCCGTCTTCGATGGAGATGATCGGATAATCCGCGGCCAGACCGGCGAGGAAGTCGACATTCTCTTCAATGCTCAGGCTCTTGCCTTCGCCCTTCATCTCATACTTGCCGCCTTTGAAGTATTCGGTCGCGGCGCAGTCGAGGGCCAGATAGATATCCTCACCCGGACGGTAGCCAGCTTTTTCGATGGATTTCAGAATGAAATCAAGCGCGTCGCGGGCAGAGTTCAGGTTGGGGGCAAAGCCGCCCTCGTCGCCGATCCCGGTGTTGTGGCCAGCGTTTTGCAGCTCTTTCTTCAGCGTGTGGAAGACTTCAGACCCCATGCGGACGGCTTCGCGGATGTTCGCGGCGCCCACCGGCATGATCATGAATTCCTGAATATCAATCGGGTTATCAGCATGTTCGCCGCCGTTGATGATGTTCATCATCGGGACCGGCAGAAGATGCGCCGAGGTGCCGCCGACATAGCGATAGAGCGGTTGGCCCGTGACTTCTGCTGCGGCCTTGGCCACTGCCAGCGATACGCCGAGAATGGCATTGGCGCCCAGACGGCCCTTGTTCGGCGTGCCGTCGAGTTCAATCATCGTGCGGTCGATGCCGACCTGTTCGGTCGCGTCAAAGCCGACAATCGCCTCGGCCAACTCGCCGTTCACGGCGCCTACGGCTTCCAGCACGCCCTTGCCCATATAGCGTTTCTTGTCGCCATCGCGGCGTTCCACCGCCTCATGTGCGCCGGTCGAGGCACCTGACGGCACCGCGGCACGGCCCATGGCACCGCTTTCCAGAACCACGTCGACCTCAATCGTCGGGTTGCCCCGGCTGTCGAGGATTTCGCGGGCGTGAATGTCGATGATCGTGCTCATATCTGACTCCTGTTTGCGCTAACGGTTGAATTGGTTTTACCTTGCGGCAGTCTGCATGGAAAGGGCGCGTTTACGGGCGCGCTCGCGGGCAAAGGAATAAAGGCCAGATCCGATGATCAGCGCTGCACCCGCCAGCGTCAACCCATCAGCGGGTTCAGCAAAGACCACGACCCCAATCACGATGGCAAATACCAGCCGCGAATAACGGAACGGTGACACCACAGACACCTCACCCGTCCGCGTGGCCGAGGTGATTGCCCAATAGCCCGCCGTGCCAAAGATGATCGCGCCCAGAAGCATCGCGGATTGCCAGAGGTCGGGCATGACCGAGGTTTGAAACGGCATCATCCCCGCCCCCAAAACCGCGACCGAGGCGACACCCCAAGCCGAGATCTGGGTGCTGGAAATCGACGCTGGAATGGCACGTGAGGCGAGGTCGCGCAGGCCGAGGCCCGCGACTGACACCAGAACCCACATCGCCTCGGGCTGAAAGCCGTCCATCCCCGGGCGGATCACCACCAGAACGCCGACAAAGCCGACCGAAATCGCCGACCAGCGCCGCCAACCGACCTGTTCGCCCATGAAGATCGCGGCGCCCATCGTCACCGCCAGCGGCATCGCCTGCAACACTGCGGACACCGTGGCCAAGGGCACCGAGGCGAGGGCGGTGATATAGGCGAAGGTGCCGACCATTTCCCCGAAATTCCGCGCCAGAACCCAAGGGTGAAGTGCGGCGGCAGTCAGGGTGCGGCGGCCCTCAATCCGGGCCAAGAGCGCCGAAAAAAGTCATTCCGAACAAGCAGGTGATGAGCAGGATCTCTCCAGTCGGCAGCGACTGGGCAGAGAATTTCAGAAACATGTCCTCAAACGCGAACAGCGCCATGGACCCGGCCATCAGACCGATCCCCCGCAGGTTTTCGGCAGCGGTCATTTCTTCTGCGGCACGCCCAGCAGTTCCAGCCGGTGGCCGATCAACCGATAGCCCAGCCGCGCGGCGATCTTTTCCTGCAACGCCTCAATCTCAGGGTCGAGGAATTCGATCACCTGCCCGGTGTTGACGTCGATCAGGTGGTCATGGTGGTCACGCTCGGCATCTTCATAGCGCGCGCGGCCGTCGCCGAATTCGTGCTTTTCCACAATCCCGGCCTCTTCCAGCACCCGCACGGTGCGGTAGACGGTGGCGAGCGATATCTTGGGGTCAACCTTGGAAGCGCGGGCGTATACCTCTTCGACATCGGGGTGATCCTCAGCCTCATCAATGACCCGCGCCACGACCCGACGTTGGTCGGTCATGCGAAGCCCGAGGGCTGCGATGCGTGCGATGATATTGGCCATGATTGTCACCCCATTTCCTTTGGCTTTACGGGAAAGTGACCTGTGCTGCCAGCGGTTTTGCGTCGGGCTGCGCGCGGGCTGCGGATTTCCGGCCTTGACCTTCGCCCGGCCCACGCGAACTGTGCCGCCAAATATGGGGTGGCCATGCGGAAAGATAGTCTCGACGGGGTTGGATTCGGGGCGCTGTTGACGGTGTCGCTGCTGCTGGGGTTCAACCAGATCATCGTGAAATTTGTGAATGAGGGGTTGCAGCCGGTGTTCTTTGCCGGTCTGCGCTCCGCCATCGCGGTGGTCTTTGTCGGGCTGTGGCTGTGGTATCGCGGGCTGATTGGTCGGGTGCGGCTGGCGGATCTTGGCCCCGGTCTGCTGATTGGCGTGATGTTTGCGGTGGAGTTTCTGGCGCTGTTTGTGGCGCTGGATCTGACGACGGTCGGCCATTCGGCGTTGATCATGTATTCCATGCCGGTCTGGTTGGGGATTCTGGCGCATTTCTTTTTGCCGGGTGAGCGGACCACGCCGATGAAGGCGTTGGGGCTGGGGTTGGCGTTTCTGGGCACCGGGGTCGCGATATTCTCACGCGGTTCGGGCGGTCAGGCGACGCTGGTGGGCGATCTTTGCGCGCTTGTCGCCGCATGGGGTTGGGCTGGCACCGCCTTTGTTGCGCGCAAGTCGCGGTTGCGAGAGGCGGGGCCTGAGGCGCAGTTGTTCTGGATGGTGCTGATCTCTGCCCCGATTCTGTTGATCGGGTCGTTGTTCTTTGGCCCGCTGATCCGCGACCTGATCCCGGCCCATGTTTTCTTGCTGATCTTTCAATCTGGCGTCGTCGTGGCGGGTGGATTTGTCACATGGTTGTGGCTGTTGTCGGTCTATCCATCGTCGACCGTGGCCAGCTTTTCCTTCCTGACCCCCATACTTGCCATAATTTTAGGCCACTTCATTTATGGTGAATTGTTGTCCTCCGGCATCATAGGCGCCTCGGTCCTTGTGTCTCTGGGCATCATTCTGATCAACCGCAGGGTGTAAAACAGCGCTGGAATCGCCCGTTTGGCCCGATTCCCGGATTCATGCAAAATCTTATCCTCAGCCGCCAAATGTGCCCCTGCATTAGGGTTTTGGGATCTCATCCTCACGTCCCCAACAGGCTGTCCACCGAACCATCCACAGCCCCCCTGCCCTGAGACCAAACCGCAACCCGTGGATAGGGCCACAAGGTCAAGCACAAAATGTTGCGTCATTGTGTAAAAAAACCGTTGATGCCCGCAACCAATTGCGTCAGTTTGCCCAAGTCGGAAGCAGGCCGGTCACAACGGCAGATTCCGCGGGACAGACACATTCACCATTGGCCCTTTATGGGACCCGACCCTCGCAGGAGGCCGGGATCGGTATCTGTGTGGGGTCCGGAACGAGGGATCAATCCGCACGGGGCAAAAAGCCCGGCGGGCAAATGGAGAGACGGGGCATATGAAGATCGAGCGTAAATTTACGGCTGCAGAGACCGGCGCCTATGGCGCGATCGAGTTCACCTTGACCACCTCTGAAATCCGCCAGCCAGACGGCAAGATTGTCTTCCGCAATGACGCGGTCGAGGTTCCAGAAGGCTGGAGCCAGGTCGCAGCAGACGTTCTCGCCCAAAAGTATTTCCGCAAAGCCGGCGTTCCAGCCAAGCTTAAAGCCGTCAAGGAAGCCGGCGTGCCAAAGTTCCTGTGGCGTTCGGTCCCGGATGAGGCCGCATTGGCCGACCTGCCCGAAGACCAGCGCATGGTCGGCGAAACCTCTGCCAAGCAGGTGTTTGACCGTCTGGCCGGGGCCTGGACCTATTGGGGCTGGAAGGGTGGCTATTTCACCACCGAGGCCGATGCCAAAGCCTATTACGACGAAATGCGCTACATGCTGGCCCGTCAGATGGCCGCACCGAATTCGCCCGCAGTGGTTCAACACCGGCCTGCATTGGGCTTACGGCGTCGATGGCCCGGCGCAGGGTCACTACTATGTCGACCACAAGACCGGCGTTCTGACCAAATCGACCTCTGCCTATGAGCACCCGCAGCCGCACGCCTGCTTCATCCAGTCGGTCAAGGATGATCTGGTCGGCGACGGCGGCATCATGGACCTGTGGGTGCGTGAGGCGCGTCTGTTCAAATACGGCTCTGGCACCGGCACCAACTTCTCGTCGCTGCGCGGCGAGGGTGAGCGTCTGTCGGGCGGCGGCAAGTCGTCGGGCCTGATGGGCTTCCTGAAGATCGGTGACCGGTCGGCTGGTGCGATCAAGTCGGGCGGCACCACGCGCCGCGCGGCCAAGATGGTGATCTGCGACATGGATCACCCCGATATCGAAGACTTCATCAACTGGAAGGTGATCGAGGAGCAGAAGGTTGCCTCCCTGGTCGCTGGGTCCAAGGCCCATGAAGCCCGCCTGAACGACATCTTCGCCGCGATCCGCACCTGGGACGGCTCGTCCGAAGATTCGGTTGATCCGGTGAAGAACCCCGCCCTGAAGGCCGCCATCAAAGGCGCCAAAAAGGCGATGATCCCGGACACCTATACCTTCCGCATCCTGCAATACGCCAAGCAGGGCTTCACCAGCATCGAATTCCCGACCTATGACACCGACTGGGATTCCGAGGCCTACATGACCGTGTCGGGCCAGAACTCCAACAACTCGGTCCGCGTCACCGATGCCTTCCTGAAGGCGGTCAAGGACGACATGCCGTGGGAGCTGATCCGCCGCACCGATGGCAAGGTCGCCAAGACGGTTTCGGCGCGCGAGCTGTGGGACCAGATCGGCCACGCCGCCTGGGCCTGTGCCGATCCCGGCATCCAGTTCCACGACACCGTCAACGCCTGGCACACCTGCCCCGAAGATGGCGCGATCCGCGGGTCGAACCCATGCTCGGAATACATGTTCCTCGACGACACCGCCTGCAATCTGGCGTCGATGAACCTGCTGACCTTCTTCCACGGCGGCAAGTTCGATGCCGAGGCCTATATCCACGCCTCACGTCTGTGGACGGTCACGCTGGAAATCTCGGTGATGATGGCGCAGTTCCCGTCCAAGGAAATCGCGCAACTGTCCTATGATTTCCGCACCTTGGGTCTGGGCTATGCCAACATCGGCGGCCTGCTGATGAACATGGGTCTGGGCTATGACAGCAAAGAGGGCCGCGCGCTGTGCGGTGCCCTGACCGCGATCATGACCGGCATCGCCTATGCGACCAGCGCCGAAATGGCGCGCGAACTGGGCGCCTTCCCCGGCCACAAGCGCAACGCCG
This sequence comes from uncultured Alphaproteobacteria bacterium, assembly GCA_963781185.1. Taxonomy (GTDB): domain Bacteria; phylum Pseudomonadota; class Alphaproteobacteria; order Rhodobacterales; family Rhodobacteraceae; genus Stagnihabitans. The sequence continues at coordinate 119,916 of CAWAEL010000006.1, forward strand.
CCCATATGCTGCGCGTGATCCGCAACCACCGCAACGCCGCCTATGGCAAGACCATGGGCTATGAGGCGCTGAACGTGTCGCCCGGTCGCACTGGACCAGATCAACTGCCCCGACCAGACGCTGGTCGAACTGGCCAAGATGGCCTGGGATGAGGCGCTGACCCTGGGCGAGGCCCACGGCTTCCGCAACGCCCAGACCACCGTGATCGCCCCCACCGGCACCATCGGTCTGGTGATGGACTGCGACACCACCGGGATCGAGCCTGACTTCGCCTTGGTGAAGTTCAAGAAGCTGGCCGGCGGCGGTTACTTCAAGATCATCAACCAGTCGGTCCCGGCGGCCTTGGAAAAGCTGGGCTATTCGACCTCCCAGATCGCCGAGATCATCGCCTATGCGGTCGGCCACGGCTCCATCGGCAACTGCCCCGGCATCAACACCACCTCGCTGGTCGGCCACGGCTTTGGCCCGCGTGAGTTGGAGAAGATCGAAGGCGCCCTGCCCTCGGCCTTTGATATCCGGTTCGTGTTCAACCAGTGGACCCTTGGCGAGGATTTCTGCACCAAGACGCTCGGCATCCCGGCTGACCGTCTGGCTGACCCGACCTTTGACCTGCTGCAACACCTTGGCTTCACCAAGGCGCAGGTTCAGGCCGCCAATGACCACATCGTCGGCACCATGACGCTGGAGGACGCACCCTTCCTGAAGAAAGAGCACTATTCGGTGTTCGATTGCGCCAACCCCTGCGGCAAGATCGGCAAGCGGTTCCTGTCGGTGGAAAGCCATATCCACATGATGGCGGCGGCGCAGTCGTTCATCTCTGGCGCAATCTCCAAGACCATCAACATGCCGAACAACGCGACGATCGTTGACGCTTTGGCGGCATATGAGCTGTCATGGTCGCTGGGCATCAAGGCGAACGCGCTGTACCGCGACGGGTCGAAACTGTCGCAGCCCTTGGCCTCGGCCTTGGTAGAGGACGACGAGGAAGCCGAAGAAATCCTCGCCACCGGGTCCAATCAGGAAAAGGCTGCCGTTCTGGCCGAGAAGATTGTCGAAAAGATCATCATCAAGGAAATCGTCCGCACCAACCGCGAAAAGCTGCCAGAGCGCCGCAAGGGGTACACCCAGAAGGCCATCGTCGGCGGGCACAAGGTTTACCTGCGGACCGGCGAATATGGCGACGGCCGTCTGGGTGAGATTTTCATCGACATGCACAAAGAGGGTGCGGGCTTCCGCGCCATGATGAACAACTTCGCCATCGCCATCTCGGTCGGCCTGCAATACGGCGTCCCGCTGGAGGAATATGTTGAGGCGTTCACCTTCACCCGCTTTGAACCGGCGGGCATGGTGCAGGGCAATGACTTTGTCAAGAACGCGACCTCGATCCTCGACTACATCTTCCGCGAGTTGGCGATCAGCTACCTTGACCGTACCGACCTTGCCCATGTCAAACCGACCGGCCATTCCTTCGACGACCTTGGCCACGGCAATGACGAAGGCAAGCGCAACATCTCCGAAGTCTCCGACGCTGCTGCATCGCGCGGGCTTGAGGTGCTGAAGCAGATCTCCTCCACCGGCTACCTGCGCAAGCGGGTCCCGCAGGAGTTGATCGTGCTGCAAGGCGGGATGATGGGGACGCACAGTCTGGGCGGCGTCGGCGATCCGATGTCGAACCTGAACATGCTGGTGCCGGAAACCGCGCGTTCGGTCATGGGCGGCACCACGATGGGCGGCTTTGCAGCCCCCGGAGCCACCTATACCGCCACCGCATCCACCACATTCACCGCCAGCACCGCGCTCGGTTCAGGAATGGTCAGCATGGACCAACGCTCCAAAGCCAAGATGCAAGGCTATGAAGGCGACCCCTGCGGCGAATGCGGCAACTACACGCTGGTTCGCAACGGCACCTGCATGAAGTGCAACACCTGCGGCGGGACGAGCGGGTGTAGCTGAGAGGATTGAGGTTGCTTGTAGGTAGGGGCAATGATGCTCCCAAATCGGGGCACTATCGTCCCAAATGGGAGCAAAGCTCGTCCCAAGCCCTGAAATGAACAAAAAAGCCGGTGCAGTTGGTCCTGCACCGGCTTTTTGTTGGGAATCGTCGGTGACCTATTGTTGACTTGGAATTTGGAACGCAAAAAGCCGCCCTGAGGATGGCCTGTAAAGTATTGATATTGTTGTTCTTAGATTTGATTACGGGTGCAAAAAGCCGCTGGTAACTTGCCTCAAATGAGATGCTACGCGTGACCTGCGGCCTTCAGGTTATGAGGCGGACCAAAAGGAGAACATCGGTCCCTTGGATTTCAACGACTTACGCACCAACCCGTTGATCTCGCTTGATTACCTCGCCGCTCTCAACCGCAACCGACGGAAGCGGCCGTAGCCCAAACGGTGAACGAGGTCGTTCGCCCGGTTGACCTATTGTTGACCCGGAAATCCCGCCTCAGCCGCTGGTGTTTGCGAACCATAACCGAGAGCCAGACGGTCATGTCGTCCTCCGATACATGCCAAGTGA
>CAWAEL010000007.1:0-161832 GCA_963781185.1 uncultured Alphaproteobacteria bacterium
TCGCCGATGTCCGACGGCGGCGGCACCTCAAGTGGCGCAAGTGGGCGCAGCAGGCCCTCCGATCCGGCAACTATCTTGGCCTCAAACTGCTCCGCACCATCCCAAAGCAATGTGCCCTTGGTTCCGACGATGCGCCACGCACTGTCCCAGCTGGTCGTAGCACCTTCCGCAACCCAAGAGCCGCGATAGGTGAACGTAACGCCGTCGCTCATCTCAAAAATCGCGTTGGCAGCGGCACCATGGGCATTCCAGGAACCCTCGGGATTGTTTTCGTAGCAGTAAACCGCCAGCGGCACCTTGTCCGACATGAAGCGCGCGGCATCAAAAGTGTGAATTGCCATGTCGACCAGCAGAACATTCTGCATTTGCTCACGAAAGCCACCAAAATGTGCCCCGACGAAAAAGTCAGCGTAGACGCCGGTCAGCGTGCCAAGCGCACCACTTTCGACAAGCCGCCGGATGCGGCGCACACCCATGTTGAACCGCCGATTCTGCATGATGGCATGGGTTTTGCCAGTTTCGGCCGAAAGCCGCACAAGGTCTCGCGCGTCGGACATCGAAATCGCCATCGGCTTTTCGGAAAGCACATGGCAGCCGTGCCGAAGCCCAACCGCCACAACATCCTGCCGGGCTGTCGGGATCACAACATCGAACAGCAGGTCAGGTTTGGTGGCAGCAAGAACGCTGGCAAGATCGCTGCCGGTTGTCACATCGGTCAGACCAAACGCATCCCGAAGTCTCTGGGCGGCACCAAGGTCCAGATCAACCAAACCGACAAGCTCCACCCTGCCTACGAGTTCGGGCTGTTCGCACAGGGCCTTGACCCAGCCGCGCGCCATAGCTCCACACCCCGCCAATACTGCGCGATAGGCCACAGAATTCCTCCCTGTTGCAGTTTGGTTCATTCGAACACATACTGCCGTAAACGTTTACGAAGGTGGCCCGAAAGCAAATTTCTGTCAACTGGCAATTCCGACGGCCTTTCAATAGAAGGTAGCAAACGCAGGAGGCCCCAATTCAATGGTCGGTATCAAGCGCCTGGCGCACCATCTGAATATCTCGATAGGAACGGTGTCGCGTGCCCTGAACGGCAAGCCCGACGTCAACGAAGATACCCGCAAGCGGGTACTGCAGGCAGCCAACGAGTTGGGCTATGTCGCCAACCAATCGGGCCGAAGCCTGCGAAGCGGCTCGACCGGTGCCATCGGCTTCATGGTTCAGACTGGCGCGCAGTTCAATGTTCAGGGCAACAGCTTCTTCATCAGCGTGTTCGACGGCGTGCAGACCGTCTTGAACCGCCACCATCTGGATCTTGTCGTTCTGCTATGCGCTGCCAGCGAAGACCCGGACGAGTATCTGCGTCGCATGGTGCTGCGTGGTTTTGTCGACGGGATGATCATCTCGCATACCTTGCGGAACGATCCGCGCATCGACTTCCTCGCCAGCCGCAAACTGCCCTTTGTGACGTTGGGACGGTCTGAGACCGATGCAGGTCAATCATGGATCGATATTGATTTCGAAAGCTTTGGCCGACTTGCCGTTGAAAGGTTCGTCAGCAAGGGCCATCGCGACATTGCCGTGGCCCTTCCCCATGACGAGATCAATTTTGGATATGTGCTGCATGCCGCCGTCGCGGACACGATGGCCGAGCACGGGCTGGCTTTGAACCCGAATTACGTTCTGCGATCGCAGCCCGGAGAGATGGGTGGATATGAGTTGGCAAACATCATTCGCCACCTGACCCCGCGCCCGACCGCAATCGTGCTCAGCGCAGAGTCCCTCGCCATCGGCCTGTACCGCGGCCTTGCCGAGCACGGCATCATGCCGGGTCGCGACATTGCCATCATCGGGCGCGACAGTCTTCCGGTGCAGTTTCTTACCCCACCCCTGACGAGGTTCGGCCAGTCCTTGCAGGATCTGGGCGTGGCCCTTGGCGAGGCGCTTCTCGCATCCATGCCAGCCTTTCAACAATTCTATCCCACGGGAATTGTGCGAAAATGCTGGCCGCTCGAATTCACGGAAGGCGAAAGCGACGCGCTGGTGGTGTCAGACCAATGAGAATCCGTCTCAGTTTTCGCGCGATGAAGATCCGCTAGGCTGCAAGAAGACCGCGCATGGCAGAATTGGCACTTAAAAAGAGGGAGGCGCACGAAGCCGGAACAAAGATTCCCAACTAAGCCCCCAACTGCCCCAGACCGTTCCAACGGGAACATGGTCTAAGGTGTTGAAAAGGCTTGGCAGGAGTTGGGGGACTCGAACCCACGACCCTCGGTTTTGGAGACCGATGCTCTACCAACTGAGCTAAACTCCTAGGCCTGATGGCGGGGTAAGATAGGTTGCGCCGGAAATCAAGGCCGAATAGACATCGAAGGTGATGAAACCGCAAAGGACGCCCGCATGAAAATCGAAAACTGGGCAGATCGTCCGTGGCAGTCCGTCCCGGCAGAGGATCTGGCGCAGGCGATGAAGGTGCCCTCGATGCTTTCACGCGAAGAATCGAAACTCTACCACTGGCTCGGCAAATCGGCGGAAGGCTGCGGCGCGGTCATCGACCTTGGGGCCTTTGCCGGTGGATCGGCCGCGCGCCTGCTGTCGGGGTTGGAACGCGGCACCAGCACGGCCCAGCTGTTCGCCTATGACCGCTTCACCGCTGGCCCGAAGGAGCGGGCAAAGTTCCTGTACCCGGCCGGCATGGAGGAAACCGACGACAAGGATATCCTGCCGCAGGCCACCGCCTTCCTGCAGCCGTGGCAAGATCGCGTGACAATGGTGCGCGGCGATATCGGCGAACTGGTCTGGGACAAATCCCCGGTAGAGATCATCGCGATGGACGCCGGCAAATCCCCGACCCTGACCGACCGTGCCGCCGATCAGTTCTTTCGCTGCCTGATCCCCGGCAAATCGGTGGTCATCCATCAGGACTTCCTGCACAAGACCCAGCCTTGGCTGATCGCCCAGATGCTGGCCCTGACCGACTACTTCACCCCCACCGTCTATGTCCCCCGCGACTGCGTGGTGTTCCTCTGCAAGAAGAAGATCACGCTCAAGGCCCTCGCCGCCGCGCGCACCACCGACATGACCGACGACCAGTTCGTCGCCGCACTGGAGGCCGCAGCCGAGCATTTCGCCCCGATGCTGCCCGCCGAACTGATCCTTGCCTTTATCCCGAAACTGCGCGCCAATCCCGGTGTGCGGACCGCGTGGCGGATGCGGAACTGACGCGCCGCCTCAGATCAGCAGCAGATCAGCCACCGAGAACGTGGCCGAATCCTGCAAATCCAAAATTTTCAGCGCCGCCGCAGAGCCATTGCCATCCACATCGAACCACAGGCTCTTGTCGGTCTTGTCAAAGATGAACCTGTCGTCGGCATCCTGCGCGATGTGATCCTTGCGCGACCGGAACTGCGACGGCGCCAACGGCCCGGCCGACAAACCGCCGCCAAAGCCGTAGACCGAAATCTGGATGGTGTCGTTGTTGTCGACCTTGTTGCTAAAGTCGGTGATCACATCCGCGGCCCCCGTGGGCGGGGCGTAAAGGATGAAGACGTCATTGCCAGCACCGCCCGTCATCTTGTCCACGCCCACATCGCCGACCAGCGTGTCATTGCCGCCGCCCCCGAACAGCACGTCATTGCCTTGCCCGCCAGACAAAAGGTTGTCGGCATCCGACCCCGTCACCCGGTCATTGCGCCGCCCACCATAGACATTCTCAATGCCGGAATAGCTGTCCCCCGCCGCCAACCCGGTGCCCATGTCCCCTTCGACGAGGGATATCTTCAGGTTGGTCCGCGCCCGGGCAAATGCGATCGTGTCGATCCCATCGCCGCCATAGATCGCCTCTTCCGCAGCACCCAACTGAAAATAGTCGTTGCCAGCCCCGCCATAGACGAGGATTTCCTGCGCGGGCGATGACCGGCCATCGTAGAATCGTTGCCATCCCCCAGCGAGACCTCTCCGTCCTGCACCCCCTTGATGATCACCTGATCATTGCCGTCGCCCAGATACAGCCGTCCGTTGATCTCACCAACATTCCGCACTGTATCGCTCAGCGCGCCGAAACGCATGTCGCCACTTATGACGCCCCGGTTGACGACATTGGCTTGGACCGTATCAACCGCATAAAGCGCGTAGCTGGTCGACTCGACTCGCCCGGTATTGGTGAAATTCAGATATTCGTTGCCGTAGACACCGATGCCGGAATACGCAAGAATCGACCCGTGATTGGCAACCGTGTTGGAATTCGTGCCAGTCGTATCCAGATATAACCCCCAACTGGTGCCAATCAACTGACCGCTGTTGGCCACATAGCTGCCAGACCCGTGGAGTGAGACGGCGGTGCTTTCGCCGACCACTTGACCCGAGGCGGCAATGATGACCTTCGCAAAGGTCGAGGTCGAAGATCCCAGATAAATACCGCTCGACGTGCCGTAGACCGATCCAAAAATCGTCGCCGTCTGCCCGCTGCCCAGCCCCTGAATGGCATTCGTGCCAGAGATCAGCGTCGCCTGCGTCCCGACCACGACATCATCCGTTGTCCCAAGATTGGCCACGATCCCGGACGATGTTGCGCCAACCAGATATCCTTGAAGTGGCATCTCGGTCTCCTCCCTGAAATTGCTGTTTGCCGTCGGGCGCCCAACCATCGCCGGCCCGTGGCGCGAAAATTCACGCGCGATTGAGTAAAGCTGACGCTGCGCGAGTCAGTCAACAACACTTTGCCCCCGTCCCGCAGCATGGCCCGCCAAACAGCCAAGGCGCGCCGATGCCCGACGCGCCTTGGTTCTGTGACATGGGCCAATACCGGTGCGGGATCAGCCGGACTTCTTGACGAACTCACACAGAATAACGATCTGCTGGTCGTTGACCCGGCCCTCAATCTGCGCCGCGTTGTCATGCACCAACCGGATATTGCGCACCGCCGTGCCGCGCTTGGCCACCATGGAACTGCCTTTGACCGGCAGATCCTTGATCAGAACGACCGAGTTCGCCCGAGGCCAACAGCGCGCCATTGCTGTCACGGTGAATGACAGCCGCGTCATCGCCGGCCAGCCCAGCCTCAGCCCGCTCCAGCACCTCAGGGTCAAGATAGACCGTCTCCAGCAGATCAGCCGCCCAAGCCTCACCGGGCAGCGCCTTGAGCAGGCGGTAAGCGGCGATTTGCGTCGGTGCCTCAGCCGCCCAGATCGCATCGCCAAGGCAGCGCCACCGCGGGCCGGGGGTGATGTCGCCAGACAGGGCTGCCGCGCAGACAGGACACAACAGCGCCTCGTCATCGCCGGGGGCAAGACGGGTCAGGGCGGCGGGGGCAGAGGCGCAGAGAACGCATTGGGTCATTGAAGTTGCTTTCGGCCAGAGAAAAGGCGCGCGTGGTTCCGTGCGCCCTACGGGTTGGGGCGATGGGCCGAATGGTCCATCCTACCTGCGGTAAGGTCTCCGTCCTTGGCCGGGTATTTGCAACCTGCTTTCAAACTGATTCCGCGATGATCTTCAGCGTATTGCCCGCCATCAACCTATTGGACCGGTCCGCAGCCGCCTCGTCAACGGGTCTGCGCCAACAGGCACCACGGCACATCGTCCATCTCAGGCGTCCACGCGACGGCGAGGTTACGCTCCACCAACTCATCCGCAAGGTAGATCCAGCGGTCCGTCCGCCACCGCCTGACATCGGCATCCACCCGGCCCGAATAGGCGTCATATTCGACATCTTCCAGCCTGACCCGACTGCCCGGCGGATAGAGCTTTTCCACCTGCGCCTTGGCGTCTTTCGCCCAGATCCGCTCCTCCTCGCAGGCCACACCGCGCAACTCCGGCGCATCAATCCCGCGCACCCGCACGGCGTAAATCGCTTGCAGACCGGGCCACAGGTCGACCCGCACATCCAGCGTGTCGCCGTCGATCACCCGCACAACCTCAGCATAGTACAGCGCGTAGGGGTTGGTGACGCCGTCCTGTGCAAGGATCGGGCTGGTCTGGAAAAACGCAATCAGCGCAACGATCAGGCAGCGTAAAGTCATGGCGAGCCTCTGAATATCAGGAAAAATCCGATCCTACTGCGCAAATGAAAAAGGGCCACCCGTATCTTGGGTGGCCCTTCGATGGATGAGGCGGGGTGAACCCCGCCCTACCCAAAATTACTCGATGATTTTCGAGACGACGCCTGCGCCGACGGTGCGGCCGCCTTCACGGATGGCGAAGCGCAGTTTGTCTTCCATCGCGATCGGGGCGATCAGGGTGACGTTGAACTTCAGGTTGTCGCCCGGCATCACCATTTCGGTGCCGGCCGGCAGTTCAACGGTGCCCGTCACGTCGGTCGTGCGGAAGTAGAATTGCGGACGATAGTTCGCAAAGAACGGCGTGTGACGGCCACCCTCTTCCTTGGTCAGGATGTAGGCTTCGGCTTCGAACTTGGTGTGCGGTGCAACCGACTTCGGCTTGCACAGAACCTGACCACGCTCAACGCCGTCACGCTCGATGCCGCGCAGCAGCACGCCAACGTTGTCGCCAGCCTCACCACGGTCCAGCAGTTTGCGGAACATCTCAACGCCGGTGCAGATCGACTTCTTGGTGGCGTGGATGCCCACGATTTCCACTTCGTCGCCGACGTTGACAACGCCGCGCTCGATACGACCGGTCACAACCGTGCCACGGCCAGAGATCGAGAACACGTCCTCGATCGGCAGCAGGAAGGGCTGATCCACGGCGCGGGCCGGGGTCGGGATGTATTCGTCAACGGTCTTCATCAGGGCGCGGATCGAGTCCTCGCCGATGTCCTTACGCTCACCGATCATGGCCTGGTGGGCCGAACCTTTGGTGATCGGAATGTCATCGCCGGGGTAGTCGTAGGACGAGAACAGCTCGCGGATTTCCATCTCGACCAGTTCGATCAGCTCTTCGTCGTCAACAAGGTCAACCTTGTTCATGTAGCAGACCATGTACGGAATGCCGACCTGACGGCCGAGCAGGATGTGCTCACGCGTCTGGGGCATCGGGCCGTCAGAGGCCGCAACCACGAGGATCGCGCCGTCCATCTGTGCCGCACCGGTGATCATGTTCTTCACATAGTCAGCGTGGCCGGGGCAGTCGACGTGGGCGTAGTGACGCGCTTCGGCGTCTCATATTCCACGTGCGCGGTCGAGATCGTGATCCCACGAGCCCGCTCTTCCGGCGCGCCGTCGATCTGGTCATAGGCGCGGAATTCGCCGAAATACTTGGTGATCGCTGCGGTCAGCGTCGTCTTGCCGTGGTCAACGTGGCCAATCGTGCCAATGTTGACATGCGGTTTGTTGCGTTCAAACTTTGCCTTACCCATCTGGGTCACCCTCGGTTAGGGGGGCCGCAGAGGACCCCGATCTACACGGGCGGCGACTTATGCCGCATGGGCGGGAAAATCAAGCGTCACTTGGCAGGTTCTGTCGCGGCCGTTGCAGGCAAGCCAAACCATTCCGGGTGTTCCAGCAGATATTTCTGCACCGCCAGCGCCGCCACGATAGGCCATCTTGTCCATCTGCTGCTGCTTGGTCTGGGTCAGCCCCGACCCGATGAAGCTTTCGGTCGACACGCCTTCCAGCATCGTGATCTGCTTGCCACCGGGGTTCAGCTCTGACTGCGTGGCGTCGTCAAACACATGCACCGTGATGATAAGCGCCGACCGCGGCGAGGCGACAACCGGAATTCCGGGCGGGGCCAGCACATAGCCGTCAATGTTGATGCCAAAGTTGTAGATATGGTTGCCCTCATAGCGGCCAAACCGATCCACCATCGCCTTCTGCATCGAGGTGACCCACTCTTCCTCAGTCACCTTGCGGGAAATGCCGGGCACCTGTGCGGTATCAGCCAGCACGATGTTCAGCCCCATGACGAAGTCACCCAGCGGCACCGGCGGCTTTTGCAGATCATTGGTATCGCAGGCCGTCAGCAGGCCAAGGCCCGCGATCAGCGTGAAAACCATCTTCAAAGACCGGATCATCGACATAAGCAGGCTCCAACACGGGCGGCACGCCCCAACGGCACATAGCCTGCACACAGCAACCGTGCAACCATGCCGCCTTTCCCCGCGCCCTATGACTGCCTATATGTAAAGCAGAGGTGCAGATGGGCAAGCAAGACGCGATTATCGCCGACGTTCCGGCCAAGGTGCCACTCGGCAACACACCGCTGGGCATCTGGGGTTCCTTCCGCGCCGGGCAACGCAATGTGCTGGAACTGATTCCCGAAATCGCCACCCGCGCGCCGATTCTGTCAGGCACCACCGGCAAACGCTGGCACATGCTGATGGACCCGGACGGGTTGAAACAGGTGCTGCGCGACAAGGTCGAAGATTATCCCAAGTCGATGGTCACCAAACTCATCCTCGGCTCTGCCATCGGCAATTCGATGTTCGTGGCCGAAGGGGCCGAATGGCTCTGGCAACGCCGCACCGCCGCGCCGGTCTTCAGCCATCGCAACATCGCCGCCCTTGCCCCGGTGATGACCGCCGCCGCCGAACGCGCCGCCGCCCGCTTTGCTGCGGCGGCCGATTCGCCTGCAAATAGGGGCCACGCCATCGACGCCTTTGACGAAATGGTCACTGCCACGTTTGAGGTGATCTCTGACGTCACCCTGTCTGGTGGCGAGGGCTTCGACCGCTCTGCCGTCCATAAGGCGATTGAGGATTTCATCGGCCAGTCCGCCAAAATCTCCGTCCTCGACATCATGGGCGCCCCGGCTTGGGTGCCCCGCCCCGGCCGGATGTTCGCCGCCTCCACCATGCGCCAGATGAAACAAGACCGCCGACACCGCCATTCTGGGCCGCAAAGAGCGTGGCCCCTCAACAATCCCCGACCTGCTTGGACCTGCTGATCGCCGGGGAAGACCCCAATTCCGGTCGCAAGATGACGGTCGACGAGTTGCGCGACAACCTGCTGACCTTCATCGTCGCCGGGCATGAGACCACCGCCCTCACCCTCGCATGGTCGCTCTACCTCTGCGCCTTTGACCCCAAGATCCAAGCCGCCGCCCGTGCCGAGGCCCAGTCCGCCCTCGGCGACCGCGCCGCCACCACCGCTGACATCGCCAACCTGCCCCTGATCCGCCGCATCGTGGATGAGGCGCTGCGCCTCTATCCGCCCGCCGCCTTCCTCGCCCGCACCGCGCAAAAGCCCGACACCCTCTGTGGGCGAGAGGTCCGCAAAGGCGACACCATCATCCTGCCGATCTACGCCCTGCACCGCCACCACGCCCTGTGGTCCGACCCCGACCGTTTCGACCCCGACCGTTTCCTCACCCCGCCCACCCGCTTTGCCTACCTGCCCTTCGGCGACGGCCCCCGCATCTGCATCGGGGCCAGCTTCGCCCTGCAAGAGGCGGTCATCATCCTCGCCACCCTGCTCGCCCGGTTCAAATACACCCTGATCGAGGGCAAATCCCCCAAACCCGTGATGATCCTGACCCTGCGCCCCGAAGGCGGCGTCTGGCTGGGGGTAGAGAAGGCCTGACTGCGACAAATACGCCAAGCCCGCCCTAAGGCGTTGCGCGGCGTCAGTCGGGGTCTAAACTCAGGCCAATTCCTAGGATTTGATCGGAGGAAATCCCATGGACCTCTACAGAACCGTCATGGCCCGCCAAGACGGCCATCTCTACGCCACGATGCAGTTTTATTCCTACCAGACATGGCCTTCCGCCAATAACGCCGTCGAAACCGAGTTTGAACCCGGCACAACGGATTGGCATCTGGTGGCGATTTCCGACGCCGCCGAGAACTCCTTCGTGACAGGTTTCGCGAGCCATGCCGGCGCAAAGCGCGCTTATATCGGTCTGGTCAAAACCTTCGACACCACCGAACCTGACGGCGCCTGGCATTGGTCCAATGGCGAAGACCTGACCTATACCAACTGGTATGGCCGTGGGCCGGAAGACAGCGGGATCGAAAATTACAGCTATATGTACCTCAAGAATTTTCCCGCGACCTTTTGGTTTTCAATTGAGGGAACCAAACTTCTGACAAGCTTCACCATCGCAGAACTGAACACCTATCGGGCCGTAAAGCTTGAGGGGTATGACGGGAATGACAAGCTGCTCGGCGCAGAATCTGCCGACTGGCTTGCTGGCAAACAAAACAATGACACTCTGGATGGCGGCGGCGGGGATGATACCCTGCGGGGCGGCTCCGGGGCCGACATTCTGCGGGGCGGCCTTGGTCAGGATGTTCTGATCGGTGGCGCTGACGGGGACAAATTTGTCTTCACGAGTCGTATCAGCAGCCGCCCCGGCAACGCCGACCACATCCGCGATTTTGAAACCGGGATCGACGTCATCGACCTTGACCAAATTGATGCCGACAGGATCACCGACGGTGTTCAGCAATTCCACTTCATCGGCACCGCCGCCTTTTCCGGCACCGCGGGTGAGTTGCGCGTCGCGACCAACGACAGCGGCAACAGCCTCGTGCGCGCCGACACTGACGGCGACGGCCACGCCGATTTCCTGATCGTCCTGCGCGGCGTTTCCGCCCCCGAAATCACCGATTTTCTGCTGTAAAACCCACCGATCACCCACGCCCGACACCATCGCCGTGGGCGCAAACACTCTCCTGCCTTGACGCCTGACGGCCATTTCAGGCCCGTTTTCACCTTGATGCATTGCAAGGAGCATCCCATGACCGATCAAATCCTGATGCGCAAATACGAAGGCCATCTTTACGCCGTCGTCGGCCTTGATCTTATACACAGCTGGACAGACGCCAGCACCTTCATCCAAACCGGCCTGGAGGTTGGCACGACCGATTGGCACCTCGCCACCGTGTCGGACGCGGCGGAAAATCAGGTCCTCAGCAGCCTGATAAACCGCACCTCTGCCGCCTCTGCCATCTTTGGTCTGCTCCAGAGTCCCGGTTCCGCCGAACCCGACGAAGGTTGGGGCTGGATCACCGGCGAGACGCTGACCTACACCAACTGGAACAGAGGTGAGCCGAACAACACCCACCTCGGCCCAACCAACAGCGAGGAATATGGCGCATTTTACGCCGGCGGCCCCAGAAGCGCTACCTACGGTCAGTACACAAAGAAATCCGACGCCGTCAGGTGCAGGCCCGGCGTGACCTGTGCGAACAAGATGGCCTGCAGCGGCCCGATCCCGTCGCCGTCGTTGTAGATCTTGCCCTCAGCCTGATCGTAGATGATGCCCTGCCTGCCCTCACGCGCCGGATCGCCGGTGTAAAACCAGTGATTGTCCATCACCCCCTGTGGCCCCACATTCGCGAAGACGTTGTGATCTATCCCGATCATGTCCTTGTGGTGGGTAAAGTCGGTGATCTTATCAACGCCCGCCGTGCCCGGCTTGATGTCAAAGTAAAAGACATCCGACCCCTTGCCCCCGGTCAATGTGTCACTGCCCGCGCCACCGTTGATGAAATCAGACTTCGCCCCGCCGAACAGCTTGTCATTGCCCGCGCCCCCGGTCAGAAAGTCATGCCCCGCGCCGCCCTTCAGCACATCTTTGCCGCCCGTGCCCTGCATGATGTCATTGCCGGAGACCATCAACTTCCCCAGCGCCGCCCATTTGTCAGCGGCCACAAGGTCAAAGAACTTATCCCCTGCAACATCCCATTTGGTAATCTCCAAAGTGGTTTTGCGGTAATCCATGCTGAACGACTGAAACACCCCTTGGGTCAGATCGACCAAGGCTCCATCGCTGACAACCGGCTTGAACCCGATGCCCTTGATCGTCACCGACGCCCCCGTCGCATTGGTCCATGACAGGGTGGTCGATGTGTGCTGGGTCAGCACCATGCCATCGATGAAACTGAAATCAAAACTGCCCAACTTCATTGCCGCAGGGCCAACGCTCGTAAACACAGCCATCGCAAGTACCCCTTTCAAAGACACCGCATATCTTCGAAATGGTGGGGTCGTGACGCGGGGTCAAGCAGGGCAAGTTGACGCAGATACCGGGCCGGTTTTGCAGGCCCGCCGCCAGTTGCGAACCGTTCGCAACGCGCTTAAAATGCGGTTAACAAAAAAATGTAAGCCATTGATATAAATCAACAAACACTAGTGTCGCGCAGACGGACGCTCTTGCGAAAACCCTAGAATTTGTTGTCCCGTGGGAAGCCCCGTGGCGCCATCCGACCCGCCGTGGCGCGCCCTGCCAGCCATTCGCTCAGGTCCAGCTCTGTCCGGGTCCGGCCTGCCGGGTCTTTCCACGACAACCCCTTGGCCAGCTCAAACGTGGTCGCATCGGACAGGCCGCCATCCTTGTAGCGCTGCAAGCGGACACCCTTGCCCTTGGCCATCTCAGGCAGTTCGGCCAGCGGGAAGATCAGAACTTTCCGGTTGTCCCCAACGACCGCGACATGATCCCCGGCGATGCGACGACACAGCGCCATCTTGACCCCGGCCCCCAGAGTCATGACCTGCTTGCCCGCCTTGGTCTGGGCCAGCACCTCATCCGAACTGACAACGAAACCATCCCCGGCGGATGAGGCGAGCAGCAGCTTCTCAGCCGGCTTCCAGATCACCAGATCGACAATCCCGGCATCATTCGGCAGGTCCACCATCAAGCGGACAGGTTCCCCCATCCCCCGCCCACCGGGCAGGTTGACGCCCAGCAAGGTATAGAACCGCCCATTGGCCCCGATCAGCAGGATCCTGTCCGTCGTCTCGGCATGGAAGGCAAACAGCGGCCCATCCCCATCCTTGAACTTCTGTTCGGTGGTCAGGTCGGCATGGCCCTTCAACGCGCGGATCCAGCCCATCTGGGAACAGATCACCGTGATCGGCTCACGCTCAATCATCGCTTCATAGCTGACTTCTTCGACCTCGCCCGCCTCAGCGAATGAGGTGCGACGGGCGCCCCAGCACGGTATCCTTGCCGAACCGCTTGCGGATATCTTCCAGCTCTGACCCGATCGGTTTTCCACTGCAACCGGTCGCTATCCAGCAGGTCCGCCAACCCGGCGCGTTCCTTCATCAAGGTGTCCCGCTCAGCAATCAGCTCCAGCTCTTCCAGCCGCCGCAAAGACCGCAGCCGCATGTTCAGGATCGCCTCGGCCTGAACCTCGGTCAGCTCACCGTCACCGGGAACGGGCGGCACGTAGTCCTTCTCAGACATCGCCCGCTTGTGCGGCTTACCCCAATCTTCGGCCATCAAGGCGCGCTTGGGGTCGTCATCGTAGCGGATGATATCAATCACCCGGTCGAGGTTCAGGAAGGTGATGATGAAGCCTTCCAACACCTCCAACCGGTGGTCGATCTTCTCAATCCGGTGCTCACTGCGGCGGCGCAGAACATCGCGCCGGTGATCGAGGAACGCCTTCAACACCTCTTTGAGGCTGCAAACCTTGGGCACCTTACCGTCGATCAGCACGTTCATGTTCAGACTGAACCGGCTCTCCAGTTCAGAGTTCTTGAACAGCGCCGCCATCAACATCTCAGGCTCTACCGTCCGCGACCGGGGTTCGATGACGATGCGGATATCCTCGGCACTCTCATCGCGCACATCGGCGAGCAGCGGCACCTTCTTGATCTCAATCAGCTCCGCCAGCCGTTCGATCAGCTTGGACTTCTGAACCTGATACGGGATTTCAGTGATGATGATCTGCCACATCCCGCGGCCGAGATCCTCAATCTGCCACTTCCCCCGCGTCCGGAACGACCCACGCCCCGTCCGGTAAGCCTGCAAGATCGCCTCTCGCGATTCCACAATCACCCCACCGGTCGGAAAGTCCGGCCCGGGAATGATCGTCGCAAGGTCGTCATCGGCCAGCTCAGGATTCTTCAACAGCGCATGACAGCCCTGGATCAACTCATCAAGGTTATGCGGCGGAATATTCGTCGCCATCCCCACCGCGATCCCGCTCGACCCGTTGGCCAGCAGGTTCGGGAATGCAGCCGGCATCACCACCGGCTCTTCCAGCGTGCCGTCATAGTTGGGCCGGAAGTCGACGGCGTTCTCAGCCAACCCCTCCATCAACGTCTCGGCAATCGCGGTCAGACGCGCCTCAGTGTAACGACTGGCGGCCGGGTTATCGCCGTCGATGTTGCCAAAGTTGCCCTGACCGTCGACCAGCGGATAGCGGACGTTGAAATCCTGCGCCAAGCGCGCCATCGCGTCATAGATCGCCGAGTCGCCATGCGGGTGATAGTTGCCCATCACATCGCCGCTGATCTTGGCCGATTTGCGGAAGCCGCCCGTCGCCGTCAGCCTGAGTTCCCGCATCGCAAACAGGATGCGACGGTGAACCGGCTTCAACCCGTCCCGCGCGTCAGGCAGGGCCCGGTGCATGATCGTGGACAGCGCATATGTCAGATACCGCTCTCCGATCGCCCTCGCGAGCGGTTCGGAAACTGTGACAGACTCTGTCTTGGGATCATCTTCGTCGGACATGAAAGGTGTCTAATTCGCTGCCGCCCCATGGTCCAGCCTGAAAACGAAGTGGCCGTAAGGGGGAATTTTGGTCGGAACTTCTGGGTGACTTGGGGCGTTGTATGGTAAATTCACAGAATGGTGAGTTGCATAGGTGTAAAATGATTCGATTGACGCTGCTGCTTTGTGCCGCCCTTTATTTTGGCTTGATGGTTCTCGGCGAAGATCACGGCCAGAAGCGCTATGGCCTTCTGATGGCTGATAAGCTGGCCACCACCAAGGTCGCTGCCCCTGCCACCCAGCCCCAGGCCACTGCCGTGACAGAGGCCGTTTTCGTGCCCGCCCAGCCCGTGATGACTGCTCCGGTTGTGGCCCAGCCGACGGAACCGCTTGCCCCCACCTTGGCCTCAACCGCCCCGGCGGAATCGCTGACCGCCCCCGATGTCCCGGGTGGCGCCCTTTACAGCGTGACGGCCAATGTCCTGAATGTTCGGGGCGGTCCGGGGACCGACTTCGATGTCGTGGGTTCGCTTACGCATGGGGAAGAGATTCTGGTTGTGACTGAGGATAACGCGGTTGATGGCTGGTCCCGCATCCGCATCGAGGGCGACGGGTTTGAGGGGTACGTGGCCACGCGGTTGTTGCAGGCTGTTAACTGAGCCTTGGGTTGACACCGCCGTGCGGGCAGGGTTCGGGTTGCCGGGTAACGGCATAGGAACCCACCATGCAACGCTCTATCCTGATAACAGGCTGCTCGTCCGGTATTGGATATGATGCGGCGCATGGGTTGAAAGCGCGGGGGTGGCGGGTTTTTGCGACCTGCCGGCAGGCCGAGGATTGCACCCGGCTGCAGGCTGAGGGGTTGGAGAGTTTTCCGCTCGACTATGCCGATGAGGCCAGCATCACCGCCGCCGTGGCTGAGGTTCAGGCCCGCACGGGTGGCACGCTGGATGCCCTGTTCAACAACGGCGCCTTCGCCTGCCCCGGTGCGGTGGAGGATCTGCCGCGCGGTGCGCTGCAGGGCGATATTTGAGGTGAACCTGTTCGGCTATCATGACCTGACCCGGCAGGTGATCCCGATGATGCGGGCGCAGGGGGCGGGGCGGATTGTGAACTGTTCCTCGATCCTCGGGCTGGTCGGGGCGAAGTGGCGGGGGGCCTATGTGGCCACCAAGTTCGCGATGGAGGGGCTGACCGATGTCATGCGGATTGAGATGCGCGGCACCGGGATTGAGGTGGTTCTGATCGAACCGGGGCCGATCACCTCCAGCATCCGCAAGAACGCGATCCCGCACTTTGAACGCTGGATTGATTGGCAAGCCTCGGCGCGGCGCGGGGAGTATGAGGGGTTGCGGCACCGGCTGTATGAAAGCCGCGGGCCGGATCAGTTTGAGCTGCCAGCCTCGGCGGTGACGGCGGTGTTGATCAAGGCGGTGGAGGCTGCCCGCGCCCGAAACCGCGCTATTATGTGACCACCCCGACTCATCTGGCTGGGATCGGCAAACGTATCCTTCCGACGCGCCTGCTGGACTGGATTGCTGCGAAGGGGTGACAATTTGGCGCTGTTATTTCCCGTGGGCGGGGCTATGTCAGGGGAAAGCGAATTGCGTTCAAGCTGCGCAAAGTGAATTCAGTCGAACGCAATTCGCTCTTGAACAAGGAACGATGCCATGAATGACCCGCTTTTCATCCTCGCCACCGTAGTCTGCCTGATCGTTCTGGTTATCCTGATGATCGGGATCGGAGGCTTCGCCAAGGGGGGTGAGTTCAACCGGAAGTATTCCAACAAACTGATGCGCTACCGGATCATCGCGCAGGCTTTGGCTGTGCTGGCGATTGTTCTGTTTGCCTGGGCCAAATCGCGGGGGTGATACCATGGTTGTGTTGTCGAAGATCTATACCCGGACCGGGGACAAGGGTGAGACCGCCCTGGGCGATGGCGACGCGGGTGCCCAAGTTTGATCTGCGGGTGTCGTCCTATGGCACGGTGGATGAGACCAATGCGACCGTGGGCCTGGCCCGCTTGCAGGGCGGTGAGATGGACGGGGCTTTGGCCCGCATCTCGAACGATCTGTTCGATCTGGGCGCCGATCTTTGCACGCCGGACATGGAAAACGACGCCACCGCCCCCTATCCGCGCCTGCGGATGATCGCCTCGCAGGTCGACCGGCTGGAGGCTGAGATTGACGCGATGAATGCGCGGCTGACCCCGCTGCGCAGCTTTATCCTGCCGGGGGGGACGCCCTTGGCCGCCCAGCTTCATCTGTGCCGCACGGTGTGTCGGCGGGCTGAGCGGTTGGTTGTGGAACTGGCCTCACATGAGCCGGTCAATCCTGAGGCGGTGCGCTATCTGAACCGGCTGTCGGACTGGTTTTTCGTGGCCGGAAGGATCGCGAATGAGGATGGGAAGGCCGATGTTCTGTGGGTTCCCGGCCTGACCCGCTGAAAAGCGTCCGACTGCGCGACACTTGTTTTATTGTTTAACTACAATAGGTTACCAATTTCTATTAACCGCGCCTTAACCTCGCTGCGAATGGTTCGCAACTGGGATCGGGCAAGGCGGGGCTGCAATCAGCCCTCTACCGGCACCCAGATTTCATAGCCACCCTCACCGGTCATCCCGTCAAACTCCGGCGGGTAGTATTCGACCGAAGGGCCGGGACGGGGGCGGAATTCGGGGCGGGACAGCCAGTCGGAATAGATCTCACCCCAGACGGCATTCATGGTCGAGATGTGGCCCTTGGTCGCAAACCGGGCATAGCGGCCCGAGAAGGTCACCTCAGAAAATCCGTCGGGCAGGGCGATGCCCGGCAGGCACCTCTTGCCCGCAGATATAGTCGAAGGACGCCTGTCGTCGGAGAAGTTGTAGACGACGCCGTAGTAATCGTCGGCCTCGGCACCCGGAAACGCGGGTGCCGTCGTCGTTATAGGCGACCCATTGCGCCGGAATCTGGGCGCGGGTTTCCATGTTGTAGGTTGCACGAAGGCCCGGCAAAGTGGCGGGTCGGCGATGATCTCGAGGGTTGGGGGCGGAAAGGATATTGGGCAATTTGGACCTCGGTTGTTGGGGATGGGTCAGGGTCAGGTTGTCCAACGCGCCAAGACGGCGCAGGGCGGTGGGGGTCAGGCCAAATTCGGCGCGAAAGGCGCGGGTAAACGCCTCATGGCTGGCATAGCCGGCGTCGAGCGCGATGGTCAGGACCGAGGCTCGACCATAGGCCAGCGCCTCGCCGCGCGGGTCAGACGGCGGCGCCAGACATAGCGCATCACCGGATGGCCGGTCGTTTCGGCAAAGCCGCGGGCCAGATGAAAGGGCGTCACACCCGCCATCTCGGCCAGATCGTTCAGGGTCAGAACCCCGGTCAGGTTGCTTTCAATCAGCCACAGGGATTTGCCGACAAGGGACATGGGCACCTCCACCGCACTGTGATGCCAGCCCGACGCGGGCCTGTCTTGACCGCAATTGACCCGGCGGGCGGAATTTGTCGCGTACAACGTGGCGTCCCTGCGACACCCTTTGTCGATTTTGGTCTGTTGTCAGGCCGCATGACAGTTTATGACCCTGCACGTAGGTTGGAACGGCCCTTTTCGGGCCTGATCATGGAGATTAGCGCGATGAAGGTGTTGGTGCCTGTCAAACGTGTGATCGACTACAACGTGAAGGTTCGCGTCAAAGCGGATGGCACGGGTGTCGATCTGGCGAATGTCAAGATGTCGATGAACCCGTTTGACGAGATTGCCGTCGAAGAGGCGATCCGTCTGAAGGAAAAGGGCATCGCGACCGAGGTTGTGGTGGTGTCCATCGGCGTGAAGCAGTCGCAGGAAACCCTGCGGACCGCTTTGGCGATGGGCGCGGACCGCGCGATCCTGATCGAGGCGGCGCCGGATACTTCGGTGGATATCGAGCCGTTGTCGGTGGCCAAGCTGCTGGCTGCTGTCGTCAAGGAAGAGGCCCCCGGGTCTGGTTCTGTGCGGCAAGCAGGCGATTGACAACGACATGAACGCGACCGGGCAGATGCTGTCGGCGCTGCTGGGCTGGAGCCAGGCGACCTTCGTGTCGGAACTGGCGATCGACGGCGAAAATGCGGTTGTGACGCGCGAAGTTGACGGCGGGTTGCAGCGCATTTCGGTCAAGATGCCCGCGATCGTGACGGTGGACCTGCGGCTGAACGAGCCGCGCTATGCGTCGCTGCCCAACATCATGAAGGCCAAGGCCAAGCCGATGGCGATGAAAACGCCCGCCGATTATCGGCGTGGATGTCGCCCCGCGTCTGACCGTGCTGAAAACGGTGGAACCGGCGGGCCGCAAGGCGGGCGTCAAGGTCGGCTCGGTTGCCGAGTTGATTGCGAAACTGCGTGATGAAGCGGGGGTGATCTGAGATGGCCGTTCTGTTGATTGCGGATGTGAATGAAGGCGCTTTGGCGACCGATCAGGTGGCCAAGGCCTTGGACCGCCGTCAGGCCTGCTGGGCGAGGTGCATGTGCTGGTCGCCGGCACCGGCGGCGATGCGGCTGCGGCCGAGGCTGCGACGCTGCACGGCGTGTCGAAGGTGCTGTTCGCCGATGACCACGCCTATTGCCACGGCATGGCCGAATCGACCGCCGCTTTGGTGGTCGGGTCTGGCGGGTGGCTACAGCCATATCTGCGGCGCTGCGACCGCGTTCAACAAGAACGTGCTGCCGCGCGTGGCCGCCCTGCTGGACGTGATGGTGATGTCGGACGTGACGGCGGTGATCGATGCCGACACCTTTGAACGCCCGATCTATGCCGGCAACGCCGTGCAGACCGTGAAATCGTCGACGCCAAAAAGGTGTTCTCGGTCCGGACCGCCGGCTTTACCGCCGTCGGCGCCGGCGGTTCGGCGCCGGTCGAAAAGATCGGCGGACCGGGCGAGGCTGGGCTGTCGGCCTGGGTCGAGGACCGCGTGGCGACGTCGCGACCGTCCCGAACTGACCCGCGCCGGGATTGTCGTGTCGGGCGGCCGTGGGGTTGGGTCGCAAGGAAAGCTTCGACCTGATCGAAGAGCTGGCGGACAAGCTGAACGCCGCTGTCGGTGCCTCGCGCGCGGCGGTCGATTCGGGCTATGCGCCGAACGACTGGCAGGTTGGGCAGACCGGCAAGGTCGTGGCGCCGAACCTCTATGTCGCGGTCGGGATTTCCGGCGCCATCCAGCACCTGGCGGGCATGAAGGACAGCAAGGTCATCGTCGCGATCAACAAGGATGAAGAGGCGCCGATCTTTCAGGTGGCCGATTACGGCCTGGTCGCAGACCTGTTCACCGCCGTGCCGGAGACTGATCGAAAAGCTGTAAGCCTTTCGCCAGACAGAATTGGGGCGGGCCGTGATGGCCCGCCCTTTTCATTTCAGCACCTCCTCCAGCGCCTGCACCAGATCTTGCCGCCACATCGCGGTGGACCGAGGGCCCCGGCAGGGCCGCCGCGGCGAGCGCCTCCAGCGCGGCAAAGGCCATGCCTTCCAGACTGGCGATGCGGGATTCCGGGCGTGGCGACCGCCTCGACATAGGCCGCACGCCGCTGTGGCAGGACCGTCGCCATCATGTCGCGTCCACCAGCATCGGGTCCCTGCGACAGCTCCGCCGCTGCCTGGCGGGCGGTGGCGCATCATCCGCCATCCAGAGCAGAATGGTCCGCTGCGGCAATCGCGCCAGCAGATCCTGCATCCGTTCCACCCAGGTCGCGGCGCAACTCGGCCACCAGCAACTCGAACCGGTCCTTCGAGACGGCATTCGAGCGTGGTCAGCATGTGCCGGGTAAAGTGGAATTCGGTGAAATCCACGTCGCGGTACAGGCGTTTTCAACATCGGCGTCGCGGCGATGAAGCGGTCGTTGCGGCGGGGATGCACCGTGTAATAGCGGTTGCTGCAGGTTGGTCGCCCCCACGACTTGCAGCACCACCGCCTCGGCCCCGCGCGCGATTTCGATCACCGCAGGTTCGTTCAGATAGACATCCGGCCCGGCATTGACGCAGCCCAGATTGACCGACGGCAAAGCCGATCTCATCCTCCACCAGATCCGGGAACGGATCGGGCACATATTTGCCATAGGTTTCCGTACCCCCCAGAAACGCAATATAGGGCCGTTCCAGCGACCGGCGTGGCCCCCGAAACATCAGCCGCGATGTGCCGTAATTGCACGGAAAATAGTCCAGGGCCCCTTCGCCCGGAAAAGCATAGGCCATTCATCCCACCCAAGTTTCAGTTCACACTACCCAAGGCCAAGCTGCCCGATCCTCTTTCCAAAAGGCTAAAGGGCGAGTTCACGGCAAATCTTACGGTTTTTTGGCAGGTCTGGGCTGATGGCTGACCTGACAAAGCCCCCTCCCTGACCCTCCCCCCATGGGGGAGGGGCGCATGGATAGGTTTGGGGTGGGGGAGCGGGTGCCGGATTGCGCGCAATCCGGCGGATATTTGGGCCAATGAAAGGCGAAGGTTAGCGCAGGACTTGCAGGCGGTCGGTCAGGGCCACCTCGCCGTCCTGTTCGACCGAGACACAGCACGCCGCGCAGGCGCAGTTCGGGGTGGCCCGGCGCGTCGAGGAAGGCGCGGGCGTCGGCACCGTAGCGCGACCTTCCATTTGGCGCAACCGGCGTTGAAATCGTCGGACACGCGCAGCACGGCGGTCCCGGCCTGAATCAGGGTGCCGGTCGGCAGGTTGGCCAGCGAGGCAGTCCAGATCGGCCACGATCGGGTCGCCGGGATGCGGCGTGCGCCTCGCGGTCGCGCCAGACCAGGTCCATCACGCGCTGCGGCAGGATCGAGACCTGAATGCGCGGGTCGGGGCTGCCGTCGTCCAGTTTCAACCAAGGCGCGGTCGACCAGCGTTCGCCGGGGATGCCGTCGGCGCGGGTCATGGTGATGCTGGCCGGAAAGGCGCGTTCGCCGTAGCCGGGGCGCAGGCACAGGCTGTGGATCGGCGCGTCGGTCTTGGGCGCGGCCAGCGATATGCGGCAGCGCGGCCATCAGTTCGGCCATGGTCGGGTGACCTGCGTGGTCACAGGGCATCCAGCAGGGCTGCGGTCGGCCAGCCATCGGCGGGCAGGCCCGATGCTTTTGCTGTTCGGTCTGCACGGCGCGGCGGGTGTCGGCGCCGATGATGCCGTCAATCTTGCCGACGTCATAGCCCATGGCGGCCAGCTTCTTTTGCAGGCGATCACCTGATCGCCCGACAGGGCCGCGTCAGGTTTGCCAGCGTTATAGGCGGCGGCGCCCTCGAATCCGCGTGGCGAAATAGGCGGCGGTGGTCACATAGACGAAGCTTTTGTTCCACTCAAACAACACCTTGTAGTTCGGATAGACGATGAAGGCCGGGCCCTTGCGCCCCTGCGGCAGCAGGATCGAGGCGGGCAGGTTGGCCAGGTTGCCCTCACGCGGCCTGCACGCCCATCTTGGCCCATTGCGCGCCGGAGCAGTTCGGTGTCGAGCCCGGTCTTGGACCAGTCGAGATCCTGCGGGCACGATCACCTCTTGCAGCCACGGCTGCCCGGCCTGCCAGCCGTGGAATTGCAGCATATGGGCGGCGGACAGGATCGCATCGGGGGCAGAGGTTTTCAGCGTGATCTTGCCGTCGCCGTCGCCATCGACGCCGCGTTCCAGAATGTCCGCGGGCAGCATCTGCACCATGCCAATCTCGCCCGCCCAGGCGCCCTTGGTGGTGGCGGGATCAAGCTCGCCCTGCGCCGTCAGGGCGATGGCGGCAAGGATCTGCGGCTGGAAGAACTCCGGGCGGCGGCAGTCATGGGCCAGGGTGACCAGGGCGTTGCGGGTGTTGAAATCGCCCTGCACCTGACCGAAATCGGTCTCAAACGCCCAGAAGGCCAGGATGACACCGCGCGAGACGCCATATTGCTGTTCGGCCGCCTTGAAGGCGGCGTTGTATTTCTTGGAATAGCTGGCCGCGCCGTTGATGCGGCCCTTGCTGATCAGGCTTTGCGAAAATTCGAGGAAGGTCTTGCGGAAAACGCCCTGGCTGTGGTCGGCCTTGATCACCGCCGGGTCGAGGCGGGCGCCCGTCGAGAAAGGCGTGGATGGCGCTCGCGGCAGGCCCTGGGCCGCGGCCTCGGCCGACATTGCGCTGATGAACTGGTTGAAATCGCCGCCGCAGGGGGCCGCGAGGGCCGGGGTGGCGGCGAGGCTGGCAAGAAGGGAAATCGTTGAAAGACGCATGACAGGCTCCGGTTGATCGGGGATACTCTAGACCACATCGCGGGGGATTTGTCTAAAGTTGCGGGGATTTTGGCAGGAAAATGACCATATAAACCTGTGGTTGCACAAGGCGTTGCGTGTCGGCCACGGTACCTTCGCAAAAAAGTCACTTAAACGTGAGAGCTTGATATTGAGGGTGAGCGGTCCAGACTGAACTTGGGGAAGAGGTGTGCCATGTTGAATTTTCTGTCGAAAGAAGTTCGTGACGGTCTGGAGGCTGCCCGCAAGCTGGACCGTAACCGCAAGTCGCGCCTGCGTGTGCAGGTGGGGGAAGCGGTGTTTCCGATCCTGCGATTCTGGGATGAGGGTATGGTGCTGGACGCCCGCCTGACGCCGCAATTGCGCGGCTTGGTCGATGTTTACGAGGGGTCGCGCCATATATTTCAATGCCTTATCGTCGCCTCGGTTGACGAGGGCGATGAGCTGGTGTGTGATTTCAAACGATCAACCATGGTGTCCGACCGGGCACCGCTGGACTTTGTTCGTGAGGAGAATGCGCCGGTGGGATATTTGCCTAGGGCTTGATCTCTACCACGGTGCCGACCTTCGTTGCGGCAAAGATCTCGCGAATCGCCGGGTTGGATAGCGCGATGCAGCCCGCGGTCCAGTCGCCGCGACCGATCAGCGAATCGGGGTAAGCCGTTCGGGTTGGCCGTAAATCATGATATCGCCGCCGGGATCGTAGCCGCCGGCCTTGGCGCGGATCAGATCGGACTGTTGCGGGTAGTCCAGGCCCAGCGACAGGGTGAAGGCGCTGGAGGCGTTTTTGCGGTTGATGTGGAAGATGCCTTCGGGCGTGCGGCCGTCGCCTTGGCGCTGTTTGTCGCCGAGCGGGGTGGTGCCGAGGGCTATCGGGTAGCTGCGGACAGCCGTGGGCCCATTGTAGACCACCAGCTGCCGCGCGGATTTTTCCACCACGATGCGGGTGATGTTGCCGAGGGGGCCCGGCACCGGCGCAACGATAGTCTCTGGGGCCGGGCGCAGGTAAAGGACCGCCACCACGAACAGGGTGGCGGTCACGAGGATGGCCCAGGAAAACAGCCGGGCCAGCCGTTTCATTGCAGGTCGGAAAACGCCGCTTGCAGCCGCTCTACCGCCTCAGCCACCTGCGAACGCGGGCAGGCGAGGTTGAAGCGCAGATAGCTCTCGCCGCCCTTGCCGAACGGCGTGCCGTGGTTGACGGCGATCTTGGCGACCTTTTCGACGCGGGCGGTGAACTCTTCCGTCGTCATGCCAGTGCCCGCGAAATCGACCCAAGCCAGATAGGTCGCCTCCAGCGACAACGAGGTCACGCCGGGAATGGTGGCGATGCCTGCGTCGAACAGTTTGCGGTTGCCGTCGAGATACTCGACCAGAGCGTCGACCCAAGCCGCCCCTTCCGGCGAATAGGCGGCGGTCACCATGAACATGCCGAACGAGTTGGGCGAGATGCCCATCTTCATCATCGTGTTGGCAAAGCGGTCGCGCAGCTTTGGGTCAGCGATGATGACATTGCCGATATGGGCGCCCGCGATGTTGAAGGTCTTGGTGGTGGCGGTCATCATCACCAGACGGTCGGCAATATCGGGCGCGGCTTTGGCCATCACGGTATGGCTATGTGCCCGGCATCACGAGTCATGGTGAATCTCATCCGAGACCAGCACCAGATCATGCCTTGTGCAGAAGTCGGCCACGCCACGCAGCTCTGCCTCTGTCCAGACCCGGCCACCGGGATTGTGCGGCGAACACAGGATCATCATGGTTTCGCGCCCGGTCATCTGGCGATCCCAGGCGTCGAAATCCATTTCCTGCCGTCCGTTCACCACGTTCAGCGGGCATTCGACAACCTCACGGCCCGCCGCTTTGATGACGCGGGCAAAGGCGTGATAGACCGGGGTGGTCAGCACGATGCCGTCACCCGGCTGGGTGAAGGCGTCGATGCAAAGCGCGGTGCCGTTGACCAGACCGTGGGTGGTGAAGATGTGGTCTGTGGCGACGTCCCAGCCGTGCCGCGTCTTCATCCACCATTGAATGGCGGCGCGATATTCGGCGTCATCACCGAAGTAGCCATACAGGCCATGGGCCAGCATCCCCTCCAATGCGCGCTGCACGCAGGCCGGGGGGCGAAACTCCATATCCGCGACCCACATGGCCATGCCATCCTTGGCAGGGACGCCGTACGTCGGCTCCATCATGTCCCATTTGTACGGAATGGGTGCCCATGCGGTCGATCTGCGTATCAAAGTCCATGGAATTCTGCTGCCTTTCGTGGATTTCTATTCCAAATACAACAAGGCATTTGGACTTTCTTCCCTATTATATATGATACACCGGAACACTGTTCCAGTTCACGTCATTTAAGCGGAATTTTGTTGTGACGAAAAGAGCCCGCTCTGCCCTCTTGCACCAATCGGGTCTGCACCGTAAATCCCAGACATGATCCGCCCCATACTGATCCACCCCGACCCGAGGCTCAAGAAGCTCTGTGATCCTATCAAGGAGATCACGGACGATCTGCGGCGACTTGCCGCCGACATGCTTGAAACGATGTATGATGCGCCGGGCATTGGCCTGGCCGCGCCGCAGGTTGGCGTGATCAAGCGTATGCTGGTGATGGACTGCATGAAGGCACCAACTGCGCCGCGCCCGCTGGTCCTTATCAACCCCGAAGTGGTGTGGACCTCTGACAGCCTGTCGACCTATGAAGAGGGCTGCCTGTCGATCCCAGAGCAATATGCCGATGTATCGCGGCCCGACAAAGCGACGGTGCGCTGGACGGATCTGGAGGGTGAGGCGCAGGAAGAAACCTTTGAGGGGTTGTGGGCGACCTGCGTGCAGCATGAGATTGACCATTTGAACGGCAAGCTGTTCATTGATTATCTGGGCGTGATGAAGCGGCAGTTGATCACCCGCAAGATGGAAAAGCTAAAGCGCGAAATTGCGCGTGAGGGGCGCTGATGGCACTGCGTGAGGTTCTGCAATGGCCCGACCCGCGCCTGTCCGTGGTTTGCACGGCGGCGACGGTGGATGACGGGACGTTGGGGCTGTCGCGCGACATGCTTGAGACGATGTATGCCTCACACGGTCGTGGGTTGGCGGCACCGCAGATCGGGGTGCTGGCGCGGGTGTTCGTGATGGACGCGATGTGGAAGGTCGAGGCGGCGGCGCCGGAGATATTCTTCAACCCCGAAATCATCTGGCGCTCTGACACGACGACCGTCGGGCCTGAGGGCTGCCTGTCGATCCCCAATGTGGTTGCCGAGGTGGCGCGGGCGAGTGAGATCATCCTGCGCTGGACCACACCCGAAGGCGCGATAGCGGCGCAGAAGATGACCGGGTTTCGCGCGATCTGCGTGCAGCATGAGATGGACCATCTGGACGGCATCCTGACGCTCGACCGCCTGTCGCCCGAGGCGCGGGCCGTGGCCGAGGCGCAGGCCAGTGCCATCGTGACCCCGGCATGATCCGCCCCTGTGTGCCCTATCCGCATCCCGTCCTGAAAACCCCCGCTGTGGCGGTTGAGGCGATCACCCCCGAGGTGCGGGCGATCTGGGCCGATATGGTTGAGGTGATGGACGCGATGCCGGGCTATGGTCTGGCCGCCGTGCAGATCGGCGTGGCGTTGCGGCTGGCTGTGGTCGATTGTTCCGACACGCGGGGTCAGGCCATTCTGATGGCCAACCCCGAGGTGCTGCACGCCTCTGGCCAGTTGCGCGAGCATGAAGAGGCGAGCCCGAACCTGCCCGGCGTGTCGGCGGTCATCTCTCGCCCCCGTGCCGTAACAGTGCGCTATCTGAATGCGGATGGTGGGATCGAGGACCGTGATTTCGTGAACCTGTGGGCGACCTCGGTGCAGCATCAGATCGACCATCTGAACGGCCACATGTTTTTCGACCGCCTGTCGCCCCTGAAACGCAAGATGCTGCTGGCCAAGGCAGGCAAGATGCAGAGGCGCGGATGAGGGTCGTCTTCATGGGCACGCCCGATTTTTCGGTGCCGATCCTGGCCGCAATTGCTGCGCAGCATGAAGTTGTTGCCGTCTACTCCCAACCGCCGCGTCCGGCCGGTCGGGGCAAGGCGGATCGCAAGAGTGCGGTTCAAATTTTCGCAGAAAATTTGGGATTGCCAGTACGTTACCCGACTTCGCTGCGCAGCGAAGAGGCGCAGCATGATTTCGCGTCGCTGCGCAGCGATGTGGCGGTTGTCGTGGCCTACGGGCTGATCCTGCCGCCCGCCATTCTCGCCGCGCCCAAGGCTGGCTGTCTGAACATCCACGCCTCGCTGCTGCCGCGTTGGCGGGGTGCCGCGCCGATCCACCGGGCCATCATGGCGGGCGATGCGGAAACCGGTGTCTGCATCATGCAGATGGAGGCGGGGCTGGACACGGGCCCGGTTTTGCTGCGGCAATTCACCCCGATCGGCCCTGAGGATACCACCGCCGATCTGCATGACCGCCTGTCGCAGATGGGGGCAGAGCTGATCCTGCAAGCGCTTCCCCAACTGCCGATGCTCACCCCGCAACCGCAGCCCGAAGACGGTGTCACCTACGCCCAAAAGATCGACAAGGCAGAGGCCCGCGTCGATTGGACCCGCCCCGCGACCGAGATTGACCGCCAGATCCGCGGGCTGTCGCCCTTTCCCGGGTGCCTGGTGCGATGTTGGTGGGGAGCGGGTCAAACTGCTGCGCTCTCACCTCGCCGAAGGCGACGGCACCCCCGGTCAGGTGCTGCACGGCATGACCGTGGCCTGTGGCAGTGGCGCGGTTGAGATGACGCTAGGCCCAGCGTGAGGGCAAACGTCCCGCCACTGCCGCCGACCTGCTGCGCGGTTTCACTCTGCCCGCAACGCTCGGCTGACCTCCCTGCGCTACAGCACGAAGTCGTCGGCGGTATAGGTCGCCGCCACCACATCCCCGTCGAGAATGACCAACCGGAAATCAACGCCGGCCAGCAGCCCGGTCTCGGCCTTGATCACGGTCTTGTCGCCATGATCCACAATCCAGACATGGCCCATCCCTGTGGTGCCATCGAAGATCAGATGCTGCTGCCCCTGCACCGTGACATCACCGTCAATCGCCGACAGGTCGATGATATCGCCACCACCCAAGCCTGCTTCCTCAAAGCCGACGGAAAGCGCGCCCATCCGGATCACATCACTGCTGGACCGTGTCGAATCGTTCACGGATTTGAAGACAAAGTTGTCTGCCCCTTCGCCGCCAGTCAAACGGTCGCGCCCGCCGCCGCCGACCAGCATGTCGTTGCCGCTGCCGCCGTGCAGCCGATCCTCCCCCGCATCGCCATAAAGCCAGTCGCCACCGTCCCGGCCGAACAGTTTGTCATTGCCCAGCCCGCCGCCGACCGTGTCATTGCCGCCGCCCAGACTGACCCAATCGTCGCCACCCAGAGCCAGCACCGAATCATCATAGCTGGAACCCGTCACCGAATCCGCCCCGGCTGTCGCCATGCCAGCCGACAGCGACAGTTCAAACGTCCCACCCGCACCCAACGTGGCGTCTGACACCCGCAGAAAGTGGTTGATATAGCCGGAACTGGCATGGAAATTGAAATGCAGGTCAGAGCCGCCGGGGTCGGAGGTGCGGGTCATCTCAACCAGATCATTCACCGAAATCAGTTGCAGTTTCGGCGTCAGCAGCGTGCCATGAGAGCTGGCCGCCGCCTTCAGGTCGACGCTATAGGTCAGGCCGGTCAGCATGACGACCGCGAACAGATCGACATCGCCAGTCAGATCGCCCGATCCGGCATAGTCGATGGAGCCTGTGGTGGTCCCGCCCTGCGCCACGTTGCCGACCTCACCTACCCCGTAGATCGTGCCGCGAAAGTCGTCTTCCGCCACGATCAACCGGTAGGTGCCCAGCATGTCGGGTCGGTATCCTTCCACCTCAACCACATAGTCCTTTGACTCGGTCGGGGTGTATACAATGCGGGAATCCAGGTTGCCGGTACCATCATCGTCGAAGGCCAGCACCAGACCGTTCAGCTGTTTCAGACGCACCATGGGGTCGTCCAACGTCAGCGTGGTGACTTCCCTGTCATGATTGTCGCCGTCAACCTCAATGAAATATGTAACACCGGCGGTCAGACTGATCCGGTAGGAGTTTGTTTCGTCAAATGTATCCAGCGACGCAGTCGTATCAATAACAACCATGGCCTTGCTCCAAAATATGCTTGAAAACGGGGCGAGTCGTAGCACGAATGCCGCGATCTGTCCGCTGGTTTCAATCGCCTGATGGCAGCAGACCACCGGAATTCATCCTGTCAGGTTCTGTCAGCAGACCGTGGTAGAAGGCGGCAAGGAGGTTCCCCATGTCAGACACATCTACCTATTGGGTCGTTACCGCATCCGCCGACCATGCCCTGCGCGGCAAGGCCGAGGGCATCGTGCAGGCCGGTCACGGCAAGGACGCCCCGCTGCGGCGGATGCGGCCGGGCGACGGCGTCGTGATCTACTCGTCGCGCGCCACCTATCCCGACGGGCCGCCGTTGCAGGCCTTTACCCTGATCGGCCGGGTGGCCGAGGGCGCGCCCTATCAGGGCGAGGTGGCGGGCACTGTCATGTGGCGCCGCACGGTTTTGTGGCAAGACACCGTGATGGCCCCGATCCGCCCGATGCTGGAGCAGTTGGAGCTGACACGCGGCCTGACCTCGTGGGGGATGGCGTTCCGCTATGGCCTGACCAAGATCAGCCGCGCCGATTTTGCGCTGATCGCCCGCGCGATGTTGGTGCCCCAGCCCGCCGGGGCTGGCATCACCGCCCCGGTGTGATAAAGCCTGTGACGGAGGTCACATGTCGCGCCCATCGGTGGATCAAATCCTGTTGCGCCTGAAATCGTTGGAGAAATCCGACGATCTGGCCGGTGCGCGCGCCCTTTGCCAGCAGATGATCGCGCTTTGGCCCGCCAACAGCCGGTTGCAGGCCGCCGCTGTGCGCCTTGGCCGGGCCACCCCGCGCCACCCGTCTGCCAACCAGTTCGCGCAGTTGCGGCATTTGTTTGAAACCGCGAACTTTCCCGCGCTGATGGCCACCGGGGAGGCGCTGTTTCGCACCCATCCCCGCTCTCACAGCCTGTGCAACATCCTTGGCGTGGCGGCGACCCGGCTTGGCAAGCCAGAGCTTGCCGTCAGCTGGTATCACCGCGCGTTGCAGATTGAGCCGGACTATATCGAGGCGCATCAGAACCTTGGCAGCCTGATGATGGTCGAACACCGCTGGCAAGAGGCCGCCGACAGCTTTGCCCGCATCGTCGCCCAGCGGCCCGGTGTTGAGGCTTTGTGTGGGCTGGCGAGTGCGGAATACCGGCTGGATCTGGATGACAAGGCGCAGTTGCACTTCCGTCAGGCGTTGCAGGTTGCGCCTGACAATCCGACGGCCCTGCTTGGGTTAGCGATGGTTCTGCTGCGGCAGGCTGAGTTTGCTGAGGCGCTCACGGTCGCCCAGCACGGCATCAGGGTCGCCCCGCAAGACGCCAATCTGCACCTGACCCTTGCCCGCATTCAGGGCTTTCGCGGCGATGTGGCGGCCAGCGAGGCGGCCTATCTGCGGGTGATGGAGCTTGGCCCACAGGCCGCCACCGCCTGCCGTGAGTTGACTGAGACGCACCGTTTTGCCGAGGGCGACCCGCTGATCCCGCGCATCATGGCGCTTGGCTCAACCAATCTCGCCCCCGACGACCGTTGCCATCTGGGGTTTGCCCTGTTCAAGCTGCATCAAGACCTCGGCCAATTCGACCGCGCCTTTGCCGCCCTGACCGAGGCGAACCGATTGCGCCGCGCTGAGTTGCGCTATGATCCGGCGCAGGACACGGCGCAGTTTGCCGCCCTGACCCGGACCGCGCCTGCCCTGCTGCGCCTGACGCTTAC
Source organism: uncultured Alphaproteobacteria bacterium (assembly GCA_963781185.1). Taxonomy (GTDB): domain Bacteria; phylum Pseudomonadota; class Alphaproteobacteria; order Rhodobacterales; family Rhodobacteraceae; genus Stagnihabitans. The sequence goes on from CAWAEL010000007.1 coordinate 30,419, forward strand.
CGCTACCGAGGCCAAACCGCGCCCGATCTTCATTGTCGGGTTGCCGCGCTCTGGCACCTCACTCGTGGAGCAGATCCTGTCGTCCCATACTGAGGTCGCGGGTGGGGGGGAGTTGCCGTTTCTGGGCCGCGCCGGGCTGGACCTTGCCACGGGCAAGCAGCCGATCAACCGGGCCGCCCTGCTGGCGCTACGGCAGGATTATCTGACCCGGATCGCTGGGGTGGCGGGCGACAAGCCCTTTGTCACCGACAAGATGCCGCATAACTTTCGCCTGCTGCCCCTGATCCGCGCCGCCTTGCCAGAGGCGTTGATCGTCCATGTCCACCGCACGCCCGCCGCTGTCTGCTGGTCGGCCTACAAGCATTACTTCGCCAGCCCGGTACTGGGATATTGTTACGATCTGGCGGACATCACCCGCTATCACGCGCTGTATGCGGACCTGATGCGCCAGTGGTACGACCTTTTGGGCGACAGCATTTATCACCTCGACTACGACAAGTTGACCCGCGATCCGGCGGGGCAGACCCGCGCCCTGCTCAGCCATCTCGGCCTGCCGTGGCAGGATGCCTGTCTTGCGCCGCAAGACAATCGCCGCCCGGTCAACACCCTGTCGCAATTGCAGGTTCAGCGGCCGATCTACACGGGGTCGTCGGAAGAGTGGCGCAGGTATCAGCCGTGGCTTGGCGGCGCGTTTGACGGTCTGGCGTGACTATTTCCGCCGCTTATGCTCTTCCAACCGGGGCATGATTTCCACGAAATTGCAGGGCTTGTGGCGGTAGTCGAGCTGGGGTTTCAGGATCTCATCCCACGCATCCCGGCACGCGCCGGGGCAACCGGGCAGCGCGAACAGATAGGTGCCGCCCGCCACGCCGCCAGTGGCCCGGCTTTGCACCGCCGAGGTGCCGATTTTCTGCATTGAGACGATGGTAAAGATGGTGCCAAACGCCTCAATCTCTTTCTCATAGACGTCGCGGTGCGCCTCTACCGTCACGTCGCGCCCGGTCAGCCCGGTGCCGCCGGTGGTCAGGATCACGTCGATGGCGGGGTCGGCAATCCAGCGTTGCAGATGGGTGACGATAGCTGTGCGGTCGTCGCGTTCGATCGCACGGGCCGCGAGGGTGTGGCCCGCGTCCGTCAGCCGCTCTACCAGCGTGTCGCCCGATTTGTCATCCGCCGTCGTCCGCGTGTCCGAGACCGTCAGCACCGCAATCCGCACCGCCACAAACTCACGTGTTTCATCAATCCGGTTCATGCCCTACCCCCGTTGCATCAGCGCCAGCCTGACAGCCAGCCCCGCAAATATCCCCGCCGACACCCGCCCCAACCAAAGGGCGAGCCCCTGCGACTGCGCCAGCCTGCGCCCGATCCCGCCCGCCATCACGCCGACCACCCCGTTGACCACCAAGCCCCCCACCGCGAACACCGCGCCGAGGGTCAGGAACTGCGGCAGCACAGGCCGCGCCGGGTCAACAAACTGCGGCAGAAAGGCGAGGATGAAAAGGATCACCTTGGGATTCAATATATTCACCATGAACGCCTGCCGAAAGACGACCAAAGGCCGCGCCAGTATAACCGCTCCGGGCTTGACGATGCCACCCCGCAAAGACTGCACCGCCAGCACCAGCAGATAGGCCACCCCCGCCCATCTGATCGCCTCAAAACTCCACGGATGCGCCGCAACCAACGCCCCCAGCCCCAACCCGGCCAGCAGCACCTGCACCAGCCCCCCCGCCGCAATCCCGAAATTCGCCGCCATCGCCGCCTTGGGCCCGCCCCGCAGCCCCTGCCCCAGACAAAACATCATATCCGCCCCCGGCGTGAGGTTCAGCGCCAACCCGGCGGGGATGAAGGACAGGAGGGTGAGGGTATCGACCGGGATCATCTGAGCCGCGATTTCACCGCCAGCAAATCCGCCCAGGCCTCGCGCTTGGCGGCGGGGGTGCGCAGCAGATAGGCCGGGTGGGTCATCGGCAGGACCGGGCGGCCTAGCGCCTCTGCCCACTGGCCACGCAGGCGCAGGATGCCCGATTTGCCCAGCAGGCTCTGGCAGGCGGTGTTGCCCATCGCGACGATCAGGGTGGGGTCGACCAGTTCGATGTGCCGTTCGATAAAGGGGCGCATCATGGCGATTTCTTCGGGCTCGGGGTCGCGGTTTTGCGGTGGGCGCCACGGCATGACGTTGGTGATGTAGAGCGCCGTTGCCGGGTCGGGGCTGGTGCGCGACAGGCCGATGGCGGCGAACATGCGGTCCAGCAGGTGGCCAGCCGTGCCGACAAAGGGGCGGCCCTCCAGATCCTCATCCCGGCCCGGCGCTTCGCCGAGGATCAGCACGCGGGCCTTGGGGTTGCCATCGGCAAAGACCGTGGTCTTGGCCCCGCGCTTCACCTCGCAGAGGTCAAACGCGGTCAGCGCCTCGCGCAGCGCCTCCAGCGTAGCGGCCCCGCCAGCGGCAGCGCGGGCCACGGCGACCGGATCGACCTGCGGCATCATCACCGGGGCGGATTTGGCGGCGGCAGGCGTCGCCGGGGGCTTCAGCGTGTCGGGCAGGGCGTAACGGTCCACCGGGTCTTCGCCGGTGATCTCGGTCACGCCCAGATCCATCTGCCATTCCAAGGCAGCCAAGGCGGCGTGCCAGCCTTCCGGCGACAGTATGATCGGATTGATTCCCATGGCGGTGAACCTACGTCTGCGCCGTCACGGGAACAACCCGACTTGTCCCTGCCCCACAGGCTTTCTATAAGCCGATAACCCAAGCGACAGGAGAGAGCATGACCTTCCGCGCCCGCCACCTTCTCGGCATCGAACAGCTCTCACCACGGGAAATCGTCACCATCCTCGATCTGGCCGACCGCTATGTCGAATTGAACCGCCGCACGATCAAGCAGGGCAATGCCTTGGCGGGGATGACGCAGATCAACATGTTCTTTGAAAACTCCACCCGGACGCAGGCGAGTTTTGAGCTGGCGGGCAAACGGCTGGGGGCGGATGTGATGAACATGTCGGTCGCGCAATCGTCGGTCAAGAAGGGTGAGACGCTGATTGACACCGCGATGACGCTGAACGCGATGCGGCCGGATTTGCTGGTGGTGCGGCATGGCTCGTCTGGGGCGGTGGCGCTGCTGGCCGACAAGGTGAATTGCGCGGTGTTGAACGCGGGCGACGGGCGGCATGAACATCCGACGCAGGCTTTGTTGGACGCGTTGACGATCCGCCGGGCCAAGGGACGGATTCAGCGGCTGACGGTGGCGATTTGTGGGGACATTGCACATAGTCGCGTCGCCCGGTCCAACCTGATCCTGCTCGGCAAGATGGAGTGCAACCTGCGCCTGATCGCGCCGCCGACCCTGATGCCGCCGGGCGTCGATGGGTTTGGCTGTGAGCTGTATGACGACATGAAAAAGGGGCTGGAGGGCGCCGATGTCGTGATGATGCTGCGGCTGCAAAAAGAGCGGATGGACGGCGGGTTTATCCCTTCGGAACGCGAGTATTACCACCGCTACGGCCTCGACGCCGAAAAGCTGAGCCACGCCAAGCCGGATGCCATCGTCATGCACCCCGGCCCGATGAACCGCGGGGTGGAGATTGACGGTGAGATTGCCGACGACATCAACCGCTCGGTCATTCAGGAACAGGTAGAGATGGGGGTTGCCGTCCGCATGGCCTGCATGGACCTATTGGCGCGCAATCTGCGGGCAGAACGGGGCCGGGCCGCTGTCGGGGTGATGGTGTGACCCAAGACAACCCCTGGCAGCTAGAGCCGGGTGAGCGGCTGTTGTGGCAGGGGCGGCCGCAGGGGGGCTTTGCCTGGCCGATGCCAGAGATGATTGCCGTGGGGATGTTCAGCATTCTGGTGGCGCTGTCGGGGGGTGGCGTCACTTGGTTGATGGCCACCAACGACGGCCCGTGGCTGGCCACTTTGGCGGCGTCGGTGGCGTTGGCGGGGGGGATATTCATGGCCTATCCGCTGCTGGACCTGTGGACCCGGCGCAACAGCCATTACGCCATCACCACGCGGCGCGGTTTGATCCGGCAGGTGGGCAAAGACCTTGTCTCGGTCACGCTCGACCGACCAGAGCGGTTGAAACTGCTGCCGGGGCCGCCGGACCGGATTGTGTTTGGCCATGCCCGGTCGATGAATACCGGGTCGTTCAGTGGCAGGCGCGGAGCGGGAACGGACATCTGTTTTGACCAGCTTGACGACGGGGCAGAGGCCTATGGCATCATGATGCGCGTCGCGATGGGAGAGTTCCGGTGAGCGCGGGTTGGACCCCCTATCTGCTGCCGGGTGAGCGGATGCTCTGGCAGGGTCGCCCCGACGATGGGGTGTATCTGGATCGCTGGACGCGGGGTCAGGGCCTGTTCGGGCTGGCCTTTGTCGGCTTTGCGCTGGTCTGGGTCGTGCTGTCGGCGCAGATCGCCGGGGATATTCCGGTGCTGGGCCTGATCTTTCCGCTGTCGGGCCTGCCGTTTGTGGTGGCGGGGCTCTGGCTGGCCGGGGGCGCCTATTGGGGGCAAGCCTATCTGCGCCGCCACGCGACCTATTCCCTCAGCAACCGCCGCGCGTTTATTGCGACCCGCGTGCTGGGCCGCAAATCGTTGGTGAGCCTGCCCGTGACGCCTACCACCCCGCTGCGCCTGATCCCCGGCCCGGTGCCGAGCGTTCACTTCCTGCCCGAACAGCCGATGGGGCTGGGTCTGGCGGGGTTCGATTACCTGCCCGAAGCGGAGAAGGTGTTCAAACTGATGCGCCAGATCGCCCACGGGACTTTGCCGGAGGACACCCCATGAAGAAACCGATGTCTGATGCGAGGATCGGCGGCATGGTCGCCACGGTGGCCTTGATCGTGCTGTTTGTGCTGGCAGGGTTGGTGGTTTGGTGGGGGAGTTGAGGGTGACAGTCAGTGTAGGGTGCGTGATGTCACGCACCATTTTTGCGACATTCGGCGCGGTGCGTGAGATCACGCACCCTACCCAAGGAGTTTCCCCATGACCCTCCACCTCACCAATGCCCGCCTGATCGACCCTGAGGCGGGGACGGACTCCCTGGGCTCCCTGACCATCAAGGATGGCGTGATCGTCGGGCGGGGGGCGGCGCCCAAGGGGGCGGAGGTCATCGACTGCGGGGGGATGTGTCTGGCCCCCGGCATCGTCGACTGGGGCGTCAAGATTGGCGAGCCGGGGGAGCGGCATAAGGAGTCGTTTCGCTCGGCTGGGTTGGCGGCGGCGGCGGGCGGGGTGACGACGATCATTGCGCGGCCCGATACCAATCCGGTGATTGATACGCCTGAGGTGTTGTCGTTTGTGACCCAGCGGTCGGGGGATACTCTGGTCCGCATCCGGCATATGGCGGCGCTGACCAAGGGCTGTCTGGGGCAGGAGATGACCGAGATCGGGTTTCTGCTCGATGCCGGGGCGGTGGCGTTTACCGATGTGTTCCATGTCTCGACCAACACCAAGGGGTTGGCGCGGGCGATGACCTATGCGCGCAGTCTGAACGCGCTGATCGTGGGGCATCCGCAGGAGCCGGGGCTGACGGCGGGGGCCTCGGCCACCAACTCCAAATTCGCGTCGTCTGCGCGGGTTGCCGTCGGTTAGTCCGATGGCAGAGCGGATCGGGTTGGACCGGGATATCGGGCTGATCGAGATGACCGGGGCGCGCTATCATGCGGACCAGATCACCACCGCCCGCGCCCTGCCGCCGTTGGAGCGGGCCAAGGCGAATGGGCTGGACATCACGGCGGGGGTGTCGATCCACCATCTGACGCTGAATGAGCTGGACGTGGGGGACTACCGGACCTTCTTCAAACTGACCCCGCCGTTGCGGAGTGAGGATGACCGGGTGGCGCTGGTAGAGGCGGTGGCGGATGGGTTGATCGACGTGATCTCCAGCTTCCACACGCCTGCGGATGAGGAGTCCAAGCGCCTGCCGTTTGAAGAGGCGGCGTCGGGCGCGGTTGGGTTGCAGACGCTGCTGCCAGCGGCGATGCGGCTTTATCATGCGGGCGCGGTTAGCTTGCCGCAGTTGTGGCGCGCGTTGAGCCTGAACCCGGCGAACCGGCTGGGTCTGCCGCAGGGGCGGCTTGGCGACGGTGCGCCGGCCGATCTGGTGCTGTTCGACCCGGATGCGCCATTTTTGCTTGACCGGTTCACCTTGCAGTCGAAATCCAAGAACACACCGTTTGACGGGCAGCGGATGGAGGGTAAGGTATTGGCGACTTGGGTCGCTGGGACACAGGTCTACAAAGGGTAGAAGATGCCGGATATTACTTCGTCTCCGATCCTGTTGGTGCTGGTGGGTGTGTTGTCGTATCTGCTGGGGTCGATCCCCTTTGGAATTGTGATCACGCGGGCGATGGGTCTGGGTGATCTGCGGTCGATCGGGTCGGGGAATATTGGTGCGACCAATGTGCTGCGGACCGGGAACAAGGGCGCTGCGGCGGCGACACTGGTGCTGGATGCGGCCAAGGGTGCGGTGGCGGTGCTGATCGCGCGGGCCATGGTGGGGCTGGATGCCGCGCAACTGGCGGCGCTGTGCAGCTTTCTCGGCCATCTGTACCCGGTTTGGCTGCGGTTCAAGGGCGGCAAGGGGGTTGCGACCTTTATCGGCACGCTGCTGGCGCTGTGCTGGCCCGTGGGGCTGGCGACCTGTGCGACATGGCTGGTCGCGGTGGCGGTGACCCGGATCAGTTCGCTGGGCGCGTTGACGGCGGCGGCGTTTTCGTCGTTCTGGCTTATCATGTTCCACCAAGGCCAGATGCTGTTTCTGGTGATGATCCTGACCATTCTGGTTTACATCCGCCATTGGGCGAACCTTGAGCGGATCAAGGCGGGCACCGAACCGAGGATCGGGCAGAAAAAGGCGTGACAGACCCGTTTCGGGACGCGCTGGACGCCATACCTGAGGGGCACTCGCTGGGCCACTATCAAGGCCGCCGCTACCGGGTGGAAAAGACCACCCACACCGCCGGGCGCAGCGTCAAGCTATACGCCCATGACCTGAGCGGGCCGGATTTCATCAGTCTGAATCTGTATCATCTGACCTCGGGCGATCTGCTGAAACCGTGTGAGATGCCCGAGGCCAAAGTACGCGAATTTGTCCGCGGCTTTGTGCCAGACGCGGGTTGAGGGCGCTACTTGCCTGCCATCCGCTCCATCGCTTCGGCGGTGCGTTTGGTGTTTTGGTAGATGCCGATGCCCATGTACAAGAAGCCGCCGATGAAGATCACATAGAGCCCGCCACCGATCAGAATGGCGAGTCCGGCCAGCGGGCCACCCGACATCCCCCCCGGCCCCATCATGTCGCCGCCAAAGGACGCCATCGCGGCCCCGCCAAGCACGGCAATCGCCAGAACCACGACGATAACACCGACCAGAATCTCAAGACTGTTTATGAAAAAGTCACGCATGTCCCTACCCCTCCGTTATCAGCGGACCTTCTGGCCCGCCTGACGGAATCCTGAGCCTGAACGGACGTTACGTCAAGCGCAACGAATCAAAGGCTGGAGGCTTGGTAAATCGGGGTCAGATCATGCTTCCATTCGCCGCGATAAAGCCGCAGCCAACGGTCGGCCTGCACCTCTTCGCGGTCAAGCGATTGCACGAGTGGGGCGAGGAATTTCTCTTCGTCCAAGCCACGGCCAGCCAACCCGGCATGGGACAGGCCCACGGCGGCGCGGGCGAGGTCGATCAGTTTGACGCCCTCTACCTCAGCCTGCAGACCGTCGACAGAGGCGGCGACGCGCAGCCCCTCACGCGTTGCGGTGTCGAAACCTTTGACCAGATCCCAGGCGGCATCCAGCGCGGTCTGGTCATACATCAGGCCAACCCAGAAGGCGGGCAGCGCGTTGATATGGGCCTGATCGCCGCAATCAGCGCCGCGCATTTCGATGTATTTCTTGACCCGCGCCTCGGGGAACACGGTGGTCATATGGTCGGCCCAATCGGACAGGGTGGGCTTTTCACCCGGCAGCGCGGGCAGTTCGCCCTTCAGGAAATCGCGGAAACTTTGCCCCAAGGCGTTGATGTATTTGCCGTCGCGGTAGACGAAATACATCGGCACATCGAGAACCCAGTCGACATAGGCCTGAAAGCCAAAGCCCTCATCAAAGGCGAAGGGCAGCATCCCGGTCCGGGTGTTGTCCAGGCCGCGCCAAATCCGCGAACGCCATGATTTGTGGCCATTTTCCTTGCCGTCAAAGAACGGCGAGGAGGCGAACAGCGCCGTGGCGACCGGCTGCAACGCCAAGGCCACCCGCAGCTTTTTCACCATATCCGCCTCTGACGCATAGTCGAGGTTCACCTGCGTCGTGCAGGTGCGGTACATCATCTGGGTGCCATGGGTGCCAACGCGACCCATGTAATCGGTCATCAAACGGTAGCGCCCCTTGGGCATGATCGGCATCTCGGCATGGCTCCAGACCGGTGCCGCGCCGATGCCCATGAAGCGGATGCCCAGCGGGTCGGCGATCTGGCGGACCTCATCCAGATGGTTCTGCAACTCGGCTGCGGTTTCGTGCATGTTGGTCACGGCCGCGCCTGACAGTTCGAACTGCCCGCCCGGCTCTAGGCTGATATTCGCGCCATTCCGCGTCATGCCGATGGTGTTGCCGCTCTCTTGCACCGGGGTCCAGCCGAACTGTTCCAACCCGGTGAACAGGGCGGAAATCGACCGCTCTCCACCATAGGGCAGCGGCGCGCGGGTGTCGGTCAACCAGCCGAACTTTTCATGCTCTGTCCCGATGCGCCAATCGGCCTTGGGCTTGCAGCCAGAGGCCACCAGCTCTGCCAGTTGGGCGAAATCTTCGATCGGGCCACCGCCGGACTGGGGAATGGACATGGGTGACCCTTTCAAGGACTCGGTTCAGGGCGATACACGTGTAGTGGCAAACCCGCCAAGTCAAGAGCAGGCGCAACGTCTCGACGGTGATTTGATTTGGCTTGCGGCATTCAACCATTAGGATAGCGTCGTCACATGTCAGACAAAACCGTACCAGTTCCAGATATTTTCGCCGTTGTTGCCCAGTTTCGCCACTGTCGGACCCCACAGGACGTCGGGCAGTTGCTGATGTCGGCATTATTGCCGCTTGGGCTGCGTATTTACGCCATCGGCGGCATGCCCAGCCTCTCGGACCAGAACCCGACCCGGTTTATCCATCACAATTGGCCAGAGGAATGGGTCAAACTCTACTTTGATAACAATTACGCCGAGATTGACCCGGTGCCGCGCGCCGTGATGTCCAGCGCCATGCCCCTCACGATTGGTGAGGTGCGGGCCGGGGCGGCGGGGTTCGTACCCGGGCCGGAAACTGCCGAGTATTTTGAGAATGCCGCGCGGCTGGCCGGTGGCAAGGGTCTGGTCGTGCCCATCGCGGGGCCGCATGGCTACCACGGCATCGTCGCCTTTATCGGTGATACAGAGGATTTCTCGCCAGAGGACCGCGCCCGTCTGCATCTGCTGGGGATCTATGCCCATGACCGCCTGCTGCATCTGTCGCGCTGGACTGAAGGGGAGACCGGCCCGCAATTGTCGCAGCGTGAGGTAGAGGTGTTGCGCTGGGCCCGCGCCGGATTGCTGGACGAGGCGATTGCGCATCATCTCGGCATTTCCGCCCGCACCGTGCGCTTTCACTTCGAAAATGCCCGCCACAAGTTAGGCTCAAAAACCCGGGCAGAGGCCTTGGTGACGGCTGTGGGCCTGCAACTGCTGGGGCCGTGAAACAGTTAACGAACCTGTGAGTTGTGACAGTTTCCAGCCGCGCCAAATTGCCATAGGGTGAGTCAAGTCTAGCGTATCGCTGCATTAATCGAGTCGCTGGACGGTAACTATTTCATGAAGTTCGGTCGCGAATGGACTCACGTCTGACGTGGTTCTGTTCGCGACTATTTTTATTGACTGACGCACCATTCAACGTGCGACGACAATCCCCGCCCCCTGCCGCCGCCATACAACCCGCGTTTGCGCGGCCAAAACCATTGACCCATTGGCGGGCAACGCAGGCTGATCCAATGCCGCGACCAGACTGGCGGTATCCATGCCGGGCAGGTTGGCAAAGGCGTCAAACAACCGCTCTGCCCCCTGGGCATCGACCGGGATCAGCAGCGCCTGCCCATCGGCCTGTTTCAGCCGCCAGACCCTACGCCCGCGCAGCGACAGGATCCGCAGTTCCACCAGCTCCGGCAGGCTGAGAAAACCGCCCACCTCTGGCCCCAGATAGCCGACCTGCGCCTCGTCCAATTCGACCACACCGGGGGCCAGCACGCTCTGCTCAAACCGCATCCGGCGCAGGGCGGTGGTGGCCAGCACCAAACCAATCGCACCAACGATCAGCCCGAGCGGCACCAGCACATAGCCGCCCAGCGCGATCAGCCAGCCGCCAAGCCCCACGACAAGCGCAGCCCAGATCACCTCACGCGCGCGCCAGATCAGGTCGGTCACTTCGGGACGGAACAGGGTCATGGCGCCACCTCTTTGTTGCGGAAAATCAGCAGGGTCCAGTCGCCGATCTGGCGGAACCCGATGGACCGATAGGCGCGCGACGCCATGTCAGAGCCGGAAAACAGCGTCGCCCGCCTGATCCCGGCATCCCGTGCCGCGGCCAGGTGCAGCGCCACCGCGCGACGGGCATGGCCGCGCCCGCGCAGGTCTGGCGGTGTATAGACGCCACCGACCTGCACGATATCAGGCAGCCTGGCGTTGAACCCGGTCATCGCAAGCGGCGTGTCACCGTCCATCAGCGCAACATGGCTGGTGCCGGTGGTACGGGCCTAAAGCTGACCTCAGCCGCTGCTCGCGCCTTGTCGGGCGGGGTTTGCAGGGCCGTAATCTCATAATCATACATCCAGTCACGGATTACCGCAGCCGGTGCCTCAACCAGCGGGACGATCTGACCGGGGCCGTCTGGCACCTGTAAATCATCCAGCGACAACAGAAAATGCGGCTCATCCCCGTCCAGCGTGGTGGCCGCGTCCGTCAACCCAAGCGCCGCCTGAAGCCCGCGGGCATAGTTTGCCGGGCCGATGATTCCCAGCAACGACAGCCCACGCAGGGCCGCAGCGGCGGCAGCAAAGTTCCGGCTGGGCAGATAGGGAAACACCATCCCGCCATCCGTCACCGTCAGCACGTCGGTAATTTCCCCACCGACCCGCGTGATCCAGAACGACAGCGCCCAGTGATGCCCGCCTGCCATGCCATAGAGCCGGAGGTTGCCGAGCGGGAACATCGCATATTCAGACACCGGGGTCAGAAACGCCTCTATCTCGGCCCGGTCAGCCTCAATGGCGCGGATCACGCCCAATCCCCCAGCGCGGCCTGCCACAGCGTCAGCGCCGCCACCGCCGCCGTATCGGCGCGCAGGATGCGCGGGCCGAGCGACAGCGGCACGACCTGCGGCATGGCGCGCAGGCGGGCTTGTTCCTCGGGGAAAAGCCGCCCTCGGGGCCGATCAGGATGGCCCAGGGCTCGCCGCGCTGGCCCGGCAAGCGTCAGGGGCTCGCCCACCCGCGCCTCGTCACACCACAGCAGTTTGCGGTCGGCGGGCCAGGCGGCCAGCAGTTTGTCCAGCGGCGTCAGGTCGGCCACTTCGGGCACAAAGGTGGCGCCGCATTGCTCGGCGGCCTCCATCGCGTGGGCCTGCAGCTTGTCTTGGCGGATGCGTTCGGCATTGGTGCGGCGGGTCTGCACGGGCACGATGCGGGCCGCGCCCAGTTCGACCGCCTTTTCGACGATGAAATCGGTGCGGGCCTTCTTGATCGGCGCGAAGATCAGCCAGAGGTCGGGCGGCAGGCGCAGGGGGGCGGTCTGCGCCTCGCACCGCAGCACGCCGGCGCGTTTGCCCGCCTGCTCGACCACGGCGCGCCATTCACCGTCGCGCCCGTTGAACAGCGACACCGCGTCACCCGCGGCCAGCCGCATCACGTTGAACAGGTAATTCGCCTGATCCGCGCCCACGGCGACGGGTTGCCCCGTGCCGAGGGGCTGATCTACATAGAGCCTGATCTTTGCCTCTGACATGAAAGGGAACCTATGTCTGACGCCCCCAAAATGCCAGAGGCCGCCACAGACAGTTGCCGATGCCGCCGCCGGGCAACTGGGTCGACCGCTACGCCCCCGCCGCCACCCGGCCCTATCTGCGGCTGTCGCGGGCCGACCGGCCCAATCGGCACCTGGTTGCTGCTATATCCCCTGCCTGTGGGGCATCGCGCTGGCTGCGATGGACGAGCGGCTACCGGCCGTGGGATCTCTGGCTGGCGCTGTCCTGCGGGGTGGGGGCGTTCCTGATGCGCGGGGCGGGCTGCACCTGGAACGACATCACCGACCGCGAGATTGACGCGCAGGTGGCGCGCACCCGCAGTCCGCCCGCTGCCCTCGGGGCAGGTCACGGTGCGCCGGGGCGCTGGTCTGGATGGTGGTGCAGGCGCTGATCGCCGGCCGTGATCCTGTTCAGCTACAACCGGTTGGCCATTGTGCTGGGCGTGGCGTCGCTGGCCTTGGTTGCCATCTATCCCTTTGCCAAGCGGTTCACCTGGTGGCCGCAGGTCTTTCTGGGGCTGGCGTTCAACTGGGGTGCGCTGCTGGCCTATGCCGCCCATGCGGGCGAGGTCAGCGTGGCCTGCCGTGCTGCTCTATGCTTCGGGCATCGCCTGGACGCTGTATTACGACACGATCTATGCCCATCAGGACCGCGAGGACGATGCGCTGATCGGGGTCAAATCCACCGCGCGGCTGTTTGGCGACCACTCGCGGCAGTGGCTGTGGGGGTTCATCGCGGCGACGGTGTGCTGATGGGGATGGCGGTGATCGCTGGTTCTCGGCGCCCAAGTCGAATGTGGTGGCGATGCTGCTGGGGTTGGCGCGGGGTCTGGGCCTTTGGCTGGCACATGGCGTGGCAGATGCGCGGGCTGGATGTGGATGACCCGGCGTCGTGCCTGCGCGACCTTTCGCGCCAACCGCAATGCCGGACTGATTCCTGCGCTGTTTCTTGCCGCCTCGGCAATGGTCTGATTGATCCCGCCCACGGCAGCACTTAAGGACGACCACGCTTGGCCCCGGCCTGCCCTTTGATCCCAAGGATTTCGTTCGCACGTGGCCGATCTGACCGCCCCCATCCCTGACCTGCCGCCCCGCCGGCCCAGCGGCACGGCATGGGCGTGCTGGCGCTGTGCGGCCTTTGTCCTGGCGGTCGCGGTGGCGCTGTTGCTGTCCTGGGGCATGGCGCGCGTGGTCGAGACACGCTCTACCGCCGCTGGTCACCACACGCCTGCTGGCCGAGGGGTATACTTGGGCCAAGGTCGAGGCCGATGGCCTGATCGTCACCCTGTCCGGCACCGCGCCCGACCGAGGCGCTGCGGTTTTCCGCCATGAACCTGGCCGGAAGTCGTCATTGACTCGGGCCGCCTGCGCGACGGGTTTGAGGTCGAGCCGGCGCAAGGTCATCGCCGCCCCGCGCTTTTCGGTCGAGATGCTGCGCAATGATGACGATGTGCAGCTGATCGGTCTGGTGCCCGACGGCGACGCCAAGGACCATGCTGGCCGAGGCGCCGACAGACGCTGACGCAATGACCAGCCGCAGACCGACATGCTGCAAACCGCCGCCTATCCCGCGCCCGAGGGTTGGGCCCCGGCGCTGGATCTGGGCATTGTCGCGCTGAACCTGCTGCCGCATTCCAAGATTTCGGTCTCTGACACCGGGGTCGTGATCACCGCCATCGCCACCAGCGACGCTCGAAAAGCGGATGTTTGAGGCGGCGATCACCAAGGCCACGCCCAAGGGCCTGACGGTGCGCACCACCATCACCGCGCCGCGCCCGGTGCTGACGCCGTTCACCCTGCGCTTTGTGGTCGATGAGTGGCAGCGCGCGGTTCGACGCCTGTTCTGCCGACAGTGACAAGGCGCGCGACCGGATCCTGTGCCGCCGCACCGCATGCCGGGGCCAAGGGCAATCTGACCTGCATCGTCGGTCTGGGCGTGCCCAGCCCGTCCTGGGCTGAGGCGACCTCGCTGGCGATCACCAGTCTGGGCAAGCTCGGCGGCGGCACGGTGACCTTTTCGGATGCCGATATCACGCTGCAGGCGGGCAATGATGTGACGCAGGCGGCGTTTGACCGCGAAATCGGCGAATTGCGCTCGGCCCTGCCGGATGTGTTTTCGCTGGACGCCAAGATGCCGGAAAAGCAGGTGGCGACGGTCAGGGCCCGATCGAGTTCACCGCCACGCTGGCCGCCGAAACCCACCGCGTCGAACTGCGCGGCCGTCTGACCGATGACCGGGTGCAGGCCGCCGTCGCCAGCTTTGCCAAGGCGCGGTTTGGGGCCGACAATGTCTATGTCGCCACCGTGCTGGACCCGGAGGCGCCGGACGGCTGGCCGGAGCGGGTTCTGGCGGGGCTGCAATCGCTGGCGCAACTGGATCACGGCACACTGTTGGTGCGGCCCGATACGGTCGAGGTGGCGGGCGTCAGCGGGTCGCAGCAGGCCTCGGCCGAGATTTCGCAACTGCTGTCCGAGGCGCTGGGTCAGGGCAAGACGTTCAAGGTCAACGTGACCTATGACAAGGCTGCTGGACCCGCTGGCCGCCCTGCCCACGCCGCAGGAATGCGTCTGACAACGTGCATGCAGGTGCTGGCCGGGCGGAAGATCAGCTTTGACCCCGGCTCGGCCGAAATCGACAGCGCGTCGGCCGCCGTGCATGGACGCGCTGGCCAAGGCGCTGAAGAACTGCAACGCGCGTCAAGATCGAGATTGGCGGCCATACCGATGCCCAAGGCTCGGCCGGCGGCAACCTGGCACTCAGCCAGGCGCGGGCCGAGGCGGTGCTGGTCGCCCTGCAGGGGCGTCAGGTCGATGTGTCGGGGATGCGGCGCCAAAGGCTATGGCGAGGGCGTGCCGATTGCCGACAATGGCGATGAAGCCGGGCGCGAGGCGAACCGCCGGATCGAGTTCACCCTGCTGGATGGCAACGCCCCCAGCGCGACCGATCCCAGCGCGACCGATCCCGCCACCACCGACGCGCAGAACGCAGACAGCGTCGACGCGGCCGAACCGGCAACCGCGACTCGGCCATCGACCCGGACTTCCCGAACGATGACAGCCCCTCTGTCGCCCCGCAATCCAAGACCAAATCGCCCGAAAGCCCGCCCCAAAGCCTGATGCCCCCAGATGACCGCGGCCTTGACCATCCCGGCCCAAGCGTAAAGACATGCAGGACCCATGAACCGCACCGAATTTACCATTGCCATCGCGATCATCCTGCTTCTGGCCTTTGCCATGGGCTGGTTCACCTATTGGCTGCTGCACCGCTTTACCCGCGTGGCAGGCGGCGACGTGGCCGAAATGGACCGTCTGGCCCAAAACCTGCACGAGGCCGAGGAGACGCGCGATCAGGCGATTCTGTATCTGGAACAGCGCGAGGCGGAACTGCTGAACCAGATCGCCCAGACCGACGCCGAGTTGCGCGCCGCGATGGAGGGTCTGCGCGACGCACGCCACGAGGCCGAGGAAATGCGCGCCTATATCGAGCGGATGCATTCCAACGCTTGATCGGTGTTGCGGGCCAGCTGACTAGGCTGCGCCTGTCATCTGACAGGAGTTTTGCAATGACCCACGTTTTTCCACGACTTTTTCTGCCGTTGCCGTAATGATTGCCCTCACCGTTCCCGCCCACGCGGATGAGGTGTCCGACGCGCTGCAGGCCGCCGTTGACGCCTATGCCGCGGGCGACCTTGCCAAGACCAGCGAAGAAATGACCATGGCCACGCAGGCCATCGGCGCGCTGCAAAGCGCCAAGCTGGCCGCCCTGCTGCCCGCCGCCCCCGATGGCTGGACCGTCACCCCGACCGAGGATTTCAACCGCAGGCTTTGGCATCATGGGCGGCGGTGCGGGGGCCGAGGCGCGCTATGAAAACGCCGATCAGTCGGTTTCCTTCACCATGTCCTTCATCGCCGACAACCCGATGGTCGCCTCGATGGGGGCGATGCTGGGCAATGCCCAGATGATGGCGATGATGGGCAAGGTGGTGAAGGTCGGCGAGCAGGCGCTGCTCGATATCGGACAACAACCTCTCCACGCTGGTCAACTCTCGTGTGCTGTTCCAGGCGCAGGGCGCCACGTCAGAGGTGATGCTGCCGCTGATCAAGGGCATCGACTTTGCCAAGGTCGGCACGTTCGACAGCAAATAGGTCCAAGAAAAAGGCCCCGGCGATTGACCGGGGCCTGATCCTTATTCCAGCCCGTTTAGCCTATTCCAGCCCGTCCAGGCAGGCCGACATCAGCGCCGACTCGGGGTCTTTCAGGTCATCGATCACCGTGAAATGGTTGCGATCCGGGAACGGTGTCCACGGGCAATCCCATTCTTCGGACAACAGCCGTGCCTGCCACAGAAACGCCGGGCGTTCTTGCATGCCGACCCAGACATGCGCCTCACAGCCGGTGCGCAGCGCCTGACGTGCCGGGCTTTCCGCCTCGATCTCGGCCTCGGTCAGCTTCAGCGCGCCATTCATCTTGGTGCGGGAAATCGGCCCCAGATCGGCGAGGGGCGATATCGGCACGACGCGCACCACACGGTCCATCGGAATGTCGGCGCAGCCCATCCGCGCGGCCAGATGCCCGCCCGCCGAATGCCCCGTCACCACAACCGGCCCTTCGACCAGTTGGCTGGCGGTCTTGATCGCGTTGGTGATTTCCACCGTCATCTGCGAAATCCGCGCCTCTGGTGCCAGCGTGTAGGACGGCATCGCGCAGGCCCAGCCATGCAGCAACGCCCCCGCCGCCAGATGCGACCAGCTTTCGCGGCCTGATTCGAGCCAGTAGCCGCCATGGATGAACACCATCAGCCCTTTGGCGGGTTTTTTCGGTTGAAACAGGTCGAATTGCTGACGCGGTCCCGATCCATAGGGGATACCGACGCGCAGCCGGTCGCCCAATCCTGCGCGAAAGCCTGCGGCCTCGGCTTCCCATTGTGCCGGCAGTGCGTGCGAACCGGGAACGAAGGCTCCATTCGCATAGGCGCGGTCCGGATCTCTTAGGCGATCCATATGTCATCCTGGGTTTGATCAAAATTTCAGACACCGAACCCCGGTGCCGCTAGACTTTTGTTTGCCCCTCCGTCATTCCATGGTCAACCGTTAAACTGGAGGCCGCCATGCTCGACACCACAACTGACCTGCGTTCCATCCTGAAAGACCCCACTCTGGTTCCGAACAAAGCCTATATTGCGGGCGAATGGATCGACGCTGCCGATGGATCGACCTTTCCCGTGATGAACCCCGCACGGGGCGATGTGATTGCTGAGGTGCCCAACCTGACCCGCGCCGACGCCGCCCGCGCGATTGCCAAGGCGGATGAGGTCCGTGTCGAATGGGCCGCCCGCACCGGCAAGGAGCGCGCCGCCGTGCTGCGGAAATGGTTCGACCTGTGCATGGAGAACCTTGACGACCTCGGCACGATCCTGACCGCCGAACAGGGCAAACCGCTGGCCGAGGCCAAGGGTGAGGTCGCCTATGGCTCTAGCTATATCGAATGGTTTGCCGAAGAGGCCAAGCGCATCTACGGCGAAACCATCCCCGGCCATCAGCGCGACAAGCGCATCACGGTCATCAAGCAGCCAATCGGCGTGGCAACCTCGATCACGCCGTGGAACTTCCCCAACGCGATGATCGCCCGCAAGGTCGCGCCCGCCTTGGCCGCTGGTTGTGGCATGGTGTCCCGCCCCGCCGCGGAAACGCCGCTGTCCGCCATCGCCTTGGCGGTACTGGCCGAACGCGCCGGTGTGCCCGCTGGCCTGTTCTCGGTCATCACCTCCAAACGGTCGTCCGACATCGGGAAAGAGTTCTGCGAGAACCCCAAGGTCCGCAAGCTGACCTTCACCGGGTCAACCGAGGTGGGCCGCATCCTGCTGCGTCAGGCGGCGGAACAGGTCCTGAAATGCTCGATGGAACTGGGCGGCAACGCGCCGTTCATCGTGTTTGACGATGCCGATCTGGACAAGGCCGTCGAAGGCGCGATGATCTCCAAATTCCGCAACAACGGCCAGACCTGCGTCTGCGCCAACCGGATCTATGTGCAGGCCGGGGTCTATGACGCCTTTGCCGAAAAGCTGGCGGTTGCGGTGGCAAAGCTGTCCGATCGGGGATGGCCTGAAAGACGGCACCACCACCGGCCCGCTTGATCAACATGGACGCTGTTGAAAAGGTCGAGGAACATATCGCCGACGTGCTGGCCGACGGCGGCAAGGTCGTCACCGGGCGGCAAGCGTCACGATCTGGGCGGCACGTTCTTCCAGCCGACCGTGGTGACGGGCGTCAAGTCCGACAGCAAGGTCGCGAATGAGGAAACCTTCGGCCCCCTCGCGCCCCTGTTCAAGTTCGACACCGAGGAAGAAATCATCGCCCGCGCCAATGACACGATCTTTGGTCTGGCCAGCTATTTCTACGCCCGCGACATCGGCCGCATCACCCGCGTGCAAGAGGCGCTGGAATACGGCATGGTCGGCGTCAACACCGGCCTGATCTCGCACCGAGGTCGCCCCGTTCGGCGGCGTCAAGCAATCCGGCCTCGGCCGCGAAGGATCGCACCACGGGATCGAGGACTACATGGAACTGAAATACATCTGCCTGTCGGTCTGACACACCGCATCGGAACACTTGCTGGACCGTTCTGTGTCCAGCAAGTGTACCCGCGTGGCCCTCAGCCGTTTTGCTGCCGTATATTCGTGAGCATTTTCTGCAACGTGCCGACAAAGGCGCGTTTTTCGGCGTCGGGAATATCGCGGAACATGCGCGACTGGGCGGCGGCCATATGGGGCCACAGCGCGCAAAAACTGTTGCGGCCCGCTTGGGTGATGAAGACGCGGACGGCGCGGCTGTCGTTCGGGTCGGTCTCTCGCCGGATCATGCCCTCGCCCTGCAACTGGTCTAGCGCGCGCGACAGGGTGGATTGTTCGACAACCGTCAGCAGCGACAACTCCCCAACCAGCGGCCCGTCCTGCACCGACAAAACCGCAAGCGCGCGCATCTTGGGCGTGGTCAGGCCAAGCCCCGCCATTTCCGCCCGCAGACTGTCATTGTAGCGGCCCATGATGCGGTTCATCAGGTAGGGCGCATAATTGTCCAGACCGATTTCGGCCAGCGTCGGGGCTTCGCCGCTCATGCGCCGAGCCTCTTGGCCGCAAGATAGCCAGAGCCGCCGCCAAGGCCGGGGCCGGGATGGGTTGACGCGCCGATATGGGTGAAACCCCGGATCTTCTCGGCTTGCGGGGCTGCCGCATAGGGCCGCCAGATGAAAAACTGGTCGATGGAACACAGCCCGCCATAGGGATCGCCGCCGACGAGGTTGACATTCATCGCCTCAAGATCCGCCGGGGAATAGGCGCGGCGGGCGAGTTTGATCTTGTCGAAGTCTTTGATGTGGTTGGAAAGTATCGCCTCGATCCGGTCGGCAAAGGCTTCGCGGGCGTCCTCCCAGCTGTCGGGCGGTGATTTCCCCTGCGGCGTCGCCTTTGATGACACGCGGCGCATCGGGGATTTGCAGCCACAGGATCGCCTTACCCTCCGGGCAACGGCTGGGGTCGAGGCGGTGGGGCTGGCCCACGCAGATCGTCGGGGTTTGCGGCAGTTGGCCCCGCTCTGCCTCATTCGCGGACTTGGACACGGCGTCGATGCCGTCGGACAGGTGGATCAGGGCGACATCCGCCAGCCCCTCGGCCAGCCATTCCGGCGGCGCATCCAGCGCGTAATGCAGTTGGAAATTGCCGCGCCCGTGGCGGAAGGTCCGGGCGGCTTCACGGTCTGCGGGCAGGTTTGCGGCGCGCAGCAGACGGGTCTGCAACTGACCGGGGGCGACCGAGGCGAGGACGGATTTAGCGGCGATAGTTTCACCAGAGGTCAGGGTGACGCCAGTGACGCGGTTGTCGGTGACGTTGATCTGGTCAACCTCGGCACCCACGCGAATTTCCCCGCCGTTTTCCTCAATGATGGCGCGAAAGGCGGCAACGGCCTGCCCCGCCCCGCCTTTGGAGATTGGCGCACCAGCGGCCTCCAGCGCAAAGGCGATGACGCGGCCCATCTGGCCGGAGTAGGTGCTTTCGGGCGTCAGGCCGGTATGCAGAACCCACGGCGCGAACAGGGCTTGGGTCAGCGGGCTTTGATAGCCGGTCTCCAGCCACCCGCGCGCCGGGGTCAGGGCGGTGCCGAACCACGCGGCAAGGCCACGCAACCCACGTTTGCGGGCCTGCCCGAACAGCAGCTTGGCGGTGGCCCATGACCACAGATTGCCGCCGAGCAGCGCGAACAGGAATGGCGCATCCTGTTCGATGCCGCCCACATCCGCCGCGTGCTGGTCGCCATCCCCTGCCGCCAAAGTGTTGAAATTGGCGACGTTTTTTGCCCGGTCCATGGTCAGCACCAGACTGCTGCCATCGGGGCGCAGGACGGCGGTCGGGTGCGGCGAATGGCAATACTCAAACCCATGCCGGGCCAAGTGGGGGCCAAGCGCGGCCCCGGCTGGCCCGGTCATGAACAGCACAAAGGTGGTCGCCATCACGTCATGGTGGAACCCGGGCAGGGTGATATCCTCAGTCCGCAAGCAGCCGCCGGGACGGTCGCTGCGTTCCAAAATCAGCACCTTTTGCCCCTTGAGCGACAGCATCGCCCCCGCGACCAAGGCGTTGATGCCCGACCCGATGATGACGTGATCCGCCATCCTAGCCGCGCGGAACCAGAGCCAAGGCGCGGATCGGTGACCCGGTGCCGTTCTGAATCTTCAACGGCGCCGCAATCAGGATCGCCCCCTTGGCCGGCAGCTTGTCGAGGTTGGCCAGCGACGCCAGCCCGTAGCAGTTGTTCTTGTGCAGCAGGTTGTGCGCCGGGAACGGCGGCGTCATCCCGCCCGCCTGCCCCGCATCCGTGCCGATGCACTGGCTGCCCCAGCCGACAATGCCCTTGGAAATCAGATACTCCATCACCTCAGCAGTCGGCCCCGGCGTATGCGGCCCGGTCTCATTGGCGTTCAGGAATTCAGCCTCACTGTGGCTGCGCTTGTCCCAATCGGACCGCAACACGACCCATTCGCCCGCCTTGATCGCGCCATGCTTGGCCTCCCAGGCCTTCACATGGTCGATGGTCAGCAGGAAATCCGGGTTCGCGCTACATTCCGCCGCAAAATCCAGCACGTTGACCGGCGCCACCAACCGCTGCACCGGCAGCGTGTCGGTGTAACCATCGGCATAGTCCTTGCCGGTGATCCAGTGGTGCGGCGCGTCGAAATGCGTCCCCGAATGCTCGCCCAAGTTCCAGCCAGTTCCACGCCCAGAACGGCCCGTCCTTGTCATACTCCGAAATCCGGTGGATCTTGATCGGCGGGGTGTCCTTGGCGAAATCCGGCGGCAGTTTCAGCAGCGGCGTGTCCGGCCCCAGAACCCCGGTGCAATCGACCACCTCAACCCCGCCCGAGGCCAACATTCCGGCCAGATCGGCCAGCACAGATGCAGATGTCATGTCACACTCCCTGTCGCTTTTGCTTTGGGTGAGGGGGCGGATGACAGAAACAGACCCGCTTTTCCCTTCACCAGTAGAATCACGCTAGACAGATTTAATTGCGTTTGCAAATATCCTGTGAAGAATGACGGAGGTTTGCCTTGGCGGAATTCGATGCAGTCCTGATCGGGGCCGGGCATAATACGCTTGCGGCAGCGCTGCATCTGGCGTCGCGGGGCTGGCGGGTCGGGGTGTTCGAACAGGCGGCGGTGGCTGGCGGCGCGGTCAAGACGGGCGAATACACTTTGCCGGGGTTCCGCCACGACTGGGCCGCGATGAACCTGTCGCTGTTTGCCGGGTCGCCGTTCTTCAAAACCCACGGGGCAGAACTGACCAAACACGGCTGCGCCTTCGTGCCAGTGACGCGGCCCTTCGCGTCCTCTTTCCCGGATGGAACACATCTGGGCGTGTCGACCGATCTGGCCGAGACGGTCGCAGGCATCAACGCGCTGTCCCCCGATGACGCCGCAACTTGGCAGACCCTCGTCGCAGGCTTTGGGGCAGAGGCACCGCATCTGTTCGGCCTTCTGGGCAGTTCGATGCGGCTGCGGTCGCTGGCATATTTCATGTTTAAAACACTCCGCGCCAAGGGGATGGGCGGCACGCTGGACATGACGCGGTTCCTGCTGCAATCACCCCGCGCCTGGCTGACCGATACCTTTGCCGAGCCCAAGGTGCAGGCGATGCTGGGCGCTTGGGGGATGCATCTGGACTTTGCCCCAGATGTCGCAGGCGGCGCGCTGTTTCCGTATCTGGAGGGGATGGCCGGGCAGGCCTTTGGCATGGTGATCGGCAAGGGCGGCGCGGATACCATCATCACGGCGCTGGTGGCGGCCATCCGGGCGCGGGGTGGTGTGGTGGAATGCGGCGTTTCCGTTGCCAAGGTGCTGCGCGAAAATGGCCGGGCCTCTGGTGTCGAACTGGCGGATGGGCGCAAGATCATGGCCGCCAAGGCGGTGATCGCCGGGGTCGCCCCGCGTGCCCTGCCCCGCTTGACCGGCGGCACTACGGCCTTTGATACCGCCATGACCCGGTTTGCCCATGCACCCGGCACCATGATGATCCATCTGGCGCTGTCGGACCTGCCGGATTGGCGGGCGGCGGCGCTAAAAGACTTTGCCTATGTGCATATAGCGCCTACGCTGGACCAAATGGCACGGACCTATCAACAGGCCCGCGCGGGGCTTTTGCCGGATGAGCCTATTCTGGTTGTGGGCCAGCCAACGGTGGTTGATCCGTCGCGGGCACCAGCGGGGCAGCATACCCTGTGGGTGCAGGTCCGCATGGCCCCCGGCACGATCTTGGGCGACGCCAAGGGTGAGATTGCGGCGCGGGACTGGACGGCGGCGGCAGAGCCCTTTGCCGAACGGGCGCTGGATATCCTTGAGGCCCATGCGCCGGGGACGCGGGCCCGCGTGCTGGCCCGGCGGATCGTCACGCCGCTGGAGCTGGAGGCCGACAACCCCAACCTCGTCGGCGGCGATCAGGTCTGCGGCAGCCATCACCTGTCGCAGCATTTCATTTTCCGACCCGCCCGTGGCCATGCGGACGGCACGACACCGATCCAGAACCTGTACCTGACCGGGGCCGCCGTGTGGCCCGGCGCAGGCACCGGGGCAGGACCGGGATACCTACTGGCCCAACAACTGGCCGGCAAATAATCAAAACAGGGAACAAAAACATGAACCTCAACAGACGGAGCCTTTTGAAGCTGTCAGCCGCGACCATGGCGATGAGTGCCGTGGCGCTGCCCGCTTTCGCCCAAGCCATCGACGAATTGGTCATCGCCTATAACGTCAACCTGCCGTCCTGGGACCCGACCGTCGGGCCATCGGCGGTGAACCCGACGATCCAAGGCCTGTACCAGTCGGTGTTCGACCAGTTCATCCTGCAACAGCCTGACCTGAAGCCCGCGCCGGGCCTGCTGACGGAATGGGGCTGGAACGACGACAAGACCAAGGTCAGCATGACCGTCCGCGACGGCGTGACATGGCATGACGGCAGCCCCTTCACCGCCGAGGATGTCGCGTGGAGCCTGACCCGCGCCGCCAACCCCGACACCGGCAACCCGATCAACTTCGTCTGGTCCTCGCTTGAGAATATCAAGGCAGAGGGCAACAAGGTGACTGCCGACGTCAAACAGTTCGACCCGACGATCTTCAAATGGATGTATTTCCTGACCGGTTATGTCCTGCCGAAAGCCTATTACGAAAAAGTCGGCGCAGAGGGTTTTGAGGCGGCCCCCATCGGCACCGGGCCCTATATGGTTGAGAAATATGAGCGGGACGCCTTTGTCCGCCTGAAGGCCAACGCGAATTACTGGGGCGGCAAGCCTGACTTTGAAACGGTGACGATCAAATTCGTGACCGACGCTGCGGCGCGGGTGGCTGAGATTGAATCCGGCTCCTCCCACGTCACGCTGGAAATGCCCTATGAGGAATATGACCGCCTCAAAGGCAACATGAACGGCTATGCGACGCCGGTGTCCGATATCGGGATGATCTTCCTGAACGATATCGACGTGATGCTGGACCCCAATGTCCGCAAGGCCGCCGTCGCCGCCATCGACAAACAGACCATCGTCGACCGTCTGCTGTCGGGCTACGGCGTGCCGATTGATACGCTGGAAACGCCGGAATACGACGCCTATGACGCCACCATCAAAACGCCCTATGACCCGGCGGCCGCCGTGGCGCTGCTGGCAGCATCGGGCTATTCGGTTGATAACCCCGTCAAATTCACCATCCAGACCACCAAGGGTTTCAAACCCAAGGACTATGAGATGATTCAGGCCATCGTCGGCCTGTGGCGCAAAGTCGGGATAGAGGCGACGATTGAGGTCTATGAAATCGCCAAACATTATGAGTTGCGCGCGGCGGACAAACTGGCCCCGGCGGCGTTCTACAACTGGGGCAACTCGGTTGCCGACCCGACGACCTCAACCGGGTTCGCGATGTTCGGCCCCTCGCCCCATTCGGTTTGGGACAGTCAGGATCTGATCGACAAGATCGGGCCGCTGTGGGGTGAAAAGGACGAGGCCAAGCGCATTCAGGGCTGGAAAGACGTTGACCGCTATATCGCGGAAAACGCCTATGTGATCCCGCTGCTGCAATATGTGCAGCCGATCCTCGCGGCCAAAGGCGTGGTGGTGACGCCGCATCAGTCGGGGGCGCTGTTGCCCCATCTGATGAAGCGGGCCTGATGGAAAGACTGGGGGGTTTCACACCCCCCAGGCACCATTGCCCACATGGGCAATGGTGCCTCCCCCCGTGGGATATTTTGGCCAATTTGTAAGCGGGGAGGTCCATGGCGGTTTTACGAGCCCTTCTGTTGCGGTTGCTGACGACGGCGGTGACGCTGTTCGGCGTGGCCGTCATCGTGTTTTTCGTGATCCGGGTCGTGCCGGGCAATCCGATTGCGATGATGCTGCCGCCGGGGGCCACTCAGGTCGATATTGACCGGCTGACGGCTTTGTATGGGTTGGACAAGTCGATCCCGCAGCAGTTCTGGATCTGGGTGTCGGGGGTGATGCAGGGCGATTTCGGCACCTCTATCACCGCGCGGCAGCCGGTTTTGACACTGGTCTTGGCGCGGTTGCCTGCGACGTTGGAGCTGTCGGTGATGGCTTTGGTCATTGCGGTGTTGGTGGGCGGGGCTGCGGCGCTGACCGGGACACGGTTGCGCGACACCAAGACAGAGGCGTCGATTGATGTCGGCCAAGGGATGGCGCTGTCGGTGCCGGATTTCCTGTGGGGGTTGGTGCTGATCCTGCTGTTCGGGGTGTTGATGCCGGTGTTCCAGATCTCTGGCCGGGTGACGCCGTCGCTGCATCTGCCGTTCGTCACGAATTTCTATCTGCTGGAAAGCATCCTGCGGCTGCGGTTCGATCTGACGCTGGGATTTGCTGTCGCATATGTTCCTGCCCGCCTTGGCACTGGCGATCCCTTTGGCGGCGATTGTGGGGCAGGTGTTGAAGCAGAGCCTGAAAGAGGTGATGCATCTGGATTATGTCACCCTGAGCCGGACGCAGGGCTATAGCGAGGCGCAAGTGATCTGGCGGCAGGCGCTGCCCAATGCGATCCTGCCGACGCTGACGCTGGTGGGGGTGCAGTTCACCTTTCTGATCGGCGGGACCGTGATTATCGAACGGATGTTTTCCTATGAGGGGCTTGGCAATATGGCGATTGATGCCGTGATCAACCGGGATTTGCCGCTGATCCAAGGCATCGTCATTCTGTTCGCGGTGATCTTTACCGGCGTCAATCTGGTGGTGGATCTGGCCTATGCCGCCTTGAACCCGAGGTTGCGACATGGCTGATGCGCGTGTGGGCCGGAAAGCCGGGGCGAGGTTGTGGCTGGCGGCGGGATGGCTGACGGTGCTGGTATTGGTCGCGGTATTCGCCCCGCTGATCGCACCGAAAAACCCGTTGGAGCAGGATTTGTTTGCCGGACGTCTGCCGCCGTTCTGGGTGAAGGGCGGCGCTTTGCTGGGCACCGACAGTCTGGGCCGCGATGTGTTAAGCCGGATCATCTGGGGCAGCAGGCTCGCGCTGACCGTGGCGCTGATCTCTGGCGTGCTGACCTGTGTGATCGGGGCGACGCTGGGCCTGCTGGCCGGGTTCTACCGGGGCTGGGTTGATGTCGTGGTGTCGCGGTTCATCGACATCTGGATGGCCTTTCCGCCGGTTTTGTTCTCAATTTTGCTGATCGCCGTCATCGGGCCGGGGGTGTTTTCGATCATCCTCGCCATCGTGGTCATCGACTGGACCCGGTTCGCCCGCGTGATCCGGGCTGAGGCGATGAGCCAGGGCGCGATGGATTACGTCGCCTCAGCCCGGGTCGCCGGACGCGGTCGCATGGGCACGATGTGGCGAGAGATTTTGCCGAACGTGCTGCCGATGATCGTGGTGTTGCTGACGCTTGAAATGGGCATCGCGGTGATTGTCGAGGCGATCCTGTCCTTCGTGAACCTGTCGATTGCCACCGATGACCCGACATGGGGCGGCATGATTTCCGAGGGTCGCGCCTCGATCCATCAGGCGTGGTGGGTGCTGGTC
This sequence comes from uncultured Alphaproteobacteria bacterium, assembly GCA_963781185.1. Taxonomy (GTDB): domain Bacteria; phylum Pseudomonadota; class Alphaproteobacteria; order Rhodobacterales; family Rhodobacteraceae; genus Stagnihabitans. Next base: position 57,002 of record CAWAEL010000007.1, read on the forward strand.
TTCCCGCTGATCACGCTGTTCCTGACGGTTCTGTCATTCAGCCAACTGGGCGAGGGTCTGAAGGACCGCTTCGATCCGGTGCTGCGATGAGCTATCTGTCAGTTCGCGATCTGTCGGTGCGGTTGAAGGGCGGCGGGCCGTTGTTGCGGTCGGTGTCGCTAGAGGTGGCGGCAGGTCAGGTGCATGGGCTGGTCGGCGAAAGTGGCGCGGGCAAGTCGATGATCGGCAAGGCAATTCTCGGCATCCTGCCCCGCTCGGTAGAGGTTGTGTCGGGTCAGATCCTGCTGGATGGCGTCGATTTGCTGACCCTGCCCGTGGCTGAACGGCGGCGCCGGGTCGGGGCCAGTTGCGCCATGATCCCACAAGACCCGTTGACCGCCCTGAACCCGTCGCGGCGGATCGGCAAGCAGATCACCGACCGGCTGGTCGATATTCTGGGCTGGACCCGCAGCGACGCCGAGGCCCGCGCGCTCGTCTTGCTGGGTGAGGTGCAGATCGCGGCACCAGAGCGGGTGCTGCGGCAATATCCGCATGAATTGTCGGGCGGCATGCGGCAGCGCATCCTGATCGCCTCGGCCTTTGCCGCCGAGCCGAAGCTGATCGTGGCGGATGAACCGACGACCGCCCTCGATGTGACTGTGCAAAAGCAGATCCTGCGGCTGATTGCCGGGATGCAGGCCAAACACGGCACCGCGATCCTGTTCGTGACGCATGATCTGGGGGTGGTGTCGAAGGTCTGCTCCAGCCTGTCGGTGCTCTATGCGGGCAAGGTGGTCGAGGATACCGATGTGCGCCGCTTCTTCGCTGGCCCCACGCATCCCTATTCCGCCGCCCTGCTCGCCGCGACGCCGAAATACACCGACCCCTCGGCCGGGCTGAATCCGGTGCCAGATGCCGTCATTGCGGCGGTAAGGGCAGAGGTGGAGCATGACTGATCTCTACACCGTCACCGATCTGCACCTGTCCTTGGCCGATATGACGCGCAAGCCGCTGCTGGGCATGGCCCCACGGTTGCAGATCTTGAAGGGCCTGTCCTTCACCATCCCCAAGGGCGCGGTGTTGGGGATTGTCGGCGGCTCCGGCTCTGGCAAATCGACGCTGGGCCGCTGTCTGGTCCGGTTGCTGGAGCCGATCGCGGGCGTGGTGCGGTTCGACGGGCAGGACATCACCCATCTGACGGATGCCGAGCTGCGCCCCCTGAGGCGGCGGTTCCAGATGATCTTCCAAGACCCGATGAGCAGCCTGAACCCGCGCCACCGCGTCGGCACCATCATTGCCGAACCCCTGCGCCTGCATGGGTTTGATGGCATCCCGGCGCTGGTGGCGCAGGCGCTGGACCATGTCGGCCTGCCCCGCGACTTTGCCCGGCGCTATCCGCATGAACTGTCGGGCGGCCAGCGGCAGAGGGTGGGCATCGCCCGGGCCATCGCGCTGAAGCCAGATTTCATTCTGGCGGATGAGATTGTGTCAGGGCTGGATGTCTCCAGTCAGGCGCAGGTGCTGAACCTGCTGGAGCAGTTGGTGCGCGATCTGGGGCTGACCCTCGCGTTCATCAGCCATGACCTGTCAGTCGTGCGCCGGCTTTGCGCGCAGGTGATGGTGCTGCAAGATGGGGTCATCGTGGAGAACCGGCCCACGGCGGCGCTGTTTGCCGACCCGCAGGCCCCCTACACACGGGCCTTGCTCGACGCGATCCCCCTGCCCGACCCCGATCAGATCTGGGTCTGACCGCCAAAACAATCATCGCAGGGCGGGGGTTTCCCCGCCATTTCCCATGGTGACGCCCAAAGGAATCACCCCCGCACGGCACCCAATCCCGGCAAACCACCATCAACCGCCGCCAACCTTTGGCTAAAACGCCGGGCCACGGTGCAGTCGCCCGGATGAGCCACTGCATTTTCCGCACAACGCCCATATTAAAATTACCAATTAAAACCAACCAGTTACCCGCGAATTACCGCCTTGTTATCCCATAACAACCGGCTGTTTTTGCCTAGCCTGACGCAATCTCTCATGTTCGGTCCAAGGCAAACGCCAACGGGACATTCCCTCGGCACCGCCCATCAGAAACCCGAAAGGACATCACATGCTGCCCAACATGTTCACCAACACCAAACGCAACCTGATCGCCGGCGTCACAGCAGCGGCTGTGCTGGTTTCCGGCGCCGCCCCGGCCATGGCCTGGGGCAAGAACGAACAGCAGTTTCTGGCCGGCGTTGTCACCACGCTTGCCGTCACCCAGCTGATCGCCAACTCACCGAAATACGGCAACCGCGCCCCGGTTTACCAACAGGCCCCGGTCTACCAGCCCGCCCCGCAGCCGCGCTACCGCTATTACCGCCCGGCCCCGCAGCGTCCGGTCTACTATGAACCGGCCCCGGTCAGCATCTATGGCACGCCCGATTGGCCGCACGTTCAACAGCTACACCTCGAACGAGCAGTAAGCGCATCCAGTCGACCCTGACCGCCTACGGCTATTACCACGGCAGATCGACGGCCCGTTCGGCCCCGGCACCTATAATTCGATTTCTGCCTATGCCCGTCGCACTGGCAAGACCGCCATGCTCAGCTCCACCGGTGGCTCTTATGGCCTGCTGGACGGCCTGCTGTTCTAAAGCGGATCAGGTTTTCACGGAAACACGCAAACCGCGTTAGAGCCCTCGCGAGAGGCAGCGGCTTCCAATTCCAAGCAAACCTGAACCGCCTAAAAGTTGAGTGAAGAAGTCCCAGAGGACGAGCAGTAATGTCCCACAGGCGGACGGGGGCGGCATCGGTGATGCCGCCCTCTTTCATTTGAAATATTACCCGCCGCCGCCAAGGATTGCCCCTCGGCCCGCGTCTGACTTATCGTGATGCTGATGGACACCGATGATGAACACCCTGGCCCGCGCCGCCGCTTCCGGCGACCGTACCGCTTTTGGCGTGCTGCTGCAGCGTCATTACGACCGAATTTACGGCCTCGCCTACCGCCTGACCGGGTCACGGGCCGAGGCGCAGGATCTGACGCAGGACATCTGCGCCGCCCTGCCCGCCAAACTCGCCAGGCTGGCGCGGTGAGGCGCGGTTCACCACCTGGCTCTACCGCATCATGGTCAACGCCACCCACGACCAACGCCGCCGCCAGGCCACCCGCGCCCGCGCGGCCACAGGTTGGGGCGACTGGGAACTGGCCCGGCAGGATGAGATGGCCACCCAGGCCGAGGCGCTGGATTGGCTGACCGCCGCCATGCAACGCCTGACGCCCGAACTGCGCGACACCGTGGCGCTGGTGCTGGGCGAGGAGTTGACCCAAGTCCAGCCGCAGGCGACGTGCTGGGCGTGTCCGAAGGCACCATCGCCTGGCGGATGTCCGAAGTGAAAAAACGCCTGCGCGCCATGGCGGCGGAGGATGCAAAATGACCGATGACCTCGACACCCTGAAGGCCGCCCTGAAGGCCACCCCCGCGCCCGACCCGGACGCCAAGGCCGCCGCGCTGCGCCTTGCGATGGAAAATTTCGACCGCCTCCAAGGATCGACCGATCCCGCACGTCTACCACAGGACCGCCCAGTTGAGGCGGGGTTCCTGAATGGAGTGCGTAGGATGCTGAAGACCCTCAATACCCGCCCCTACCTGACCGCCACCACCTCGGTCGCGGCCCTGATGATCGGCCTGTTCATGGCCGTGCCGCAGGTGCAACAGGCGCTGCACCCGCTGGAAAAACCCAAGCTGACGGCAGGCGAACTGGCCCCGCCGACACCCCCCGTCGCCACCACCCCGACCGACAAGGACGCCGAGACCGACCTTGGCCGCCTCGAAACCACCGCCACAGCTGAGGTGCCGTCCCTTCCCGCCGCCCCGCCGTCCGACCAACCCGCTGTCGCTGCAAGAACGGCCCCGCTCGCAGAGCCTGCGCCCGTGGTGCCCGAGCAAATGGCCGACGCCACCGTCGCCCCCAAACCCGCCGCCAAAATGAAACTCGACGCATTGTCGGGCGGGCAGGCGGTGGGCATCATCGCCCCGCGCGCCCTTGCCCTCGATCCGGGCACTGCCGCTAATGCCATCATGGCCGCCCCTACAATCGCCGACCAAATCGTCCCCCCCGAACCCAACACCGAGGCCTTTGCCAACGCCGCCGCCAACCCGGTCCATGTGACCGCCGAAGAACCCGTCTCCACCTTTTCCGTCGATGTCGACACCGCCTCCTATGCCGTGATCCGCTCCAGTCCCTGAACGCAGGCCAACTGCCCCCGCCCGAGGCCGTGCGGATCGAGGAGATGGTGAACTATTTCCCCTACGCCTATCCCGGCCCCCACGGCGACGCCGCCCCCTTCGCCAACACCGTGACGGTGATGCCGACCCCGTGGAACCCCGACACGCGGCTGGTCCACATCGCCCTGCAAGGCCGCCTGCCCGCGATGGCCGACCGCCCCGCCCTGAACCTCGTGTTCCTGATCGACACCTCGGGCTCGATGCAGGACGCCAACAAACTGCCCCTGCTGAAGCAATCCTTGACCCTGATGCTGTCCAAACTGCGCCCCGAGGACCGCGTCGCCATCGTCGCCTATGCCGGGTCGGCTGGCGAGGTCCTGCCCCCCACCGCCGCCTCTGACCGCACCACCATCCTGAACGCCCTGAACAATCTGGCCGCAGGCGGCGTCGACCGCCGGGGCCGAGGGGCTGACCCTCGCCTACCAGGTCGCGGACCAGATGAAGACCGACGGCGCGATCTCCCGCGTCCTCCTGGCCACCGACGGCGATTTCAACGTCGGCATCGACACCCCCGACGCCCTGAAAACCTTCGTCGCCCACGAACGCGACACCGGCACCTATCTGTCCGTCCTGGGCTTTGGTCGCGGCAATCTGGATGACGCCACGATGCAGGCCCTGGCCCAGAACGGCAACGGCACCGCCAGCTACATCGACACCCTGGCCGAGGCGCAAAAGGTGCTGGTCGACCAACTGACCGGCGCCCTGTTCCCCATCGCCGACGACGTGAAAATCCAGGTCGAATGGAACCCGGCGCAGGTCGCCGAATACCGCCTGATCGGCTACGAAACCCGCGCGCTCCGCCGCGAAGATTTCAACAACGACAAGGTAGACGCCGGCGAAATCGGCGCCGGCCTGCAAGTGACCGCCCTGTATGAAGTCACCGCCCCGAACAGCCCCGCCCTGCTGAACGACCCGCTGCGCTATGGCGACCGCGCCCGAGGCCACCCCCTCAAACGAACTCGGCTTCCTGCGCCTGCGCTACAAAACCCCGGCGAGACCACCTCGAACCTGATCGAAACCCCGATCACCGCCGGCACCCCCGCGACCGACGATGCAAAATTCGCCGCCGCCATCGCAGGCTTCGGCCAACTGCTGCAACACTCAACCTACCTGCAAAACTGGGGCTATGACCAAGCCATCCAACTCGCCACCGCCGCCAAAGGGCCCGACCCCTACGGCTACCGCGCCGAGGCCGTCACCCTGATGCGCCTCGCCCAAAGCCTGTCCAACTGACCCTTACAAATTGGCCCAAATATCCCACGGGGGGCGGGCTTCGTTGCCCCCTGGGCAATGTGGCCTGGGGGGTGTGAAACCCCCCAGCCTTTGCTAAAATTGCGCACGCCCCCGGGATAGCGCCCCAATGACCCAGTCCTTTGGTCCCTTTCAATTCGACCCCGCCCGCCGCACCCTATCCCGCGACGGCCAAACGACAAGGCTTGGCCAGAGGGCCGCCACCCTCCTCACGGCCGTGCTGTCCGCCCAAGGCGCTGCGGTGTCCAAGGCCGATCTGATGGATCAGGTCTGGCCGGGCGCCACGGTAGAAGAGGGCAATCTGACCGTGCAGATCGCGGGCCTGCGCCGGGCACTCGGCCCACGGGGCAGGACTGGATCGTCACCGTCCCGCGCATGGGCTACCGGCTGATCCCGCACCCCACCCCGGCAATCGACCGCAAAACCGCCACCCTGCCGCTGCTGGCCGTGCAGCCCTTTGCTGCGCTGACCACCAACAGCCCCGATTACTTCGCTGATGGCGTGGTCGAGGATATCATCACCGCCCTGTCGCGCTTTACCTCCTTTGCCGTTATCGCCCGCGATTCCAGCTTTGCCTACCGCGACAAGACCATCGATGCCCGGCAGGCCGCCCGCGACCTTGGCGTGCGCTATGTCCTGTAAGGCTCGGTCCGCAAACAGGCCGACCGCTTCCGCATCACCGCCCAACTGGCCGACGCCGACAATCTGGCGGCGATTGCCCTGTTGGAACAGGCGATTGCCCTCGACCCCGGCTTTGGCCCGGCCCTCGCTCCGGCGGCCTATGGCTATGAAGAGGCGCTGCACTGGGCCGCACGCTCACGCGCGGAACAGCCCAATTTCGACGTCTCGCATTGGCATGGCACCGCCGCCCTAGGCCATCTGGGCCGGACGCAGGCGGCCACCCAAGCCCTGACAACCCTGCTGACCCTGTCCCCCGGCACCAGCCTGTCCCAATTGCGCCGCGCCAACCACGGCAAATTCCCTGAACGATGGCAGGTTGTGATCGAAAGCCTCCGCCGCGCAGGCCTGCCGGAACATCCGCCCGCTTAACAAGATTTCACAACTCTTAACCCGCCGCCAAAGGACACCAAGCCATCAGTCCCGCATCCTGCCCGCATGACCCCACCCAAGCAGGAGCCAACCCATGACCACCCCCCTGACCATCACCTCGCTGTCCCAAGGCAAGATCGCCCCGCGCCACGATACCGATGAACAGTATTGGGCACAGTTCCGCGATGCGCCCAAACAGCCCCGACGCGTGATCTTTAACGCCCCAAGGTGGCTGCTCCACCGCCGCGCAACGGGCCCACAGGCGGGGGAACACCCCCACATTCTGGGCCGCCAAAGTCAGGCCAAACCCAGCCCCCGCACCACACCCTGATGCCTGAAACCACTTCCCGCCCTCGCCCTATGCTCATGAAAAAGCCCGGACCAATGGTCCGGGCTTCCCGTCATCCGTCAGCGCGGATCAGTTGGCGGCTTTGCCTTCCAGCGCCGGGACTTCGGTCCCGATCTGACGGCCAATCTCAATCCGGCGCGGCTTCAACGCTTCGGGCGTCTCGCGGACCAGATCGATGTGCAGCATCCCATTCTCATGGTTGGCACCGGTCACACGAACATGGTCGGCCAACGCGAACCGACGCTCAAACGCACGGGTGGCGATGCCACGGTGCAGATAGGCCTTCTGTGCCGACTCGTCCGACCGCTTGGCCGAGACGTGCAGCGCCCCATCCTTGACCTCAACCGTCAGTTCATCAGGCGTGAACCCGGCAACGGCGATAGAGATGCGATAGGCATCATCAGCGGTCTTTTCGATGTTGTAGGGCGGATAGGTCGGCTGGGCGACCTCTGCCGACAGCACACGATCCATCAGATCGGCGATACGGTCATAACCAACGGTGGCACGGTACAGCGGGGCGAAATTCAAAGTTTGCATAGCATCCTCCAAGGAGCGATGAGGGTTAACCCTCCCATACGGGACGGGCAGACGTTGCGCCGGACCCATCATTGGCACCCGGCACAACTCTCATTTGGGAAGCGCAAAACCCGGTTTCAAGCCCCTCACCTAAGCGTGACCCTCGCCACAGGCAGGAAGGACCGTCGCTCCTTAAACCGCCTTGCCGCCGCGCCGCCCCTCAACCACCCAGGCCGCAATCGCCGCAACGGCCGCCAGCAGCAGCCACAGCCACGCCGGCAACAGGTCGCTGACCTGAATGTCGCCCGTCACATAGGCCGCCCGCGGCATGATCCCGATCCAGCCGCGCCCCGCCGCAGGCCGCCCCTCGCGCACCAGCCGGATGTCGGGCATCCCCGCCTCCAGCCGCAGAATGCCGCCCTTGCGTCGCCGTCGCCAGCGGGGTCAGCCCTTCGCCACTGGCAATCGTCTCCTCAAACTCCTTGGGCGCCGATGGCCCCACCGCCACCACCCGGTTCAAATCGCCCTGCGTCAGCCGGTACAGGCCCAGCACCGGAGCCTGCCACTCGGCGGCAAACTTGCCGGGGCTGACCTGCGGCAGGGTCAGCGTTGCTGACCGTCCCATCCGGCCCGTGATAACCAAATCGCCCCGGCGGCACGTCCAGAATGGTCCGCCGGGTAAAGGTCACCGCCTGCCCCGACCGCCGTGGCCGTCAGGTTCTCCTCCTCCAGATCCGGCTCTTTCAGCATCCAATGCGCCAACCGCCGCAGCAATTCCAACTGCGGCCCGCCGCCCTCAAACCCGCGCCCCCACAGCCACATCTGATCGGACGCCAGCACCGCAATCCGGCCCTTTTCCACCCGGTCCAGCACCAGCAGCGGCCGGTCGCCCGGCCCGGTCATCAACACCTGCCCCGACCGCGTGCGTCACCTCCATCAGCCGGAACCACCGCCCCCAGCCCCCCTTGGGCGCCAAGGCCTCCAGCCCCTCGGTCACCGGATGGCGCTTGCCCAGATCGGTCACCACCGGGCCGATAGCCCTGCTCGATGATCTGCGAGGTCGGCGCCACCGGCAAAATCGCGGCCAGGGGCGACCGCCACAGGCTGTCCACCTCGCCATATTCCGGCCCCGCCGCGACCAGCACCGTCCCGCCGTTCTTCACATAATCGACCACATTGTCGATGTAACTCATCGGCAGGATGCCCCGCATCCGGTAGCGGTCAAAGATGATCAGGTCGAAATCCTTGATCTTGTCGACGAACAATTCCTTGGTCGGAAACGCGATCAGCGACAGCTCCGAAACCGGAACCCCATCCTGCTTTTCCGGCGGCCGCAGAATGGTGAAATGCACCAGGTCCACCGACGGGTCCGATTTCAACAGGTTGCGCCAGACCCGTTCCCCCGGATGCGGCTCACCCGATACCAGCAGCACCCGCAGCCGGTCGCGCACGCCGTTGATCTGCACCACGGCGGCATTGTTGCGGTCGGTCAACTCGCCCGGCCTGCGTCGCCACCGACACCTGCAACACATTGATCCCGGCATGCGGCAGTTGGATCGGCAGGTACAGATCCTGCCCCACCGGCACCGAAAATGTCACCGGCGCGTCCGCGTCGAGCGAGATCGTCAGATCGACCGCCCCCTTCACCCCCTCAGGCACCTGCCCCTGATCCTCGATCCGCAGGGTCAGCGTCGCCTTCTCGCCCATGATCGCAAAGGCCGGCGCGCTTTTGATCACCAGCCTGCGGTCCCAATCGGCCTGATGCCCGGTCAACAGCACCGACAGCGGCGCAGGCATCTCTGGCGCCTGCATCAGATCATGCACCTGCCCGTCGGTCACGATGATCGCGCCCGCCACCCGCGCCCGCGGCTCTTGCGCCAGGGCATCGGACAACGCGGCCATCGCCAAAGTCCCGGCATTGTCGCGGCCATCCTTGACCGTCACCTCACGCAATTCGGTATTGCCCAGCGCCGCCACCTTGGCCCGCACCTCAGCCACCGCCGCCGCCGTTTGATCCGGCCGGTCCGCCAATTGCTGACTGGCGCTCTGATCGACGACCAACAGCACGATGTCGGTCAGCGGCTTGCGCTGTTCCTCTTGCAGACTGGGGTTGCTCAGCGCCGCCAGCAAAAGCCCCGCCGACAACGCGCGCAGCGCCCAACCCGCCAGCCCACGCCACACCGCCAAGCGCCAGCAACACCACGGCCAAAGCGGCCAATGCCCACAACGCCTCTACCGGCACCAAGGGGTCAAAGATCACCGACTGGTTCATTTGCCCAACCTCTCCAACAAGGCCGGCACATGGACCTGATCCGATTTATAATTCCCGGTCAGCACATACATGATGAGGTTGACACCAAACCGATACGCATATTCCCGTTGCTTTTCACCAGCATAGCCCCGCCCGACCGGAAACATCGCCATGCCGTTGTCATCGACAGCCCAGGCGCTCGCCCAGTCATTGCCGCCAATCACCACCGGCGTCACCCCGTCGTTCAGGTTGCGAAACGGCATCCCCTCGGTCTGCGCGGCATCCGGTGGCGCGGCCTCTACCCACAACCCGCCCTCCGAAAACCGCCCCGGAAACTGCTGCAACAGATAGAAACTGCGGGTCAGCACATGGTCCTCGGGGATCGGCTCAATCGGCGGAATGTCCAACCCGCTGGCAATCGCCTGCAAGGCCTGCGCCTCGGGCGACGCCCCGCCGAACCCCGCCACATCGCCGTCACGGGTGTCAAACAGGATCATCCCGCCGGTCCGCAAAAACCGGTTCAGCTTGGCATAGGCCTCGGCAGAGGGCAGCGCCGCCCCCGCCGTCATCGGCCAGTACAGGAACGGATAGAACGCCAGTTCATCCTTTTCGATATCGACCGCCATCGGCTCCAACGGCTCTACCGCGGTCCGGTTCCACAACTGTTCGCCCAACCCCGCCAACCCAGCCTTGGACACCGCATCCACCGTCGGATCGCCCGTCTCCACATAGGCCAGAATAACCCCCGCCGTCGCATCAATCGCCCGCTGATCCGCCGCCGCATCGGCCCGCGCATCCTGCGGCTGGCCAAACAGCGCCAGCGCCATCACCGCCACCCCAGCCGCCCGCGTCAGCCGCAACCGGCCCGACAACGCCAGTGAGGCGATGATATCCACCAGCAACAGCAACAGCGCCACCGTCAGCACCGGCCCCTTCAACAACCGCTCGGCCTGCAGGCTCAAATCCTGCACAGCGGTCCCGCTCGGCCAAACCGCCGCCGAGAAAGTGAACCCCTCGCCCACCGGATTAACCGCCACAACCCGCGCATCATTGCGGTACAGACCCGCAGGCGCCTCCGGCCCCGGCCCGTCCTTGATCGCCTTCGCCAGCACAGCACCCTGCACCCCGCCCAGCGTCCCCGGCCCGCCCAAGGCACCCCAGCCGTTCATGATTTTCTCCGGCGTCCAGACCAGACCCGTCAAACCCTCTTCGGTCGCCGTCCCGGTGGCCGAAACCGCCAACCGCTCCAGCATCTCCACAAACAGGCCCGACAGCGGCAGGTCCGACCATTCGGCATTGGCGGTGACATGGAACAACACAACCTGCCCCAACCCGCTGACCCGCCGCGTCACCAAAGGCGTCCCATCCTCCAGCGCCGCCCAAGTCCGCTCCCCCAGATCCGGCCCCGGTTCCGCCAACACCTGCGTCCGAACCCGCACATCCGGCGGTATCTGCAACCCGTGGAAAGGTGAGCCTTCAGGAAACGCCGCCAACCCCTTTGGCGCGCCCCAGGACATCGCCCCACCCGCCGAAAGCCCACCCTGCCTGAGCGTGACCGGCAACAAAGGATCCTCAGCCGAGGCCTGCATATCCGTCGCCGCCAGATGCGGCCCGGCAAAGCGCAGCAGCAAACCGCCCTTCTGCACCCAATCGACCAGCATATCGACCTCAGACTGCGGCAAGGTCGCCACATCGGCCAGCACGATCACATCAGGCTTGGCAGGCACCATATCGGCCACCCCACCCTCAATCAGATCAGCCGAGGGTGCCAAAGCCTGCCGCAGATAATGCAAGGGCGACAACAGTTGCAGCCCCTCACCCTCTGCCGCATCACTGACCAGCGCCACCTTGCGCCGCTTCAACGCGTCCCCCGCCAAGGACACGGCCCCCGCACTGCGCTGCCCGTCAATCGCAAACAAAGTGACCCGGTTGCGCAACTCCGGCGGCAAATCCAACACCGCCTTGGCCGCCGCATCCGTCGCCACAAACGCCAAAGGCACCCGCGCCAGCTCTCGCTCAGTCCCCGACGGATCAGCCCCCCGCGCCACGACCTCCAGCGCCGCATCCCCCGCAGGCGCCCGCTGCGCTGTAAGCGACAGCTTGCCATTCTCGCGCTCCGCTGGTCCCAGCGCATAGATCGGCCGTTCGGAGGCATAGACCGTCACCGCCCCCTTCGCCGCCAAGGCCGTCTCCAGATCGCCGCGCCCCGGATGGTCAAGCCCATCGGTGATCCAAGCCGTCTCAAACGCCCCAGCAGGCAGACTGGCGACCCAAACGTCCATCGCACGCGGCAACCAGCCGCGCGGCTCCATCGCCGCCAGCCGCCCGCGCTGATCCTCAACCGCCTTGAACGCCACCGCTTGCGGCACGTCCGCCAGTTGCACCACCGCCACCGGACGGCCCGCACGTTCCGCCCCATCCAGCAGCGACCCGGCCTTATCCATCCGCCGCTGCCAATCGGCCGCATCCGCCCAGCCGCCATCGACCAGCACCAACAACGGCCCCGACCCCACACCCAACTGACGCGGGTTCAACACCGGCCCGGCAAAAGCGATGATCGCCAACGCAATCGCCGCCATCCTGAGCAACAGCAACCACCACGGCGTCTTGTCGGCCTGCCGATCCTCATCCTGCAAGCCCAAGAGCAGCGCCACACCCGGAAACAGACGGCGGATCGGGGCTGGCGGAATCGCCCGCAACAGGAACCACAACACAGGCAGGATCAGCAGCCCCCACAGCAGCAGGGGTGCAACAAAGGCCAAATTCATGCGCCACCCTCCAACGCCCGGTAGGCCCAGAGCAGCGCCGATTGCGCCGGATGACCGGTGTGGTGGGTCTGGTAAAGCCAGCCCGACAGCTGCGCCAACTCGGCCAGCCGGTCCTTGCGTTCCGCCAACCGCGCCAGATACCGCACCCGCAGATCGCCCGCCTGCTGCGTCTCATGCGTGACCGAGCCACCCATCGAGACAAAGACCGTGCGGCCGTCAAAGGGAAACTCTTCCTCCGCCGGGTCGAGGATCTGCAGCAGAACGCCCTTCACCCCCCGATCCGCCGCCCGCGCCAAAGACGCCTCAACCCCGGCCATATCGCCAAGGAAATCCGACAGGAAAACGGCGCGGCCATGGGATACCAGACCATCCTCTTGCGGCCTGCCATAGTCGTCCGACGACACCTCGCCCAACTGCTGCACCAACCGCATGACCTGCGCCCGGCCCGACCGTGGCGCGCCTTGGCCCGCCAGCCCGACCCTCTCGCCCCCGCGCAACAGCAGCACGGACAACGCCAGCGCGATCAATCGCGCCCGGTCACCCTTGGGGGCACGGTCGCGACTGCCCGTGAAATTCATCGATTTGGACGGATCGACCCACAGCATCACCGACTGCGCCGCCTGCCATTCGCGTTCGCGCACGAAATGCTGGTCGCTGCGGGCAGAGCGGCGCCAATCCACCGACCGCGCCTCATCCCCCGGATGCGCCGCGCGGTATTGCCAGAAATCATCGCCCATCCCGCCCTGCGGCGGCCATGCTCACCCAGCAGGACCGTGGCGGCCAGATGCTCGGCCTCAGCCAACAGGGGCGGCAGGGTCTGGCCCAAAGCCTCAGCCCGGGCGCGAAGATCGGCGCTGAGTGTCACGCTGCGGCACCCATCCAGCGATGGGCCGGATGGCCCATCCTACCTGTTCCCGCGATCAGCACGGCTTGGCAAAGGTAGGTCAAGCCGCAACCCCCAACACCCGCCCCGCCACCCGGTCGATCACGCCGGTCAACGTCTCACCCCGCGCCCGTGCGGCAAAGCTGAGGCTCATCCGATGCTCCAACACTGGCCGCGCCAGCGCCGCCACATCCTCGGTCGACGGCGCCAAACGCCCGTTCAGCAAGGCCCGCGCCCGCACCATCAGCATCAGCGCCTGCGCCGCCCGTGGCCCCGGCCCCCATGACAACACGCCCGCCAGATCGGCACCCTCTTCCTCACCCGGACGGCAGGACCGCACCAGATCCAGAATAGCCTCAACCACCTTTTCCCCCACCGGCATCCGCCGCACCAAGGCCTGTGCCGCGATCAGCTCTGCCCCGGTGAACACTTGGCTGGCCTTGGCGTCCACCGATCCGGTCGTCGCCAGCAGAATGTCCCGCTCGGTCGCCCGCGTCGGATAGGCCACATCGACCTGCACCAGAAACCGGTCCAGCTGCGCCTCTGGCAAAGGATAGGTGCCCTCTTGCTCAATCGGGTTCTGCGTCGCCAGCACATGGAACGGCGGGCCCAACTTGCGCAGCTTACCGGCAATCGTCACCTCCCGCTCTTGCATCGCCTGCAACAGGGCTGACTGGGTCCGGGGCGACGCGCGGTTGATCTCATCCGCCATCAGCAATTCGCAAAACACCGGGCCCTCGATGAACCGGAACGACCGCGCGCCATCCGCGCCGTCCAACACCTCTGACCCGAGAATATCGGCGGGCATCAGATCCGGCGTGAACTGGATGCGGTTGGCGCGCAGCCCCATGACGGTCGACAAAGTGTCCACCAACAAGGTCTTGCCCAACCCCGGCAAGCCGACCAACAGCGCATGACCACCGCACAGCAGCGCCGCCAGCGTCAATTCCACCACCCGGTCCTGCCCGATAAACCGCTGGTTCACCTGCTCCCGCGCTACCCCCAGCTTGTCGCCCAATGCTTCAATCTCGGCGACAAGGTTAGCTTCGGTCATGACTTTGCTCCGTAAGTGACTATATCTGTATTAGAGCCAATGACGGCCCCAAGCACAAATGGCAAAAGGATTTGGCCCACAAATGACAGAGAAACTTATCGTGAAGCCATCCGCTGAAGGTTTGATGTCACAGGTCAAGGCGGTCAAGGGCCCGCCCCCCGTCCACCTGTGGAACCCGCCGTTCTGCGGCGACATCGACATTCGCATCGCCCGCGACGGCACGTGGTTCTACCTCGGCACCCCCATCGGACGCGCGCCCCTGGTGAAATTGTTCGCCTCGATCCTGAAGAAAGAGGGAGAGGAATATTTCCTCGTCACCCCGGTCGAAAAGGTCCGCATCAAGGTCGATGACGCCCCGCTGCTCGCCATCGACTTCACCGCGACGGGCACGGGTGAGGATCAGATCCTGACGTTCACCACCAAAACCGAGGATACGGTGACCGCAGATGCCGACCACCGAATCACGGTTCACATCGCGGAAGATGGCGAACCCGCGCCCTATATCCACGTCCGCCGTGGGTTGAACGCCCTGATCGACCGCAAGTCGTTCTACCGTTTGGTCGAATTGGGTTGCCATGTGGCGCGATCCGGTGAAAGCATGCCCCCAGAAACCAACGGGGGAAAGCTGGTTTGGACTGTGGTCCAGCGGCCTGTTTTTTCCGATCATCCGTTCAACAGAATTGCCCTGATGCCCAGATACGCCGCCAACCTCACCATGCTGTTCAATGAAGTGCCCAGCCTCGACCGGCCGGGACTTGCCTCACAAGCCGGGTTTGATGGTGTCGAAATCCTGTTCCCCTATGACCATCCGGTCAAGGACTGGCAGACCGCCCTCGGCCAGATGCCGCTTGCCCTTATCAACGCGCCGCCCGGCGATTGGGCCGCAGGCGACCGTGGCCACGCCGCCGTGCCCGGCCTCGAAAGCCGCTTTCGCGACAGCTTCCTGCGCGGTGCCGATTACGCCACCCGGTTGGGGGCCAGCCGCCTGCATGTGATGGCAGGCGTCGCGCGCGGCCCCGAGGCATCGCAGCTTTACACCGAACACCTCGCTTGGGGGGCCGCTCAGGCCCCAGACCTGACGATCTGCATCGAACCCCTGAACGCCGAGGATATGCCGGGCTACTTCCTCAACGACTACGACCAAGCCGCCCGCATCCTGTCCGACCTCGACAACCCCAAGATCGGCCTGCAATACGACCTGTGGCACGCCGCCCGCATCCATGGCGACCCTTGGGCCGTCTGGCTGAAACACAAACACATCGTGAACCACATCCAGATCGCGGGTTTCCCCAACCGCAACGAGCCCGGCGGCGGCGGCTTTGACCTGACCGCCCTGTTCCGCGACATCGACGCGATGGGCTACACTGGCTGGGTCGCCGCCGAATACCGCCCCGCCCGCGCCACCGTCCACGGCCTCGCCTGGCTGCACGCCCTCAAAGCCCGCGACAAACTGATCGGCGCGTGATCCTTAAACCTTAGCTAAAATTCGCGCCCTTTCATTTTGGCGCAAATATCCCACGGGGGGCCCGCAGGGCTTGGGGGTGTGAAACCCCCAAACCTCACCGCCCGCGCCACCGCTCCAAAATATACGCCGCCGTCATCAGGTCGAGATGCGCACCCCCGCCATTCTTGGCAATCGTGATCTCCTCCTCCGACTGCCGGGCATAGCTCCCCCCCGCCATGTCGTAATAATCCGCCACAATATCCGCCTCAGTGATCGCCCCCGACGCCAACGGCATCATCACCTCACCAATATGGTGCAAAGTCGTCGCCCGCGAATCGACAAACACCCGCGCCCGCTGCATCGCCCGGTCATCCACCTCCCGCATCGAGGGGTTATACGCCCCGATCAGGTCCAGATGCTGCCCCGGTTGCAACCATTCCCCCAACACCAACGGCTCTTTCGCCATGGTCGCCGTGCAAATGATATCCGCCCGCCCTCACCGCCGCCTGCAAATCGGCCGCCACCGCAGCCCCAGTCGCCTCGGCAAACCGCGCGGCCCCCTCAGGACTGCGGTTCCACACCGTGAACCGCGCGTCAGGAAACACCGACCCATAGGCGCTGACCATCGTCGTGTTGACCGTCCCCGCGCCCACCAGCAAAATCTCACGACTATCCCGCCGCGCCAACTTCGACGCCGCCAGCAACGAATTCCCCGCCGTCTTCCACTTGGTCACCAGATGGAAATCGACCAGCGCCGTCAGCATCCCCGTCACACCGTCAAACAGGTTCACCACCCCGTTGATCGTCGGCAACCCGCGCTCCCGGTTGCCCGGCACCACCGTCGCCACCTTGACCAGCGCGCCCAACCCGTCAATCCACGCCGCGCGGTCCAGCATCACATCCGGCCCCCGGTACAGGAACAGATCGCTGATCTCAGCCCGCGGCAACCGATGCCCCGCCTCCATCGCCGCAATCAAACCGCCCCACGACAGAACCGCCTCTGCCTCTGGCCCTACAACTTCCATCACAATCCCGCCTCTACTCGCGTCAACAGCCCTTCGGCCACCAACCGCTCTGCCCAACCCTGCCAGCTTTCGAACTGATGCGTCCGCCAACCCCGGTCCGCCGCCGCCGCAATATTCTCCGGCTTGTCATCGGCAAAGATCAACCGATCCCCGCTGATCCCACAATCCTCTTCCACCATCTCATAAATCCGCGGGTCCGGCTTGATGACCCCCATCTTGCCCGACACATAAACCCGGTCAAAATCGCCCAAAAAGTCCAGCTTCGACCCCGCCGCATCAAACGATTCCGCGCCAAAGTTGGTCAGCGCAAACACCGGAACCCCCTTGCCCCGCAACGCCCGCAGCAACGCGATAGAGCCCTCAATCCGTGGCGTGGCCAACTCAATCCACCGGTCATGCCACCAGCGGATCTCCTCGGCCCACTCAGGATGCCGCTCGGCCCGCTCATAAATCGTGCCGCGAAACGTCGCCCCCGCGTCGATGTCGAGGTTCATCTGGATCAGATCGGCCGCCTCAAACAGCGCCAGACGCCGCTCTACCCCGATCATCCGGTCATAAAACGCCTCTGGCTGCCAGCGTACCAGCACATTGCCGATGTCAAAGAGTACCGCCTCTACCCGCATTTCGCCTCCCGGCCCGCCGCACCACCGTTTCGCGGTACAGCGTATACAACCCCGCCGAGATGATCAGCGCAATCCCGATCCAACCCTGAAGGTCGGGGAAGGTGCCAAAGAACAGCAACCCGTTGATAACCGCCAGCGGCATCGACGTATACTCAAACGGTGCCACCAGCGCCGGCGGATTGGTCCGGTAAGCATGCCCCATCAGCATCCCCCCCACCGCCACCGCGACGCCCGTGCCAACAAAATACGCCCAATCCCCCACCGGTGGCCACACCCAAACCCGGAACAGAAACGCGAGAGAGGCATCCGACGACCCCGCCAAATGCCCATCCCCCACCCAAATCCCCATGCAAACCGACACCAGCACAAACGCAACCTGAGTGTAAAAGTTCAGCGTAACCGCACTCTCCGTCGCGCGCAGCCACCGCGTCATGTTCTGCGTCGCCGCATAACACAGCGCCGAAATCAGGATCAGCACCGCCGCCCAGTGAAACTCCCCCTCTGGCCGCAACATGATGATAACGCCCACCAACCCCGCCACCACCGCCCCCCAGCGATGCCAACCGACAGGCTCCCGCAGCACCACCGCCGAGATGATCGTGACCAAAACCGGCGCAATAAACCCAATCGCCGCCGCATCCGCGATCGGCATGGCCGCCAGCCCCAGAAAGTAAGTAACATTGGAAATCATCACAATGCTGGCCCGAATGACATGCGCCTTGACCCGCCGCGTCTTGACCGCCGCCAACCCCATCCCCGAGATGCCGATCACCCCAAGAATAAACGCAATCCCCACCAGCCCCCGCACCAGAATAACCTGATGCAACGCATACCCGCCCGACAACTGCTTGATAAACAGATCATTAAACGAAAGCGCCACCGCCCCGCCAACCGCGCAAGCAATGCCAACCAAAACCGTCTTAGACTGCACGTCACTCATGCAGCCATATGATCAAACGCAGCGAAAGATTCTGGCCCATCCCCGACACGAGGGGACGTTTCCGTAGGTCGGGCGATAGCCCGACTCCCCCGAGCACTATGGCGAAACGATTCCCCGAAATACCGGAAAGTCAGCATAGCGGGCCCTGCGCTCTTCAACACCCTCCGCCGGCTCTTCGCCCGGCCTGAGCAAATACCCTTTCGGCGGGATGTAGGAACTGATGGTCCGCGCGGGCGCTTCATTCCAGGTCAGATTGAACGCAGCCAAGATCGGAAAGAAATACATGGCCGAATAGGGCAAATGATCATGGATCCACCACGCCAGATCGCGCCAGTCGCGCCCACGCTCATACGCGTCCGCAAACCAAGGAATGACGATGCAGGCCGTGGCCCCCATATGCCCCCGCGCGTCGCGCCTGTCCCAGATATGCCCGGCGAAATTTTGCTCATTCGAGGCACAGTTGTATCCCGGATTTACCGGCCAACTGCTGTTCACTACCGCGGCCGTTAACTGCCACCGACCGGAACGACGACCGGATGGCAAGCCGACCAAACGTGTCCTGCAACGGCTCCAACAGCACTTCGCACAGCTGCTTTCCGGCGGCTATGGCAAGGTCCGGGTCGTCTGGAAAGTTTTGAATACGGTCGAAATTGGCGATTTCGCTGTAAAGGAAATCGCGCATGAAGAACGATTTGGAAAGACGGACGCGTCCCAGATTTGTCAGCGTCTGCACGCTTGTGGGTTCTTTCATTTCTCACTCACCAAGGGTCAATGCCCCTAATTGGATTGCAATCGTACCCGCGATATCAACCAAAATTCCTTAAAACCCGGTTAACGCCAATCCCCAACCCACTGATCCCAAACACTTCCCCCACCCGTCCACATGTGGACAGCCTCACTTCGCCCGCAACACCCGGTCCAATACATCCAGAAACCGCGACCGATCCGCCTTACCAAACATCTTCCCCCCGCCCTGCCGGAACGGGTCCGCCGACCGCAAATCCGCCATCAAGTCGCGGGTCGCCAGCACCATCCCGATGCTGGCCCGCGTCAACTCCACCCCGTCATGCTTCAAAACCCGCGCCCCCGCCTCCAGACAGCGCGCGGCCAGAGGGAATATCCCCCGTCACCACCACATCGCCAGCACCGCACCGCTCGGCAATCCACTTGTCCGCCTCATCCGGCCCGTCCGCCACAAAGACGCGACTCGCACCAGCGGGTTCGCCGAGGGCCGGATGCCCCCGTTCGACACCAACATCATCTTGACGCCCAACCGCGAAGCCACCCGCTCTGCCTCAGCCTTCACCGGGCAGGCATCGGCGTCGATATACAGCGTCATCCCCGGTCACCCATGCAAAGCCCGGGCATGGAAATCAATATGCTCTTCCATGAAGGTGCTCACGAAGAAGTAGCTGTGGTCATACCCCTTCTGCATCCGGAAACGACCCCGGCTGCCGCCGCTCCACCATCGCCGCCGCCAGTGCCTCCGGCTGCAACAGCTCCAGAAACCGGTCCGACGTGCCCTGATCAATCAGGATCGGCCCGTCAAACCCGCGCTTCTTCATCAGCAGGGTCGCGTCATAAGCCGCCCAAGGCTCCTCATCGACGCCCAGATAGGCGGTGAACTGCTTGCGCCCCCACAGCGAATTGGTCGGGCTGACAAATCGGCGCAAAGGCCGAGACCGACCGGAACCGCCCCGGCAGACTCATCGCCATGGTCAGCGCACCGTGGCCGCCCATCGAATGCCCCATGATGCTCTGCGCGACCTCGGCCAATGGAAACGCCGGGAACAGAACCGACGGCAGCTCATCCGTCACATAGCTCCACATCTTGTAATGCGCGGCCCAAGGCAGGTCCAAGGCGTCGACATAGAACCCCGCGCCCTGCCCCAGATCATAATCCTCATCATCCGCCGCCTGCTCACCGCGCGGGCTGGTATCGGGGAACACCAAGGCAATCCCCGCCTCCGCCGCCCACCGCTGCGCGCCCGATTTCACCATCGCATTCTCATGCGTGCAGGTCAGACCCGACAGAAACCACAACACCGGCACCGGCCCATGCTCTGCCTCTTCCGGCAGGAACAGCCCAAAAGTCATGTCGCACTGGCAGCAATCCGAAGTGTGCGCATACACGCCCTGCACGCCACCAAATGCCCGGTTTTCACTGATTGTCCGCATCTTGTGCCTTTCATTTTGACTCAAATATCCCACGGGGAGGCTCGTTTGGGTTGCAAACCCAAAGGAGCCTGGGGGTGTGAAACCCCCACTCAACCGCCGACCTACCGAAATACCGTCAGAATGTCACCCAGCGGCTTCTTCCTTTTCGCCACGGCAGGCACGGTGGCGTCGGCGGCCGGATAGCCCACCGGCAGGATCATCACGGCCTTTTCACTGGCAGGCCGTCCGCACATCTCGGGCAGAAACTTCATCGGGTTGGGCGTATGCTCCAGACAAACCAGCCCGGCATGATGCAGCGCGGTGATCAGAACCCCGGTCGCAATCCCCACGCTTTCCGGCACGTAGTAATTCTTGTACCGCGCGCCGTCCTCGGTCATGCCCCAACGCTGGGCAAAGACCACGATCAGCCATGGCGCGTCGGTCAGATGCGGCTTGTCGACACCGGTGCCAATCGGCTCCAACGCGGCCAGCCATTCATCGCCCGCGCCACCAGAATAGAACGCCCGCTCTTCTTCCTCGGCCTCGGCCCGGATGCGGGCCTTCATCGCCGGATCGGCAATCGCCACGAAATGCCACGGCTGGTGATTGGCCCCGGACGGTGCCGTGCCCGCCGCCTGAATGCAGGCGGTGATCACCGCCTCGGGCACCGGGGTCGCCGCATATTGCCGCACCGAATGGCGGCGCTTCATGTAATCGCGGAACGCCTCGGCGGCCTGCTGGGCCTCTGCTGCGGGCATCTGCACCCGGTCTGGCAAAGGCAGCGCCTCATACCGAACTTCCCCTTTGCGATACATCAGCCGCCCCCAATAAATGCCCCTGCGGCAAAGACCAAAGCACCACCAAGCACGACCTGCAAGGCCGCACGAATGAACGGCGTCTCCATAAATTTGTTCTGAATCCAGGCGATGGCCCACAATTCGATGAACACCACCACCATCGCAATGATCGGTCGCCGTCCAGAAATCGGCAATCAGATAGGGCAGCGCGTGGCCAAGACCGCCCACCGCCGTCATGATCCCGCTGGCAAACCCGCGCTTCAAAGGCTGAGCCGCGACCCGACAACACCCCGTCGTCATGCGCCGCCTCGGTGAACCCCATCGAAATCCCGGCACCCACCGCCGCCGCCGTACCAACCAGCAACGTCGTATGGCTGTCCTGCGTCGCAAAGGCCGTCGCAAAGATCGGCGCGAGGGTGGAGACCGAGCCATCCATCAACCCCGCCAACCCCGGCTGAACCCACGTCAGGATGAACTGCCGCCGCGCGCCCGCGTCTTCCTCGGCCCGCGACATCGCCGCTCAGATGCCGCGATTCCAGCCGTTCGGCGGTCTTTTCATGCCCCGCCTCAGCAGCCGCCAGATCGCCCAGCAGCTTGCGCGTCGCCGCATCCGTGGTCCGCGCGGCGGCCATCCGGTAAAACTTCTCCGCCTGCGCCTCCATGCCAGAGGCTTCGGACCGGATCCGCTCAAGGCTCAGGTTCTTGGTCAGCCAGATCGGGCTGCGGGCATAATAGCCCGCCACATGTTCGCGCCGGATCAGCGGGATCACCTCACCAAACCGCACCCGGAACAGTTCGATCAAGCGCTGCCGGTGGCTGTCTTCTTCCAGCGCCATGCCGTCGAACACCGCAGCCGAGCCCGGATATTCCCCCCGCAGTTCATGGGCATAGGTCCGGTAGATCGACGCATCATCCTCTTCAGAGGATATCGCCAACGCCAGCACCTCTTGCTCGGTCAGGTCAGAGAATCGCTTGCGGTTGGTAAAGCCAGAAATCATTGCGCCACCCAGTTGGTCATCCAGTTTGGAATGATTCCAATATGACGCTGCGGCTGCAGAAAGAAAAGCCCCATGCGCGCATCCGCGATGCAGGCACGCTACAGGGAGGAAAGCCTCTCACGCTTTACAACCGCCCGCGCCGCCACCTGTTGCCGCCACAAAGTAAACAGCCCCGCCGCCACCACAATCGTCGCCCCGATCACCACATTCGCCCGCAAGTCCTCACCGAACAGATAGACCCCGTAGAAAGAGATGAAGACCAGCGTCAGATAGGTCAGCGGCTGCAACGCCGAGGCCTCCGCCAGATCATAGGCCTTGATAAGCAGGAAATGCCCCGTCACCGAGGTACAGCACAGCGCCAGCATCCAGAACCAATCCCCCGGCGTCATCGACACCCAGACCCACAGCCCCGGCAAGGTCATCGTCACCGCCCCCGCCAGCCCCGTCCACATAAAGCTGACCGCCGGACTGTCCTGCCGCGACACATAGCGCGTCGCCAGCACATACAGCGACCACAGAAACGCGGCCCCCAGCGGCAATAGCGACAGCGGCGTGAACACCGTCGTATCCGGCCGCAGGATGACAAGCACCCCGATGCTGCCCACCCCAATCGCCGCCCAACGCCGCCACCCGACATGCTCGCCCAATATCGGCCCCGACAGCGCGGCAATCAGCAACGGCGCACAGGTCAGCACGGCATGGGTCGGGATCAACCCCAGATGCGCGAAGGCATAGCTCGACAGACAGATCTGCGACGCCACCACCGCGCCGCGAAACGTCTGCAACCACGGATGCCGCGTCACCACCGCCGCCCGCAACCCGCCCGCCCGGCGACTGCTGATGATCATCGCAGCCACGCCAAACGCCCAGAACCGCACCATCACCACCATCGCAATCGGATAATTGCCCGCCAGATGCTTGGTAATCCCGTCCTGCGACGAGAAGATCACCGTCGTCAGCACCATCAGCCACAACCCGGCCCGTGTGTTCTGCTCTGTCACGCTTCTTTCCTTTGCAGCAGCAACGCCAGAACCCCCGCCGCCACCACGATCAGCACCCCAACCACCACATGCAGATGCAGCGCCTCGCCAAAGAAGGTCAGGCCAATCCCGGTCACAAACACGATCTGCAAATAGGCGAAGGGCTGCACCACATTCGCCTCCACCGTCTCATAGGTCCGCTGCAGCAGGAAATTCGACAGCACCGACAGCCCGCCGTAAATCCCCAGAAACACCCAATCCCGCGCTGACACCTCCTGCCAATACGGCAATCCCACCACCGTCATCAGCACCGCCCCGATGATCGGCGGCCAGAAGAACGCCGGAAACCGCGCCTCACTCCGCGTGGTCAACCGGGTCAGCACCGCATACAGCGCGAACATGATGGCCGAGGCCAGCGGCAACAGCGCCGGCCACACAAACACATCCGCCCCCGGCTGCAAGATCACCAGCACACCGACACAGCCGACCCCGACCGCACCCCAGCGCAGCATCGAA
The DNA here is from genome assembly GCA_963781185.1 of uncultured Alphaproteobacteria bacterium. Taxonomy (GTDB): domain Bacteria; phylum Pseudomonadota; class Alphaproteobacteria; order Rhodobacterales; family Rhodobacteraceae; genus Stagnihabitans. Next base: position 80,854 of record CAWAEL010000007.1, read on the forward strand.
ATCCGCTCGCCCAGCAGCGGCCCCGACAGCGCCACCACCAACAACGGACAAATCGCAAACACCGCGTGAGAGTTGATGAGCCCGATCATCGTATAGCCCCAGACGATGACGCAAATCTCCACCACCAGCAGCACAGCCCGCACCACATGCAGCCCGAACCGCGTTGACCGGACCGAGGCGACAAACCCCTCGGGCCGCCGCGCCGCCCGCATCAACACGAACACCGCAAAGATCCAGTAGCGCACCATCACAACCATCAGCGTGTTGTAATTGCCCGCCAACAGCCGCGAAAACCCGTCCTGCACCGCAAAGGTGAACACGGTCAGTCACCATCAACAGGATGCCCTGCGTCGCGCGGCTCATACCTTACGGCCCACCGTCATATGCCGCTTGGTGCCATGGCCCGCCACGCGCTCCACCGCAAACCCCGCCGCCGTCAACGCCCGCCGCACATGCCCCGCCGCCGTATAGGTGGCACAGGTGCCGCCCGCCACGGTATGCGCGCCCACCGCCAGCATCATCTCGTCCGACCACAATTCCGGGTTCTTGGCAGGCGAAAACCCGTCCAGATACCACGCATCCGCGACCCCGCCCCAAGCTGGCAAAGTCTGCCGCGCATCGCCCACAATCACCTCAACCGCGATCGGCCCCAGCTGAAACGCCCGCGCGCCCGCCGCCCAGGCCGCCAGAAACGGCGCCCGCCACCGCCAGCGCCTCAGGAAACGCCTGCAAGGCCCGCGCAATATCGTCCGCCGCCATCGGATAGGCCTCAAAACTGGTGAACCGCAGCGGACATCCCCCGCCGCCAACAACGTCGCCAGCAGGTTCAACCCGGTGCCAAACCCCAGTTCCGCAACGTGAAACCCCGGCCTGAACCGCGCAGGCAACCCATTGCCCGCCAGAAACACATGGCGGGTTTCGGCCAGCCCGTTGTTCAGGCTGAAATAGGGGTCGTCAAACCGGCGTAGAGACCGGAACAACCCCGTCCCGCCAGCTCAAGCTCGCCCTGTTCGCCGCCGACCATTTCGCCTATCCCTGAAGTCGCGCGGACCATGGGCAAGGGCGGCTGGAATGGCAAGATACGATCTGACCATACGCGGCGGCGGCATCTTCGGCCTGTCCATCGCGTGGGAGGCGGCACGGCGCGGCGCCCGCGTCCGCGTGATCGAAACCATAGCCCTCGGCGCAGGGTCATCCGGCGGCGTCGTCGGCGCGTTGGCCCCCCATGTGCCGGAAAACTGGAACCCCAAGAAGCAGTTCCAACTCGAAAGCCTGCTGATGGCCGAGGCTTTCTTCGCCTCTGCAACTGCCGCCTCTGGCCTGCCCACCGGCTACGCCCGCACCGGCCGCCTGCAACCCATCGCCGATGCCGCAGCACTGGCCCTCGCCAAATCCCGCGCGCTAACCGCCGCAACCCTGTGGGGCGATCACGCCCAATGGCAGGTCATCCCCTGCGACGACGCGCCTTGGCAACCCAGCTCTCCGACCGGTCAGCTGATCCACGACACCCTGTCCGCCCTGATCCACCCCCGCCTGACGGTTCTGGCCTTGGCTGAGGCGATCCGCAGCAAAGGCGGCGAAATCATCATCGGCGACGCCGACGACCACGGCCCGACAATCCACGCCACCGGCACCGCTGGCCTGCACGCCCTGTCCGACGCCCTCGGCCACAAAGTTGGTGATGGGGTAAAAGGCCAAGCCATCACCCTGCGCCACAACGCCGCCAACCTGCCCCAGCTGTTCACCGACACCCTGCACATCATCCCGCACCTCAACGGCACCGTCGCCATCGGCTCCACCTCGGAACGAGAGTGGACCGACCCAACCAGCACCGACGCCCAACTCGACGCCCTGCTGGCCCGCGCCCGCGCCGCCCTGCCAATCCTGCACGATGCCCCAGTCATCGACCGCTGGGCCGGCCCTGCGCCCCCGCACCAAAACCCGCGCGCCTTTGCTCGGCCCATGGCCAGACCGCCCCGACCACTACATCGCCAATGGCGGCTTCAAAATCGGCTTCGGCATGGCCCCCAAAGTCGCAGCCGTGATGGCCGATCTGGTCCTGAACGGCACCGACACCATCCCCGCCGGCTTCCACACCAACGCAATCTAACAGGTAGGTCGGGCGATAGCCCGACTCCCGCCCCAGTTGCGACCCATTCGCAACATGCTTACCACGCGGTTAACAGAAAAACGCAACCACCTGATCTCAAACAATAAACCCAAGTGTCGCGCAGACGGACGCTCAGACCTGCCCGGCCTCCACCAACCACGCCGCCGTCGCTTTCAAAGCCGCAGCAGGCGTCACAAACTCCATCCCCATATCCGCCACAGCCCGCGCATTGGACACCTCTGGCAGATACCCCACCATATCCACCGTCGCCCTGATCTGCGGATCAAACAGCCCCAACAACCGCAGCACAAACTTCGGCGCCACCACGGTCGGGATGCGCCGCTTGGGATAGGTCTGCTTCAAAACCCGCCCCATATCCGGCATCGTCATCGACCCACCCGCCGCAAGATATCGCTTGCCGACAGTCCCGACCCGCTGAATGGCCCGCAGGTGCATCTCCGCCACATCCCGCACATCCACCACGACAAACCCGATCATCGGCAGCATCGGATCTTTGCCCCGCATGATCCGCGCCACCACCCCAACCGACGACCCATAGTGCCCGTCCAAAGGCGGCCCCAACACAAACCCCGGATTGATGACGGTCAGCTTCAACCCCTCCCGCCCAGCAAACTCCCAAGCCGCCCGCTCTGCCAAGGTCTTCGACCGGGTATAGGCCGCGGCGCTGTCCGGATCACACCAATCCCCCTCATCCTGCGTCCCCTTCTTGCGCGCATCCAACACCGCCGCGACGGAAGAGGTCATCACAACCCGCCCCACCCCCGCCGCCTTGGCCGCCTTCAAGACCCGCAAAGTCCCCTCCACCGCAGGCCGGATCAGCACCTCCGGGTCCGCAGGATCAACAATCGGAAAGGGTGAGGCCGTGTGAACCACCGCCCCCACCCCCACCATCGCCGCATCCCAGCCCGCATCCGCCTCCAGATCGGCCACGACAAAGCTCAACCGCCCCAACGCCTCGGCCCCAAGATGCGGCGCCAAAGCCGCCCGCACCTCATCCCCCCGCTCCAACCGCCGCAGCGTCCCCCGCACCGCATAGCCCGCATTCAGGAATTTCAACGCCACATGCTTGGCAATAAACCCGGTGATCCCGGTCAACAAAATCTGCTCAGCCATCATTCCCTCAAGACGTTACCCGACACCGCGCCACCTCATCCGGCAGCGCCGCCTCGGGCACCACAGAAAACCCCACCCGGAACAGCCGCTCTTCGCCGTCCCAGCCCTCAAACACCCACAACCCCGGCACCTGTTCTTCCGGAAAGTCGAAAGAGAAGAACTCCGTCGCCGCCACCCCAGCAGCAAAGCTGTCATACCAGACATCCGGCGCGACCTGATCCGGCCGGATCAGCACCATCCGCACCCCCGGCATATCCCGCGCCACCACCACCTGCACCCCAAAGGCCAGCCCCAGCGCCGCCGCAACCACCTGCCCGCGGCCCCGATAGACCGTCCCGATGTCCGACGACATGATATAGCCCAACCGGGTCTCCGGCGCGGGCACCTGAACCCCCGGATCGGCAGGCTTGCAGAACACCTGCGCCTCAACCGAGACCACGCTGGCCGAATGCTCCATCGGCAACTCCTGCGCCACGGCCATCCCCGCCGCCAGAACCCATCCGAGCAAGACCGCAACCAACCGCATCACCGCCCCCAAAACGCCAACATAGGCCCCACGGCTGCTTTTCAACAAGTCGGGGCTTTTCCTCGCCGCCATATTGCGCCACGCAAGGCCCACAACAACCGCAGGGCATTTGATGGCTGGCCTCTCTCCTGAACTCTTCGCCCTCACCATGGTCATCGCGCTGGTCGCAGGCTTCGTGAAGGGCGCCATCGGGTTCGCAATGCCCATGATCATGATCTCGTCCTTCTCCAGCTTCCTGTCACCACAACTGGCCCTCGCCGGGCTTATCATGCCCACCTTTGTCACCAATCTCAGCCAAGCCTTCCGCCAAGGCTGGCAACCGGCATGGGATACCATGCTGACCTACCGGCGCTTCCTGATCGCCACGCTGATCTTCATGGTGATCTCGTCCGCCTTCGTCCACGTCATCCCGCAGGCCATGTTTCTGATCGTGCTGGGCGTGCCGATCACCCTGTTCGCCCTCGTCCAACTGGCTGGCGTCAACCTCGCGATCAAGCTGGAGCATCGAACCCGCGCCGAATGGATTCTCGGCGCCATCGGTGGCCTCTATGGGGGCATTTCCGGCGTCTGGGGCCCACCGCTGCTGGTCTATTTGCTGTCGATCAAGGCTGACAAGCTCGAAACCGTCCGGGTCCAGGGCGTCATATTCCTGATCGGCGCCTTCGTTCTGGTGCTGGCACATCTGCAATCCGGCGTCCTGAACAGCACGACCATGACCTTCTCACTCTGGCTCATCATCCCGGCCCAGATCGGCCAATTCCTCGGCACCCGCGTTCAGGACAGGCTCGACCAGACCCGCTTCCGCCGCTGGACCCTGATCCTGCTGGTCCTCACCGGTCTCAACCTCGCCCGCCGCGCAATCTGGTAGAGTGTGTCCGCATGTGGACGGCCTTCAAGATTCAGTAAAATCAACTGGTTAGAATTGCACATTCATATAGTGGAAGGGTTTGGGCTGGCTACACATTCATTGTGCAGCTATGCTTCGGCGATGGTCTGGCAATTGACCTTACCAAATATCGTAATCGCCTTGGCCGAGACACCCTAGCGCGCCGGCTGCGCCAGCTCTCAGAAGGATAACTCCGGTTGGCCAAAGTATTAACAGAACCTTAATCGATCACTTGAACTCGGTAAAAATGTTGATTATTCTAGAGTTTTTTGATTTTAACAAATGGTGACCTCAATGAAACATGTAGTTTTGGCAGCAGCATTGGCAGTCATGTCGACAAGCGCCGGTGCGGCGACGCTCGATTTTACAGGACTAGGTGCTGGCACTTACGGTTCGTCGATCTTGGTCAGTGGCGCTACGGTCACGAACACTTCGGGTGGCAATATTCTGGTTGGCGCAGGCGCTGCAGGGCAGCCCAATGGGTTTTGCTCACTTAGCACTGTTCTTGGCTATACCTGCGAGGCCGACACTGACGATCACGTTCGGTTCGGCTGTCTCGAACTTGAACTTCTGGCTGGATGGCAGCAACGCCGGCGACTCCTTGGCGCTTTCGGTCTTCGGGCTCGGCAACGCATTGCTGGCTACGCTGAATTTCACGGTGCCTGACCAGTTGATCGACCTGTCAGCTTACGGCACAATCACCCGCTCTGGGCTTTGACGACAGTTCCACCGGATTAGGCTATGGGTATTCCCGGTTCAACTTCAACACGACCACTGTTCCTGTTCCGGCTTCGCTTCCCTTGCTTTTGGGTGCCTTTGGCGCAGTTGCAGCTTTTCGCCGTCGTAAAGCGGCCTGAGCGTTGTAGTTCGTCAGCAAGTCAAATGCTGATTGGATAAACGATGGGGCGCGCAATGATTGCGCGCCCCATTTATTATTGCCAAATGGTTAATTTCAAGAAACCAACCCATTGATTCAAAACAGTTTCGCAAAGCGTCCAGATCTGGACGCCCGGCTTACCTGATCGCAGCGGCCTTCACGTCGGCATCAATGAACGGCAGATATTGGTCGAAATTGGCGGCAAACATCCCCACCAGTTTCGCGGCCTGCTTGTCATACTCCGCCCCCTTGGCCCAGGTCGAGCGCGGGTCGAGCAGCCCAGCCTCCACCCCCGGCACCGCAACCGGCACCTCAAAGCCAAAGTTCGGCATCGCGCCGATACTCCACCCCCGCCAGTGAGCCATCCAGGGCAGCGGCAAGCAAAGCCCGCGTCGCCCGGATCGGCATCCGCCGCCCAGTGCCATAGGCCCCGCCGGTCCAGCCCGTGTTCACCAGCCAGCACGAGGCGCCCTGCTTGGCGATCTTCTGGGCCAACAGCTTGCCATAAACCTCGGGCCGGCGCGGCATGAAGGGCGCGCCGAAACAGGTGCTGAAGGTCGGCTGCGGCTCGGTCACGCCCCGCTCGGTCCCGGCCACCTTGGAGGTGAAGCCGGACAGGAAGTGATACATCGCCTGCGCCGGGCTCAGCCGCGCAATCGGCGGCAGCACCCCGAACGCATCGCAGGTCAGCATCACCACATGCCGCGGATGCCCGCCCAACCCCGACGCCGAGGCGTTGGAGATATAGTCGAGCGGATAGGCACAGCGGGTGTTGGCCGTCAGGCTGTCATCGGCAAAGTCGAGCTCCAGCGTCTCGGGGTCATAGACCATGTTCTCCACCACGGTCGCGAAACGGTGGGTGGTGGCATAGATCTCCGGCTCGGCCTCAGCCGACAGGTTGATCGTCTTGGCATAGCAGCCGCCTTCGAAGTTGAAGGTGCCACGGTCCGACCAGCCATGTTCGTCATCGCCGATCAGGGTGCGCGACGGGTCGGCCGACAGCGTGGTCTTGCCGGTGCCCGACAGGCCAAAGAACACGGCGGTATCGACCGGATTGCCGATCGCATGGTTGGCGCTGCAATGCATCGCCATCACGCCCTTTTCCGGCAGCAGATAGTTCAGCAGCGTGAACACCGCCTTCTTGTTCTCGCCGGCATATTCCGTGTTGGCGATCAGGATCAGCTTCTTGTCGAAGTTCAGCGCGATCACCGTCTCGGTCCGGCAGCCATGCCGCGCCGGGTCGGCCTTGAACGACGGGCAGTTGATCACGGTCCAGTCCGGGGTGAAGCTGTCCAGCTCGGCCCGCTCTGGGCGGCGCAGCAGGTGGCGGATGAACAGCCCGTGCCAGGCCAGTTCCGTCACCATCCGCACATCCAGCCGGTGGATCGGATCGGCGCCCGGCATAGAGGTCCTGCACGAAGTAATCGCGGCCCTGCATATGGGCCAGCATGTCGGCATGCAGCCGGTCAAAGGCCTCTGGCGTCATCGGCGCGTTGTTGTCCCACCAGATCGTGCTTTTCGACCGAGGGCGTGCGCACCACGAATTTGTCCTTGGGCGAGCGTCCGGTAAATTGCCCGGTCGAGCACAGAAACGCCCCGCCAAGGCCCAGATGACCCTCGCCTCGCGCGACGGCAGCCTCGACCAGGGCCGGCTCGATATCGTTGTAATAGACGTGCCCCAGCCCGGTGATGCCCTGATCCTCAAGCCGTTTGGCGGGGTTTACGCGTCCATTGGTCATTGCCGAAGCCTCCATTGCCGCGTCACGCGGCATGTCGTCGATGAAAAGAAAACGGCCCGGACTGCGTGCCGCAGCCGCAAGGGGCGGACCATCCGGCCAACCCTCATAAATGCTATAACACCTAGATTTCAAAGGGGAAAAGCGCTGATTTCACCTGTTAGCGCAACCAACCGCAGGTTAGCGCAACCAAATTGCCCGCCAAAGGATTACTGCGGCAAATTAGTCATTCCTTTGGGATTTTCGCACCTGATGAAAGGCGTGAGGCCCGGTGATTCGCACTTAGCAGTTGATTCCTGGGGCTGGAAAACAGATCATGCAGGAAAAATAAGGCAAACCGAGCAGAATAGGATAGCCCAACATGGCAAGGATCGCCCTTGTGGACGACGACAGGAACATCCTGACGTCGGTGTCGATGACTCTTGAAGCTGAGGGTTTCGAGGTCGAAACATTTAACGACGGCCAGTCGGCCCTCGACGCTTTCAACCGCCGCATGCCGGACATGGCTGTGCTGGACATCAAGATGCCCCGGATGGATGGGATGGATCTGCTGCAACGTTTGCGGCTGAAAACCTCCATGCCGGTGATCTTCCTGACCTCCAAGGATGATGAGATTGACGAGGTTCTGGGCCTGAGGATGGGCGCGGACGACTACGTCAAGAAGCCGTTCTCGCAGCGCCTGCTGGTCGAACGCATCCGGGCGCTGTTGCGCCGTCAGGACGCGATTTCGACGGGTGAAGTCGCGGTGACCGAAGAAACCAAGATCATGGAACGCGGCCATCTGCGGATGGACCCCTGCGCCATTCGGTCTCCTGGAAGGGTCTGGACGTCTCGCTGACCGTCACCGAATTCATGCTGTTGCAGGCCCTGGCCCAGCGCCCCGGCTTCGTGAAAAGCCGCGATCAGTTGATGGACGTGGCCTATGACGATCAGGTCTATGTCGACGACCGCACCATCGACAGCCACATCAAGCGCCTGCGCAAGAAGATGCGTCAGGTTGACGATACCTTCTCGGCCATCGAGACGCTGTACGGCATTGGCTATCGTTACAACGAAGAATGACCGCAGTTCCGCAGATCAACATGGCGCAGAAGCGCGGTCAGAAGTCCGGCGAAGTGCTGCTGGGCGAGGATTGGGTCTCGCCCGAAAGCATGGCGGATACGACGCTGCGCGACGGGCGCAAGCGGCGCGGTCTGGTGTCGCTGAACCATTCGCCGCTGGCCCGCAAGATCATCATCTTCAACCTGATGGCGCTGGTCATTCTGGTGGCCGGGGTTCTGTTCATGAACCCGTTCCGCGACAGCCTCGTTCAGCAGCGCGAACTCGCCATGCAAAGCGAGGCGCGGCTGATCGCCAGCTTTTTCGAATCCAACATCCCCGACGGGCTTTTGGTCACAGAAACGAACGCGTTGCAGATTTCGCAGCGGTTGGGTGACATGAAGATGGACCTCGGGACTGAGGTGTTCCTGTTTGACGCCAATGGCAACGTGATCAGCACGGCCGTCGGCACCGTCGCGCGTGAGACGGCGAGTCAGGAACGCTCGACCATCATCACCGATTTCCTGAACATGATCTGGGAAGGCATTTCCGGCATCATGACCAGCGGCGGTGGCAGCAAGGCCAAGGTGACCAGCGCTGAAATGGCGCAGAAGCTGTTTGTGCAGGCCCACAGCGGCGAGATGGCCAATTCGTTGGTCAGGGCCCCGACGGCGGCACGCAGTTCTCGGTGGCCACCCCGATCATCCACAATGGCATCGTGCAAGGCGTGGTCGCGCTGACCTCGGCTGAGGGTGAGATTGACCGTCTGGTCCGGGTTGAGCGTGAGCAGATCCTGCAAATGTTCGTCATCGCCCTGCTGGTGTCGATTGGCCTGTCGCTGGTTCTGGCCTCGACCATCGCCAACCCGCTGTCTGACCTTGCCGCTGCTGCCGAAATCGGCGGCGACCGTGACGGGCAGGCCCGTAATGCCGGCCGCGTCCGCATCCCCGACCTGACCGCCCGCCCCGACGAAATCGGCCGCCTGTCGATTGCCATGCGCGGCATGGTGACGGCGCTCTATGACCGGATCGACGCCAACGAACAGTTCGCGGCCGATGTCAGCCATGAAATCAAGAACCCGCTGGCCTCTCTGCGGTCTGCTGTCGGCTCTCTGCGTTTCGTCAAAAAGCCGGAACAGCAGGAAAAGCTGCTCGACGTCATCGAACATGATGTGCGCCGGTTGGACCGTCTGGTGTCGACATTTCCAACGCCTCACGCCTCGACAGCGAATTGGTCAAGGAAGAGGAAGAGCCGTTCAATCTGTTGAAGACCCTGTCCAACCTGACCGAATACCTCGGCCAGCAAGCCCGCCTGAAGGGCGTGGACTTCATCACCGATTTCCCGACCGAAGCGATCCGCATCAACGGGCTGGAGGCGCGTCTGGCGCAGGTTTTCGTCAACCTGATCACCAATGCCATCTCTTTCTGCGAAGAGGGCGATGCCGTCCGGGTCTGGGCACGCAAACGCGAAAACCGCGTGTTGATCGTGGTCGAAGACACCGGCCCCGGCATCCCTGAGGAAGCCTTGGCCAAGGTGTTCAAACGCTTCTACTCCGAACGTCCGCAGGGTGATTTCGGCAACCACTCCGGCCTCGGCCTCGCGATCTCCAAACAGATCATTGAGGCGCATGGCGGTGTGATCTGGGCCGAAAACATCCGCCCGACTCAGGCGGACGTCACGTCTGAACCGCTGGGCGCACGGTTTGTGGTGGGTCTGCCAGTGTGACCGACACTGTCCTGATGCATGCCTCTTGTGTGGCGGTATCAGGACGCGGCGTGCTGATCATGGGGCCATCGGGCAGCGGCAAATCCAGCTTGGCGCTGTCGCTGATGGCACTCGGCGCGGATCTGGTGGCCGATGACCAAACCGAACTCCATCTGCATGGCACCCACCTGATCGCCCGCTGCCCCCCTGCCTTGCTCGGCCTGATAGAGGCGCGCGGCGTCGGCATCCTGACCGCCACCCCAGCCACACAGGCCCAAATCGTCCTGGCTGTCGATCTTTCGCAGCCCGAACCGGACCGATTGCCCCCAATACGCAAGGTCACGCTAATGGGAACGCAGGTTGATCTTGTGCTGGGATGTCGGAATGAGCATCTTGCTGCTTCGGTTCTGTGTTATCTGAAAGGCACGAGACAGGTCTGACACAACGCATGCAAGACGCAACTGACATCCAGGAGCACCGCCTTATCCTGATCACCGGACCTTCGGGCGCTGGTCGGTCAACGGCCTTTCACGCGCTGGAGGATCTTGGCTATGAGGTGATCGACAACCTGCCGCTCAGCCTGATCCCCCGGCTGATTGACGGGCCGCCACTGGGGCGCCCCATCGCGCTGGGCCTAGATGTGCGCAACCGCGACTTCAACTCCACCGCCGTCATCGCGCTGATCGACCGGTTGACCCGTGATCCCACCGTGACGCTGGATGTGCTGTACCTCGATTGTTCGCCGCAGGTTCTGATAAGCCGCTACAGCCAGACCCGCCGCCGCCATCCCGTGACCGAGGCCGCGACCCCCGCTGAGGGAATCGATCGTGAGATTGACCTGCTGGCCCCGATCCGCGTGCGGGCAGATCACCTCATCGACACCAGCGACATGTCGCCGCATGAGCTGAAGGCCGAAATCGGTCAGTGGTATGATCCGGGTGAGGATCGTCGCCTCGCCCTGTCCGTGCAAAGTTTCAGCTACAAGCGCGGTCTGCCGCGCGGGCTCGACATGGTGTTTGATTGCCGATTCCTCGCGAATCCCTACTGGGTGCCTGCCCTGCGGGAGATGGACGGCCGTGATCCTGCCGTCGCCGCCCATATCGAATCCGACCCGCGCTTCGCCCCGTTCTTCCAGCGGTTGCAGGACCTGATCCTGCTTCTCCTGCCCGCACAGCTGGATGAGGGCAAAGCGCACCTCGCAATCGGCTTTGGCTGTACCGGAGGGCAACACAGGTCGGTTGCAGTTGCAGAAAAATTGGCCAAAGTGCTTGCGGAAGCTGGTTGGCAAGTGTCAAAACGGCACCGGGAACTCGAACGCAGGGTGGTTCCTTTGGCTACGGACGGGAACGGGGTAGTGCGCGCGTGATCGGAATTGTGATTGTCGCTCATGGCGGGCTGGCGCGGGAATATATGTCCGCGGTCGAACATGTTGTCGGCCCGCAGACGGATATGAAAGCCATAGCCATCGAAGATGACTGTGACCGCGGTCGCAAACAGGCCGAGATCTGCGACGCTGCCAATGCAGTAGACCACGGCGGAGGTGTCGTTGTTGTGACAGACATGTTCGGCGGCTCTCCCTCCAATCTTTCGCTGCTGGCCTGTGCCGGTGGCCCCGAACGGCGGATCATTTACGGCGCGAACCTGCCGATGTTGATCAAACTGACCAAGTCCCGTAGCCTTGGCGTCAAGGATGCGGTAGCAGCAGCCCTTGATGCCGGACGTAAATATATCAACAGCTTTGACCTGGGCGGGGGTGCGTAGACCTACAATGGCCTCCATGATCTTGAACATCGTCAACGAAAAGGGCCTCCATGCCCGCGCATCCGCCAAATTCGTTGAGGTGGTCGAAGAGTATGACGCAACGGCACAGGTCACGCGGGACGGAATGTCGGTGTCTGGCGACAGCATCATGGGGCTTTTGATGTTGGCAGCCTCTCGCGGAACAACTATTGAGGTGGAAACCGGCGGGCCTCAGGCAAATGAGCTTGCGGGCGCCCTGTCGGCACTGGTGGCTGACCGTTTTGGCGAAGATCGCTAAGGCTTGTCTGGCGAGGAAGGCGACGCGTGGTGACTGATACGTCAAAAACCGATGGCGTGGCGACCTCTCCGGTTCCGAAACCCGGAGTCGAGCGCAAGTATGACATGCGCCGCTTGTCATACTCTGGCACGTTCACCAATCCGTTCAAGGTCTTGTCGATCCGCGCGATCGAATGGCTGACGGCCAAGGTCAAACTGTTGAGCATGATTCGCAGCTTTGAACGCTCTGGCGCGCCGGTCGGCGTGGCATTCTGGTCCAAAGCAGTGCGACATATGGGCATCAGGCTGGACACGCCGCCCGAGGAAATCGCGCTGATCCCGAAAACCGGCCCGGTGGTCGTGGTGGCCAACCATCCGCATGGTCTGGTCGATGGCATGATCATGGCCGAGATGGTCAGCCGCGTCCGGCCCGACTTTCGCATCCTGACCCGCAGCCTGCTGACCGGCATCCCTGAGATCGAAGAATTCATGATCCCGGTTCCCTTCCCGCATGAGCCGAACTCCCGTGAGTTGGGCCTCGAAATGCGCAACCTGACCATGACGCATCTGAAGAATAACGGCGTCGTCATTCTGTTTCCCGCCGGCAAAGTCGCCTGCTCAGAAACATGGTTCGGCCCGGCGATCGAGGCGGAATGGAACGTGTTTACCCACAAGATGATTCGCGCTTCGGGTGCGACCATCCTGCCGATCCATTTCACCGGCCAGAACTCTCGCGCCTATCAGATCGCCAACAAGCTCAGCGCGACCATGCGACAGGGCCTGCTGCTCTATGAGATCCGCCGCGCCCTGTACAAGCCGCAACGGCCCTATATCGGCAAACCGATCCCGGCCTCTGAACTGGGAAAGTGGGATGGCAACCCGCGCGGATTCCTGGCTTGGCTGCGTGAGCATACCCTGGCCCTCGGGCGGTCCAACTAACCGCCCGGACAGGCGCCTTCGCTGGTCAAGCGAAGAACGCCCACAAACCTTCCGGTCAGATCAAGCCTTCCTTGCGGAACAGCGCCTTCAGGTCGCCCTCAGGCCGCGCGCCGTAATGGCTGATAACCTCTGCCGCCGCCACACAACCCATCCGCCCGCAGGCCGCCAGCGACTGCCCGGTTGCGATGCCATACAGGAACCCCGCCGCGAACAGATCGCCCGCCCCGGTCGCATCCACCGGCACGACACGGCGCACCGGCACAATGGCCTGCTCCTCCCCGCGCACGACGATCACGTCATGGCCTGACCGCGTGCAGGCGATCAGCCCCGAATCAGCCGCCGCCTGCTCCAGTGCGGAGCTCAGGTCGGTTTGGTACAACGAACACCACTCATGCTCATTGCCGATCACGAAATCCAGATCCTTGACCAAGCGGCGGAAGTCGTCGCGGTGGCGCTCAACGCAGAACGGGTCTGACAGCGCAATCCCCGCCTTGCCGCCGCCCGCATGGCACAGCTGCGTCGCCCGCTCAAACGCCTGTTTGCCCTTGGGCTTGTCATAGAGATAGCCCTCCAGAAACAGCAACTCGGCCCGGCCAGCTACGTCAGCCGACACATCATCCGGCCCGAGTTCCGAGGATATCCCCAGATAGGTGTTCATCGACCGCTCGCCATCCGGCGCCACAAAAATCATCGAACGTGAGGTCGGCAGATCGCCCCCCGGCACTGGCGCATTGGTGAAATCAGTGCCGCCTTCGGACATCGACTTGGCATAGAACCGCCCCAAGGCATCATCATGCACCCGCCCGATAAACCCGGTGGTCAGCCCCAGATTGCCGAGACCCGCCAGCGTATTGGCGACCGACCCACCCGGCGCCTGCACCCGGTCCTTCATCGCGCCATAGAGCAGCTCTCCGCGCTCTTTCTCGACCAGTTGCATGATCCCCTTCTCAATCCCCATCAGCTCCAGAAAGCTGTCATCCGCGGCAGAGAACACGTCCACGATGGCATTTCCGATGCCGACGACCTGATAAGATTTCATGCGGTTTTTTCCTCATAAAGACAAAATTCACGAATCGGGCAGATCCCGCATTTCGGGCTCCGCGCGGTGCAGATGTAACGACCATGCAGGATCAGCCAATGATGGGCGTGGTATTGATATTCGACCGGGACATTATCTTCAATCGCCCGCTCTACCGCGAGTTCATCCTTACCGGGTGCAATGCCGGTCCGGTTGCCGACGCGAAAGATATGGGTATCGACCGCTTGCGCCGGATGGTGGAACCACATGCTCAACACCACATTGGCGGTCTTGCGCCCCACCCCCGGCAGCGTTTGCAGCGCGGCCCGGCTCGACGGCACCTGCCCGCCATAGACATCGATCAACCGCTGGCTCAGCTTGATGACGTTCTTGGCCTTGTTGCGGAACAGACCGATGGTCTTGATATGGTCAATCAACCGCTCTTCACCCAGCGCCAGCATCTTGGCCGGCGTATCCGCCACCTCAAACAGCGCCCGGGTCGCCTTGTTCACCCCCACATCCGTCGCCTGCGCCGACAGCGCCACGGCCACCAGCAGCGTGAATGCGTTCAGATGATGCAATTCGCCCTTCGGCTCCGGCTCCACCTCATGGAACCGGGCGAAAATGGCGGACAGCGTGGCATAGTCGAGTTGCGGGGTCATTCTCGCCCTATGCCCGACCCGACCGCGCCAAACAAGTAAAAGCCGCAGGAATCGGGTCGCAGCCCCCGCCCCCGCCGCCTATTCTGGCACTAAGGAGGCCACCATGCCCGAACCCTATCACTACGCCGTCATCGCCCGCGCCCTGAACATCATTGATGAAGAGGGGCCCGCCCTGACGCTCGAAACCCTCGCGGCCCGGATGAACATGTCGCCCGCCCATTTCCAGCGGCTGTTCTCGGCATGGGTCGGCGTGTCGCCCAAACGCTATCAGCAATACCTGACCCTCGACCACGCCCGCCGCCTGCTGGCCGACCGCTTCACCGTGCTGGACACCGCGCTGACGACCGGCCTGTCCGGCGGTGGCCGCCTGCACGACCTGTTCCTGACATGGGAAGCGATGAGCCCCGGCGACTATGCCAAGGGCGGCACCGGGCTGACAATCTTCTGGGGCTGGTTCGACAGCCCCTTCGGCCCCGCCCTCGTGATGGGCACCGACCGGGGTATCTGCGGCATGGGCTTTGCGGCAGAGATGGGCGAGACAGAGGCGATGGCCGACCTGCAACGCCGCTGGCCCCACGCCACCTATGTCGAAGACCCCACCCGCCTGCGCCCATGGGTCCAATCGGCCTTCTCCACCAAGACCGACGCGCCGCTCTACCTGATCGGCGCCCCGTTTCAGATCAAGGTGTGGGAGGCGCTGCTACGCATCCCCTCTGGCCACGTCACCACCTATTCCGAGATCGCCCGCGCCATCGGCCACCCCAACGCCGTCCGCGCCGTGGGCACCGCCGTTGGCCGCAACCCGATCAGCCTGTTCATCCCTTGCCACCGGGCGTTGCGCAAATCCGGCGGCTTGGGCGGCTATCACTGGGGATTGCCGGTCAAGCGGGCCATACTGGCATGGGAGGCCGCGCGGGAAGACGCCGCATGAACTAATATGCGCGGAAAACCGCTTTTTATTGCGCGTTGCCCTGCTGATCACCCGCGATCCTGCTATATACTGACGCGAGGCCCAACGAGGCCGGATCCATTCGAGGCAGAACTCCATGACCCTTAGAACCCCCATTGCCCTGTCGCTTGTTGGCGTGCTGGCATTGTCCGCCTGCGCCGACCAACCCACCCGGATCGACGATCCGAACTACCGCGCCCAGAACGGTGCCATGGCCGGCGCTGTCCTCGGTGGCATCCTCGGCTCGTCGCAGGGCGGCAATGCTGACGCGCGCCTGCGCTCTACCCTCGTTGGCGCGGCCATCGGTGCCGCAGCGGGCGGCGCGATTGGTGCCACGCTCGACAATCAGGCCGCCGATCTGCGCAACAAGATTGGCAACCCGAACGTCACCGTCACCAACATGGGCAAATATCTGGTTGTGAACCTGCCCGATGACGTGACCTTCGCCACCGACAGCGCCTCTGTCCGCCCGGATCTGGCACAGGAACTGCGCTCCATCGCGGCAAACCTCGTCAGCTATCCCAACAGCACGATCCGCGTGCTTGGCCACACCGATAACGTCGGTGCCGCCGCCTACAACGCCGACCTGTCGCTGCGCCGCGCTATCTCTGTGCGTGACATCCTCGCCGGGGCCGGTGTGCCTGGAACGCGTCTGTCCGCGATTGGCATGGGCGAAGATAGCCCCATCGCATCGAACCTTAGCGCTTCGGGCCGCGCCCAGAACCGCCGGGTCGAAATCATCATCACGCCGAACCGCTGAACGGCACCCTGGAACTGAAAAGGCCCGGACAATTGTCCGGGCCTTTTGCATTTCAGATTGTGGCGTTCAGTGCAGCTTGGCGCCAACTTCGCTGATCGCCGCGTCAATCGACGCCGCAGCCGCTATCAGCCGTCATCTGCTTGGACAGAACCTCCCCAGCCACCGCAATCGACACCGAGATCGCCTGATCGCGCACGGCACGTTCCGCCGCCTTGACGGCGCTGTCGATCTGGTCGCCCGCTGCCGCCAGACGCCGCGTGATCGAGGCTTGCAGATCCACCTTGGCCTGCGCCGCAGCAGCCTCGGCCTCTTGCTTGGCAGTGGCGACGATGCGGTCGGACTGGATGCCAACCTCTTTCATCTTCGCTTCATAACGAGGCCAACAGCGACTGCGCTTCTTCGCGCAGCAGACGGGCTTCGTCCAGCTCATTGCGGATCATCTGGGCGCGGTCGTCCAGCATCCGGCCCAACATGCCCGGAACCTTCTTCCACACCAGAATGCCGACGAACACCAGGAACGCGATCAGCACGACAAAGTTGGTGTTGTGCAACGAGAAGAACGGCCCCGTCGCAGCCAGCGCCGGGCTGGCGGTCAATGCCAATGTCAACGTGAGTGACTTGTTCATCGCCCTACCCTTTCAACCGTGCGGTAACCGCTGCCGCAATGGCCTTGGCATCCGCCGTGCCACCAAGGGCCGCAACCAGCTCGCCCGCAGTGTCCTTGGCCACGAGTTCCACGGCTGCCGCAGCACCGGCGCGGATCTCTTCGATGGCCTTGGCCGATTCCGCCGTCTTGACGGCAATCTCGGCATCCGCCTGGCAATCGCCTTGTTCAGATCGGCCTGAATGTCGGCCTTGGCGGCCGCGACGATCTTGGCCGCCTCGGCGCGGGCCGCAACCAGCGCATCGTCATAGGCCTTTTCGCTGGCCATCGCCTTTTGCTTCATCTCTTCCGCCGCAGCCAGATCGGCGCGGATCGACGCTTTCCGGTTCGCCAGCGTGCCACCAATCCGCGGCAGCGCCACACGCGACAGCACGAAATAGATCACCACAAGGGTCAGAACCAGCCAGAAGATCTGGTTGGGGAAGGTCGAAAAGTCGAGCTGCGGCATGCCGCTCTTGGCCACCTCATGTGCCGCACCAGCGGCGGCGTCAGTTGCTGTATCGGTCGTCGACATAAAGCTCTCCCTCAGACCCCTCTGGAAGTTCAGGGATGCCGCATCTCAGCGCCACCCCCGACCGTAAGGATAAGAAGGTTAGATCAGACTGCGAACATCAGCAGAAGTGCGACGAGGAACGAGAAGATCCCCAGGGCTTCTGCGAAGGCCAGACCGATGAACAGCGTCGCGGTTTGCGAAGCGGCTGCCGACGGGTTGCGCAGGGCGCCCGCCAGGAAGTTGCCGGCCACATTGCCAACGCCGATGGCGGCAGCGCCCGAACCGATGGCGGCCAGACCGGCGCCGATGAATTTGCCGAGTGCTGCTGCTGCTGCGAGTTCCATGATGTTTCTCCTTACGATGGAATAGGTTGGTTAGGTTTCAGATCTGCGTCAGTGACCCGGATGCAGGGCATCTTTCAGATACACGCAGGTCAGGATGGTAAAGACATAGGCCTGGATGAAGGCGACCAGCACCTCCAGCGCATAGATCGCCACGATCGCCAGGATCGAGACGGGCGTGACCAGCACCCCAATGCCCGAAATCAGGATCATCGGCGCAAAGGCCGCGAAAACCTTCATAACGGCGTGACCGGCCATGATGTTGCCCGCAAGACGAATGGAATGGCTGACCGGGCGGACGAAGTAGGAAATCACCTCGATCACCGCGATGATCGGGCGCAGGATCAGCGGCGCATCCGACATCCAGAACAGGCCCGAGGAAATGCACGCCGTGCTTGTACAGGCCCAGCACCGTCACGAACAGGAACACGCCAAAGCCCAGAATCGCGGTCACGGCGATATGCGATGGTCGGCGCGAAAGAGGCGGGCAGCAGGCCCAGCATGTTGGAAAACAGGATGAACACGAACAGCGTCATGATCATCGGGAAGTATTTCACGCCGTCATGGCCCGCCACATCCTCGACCATGCTTGTAGACGAAGCTCATAGGCCATCTCGCCCAAGCGACTGCATCCGCGTCGGGATCATCGTGCGGCTGGCAGACCCCATCACGAAGACCAGCACGATCGCGGCCAGTGCCAGCGCCATCCACAGGGTGGCGTTGGTGGGCGTGTACCAAGAAATCGGACCCTCGCCGAACAGGCGGTGAATCTCGAACTGCTCTAGGGGATGGAACGCCAAACCGCCTTCGCTATGCTCTTCGCCTGCCACGTCAGTCTTCCTCTTCCTCGTCGGCCACCGGGGCCGCTTTTGCCTGTTGCGATCCGGCTTCCGCCTTGACCTGCATCTCTTTGGCCGACCGCAGCATGGTTTTCACCCCCGCCGCAAAGCCCGCCAGTATGAACAGCACCAGAAAGATCGGCATGGTCCCAAACAGGGTGTCCAAACCGTACCCGATGCCGAAACCGATCATCAGACCGGCCACCAATTCAATCACCATCCGCCAGGCCAATTGCGCCTGACGATGGCCCTCCGCCTTGGGGTTGCGCACGCGGCTCTTTCGCCGCCTTGGCCGCCGCGATCCGCTTTTCCAGCGCCTCTAGCCGTTCATGATCAGGATCGTCGCCCGAGTAAAACGCCCCTAGAACAGTTGCCCGGTTCTACGAATTGACCGTCCCCGAGTCAACCAGAGACGTTTTCGACCAACCAACTGAAATCATTACACTTCCCCGCCGCCAAACCCGCCGCCACCATATTCAACCGACAGGTTGACGATCGCCCAGCGCCCCGCGATACTGCCGCGCATGACCGCAGCCCTCGACACCGTCTTCGCCGCCCTCGCCGACCCGACCCGCCGGGCGATCCTGTCCATGCTGCTCGAAGATGACATGGCCGTCACCGATGTCGCCGCCCCGTTCCAGATGTCGCTGGCCGCGATTTCCAAACACCTCGCCATGCTGGCCGAGGCCGGTCTGATCAGTCAGGAAAAACGCGGCCGCATCAACTGGTGCAAGCTAGAGCCTGACGCCATGCGCGCCGCCTCAGTCTGGATGCAAGGCTTCGGCCAGTTCGAACCCGTGGACCTCGACGCCTTCGAACGGTTTCTCGCGGCCGAACTCCCCGAACTCGACTAGCCTTTCATTTTGGCTTAAATATCCAACTGCCCTATCCGCCAAACCACCCCCTACGGGTCTCACGCCTTAGGATCAGCCCCATGAACGACAGCCTCGATAAGGGTCCATTCTTTCACGGCACACGGGTCGATCTGCGGGTGGGCGATCTGCTCACGCCGGGACGGCGGTCAAACTACCGGCCTGAAATCGTGATGAACCATATCTACTTCACAGCCCTTGTCGACATTGCGGGTCTTGGGGCCGCATTGGCGCAAGGCAGCGGGCCAGAGCGGGTCTATCGCGTGGAACCGACCGGCGCCTTCGAAAATGACCCCAATGTCACGGACAAGAAATTCCCCGGCAACCCGACGCGGTCGTACCGAAGCTCTGCGCCACTCCGGATCGTCGCTGAGGTGTCCGACTGGAACCGGCTTACCCCAGAAGACATCCTTAACTGGCGCGAGAAACTCGCGAAGAACACCGGCGAAATCATCAACTAGCTTACGGGCCAGCAAACCAGCCCTTATACGTCTCGCGCAACAAGGCCTTCTGCACCTTGCCCATCGTATTGCGCGGCAAGGCATCGACCACCACCGCCGCCTTGGGCTGCTTGAACCGCGCCAGACTCCCCAGACACCGCCGCCAAGGCCGCCTCAGGCGTCCCATCGCCGCGCGCCACCAGCACCGCAAACACCGCCTCGCCAAAGTCAGGATGCGGCAGCCCGATCACGGCGCTCTCCTCAACCCAATCCACGGCGTCCAGCAACAGCTCCACCTCTTTGGGATAGACATTATACCCCCCGGTGATGATCAGATCCTTGGCCCGCCCGACGATCTGCACATAGCCATCCGCATCGACCTGCCCCAGATCGCCGGTGATGAACCAACCATCCGCGCGCAATTCCTCGGCCGTTTTCTCCGGCATCTCCCAGTATCCGGCAAACACATTCGGCCCGCGCACCTCGATCACACCGACCTCGCCCGGCGCCACCTCAACCCCGTCCGCCATCACCCGCAACTCCACCCCCGGCAGCGGAAACCCCACCGTCCCGGCCCGCCGCTCGCCGTCATAGGGGTTAGAGGTGTTCATGTTGGTTTCCGTCATGCCGTAGCGTTCCAAAATCCGGTGCCCGGTCCGCGCCTCAAACTGCACGATGCGTCTCGGCCAGCAGCGGCGCCGACCCCGACACGAACAGCCGCATATGCGCCGACCAGATCCCGGTCAAACCGCGCCTCGCCCAGCAGCCGCGTATAGAACGTCGGCACCCCCATCATCACGGTGGCCTGGGGCAACCAGGCGCAGCACCGCCTCCACCTCAAACCCCGGCAGGAAGATCATCGCCGCCCCGCTCAGCAGCGCCACATTCGACGCCACGAACAGCCCATGGGTGTGAAAGATCGGCAGGGCGTGCAGCAGCACATCGGCGTCAGTGAACCGCCACAGGTCCACCAGCACCTCGGCATTCGACAACAGGTTGCCATGCGTCAGCATCGCGCCCTTGCGACCGCCCCGTGGTGCCCGAGGTATACAGAATCGCCGCCAGATCGCCCGGCACCGCAGGGTTCCGGCGTGAAATGCGCCGGCTCTTCCGCCACAGCCTCGGCAAAACTGCCCAGCCCCCGCGCCGTCCAGCGTCAACAGATACGCACCATGCGCCTCCGCCACAGCCGGCCATAGCGGCTGCCTTGCCCGGATCGCACAGGAACAGCCGCGGCGTGGCATTGCCGAGGAAATAGTCCACCTCGCCGGGGTATAGGCCGTGTTCAGCGGCAAAAACACCGCGCCAACCGCCACCGCCGCCGCCATACATCGCCAGGGCCTCGGCTGATTTGGCGACCTGCACCGCAACCCGGTCGCCCTTGATCACCCCCATGGCGTGCAAGGCATTGGCCGCCCGCGCAATCATGCCGTGGAACTGCCGACACCCGCTGATCTCGGTCCCGTCCGGCAGGATCAACAGGCGCTCTGCCCGCTCTGCCAGCCCCGAAAACAGCGCATCATACAGCAGATTCGACATTTCATCCCCTCGCCCGTCCCGCCAGCCCGCGCCAAACGCCCGGTCTGCCGACCCGAATTGTCGTCAAACCGGAAACCGATTGTTTCAACATCGGCCCCGACACTCCGCACCGCAGCCGCCGCAGCCGCCACTTTCCTGCCGCGCTTGGCCATCAGTCTGAACCCAAGACAAGCGCCATAGGAGGCCTACCATGAAAATCGCATACACCCTGTTGGCACGGTTCGGGCTGTTCGCCCAAAAGTCCGAAGGCCCCGACGCCTTTGACCTGCGCCTTCAGCGCATCGGCACCGCGAGAGCGGCGCCGTCAGGTCCGGCTGGTCCTGTTCAGACCGCAACCTCAACCGATGGAAGCTTAAGCTCGAGTCATCAGGTCGCGCACCTCTTGCCGGGCGGCGACGTTGGAGATGTTCAGCTGGTCCACCCCGGTGTCCTTCAGGTCCATCACGGTCAGACCGCGCGGAAACAGCTCGCGGAAGATGACCCGCTCGGAAAAGCCGGGCGCCACGCGAAAGCCGATCCGCTTGGACAGATCTTCCAACGCCGCGCCCACCTTGCGCTTGTTGTGCATCTGCTGGGCGCCCATCCGGTTGCGCAGCACGATCCAGTCAATCGGCTTCAACCCGGCCTGTGCGCGCAACTGCCGCGCATTCCACACCATCTCGGAGTAGATCGACGGCCCCTTGACCTTGCCCGTCTCAGGATCGACCCGCGCCAGCAGGTCAAAGTCGATGAAACTGTCGTTCAGCGGCGTGATCAGCGTATCGGCCAGCGAATGCGCCACCTGTGACAGCCGCGTATGGCTGCCGGGGCAGTCGATGATGATGAAATCCGACACAGGCTCCAGCGCCGCGACAGCATCCGACAGGCGGTGGTCATAGGCGTTCTCGCCCGGCTGCAACTGCGCTGCGGCCACGTCGGGCAGATCGCGGTAATCGGGCACGGGCAGGTTCAGCCCGATCCGCGCCAGATAGTTGCGGCGGTTCTCGATATAGCGGGCAAAGCTCTTCTGCCGCAGGTCCAGATCCAGCGCACCGACCCGATACCCCATCCGCGCCAGGGCAATCGCCACATGCATCGACGTGGTCGATTTGCCCGACCCGCCCTTTTCGTTTCCAACCACGATGATATGCGCCATGACCGTCCCCCGAAGGCTTTTCCCCTGCTATACGGTCAGGATGGCACATAGGGAAGCGGGAACCCGCCAATTGTGGCGGCCGGTCAGGACGTGGCGTTTTCGCAGCGCACCTGCTGATCTTCACAGCGCACCTCGGGCCAATCGGGGCTGCGCCAGCAATATCCGCGCGGGGTTTGGGTCAGCTGCAGCACCCAGAATCGACCCTGACCATCCTCATTCGGCCTGAAATCGCCTTCCGCGCGCAGGGTCATGGTCTGCCCGTCGAAATCCTCAACATCATAGCGTTCAAACGTCCGCGTCCGCCCCGGCGGGCCATCCTTGGGCCGCTCCCACGTCAGTCAACGCATGGGGCGGGCTGGCCATGAAGTCCAACTGATGCGGATTGACCGCGCAGGATGTCTCGGGGTCATTGGCGCTGCCATACTGGCCCGCGCGCCGCATCAAACACCTGCTGGGCCAAGGCACCGCCAGAGATCAGGCACAACGCAAGGGCAAGGATCACACGCATCCCCAAACCTTGCCCCGATCTGCCCCACCAATCACCTCACAAAACCGTGAGCCCTAGCTGTTGCCCTTGGCCTCACAGCGCACCAACTGAATGCAGCTATCATCCGGCCAGTCGATCCGGTGCCAGCAATAGCCGTCCGGCTGGTCCGTCACCCGCATGATCCACAGCACCTTGTCGCCCTCTGGCGTCAACCGCGTCTCATTGTCCCGGACCATCGTGATGCTGCGCCCATCGGCCCACAGCACGGTTGACCCATAAGAGCTTATCAGCGCCCCGGTATAGCTGCGGACCGGGGTGCCCCACGAAAACACCACGCGGTTACGGTCGGCGGTAAAGGTGGAAAACACCGGATTGGCGCTGCACGACTCATCCGGATACTCGGGGTCGCCAAACAGCCCGCTCATCCGCCCATAGATATCGGCGGCGGCGGGTTGGGTCAGCCCCAACAGCAGGGCAATGGTCAGACGCAACATCTGCTTCTCCAACGCAAAAGGGCGCAGCCTGCGCTGCGCCCTTTGATACTAGCTGCGGTTGGATCAGAAACCCAGACCGGCGTACTTGTTCTTGAACTTCGACACACGGCCGCCCGTGTCCATCAACTTGGCGCTGCCGCCAGTCCAGGCCGGGTGCGCCAGCGGGTCGATGTCCAGCGCCATCTGGTCGCCCTCTTTGCCCCAGGTGGTCTTGGTGGTGAACAGGGTGCCATCGGTCATCTTGACCGTGATGGTGTGGTATTCCGGATGAATGCCTTTTTTCATGGTCCCGCTCCTTACACCGACTTGGGTTTGTAATTGGTGTCTTCGACGATCCGGGCCGACTTGCCGCGACGATCGCGCAGATAGTACAGCTTGGCACGACGCACGCGGCCACGACGGACCACTTCGATGCTGTCGATGTTGGTGGAATACAGCGGGAACACCCGCTCAACACCCTCACCAAACGAGATCTTGCGCACGGTGAACGAGGCAGAGATGGTCGCGCCGCCCTTGCGGCCGATCACGACGCCCTCATAGGCCTGCACGCGCGAACGGGTGCCTTCGGTCACTTTGTAGCCGACCTTCACGGTATCGCCGGCCTTGAAGTCCGGGATGGTCTTGCCGAGCGCAGCGATCTGCTCGGCTTCCAGAATTGCGATCAGGTTCATGCCTGGTCCTTTCGATACACGGGTTTGTCCCCGCAGTGATGCCGCCACATAGCTCTTGGTCTTCAACCGGGTCCACCTGTGGTGCCCGCCAGAGATATGGCCTGCTTCTTGATACCGTTCTTTCAAACCACGCCTGTCGAAGAAGCCAGACGCATAGGCCAAAAGGAATCGGGTCCGCTGGACAAACTGCCCCGGACAGCGCGCGTATATGGGCAAGGCTGGTGCGGGTCAAGGGCGGCCGATGCCCCTCAGATCGGTGTCGCACCCGGTCGCAGATAAAACACCTTGGACACGATGACCCAGCGGTTTTCGTGCCTGAGCAGCGTCAGCGTGTCATCATAATGGTCGCCCAGCCAGATGTCTTCAACCTGAACCGTCGCCACATCCCCGGCCACCGAAATCGCGTTGATCGCGTACCACGGCGCAGGATCAGGCGCCTTCACGGCAGCATCGACCGCTGCGATAAAGTCATCGCGCGAAAGCCACTCCAACCCGCCATCAAAATGCCCGATACAGCAGAGTTTCTCATGCATGGCATGGCGAAGTTTCGCAGGGTCATTCTCGCACATGCCCTCAACATAGGCTTTCACGACCCCGACAATCTCAGCGCAAGTTTGTGCATCCAGCATCACAGTCATCCCGTTGGTTTGAAGGCTAAGCCAATCCCATTAACCCGACGAATCACCGCTCAGGCAACCCTGCAGACCGAGATCAGGCCAAACCCCCTACTTCCGGTACTTTTCCCACAAATCCGGCCGCCGCGTCTGGGTGATCGCCTCAGACTGCGCCTGCCGCCACTTGGCGATTTCGCCGTGATTGCCCGATTGCAGCACGGCGGGAATCTCATGCCCCTCCCAAACCGCGGGCCTTGTATATTGCGGAAACTCCAACAGCCCGTCAGAGAAGCTTTCCTCAACCGCCGAGTCCTGATTGCCCAGCACCCCCGGCAACAACCGGACGGTCGCATCAAGAACTGCCTGCGCCGCAATCTCGCCGCCGGTCAGCACGAAATCCCCCAAGGAGACCTCTTCGATCTGCCGGTGGTCCAGCAACCGCTGATCCACCCCCTCAAACCGCCCGCAGAGCAGCGTGATCCCCCGACCAGCCGACCAACGCCGCGCCATCGCCTGATCGAACGGCTTGCCGCGCGGCGACAGATAGACCGTCGGCCACGGCCCCGCCGCGGCCTCTAGCGCCGCATCCAGCACGTCCGCCCGCAACACCATCCCCGCGCCACCGCCCGCCGGCGTGTCATCGACATTCCGGTGCTTGCCGAGGCCGAACCGCCGCAAATCCACCGCATCCAGCCGCCACAGCCCCAGATCCAGCGCCTTGCCGGTCAGGCTTAGCCCCAATGTCCCCGGAAACGCATCCGGAAACAGCGTCACCACCCGCGCGGTCCATGCGCCTTTGACCTGCACATCTTCCATCAGGTCGCGCGGCTTCACGCTCGCCTGAATGCTCAGGCGGCCATGGGATTTCGGCTTGGGAATTTCATCGCTCATGCGCGCTCTGTACCGCAGTGCTGCGGCGGTGAAAACAGCCAACCGGCCTCAGGCAACCGCGCCACGCTGCCCCAACACCTCGATCACCCGGTGCAGCGCCTGCCGCGCCTTGGGATCGGCAATTTCCTCTTCCGCGCGCACCAAAGCCCCAACCGACGGACAGTCGAGCGCAAGGTCGCCCTCTTCGCCCAAGGCGAGCAAACAGCGCCGCGCAAAAATCTCAACCAACTCACCATCACGCCCCGCCGCCGCAAAGGCCTGCACCGGATAGGCCGATCGGGACATCAGGCTGGCAACCTCAGTATCTGTCGCATGGATGATAAGCGCCTTGATCCCGGCCCGGCTTGCCCGCCCCGCCGACACCGCATCTGCCAGAACCTTGCGGATTGCCGCCGGATCAACGAATTCCGCAATCGCCGTCAGATGCTTCTGCACCTCAGCCTCGGCCACATCGTCGGGCAGCGCCATGACCTGCGCCAGCATTTCCGCCGCCATCGCCTCGGATTCAGCCGCGCCGTCCGCCACCTCTTCCAATATCGGATCAAACCCGGCATTCGCCGCCACGCCGCGGGTTCCAGATCATCCGCGACACCGGCACCGACAGAAAGGACAGCGCGGCAGGCAGATAGGCCGGCATCACAGGCTCCACCGCCAACACGCCACCAATCCCGCGCCCCACGGCAAACAGCACCACCACCAGCAGGATCTGCGTGGCGATCAATGCGGCCATGGCCACCAAAGCGTCAGATTTCATGAGATCGGGGAGCGAACCGGGCCACAGATGCGGCCTCACGATCACACTCCACAACAGGAATATCACAACAAAGACTGGAACCATGCCCCAGCCTTGCCCAATCAGCCCCGCCAACAGTGGCCCAAAGTACAAAACCGCCGTCGCCAGACGTAACAGCCGCAAGCGGTTTTGCATGCGCGCCCCCATTTCCACGATCAGCGTCAGACTGGCGCGATGTTAACTTTTAGTCCAGCCCTTCCGGCAAATCCACCACAATCCGGCCGGATGTCAGGTCGACTGTTGGCACATTTGCCATGGTAAAGGGCAACAACATCGCCTGCTTACGCCCCGGCGCATTGATTTCCAGCAGATCGCCCGCACCGTGGTTGTGCACCGCGATGACCTTGCCAACCTCTGACCCCGCCGGTATCGCGAACCTCCAACCCGATCAGGTCGGAATGGTAAAACTCATCATCCGGCAGGTTCGGCAACCGCGCCCGGTCAACAAACAGACTGACGCCTTTCAGCGCGTCGGCCTGTTCCTTGGTGGTGATCCCGGTCATCCGCGCGCCCAAGCCCCCCGCCACCGGACGGGTCAGCGTCACTATGTAAGAGGTCTTGCCATCCTCGGTGAACAGCGGGCCATAATCGGCCAAGGCCTCAGGCTCGGCGCAAAAGCTTTTCAGCCGCACTTCGCCCGACACGCCAAAGGATCCGGCAATCGCGCCGACACAGATACGGTCTCCAGTCATCGGCATTCCACCTTCAAACCCTGTTCCCGGCTTTCCCAGCCGATCCGTTCCAATTCCGGCACCGTACCCTGCGTTTCAGGCCAGCCCACACACAGATAGCCGATCAACGTCCAACTGTCAGGCACCACAAGGTCCAACGACAGTTGCAACGGGTCCAGAATGGACACCCAGCCCAAACCCAGCCCCACGGCCCGCGCGGCCAGCCAGAACAGCGTTATGGCACCGACAACCGAATAGGCCCGGGTTTCCGGCATCGTCGCCGCACCCAGCCCCGACCCCTTGGCCGTCGCACCATCGCAAAACACCGCCAGCTGCACCGGCGCATCCTGCATCCCCGACAATTTCAGCCCGGCATAAAGCCGCGCCTTATCACCGTCATAGCCCGCCAAAGCACTTGCATTGGCAGTCTCAAAATTTCTGAGGGCCGCAGCACGGGCCTCCGGGCTTTCGACCCGGATCACGCGCCACGGCTCTGACAGCCCGACCGAAGGGGCCAGACTAAAGGCGGCAAGGCAGCGGTCCAGAACCGCCGCCTCTACCGCATCCCGCCGAAAGCGGCGCACGTCGCGCCGCCACAGCATCAGATCACGCAATTCCGCCTGAAACGCGGCGGTATAGCTGCCTTGCATGGTATCCGATTACTCGGTCGCAGCTGCTGCTTCAACCGGGGCCGCATCACGCTCTGCACGCTTCTTCGCACGCTCGGCCATGGTCTTGCCGGGGATAGCGGATTTCGGGTTGTTGCGAACCTTCTTCTCCAACACGCCAGCCGATTCCAGCATACGTGCCACACGGTCGGTCGGCTGCGCGCCTTGGTCAGCCAATGCTTCACGCGGTCGAGGTCCATCTTGACGCGCGACTTCATTGTCCTTGGCCAGCATCGGGTCATAGGTGCCCAGCTTTTCGAGGAAACGGCCATCGCGCGGGTTGCGGCTGTCGGTGGCCACGATCGCATAGTGCGGGCGCTTCTTGGACCCACCACGGGCCAGACGGATTTTCATAGACATTAGGGTAGTCTCCTTGGGTAATGGTACGATGGGCACATTGCCCATCCTACGGGTTTGTTATTTCTGCAGTTTCTCGTGATGCCTGATGACTTCGGAGATGATGAAGTTCAGGAATTTCTTGGCCAGCACCGGGTCCAGATCGGCCTCGGTCGCCAGCTGCTCCAACCGCGCCATCTGCCGCCCCTCACGGGCAGGGTCGGACGGCGGCAGATCATGTTCGGCCTTCAGCCGCCCGACAGATTGGGTATGCTTGAACCGTTCGGCCAGCGTGTAGACCAGAATGGCATCCAGCCGGTCGATGCTTTGGCGATGCTCTTTCAGCACCTCTGCGGCGCGGGTCGTGGCGTCAGTCTGGTCTGGCATGACAGCTCCGTTGGCGTAATGGCGGTAAATCTTCTCAGGCGGGGGTGAGGGTGACTTGGCATCCGGGTCCACCACCGCCCCCATCCGTTCGCACAACCGATGCGAGCGGTGGTTGTCGACATGGGTATAGCTGACGGCGGTCTTGTAGGGCGTGTTGGCAAAGAACCAATCCCGCGCCGCACAGGCCGCCTCATAGGCAATCCCCTGCCCCTCAAGCCCGGCATCCCACAGGCTCCACCCCAGTTCAGGCTCTGGATGGCTGTCGGGAAAGAACGGCCCCACCAGCCCCACAGCCGCATCCGACCCTTTCAGCGTGACGATGAACAGGCTGAACCCATGCTTGTCCCACTGCCGGTACAGATCGTCAAACTCAGCCCGATGCTCAGCCGCAGTCCACGGCCCGCCCATCATATGGCTGCGGTCAGAGGCCCAGAACGCCTCGCCCGCCGCGACATCCCGCTCAGCCGGTTGGCGCAACACCAGACGCTCGGTGGTCAGCACAACACTCATGCCACCCTCCCAAAGCGGTACACCGCGCAGGGCATCCCGTCCGGCGTCGCCGCCTCAAGGTCCAACACCCCACCCAACCGCCGTGCCAACTTGGCCGAGGCCGCATTCGCCGGGTCGATATAGCTGACAACCGAAGCCAACCCACGCGGCCCCAAAGCCCAGTCCCGCAACTTGGCCGCGGCCTCAGCCGCATAACCCTGCCCCTCATCCGCGCCGTCATACAGGAACCAGCCCAGCTCCGGCTCAGGGAACAGCGGCCCGTGACAGACCGCAACCTGCCCCACAGCCCGGCCATCAAGGGTGACAATCAACGCGCCCATATCCAGCAAAACCCACTGCGCCGTGTCATTGCAGAACCAATCCCACGCCTTGGCCCGGTCATGCGGCCCCCCCATATACCGGGCACGATCCGTCGCCAGAAACCCGGCATAGGCGTCAAAATCCGCCATCCCGGCAGGGCGCAGAACCAACCGCTCGGTATGCAATGTCGGCGGGGTCATGCCACCACCTTCGGATGCCGGAACACGCGCACTTCCGTGCCGCGCGGCGTGACCCAAGTGCCATCCTGCACCGCCCCCAAGCGCAGCGCCAACGCAGCCGAACGGTCATTGTCGAGCGCGATATAGCTGACAACCGTCTCCCAGTTCAGCGCCCCGAACACATAGGTCAACACCGCGCGCGCCGCCTCAAAGGCATAGCCCTTGCCCTCATCCGGCGCAGACCAGATGTGCCACTTGATCTCACGCTCCAACTGCCCGTCCGGCCACCACGGCCCGCACAGCCCGACGACACGATCATCCTCATGCGCTTCCATCACAAAGGGCGCGAACCCCCGCAACAAACCATGCCCCATCATCGCCGCAAAACTGCGCCACGCCTCATGCGGCAAACAGGCCCAGCCGCGCGCCACGGCCCGGTCAGACCCCAGAAATTCCTGATAGGCCGGGATATGCCGCGCCGCGAGCGGCACCAGCCGCAGCCGTTCGGTGTTGAGGATGACAGTCATGCCATCCCCCGCAGACCATGCAGGGTCACGCTATCCCGACGGCCCAGCAGCCCATCCTCGCAGACCGAATGGGCGGCGGCAAAAAAGGCCGCGCGATAGCCGAAATCCGACACTACCGGCAAACACAGGCTGAGGTGCGGCCCGATCATGAGCGACTCCCCGGGTGACGCCAGCGCTTGATGTCATGCCCGTCGTTCGGCTCATGCGGCCCTTCCAGAACCGCGCCCAGCTTTTGCGCCACCCTGATCGATGCGCCATTGGCTGCGTCGATCAGACTGACCAGCGGGGCCAGACCCAGCGTCGCATAGGCCCAATCCCGTGCAACCAGCGCCGCCTCGGTGGCATAGCCCTTGCCCTGATGCGCCGGATAGATCACCCACGCCAGTTCCGGCTCTGCCCGCCAGATCGGATAATAAATCCCGACACGGCCCACAGGCTCTGCCCCGGCAGAGACCCAGAACGGCCCATACCCGCGCAGCGCCCACAGACCAGCGCCAATCGCGGCACCCTCCCAGGCGTCGCGCCGGTCCGCCGGCCCGCCGATGAAACGGCTGTCCTCGGTCGCACAAAAGGCGATGAACGCCTCGGCATGGTCGGGCGAGGCCGGGCCCAACGTCAAACGGGCAGAGTGCAGGGTCGGCGGAATCATCGCACACCCCCGCGCAACCGATTTTTCGCACGAAAAATCGTCGCTGCCAAAAAATCTTCTGCGAAGATTTTTCTGTCTGACCACCCCAGCGTCATTTCTTCTTGAACATCCCCGACAGGCCGGTGGGCAGGCCCATCCCGCGCGGCATCCCGCCGAGACCGCTGCCGATCCCCTGCTGCATCGCCTTGGACGCCGCTTCCAACTGTGCCGGGTCCATGTTCTTCAGATCGGGCATACCGCCATCCGGGCCGCCCTTGCCCATCATCTGCTTGATGGCGGCCTTCATCATGCCACCCTTGCCCATCTTCTTCATCATGTCGGCCATCTGCTGATGCTGTTTCAGCAGCTGGTTCAGCTCTGACACTTCCAGCCCCGCCCCTTTGGCGATCCGCTTCTTGCGGCTGGCGGCCAACAGATCGGGATTGGCGCGTTCCTTCTTGGTCATCGAATTGATCGAGCGCGATCTGACGCTTCAGCATCTTGTCGTCAAAGCCGGCCTTCTCGGCCGCCTTGGCCATGCCACCCATGCCGGGCAACATCCCCATGATCGACTGCATGCCGCCCATCTTCATCATCTGTTCCAGCTGGCCCTTGAGGTCGTTCATGTTGAACAGACCCTTGGCAAACCGCTTGGCCATCCGTTCGGCCTGTTCGACCTCAAACGTCTCACGCGCCTTCTCGACCAGCGCGACGATGTCGCCCATGCCCAGGATACGGCCGGCAACACGCTCTGCCTCGAAGGTCTCCAGCGCGTCCATCTTCTCGCCAAGGCCGACAAAGCGGATCGGCTTGCCCGTCACAGCCCGCATCGACAGCGCGGCACCGCCACGGCCGTCGCCGTCCATCCGGGTCAGCACGACGCCAGAGATGCCAACCTTGCCGTCGAATTCCGAGGCCACGTTGACCGCGTCCTGGCCCGGTCAGACCATCGACAACCAGCAACACCTCACGCGGCTGGGCGATGTCGCGCACGGCCTGAACTTCGTCCATCAGCACTTCGTCGATGTGCAACCGGCCCGCAGTGTCGAGGAACAGCACGTCGTAGCCGCCCATCGTCGCCTGCAACTTGGCCCGCTTGGCAATCTGCACCGCCGACTCGCCCTTGACGATGGGCAGGCTGTCGACGCCGATCTGCCCGGCCAAAATCGCCAACTGCTCCATAGCGGCCGGGCGGTTGGTGTCCAAGGACGCCAACAGCACCCGCTTGCCGTTGCGCTCTTTCAACCGCTTGGCCAGCTTGGCGGTGGTCGTCGTCTTACCCGAGCCCTGCAAACCGACCATCAGAATGGCCGACGGCGGGTTGTCGATCTTCAGCGTCTTCGGGCGCGTCATCGCCCGCCAGAACCCGCACCAACTCGTCATGAACAATCTTGACGACCTGCTGCCCCGGCGTGACCGACTTGGTCACCGCCTGCCCCGTCGCCTTGACCTTGACCGCCTTGACGAAATCCCGCGCCACGTTCAGCGACACGTCCGCCTCCAGCAGCGCCGTGCGCACTTCCCGCAGGGCCGCATCGACATCCGCTTCGGACAGGGCCCCCTGCTTGGTCAGGCGGTCAAATACGCCACCAAGGCGGTCTGACAGGCTTTCAAACATGGCACTCTCCTTTATCAAAACCCCGATATGGGGCGGCGGAGCGGTTTCCCAAATCAATTGGGCCCAAGACCAATGCAGAACAGCACCTGTGGGCGCAACGCGCTGACAGGTGGCGATCCCGGCATATGCCAAGGGACCGGAAGCAGATGGCTTCCGGGGAATTGAGGGATCGGATACGCTGACCCCCAGACAGAGTCAAGCCCGCCGGGCCATCGGGCCAAGCGGGCTTGGGTCAATCCACAAACTTCAGCGCTGCAATTGCGCCCGGTTGGCGTACAGCGTCGCCGCTGCCAGCACGCCCAGCACCAACGCCGGGATAGCAGCACCCATGCCCATCGCCGACAGCACGGTCAAATGCGCCAGCACAGCCCCGATCATGGTGCAGACCAGCAGACCCGCCGCATAGGCCCCGTATCCCGGCACCCACAGCACAACGGCCGACCCCAGCTCAATCGCGCCTGTGACATAGCGGAACCATTGGCCCACACCCACTGCCGCAAAGGTCTGCACCATCATCTCAACGCCCATCAGCTTGGCAATGCCCGCCGCAGCAAACGCCACCGTCAACACCGCCTTGATCGCCAGCAAACCCCACGTCTTCATCGTATCACTCATTCTGTCCCTCATGTTTTATGCCTTGTCTGCCATTATCGCCCTTGCCGCTTTGCGATCAATCGCGCCAAATCACTACGACACTGTTCAAGGACGCACAGACATGCAGACCGAAACCTGGGATGAGATCCGCACCGCCTATCAGGTCGCCCGCCTCGGCACCGTATCCGGCGCAGCCGAAGTGCTCGGCGTCCACCACGCCACCGTGATCCGCCACATCGACGCGCTGGAAAAACGCCTCGGCTCCAAACTGTTCCAGCGCCACGCCCGGGGCTACACCGCGACAGAGGCCGGGCAGGAACTGCTCCGCGTCGCCCAAACCACCGAAGAACAGTTCAGCCAACTCGTCTCCCGCATCAAGGGTCAGGGTGAGACCGTCTCGGGTGACCTCGTCATCACCTCCATCACCGGCATTTCCGGCCTGCTGACCCCGGTCTTCGCCGCCTTCCAAGAGGCGCACCCCGCCGTCACCATCCGCTTTGTCTCCGACCTGCGCATCTTCCGCCTCGATTATGGTGAGGCGCATATCGCCATCCGTGCCGGCACCGCCCCGTCAGAGCCTGACAATGTCGTGCAACCCCTCGTGCGGATGCAAATGGGCCTCTACGCCTCTGACATCCTATGTCCAAAAGCATGGCATCCCCAGCGGCCCCGACGACTATGCCAAACACCGCTTTATCGGCCCGGAAAGCCGCGACATCCGCGCCGCCTTCTACCGCTGGATGGCCGCAAATATCCCGGCAGAGGCGATCACCTTCCGCCAGACCGACAGCACCGCCAATTATGACGCCATCAAACATGGCCTCGGCATCGGCTTCCTGCCGACCCGCTCCGCGCGGGAAGAGGCTGATCTGGTGCAGATCATGGCCCCGCAGCCCGAATGGGACAGCCACCTGTGGATCGTCACCCATGTCGACCTGCACCGCTCGCTCAAGGTGCAAAGCTTCCTGAACGTGCTCAAGGAACATGCCGCCAACTGGTCCTGCACATGACAGAGGCCCAGCGCGGCCATCTGGCCATGCTGGCGTTTTCGGCCCTCGTCGCCGGGTCGTTTTCGCTCGGCGCATTGGCCGCCCCGCTGATTTCCCCCGCCGCCCTGACGCTGGCCCGCTTTGCCCTCGCCGCCGCATTGGTCGGCGCGGCGGCTGCCCTGACCAAGGGCATCCCGCGCCGCAGCTTCACCGCCCCGTGGCGCTACCTGGTGCTTGGGCGGGTTGCTCGCCTGCTATTTCGTGCTGATGTTCATGGGCCTGCAAACTGCCGCCGCCGTGCCAACCGCCGCCGTGTTCACCCTGACCCCGATCATGGCCGCTGGCTTTGGCTTCCTGCTGCTCGGCCAGATCACCTCTGCCCGCATGGGCGCTGGCCCTCGCCCTCGGCGGGGTCGGCGCGCTGTGGGTGATCTTTCGCGGCGATCTCGCCGCCCTGATGCGGCTGGAAATTGGCCGAGGCGAGGTCATCTACTTCTTCGGCTGCGTCGCCCACGCCATCTATGCCCCGATGGTCCGCAAACTGAACCGAGGCGAAAGCGCCGTGGTCTTCACCTTCGGCACCCTCGTCGCAGGCTTCCTCTGCCTGCTGGTCTGGGGAAGCCCCGCCGCGCTGAACACCAACTGGCTGACCCTGCCCGCTATCGTCTGGATCTGCCTCGCCTATGTCGCCATCGCCGCCTCGGCCATGACCTTCGTCCTGATCCAATACGCCAGCCTGCGCCTGCCCGCCGCCAAGGTCATGTCCTACACCTACCTCGTCCCCACCTGGGTCATCCTGTGGGAACTGGCCCTAGGCCACGGCACCCCACCCGCAACGGTAGCCATCGGAGTCGCCCTGACCGTCGTCGCCCTGATCCTGCTGCTGAAGGACGAGGCGCGCGACCGCCCAAACCCAAACCACGCCGCCCCGCATCTGACCCGACGCTCTGCCCCTCTCCCTCAATCTCAACCGTTAAAATTCAATTCAAATTTGTCCCCCTTACATTTTGGTTCAAATATCCCACGGGGGAGGCCGCAGCAGCGGCCTGGGGGTGTGAAACCCCCACCGCAGCCCCACCCCAAGCACGCCGATTCCAGTTGCGAACCATTCGCAACGTGATTAAGGCGGGGTTAACAAAAAAATGCA
Organism: uncultured Alphaproteobacteria bacterium; assembly: GCA_963781185.1. Taxonomy (GTDB): domain Bacteria; phylum Pseudomonadota; class Alphaproteobacteria; order Rhodobacterales; family Rhodobacteraceae; genus Stagnihabitans. Next base: position 116,036 of record CAWAEL010000007.1, read on the forward strand.
ACGCATTGTTTTACAACAATAAAACATAGTGTCGCGCAGTCGGACGCTTTTGGCAGATCAGGCAGATTCCTCAGTAAAACCCACGCGGGATCAGCCGGTTTTCATAGGCCTCGCGCTCCAACCCCTCCCGGAAATCCGGGTGCGCGATAGAGATCAGCAGCCGCGCCCGCTCGGCCACGGTGCGGCCCTTCAGGTTGACCATGCCATATTCAGTGACGACATACATCATGTCCGACCGGGGCGTGGTGACGATATTGCCCGCGCGTCAGTGCCAGCACGATCCGACTGCGCGGCTCGCCCTTCTTGTCATAGGTTGAGGCCAGGCACATGAAGCTCTTGCCCCCCTTGCTCGCATAGGCCCCCCGCACGAACTGCAACTGCCCCCCGGTGCCCGAGATGTGGCGATGCCCGTCCGATTCCGACGCAGCCTGCCCCTGCAGGTCGATCTGGGTGGTGTTGTTGATCGACTTCACCCGGTCGTTCTGCATGATGACATGGGGCAGGTTGGTGTAGTCGACGGGGTGAAACTCGATGTCCGGGTTGTTGTGGATCGCGTCATACAGATACTGCGACCCCAGCCCGAAACTGCACACCATCTTGCCCGCGATCAATCTGCTTGCAGGCACCCGTGATCTTGCCCGCGCGGTACAGGTCGATGATCCCATCGGTCAGCATTTCGGTATGGATGCCCAGATCGGCAATCGTGCTGTCCTTCAGCAGCGAACACACCGCATTCGGCATCCCGCCGATCCCGATCTGCAGACAATCGCCATCCTCCAGCTCAGCCGCGATCAGCCGGGCCACGGCGCGGTCAACATCGCGTCAGCGGCACCCTTGGGCAGTTCCGGCAGCGGCGCGCCATCCCCGTCGATGATATAGTCGACGTCGCTGAGGTGAACCCCGGTCCCCGGCCCGCAGAACATGGGGCATGGTGGCGCATTCCTCGACGATCACCATCTTGGCCCGCTCGATCACCGCGCCATGCCACAGATTGGCCGGGCCGAAGTTGAAGTAGCCATCCTCGTCCATCGGCGCGCATTTGATGACCAGCATGTCCACCGGGTCGATGAAGCGGCGGTAATAATCCGGGATCTCGCCCAGGTTCACCGGCAGATAATGCGCGATCCCCGCGTCATGCATCTTGCGGTCATGTGCCGCCGAAATGGGTGGAGAACCAGAAGAACCGCGTCCCATCCGGGTCGGCCGCCAGCACGGCGCGGGGCGCGGGTCGACAGGCAGGACCGGATCTTGACCTGGTGCAACTCATCCCGCCGCGCGGCGAGGGCCACGTCAAACGCGTCCGGCTGGCACAGCACCGCGCCATAGTCGAGCCACATGCCCTGACTGCACCAATGCCAGCCGCCTCCGCCGCCGAAATCCGCTTGCCCCGGATTTTGCACAACTGTCTCGCCATCGGTATCCCCCCAGTTTTGCCGCAGTGCAACCACGGGCCTTGCGGCCAGAATAGCGTGAAAGCGACCAATGGCCAGCCGTTCCTGCGCAACTCATTGGCAAGGGCACGGGCAATGCGGTAGATTATGTTCTTTGTCTGTTCACAGTCTGCCATGGCCTTCACCGAACTTTGCGCCTAATCGAACTTTACCTTCCTGACCGGGGCCTCGCACCCCGAGGAATACATGCTGCGCGCCGCCGAGTTGGGGATGGACGGGCTGGCGGTGGCGGATGTGAATTCGGTCGCCGGGATCGTGCGGGCCCATACCAAGGCGCGCGAGATGGCGCGGGATGGTGGGCCGCAAGGTGCGGCTGATCCCGGCGGCGCGGCTGGTGATGCGGGATGGCTTCACCGTGACGGCCCTGCCAGAGGATCGGGCCGGGCTGGGGGCGGCTGTGCCGGTTGCTGACGCTGGGCGGCAGGCGGGCGCCGAAGGGGCAGTGTGATCTGGGCCTGCCGGATCTGCTGGAGTGGGGCGAGGGCATTGGCGCTTTCTGCTGCATCCGCTGGCGGAACGCTCCCGCTCGGCCGGCAGCGGCTGGGTGCTCGCAGGCCGAACGGCTGGTCCGGCAGTTCCCCGGCCAGTGCCACCTGCTGCTCGCCCCGCGCTATGACGGGCAGGATCTGACCCGCTTTGGCCGGGAGGAGCGTCTGGCCCGGCGGCTGGGGATGGCCACCGTCGCCTCGGCCCTGCCGATGATGCACCACGGGTCGCGGCGCAAGCTGGCCGATGTGCTGACGGCGATCCGGCTGGGCGTGCGGATCGAGGATCTGGGCCGGGACGCCGCCGCCCAATGCCGAACAGCGCCTGCGGTCGGAGGCCGAGATGCTGCGGCTGTTCAAGGGCTTTGAAGGCGCGGTCCAGCGGGCCGGCGACTCTGGCCGCGACCCTGCGGTTTTCGCTGGACGAGTTGCGCTATGAATACCCGTCCGAGATTGACGGGGGATGAGACGGCGGCGGGTCGTCTGGCCCGGTTGGCGCAGGAGGGGTTGCAGTGGCGCTATCCGGCGGGGGCGCCCGAAAAGGCGCGGGCGCAGATGGAGCATGAATTGGATCTGATCGGCAAGCTGCGGTATGAGCCGTATTTCCTGACCGTCCATGACATCGTCTCCTTTGCCCGCGACCGGGGCATCCTGTGTCAGGGGCGCGGGTCGGCGGCCAATTCGATCGTCTGCTATGCGCTTGGGGGTGACCTCGGTCTCGCCCGAGGTCGGGACGATGGTGTTTGAACGCTTCGTGTCCGAGGCGCGGAATGAGCCGCCCGATATTGACGTCGATTTCGAACATGAGCGGCGGGAAGAGGTGATCCAGCACATCTATGCACCGCTATGGCCGCCACCGGGCGGGTCTGTGCGCCACCGTGATCCACTATCGCGGCAAGCGGGCGGTGCGCGAGGTGGGCCGCGCGATGGGGCTGACCGAGGATACGCTGTCGGCCATGTCGAGCCAGATCTGGGGGTTTGGCAGTTCCAAGGCGATGAACGAGACAGCGGCTGGCCGAGATCGGGCTGGACCCGCAGGACAAGCGGCTGCAACTGACGCTGGAGCTGATCCAGGAGATACAGGGCTTTCCGCGCCACCTGTCGCCAGCATGTCGGCGGGTTCATCATCACCGAGGGGCGGCTGGACGAGTTGGTGCCGATCGAGAACGCGACGATGGAGGACCGGACCGTCATCTGCTGGGACAAGGATGACATTGATACGCTGGGCATCCTGAAGGTGGATATTCTGGCGCTGGGGATGCTGTCCTGCATCCGCAAGGCGTTTGATCTGCTGAAGAAGCACCACGCGATGCGCTATTCGCTGGCCACGCTGCCGCCCGAGGACCCGGAGGTCTATGACATGCTGTGCGAGGCCGACAGTCTGGGGGTGTTTCAGGTCGAAAGCCGGGCGCAGATGAATTTCCTGCCCCGGATGAAGCCGCGCAGCTTTTATGATCTGGTCATTCAGGTCGCCATCATCCGGCCCGGCCCCATTCAGGGCGACATGGTGCATCCCTATCTGCGGCGGCGGAATGGGGTGGAGGTGGTGACCTTCCCGTCGGATGATCTGGGCCGGGTGCTGGGCAAGACGCTTGGGCGTGCCGCTGTTTCAGGAACAGGCGATGCAGATCGCCATCATCGGGGCGGGGTTCACGCCGACCGAGGCGGACCGGCTGCGGCGGTCGCTGGCGACGTTCAAGAAACATGGCTCGCGTCAGCGAGTTTCATGACCGGTTCATGGAGGGGATGCTGCGCCAAGGGCTATCACGGAGGAGTTTGCGGCGCGGTGTTTCGCGCAGATCGAGGGGTTCGGGTCCTATGGGTTTCCCGAGAGCCATGCGGCCAGCTTTGCCTTGCTGGTCTATGCCTCGGCCTGGATCAAGCAGCACCATCCGGGGATCTTTGCCTGCGCGCTGCTGAACAGCCAGCCGATGGGGTTCTATGCGCCCGGCCCAGATCGTGCGCGATGCGCGCGAGCATGGGGTGGTGGTGCTGCCGCCCGTCATCAATGACAGCCAGTGGGACAATGTGATGGAGGAGGCGAGGGCGGGCTGGCGCTGCGGCTGGGGTTCCGGCAGATCAAGGGGATGAAGGAGGAGGAGGCGCAGTGGATCGTGGCGGCGCGGGGCAATGGCTATACCTCGGTCGAGGATGTCTGGCGGCGGGCGGGGGTGAGCCTGACGACGGTGACACGGCTGGCCGAGGCGGATGTGTTTGCAGCCCTGGGGGTGGGGCGGCGGGATGCGCTGTGGGCGGCCAAGGCGTTGACCGGGCGATGACGCCTTTGCCGCTGTTTGCCGGGAACTTTGGAAGGCGAGGGGATTGTGGAGCCTGCGGTGCAGTTCCGCGCGATGACCGAGGGGGAGGCGGTGGTGGAGGATTATGTGTCCTACCGGCTGACCCTGCGCAGCCATCCGATGGCCCTGTTGCGGCATATTCTGACGCCGGAAAAGCCGGGTTCTTGAAAAGCGTCCGTTTGAGCGACACTGGTTATTAGTGTTATATATCAAATGGTTGGTATTTTTTGTTAACCGCATGGTAATCACGTTGCGAATGGGTCGCAACTGGGGTGCGGTGCGCGGGTTGCGACCTCGACGGGGGTTTCACACCCCCGCGCCACATTGGTGAACCAATGCGTCCCCCCGTGGGATATTTGGGCCAAATTGAAAGGAGCGAAAGTTTTAGGTGAATTTTAGAGGTCTATGGCGGCTTTGGAACCGGGCCAAAAAGAAACGGACCGTGCGGGGAGGGCGCACGGACCGTTGCAGTCTACCAAAGCAAGGGAGGAGGTTCGCTTTGGCCGTTCGGTTTGATCCGGGGCGCGGCCTGACTTTGGGCCTTTGCAGCGGATCGGGATTTCGGGTCGCGGCCCGTGCGGGGAGGATGCAGGGGCCGCGACTTGGGCTACACGCGGGCTTAGCCGTGGTAAGCCGCTTCGCCGTGGGAGATTTGGTCGAGACCCTGACGCTCTGCATCCGCATCGACGCGCAGGCCGACCAGCATGTCCACCACCTTGAACAGGATGAAGGAGCCGATACCCGTCCACAGGACAGTGATCGCGACGGCTTCGAACTGAATCCAGGTCTGGCCGAGGATGGAGAAGTCGTCGGCGCCCGTACCGCCCAGCGAACCCGCCGTGAAGATACCGGTGCCGATGGCGCCGATGATGCCGCCCACGCCGTGGATGCCGAACACGTCCAGGCTGTCGTCATAGCCCATGGCGTTCTTGACCACCGTCACGAAGAAGTAGCAGGCCGCTGCGGCGATGACGCCGAGGGCAATCGCGCCCATCGGGCCGACCGTGCCGCAGGCCGGGGTGATGGCCACAAGTCCGGCCACCATGCCCGAAGCTGCACCCAGCATGGAGGCTTTGCCGCGCTGAAGCGCCTCTATCCCCGTCCAGGCCAGAGCTGCTGCTGCGGTGGCGATGAAGGTGTTGATCATCGCCAGACCTGCGCCGCCGTTGGCCTCAAGGTTGGAGCCGACGTTGAAGCCGAACCAGCCGAACCACAGCATGGAGGCGCCGATCATGGTCATCACCATCGAGTGGGGGGCCATGTTCTCTTTGCCCAGACCGACGCGCTTGCCGATCATGATGCAACCAACCAAAGCCGCAACACCGGCGTTGATGTGCACAACCGTACCACCAGCAAAGTCAATCGCGCCCATGTTGAAGATCAGGCCAGCCCCATCCCACACCATGTGGGCGACGGGGAAGTAGACGAAGGTCACCCAGAGGGCGGAGAACAGCAGGACCGCCTTGAACTTTACCCGCTCGGCGAAGGCGCCGATGATCAGGCCGGGGGTGATGGCCGCAAAGGTCATCTGGAAGGCGATAAAGACGTATTCCGGAATGACATAGCCATCCGAGAAGGTCGCCGACATGCTGTCAGCATTCACGCCAGCGAGGAACAGCTTGCCGAAGCCGCCCCAGAACGGCGAGGTGCCGCCGCCGAAGGCCATCGAATAGCCGTAGACCACCCAGATCACCATGACGAGGCAGGCGATCATCGTCGTCTGCATCAGGATCGACAGCATGTTCTTGGAGCGGACCAGACCGCCGTAGAACAGCGCCAGACCCGGAATGGTCATGAACAACACGAGCGCGGTTGAGGTCATCATCCAGGACACGTCGCCCTTGTCCATGATGGGTGCTGCATCTTGCGCCAGGGCCGGTAGCCCTGCGACTGCGGCGAGCGCCGCCAGTCCTGCTATATTTTTGATTGATTTCATCATTCGTCCCCTGAGCCCCCGCTTACAGCGCGTCGTCGTTGGTTTCACCGGTGCGAACCCGCACGGCCTGTTGCACGTCCAGCACGAAAATCTTGCCGTCGCCGATCTTGTTGGTCCGCGCGGTTTTGGTGATCGTGTCGACGACCTGATCTGCCAGGGCGTCGGCCACCACGATTTCAAGGCGCATCTTCGGCACAAAATTCACGGCGTATTCAGCACCGCGGTAGATTTCTGTGTGGCCGGACTGCATCCCGAAACCCTTGATCTCGGTCACCATCATGCCGCGCACGCCGATAACCGTCAGCGCCTCGCGTACTTCCTCAAGCTTGAACGGCTTGATTGCCGCAATAATGAGTTTCACGTCGTACCCCTTTCCTTGAGCACCCCTTCGCGGGCGTTGAAGCAAGAGGGCGGTCTTCGCAGGTGCAGCACAAGCCGGATGCCCCGGCGGATATGGTCAAAAACTGAACAATTGCACATTTTTTGCACTTTTACGCAGCAATGCCTATTTTTTAATCTGTTTCATATCACGAATCGCTGATCGGACTGCTCCACAAATATGAAAAGACGGGTTAAGGTTCTGGCAAAACAGTCTCGGAACGGGCAGCAGGACCACATGAAACCAACGTCAAAAGGGCGGCCGCTAACGGCCGACAAGCGGTATGCTGCCGCGAGCACCACCAAACGGACGGCACCACCGCCCAAGCGGCCCCCGGCGCGCCCCCCGAAACGTGGGCGGGTGAAGCCGAAGCGTGGGCTGATCGCACGGTTCGTGCTGTTCATCTGGGGTATCATCTGGGCGTTCCTCTGGCGCATCGGGGTCGTGACGGGGATGATTCTGGGCTGTGCGGTGCTGTTCTTCTATGTGCAGCTGCCGCCGCTGAATGACCTGATGGACGGACGGGCGCGGGGGTCGGTGACGTTGCAGGACCGCAACGGCGCGGTCTATGCCTGGCGGGGTGAGACGTTTGACGGGCAGATGACCTCGGACAAGGTGTCGCCCAACCTGTTGCATGCCGTCATCGCGACGGAGGACAAGCGGTTCTACCAGCATCTCGGGATCAGCCCGCGCGGCATCATCTCTGCCATGTCGATCAACCTTGCCGCCGGACGTGGCCCGTTGGAGGGCAATGGCGGGTCCACCATCACGCAGCAGGTGGCCAAGCTGCTGTGTCTGGGGGTGGAATATGACCCCAAGCAATGGAAAACTGAGCGGGACTATGAAGACGACTGCCGGGGCGGCGGCGTCTGGCGCAAGATCAAGGAAATTCCGTATTCCATCGCGATGGAGGTCAAATATACCAAGGCCGATATCCTGACGATCTACTTCAACCGGGCCTATCTGGGTGCGGGCGCGCGCGGGTTCGAGGCGGCGTCGCAGCGCTATTTCGGCAAATCGGCAGCGGATGTGAACCCGGCAGAGGCGGCGATGCTGGCGGGGTTGCTGAAGGCACCGTCGAAGTATGCGCCGACCAACAACCTGCAACGGGCGCAGGACCGGGCGGCGGTTATCATCGGGTTGATGAAGGATCAGGGCTATCTGACAACCGCGGAGGCCTCTGCCGCGCTGGCCAGAACCGGCGCAATTGTCGGCGGCGGCGGCGCATAATGCCGGTGGCTTCTTTGCCGATTGGGTCATGGAAAGCACGCCGTCCTATCTGGGGTCAGAGACGACCGAGGATGTGATGATGAAAACCACGCTGGACCAGCAGATCCAGCGGGCGGCCGAAGATGCGCTGACTGAGATTTTCGATACCAAGCTGAAAGACGGGTCGAACGTGCAGGCGGCCATTGTGGTGATGAGCGCGGATGGCGCGGTGCGGGCGATGGTCGGCGGGCGCAAGATCGCCTCGGCCGGGTCGTTCAACCGGGCGACGCAGGCGCTGCGGCAGACCGGGTCCAGCTTCAAGCCCTTCGTCTATGCGGCGGCGCTGGATCTGGGCTACAGCCCGATGGATTATGTCGACGACAGCCCGCTGACCATCAAGATCCCGGGTTCGGGCAACTGGACGCCCGTCGAACTATGACCATGAATTCAAGGGCGTGATCACCCTGACCCAGGCGCTGACCGAAAGCCGCAACATCCCGGCGGTCAAGGTCAGCGAGAAGGTCGGGCGTGAAGGCGGTGCGCAAGGTGGCGCGAGGATTTCGGCATCCAGTCCGACCTTGCCGCTGGCCCGGCGCTGGCGCTGGGCGCGTCCGAGGCGACGCTGCTGGAGATGACGGGCGCCTATGCCGGCATTCTGAACGGCGGGTCGTCGGTGACGCCCTACGGCCTGCTGGAACTGCGGCTTGAAAGGATCAGGATGACCCGCTCATCGGCGCGGGCGGCGGCATTGGCGAGCGGGTGATCTCGGAACGGCGGCGCAAGAGCTGACCTGGATGATGACGCAAGGTGGTCGACAGCGGCACCGGCGCGCGGGCGCGGCTGGACGGGCGGCAGGTGGCGGGCAAGACCGGCACCACGTCCGAGGCGCGGGATGCCTGGTTCATCGGCTTTACCGCCGATTATGTGGCCGGGCGTCTGGATGGGCTATGACGACAACACCACGATGGCCGGCGTGACGGGCGGCGGCCTGCCCGCCGAGATCTGGCATGAGGTGATGGTGCGGGTCGAAGAGGGTCTGCCGCGCAAAGACCGCTGCCGATGATCGTGCCAGTGGCCAAGCAACCGCCCACCGTAAATGCGCCCGACGCGCCGCAACAGCCGGGGGCGCAACTGCCCGCCGATCAGGTCCAGACCCAACCGGCGGCGACGGCCAAGAAGGAAAAGAAGAAAGACCCGATCACCTCAATTCTTGAGGATATTCTGGGGCAGAGCAACTGACGGGGGGCTGATTGCCCCCTGCCGCCTGTCAGCCGAAATTGCCCTGACAGAACCAGCCTGCCGAAAGTTCGCCGCCATGGGCGTAGAACAGCCATAGCCTTTCACCGCCCTCTACCTCGACCCGCCAGTAATCGCGCACGCCGGTTCGCCAGTTGGGGTCATCCAGCCACCATTCCGGCGCGATGCGTTCCGGCCCGACCGCGACGCGCAGGATCAGGTCGCGGCGGCGCCAGCGAAAGCGGGTGGGCGGGGTCGGGTCATGTTCGGGCGCACCCAGCGGTTCGGGGCGAAACAGGATCATCGGACGCGGGGCGCGGGGTTCGGGCCACGGCGCGGCGGCGGGTTCGGACCATGCGGCGGACACGACCGTCACCGCCTTTTCCGGGATATGGCTGGCCGCCGGATGCAGCCGCGTGACATGCTCGGTCCCCAGCCGCGCACCCAGCTTGCCGATCAGATCAATCAGCCCGGTGTCTGAGGTCTGCCGGGCGATGGCGGCGGCGGTGGCATCGGCATGGCCACGGTGCTGGATGGCGTAGACCGGCTCAGTCTCCAACGCCTCAACCCGCAGGCAATCTATGCCGAAGCCGGGGTCGATCTGGTCGATTTTCAACAAGAGCAGCGGGCGGATGCGGTCGGGCTCATTCGCGGGGCGGGCGAGACCCACCTCAACACATTGCGTCACGCCATCGACGCGAAAGCCCTGCAACCGCACCCGCCGCGCGCCGCGCCCCGCCGTGACCAGCCGGGCGCAGACGGCGGGCAGGATACGGTCCAGCCCGGCGATGATGTCACTGGCAAGGCCGATCGGTTCGGGCAGGGTCAGCCGGGCCGCAAAGTGCAGGGGTGCGCGGGCGGGGGCGACGGGTTCAGGCTCCAACCCCAGTGCCTGATCGACGCGGCGCAGGGTTTCGGCCCCAAAGCGGCGGGCGAGGGCGGCGCGGGGCAGGTCCATCACCTCTTCCACCCGGCGCAGACCCAGCCGCGCCAGCCCATCAATCACATCAGGCGGCAGACGCAGCGCCGACAGCGGCAACCGGGCGAGGGCCTGCCGCGCATGACCGGGGGCCGCGATCACGCCCTGCGGGGTATGGCCGCCACCGACGGCAGGGGGGGCGCCGCCGCGCTCCCACCCGCGCCGCTTGACTGCCCGCGACCGGGTGGCCCGCGCCTCTTGGTCAATCGCATCGCCATTGCGCGCAGGCTCCGCCACCCGCCCGGCAAACCGCGCCAGACCCCAAGCGGCACCCCGCGTATCCGCCACCCCAGCGCGGACGGTCAGGCCCAGCCGGGTGCAATCCTGCTCCACCTCAACCAGCAAAGCCGCCTCACCGCCAAACAGATGGGCGCAGCCGGTCAGGTCGATCACCAGTGAGGCGGGCGGTTCTTCGGCGACCCAGGGGCTGAACTTGCCGGCCCAGCGGCGCAGCACGGTCAGAAACGCCGCCTCTGCCAGCGGATCGGCGGGACGGGTCAGCAGGCCGGGACACATCGCGGTGGCATCGCGCAGGGGTTGGCCCGCCCGCAGACCCGCCGCCTCTGCCTCTGGGTTGAGGGAGGTCAGCACCTGCGCGCCGTTCTGGTCGCCCACGATGGCAAAGGGCAGCGGCAACACATCCCGCCGCAAACGCAGGGCGCGTTCAGCGGCAAGGCGGGGAAACCACAGCGACAGGATTCGGCGGTTGGACATGGGCGCGATGTTCCCATATTGTTCCAACCTCGCCAACCGGAATCTGCTGGTGCCGCCTTGCTGAAGGCAACGACACCCGCCCAACCCACCGCAAGTGATGACAATTTCGTGAGACGGGCAGGTTCAGACCAAAGTCCGTATCCTCATGTCATCAGGCCTGATTATAGTGGTGGAATATATCCTGATGGGAGCTTGGAAATGAAGATTGTTACCAAATCACTAATCCTCGGACTGATCATGGTCGGGGGTGTCGCCTTGGCGCAGTCCAAGGCCACCGACCCCGATGTCAACGCACGTCAGACCTTGATGGGCAACAATGGCGGCGCGATGAAGGTGCTGGTCGGCATGGCCAAGGGTCAGGCAGAGTTTGACGCCGCCGCCGCCGAGGCCGCCAAGGCGACGCTGCTCGCTGATTCGGCCGAGATTGCCGCCAAGTTCACCAATAACGCCAGCGATCCGGCATCCAAGGCCAAGCCGGAAATCTGGACCAACTGGGATGATTTCGTGGCCAAGGCTGGCGGTTTGACCGCTGCCGCCGAGGCGATGGACACCTCCAGCCTGGACGGCGTAAAGGCTGGCGTGGCGGCGATTGGTGGCGCTTGTGGTGCCTGCCACACCCCGTACAAAGCCTCGTAACCTAACCGCTAAACGAAAGAAGGCCCCGGTGAAATCCGGGGCCTTCTTTGCATCCGGGGGTTAGCCGCAGGTCAAATCGATGATTATGCCCGCTGAATCCGTCCGCGCATTCAGCCGGGTTTCGGTGTAATCCATCGTCACCGCCATGCCGGGCCGGATGACGCGCAGACTGCTCCACGGTCCGCTGGCGGGCAGATCGGTCGCGGGGTGGCCCAAATAGGCGCGCAACCCCTCAGCCCCGCAGGTGCCGACACGGTCGGGCGGCGTCGGCGAAATCGGCATCGGCCCGACAGGGCGCACGACATGCGGCTGCGGCACGGGCAGTTGCATCTCACACCCCATCAGGGTGAGGCAGAGTGTGGTCCAGACGAGCAGATGCATGACAGCTCCAATCTCAGTTGCGGATCAGCGATTACACTGACAGATAGCGCGAACCTGTCTATAAACCACCCGTAAACTGTCGCCAGAAGCGACGCCCGCTGCCGCAAGCGTGGTTGCATTTCCGCCCTCCTTGCCCCAGCCTGCCGAAAACTGAAGGAGGACCATCATGCGTACCCGTGCCGCCGTCGCCGTCGCCGCTGGACAACCGTTGCAGATCATGGAGGTGAACCTCGCCGATCCCAAAGAGGGTGAGGTTCTGGTTGAGATCAAGGCCACCGGCATCTGCCACACCGACGAATTCACCCTGTCAGGCGCCGATCCTGAGGGGCTGTTCCCCGCCATTCTGGGCCATGAAGGCGCGGGCGTCGTCATCGCCGTCGGGCCGGGGGTCAAATCGCTGAAAGTCGGCGATCACGTCATCCCGCTCTATACGCCGGAATGCCGCGAATGCCCGTCCTGCCTGTCGCGCAAGACCAACCTGTGTACCGCGATCCGCGCCACGCAGGGTCAGGGCCTGATGCCCGATGGCACCAGCCGGTTCTCCATGCTCGATGGGACGCCGATCTATCACTACATGGGCTGTTCGACCTTCGCCAACCATACGGTTGTGCCGGAAATCGCGCTCGCCAAGGTGCGTGAGGACGCGCCGTTCGACAAGATCTGCTACATCGGCTGCGGCGTGACCACCGGCATCGGCGCTGTGCTGAACACCGCGAATGTTGAGGCTGGGGCCAAGGCCGTCGTGTTCGGTCTGGGCGGCATCGGGCTGAACGTCATTCAGGGCCTGCAAATGGCCGGGGCCGATATGATCATCGGCGTCGATCTGAATGATGACAAGGAAGAGTGGGGCCGCCGCTTTGGCATGACCCATTTCATCAATCCGAAAAAGATCGAAGGCTCCATCGTGCAGGCCATCGTTGACCTGACCAAGACGCCGTTCGACAAGATTGGCGGCGCGGATTATTCGTTCGACTGCACCGGCAACGTCAAGGTGATGCGCGACGCTTTGGAATGCACCCACCGTGGTTGGGGTCAGTCCATCATCATCGGGGTGGCCCCGGCTGGTGCGGTGATCGAAACCCGTCCGTTCCAACTGGTGACGGGTCGGGTCTGGAAAGGCACCGCCTTTGGTGGCGCCCGTGGCCGGACCGATGTGCCGAAAATCGTCGATTGGTACATGGATGGCAAAATCCAGATCGACCCGATGATCACCCATATCCTGAAGCTGGAAGACATCAACAAGGGCTTCGATCTGATGCATTCCGGCGAAAGCATCCGGTCGGTCGTGGTGTACTGACCAACCGCTCACCTGACCCGCGCGGGTCAGGATTGAACTGCGCGGCTAGACACCCAAATGGTTCGGACAGGTAATCCTTGTCCGAACCATTTTCATATCAGCAAGCGGCGACGAACTGGCTGCCGTCATTGCGTTGATAGAGGCATTGGCCGGTCGCCGTGTGACCGATCAGGGTCGCAGCCGCCAAGCCAACCACGCCGCCAATCAGCGCGCCCTGTGTCGGGTCATTCGGCGTCACCAAGGCCCCAAGGGCGGCGCCGCCAGCCGTGCCCGCCAGTTGCTGTTGTTGCATCGTATCGCAGCCCGCTACCAAGCCGAGCACCGGCAACACCATAAGGATTTTCTTCATCAGGTCTCCTGTTCCGGCGGCGTATGATCGCTGCCAACTTCAGTTAACGCGCAAAACCGCAAAGAGTTCCATTGGAAATCGGCAAAAATTCAGGGTGGAAAGCCATTGCCAGACCTGCCGCAGGGTCAAAGCCCAGATCAGAACCCAAATCAGAACAGCGTCTTGACCCAATCTACAAAGTGCTGGGCAGCAGGGCGGCGCGGACCGGTCGGCAGGATTGCGTAGTAATGCGTGTCAGGAAAGCCCGGCAGACCAAGATCCCTCAGCCGACCCGACGCCAACTCATCCCGGATCACGATTTCGGTGGACAGGGTCAGCCCCAACCCCAGAACGGCCGCCGAAATCTCCAGATGTGCGCTGCCAACGTTCACTTTCTTCAGCGGTGCAGGGTCAATTCCGGCCCGTCGAATGATGTCCAGAGTGGCGTCTTCCATCACGATCCACGGCAGCGCCCGCACATCGACAGGCCCATCGCCCAGCAGCGACGGCGCGCCCGCCACCACCCAGCGCGACTTTGCCAGATGGACCGTCTCCACCCCCGGCCCGTCGGATCGCCAGCCGCGAATGGCCAGATCATAGCCATCCGCCACCACATCGACCGTCCCATACCCCGGCGTCATCGCCACCTCGATGTCAGGAAATTTCGCCCAGAATTCCGTCAGACGCGGCAGGATCACGGCCTGCGCAATATAGGCTGTCGTGGCCACGCGCAGGCTGCGTTGCCGCTCGGTGCGTTGCAGGGCTGCGACGCCATCAGCAATGGTGCCGAACCCGTCCCGCAGACTTTGCGCCAGACGTTCGCCCTGCGGGGTCAGCCCGACAGCGCGGCCCTGCCGTTCGACCAAGGGCACGCCCATCTCCCGCTCCAAACCCCGCACCTGCTGGGCCACGGCAGCGTGCGTGACATTCAACGCCCGCCCCGCCCCGGTAAAGCCGCCATGCCGCGCCGTGGCGTCAAACGCCCGCAACGCGGCGAGTGAGGGCAGGGTCCGCCAATCCACCGTCATGTTAGCCAAGCTTTCATCTCAATAAATTTGCTGATTCGTATATCGCCATGTTTTGCGGCATATTCTGGCATCACAGCCGCAAATGACAGGTCTGAAATGTTACACCACACCAATATAGATCTGATGCACGCAATAACCCGGCATCACGCAAACGGTCAGGAAAAGGACCGCCACGCCCATCATGCATACGAACTTGCCCAGATCCGCAAGGCAGAGCGTCAGGCAAAACGCCGCGCCCGCCACGACGCTTGGCACAGGTTCTGGCAGGCATTGACCCACCGCCCGCGCAGCAGGGCAATCTGATTTTTCGCAGAAAAATCGCGGCTGTTAGTCGTCTTGCCCCAGCTTCGGTGCCGCCCGTGACAGCGCCAGCTCCGCCCCGGAAAAGCTCATAGGCGATCGCACGCCCGGCACACCATCGGGCGCGATCTGCATCCCACGTGCGACGACCTGCGGGTCGGCAAACACCTCGGCCAGATCGTTGATCGGTCCGGCCGGCACGCCCTCAGCCTCGCAAGCCGCCAGAAGATCGGCCTTGGTCCAGCGCTTGGTCGCCTCGGTCAGCCGCCGGGTCAGCTCAACCCGGTTGGTCACCCGGTCGGCATTGGTCAGAAACGCCGTCGCCTCGGCCATGTTCGCCAGCTCCAGCACCCCACACAGCCGCCGATACTGCCCGTCATTGCCGGTCGCCAGAATGATCCAGCCATCGGCACAGTCGAACACCGCATAGGGGGCGAGGTTGGGATGCGCGTTGCCCATCTTCACCGGCGCCACCCCGGTCGTCAGATAGTTCAGCGCCTGATTGGCCATCACGCTCGTCGCCACATCCATCAGCGCCATGTCGATATGCTGCCCCTCCCCGGTCCGCCCGCGCTGGATCAGCGCCGCCAGAATCGCGGTGGCCGAATAGACCCCGGTGAACACATCCGTCACCGCCACGCCGACCTTTTGCGGCTGGCCGTCAGGTTCGCCCGTGACCGACATCATCCCGGCCATGCCTTGAATGATGAAATCATAGCCCGCGCGGTGGGCATAGGGCCCGGTCTGGCCGAACCCGGTGATCGAACAATAGATCAGCTTTGGGTTCACCGCCCGCAGCGACTGTCATAGTCCAGCCCGTATTTCGCCAGCCCGCCGACCTTGAAATTCTCAATCAGCACATCGGCATCCGCGATCAGGTCGCGGACCATCGCCTGCCCCTCGGCGGTGCGAAAATCGCAGGTGACAGACGGCTTGCCCCGGTTGGTCGCATAGAAATACGCGGCCGAACGGTCGCCGTCGCGTTCGACAAAGGGCGGGCCCCAGCGGCGGGTGTCGTCGCCCTCTGGCGCCTCTACCTTCACCACATCGGCGCCCAGATCGGCGAGGGTCTGGCCAGCCCAGGGGCCAGCCAGAATCCGCGCCAGTTCGACAACCTTGATCCCGTCGAGTGGCGTCATTTTGCCAATTCGGCGTCGAGGATCTTCTTCAGTTCGTCATACGACATGTTCGCATATTGCGTGCCGTTGATGATGAACGACGGCGTGCCTTTGAAGCTGTCGTTCGGGTAATCCTTGGCGATGTTTTCCTGATAATGCGCCACCAGCGCCTCAGCCGCTGCCTGATCGTGCAGGCAGGTGTCCAGCGTCGCATCATCCATGCCCGCCGCAAGCCCGATCTTCTTCAACGCCGCAACCGCCGCGTTCATGTCGCCAGCCCCGGCCCAATCCATCTGCTTGTCATACAGCATGTCGGTGATGCCCATGTAGCGCATCTCTCCTCCGCAGCGCGCCATCATCGCGCCGAGCAGGCCAAGCTGGTCGAAATAGACCTCATGATACTCCAACCGGACCTTGCCGGTGTCGATGTAATCGGCCTTCAGCGACGGATAGATGTCGCGGTGGAAATGGGCGCAATGCGGGCAGGTGAAGGACAGGTATTCGGCGATCTGCACCTTGGCCGCCACATCCCCGATGCCATAATCGACAATCGGGCCAGCAGCGGCGGCGGTATCGGCGGCTGCGGCATCAGTCGCGGCCGGGGCGGTGGTATCGGCGAACGCACCAGTGGCCGCAGCAGCGACGAAACCGCCAGAGACGAGCAAAGCGTGGCGGCGGGTCAGGGAATGGGTCATGGTTTTCTGCCTTCTGTTGCCTTGCGGCGAGTTAAGATGTTTTGCGCCAAGGCTTCAAGCGCGGCGCGCAGGGATTTCGTCATGCACCGGGGGCGACGATGGCCTGTGCCTCGGGCGTGATGACAAATTCGGTGGGTTTCGGTTTCGGGGCCGGGGTGAACATGGCCTGCCCCTCGGCAAAGCCGGTCGCGGCGGTCTGGGTCAGGCTGATGCGCGAAATGGCGGCATAGCCATAGGCGGCATTCACCCGCTCTTTCAGCCGTGGCAGGCCCATCTGCACCATCGGCGCATGGGCTGGCGATACCAGCAAGGTCAGGGTCGCGCCCATCCCCTCACGCCCATAGCCGATCTTCACGGGCCGGGTGATGCGGGCCATATCCTCACCCGCCACTTCGGTCCATTGGGTCAACAGCCGCGTCACCGCAAATCCACGCTTTTCCCCTGCCTCGCGGATACGCGATTGCAAAAGACCGGATGCCGCTTCAAAGCCGCGCATGCGGCGTTGGGGTGGCTGTGGAGTTTGCGTTGTTGTCCGGGCCATCTGGTCCTGCTGTGATCTGACCCCTATTCTAACCGTGTGGGCGGCGATGCTGCCAGAGGTTTGCAGGGTTAAGGGGCATAAACATTGCGTGACACCGGGGTGAAGTCTGCCGATCTGCTTGCGTGGTATGACACCCATGCCCGCGATTTGCCGTGGCGGATGCCGCCGGGCAGCGCGTCGCGGCCCGATCCCTACCGCGTCTGGCTGTCAGAGGTGATGCTGCAACAGACCACCGTTGCCGCCGTGAAGGCCTATTTCGCCCGCTTTACCGCCCGCTGGCCGACCGTTGCTGCCTTGGCGGCGGCGGCGGATGGCGATGTGATGGCCGAATGGGCGGGGCTTGGCTATTACGCCCGCGCCCGCAATCTGCTCGCCTGTGCGCGTGCCGTCGTCGCGCGGCATGGTGGGGCGTTCCCCGACACCCTGACCGACCTGCGCGCCCTGCCCGGCGTCGGCCCCTACACCGCCGCCGCCGTGGCCGCGATTGCGTTCAACCGCGCTGAGGTGGTGGTGGATGGCAATGTCGAGCGTGTCATGGCGCGGGTCTTTGCCGTGCAGACGCCGTTGCCCACGGCCAAACCCGAACTGACCGCCCTCGCCGCCACCCTGACCCCAGCCACAAGGCCCGGCGACTATGCCCAAGCCGTGATGGACCTTGGCGCCACCATCTGCACCCCGCGCAACCCGGCCTGCGGCATCTGCCCGTGGCTGGACGGGTGCGCCGCCCGTGCCCAAGGCATCCAAGCCGACGCTGCCCCGCAAACTGCCCAAGGCCGACAAGCCGACCCGTCAAGGCGTGGTCTGGATCGCCCGCCGCCCAGATGGCGCGATGCTGGTGGAGCGTCGCCCGGACAAGGGTCTGCTTGGCGGCACCTTGGGCTTTCCCGGCCATGGCTGGGATGGCGCGACGGGCACCCAACCCCTCACCGGCGACTGGACCCACGCGGGCAGCGTCCGCCACACCTTCACCCATTTCCACCTCGACCTGACCGTCCACCTGACCCACGCCCCACAAGACGCCGCTCCTCAGCGCGGCGAATTCCTTGGTGCCAACCAATTTTCGCCGCAAGATCTGCCTACATTGATGCGCAAAGCCTATGACCTTGCGTTTGGCCCCGACGAAGGGCGTTGAGCATTCGGCCCATAGGGTTAGACTAACCAAAACCGGAGACCAAAATGGCCACCATCCCCCCCGCCGAAGTTGCCCGCCTGCAGAACGCCCTGCCGTTCTGGCTGTCGCTGGGCACCCTGCCGATGGCGCTGATGGGCATGGCTTGGGGCGGTTGGGCGGTGTTCTTGATGCCGCTGTATACGTGGGGCCTGTATTCCCTGCTCGACACCATTCTGGGCCTGAACCCCGACAATGCCGATCTGGAGACTGAGGAAGAGGATCTGTTCTTCTACCGGATGATCACGCTCGTCTGGTTTCCGGTGCAGTTCGTCACCCTGCTGATGATGCTGTGGTATGTGCCGCAGGCCGGGCATCTGAACATCGCGGAAAAGCTGATGCTGTTCTTTGGCATGGGCGTCATGTCGGGCACCATCGGCATCGTCTACGCGCATGAGCTGATGCACCAGAAAGACCCGCTGGAACGCTGGCTGGGCGACCTGCTGCTCGCCTCGGTCCTCTACAGCCATTTCCGGTCGGAACATCTGCGGGTGCATCACCTCTATGTCGGCACCCCGCGCGATGCGGTGACGGCACGGTATGGTGAGGGGTTCCACCGCTACTTCTTTCGCGTGCTGCGTGAATGCCCGAGGTCGGCTTGGGCGGCAGAGGCGGCGATGCTGGACCGCAAGGGCATGTCGCCGTGGTCCAAGGACAACCCGTTTAACCGCTATGCGCTGTTGCAGGCCGGGATGCTGCTGGTCGCGCTGATCGTCGGCGGCTGGGCGGGGCTGTTCTTCTTCATCTTTCAGGCCTTCGTCGCGATCTGGCAGTTGGAACTGGTGAATTATGTCGAACACTACGGCCTCGTCCGCCGCTATGTCGGGGATGGGCGCTATGAATATGTCCTGCCGCGCCATTCGTGGAACGCGGCGCATCGGGCGTCAAACTGGCTGCTGATCAACCTGCAACGCCATTCCGACCACCACTACAAACCCGACCGCCGTTTCCCGCTGCTGCAAAACTATGCCGAGGAAGAGGCGCCGCAACTGCCCTATGGCTATTCGGTGATGACGGTGATGGCGCTGATGCCGAATATCTGGCGTCGGGTGATGAATCCGCGGGTCAAGGCATGGCGGAGGCAGTTCTATCCCGATATTGAAGATTGGTTGCCCTACAACAAGGGCACTAACCCGCTGCCCAAAGGCGCGCCGTAATATCTGAGGTCCCATGTCCCTGCTGCTGTCCCCCCTGACGATCCGCGATGTCACTTTGCGGAACCGCCTGGTCGTGTCGCCGATGTGCCAATATTCCGCCGTCCACGGCTTCGCCAACGACTGGCACTTTGCCCATCTGTCACGCTTTGCCCTCGGTGGGTTTGGCGCGGTGACGGTAGAGGCGACGGGTGTCACGCCAGAGGGGCGCATCACCTATGGCTGCCTTGGCCTGTGGGACGACGCGCAGATCACCCCGCTCGCCCGGATCGCTGCTTTCCTGAAATCGCAGGGCGCGGCGGCGGCCATCCAGATCGGCCATGCCGGGCGCAAGGCATCGACCCCGCTGTCGTGGCGGGGGGCGTTCAATGAGACTGAGGCAGAGAAAGCTGCGGTTGGCTTTGAAACCTGGCAGCCCGTGTCATCCTCAGCCATCGCCCATATGGACAGCCCTGATTTCCAGACCCCGCGCGCCCTGACGCTGGCAGAGGTGCAGGCCCTGCCCACCCGCTTTGCTGAGGCCGCAGCCCGCGCCGACCGCGCCGGGTTCGATATTGTGGAGATTCATGGCGCGCACGGCTATCTGCTGGGTCAGTTCCTGTCGCCCATCGCCAACCACCGCACCGATGCCTATGGCGGCAGCCTGAACAACCGGATGCGTCTGGTGCTGGAGATTGTCGAGGCGATCCGCGCCGTCTGGCCGCAAGGCAAACCGCTGTTCATGCGCCTGTCGGTTCAGGACGGCATCGCAGGCGGCTGGACGGTTGAGGATTCGCTGGTGCTGGCGGCAGAGGCGCAGGCGCGTGGCGTTGACCTGATCGACTGTTCGTCGGGCGGCTTTGCTGGCGCAACGATCAAGGTTGGGCCGGGCTATCAGGTGCCGCTGGCCGATGCCGTCCGCGCCTCAGGCGTGCCGTCGATGGCGGTTGGTCTGATAACCACCGCCGCGCAGGCTGAGGCGGTTCTGGCAGAGGGTCGCGCCGATCTGGTGGCGCTGGGCCGTACCGCGCTCGACGACCCCAACTTCCCGGTCCATGCGGCCAAGACCTTGGGCCATGACGTAGACTTCTGGCCGAAACAGGCGGGCTTTGCCGTCAGGATGCGCGACACGGCCTTGGCACGGGCTGCGGAGTAGCGTCTAAACCATCCGCTTGATCGTCGTGCGGTCCTTGAATGCGCCCGCGATGTGCAAGGCAATCAGCAGGGTCAGGGCAAGCGCCGTGGCCCCGTGCCAATAATGCCCGGTGATGGTCGCCATGTCGCCGGGCAAGGGCGCGCCGTTGCGGGCGAAAGACGATGTCATTCAGCCGCGCTGAAAACACCATCGTAAAGCCCGACACTGGCATCAGGAACACGGTCAGATACAGCGCCCGGTGGGCCCATAGGGCGATCCCGGTCGCCTCAGGATGCGCCATCCGCCAACGCAGGATCAGCCGCACCGCCGTCAGCGTGACCAGAAACACGCCAATCGACATATGGTACATCAGCGCGTCCAGTTTGGTCGGGTCGGTGCTGGCCATCGGGCGCAGCCAGAAATAGCCGCCAGCCAGCATGGGGATGAACATCAGCGCGGTGAACCAGTGGATGATGCGCAGGGTCAGGGGGTAGCGGGTCATATCGCCTCCAATACAGGGGAAAGCCGGTCGAGGAAGTGGGTCCAGCCATAGCGGGCCCCGTGGTAATTCTGCGCCTGATCCGCGCGGAAACCGGATTGCGCGACGGTCAACCGCGTGCCGGTGGCCGTCGGCTCCAGCCGCAGCGACACCTCAGTCACCACACCCAGCGCGACCCATGTGTAGGACAGGTGATGCGGCGGATCGACCACCAGCACCTCGGCATTAATCACACCATCCCAGTCCGGCATCGGGGTTTGGCGCAGGGTAAAGCGGTGGCCGGGTGTCGGTTCGAAATCATTGGGCAGCAGCCAGTCGGCGATCAACGCCCCGGTCGAAATCGCCCGCCACACCCGGTCCTGCGGATAGGGATAGTCGCGGGACAGGGTCATGGTTTTCGTCATTGGTCCATCCGTTTCAGCAGGTCGCCCAGCGCGTCGAGTTTGGCATCCCAGAATCCCGTGGTGTCGGTCAGCCAATCGGTCAGCGGGGTCAGGCCCGCCGGATTGGCGCTGTAATGCGTCTCACGCCCCTGCGCCCGCCCCGTCACCAGACCCGCCGCCTTCAACACCGCCAGATGCTTGGACACCGCTGGCTGGGAGATTCCGGCCCCAGAAGTCAGCGCATGAACCGTCAACTCCCCCTCCCGGCACAGCCGTTCGAACAGCACACGGCGGGTCGGGTCGGACAGGGATTTGAAGATCGGGGCGGCGTTCATCAGAATCATATCCCGCTGGTTATGGGTTATTCATATCCCACGGGTTATGGATTTCAACAAAAAAACCCCGCCATGCACGAGGCATAGCGGGGAAGTGGCCCTGCAGGCGGTCCGCAGAGCAGGCGTTCGAATTGTTATGGGGAGTGGCGATGGGCCCGCTGCCATTTTCGGCGAGCCGAAAATGCAACCTATGGCCCATCCTACCTATGGTTGGGGTCTAACCTGTGGTTAGTGCTTGCGGCCTTGATCGGCTTCCATCTCAGCCCGGATCTGTTGGCGCAGCAGGTCGATCGGGATCAGCTTGCCGTCGCGCTTGAAGTGCCAGTAGGTCCAGCCGTTGCACGAGGGCGCGCCTTCCATATGGGCGCCGACCTGATGGATGGAGCCTTTGACGTCGAGGCCGACCAGCGTGCCATCAATCCGCACCTTGGCGACATGGCGGTTGCCGACAGAGAACAGCTCTTCACCCGGACGCAACATGCCACGCTCGACGACCTGACCGAAGGGCACCCGTGGTTCCGCACGCTTGGAACCGGTGGTTTCCAGGGCCGAGGCATCCAGACGCCGCGTGCGTTCGATCCGCGCGGTGGCGACCTTACGGTAGGCCTCTTCGCGTTCGATCCCGATGAAATCGCGGCCCAGCATTTTTGCCACAGCGCCTGTGGTTCCGGTGCCAAAGAACGGGTCCAGCACCACATCGCCCGGATTGGTCGTCGCCAGCAGCACGCGGTGCAGCAGGCTTTCCGGCTTTTGCGTCGGATGCGCCTTGTCGCCGTTCTCATCCTTGATACGCTCATGCCCGGTGCACAGCGGCAGCACCCAGTCGGACCGCATCTGTACGCCGTCGTTCAGCGCCTTCAACGCCTCATAGTTGAAGGTGTATTTCGACGATTCATCCCGCCCGGCCCAGATCAGCGTCTCATGGGCATTGGTCAGGCGTTTGCCGCGAAAGTTCGGCATCGGGTTGGATTTGCGCCAAACCACGTCGTTCAGCATCCAGAAGCCCTGATTTTGCAGCTCTGCGCCCACACGGAAGATGTTGTGATACGACCCGATGACCCAGATCGCACCATTCGGCTTCAGCAGCCGTTTCGCCGCCGCCAGCCAGTCCTTGGTGAAACTGTCATAGGAGGCAAAGCTGCTGAATTGGTCCCAGTGATCATCCACCGCATCAACGAGGCTGTTGTCGGGCCGATGCAGATCGCCCTTCAATTGCAGGTTGTAGGGTGGGTCCGCGAATATCAGATCAACCGATCCCGCCGGCAGGGAGTTCATCACCTGCACGCAGTCGCCGCCCATGATTGTGTTCAGTGGAAGCAAGGTTGCCCCCGCGTCCTTCATTTTGATCGCCATACTTTGCCTCTGCCCCTGCGATGTTTGCCACCGCTTGTTGTGGATAAGGATGAGTCAAAGACAATTCGCCGTCAAATTCTTTTTTGAATCAAGGGGTTAGTATTTTATCTTGCCACAACATCTTGTGGACAGGTCCGAACGAACGCCTATGAGCAGGGGTTACCCCTAATTTTTCCAGTGCGGCGCGGTGTTCGGCTGTGGGGTAACCAGCGTTGCGCTCCCATCCATATCCCGGATGCTGTTGCGCCAAATCCACCATGATCAAATCGCGTGTCACTTTTGCCACTATCGAGGCCGCTGCAATCGACAGTGAGCGTGCGTCGCCTTTGACGATTGCCTCTGCCCGGCCCTTCAGCCCGGCGGGAATCTTGTTGCCGTCGATCAGGTGATAATCCGGCCGCAACACCGCTGCCGCCCGCTCCATCGCCAGCAGGCTGGCTTGCAGGATGTTCAGCGCGTCAATCTCTTCGACGCTGGCATGGGCGATCGACACTTCGGCCACGGCCATGATCTCTGCCGCCACGGCAACCCGCGCCGCCGCTGTCATCTGCTTGCTGTCGCGCAGGCCCTTGGGGATGCGCAGCGGGTCCAGAATGACGGCGCAGGCGGTCACTGGCCCAGCCAGCGGGCCGCGCCCAACCTCATCCAGGCCCGCCACACGGGGCAGGCCACGGTCAAACGCCGCGCGTTCAAAGTCGAAATTTGGCATATCCATGCTGCGTCCTAGCCGCAAAGCGCCACCGCGACCAAGTCAAAAGTGGGGAGGAGGCATGCGCGACCCCCTCCCCAAGCGTGAAAACACATGCGGGGGCATGCGTGTTCAGCTGTTCGATGGTTTTAACACTGTCGCCGTGATGCAGATGCGCTGCTCTGCCGTGTCACCCAGACTTGCCGCACAGGGCTGCATCGGCCCGGCCATCATATTGGCCGCCATGTTGGTAGACACGCCCGGATTGACCGGCTGCGAAGGTCCGTCAGCCCCCGTCGGCAACCCAGAGGCATAGACCGCCAGACCCAGCACAATCACGCAGGTCAGGTCAAACACCCCATGCGTCACCGCAACGGTATAATGGGCGATATCGTCGCCAAGATCGCGGAGAGATGCTTTGATCAGGGTAAGACGGAACATGGCGGGGCCTCAGGACTACAATCGCAAAACGGCACGATCAAACGGATGCCCCCATCCACTCTATCCCCAAGCAGACAAGCAATATCCGGCCCCTGTTAGGCGATAACAAGGCATCACTGCGGCACAAAGACCCACGCGATATTGAATAGCAAAGCCGCTTGGCCCTAGGTAAGCACACAGAACAGGAGAACACTCATGTCCCCCGTCACCCTACGTCTGCTGCTTGCCCCTGTATTGGCCCTGATGCTGGCGCTGCCTGCACAGGCCGAATGCTATGTTGACTACAAGGCCAAACAAGACGACCCGTTGCGCCTTGCCTACGGCGTCAGTCAGGTCAGCGATGCGGTTTGCGGCAAGCCCAAGCAAGCCCGCGCCGAACTGGCCCCTCGACTGGCCGCAGGTGGCTGGACTTTGCTGAAGATTGTGTCCAGTTTCGGCCCCGAGGGCCTGAGTGAAAGGAAAGCGAGTGCCGGAGATTTCTACCTCCGCTACTGACAGTCTGCGCGCGGGCAACCGCGTCGTGGCTTTCGGCATAGCGGCCATCGTTGGCATCCTGCTTTTGGCCGCCGTCTTGTTGTTCCTGAACCTGCCCGATGCCAATGCGTTCAACGCGCGGGTCGAACAGTTGTTTGTCGATAACAACGACCTGACCTCTGGCGCCGAGATCAAACTGCTGGAGATTCTGGCCCAGTCCGGCACCTCTTACGCCGAGATCTTTGTCACCTACCGCGCCGTGATTTTCGTGCTGGTGCTGTTTTCCACCGCGCTGTTGATCGCCACGCTGGTGTTTCTGGTCACCATCATCGCGCTGAACCGCCGGATTTCCGCGATCCAGCGGTCTGGCATCCAAGTGGCCTCCATGCTCATCAGCCGTGAGGGGCGCGCGGTCTACATCAACGACCTCGAATTCGCCCTGACCGAGGCGGCGCTGGAAACCCTCGCCGTGTTGGCCGAGGCGCGGATGGATGATGAAGTGCTGACCGGCGCGCAGATCGAAGCCGTGATCTCTGGCCGCAATGAGGCGGATTGTGATGAGGCCGCCGGTGCCACCCGCATCAAACGCCTGCGCGACACCTTGGGCAACCAACTGGTCAGCGAATTGCTGGTCAAAACGGTGGCGCGGCGTGGCTATGTGCTGGCGGTGGGCAAAGATGTCATCAAGATGATGTGAAAGGTCGCCCGTGCCAGATATGACCCCCGAACGCCTCGCCCTCGAAATGGGCCTCGATATCCCGGATTTCGACGTGATGGGCTATTACGGCGCGGACTACGGCACGATGAAACCGTTTCACCGCGTGGGGTCGCTGCTGTTCCTGTCAGGCCATGTCGCGCAGATCGGCGCAGAAATCACCCACAAGGGCCGATTGGGCGCGGATGTCACCACCGAACAGGGCTACGCCGCCGCCCGCCAGACCGGGCTGAACGTGCTGGGCGGCATCAAGCAGGCGGTGGGCTCGCTCGACCGGGTCAAAAGCATCGTCCGCAGCTTGAATTTCGTGGTTTGCACCCCAGACTATGAACATGTCCACCATGTCTCCTCTGGCCTCTCCGACCTGTTTGTCGAGGTGTTTGGCCGGGAAAGAGGTTTGGGCGGGCGGGCAACCATCGGGGTCATGGCCCTCGCCGGTGGGGTGTGTTTCGAAACCTGGGTCACAGTGGAAGTGGAACCGGATGAGTAATGCCGTCGGCAGGGGCCGCCCGTCCTATCACACATCAGACTTCCAACGCCTGCTCGGCAGCCGCGCTGACAGCTTCCGCCTGCGCCAACTGGTCCTGCCCGATGGCGAGATGGATGTCGAGGTGCTGTCCGTCGTCCTGACCGACCGCGATGGTGAGGTGACAGAGGTCCGCGGCACCGCCGATGGCATCCGTATGGTGCTGGTGGGGACAGAGCGTGGGTCGATCGACATGGCAGGCTATGGCAGGGTCACCGAACAACCCCTGCCCTTCGCCGCCAACGGCCACCACCATGTCACCTCCGTCCGCCAGATCCTCGGCACCACGTCCACCGAACTGATCCTCGGCTTCGACCACCTTAGGGCGTGGAGCATCCTCAACCGGGCCGACCGCCTGCGCGTCAGCGAAGTCAGCCCGGACTAGCGGTCAGCTCAGGAAATACGGGTCATGCACCTGCCAATACTGCATCAGGTCGTTGCAGGTGGCAAAGGACAGCCCCTGCAACTGCATCATGTGCAACTCTACCCCCAACAGCGCGGCAATCCGCCAGGTGCTTACCGCCGCAGCGGTCGAGTCGGCGCCAGACAGCACCTCTTCGATACCAGCTGCCGCCGAGGACAGGATGAAAATCACCTCAAGCGGGGTGTGGTCGGGCGATCTTCGCGCCAGATTGACGGCCAGCCGCCGGGCATCTCCCTGCCCTGTCAGCAGGAAGTTGATGGCATATTCGCAGAGATCGTCGATTTCACTGGCACTACTGAACATATGCAACGCTTGGCATAGGCCAAATCACCCGTCACGCGGGAATTTTGCCAGCCCCTCGCGATCCGCCAAACATTGCAGATTCTCAACCCAGACGTGCGGCTAGGCCCGGTCGCGGACCTTCAGGCTGTTGTTCGCCCCCGGAAACACCTCGAATCGCCCGGTCTTGCGCAACAGGTCCGACAGCTTGGCAGAGCCATAGCTGCGCGGGTCGAAATCGGGGTGCAACTGGGTGATGACCTGCCCCAACAGACCCAGCGAGTAGTCGTCCTGATCCGGGTCAATCTTCTTCATCGCGGCAAAGATCAGCGGGATCGCCTTGGACGGCGGCTCTTTCACCGGCTCCGGCTCTGGCTCATAGGACCGCCCCGGCTTGGCCTCAGGCACCGGATCAGAGCTGATGATGTTCTCGATCAGCACGAACCGGTTGCACACCTTGCGCAAGGATTCCGGCGTCTTGGCCTCACCAATCCCGATGACCTGCAAACCGTCCTCACGGATGCGACTGGCCAGCCGGGTGAAATCGCTGTCCGACGACACCAGCACAAACCCGTCCACCTTGCCGGCGTGCAAAATGTCCATCGCGTCGATCACCAACCCGATGTCCGATGCGTTCTTGCCCTTGGTATTGGCCGATTGCTGATGCATCACCAACCCCAGATCGCGCGCCTGCTCTTTCCACTGGCTCAGCGCCTGCGACGACCAGTCGCCATAGACCCGCCGCACCGAGGGTTCGCCAAAGCTGGCAATTTCATCCAGAATCGCACTGGCATTGCGCGCCGTCACATTGTCCGCATCAATCAACACAGCCAAACGCGGCGCGCGGCCGGCGATGGTCATAAGGTCACTCATTTCAGCCTCCGCTTTGCCCCTTGATGCCCGATTTCCGCCGCAGACAACAGCCCCAACCCAAAGGCAGAGTCTCCCCGAACCCTTGCGCCTTACATTTTGGCCCAAATATCCCACGGGGGGTTTGATTGGCCACGGCCAATCAAACTTGGGGGTGTGAAACCCCCACGCCGCGCCACATGCAGCAGATCGGTGCCTAGCATTCCACCGCGATCAGATGCGGCCCCGGTTCCGCCATCGCCCGCGCAAAGGCCGCGACAAACTCCGCCGTGGTGGTGCACTGCACGCCCTCAACCCCATGCCCGCGCGCCAAGGCGACCCAATCCAGCTTTGGCTCTACCATATCAAACATCCGCGCCACGTTGCGCCCCGGTGTCGCCCCAACCGCCGCCAACTCACCATGCAGGATCTTGTAGACATGGTTGGCAAAGATCACGACCGTCACGTCCAACCCCTCCCGCGCCATCGTCCACAGCGATTGCAGCGTGTACATCGCTGACCCGTCACCCGACAGGCACAGCACCTTGCGGTCCGGGCAGGCCACAGCCGCCCCCACCGCCGTCGGCAAGCCCGCGCCAATCGCCCCGCCCATCGTCGGCAACCAGTCATGGCCCCGCGCCTGCGCCAAGGCGGCTGCAATCGGCGCACCAGAGGTCACCGCCTCATTGATGACCACGCAATCCTCCGGCATCAGATTCGCGATCGCCGCCCCCACCCGGTCCAGCGTCAGCGGCCCCTGCGGCAGGTCGGGCAGCGCCAGCGGCACCACCGCAGGGTCCGCAACCGCCCCCACCGCCTCAGCCAAGGCTTGCAGGGTCCAGCCCGTGTCCATCTCGATGCTGCACAGTTCCAGCACCGCCGTCCCCGGTGCCTCATTCAGACTGGGCTTGTTCGGATAGGCAAAGAACGCCGTCGGACGTGGCGCGCCCAGCAGGACCAGCGTCGAAACCTCGGCCATGATCGCCAGATTGCGGTCCACCTCATAGGCCAGCCGCTCGATCATGACCGACCCCGCCCCCCGCCGCGTCCGCGCCGCAAAGAACGGTGCCATCAACCGACAGCCCGTCTTTTGGGCAATCCCGGCGGCCAACGCCAGCGTCCCGTCATACAAAGCCGGCCCGCCCACCATCAACGCCGCCCCCGGTCGGCTGAGCGCGAGTGCCGCCGCCTCAACCGCCGTCATCACTGGCCGCCGCAATGCTGGCGGGGGTGCCGCCACCGCTGCCGCCTCAGCAGGCTCCCACGCGGTATTGGCGGGCAGGATCAGCGTCGCAATCTGCCCGGTCAGCGACCGCGCCGCCGTCACAGCATCCGCCCCATCACCCGCCACCTGCACCGCATCGCCCGAAACCCGCGTCCAATGCGACACCGCCTGCGAAATCCCCACCGTGTCGCCCTTCAACGGGCTTTCATAGCGCAGGTGATAACTCGCATGTTCGCCCATCACATTGACCACGCCGCTATAGGCCTTGCGGGCGTTGTGCAGGTTGGCAAAGGCATTGCCGAACCCCGGCGCCAGATGCAGCAGGGTCGCCGCCACCCGCCGTGACATCCGGTAATAGCCATCCGCAGCGCCCGAGGTGCCCCCCTCAAACAGACACAGAATGCAGCGCATCTGTGGCTGACGGTCCAGCGCCGCCACGAAATGCATCTCTGACGTGCCGGGATTGGCGAACACCGTGTCCACGCCAGAGGCCAGCAACGTCTCAACCAAAGATTCCGCACCGTTCATGCCGTCCCAAACCTTTCCAAGCGGTTAACTGAATTCGCCAACCCACTGATATTCCGTCATTCCCCAAAGTGTCCACATGTGGACACCGCCGCCCTTAACCCAAAGTCTCGCGCAGCCAGCCGTCCAGAAACTCCACCCGGTCACAGCCCGCGAACCGCGCCAGCCGGTCCACCTCGGCCTCCAACCGCGCCAACCGCCCGGCCCCGATCTTCACCCCAACCTCAGGCCAGAACCCCTTGACCCTGAGCGCGCCCGCGTCCCGAAACGCCTTGGCATCAATACGCCCGATCAGCCGATCCCCCTCCAGCACCGGAAAGACATAATAGCCATATTTCCGCTTCGCCTCGGGCACGAAGACCTCAATCCGGTAGGTGAAGCCAAACAGAAACTCCGCCCGGCTACGGTCGCGCAGGGCCGGATCAAACGGCGACAAGATCCGCACCCGCCCGCCCGGCTCCGGTGCCGCACTGGCCGCCTGCAACACATCAGGCCGCGCCAAGGACCGCTTCACTGAGCCATCCGCCCCCGCAACCTCAATCTCCACCACCTCACCGCGCTGCAATGCCGCCGCAGCCCAAGCCTTCGCCTCGCCCGGCGTAATCAGCGCCCAATAGGCCCGCAACTCCGACGCATCGGCAAAGCCCAACCGGTCCAGCGCCGCATTGCAGGCCCAGTCGATCACCTCATCCGTATGCGGCAACGCCTGCCGATGCGCCTCAGGGATCACCCGCTCAGTCAGATCATAGACCTTCTGAAACCCATCCCGCCGCGTCACCGCCAGCTTGCCGGTGTGCCACAACCATTCCAGCGCGGTTTTGGAGGGGTTCCAGTCCCACCACCCGCCCGATCCCCGCGCCTCACCCTCACCGACATCCGATGTGCTGACCGGCCCCTCAGCCGCGATCCGCGCCAACATCGCCTCGAGCTGCGGCTCATAGCCCGGCCGGAACCACTTGCCCCAACTCGCCCGCATCCGCTCTTCCCGGCGCGGAAAGTTGGTCTGCCAATAGTGATGCAGGTGGATCGGCAGGATAGAGGCGTCATGCGTCCAATGCTCCCACACCGCGCGGTCGACCTCATGCAACCGTTTCAGCGCCTCAGGCTTGTAGGACTGCCGCCTGCTCCACAGGATCATGTGATGCGCCCGCTCGACCGTGTTGATGCTGTCGAGTCTGGACAAAACCGATGCGGTCGATCAACGCCGCGAGATCGGCCCCGGTGGCCGGCCCGACAGGCGCCTCAGCCAAGGCGTGACGGTCCAGAAACAGGCGGCGGGCAGCTGGGTTTGCAAGCATGGGGCGGGACATGAAACAGGGGTAACAGGACGGCAGACGCGGTCAACCGGGGCCGCGCCGACAAAATCGTAACAGATTGAAATCTAACGCCGGAAATTGTGACCACGGCGGATGATTTGGCGTCTTGCGGCGACCAGCGGGGGCCTTACCCTAGCACCATGGCACACGAAGCACCCCTGATTGCTACCATTGTCGCAGGCCTTGGCCTGGCCTTCATCTTTGGCCTGCTGGCACACCGGCTGCGCCTGCCGATGATTGCGGGCTATATTCTGGCCGGGGTCGCGGTCGGGCCGTTCACCCCCGGCTATGTGGCCGACATCAGCCTCGCCTCACAACTGTCTGAAATCGGGGTGATCCTGCTGATGTTCGGGGTCGGCCTGCACTTTTCGCTGACCGATCTGATGGCCGTGCGCGGCATCGCTTTGGCCGGGGCAATGGCGCAGATCGTGCTGTCGGTGGTTGCGGGTCTTGGCATTGGCTGGGCGCTGGGTTGGGGCTGGGGCGCGGGGGCGATCTTTGGCCTGTCGCTGTCGGTCGCCTCAACCGTGGTGCTGCTCAGGCTGCTGACCAAGCGCAAAATGCTGGGCACGAATGAGGGTAACATCGCCCTTGGCTGGCTGGTGGTGCAGGATCTGGTGATGGTTGTGGTGCTGGTCGCCATCCCGCCGCTGGCCGGGCTGCTGGGCGGCGAACAGGCCCCGCTGGAGCCCGGTGCCGCGACAGAGGTCGCCCGCATGGGCATCGCGCCGATCTGGGCCACCCTGCTGACCACCGGCGCCAAAATCACCGCCTTTGTCGCGCTGATGCTGCTGGTCGGGTCGCGGGTGATCCCTTGGGTGCTGCACTATGTCGCCCATACCGGGCAACGTGAGTTGTTCCGGCTGGCCGTCCTCGCCATCGCCCTTGGGGTCGCCTATGGCTCAGCGCTGTTCTTCGGCGTCACCTTCTCGCTGGGGGCGTTCTTTGCTGGCATGGTGATGGCCGGATCGACGCTGGCCAATCAGGCGATGAAAGACACCCTGCCGCTGCGCGACGCCTTTGCCGTGCTGTTCTTCGTGTCGGTCGGCATGTTGTTCGACCCCGCCGTGCTGTGGAATGAGCCTGTGGCGCTGCTTGCGACGCTGCTTATCATTCTGATCATCAAGACCGCAGCCGCATGGGGCGTGCTGCGCGTCTTTGGCCACACCCAATCCAACGCGCTGTTTCTGGCCGTCAGTCTGGCCCAGATCGGTGAGTTTTCGTTCATCCTGATCGGCATGTCGGTGGATCTTGAAATCATCCCCTCCACCGCGCGCGATCTGGTGGTGGCTGGGGCGTTGCTGTCGATCTTGGTGAACCAACTGCTGATCCACTTCGCCCGCCTGTTGGCAGCGCGGCTGGACAAAGTGCCAGTGGCCGAGGCGACCTAGCGCGCTGATCCACGGCACATCCTAGTCAAACGCCCGCCCTCCACGCTGGTTAAGCGAAGAAAGCGGGCGTGCTTGATGGTCGTATTCGCTTCAGGCCGGGCCGTAGCCCTGTAGCGCCTGTCGGAAGCTGACCAGTTTGCGGGTCTTTTCGTCCCACAGGTTCAACTTCACACAGGCCAGTGATTCGCGGATCGTCAGCTTCTGCGCCTCAGCCAAGGCGCGGTGGTCGCGCAGCACCTCGGTCAGTCGGTAGAACGGGATGCGGCTGTACAGGTGGTGCACATGATGCACACCGATATTGCCGGTGATCCACTGCAACGGCGCCGGCAGCATGTAATGCGAAGAGCCTTCCAGCGCCGCATCATGGATCTGCCATTCTTCGCCCTTTTCCCAGTGCGTCTCTTCAAACTGGTGCTGCACGTAGAACAGCCAGACCCCAATGGTCGCCGCGATAACCGAAGTCGGGATATAGATCAGCAGCAGCGGCATCAGCCCGCCGAGCCACAGGATCAGGCCGACCACAATCGCGATGAAGGCATTGGTGCCCATCGCCGAAATCCAGAACCGCCAGCCCGACCGCATCAGACCCACCGGCAGGCGATTCTGCAGGATGAAGATATAGCTTGGGCCAAGCACAAACAGCGTCACCGGATGACGGTACAGCCGGTACATCAGCCGCCCCCACACGCTGCGCGCGCGGTATTCCTCAACCGTCAGGGTCATCACATCGCCGATGCCGCGGTGGTCCAGATTGCCGTGATGCGAATGGTGGATCGCATGGGTCCGCTTCCACACATCATAGGGCGTCAGCGTCAGCACACCCAGCGCGCGCCCCACCCAATCCGACACGGTGCGGTTGCTGAAATAGGACGCGTGGCCGCAATCGTGCTGGATGATGAAGATCCGCACCAGAAAGCCGCCGTTCAACACGGCAATCGCAAGGCTCAGCCACGGGCTGACCGACAGCGCGGCCCAGGCCAATCCCCACAGCAGCAAGAATGGACCCAGTGTCACCGCCAGCTCGAATATGCTGCGCCAGGTTGAAGGCTCGCGGTAGCGCGCCAGCTTCAACACCCATTGGCGTGCGCTTTCTTGCCGGGACAACCCGGTCTCAGTCTCTATTGTCATGCAGGAGCCTTTGCGTTTTGCATAAGGAGGGTCGAGCGGAAGGCGGAACTCAAGGTACGGGCTTCACTCTCTGGGTGCCGGGATCTGCGCCCGGTTCTGTCAGACATAATGGACCCTTTGACCTCGTTTGGAAAGTTTATTCGCCAACGGGCACCGATTTGTGTGCGGACCTGCGCTGTTTTTCACTCGCAGATTTCAGTTGTCCGCAGGCCGCCATGATGTCTTCGCCGCGTGGTTTGCGGATCGGACTGGCATAGCCCGCGTTGTGGATTATGTCGGCAAACGCGTGAATTCGGTTGCCAGACGACCGTTTATAGGGCGCACCGGGCCATTCGTTGAACGGGATCAGGTTGATTTTGGCGGGGATGCCCTTGATCAACTCAACCAACCGATAGGCGTCTTCCTTGGTGTCATTGATGCCATCCAGCATCACATATTCAAACGTGATCCGTTCAGAGTTTGACAGCCCCGGATACTCTCGCAGCGCGTCCAGCAGCGTCGCGATGTTCCATTTCTTGTTGATCGGCACCAGCGTGTCGCGCACCTCATCCGTGGTGGCGTGGAAGC
Source organism: uncultured Alphaproteobacteria bacterium (assembly GCA_963781185.1). Taxonomy (GTDB): domain Bacteria; phylum Pseudomonadota; class Alphaproteobacteria; order Rhodobacterales; family Rhodobacteraceae; genus Stagnihabitans. The sequence continues at coordinate 149,600 of CAWAEL010000007.1, forward strand.
TGACGGCCAACAGACAGCCAATCTCGGTCGCGGTCCGGGCGATTTCCGGCACCACACCAGAGGTCGACAGAGTGATCCTGCGGCGACCCAGCGCGATCCCCTCATCGTCCATCACCACCCGCATCGCATCGCGGACATTGTCGAAGTTATAGAGCGGCTCACCCATGCCCATCAGAACGACGTTGGATATCAGCCGCCCGTCCGGCTTGGGCGCACCCTTGACCGGCCATTCGTTCAGATCGTCCCGCGCCAGCATCACCTGCCCGACAATCTCACCCGCGGTCAGATTGCGAACCAGCTTTTGCGTGCCGGTATGACAGAAGCTGCAGGTCAAAGTGCAACCGACCTGCGAAGAGATGCACAGCGTCCCACGGTCGGTTTCGGGGATATAGACCACCTCAACCTCATGCCCGCCCGCGATCCGCACCAGATATTTGCGGGTGCCATCGTCTGACACCTGCCGCGTGACGACCTCAGGCAATTCCACCACAAAATTCTCAGCCAACAGGGCGCGGTAATCCTTGGCCAGATTGGTCATCTGCTCAAAATCCCGGATGCCCCAGTAGTAGATCCACTGCCAGACCTGCCCCACCCGCATCTTCAACTGCTTCTCCGCCGTCCCCGCCGCCAGAAACGCATCGCGCATCTGGTCACGGGTCAGCCCCACCAGATTGGTCTTGCCGCCTTCAGGCAGCTTGCGCGGAATGGTCAGCACGTCTTGGGTAATGGGGGCAGTAGTCATGGCGGTTCTCCGGGTCAACGTGCCGATATAGGGTACATTGCCGCAAATGCAAAGAGCGGGCGCTGAATTCCCGCTAAGGCAGATCACGCAGGCACTTGACTTGCCGAAGGCAGACGCGTGATCTGTGCAGCCGGCCGTAGGTGCCCCGCATGGCGAGTTGTGCATTGTGAGAGGAAGACTCCTTGGCGATTTTCAAGTTCCTTAGCAAACTGTCTGGAATTCCTATTCCGACAGTTGCGGGTGGCACGTCCCGCGCACTCTGCAACAGAACTCGCAATACCTGTCGGCCAATGGGTTCATGTCACCCTTCACGGGACCGGGTTCCAATGACGACTCCTGGCTTGCCGACCGGCGGCAAGGTCCGCTCGACCTCGAACCGTCCAATGACAAGAACCAGTTGGCCCATTACACCGGGCGTGCGACAGCGATTGACCCGCTATGAACGCTGGGCCTTGGCCAGACCCATGACGCTGCCGACATTTCGACCCCGGACATGGAGACGCTTTATGCCGATCTGCGATCAGGTCACGACGTCATCAGGGGGACCGACTATGACCGCACCTATCGACGGGCTCACTCTGGCAATGACACATTCTATGGCGGTGCTGGTGACGACTGGTTTTATGGCGGCAATGGCTATGACACTTACTACGGTGGCGATGGTCGGGATGGCGTCTCCTTTGCGGACCACAGCAGCACCTTGTCGTGATCTGTGGAGCCACGTCTAGCTTCCCGATTGTGACCGACGACGGTTCGGGTCGCCCGATGGGTCCATGACCTCGATCGAGGTGATCGAGACCAGCAACGGCCGATCAGGTGACCGTGGGCAGCACCACTCTGATCCATTCGACAGAACGACTTTCCACCTGCTCGACGGCAATGACACGTTCTGGACCAGTGCGCGACGACACCGTGTTCGGCGGGGCGGCGATGACAGCCTGACGGGCAGTTGGCACACCCTGATGGATGGCGGCACGGGACGGACCAGTACGAGTCGCGGGGTGCGGCGCCATCGTTGCTTTCTGGTCCGCCGACAGGGTGGCCACAGGCGCATCGGTCGATCTGACCGCTGCCACCAGCCAAATTCTCGATGACGGTTTTGGCAATGCTGAAGGGTGTTAATGTCACCTCGGCTTTTATGGCACGCGCTTCAACGACAGCTTCATGGCGGTTCGGCAGCTGATGGATTTTGTGGCAACGACGGCAACGATTTTGGTGGGAGGTGCGAGCGCCGACAACCTTTTCGGCGGTGACGGGCAAGGACCGGTCTTTAGGCGGCGCGGGCGACGATACGTTCGACAGCGGCGGAGCCGGGTACTGGGTTGTCGGGGGCGCCGGAACCGATGACCTGGACTTTGGGACGGTTGACAGATCACGGGACATGGCATCGTGGTAACATCGGGCCAAGGCGCGGGCCAGGTGATCAGGACGACGGCTACGGCAATGTGGAAAATGCGACGGGTTTGAAGGACCGGTTGGCAGCAGATTCGGCGCGATCAGGTGACCGGCAATGCCCATGCCAATGTGATCTGGGGCGACGACGGCAATGACTCGGTTTCGGCGGCGGCGGCGATGATACGCTGATATGGTGGCGATGGCGAGACAGGCTGTCTGGCGGCGACGGCAGACCTGCGCTTGGCGGTAGCAGTCTGACACGCTGACTGGCGGCGCGGGGCTGACTATTTCGTTTTCGGCGGCTTCCATCCAATTCGGTCAGGATACCGACCATGTCACGGATTTCACCGCCGGCAGTCGACAAGATCGTATCAGCGGTTATCTGCTCGCCACGTCACAGGACGCCACCCAGCTTCCGGAAGGCTTCCGTCAGGGGCGGGGCAGACACAGGCGCTGACGGCTTCGCAGATCGTGATCTACGACACCGACAAGCGGAAATCTGTACTTTGACGCAGATGGCAGCGCGTCGCCGTGGCCGCGGTTCAGTTCGCATCTTGTCGGTCACCCGACACTGGTCTGGCAAGACATCGCGCTGTATTACTAGCGGATGGTATCGGTCGCGCCCGGAGAAGTTTCAGACGACGCATTCGACTGCGCCTGCCTTGAATCGAACCGGCTCGCCCGCGTACTTACTTACAGCGTGACGCCGCCTCGGTCATCGCGGCGGTAAAGCCGCGCAGGCTGAAGGTGTCTTGCGTCTGGGTGCCCTTGGACGAATGTCCGGTCAAAATGGCCGACTGGCCCTTCTGTAGTGCTGCCAGCAGCTTGGAATCGTCGTCGGCATTTGCCGCCCACGCCCATTCGCCATCCGCCACCAGTTCAAACTTGGTGCCATCAACATTCATCGACACCGTCGAGCCGCCCGCAAACGGATAGCCCCCGGTGAAAGAGGTCTCTCCGCCGCCCTGACCGGGCCGGAAGGTCACGAACAGCAGGATATCGCTGCGCTTGACCGACACCGGCTTGCCGTCGCGGGTGTTGAGGGTTTCCTTGGGGCTGGACACGCCCCAGCACTCTTTGGGCTTCTCTTCTGTAAAGACGCTCCAATCGGTCTTCGTCGCGACGAGATTGTCCGATTGTCCAGTGGTTTGCGCGAAACTGCTGCCTGCCGTTCCCGCCAGACCTGTCCCGATTATGCTTGCGACCATTGCTGCCCGCATCATCCAGCTTGTCATGTTTCTCAGCCTCCAGCCGCCTCTGCCTGCCCGCCGCCCGACACCGCTTACTTGCGGGTTTTTCCTGTGGCGCGGGACATTCCTACTCGATATCCCTTCCATAACCGATAATGACTGTTTTGCGAAACCCCTATGGGCTGAAAATCGCTGAATGTTGATGAAGGAAGGCGTAAAATGACCAATCAGGCAGCTGTTCCGATGGCAGAGCTTTGGCGCGGCGGGCTGTTGGAAAGCACCCACACCGGCCATGCCGTGATTTGCGACGAAAAAGGCGAGATCGTGGAAAGCTGGGGCAACCCGGCGGAAATCATCTTCCCCCGCTCTTCCTGCAAGATGATTCAGGCGCTTCCGTTGATGGAAAGCGGTGCTTTTGACGCCGCAGGGCTTACCGAAGCCCATGCCGCCTTTGCCTGCGCCAGCCATTGGGGCTCTGGTATGCATGTCGCCTTGGCGCGGACTTGGCTAGAGGGTCTGGGCATGGGCGAAAGCGATCTGCGCTGCGGTTCGCATGAGCCGAATGACAAGGTCGAACGCAACCGCCTCATCAAATCCGACGAATCCCCCTGTCAGTATCACAACAACTGCTCGGGCAAGCATTCCGGCATGTTGACGATGAACCAGCACCTGAAAGGCGATGCCGAATACACTGAGGTTGACCACCCGCTGCAAGTGCAGATCAAACAGGCGTTTGAAGAGGTGACGGGTGAGGTGTCCTCTGGCTGGGGCATCGACGGCTGTTCTGCCCCCAATTTCGCCACCTCCCTGCATGGTCTTGGCCGCGCGATGGGGGCCTTTGCGGGCGCCACCGGCACGGGCGACAAACGCGACCGCGCCATGCACCGCCTGACCCGCGCGATGGCAACCTACCCCGAACTGATCGCCGGCGACCGCGCCTTTGACACCGAGATCATGCGCGCGATGGATGGCAAGGTGACGCTGAAAGGCGGGGCAGAGGCGGTCCATATCGCGATTCTGCCAGAGCAGAAGCTGGGCATCGCGCTGAAGATCACCGATGGCGGGTACCGCGCGTCAGATGCCATGATGGCGGGACTGCTGGTCAAACTCGGCGTGCTGGACGCGGATCACACCTACACCCGCAAACGGCTGAACTCGGTCCAGAAGAACTGGCGCGGCAAAGAGACCGGAGTCCTGAAACTGGTCGACGGGCTGCTGTAACCCGGCACGGGGCGACTGTCGGGATGACCTCGCGTAGGCATCCCGGCCTGCGCTATTCCCACGCCCAGTTGGCTTTCAGGCGGGCAGCGGGCCCGCCGATTTCATCCTGCACCCCACGAAACGAAAGGCCCCCGTCCTTCTGGACGGAGGCCTTCTTTACAGCAGTCGCCGTCGCAGCGGGCTGGGTGGGGGCTAAGACCCGCCGCGCCGGTTCCTGCGTTCGGTCATCCCTTCTCGCCCCGAACCAAGGCGGTGAAGGGGCGCAACTGCGGCATTGCATCGGTCCTTTCACGACCAAATCGCGACGCAGTAACCCAGGGTTGCAGGCCAGCACTGACAGACCGATTTGCGGGCTTGATTTGTGACGCCTGCGGCGTAATCTGCCCTTTATGACGGTCCAAACGCCGACCCCTTTCACCCTGTCCGACCGCCTGCCTGAGCAGGTTTGTTTTGATCGCCACGAACTGGCCAAAATCCTCGCCGTCTACGGCCGCATGGTCGCCTTGGGCGAATGGCGCGATTACGGCCTGTCGACCCTGCGTGACCTCGCCGTGTTCTCAATCTTCCGCCGGACCGCCGAATTCCCGCTGTACCGGGTGGAAAAGCGCCCCAAACTGCGGATGAAACAGGGGATGTATTCAGTGGTGGCCGTCGATGGCCACATCTTGCGCCGTGGCCACGATCTGGCCCGCGTGCTGCAAGTGCTTGAAATCAAGACGATCCGTCAGGTGAACTAGCCCTGTCAGGCTGCCAACGCAGGAAATCCAGAATCAGGCATCCGATTCCGGCCAAACGCCGTTCGAGTCGATAATGACTTGATCGGCGCGCAGGAATTGCCGATATTTCCGTCAAGTGGCGGCCAAATTTCGGGCATGCCATGTCGGACATATTCACTTTCGCCAAAACCGCCCTTTCCGCCCAAACAGCCCGCCCTTCCACGTTCCCCATTGTATGAGGCCCGCCATGACCAGCTTTTCCGGCACATCCGGCAATGACATTCTTGACCCCGAGACTGACCAAATCGTCGGCTTCACCGGCAGTCTGGACGATTTGCGCGACGCATTCGGCGATGTGATCTTTGGCTTTGGCGGCAATGACAGCCTCGTCGGCTCGCTGCATGGCGACACCATCTACGGTGGCAACGGCAACGATACGCTGAACGGCAACGGCGTCGTCAATAACGAACACACCGACATGCTTTACGGCGGTGATGGCAACGACGTGCTGATCGCCGGGCGCTCGCACGCCAATATGTTTGGCGGCAGGGGCGACGACCACCTGACACTGTCGGGCTTTTCTGGAGAGTCGGCTGGGGGCAGCGGTGCCGATACGATCATCGGCAACGGCGGCCTGACGACCATAACCTATGCCACTTCGGGTGCGGCCGTCCGCATCAACCTTGCGATGGGCACGGCCAGCGGCGGCGATGCGCGGGGGGACGTGCTGATCAAGATCACCGCGCTGGAAGGGTCTGCCTTTGGCGACCGGCTGACGGCGCTGAATACGGGCGGGTACATCTCGGGCCTCGATGGCAATGACAGGGTCAGTGGCGGCGATGGGGACGACTCGCTGTACGGCGGTGCTGGCGACGATCGGGTGACCGGCGGCGCGGGCGACGATCTGCTGCGCGGGGGAACCGGGGCCGATACGATCAACGGCGGCAGCGGCAATGATACCGTCAGCTTTGAGTATGAGAGCCAGCCGGTGCTGATCGACCTGAAGACCGGCACCTTTGGCGGCGGCGCGGTCGGCGACCACTATACCTCTATCGAGTATTGGGAGGGCTCGGACGGGGACGACACGATTCGTGGCAGCGGCCGGGATGACATCTTCGATGGCGGCGATGGCAGCGACATCGTGGACGGACGCGGCGGCGACGACTACCTCAGCGGCGGCTTGGACGACGGCAACGACAGCCTGTATGGCGGCGCGGGGGACGATGGGTTCTTTGTCACCAGCAAAGGGCTTAGCGTGGTCAACGGCGGCTCCGGCACGGATCACCTGTATTACAACAAGGTTTTCTACGATTACAGCGACTACCAGAACCATCCCTCGGGCATCATCTATGCCCTGCGGCTGGATCTGAAGACCGGGCAGGGCGATCTTTACAATTCCGAACTGGACCGGGTCTACAGCAGCGTCCTGCAGGTTACGGGGGTCGAGGAAATCTCGACCACCTATGGCAATGACACCCTGCTGGGCAGCAACCAGTCCGAATACTTTACCTCATCTTCTGGCAATGACTCGCTCAACGGTCGTGGCGGCGACGACCGGTTGAATGCCGGAACCGGCAATGACACGCTGATCGGCGGCGACGGCGACGACCTGCTGCAAGACGATTATGGCGACGATCTGATGCTGGGCGGCAGCGGCAACGACACGCTGGAATACTGGTCTGGCCATGACACGATCAAGGGCGGCAGCGGCCATGACGTGCTGAAGGCGGGCGATTATTTCGCCGACTGGACCAGCGCGGTGATCAACCTCGCGAGTGGCCGCCTGATCACCGACACTGGCCTGCGGGTCCGGGTGAAAGAGATCGAGTCGGTGGACCTCTACTACGGCACATCAGGCTCAAAGCTCATCGGATCGAAGACCGCGAACACCCTGACCGGCAGCGGTCATGGCGATACGATTTCCGGCGGCGGTGGCAATGACACGATCAAGGGCGGCGGCGCCAGCGTGTTGACCGGCGGCGCAGGTCACGACACCTTTGTATTCGGCGGCAACCCCGGCGCGGACGCGCAGGACCATGTCACCGATTTTACCGCGCAGGACCGTATTCTGCTGCACAATGCCAGCTATTTCGCACCGCTGGGCGACACCGTCACCGCAGGCGAATTGCGTATCGGGACGGCGGCGCGCGATGCCAACGACCATCTGATCTACAACAGCAAGACCGGGCTCTTGCTGTTCGACGCCGATGGCAAGGGTGGAGAGGCGGCAACCGCCATCGCCGATCTGGGCCGGGGCCTGACGCTGGACCACGGCCAATTCCTGATCGGGTAAGGCCCGTCTACCCCAGCACCCGCCGCTGCTCTGTCACCGGCCCCTCGACCTTGGCGATTCGCGCAATACAGGCCTCAGCCCCCTCATAGGCGACCGACATGCTGTACCCGTTGGCATGGATCAGCCGCTCGCTGAACTCACCAAGTCCCACAAGACGGCGCGGAAATTCTACGCCGACCACATGCCGGACAAGACACTCCCGAAGGAACAAGCTCGCAGAGCTGACCGAAGACCGCCGCGAAGCTCACCGGCAGCACTTCCTTCAACCCCGAGAACGGCGGCCTGCTGACCGAGCCGGGCGAGTTCAACCTGATGCTCCAGACCAACATCGGCGCCAACCGGCGACCGATCGCCTACCTGCGCCCGGAGACCGCGCAGGCGATCTTCGCGCACTTCAAAAACGTGCTCGATTCCACGCGCGTGAAGGTGCCCTTCGGCATCGCCCAGATCGGCAAGGCCTTCCGCAACGAGATCAACCCGCGCAACTTCACCTTCCGCTCCCGCGAGTTCGAGCAGATGGAGATCGAGTTCTTCTGACCGGGCCGAGGACGGGTTGCGCCTGACCGACGAGTGGCTGGAGGAGCGCCTCAAGTTCTACGGCGAGATCGGCATCCCACGCGCTAGTAACCGATCAAATGAGAGTAGTTTATCATGGTAATTACGCTCAATATTTTGAGATCGGTAGGGTTGAATGGCTTAGAAACAAAGGGATTTCTTATAAGTGGATGGAAGAGAATGGGGTTATGCTTCCTGTTGTTTCTTTGACTATGAATTACAAGAAGCCAGCTCGTTATGATGAGTTGTTGACCTTAAAAACGATCCTTAAGCAAATGTCGTCTGTGAAGATAGAATTTGACTATGAACTCTATAATGAAAAGGCAGAGTTATTAACAACTGGGAATTCAATTCTAGTATTTGTAGACATGAAAACTGGAAAACCAATTAGTCCTCCAACATATATTTCGGAGTTGTTGAATAAAATGGAATAAGGCTACTTTTTTTTGTTAATTTCAAAAAATAAATCTTTTTAATTGAGATTTTAACAAAGGGATTTGATTTCTATTTCAAACATAGAATTAAAAATGTCGAAAATAATTTCGGCATTTTTTTTGCGTGTTTTTATCGTAATTACACCTAATGGCGCATCTGTTTCGGAATTTATTTTCATCTCTTGATTTACAATTTCTAGTTTTTTTTCTTTTATCACGCGCATGACTTTGTTCATGTTTTGGTAGTCAAATTCGATTATAAATTCGCTATCGACTGTTTTTTCGATGATGCTGGCTTCTTTTAAAACTTCTTGCGCTGTGGTTTTATAGGCTGAAATTAATCCGCCTACACCCAATTTTACTCCACCATAAATTCGAGCTACAACAACAAGTACATTAGTTAAGCCGAAAGACTGAATTTGACCATAAATTGGCATTCCTGCGGTATTACTTGGTTCGCCGTCGTCATTAGCGCGGTAGGTAGTTTGTTCGGTTCCAAGCTGGTAGGCGTAGCAGAAATGTCCGGCTTGTGGATGTGTTTTTCGTAGGGTTTCAAGTATCGGTTTTAACTCTTCCTCATGTGTCATTGGAAAAGCGTATCCGTAAAATTTACTGTTTTTTTCTTTAAACAGAATTTCTTCAGTAGGATTGGCAATAGTGAGGTAGGTATCTTTCAACGAAGTGTGATTGGTGTAGTTATAAATTCGAAATGTATTCTTTTAAAGTAGGTCTTTTTCGTAAAGTTCCGTAACATCTTCTTGGCCCACTTGTAAATTCCACACTTTGATTCCTAGCTTTGCCCCAGCATCGGTATTTTCTTTTTTGTCATCTACAAATAAAACGGTTGCAGGGTCAAGTTTTTGCTCATCAAGCACACGTTGATAAATCGCTGAATCTGGTTTGCGCATGCCCATTTCAAATGAAAAATAAACTTTTTCAAAACAATTATAAAAAGCTTTGTAAAAGGATTTTCCGTTTTGTTGTTCAAAATGTGAAATATGAATGGAATCGGTATTCGACAATAAAAACAAACGGTATTTTTTAGACAGCTCTTGTAAAAAGGTCAAGCGGTGTTTTGGAAAATCTAGCAACACAGCATTCCATGCCGCCAATATTTGCTCCTGAGTTGCATTGGGCAGTTGCTGTTGTAATCCTTGCAAGAATGCGTTTCGTGATATTTCGCCACGTTCAAACTGTTCATTAAGTTCGTCAAGAGCAGTATTCCATTCTTGTAAGCCTAGTTTTTCTAGAGCGCTTAAAGTGGCTTGTTTATCTAAATTGATAAAAATATCGCCAAAATCAAATACTATCGATTGAATCATGATTGCTAACAATTACAAGTTGATCAGTTCCTATTTGTTGTTCGGTTGAGCTAAAATAAGGAAAAGAGGGTGCTTTTATTCCATTGCCCAAAAGTGTTTTGCTGGTATAAATACGCGCTTCGTCCCATATACCACAATAAATAAAGGCTTGCAAAGTATGTCTTCCGCCTTCAATGATTACCGATTGTAGTTCTTGCTCATATAAATGCTGCATCATTTGTGCTACACTATTTTGATTAAAATCAATCGTAACGTAAGTGGTGTTTTCTGTGTTTTGTCGGTTTTGATTTTGAGTAAAGACAATTGTTTTTTGCTGGTCGTTAAGCAAAGCACTTGAACTTAAAATTCGATTGTTTGGGTCAATAACTACTCGCGTAGGTTGTAAACCAAACCAATCTCTGGCGTTGAGTTTTGGATTGTCATCCAATACCGTTTGTGCACCAACAATTATCGCTTGTTCTTCTGTTCGCCATTTGTGAACTAATTGTCTTGAATGATCAGAAGTAAGCCAAACAGGTGCAGTTGTTTCTTTTTGCAAAGGCGCCAAAAAGCCGTCACGACTTTGTGCCCATTTCAAGATTATAAAAGGTCGTTTTTTTTGGTGAAAAGTAAAAAAACGCTTGTTCAATTCGTTGCACTCTTTTTCTAATATCCCAACAGTGACATTAATGCCGTTTTCAACCAATTTCTTAATTCCGTTCCCGGCTACTTTTGCATTAGGATCTACTGTTCCGATCACGACGTTCGGAATTTTAGTGTTCACAATCAAATCACTGCAAGGAGGTGTTTTTCCGAAATGACTGCAAGGTTCCAAGCTAACATAAATAGTCGCTTTTGCAAGCAAGCTTTTGTCTTTTACAGATGCAATGGCGTTTACTTCGGCATGAGCTTGTCCCGCTTTTTGGTGCCAACCCTCGCTAATAATAGTATCATTGTACACAATTACACTTCCTACCAAAGGATTTGGGTAGGTCGTACCCAAGCCATTTTTGGCTAATTCGATGCAACGCTGTATGTATTTTTCATGTTTGTTCACGGTGCAAAAGTACTAATTTTTCAGCGGATGTTTTTGTTTTGAAGTATTCAAAAATTTGTCATAAAGTATTTCTATTTTTGCCAATAAATAATTGGCTCATAAAATGGAAAATTACACCATCAGAAAGATTGAAAAGCAAGATAATCCTGCTGTTGCAGCACTAATCCGTGCTATTTTTGACGAAATGAACATCCCAAAAGTAGGTACTGCTTACGAGGATCCGTATCTTGATTTGATGTTTGAGGAGTACAGTAAACCAAGATCGGTTTATTATGTAGTAGAACATCAAGACACGATCGTTGGTGTTGCTGGAATTGCACCTTTGGCCAACCAAACCGAAAATATTTGTGAATTGCAAAAAATGTATTTTCTGCCACAAACACGCGGATTAGGAATTGGTCACGAAATGATGTTGTTGTGTTTGCAAAGCGCTAAAAATATGGGGTTTGATAAATGCTACCTCGAAACAATGCCGTTCATGACTGATGCTCAAAAGCTCTATAAGAAAGTAGGTTTTGAATCGCTTTCGGAGCCTATGGGTTGCACCGGTCACAGTAGTTGTCCGATCTGGATGCTGAAAGATTTAAACGCTTAATTACCCCATTTTTCAAACCTCCTTTCCATGAAAATCAGAGACTATCGTGCCTATTTTATTCAAGAATTAACACCTATTTGTTCTGCTGAAGAAGCTGAGAGTTTTTTTTACATTATCTTGGAGGATTTGCAACAGCTCAAAAGGGTTGATTTAGCTTTAAATCCTGATCTTTCGCTGTCTGAAGAGCAGCTGAATAAATGGAACGCCTATTTGGTGCAGCTGAAATTAGAGATTCCGGTTCAGTACGTTTTAGGTAAAACCAATTTTTTCGGATTAGATTTTGAGGTGAATCCTGCTGTTTTGATTCCCAGACCTGAAACGGAAGAGTTAGTTGATTGGATCATTGAAAGTGAAAAAGAAACTTCAAAAGATCAAAATCTGCGAATTATTGACATTGGTACCGGTAGCGGTTGCATTGCAATTTCTTTAGCAAAAAATATTCCGAACGCCCAAGTTACCGCACTTGATGTATCTGTCGATGCTTTGGTAACAGCCAAAAAAAATGCACAAAATAACAAAGTTGATGTTGTTTTTAAAAATCAAAACATTCTAGAAACAAATGATTTACAGGAACAGTTTGATGTAATTGTTTTTCTAACCCGCCGTACGTTCGGGATCTTGAAAAAGTAGAAATCAAGAAAAACGTTTTGGATTATGAACCGCACTTAGCACTTTTTGTTGAAAACGATAATGCTTTAATTTTTTACAAAAAAATAGCCGAATTGGCGCAGAAA
>CAWAEL010000008.1:0-114599 GCA_963781185.1 uncultured Alphaproteobacteria bacterium
AGCACGTTGTTCAGCAGGTTGCCAGTCAGCGTCATGCCCGCATTGCTGGTCCCCGTCAGATTCTCGACATTCGCGACGTTGAAGATCGAGTAGGCTGACATCGTGGCGATGATGGTATCGGTGCCTTGCCCAGCCGCCTCAACCACTTTGTCGGAGAAGTTGTCGACAAAGTAGGTGTCGTTGCCAGAACCGCCGACCATGCTGTCGTTGCCAGAGCCACCGTTCAGCGTATCATTGCCGTTGCTGCCGAACAGCGTGTCATTGCCGCTGCTGCCGTTCAGACTGTCGTTGCCATTGGCCCCAGTCAGCACGTTGTTCAGCAGGTTGCCGGTCAGCGTCATGCCCGCATTGCTGGTCCCCGTCAGATTTTCGACATTCGCGACGTTGAAGATCGAATAGGCCGACATCGTGGCGATGATGGTATCGGTGCCGTTTCCGCCACTCTCTGCTACCACATCCGAGAAGTTGTCGACAAAGTAGGTGTCGTCTCCCTGTCCACCGACCATGCCATCATTGCCAGAGCCCCCGTTCAGAGTATCTGCTCCCAGCCCTCCAAACAGCGTGTCATTGCCGCTGCTGCCGTTCAGGCTGTCATTGCCAATGCCCCCAGTCAGCACGTTGTTCAGCAGGTTGCCGGTCAGTGTCATGCCGAAGGTGCTGGTGCCGGTCAGGTTCTCGACATTCGCGACGTTGAAGATCGAATAGGCGGACATCGTGGCAACGATCGTGTCGGTTCCGTTTCCAACCCCCTCAACCACTACGTCCGAGAAGTTATCGACAAAGTAGGTGTCGTTGCCCTGTCCACCGGCCATGCCGTCGTTGCCAGTGCCGCCGTCCAGGGTGTCATCCCCGCCGTTGCCAAACAGCGTGTCATTGCCGCTGCTGCCATTCAGACTGTCGTTGCCATTGGCCCCTGTCAGCACATTGGCGCCGATATTGCCAGTCAGCGTCACGCCAGCGTTATTGGTGCCAGTCAGGTTCTCGACATTGCCGATGTTGAAGATTGAATACGCGGACAGCTGGGTCCGCACCGTATCGGTCCCGCCGCCACCACCTTCGATCACCACGTCTGAATAGCTGTCAACTGCGAACGTGTCGTTGCCAGCGCCGCCATCCATCGTATCGGCGCCCGACCCACCGTCCAGGCTGTCTTGGCCGCCCCCACCCTTCATGCTGTCATTGCCGCCGTTACCGGCAAGGCTGTCATTGTCCGCGCCGCCATCGATGGTGTCTGCATCATCCGCGCCCGTGATGGTGTCGCTCCCGGCGCCGCCCTCCAGACTGTCGGCGACGGCAGAGCCTGCCGCAAAACCGCCGTCGATGAGGTCGTTGCCGTCCCCGCCAAAGATCGACTGGCTATTGAACCCGCCGATCAGCGTATCGTCCCCGCCGCCACCTTCCAGTGTCGTGTTGCCCGTACCCCCGGCGTCCATCTGATCGTTGAGGTCCGATCCGATGACATGTTCAATCGAGACGAGGTCGCTTGCGAGGAAGCCGGCCCAGTCGTAAACGTCGGTACTGAGGTTGAGGTTCAGCAGCGCAAAGGCCGATGCACTGGCATCAAAGGTGTCGGTGCCAATGCCGCCATAGATGCTGTCGGCGTTCTGGCTGCCTGTCTGCAGGAAGGTGTCATCGCCGTCATCGCCGAACAAAGAACTCGTTGAAGGTGCCGCCGTCGATAGTGTCGTTGCCATCGCCGCCGTGGATCGTGTCGGTCCCGCTGCCGCCTTGAATGCTGTCGTTACCGGCATTGCCATTCAAGACGTTGCTTCCGCTGCTGCCGATGATGTTGTCAGCATTGTCGGTACCATTCAGATTTTCGAAATTGACCATCACCTCGACGTTGAGATCGGAATCCGTGGCTGTTCCCGCTGCCAAATCGAATGTCGCACCGGATTCGCCGACAGCCGACCAGTCGATTGTGTCAGTGCCAGTGCCGCCGTCATGAAGGTCAGAGTTGATCGGCGAGACAACGTTAAGCGTGTCGTTGCCCGCATCGCCGTAATATTCGCGAACCTGACCCGATTCTGTGATCGTATCGTTGCCGTCATGACCATGCACGAATTCAGAAAAGCCGTCTGCAGTGAAGACATCGTCGCCCACTGTCCCGATCTGCCATTGGTCCGGGGTGTAGACACTTGAGTTGACCGCATCCCGGGTGTCGAGGATTTCAGTCATGATCTCACCGGTACCGTTGCTACCCTCCCAGGCAACCGCGAAACGACCGTCAGCAAGATCGGTTATCGCGATGTTGGTCGGGGCGTCGGCTGAAATCTGGAACGTGCCGAGATTGGATCCCGTGGCGCTGAAGTGCTGGACCTCTAGCACATCGTTCACGTCGTCATCATAGGCAATGACGAAGCTGCCATCAGCAAGGCCCGCGACGACAGCTTCGTTATCGCTGTCGGCCGCCCCTGCGCCGCTGATGAAGCTGCTGGTCACCACGGCACCCGCTGCACTGAACACCGCAAATTCGGTATCGAGGTCGTTGACGTCGCTGTTGCTCCAGGTGACGACGAACCCACCGCCAGCCAGTGCTGCGACCGAGGGATCGAAATCGTTATCGCCGTCGCCGCTGGTCAAAGGGATGGCGTCCACGGCCTGGACGTTGGTGCCGCTGGAATCCACGATCCGAGTGATGATCTCATTGTCGCCCGAGTTGTCGCGCTGCGCCACAATGACGTAGTTGCCATTCGTGAGCGTGGTAACATCTGCATTGGTGCAGTTGTCAGGAAAGGCAATCAGATTGAACTCAGAACCCATTGCGTTGGTCGACGGGTCATAGATTCGCCCTACAATATCGGTGTCGGTGCTCGTGATGCTGCCGACCCGTTCATAGACAATCAGTGCCGAAGTTGTGCTGGAGACTGCTACATGTGGATTGCGGAAGTTCGGGAGTGCGCTCAAGACATCGTTTTCGATTGAGCTCGAACTGCTAAAGGTGCCATCGGCATTATATTCGTTCAGCCGCAGGCTGACGACACCGCCGAAGTTATCCTCGAACACGGTAATGAACCCGCCGTCGGTCATGGCGGCCATGTCGACGTTCGATTCGTCGTCAATCGTGTAGCCGTTGTTCAGGCGGATTTCGGTGCCGATCCGGTTGCCGAGGGGATCGAAAATCTGCCCGATGACGTCGAGCCCGGTCGGTGATCCCACGCCGGTGTCGTCGTTCGACGCCCAAGAGATCAGGATGTTGCCATTGGCAAGCTGGATGATGTCGGGATCATTTTGCGAACCTGCAATTGTCAGATTTGCGACGAATTCGTTGAGCCATGTCACCGGAATATTGGGCATAATCGTTTCCTCGGTAAAGGGGCGGACTTAAACGTCCGCAGTGTAGAAGAAAGTAATCAGCGGAAAAAAATTCCACACTCGGGTTGCAGGGGTGACAGTAGCAAGGTTGTGGCCACGAAAGAAGGAAAAAATTCGGACCCCGTGGCATTGCCTGCGGCTCGACGCCAGAAAGAAGAGTCTCGGGGGAGAGTGCCGTTGATCCGACACTGGCCAGCCGGACTACCTGAACGCGACATTTTCCGCCGTGTTCTCTCAGGTTTTGGAGCAGCTGAGTTGTGCGTGCCTTGTGAGTTCCGTCAGCCAATTGCCAATCGTGGCAGGCCGGTTTGGATTGATAGTTTTTCCAGAGATGCGATCACGAAGACGACACGGCCAGCAGGTGATTTTCGAAATCCGCGCTTGCCACAAGCGATTCGCACCGCGCAAAACGGCCATCGGCATAGGCGCGAAAATCATCTGCCGGGTTGTTGTTGGCAAGTTGGATCAAACCCCAGAGCGTCCACAGGTAGTCGCACATCGCCTTGTACATCACCATTCGGCCATGATCGGCTGGCGGTGGCGCCGCGCCAAAGTAGGCGTTCAGCAATTCGTCATCCATCGCAGCGTCGAACTGCCCTTCCACAGACAAATCGCCCAGATCCCACATCGGATCATTCATGCCAGAGTATTCCCAGTCGACCAGCCACATTCTGTCGCCGGTATCGAGGAAGTTCTCACAAAGCGGATCACAGTGACAAGCGACAACGGGAACCGGCTTGGTCGCAAGCGCGGCCCGTATTCTTGCGACCTGTGGGGCGAATTCCCTGTAGCCTTTGGGCAGAGTGACGTCCTTGGTGGCAAGAATGTTCAGGTAGTCGTCGGTCATTGCGAACAGGTCAAAACGCGCGGCAAACTGGGCGTCAGAGTTGTGGATACGGCGAAACACCTGACCTGCCCGGGTCACTGCACCGCGGCGGCGCTGAAATGCTAATGGCGACATGGTGGCGGCGTTGTCGATGAATTGCGTGACCATCAGGCCACTTCTGGGGTCCGCGAAGACCACAGCGGGGCTGACACCAACGCGGGCGGCTTCGCGCGCGGCAACCGCCTCGTTTTCGCGATTGATATAGTCTTCGGTGCCTTCCCCCGGCACCCGCAGGATATGTTCGCCGAGACGATAAACCCGATTGGTCAGCCCACCAAGCCGCTCAGCCTGCCCACGAAATCCGGCAAGAACCGGGATGTCTGCCACCAACTTTCCAATATCGTCGGTCATTCCTGCCCCCTGAACCGTTTGCCCGTTCCACCGCCTTTGGCTTTGCGTATAGTTTTGCAAGCATGTCAGAAGGGGTCAACAGATGACAGACAATGGTCACACCGGACATTTGGCGCAGGTCTATGACGCGAAGGACGCCAAACAGGTTGCGGCGCTCTACGACGCTTGGGCCGGAACCTATGACGCAGAAATGGCTGAGGCGGGCTATCGGCATCCGTCGATCGGTTTGGCGCTGCTGGCCCGCTACTTGCCGCGCGGCGCCGCTCCAGTTCTCGATGCCGGGGCAGGGACGGGACTGCTGGGCGACTGGCTGCAGATCATGGGATATCCCGAGGTCGAAGCCTTGGATATATCCGAAGGTATGCTCGCCGTGGCCCGCACCAAAGGCAGCTACAGTGCCCTGCATTGTCTGGCCTTGGGTGGGGATCTGCCATTTGCGGATGGCTATTTTGCCGGGATCATTTCGACCGGGGTGTTCACCACAGGCCATGTCGGGGCAGAGGCCTTGCCGGAATTGGTGCGGATATGCCGGAAGGGCGGGGTGATTGTACTGACCGTCAAGGAAGCAATCTGGACCGCAGGATTTGCTGAAGGCTTGGCCAAATTGGCCTCTGGGGGACAGCTAGGGATTGTCGAGGAAACGGCGTCCTATGTCTCAATGCCCGGGGTTGCCGGAACCTCCCCGAGCCGAGCCGTCGTGTTGCGGGTGCTGGAATAGCGGTTACTGTTCACCTCGCTTCGCCCGCATAGAATTCACCCAAGCGGTGATAAGGCGGTCGGCCATGATGCCAATGAAGGCAATGACGAGCCCAGCCACGATCCCGCGGCCAGAGTCGGCCTTAGCAAGGGCTTTGAAAATCTCTTGCCCAAGATCGCGGGTGCCGATCATCGCACAAATGATGATCATGCTCAGGGCAAGCAGGATGGTCTGGTTGATGCCCAGCATGATCTCGGGCAGGGCCATCGGCAGTTGGACATGGCGGAAAAGCTGCCATTTGGTGCAGCCGGAAACGCGGCCCGCCTCAATCACCTCGACCGGAACCTGACGAATGCCGTGGTTGGTGTAGCGGACCGACGGGACGATGGCGAAGGCCACAGTGGCGATCATGGCGGTCACGTCGCCGATGCCGAACAACATGACGACCGGGATGATGAAACAAAACGACGGAATGGTCTGCAGCCCGTCGATGATCGGAAGGACCACAGACTGTACCCGGTCGCTGCGTGAGGCCCACATGCCGAGCGGCATACCCAAGGCACAGGCCACCAACACCGATGCGCCGCATAGATATAGGGTTTGCATTGCGGGAACCCAGAGGCCGGATGCCGCACAAAACCACGACAGGACCGTCACGATCAGCGCCAACGTCCACCCGCCCAACCGCCAGCCTAAGGCTGCCAGTACGATCAGCACCCCGAACCATGGCAACGACTCGAACACAGTGCGCAGTGGGTTCAGGAAGTTCAGCAGGACAAAATATCGTCCCGCCTCAATGGTGTCGTAGCCGTTCTGAACGATCCAATCGACGCCCTCTTTCCAATAGGCTGCCGTGGTCAAGGTCGACTCTTTCGGCAGGCTGGCGAGATAGGGGAAGAACAGGCTGAGAGCTGTTGTGATGACCAGGATCGCCAAAATAATCAGCAGATTGGCATGACGTTGCCACAAACTATCGGCGGTCTTCGTTTTCGGCTGCTGACGGGCCACGGCCTGGCTTAGCCGGTCCAGGACGATCGCGATAACGACAATAGCAAGGCCCGCCTCCATCGCCTGACCGACCTTCAGCGCACGAAGCGCCAAAAGCACGTCATAGCCCAGCCCACCCGCGCCGATCATCGACGAGATGATGACCATATTAAGGGCAAGCATGATGACTTGATTGACGCCAACCATCAGCGTCGGTTTGGCCGCAGGGATCAGGACGCGCCACAATTTCTGCTGCCGGGTACAACCGGCCATATCGGCGAAATCCTTGATCTCTTGCGGGACTTTGCCCAGACCGAGGATTGTCGCCCGCACCATGGGCGGGGTGGCAAACAGGCCGGTGGCGAGCAGCGCAGAAACCGGGCTTGCGCCGAACAACAGCAGCATCGGGATCAGATAGGCGAAGGTCGGCATGGTCTGCATCACGTCAAGCAACGGCATGATCAACCGCTGGTTCAGACGCGGAGAGAAATAGCCGAGGATGCCGATCAGCAGCCCGGTCGCAACGCAAAACGGCACGCAGATGGCGATCAGAGCCAGCGTCAGCATGGCGTTGTCCCACAGATTGAACAGCGCCAAGGCAAGGAAACCCAGCCCGCAGAGCAGGGCCAGCCGGATCCCGCCGAACATGTAGCCCAGCCAGCCCATCACCAAGGTGACGCCAACCCAAGACAGGCGCGGCAGCAAAATGGCGGTGTCGCCGTTGCCGAACTTGAATCCCTTCGACAGCAGGCTGAACGCGAAATCGAGGGGCAACTTGATGATGGCTGACAGCGATCTGGTGGCCCAAGTCAGGTTGGACTTGGCCCAGACCATTGCGGCCGTCACCACATCCTTGAACGGGATCACCAGTTTGACCGGGTATTCCACCAAAGCGGGCCACGTGCTGCCCAAAATCCAAATCAGCAGCGCCACGATGATCGTACCGGGTACCACCCATTTCCCGATAGAAGGGCGTCTGGAAGGGGCCTCGGCTGCCAAGGTCATGCCGCGCTACTCCAGTCTTTGCCGGACAGAAGATCAATCACCGTCCGGGGGGCAACTTCGCCGATAATTTGGCCACTCTCATCGACAACGGCAAAGGGCTGCGTGGAATCGACAATAGCGGCCGCGAAGCTGGCAATCTTTGCCTTGGCTTCCACCTGATGGAACTGTTGGGCATCGTCCGAAGGCGGGCGCATCAGGCTGCGGGCGGAGAGAACTTTGGCGCGGTTCACGTCGCTGGTGAATTCCGCGACATAGTCAGTGGCGGGATGGTTCACCAGCTCTTCGGCAGTGCCAATCTGGATGATCCTGCCGTCCTTCATGATGGCGATGCGATCGGCCAGACGGATTGCCTCGTCAAAATCATGGGTGATGAACACAATGGTCTTCTTCAGCACGCTTTGCAGGCGCATGAGCTCGGTCTGCATTTCCCGCCGGATCAAAGGATCTAGCGCCGAAAAGGGTTCATCCAGAAACCAGATTTCGGGTTCGACTGCCAAAGACCGCGCGATTCCAACACGTTGCTGTTGACCCCCCGATAGTTGCGCCGGGAAGTGACGTTCACGCCCGGTGAGGCTGACAAGGTCAATCATAGCTTGGGCACGCTCGGTGCGCTCCTTACGATCAACCCCCTGAATGAACAGCGGGAAAGCCACGTTATCGATCACGTTAAGATGCGGCAGCAGGGCGAAATGCTGGAAGACCATGCCCATCTTGTGACGACGTATTTCAATAAGCTCGGCCTCGTTGGCGCGCAGCAAATCCTTGCCGTCAAACTCCAATTCGCCCGCCGTCGGTTCAATCAGGCGCGACAAGCAACGCACCAACGTCGACTTGCCCGAACCTGAGAGCCCCATGACGATGAAGATTTCACCTTCGCGGACGTCGAGCGTTGCGTCACGGACGGCGCCGACCATATGCGCCGCCTCAAGTTCGCCCGGCTTGATGATGCCGCCACGGTCCTTGATGAACTGGGCGGCATTCTGGCCAAAGACCTTCCACAGGTTCCGGCACTCTATCTTGATCGGGCGCGACGAGGTCGCGCCCGGAGCAGGTGTTGTCATTCCATTATCCACTGATGCTGCTTACTGGGCCCAAGCGCGCCATTTGGCTTCGTTGGCATCAACCCAAGCCGCGGCGACTTCTTCGATAGTCTTGCCGTCAAGGTCAACTTCGCCTGACATCTTGTTCAACTCGGCCGTATCAATCTGGTAGGCCTTGGCAACTTTGTAAGCGACCGGCCATTTGTCCTTCATGCCAGCCCAAGCAAACTTCCAAATCTTGCCGTGGGGTTTGCCGCAGTCATAGGCCATGTCCGGATTTACGCCGACCGACGGGTCCGTGTAGCATTCGGCCGAATATTCAGGGAATTCCACCCATTCGCCGTCATACTTGGCCGGTGCCCAATGCGGGGAGTAGATCCACAGCATGATCGGTGCCTTGCGCTGATAGGCCGAGTCGAGCTCGGCGAACATGGCGGCATCGGTTCCGGCGTGGATGACCGTGAATGGCAATTTCAGGGCCTGGACACGTTCGTCATCAAAGCCTTCCCAAGTCACAGGTCCACCGACATAGCGACCATTGGGCGCGGTTTCCGGTGTGGAGAAAGCGGCGGCGCAGGCCGGTTCAAGCAGGGCATGCCAATCCGGCAGGCCGGGGCATTTGTCTTTCATATACATCGGATACCACCACTCTTCCTTGGCGTCCGGGCCAAGTTCGCCAAGACGCTCGGTCTGACCCGTCGCCTCCGACGCCTTCATGGCCTCACCCGCCGTGGTATCCCAGTATTCCACACCCAAATCGACATCACCGTTCGTCAGGCTGGTGGTCAGGCTCGAAAGGTAATCGCCCGTCGGATATTCGACGTTGTAGCCCAACTTCTCAAGTATGCCGCCCAAGATCTTCGCGTTGATGTTGACGCTGGTCCAGTCAAACAAAGCAATCTTGATCGGATCGGAAGACTCTTGCGCCGACACCGGCGCAACCGAGAAGGCAACAGAAGTAAGAGCCACGGCCCCGATGGCCGCAGATTTCCAATTCCATGGTTTTGACATGTCCTAACCCCCAGTTGAATTCCGGGTCTTTGACTGCCGACCCGCTGAAATATTGTGGGTTGAATCCATTTTTCATGTCAATGTGTATTTCAATAATCACAGGAATAATCAGACCACGACTATATCGCTAGACATGGTTTTGCGCGGGCATGGACCGCGCGGTAAAACGCATTCAAGTTATTGATTCAACACAATTTAATGAGGAATTCACCACACTTTCATTTTTGCGGACGCCAAAAAAGGAGGCGATTTTCCAACAAGCGACAGCGCCCTTTATGCTGGGTAGGGAAGTCAACATTGCTGCATAGTTGGGCGCATGCCTGGCAGACGTGCTGTTGGAAAGAAGAGGCGCAGGATACCGCAATTTGGACCAGTCAACTTTCGTTGGTTGCGTAAGTTGTCCCAAATCCAAGCAAGCCACATCGGGTTAACCACCTGAAAGATAGCGAAGAAAGCAGCGTAAGCGAAAGGACTACGCACTTTTGCTTGCCTTGGCAGGCTTGGCGATGAAGCATGGACGCATCGGATGGAGGACTATGTGCGCCAGCTAGCGATGGCCTTGATACTTCTGTCGGCGCTTCCGGCCGCCGCTCAGAACGATACCGGGACGTTGCGGGCAGGTGGCGCGTATGACGCGGTTTCGATCAACGGCTTTACCATTCCGCTGGGCGATATTGACGAGTTGCTGTCGGCGGGGGTGCTGCAGCTGGACGTTGCCCAGCACAAATTCTCGTTTGGGTCGGCCATGACCTCTGAAAAGCAACTGGCAGCCGCGTTGGGGCCGCTCAACCTTGCAAGTCCGCAGGCCCCTCTGGATCTGTACCGCTCTGCCAAGGTCGCTTTTCCCAACGGTGCGGCGCACGAACTGACCATTCCGTCTGGCTTCGGCCCCGCCAATTTCGTGAACCAGTTGGGGAAGACCGCGCTTTCTGCAAGTCTGGGAGGCGTCGCGCGCGTTCCCTATACCACCAAATCAGACGGTGCCATGGGACTTGGGCTCAGCTTTGGCAACAGTTTTGACGGGGTAGGGGCCACGGTCATGATGTCGCTCAACGACCTGTCGGATTTTGGCAACCCGGATCGGATATCTTGGGGAATTGCGCTCAGTCATTACCTGAATGACGGGATATCAGTGTCGCTCGGCGGCGAAAACCTGTTTGTGAAGTCGACGGATGGTGAGGCAAGCTTCTATGCCGCCGGTAGTTGGTCTTTCGCGTCGGCGACCAGTACTATGCCTTTCGATGGTGTGCTGACGCTCGGGGCCGGATCAGGGCGGTTTGCTGACATGACCGCCCGCGATATCTTTGAGGGCAACACCGGACCCGGAACAGTGGTATTTGCTGGGGTGGCCTGGGAGGTTTCGGAAAAGGTCAATCTGATCGCCGAATGGAATGGCCGGAATTTGAATGCGGGCGTGGCCTACCGGATGCCTCGGACGGGTCTATCCATGAAGCTTGGGGTGGCCAATCTGACTGGCTATTCCGGCGACGGGCCATATCTGACCGGCTCTGTCGGGGTCACATTGGCGCGGTTCTAAGTATGCGCACAAGTAGAAGGAGGAAATCGTGATGCTTAAATCAATTCTAGTCTTTGGGGCTGTGGTTCTGACGGGCTTGCCGGTGATCGCTGACCCAAACACGACTGTCATCCGGCCGACGACCGGCGCCTTCCTGTTGCGTGACAGTGACGGCGTGGTGATTTCAGTCATCCACCCCGTCGATTATGGATTTCCGGGGACGGACGGCCCTACGGGTGTGGTCTATTATACCTTTGACGGACGTGTTTTGGAGTTTTCCGGTTTGCCCGTCGCGGCGACGGATGGCGGGACGCAAACTGTCGGAACGCCGTCGGCTGTCGTTGGCAACACGCGGTATTCTGTCGAATCCAACGGCGTCGAAGTTTGGCTGATCGATCCAGCTACTGGAAAACGGTTTGCCACAGAACGCCGGATGTCAGAGGTCGCGCCGGATGCCGTGGGCCACAATGTCAATCCGACGGCCTTTTCTTTGGAGTAACCGAAGCGGGGCGATACCTCACACCTTCGGCCACTGCGCCCGGATCGGCCTTCATGGTCAGGACATGTCGGGCTCATTTTCGTCATCCGCGAACCAAGCATGGTTTTCGGCACGGATACGGTCGACTTGATCTCGGATTCGAGAAAGATGATGCCGCATCGCCAGGGCGGCCTGATCGCCATCGCGCAATTTCAAAGCCTCCATGATCACCACATGGTCGTCGTAGGCCCGACGCAACGCGAAGGACAGTGACAGCATCCGCACCCGGTCCATGTGGCCTTTGTTTTCGCGGATCAGATCCCAAGTGAACCCCAATCCCGCGCGGGCACAGATCTCATGGTGGAATTGATCGTCCAATTGGTGGAAACGCGCCTTGTCCCCAGCATCGGACGCGGTGAGTTGGCGTTGCAACAGGCTTTCAAGGTCAACCAGATCATGATCGGTCAGCTTACCGCAGGCCGCACGGACAGTTTCCATTTCGATGGCGGTGCGGATGAACCGGGCGCGCATCACGGCATCGGCTGAAATCTTGCTGACAGTCGTGGCACGTTGTGGGCGGATGACCAGAAAACCCAATTTCGACAGGCGGTAGAACGCATCGCGGACCGGTTGCCGCGACACGCCCATTTGTTTGGCCACGTCTACTTCGGTCAGTTTGGATCCCGGTGGCAACTCCAGCGACAGGACTTGGGCGTGCAGGATATCAAAGACCTGATCAGACACTGAAGGCCGGGCCAATGGCTCTATCATCTTCACCTGGAACCTGTCGGTCATAAGCCCTCCTCGCGCGATTGACACATCACATATTCTAGAATATTAGTCTATTAGGGTTGCGTTTGCTACCATTTTCGCCGCCCCAAGTGTAGATCCGGCTACGCCACGGGAGGGCGTATTTCAATGGCGCATTTGGATCCTGACCGCTTGTTTCCAGTCGATCCGCGTGGTCGAGAGCTTGCCCGATCACTCTACGACACCGTCAAATCTCTGCCGATCATCAGCCCGCACGGCCATACGGATCCGCGATGGTTTGCCGAGGACAAGGCTTTTCCCGACCCCGCGCAAATGTTTGTCACGCCAGATCACTATGTGTTCCGGATGTTGTTCTCGCAGGGGGTGCCGCTGGAAAGCCTTGGGGTTCCGCGCGCTGACGGCGGGCCAACCGAAACCGATGGGCGCAAGATTTGGCGTCTATTTGCCGCGAATTCTTACCTGTTGCGCGGCACGCCATCATCCATGTGGTTGCAGCACGCATTTGAGAATGTGTTCGGTCTGACCACCCGGCTGTCGTCGGAAACCGCTGACGCGATGTATGACCATATCGCCGAGTGTCTGGCAAAACCTGCTTTCCGGCCACGCGCCTTGTTTGACCGTTTCGGGATTGAGGTTTTGGCTACGACCGAAAGTGCCTTGGATGACCTGCGTTGGCACAAGATGATAAAGTCGTCTGGCTGGCAGGGCAGGGTGATCACTGCCTATCGCCCCGATGCCGTTGTCGACCCCGACTTTGCCGGTTTCACAGACAACTTGGCCCGACTGGGCGAGATCACCGGTGAAGATTGCATGACTTGGGCGGGGTACTTGGCCGCTCATTTCAAGCGGCGGGCCTATTTCATCGCCCATGGCGCGACATCGTCCGATCATGGCCATCCAACCGCCCGGACCGAAAATCTGTCCGCGGTTGAGGCAGCCGCGCTGTTCAATATCGTCAAGACCGGCAAGGCCCAACCCGCCCAAGCTGAGGCGTTTCGCGGTCAGATGTTGACAGAAATGGCCCGGATGAGTGTGGAGGACGGCTTGGTTCTCCAAATCCATGCCGGGTCTTGGCGCAATCACAGCCCGACCGTGATGGCGCAGTTTGGCCGCGACAAAGGCTTTGATATCCCCACCCGCACCGATTTCGTCGGCAACCTGAAGCCGCTGCTGGACGCTTTTGGCACCGATCCGCGCCTGTCCATCATCTTGTTCATGCTGGACGAAACGAGCCTATCGCGTGAACTTGCCCCGCTCGCCGGGGCCTATCCGGCGCTGAAACTGGGTCCGCCTTGGTGGTTCTTTGACAGTCCGGAAGGCATGCGGCGGTTCCGTGAGCTGACGACTGAGACCGCCGGCTTTTACAACACGGTCGGATTTAACGACGACACCCGTGCATTCTGCTCCATCCCCGCCCGACATGACGTCGCCCGGCGTGTGGATGCTGCCTACCTCGCCACATTGGTCGCCACGGGAAGGTTGGCCGAGGACGAGGCCTACGAGGTCGCACACGACCTTACGTACCGGCTTGTCAAACAAGCCTACCGACTCTGAATGAGTCAACTCTGGGAGGAGAACCAAGAATGAAACTGACCAAAACCCTGCTCGGCGCACTGCTCGTCAGTGCTGCCATGACCACAGCGGCCATGGCTTGCGACATCACGTTCCGCTCATCTGACACCCATCCAGATGGCTATCCAACGGTAGAGGCCGTCAAGAAGATGGGGGCGCTCCTGGAAGAGCGGACGGGCGGCCGTCTGTGCATCGAGATTTTTGCCTCGGCACAGTTGGGTGAAGAAAAGGACACGATCGAACAGACGCAGTTCGGCGTGATTGACATGAACCGCGTCAGCCTTGGGCCGTTCAACAATATCATTCCTGAAACGCAGATCCCCTCGCTGCCCTACATTTTCCGGTCGGTTGATCACATGCACAACGTGATGGACGGCGAAATTGGGCAGCAGATTCTGGACGCCTTCGCGGCCCATGACCTGATCGGTCTGGCCTTCTATGACGGGGGCTCACGTAGCTTCTACAATTCTGAGCATCCGATCAATTCCATGGCTGACATGAAGGGCATGAAATTCCGTGTGATGCAGTCGGATATGTTCGTCGACATGGTCGCGGCCCTTGGTGCCAACGCGACCCCGATGCCCTATGGTGAGGTCTATTCCTCGATCCAGACCGGTGTGATCGACGGGGCGGAAAACAACTGGCCGTCCTACGACACCTCAGGTCACTACGAAGTGGCCAAGTACTACACGCTCGACCAGCATCTAATCGTTCCGGAAGTGCTGGTGATGTCGAAGACGACCTGGGACAAGCTGACGCCGGAAGATCAGGCGACAGTGCGTCAGGCTGCCAAGGACTCGGTTCCCGTGATGCGCGACCTTTGGGTTGCACAGGAAAAGGTGTCTGAGGACAAGATCCGTGCGGCGGGCGTCAAGATCGTGACGGACATCGACAAGACCCCGTTCATTGAGGCGATGGTTCCGGTCTATGAGAAATACGTGACCTCACCCGAACTGAAAGACATGGTCGCCCGCATTCAGGCCACCGAATAAGACAGCCGGCCCGCGCCCATCAGGGCACGGGCCACACCGTCACGGGAGCTGATGATGTTGAAAATAGCGTACGCGACGGGCCTTCTGGCCCGGCTCGCGCTGTGGATTGCAGGCTGCGGGCTGGTTTTGATGACTGCAATCATCGCGGCGCAGGTGTTCTTCCGATACGTCCTGAATTCGAGCCTTGTCTGGAGTGAGCCTTCCGCTGTGATGATCATGGGGTGGTTCATCTTCTTCGGTGCCGCCGTCGGCATTCGCGAAGGCTATCACCTTTCTTTCGACGTGTTCCTCTACATCATCCCCCACAAGGCCAAGTTGGTCCTGCATTCAATCTCGGATCTGGTTGTCGGCGGGTTTGGCTGTGGGATGATCTGGTTTGGAACGGAGCTTGCGGTCCGGACTGCCGGGAACAAACTCCCCAGCCTTGGCATATCCGGTGCCTTCGACTTCGCGCCGTTGGTTGGCGGAGGGATCTTGATCGTCATCTTCTGCATTGAACGCATTTTCCGCAGGGCCGCCGGTCTGCCCACCGCCCGATTTGGCGAAACCGAGATGGAGTCCTGAGCGATGGAGCTTTACGTTCTCTTCGGCACGTTTGTCGTCCTGCTGGTCATTGGAACGCCTGTAGCGTTCTGCTTGGGTGTCAGCAGTTTCGCGACGATTGCCTATCTGGGGCTGCCTCCGGTCGTAGTATTTCAGCGGCTGAATTCCGGCGTGTCCGTGTTTGCCCTGATGGCAATTCCGTTCTTCATCTTTGCAGGTGACCTGATGGTACGTGGCGACATCGCCCGCCGGTTGGTCGCCCTCGCCGGGGCGATGGTCGGGCATTTGCGCGGCGGTTTGGGTCAGGTCAATGTCATGGCCAGTGTGATGTTTGGCGGTGTGTCGGGATCGGCTGCTGCAGATGCCTCTGCGGTCGGCGGTTTGATGATCCCGCAGATGAAGGCGCGTGGGTATGATGTTGATTACGCTGTGAATCTGACCGTGGTTGGTTCGATCATCGCATTGATGATCCCGCCCAGCCACAACATGATCATCTATTCGATTTCGGCGGGCGGCAAGATCTCGATCGCCGATCTGTTCACGGCGGGGATCATTCCCGGCCTCATTCTGGCGCTGTCCTTGATGGTGGCAGCATGGTTCGTGGCCAAGAAGCGCGGCTATCCGACAGAGCCTTTTCCGGGGTTTGGTGCCCTTGGTCAGATATTCACCTCGGCTTTGCCGGGTCTGATCCTCGTGGCGATCATCTTCGGCGGGGTGCGTTCCGGCGTCTTTACCGCCTCTGAATCGTCGAACATCGCAGTCGTCTACGCGATGTTGGTCACCTTCTTCGTCTACCGCAGTTTGAGTTGGAAGGACTT
The DNA here is from genome assembly GCA_963781185.1 of uncultured Alphaproteobacteria bacterium. Classification (GTDB taxonomy): domain Bacteria; phylum Pseudomonadota; class Alphaproteobacteria; order Rhodobacterales; family Rhodobacteraceae; genus Stagnihabitans. Next base: position 15,983 of record CAWAEL010000008.1, read on the forward strand.
TGTTGCAGCTACCTTCGCCGCAGTCAGAACGACCGCAATGGTGCTGATGGTTATTGGCTGCGCGGCCTCCTTTGGTTGGTTGCTGGCCTATACCCGGGTGCCGGCGTCAATGGTTGCGATGCTGCGGGGCGTGTCGGACAACCCGATTGTCATTCTGCTGCTGCTGAACGTCGTTCTCCTCGTTCTTGGCACATTCATGGACATGTCGCCGCTGATCGTGATCACCACACCAATCTTCTTGCCCGTAGCGCAGGCGTTCGGGGTTGACCCGGTGCATTTCGGCGTGATCCTGATCCTCAACCTTGGTATCGGTCTGTGCACGCCGCCGGTTGGTGCGGTTTTGTTTGTGGGCTGTGCGGTGGGCAAAATCCCCATGACCCAAGCCATGCGATCTATCTGGCCATTTTACGGGGCGGCTTTTGCCACGCTGATGGCCGTCACCTACATCCCGGCGCTGTCACTTTGGCTGCCGTCGCTGTTCCATTGAGGTCAAGATGAGCCACCCTATAATTGCAACAGATCCCGGCGTCACCCGTCAGGTACTTGCTGAAACGCCTGACATGATGGTTGTGGCATTTCGCTTTGATGCCGGGGCCAAAGGTGCGCTGCACAGTCACATGCACCTGCAATCTACCTATGTCGCGTCGGGGCGTTTCACCTTCCATCTGGGTGACGCCAAACATGATATCGGGCCGGGGGACAGTCTGGTGATCCCCTCCAATGTCGTGCACGGCTGTACTTGCCACGAGACCGGGCTTTTGGTCGACACCTTCGCCCCGCGTCGCGACGATTTTCTGTGAAAGGACCCGAAATGCTGACTGTCTCAACCCGCCACGCCATTCACCCGGATCACGCTAAAACTATGGGCACGACTGACTTGCGCGCCAACTTCTTGGGGCAGGACCTGTTTGCAACCGGAGAAATCCGGCTGATCTACACCCACTATGATCGGTTTGTCCTCGGGGGCGCAGTTCCGGGTGATGGCACCTTGACGCTGGATCAGGTGGCCGAGACCAGGACCGCAACATTTCTGGAACGGCGGGAAATGGGCATCGTCAATATCGGTGAGGCGGGAACGGTTTCAGCGGGCGGCGCCAGCTATGTGATGGGCCGGGGCGATGTCCTCTACCTCGGCATGGGGTCAGGCCCAGTGACATTCACGGGTGCCGGGCGGTTCTATATCACATCGGCACCAGCCCATCGTGCCTTGCCCGCGCGTCTCATCACCGTGGCCGAAGCGGTTGAAGTCAATCTCGGCGCAGCCGAAACATCAAACAAACGCACGATCCGTCAGTTCATCCATCCTCTGGTCATGGAAAGCTGTCAGTTGGTGCTTGGGTACACCACCTTGCTGGACGGTTCGGTCTGGAACACGATGCCAGCCCACACCCATGACCGCCGGATGGAGGCATATCTTTATTTCAACATGGCCGCCGATACCCGCATCCTGCATCTGATGGGAGAGCCGACCGAAACCCGGCACATGTTTGTTGCCAAAGAAGAGGCGGTCCTGTCGCCGCCATGGTCCATCCATGCCGGGGCCGGAACCGGGTCGTACAGCTTTATCTGGGCCATGGCAGGCGACAATGTCGACTACAAAGACATGGACTTTCATCAACCAGCTGACCTGCGATGAGTATATCCTTCTCGCTTCTCGGGCGCCGGGCGTTGATCACCGGCGCGAACAGCGGGATCGGGCAAGCCATCGCCGTCGCAATGGCGCAGGCCGGGGCAGAGGTGGTTTGCGCCGGGCGTTCGGATATGACCGAGACTCTGGCGCAGATCCCGCGCGCGACCGCATTGACGCTCGACTTCTCCGATCCGATGGCCGCCCGTGATGTGTTTGCCGAATTGCCCGTCGACATATTGGTCAACAACGCCGGGATCATCCGGCGGGCCGACAGCGTCGACCTTTCTGAGGCTGACTGGGACGATGTAATCGACGTCAATCTGAAGGCGGTGTTCTTCACCTGCCAGGCGTTTGGTCGCGCCACTCTGGCGCGCGGAGGAACGGGCAAGGTCATCAACATAGCCTCGCTTATGTCGTTTCAGGGCGGCGTCCGCGTGCCATCTTACACAGCGGCCAAGCACGGCGTGGCGGGGCTGACGAAACTGCTGGCCAATGAATGGGCTGCCAAAGGCATCAACGTCAACGCTGTGGCACCAGGCTATATCGAAACCAAGAACACGACGGCCCTGCGCGAAGACCCGCAACGCAATTCGGCCATTCTGGAGCGGATTCCGGCTGGGCGTTGGGGTAAGGCCGAAGACATCGCCGGGGCTGCCGTATTTCTGGCCTCCTCAGCGGCTGATTATATCCACGGTACAATTCTGAATGTAGATGGAGGCTGGCTTGCCCGCTAATCGACTGACCCGCAGCGCAGCACCTCGTCCGGGTGTTGGCATCGTCCACCTTGGCCTTGGTGCCTTCTTTCGCGCCTTCGGGGCGATTTATGTGGCCGAGGCAATGGCGGCCTCTGGCGGCGATTGGGGGATCGTCGGGGTTTCCCTGAAAAGCCCCACGACGCGGGATGCGCTGCTGCCGCAGGGCTGGGCCTATACCGCCGTCAGTCTGGCACCTGAAGGTCGGGTACCGCAGATCGTCGAAGTGTTGGACAATGTGCTGGTGGCGCCCGAGGACCCGGAGGCAGTCCTTGCGGCAATGGCCGATCCAAAGGTGCGGATCGTATCGTTGACGGTGACGGAAAAGGGCTATTGCCACGAACCGTCAACTGGGCGTCTCAACCTCAACCATCCGGATATTCAGTGGGACCTTGCCAACGCAAAGCCGGTTTCAGCCGTGGGCTATCTGGTGCGTGCCTTGCAGCGGCGCTTTCAGGCGGGACATCGTCCCTTCACCATCATGACCTGCGACAACCTGCCAGAGAACGGCCGCCTCGTTCGCGGCGTAGTGCTGGACTTTGCGGAAAGGATCGATCCCGCACTCGGCGGCATGGATCGCGACTGAAGCCCGGTTTCCGTCAACGATGGTTGACCGCATCACGCCTGCAACCACGCCTCAGGATATCGAGCAGGTCGCGGCGCTGACCGGACATTATGATGCAGCCCCGGTCCTGCATGAACCCTTCCGCCAATGGGTCATCGAGGATGATTTCGTGGCAGGCGAGCGGCCAGATTTCGCTGCCGCCGAGGTGCAGATGGTTGCTGACGTCACCCCCTATGAGCACATGAAACTGCGGATGTTGAACGGTACGCATTCGTCGCTTGCCTATCTAGGCTATCTGTCGGGCTATGAAACCATCGCGGAAACCATGGCCGATCCGGGATTTGCATCCTTTGTGCGGCACCTTTGGCAACAAGAGATTTCCCCCGCCGTTGCCGCGCCGCCCGGGGTCAGCCTGACCGACTATGCGGCGGCGCTATATGACCGCTACGCCAACCCCGCAATTCGCCACCGGACCTGGCAAATCGCGATGGATGGCAGCCAAAAACTGCCGCAGCGGATATTGGGGACATTATCGTCCAACCTCGCAGCTGGGCGTCCTGTATCAGGGCTTTGCCTCGCCGTCGCGGCGTGGATGCGCTATGTTGGTGGCGTTGACGAGAAGGGCCAACCGATTGATGTCCGCGATCCGTTGGCCGCCCGATTGCGGGCGCTGTCTGACGCGGCCGAAACGCCGGAGGATCGGGTCAATGCACTCCTGTCGGTGGCGGAGGTGTTTCCCCCAACTCTGGCCGATGCCCTGCGTGAACCCATCATTGCGGCCAGTCAGTCCCTCTACCGGCTTGGCGCAGCAAAGGCGGTTCGGGCGACGAGCGCGGAGAACTCGCAATGATTGAAAGCTGGCGGTGGTACGGGCAGTTCGACAAGATTTCCTTGTCTGAGGTCGCGCAGACCGGCGCGTCTGGCATCGTGACGGCCCTGCATGAAATCCCCTATGGTGAAGTCTGGCCGCAAGATGCTGTTGCCGCGCGCAAGGCCGCCGTGCAATCGGCTGGCTTTGACTGGGTGGTCGTCGAAAGCCTGCCAATCCATGAGGACATCAAACGAGGTCAAGGCGATCTGCCGACGTTGTTCGCGAATTATCGCCAGTCGATGGCCAATCTGGCTGCCGAAGGCGTGAAGACGATCTGCTACAACTTCATGCCGATCCTCGACTGGACGCGCACCGATCTGGCCTCTCCGGTCAAAGGTGGGGGCACCTGTTTGCGGTTCTCAGCCGTGCGTATGGCCGCCTTTGAAATTCACATGCTGGGTCGGGCTGAGGCAGCGGATGACTATCCGCCAGAGGTGCTGGCCAAGGCTGCTGTCTGGTTCCAGCAGGCAAGCGAAGCCGACCGCGCGGTCCTGCTCTCATCCATCATGGCAGGTCTGCCAGGAGCCTTTGACCGCTATGACATCGCTGGCCTGCGGAAGGCGCTTGCCACCTACGACGGCATCGGGCGCGACGAATTGCGGGCGAATTACAGACGGTTCTTGCAGGAAATCATTCCGGCCGCGGAAGATCTGGGAATGCGGTTCTGCGTCCACCCCGATGACCCACCGCGCAACATCCTTGGTCTGCCTCGCATTGTGTCGACTGGTGAGGATCTGCAATGGATCCTCGATTGTGTCGATGCGCCCTCCAACGGTGTGACGCTCTGCGCGGGCTCTCTTGGGGCGCGTCCCGGCAATGATGTGCCTGCCATTGCACAGGCCGTAGCCAGCCGTATCCACTTCGCCCATCTGCGCAATGTCAGCAAAGACCCTGACGGCAGTTTCGAAGAGGCAGCCCATCTGGACGGCGACACCGATATGGTCGCGCTGATCGCGGTGCTGCTGAACGAAGAGGCGCGGCGGCGGGCAGAGGGCCGAGAGGATGCCGCAATCCCGTTCCGGCCTGACCACGGCCATGAGATCCTCTCCGATATCGGACGCGGTTTGGTGCCGGGATATCCGCTGATCGGCAGGTTGCGCGGCCTGGCAGAACTGCGCGGGGTGATCCGAGCCCTTGGCCACGGCACAACCGGTTGAGTGCAACCTGTCCCAAACCCGGCGCGGCTGATGTTCCCTTCGGGTGCGTCTGGCCGCTCGCCCCATGGCCAACCCAAGTCACTGCGCGATGTCCCTCTGGCGTCTTGACCCACGCTTTTCCGCCGAAGTTGCCCAATTTCTGGGCTCATAGTGATTAAAACTTGCGCCGCTTGTCGCAATGCGGCCAAAGACGCACAAAGAGGTAGAGGAAAGCTGGGCTCTCTGGAAAAACAGAGGTCGAGCTTAGAAAGAAACACTCATGTCAATTCTTGCCAGCATCCACCACCTGACGCACTACAAGTATGATCGCCCCGTCACCTTGGGTCCGCAGATCATCCGGCTGCGCCCCGCGCCCCATAGCCGGACGCGTGTGGTGTCGTATTCGTTGAAAGTCACGCCCGCGAACCACTTCGTGAACTATCAACAAGACCCCTATGGCAATTGGCTGGCCCGCTATGTGTTCCCTGATCCGGTCGACGAGTTGCGGATAGAGGTGGACCTGACAGCGGATATGACCGTCTATAATCCGTTCGACTTCTTCGTCGAGGCGAGTGCTGAAACTTGGCCCTTCGACTACCCCGTCGAACTCGCCGACGATCTGGTGATCTACCGCAAATGCGAAACTCCCGGTCCGCTGCTGCAAGCCTTTCTTGACCGGGTGCCGCGCGATCCGATGCGGACGATCGATTTCGTTGTCGGGTTGAACGCCCAGTTGGCGCAGGAAATCGGCTACGTGATCCGCATGGAAGCGGGGGTGCAAACGCCAGAAGAAACCCTCGGGATTGGCAAGGGGTCGTGCCGGGATACCAGTTGGCTATTGGTTCAGGCGCTGCGCCATCTGGGACTGGCTGCCCGGTTTGTGTCGGGCTACCTGATCCAGTTGAAGCCTGATCTGACGGCCGTGGATGGCCCGCAAGGCACCGCGCAGGATTTCACCGATCTGCATGCCTGGTGTGAGGTTTACCTGCCCGGTGCAGGTTGGATCGGCCTCGACCCGACCTCTGGCCTGTTGACCGGCGAGAGCCACATTCCCCTGTCCGCCACGCCGCACTACAGCAACGCTGCGCCAATCTCGGGCGTCGCGAGTTATGCTGAGGTCAATTTTGATTTCGACATGTCGGTCACCCGCACCGCCGAGCATCCCCGCATCACCAAACCGTTCTCTGAGGAATCTTGGGCCGATCTCAATGCCTTAGGCCAAAAAGTTGATGCGGCACTTGAAGCGGGCGACGTGCGCCTGACTATGGGTGGCGAGCCGACCTTTGTGTCGATTGACGATTTTGAGGCGGGCGAATGGAACACTGAGGCCGTAGGCCCCACCAAGCGCGTCTTCGCCGATGCCCTGATCCGGCGGCTGCAGGCCAAATTCGCACCGGGCGGCTTTCTGCACTACGGTCAGGGCAAATGGTATCCTGGTGAGACCCTGCCACGTTGGACCTTCAGCCTGTATTGGCGCCGCGATGGCAAGCCGATCTGGCACAACCCGGATCTGATTGCGCCAGAGGTATCCAAGGCCAAAGCCACGCCAGAGCAGGCCACGACCCTGCTGCAGAACATCGCGGAAACCTTGGGGCTGGAGCCAGACTACGTGGTGCCTGCATTTGAAGATCCGGCTGAGTGGATCGTCAAGGAAAGCAATCTGCCCGAAAACGTGACGCCGGAAAATTCCAAGCTGAAAGACCCGGAAGAGCGCAACCGCATTGCGCGCGTATTTGCCCGTGGTCTGACCGAACCCTCGGGCTTTGTCTTGCCGGTGCAACGTTGGCAATCCCGCGCCGGGCAAACTTGGCTGTCGGAAAAATGGGCGCTGCGACGTGGCCACCTGTTCCTCGTGCCGGGGGACAGCCCGGTGGGCTACCGCCTGCCGCTGGGGTCGCTGCCCTATGTCAGCCCCGCCAACTACCCGAACATCAACCCCTCTGATCCGATGGAAGATCGCGGCGACCTGCCTGATTTTGAGCCGGACAGCGCCGACCAGCACCGTCAGGAAAAGTCGCAGTTCACCGCCTCCGAACCCGTGCAGGACCGCCGTGAGCAGGTGATTTCCGATGTCGCCGGCATCGTCCGAACCGCCATTTCGGTCGAACCGCGCGACGGGCGCCTCTGCATCTTCATGCCACCGGTGGAGCGGGTAGAGGATTATCTGGAACTGATTGCAGCGGCCGAAACCGCCGCCCGCAAGATGGGCGTGCCGGTCCATATCGAGGGATACGGCCCGCCAAATGACCCTCGGCTGAATGTGATCCGTGTCGCCCCCGATCCGGGAGTGATCGAAGTCAACATCCACCCCGCCCACAACTGGGATGAGGTCGTGCTGACCACCGAAACCGTCTACGAAGAGGCGCGCCAATTGCGCCTTGGTGCCGACAAGTTCATGATCGACGGCAAGCACACTGGCACTGGTGGCGGCAATCATGTCGTCGTTGGTGGCGTTACCCCGTCTGACAGCCCGTTCCTGCGCCGCCCAGATCTGCTCGCCAGCCTTGTGCTGCATTGGCAGCGTCATCCGTCGATGTCCTATCTGTTCTCAGGCCTGTTCATCGGCCCGACCAGTCAGGCCCCCCGGATCGACGAAGGCCGGATGGACTCGCTTTATGAGTTGGAAATCGCCCTGTCGCAGGTTCCGCTGCCGGGGCAGGGTCCGGCCCCGCAACCGTGGCTGGTGGACCGCTTGTTCCGCAACCTGCTGGTGGATGTCACCGGAAACACCCACCGGGCTGAGATTTGCATCGACAAGCTGTATTCACCCGACGGCCCGACCGGGCGTCTGGGGTTGGTGGAGTTCCGTGGCTTTGAAATGCCGCCCAATCCGCGGATGAGCCTTGCCCAACAACTGCTGATCCGCGCCCTGATCGCGCGGATGTGGCAGAGCCCGCTCAAAGGCAATCTGACCCGCTGGGGCACTACGCTGGCCGACCGGTTCATGCTGCCGGAGTTCGTCTGGGCTGACTTCCTTGAGGTGCTGGCCGACCTGCGCCAGCACGGCTTCGACCTGAACCCCGACTGGTTCAAGGCGCAGGCCGAATTTCGCTTTCCGTTCTGCGGCGAGGCGACCTTCGAGGGCGCCACGCTGGAACTGCGACAGGCGTTGGAGCCGTGGCATGTGCTGGGTGAGACTGGGGCGATTGGCGGGACTGTCCGCTACACAGACAGTTCAGTCGAACGCTTGCAGGCCAAGCTGACCTCGGCTGATCCGGGGCGCTACACCGTCCATTGCAATCAGCGGCAGATGCCGATGCAGCCCACCGGCACCTCAGGCGTCATGGTTGCGGGTGTGCGGTACAAGGCATGGCAACCGCCGCTGGCGCTGCATCCGGTCTTGCCGGTGAACGCGCCGCTGACCTTTGACATCTACGACACCTGGACCGGGCGCGCCTTGGGTGGCTGCACCTATCACGTCGCCCATCCGGGCGGGCGCAACTACGACACCTTCCCCGTCAACAGCAATGAGGCTGAGGCACGCCGCCTTGCCCGCTTTGAACCCTTTGGCCATACTGCGGGTCAGTACGAACCAGTTTCCGAAACCCCGCATCCAGAGTTCCCGATGACACTCGACCTGCGCCGCGCACCGCGCCACTGATGCCGCCAAAGGCCAAAAAAGTGCCGGTCGACACCCGGCTTTTCGCCCGCTACCAACCCTTGCCCGGCGTGCCGGACGAGTTGGTTGATGCCAAAGGCGCGATGCGACCGGTTTGGGCCGGATTGATCTCGCATCTGTCCAGTCTGACAGAGGGCGAAATCAACCACGCCGTCGCGCGCGGGGATCAGCATTTGGCCGATACTGGCGTGTTCTTTCGCAAATACGGCGACATTACCGGGGCAGGGCGGGATTGGCCGTTCAGCCCGGTCCCGGTCATTCTGCCCGAGGCAGAGTGGAAAGACATTGAGGCCGGGATGATCCAGCGCGCCGACTTGCTAGAGCAGGTCGTAGCCGATCTTTATGGCGACAATAAACTGGTTGCTGATGGCCATCTGCCTGCCGCCCTGATCGCCGAAAATCCTGAGTGGCTGCGGCCGATGGTCGGGGTCAGACCGCGCTCGGGGCATTTCCTGCATTTTGTCGCCTTCGAAATCGGCCGTGGCCCGGACGGTGGCTGGTGGGTCTTGTCAGATCGGACCGACGCCCCCTCGGGTGCCGGCTTTGCCTTGGAAAACCGCGTCGCGGCGACGCGCGTCTTCCCAGAGCTTTACAGTCAGGCCAACGTGCATCGCCTTGCCGGGTTCTTCCGGGCGTTTCGCAATGCGTTGGAGCAGCTGCGCGGCGACGGCGCGTCCCGGGTTGGCATCTTCACCCCCGGGCCGTTGAACGACACCTATTACGAACAGGCCTATATCGCCCGTTACCTCGGGATGATCCTGCTGGAGGGAGAGGATCTGACTGTTGAGGACGGCCATCTGCGGGTCAGGACGGTTGAGGGGCTTGCCCCGGTTGACGTGCTGTGGCGGCGGATGGATGGGATCTGGACAGACCCGCTCGAACTGCGCGGCGACAGTCAGCTTGGCACACCGGGGCTGATGTCGGTCGTCCGGCAGGGCAATGTCAGCATGGTCAACGCCTTGGGCGTCGGGGTGTTGGAGACGCAGGCGCTGATGGCGTTTCTGCCCAAGATTGCCCGGCATCTGACGGGGCATAAGCTGTTGATCCCCAATGTCGCCACATGGTGGTGTGGCCAGAAGGCCGAGTTGGCGCATGTCCGGGCCAATGCGGCGCGGATGATGATTGGCCCGGCGCTCGGCACCCGGATGCCCTATGAGACGGCGGCCCAGCATGCCATCGGCGGCAAGATGCGCGGCGGTGACGATGCCGACCTGCATGATTGGCTGACCGACAATGCCAATGGTTTGGTCGGCAAGGAACTGGTCACGCTGTCCACCACGCCGGTCTATGAGGACGGCGCCTTGGTGCCGCGCCCGATGACGCTGCGGGTCTTTCTCGCCCGCACGCCTGACGGTTGGGTCGCGATGCCGGGCGGGTTCGCGCGGATCGGTGCCAGCACGGACAACGCCGCGATCTCGATGCGGCATGGCGGTACGGTCGCGGATGTCTGGATCGTGGGTGAGCAACCGGTTGAGCAGGTCACGATGCTGGCGGAGCCTTCGTCTCAGTTCGTCCGGGTGAAGCCGGGGCAATTGCCCAGCCGTGCCGCCGATAACTTGTTCTGGCTGGGCCGCTATGTGGAACGGACAGAGGGGCTGCTGCGGCTGGTCCGCGCCTACAACTCCCGTCTTGATGAGGCTGCGACCGAACCCCTGCTCGCCACCATCCGGGCGCGGCTGAAGGTCTACGGGGTCGACGCGGCTGAGGCGTTCCCAAAGGGTCTCAGCGATACACTCGCCTCGGCGGTCTACAGCGCCAGCCAGATCCGCGACCGGTTCAGTGTCGACGGTTGGGCGGCCTTGAAGGACATGGAGAAGTCGATGGCCCGCATCGCTGAGCGGGCGGAAGAGGGCAGCGATGCGGCGCTTATCATGAGTGTGATGCTGCGCAAGCTGACCGGGTTTTCGGGGCTGGTCCACGAAAACATGTACCGCGCCGTGGGCTGGCAGTTTCTGACAATCGGACGGTCGCTGGAGCGGGCCGCGATGTTGACTGACATGCTGGCCTCGGTCGCCGATCCGAAGTCGCCGACCGGGGGCTTGGATCTGGCGATTGAGGTGGGTGACAGCCTCATGGTTCATCGGCAGCGTTACGCTGTCTATACCCGGCGGGAAAGCGTTGTGGATTTGCTCGCGCTGGATGAGGCCAACCCGCGGTCGCTGATCTTCCATCTGAATGTCATCGCCCAGCGTGCGGCTGATCTGGAGGGGTTGCGCCCCGCCCGCGAGATGAAGACGTTCATGGATCAGGTCCATGCCTTGCAGAAAGACATTGCGGCCCACAGTGTTTACACCCTTGATACCGCCGAACTGCTGAAGGTTAGCCAGCGGCTCTTGAACCTGTCCAGCGCGCTGCATGCGACGTTCATGCGATAGGGTGGGACAATGATTTACGACATCAAGCTGCGGATCGCGTATCAGTATGACAGCCTCGCTGAAGGGGGCCGCCATCTTGTTTGCTTGCTGCCGATTGATGTGGGTGAGGAGCAGCAGGTCTATACCAGTGAGTTGCAAATCGAGCCCGCCCCGCAAGAGCGGATCGAACGGCGCGACTTCTTTGGCAATCACGTCACCGAGTTCAGCTTTCGTGGCCCGCATCGCGGCGTCAAGGTTGATTTGCGGGCGCGGGTGAACCGGGTGGCGGTTGCGGCGGACTTGGGGCGGTCCAGCCTGACCGAGGATTTGCCGCGAGAGCTGCACAAGATTCGCAACATCGGGGCAGAGTCGCCGCTGCATTTTCTGGCCGTGTCCAACCGGGTGCCGCAGGATGCGACCATGACCGCCTTTGCCCGCGCGCTGATCTGGCCGGGCATGACCGTGGCTGAGGCGATGGTGGCGGTGGGCACAACCCTGCACAAGGAAATGAAGTTCGATCCTGATGCCACCACGGTCGACACCCCGGCGGCTGAGGCGTTCGAAAAGCGGCGTGGGGTCTGTCAGGATTATTCCCACATCATGATCGCCTGTCTGCGCGGGGTTGGTATTCCGGCGGGCTATGTCAGCGGCTTTCTCAGGACCGCGCCGCCGCCCGGCAAGGCCCGGCTGGAGGGGGCGGATGCGATGCATGCCTGGGTTCGGGTGTGGTGTGGTCCGGCGCTGGGGTGGGTTGAGTATGACCCGACCAATGCCTGTTTCGCGGGCGGGGATCATATCGTTGTTGCCCGTGGCCGGGACTATTCCGACGTCTCGCCCTTCAAGGGCACCATGCGGATTTCGGGGGGGCAGAACAGTCATCAGGCTGTCGATGTCATCCCTTTGGATGAGGTTGGCGCGACGGCTTTTCAGCCGGTTTAGACGGGGCTTTTCGAAAAGCGTCCGTCTGAGCGACACCTGTCTTTGTCATTTAATATCAACGTATTACGGTTTTATATTAACCACATCTTAATCACTTTGCGAATGGTTCGCAACTGGCGAGGGGCGGTTTCAACCGCGCCGTTTGGTGACCTGTTGGTCATGCAGCATCCGCGCCTCTAGCTGTTTGCACTGGTTCGTCACGAAGGTGGTGAACAGCTTCAGGGCGGGGCTGGCGGTATGGGCGCGGCTGGTCAACAGGCCAAGGCGACGGTCGGGATGTTCGATTTTCAGCGGCAGCGCGGCGAGGGCGGCGTCTTTGCGCGTCACGAAAACCACCGAATAGGGCAGGACGGTCAGCGCGTCTGACCCTTTCAGAAAGCTGACGATAGAGGCGAAGGTGCCGCCGGAAAAGCCGATGCGAAAATCTTCGGCGCCGATGGAGGTGAGGGCGCGTTGCAGGTCTTGATAGAGCGGGCTGTTGGTTGGCGGAGTAATCCAAGGATAGGCCAGAATGTCGGCCTGGGTTAGCGCAGCGCGGCGGGTCAGCGGGTGGCCGGCACGGCAGGCCACGACATTGCGTCCCGCCAGCAGCGGGGTAAAGGCCAGATCCGGGCCGATCTGGCCGGGGTTTTGCGGCACGATGGCAAGGTCCAGGCTGCCGTTACGCAGGCCACCCGCCAGCAAATCACCATAGCCATAGGATTGTTCGATCCGCACATCGGGGTGGTGCTGGTGGAAATCGGCGATCATGCCGGTCACCACGCCATCCATGAAAATCGGCGTTCCGCCGATCCGCAGGCGCCCGGCATGGCCGCGCCGGTAGCGGTCGATCAGGCTTTCCGCCTCGCCGTTCAACTGATGGATTTTGGAGCCGATCCGGGCCAGTGCCTCACCCAATTCAGTGGGGCGCAGGGGGCGGCGTCCCGGCTCAAACAGCGGTGCGCCAAGGCGGCTTTCCAGCATCTGCATAGTGCGCGAGACAGAGGGCTGCGACTTACCCAAAGCCTCTGCCCCCTCAGTCAGACCGCCCTTTTCGACGATCATGGCGAGGATTTCGAGATGTTCGCTGTCAATCTTCATGGCATGTCAGGCTTCATAGCATCAGGTGATATAATCTTGCTGGCCTTAGATCAATATAGTCCTGCGTCGGGTTTCGGCTGGATTTCGGGGCGTTAAAATTCAGCTTTGGAAATGTCGTTCCGCAATTGCGGCTGCCTGCTGATTGGGCAATGGTAGGACAAGTGACAATTCACTTTTAATTCATCCCCCTCGGAATATTTGACGTGTCTTCCCCTGATCCTTACGTTCGTCGACCCTTGGAGGTCATGGCCATCGCGGATGCGCATAGCTGGCGCGGTGGGTTGCAGACGCTGTGGCGGATGACGAGAATCGCCCTGCTGACCCCGTGGAAGGTGACCTTTGCCGTGGTGGCGACGCTGGTGTCCGCCTCCATGCAATTGATAATTCCACGGCTGCTCGGCCATGCGATTGACCAGACGCAACTGCTGGCCAGTGGTGATGCGGCGGCGGCGCGGCAGGCGTTGATTGCGACGGCGCTGCTGGTGCTGGCGGTGTCGGCGGTGCGGGGGATTTTCACCACCATCCAGAACTATTTCAGCGAGGCGGTGAACCACCATTCGGGGGTTGAGTTGCGGCTGCGGTTCTATGAACAGGTGCAGCGGCTGAGCTTTGGCTTCCATGACTCGGTCCATTCCGGCGACCTGATCACGCTGGGACTGTTGGACCTTGACGGGGCGCGGCAGTTCTTTTCCACGGGGCTGGTGCGGTTGGTGCTGTTGACGGTGCTGATCGGCTTTGGCGGCGTGATGCTGCTGCGGATTGATTTCCTGTTGGGCCTTATGGCGTTGAGTTTTGTGCCGGTTGTCGGGTGGTTTTCCTCGGTGTCGCAGCTGAGGTTGCGGCTGACGTGGCGGACCTTGCAGGACAAGATGTCGGTGCTGAGCCGGGTGATGGAAGAGAACCTTGGCGGCATCCGGGTGGTGCGGGCATTCTCGGCTGGCGCGCATGAGATGGACAAGTTTGACCTGCCTCTGAAGAGGCGTTGGAGCTGGCGCATCAGCGGGTGGACATTCGGGTGCGGTCAACCGGGATCATGACGCTGTCGTTTCTGGCGGCGATGGGATTGGTGCTGTGGGTCGGCGGCAACAAGGTGATGGCGGGGGATATGTCGGTCGGAACGCTGACCTCGTTCCTGACCTTCATGACGATTTTGCAGATGCCGGTGCGGCAGTTGGGGCTGCTGGTGAATTCGTTCGCCCGGACCTCGACCTGCGGCGCGCGGGTGTTTGCGTTTCTGGATCTGGAGCCTGCGATTGCCGATGCGCCGGGGGCGCAAGGATCTGGTGCTGGGGCAAGCCGAGTTGCGGTTTGACGATGTGGATTTCGCCTATCCCTCCGCGCCCGAGACGCCGGTGCTGCAGGGGCTGAGCTTTACCGCGCGGCGGGGCGAGACGGTCGGTATCATCGGGCCACCGGGCAGCGGCAAGTCGACCCTGTCGCATCTGATCCCGCGGTTTTACGATGTGACGGGCGGGCGGATCACGATTGACGGGCAGGATATTCGCGGGGTGACGCTGGCGTCGCTGCGCCGGGCGGTTTCGGTGGTGGCGCAGGATGTGTTCCTGTTCACGACGACGCTGGAAAACAACATCGCCTATGCCGACCCGACTGGTGGACGAGGATGCGATTGAGGGCGCCTCGTCCGATGCGCAGATCCATAGCCATATCGTGGGGCTGAAATCGGGCTACCGGACGGTGGTGGGCGAGCGGGGCGCGTCGCTGTCGGGCGGGCAGCGGCAGCGGGTGGCGATTGCGCGGTCGCTGGTGCCGGAGCCTGCGGTCTTGATCTTCGACGACAGCACGGCGGCGGTGGATGCGGGGACGGAGGGGCGGATTCGCTCGGCCTTGGCTGAGGGGGCGGCGGAGCGGGTGACGCTGATCGTGGCGCATCGGTTGAATTCCTTGCTGCATGCCGACCGGATCCTGTTCCTCGACAAGGGCCGGGTGGTGGAGCAGGGCAGTCATGCGGAACTGCTGGCCTTGGACGGGCGGTATCGGGCGCTGTTTGATCTGCAGACCAACGCTGCGGACCGGGAGGGCGTATGAGCGATCAGGCCAACCAAGACTATCAGGCTGACCGGCAATCCGCGCCGGGGGCCCCGACCTTGCGGGCTGTCGTCGGGCAGTCACCGCATTGAAGAAGAGATGTTCGGCAAGGTCTTTGACCCGCAGATCATCCGGCGGATCGGGGTGTTTGTGCAGCCCTACCGGCGGCAGTTCATCATATCGGTCGTGGCGGTGCTGGTGTTCACGCTGACGCAGCTGGCCATTCCGATGATCATCCGCCGGGCGATCGACCAAGGCGTGATGGCGGGTCCGGCGGGACCCCGGTGCTTGCAGGCGGCGCTGATGGCCTTTGCCGCGGTGATCGCGGTCAACTTCGTCGCCAGCCATGTGCAGGAAACCGTGGTCGGCAAAGCGGCCGAGAATGTGCTGTTCGACATCCGCCGCGCCATGTTCGCCCATCTGCAGCGCGTCTCGCTGTCCTTCATGGACAAGACCGAGGTGGGCCGCCTGATGTCGCGCTTGCAGGGCGATGTGGGGTCCATGCAGGAGTTTCTGGAAACCTCGGTCCTGTCGGTCGGCGATATTGTGCTGCTGTTCGGGATCGTCACGCTGATGCTGTATCTCGACCCGCGGTCTGGGCCTGATCACGCTGTCGGTGCTGCCGGTGCTGTTCATCGTCCGCATCTTCTGGCTGCCGATGGCGCGTGACGCGTTCATCAAGGCGCATGAGACGAACTCTGCCGTCAATGGCGCGCTGGCCGAGGGCATCCATGCCGTTCGCACCGTGCAGGGCATGGGGCGCGAGGCGTTGAATGCCAGCTGTACCGCGACAAGGTTTTGGCGAACCTGACGACCAACCTGCATGCCTCGCGCATCGCGCAGGTTCTGGTGCCGGTCGTCGACACGTTGACGGGCCTGGCCATGGCGCTGGTCGTGGTCCTGGGCGGCATGATGGTGCTGGACCGGCAGTTGGATGTCGGCGTCATGGTCGCGTTTCTGTTCTATATCCAGCGGTTCTTTGACCCGATCCGGTCGCTGACCATCCAGTATTCGGTGATGCAGCGGGCCATGGCCTCGGGGCAGCGGTTGATCGAGGTGCTGGATGTTGAGGTGACGGTGCAGGACCGGGTCGGGGCGGATGGATCTGGGCGAGACGGATGGCTCGGTCGAGTTTCGACCATGTCACCTTTGGCTATGATCCGCGTCAGATCGGTGCTGCAGGATGTGTCGTTCCGGGTGGAGCCGGGGCAGACCGTCGCGCTGGTTGGGCCCACCGGGTCGGGCAAGTCGAGTGCGATGTCGCTGATCCACCGGTTTTACGATGTGAACGGCGGGGCGGTGCTGGTCGGCGGGCAGGATGTGCGGGATGTGACGCAGGCCTCCTTGGGCCGGCAGATTTCGATGGTGCTGCAGGAGCCGTTCCTGTTCACCGGGACCATTCTGGAGAATATCCGCTACAATAAGGTGGAGGCCACGCGGGAGCAGATCATCGCGGCCGCGACGGTTCTGGGGGCGGATCCGTTCATCCGGGCCTTGCCGCAGGGCTATGACACCATGCTGGGCGAGCGGGGCGGCAGCCTGTCCACCGGGCAGCGGCAGTTGCTGAGCTTTGCCCGGGCTTTGGTGGCCGATGCGAAGATTCTGGTGCTGGATGAGGCGACGGCGAGTATTGATTCCGCGACCGAACAGGTGATCCAGCGGGCCTTGGCCACGCTGTTGAAGGGCCGCACCGGGTTGGTGATTGCCCACCGTCTGGCCACGGTGCGCCATGCCGACAAGATCATGGTCTTGCAGGCCGGGCGGTTGGTGGAAAGCGGCACCCATGCCGAGTTGCTGGAATTGGGTGGGCTTTATGCTGGGCTGTACCGGGCCAATTATTCCAGTTTTGATGATATGGCGCGGGCTGACTGATCTGGTGTCCGTTTGAGCGACACTTGGTTTAAGTGTTGTAATTCAGATGGTTAGGGATTTTTGTTAACCAGAATGAAAGCATGTTGCGAATGGGTCGCAACTAGGTCGGCCCTTCCTTTTTGGCAGATTTGACCGGTGTCAAATCTGCCCGCGCCTGCCTGCCCCCGGGCAGGCGCGATCTTCGACGCACCCACCCAGGCAGGCGCGGGCAGATTGGAGATGCCCTACCAAGCCCGACCTTCTGTTGCCGTCGCCTTGCGGCTCTCGGCAATGGAACCGATGGACGCCCCACTGGGGCCTCCATCAGGCGGTTCCGGGGCTATACTCAGACGGTTGTTTGGGGGCCGTCTTGGATGATCTGTTCGATCTCACCCACCACCGAGTCGAGGATGACGTTGATCGCGCGGGCGGCGGCGTCGGGGTCGGCGGTGACCACGGCATCGCTGAGCGCGCGGTGCAGGGGGAACGAGGCGAGGCCGAAATCGTTGCGGGAAAACGGGCTGTCTTCGGATTGTTCGAGCGACCGGTCGAGGTTGCGCAGGATCTGGCCGAACATCGGGTTTCCGGCGGCGTCATAGATGGCACCGTGGAAGGCGTGGTCGGCTTTGCGCCACGGGCGGCCAGCGTTCACGGTGTCGAGCAGGTCATCGCAGAGGCGGGCGATTTCGGTGCGTTGGGCTTGGGTCGCGTTGACGGCAGCTTTGCGGACGACCTCAGTTTCCAGCGTGCGGCGGACCTCTTGCAGACGCAGCAGCGCCTCACCCCCCAGACGGACCATGACGGGCACGGGACCGGCGGAACTGTGGACGCGGGCGGTCAGGTAGGTGCCGTCGCCCTGACGGCGGCGGATGATGCCGAGACCCTCCCACCGGTTCAAGACCTCACGGATGGTGGAGCGGCCGACGGACAGATGCTCAGCCAGCGAGATTTCTGGCGGCAGACGGTCGCCAACTTGCAGACCGGCCTTTCCGATCATCTCAGCCAAGGCGTCCATGACGCTGTCACCGCGGGTGCGGTTGTCCAGCGGTTCGAGGAAGCTGAGGGCGGATTTCATGGGCGCATATCTCACAAACGGGTGTCGGTGCTTTGCCAGTTGGGGCGGGTTTACGCAACGGGGTTTGCGGGGGATAGCGAAAGCTCTGTCGTCAGGGCGCGGATCAGCAGGTCTAGCTGGGCCTGGGTGGTGTAGCCTTGGACGGAAACCCGGACGATGCAGCGGTCCTGCCAGCGGAAGCAGGGGATTTCGATGTGCCACTGGTCCATCAACCGGGCCTTCAGCCATTCCGGGTCACAGTCGGGAACCGGCATTGAGACCATCTGCGGGGCGCAGAATTCGGGGGATGAGAGGGCGGGCAGGTGGGTCAGAGCGGCAACGCGGCGGGCGGTGTCTTGCGCCATGTCGCGGCACTGGCGGGCGACAGTGTCCCAATCGTGGGCGTGGCGGAATTCGATGGCATTGGGGACGGTCAGCCAAGCGGCGGGGTCGCGGGTGCCCTGCATCTCAAGGCTATCCACAAAGGCGGTGCCGCCGAAGGGGCCGGGGGCGGTGGGGTCGGGCTGCCAGCCGTGGCTGATGACGAGGGGGTTTATCATGGCCTGAAGCTCGGGGCGGACGTACAGAAACGCCGATCCCTTGGGGGCCATCAGCCATTTGTGGCAGTTGCCAGCGTAGAAATCGGCGCCGAGTTGGTCGAGGTTCAGCTTGATGTGGCCCGGCGTATGGGCCCCGTCGATCACTGACCAGATGCCACGTTTGCGGGCCTCAGCCACGGCATTCTCAATCGGGAAGACGAGGGCGGTGGCAGAGGTGATGTGGGACAGGAACAGAACCTTGGTGCGGTCGGTCATGCCGTCGGTGATGGCCTTGGTGAAGGCGGCTTCGGAGGTGAGGGGCAGGGGGACCGTGACGGCGACGATCTTGGCGCCGGTCTTGCGGCAGACATAGGCCCATGTCTTCTCAAGCGCCGCATATTCGTGGTCGGTCGTCAGAATCTCATCCCCGGGTTCAGGGTCAGCGATTGGGCGACGACGTTCAGCGCGTAGGTGGCGTTCATCTGGCCGACGATGTTGTCAGGCGCGGTGCCGAGTTCGGTGGCGAGGGCGGTGCGCGACGCAGCCATCCACGACGTCAGCCCGCGTTTGGGGTCGAGGAAGGCGACCGGCTGACGCTCCAGCTTTAGCTGCCAATCCTGATAGGCCTTGAACACGGTGCGCGGGCAGGCGCCGTAAGAGCCGTGGTTCAGGAACACGACGCCGTCGTCGAGCAGGAACTGTTGGGCGAGGTTGTTCATTCAGCGGCCTTTCAGCGTGGGGTCGAGGGCGTCGCGCAGACCGTCGCCAAAGAGGGTTGTTGCCAATACGGTGATGGCGAGGGCGGCTGTCGGGAACACCGCCATGTGCCAGTAAAAATACATGAAATTCATGCCGGTGTTGATCATTTGGCCCCAGCTTGGGGTGGGGGGTGGCACGCCGATGCCGAGGAAGGACAGGGACGCCTCTAGCATCATCGCCATCGGGATCGACAGGACGAAGCCGACGATGACGGGGGATATGGCGTTGGGGATCAGGTGGCGGCGGATGACATAGGGGGCTGTCGCGCCAAGGGCTTGGGCGGCGCGGACGTAGTCCTTCTCACGGAAGGATTTGACCTGTGCGCGGACCAGCAGGCAGACCTGCACCCAGCCGAACAGGGCGGCGATGGTGATGATGGTCAGAAAGCCGCCGCCTGACAAAGCGCCGAGCAGCATGGCGGCCAGAAGGGGGGGACGACTGAGAAGAGTTCGATCAACCGCAGGATCATCCAATCGGTCGCCCCGCCGTAATAGCCCGCGATGGCCCCCAAGGGCAGGCCGATCAGCACCGATCCGATGGCGGCCGCGAACCCGATGCTGAGCGAGACACGGGCACCGAACACGATGCGGGTGAAGAAGTCGCGGCCAAGGTCGTCCACGCCGAACCAGTGTTGCGCGCTGGGCGGTGACAGGGCGTCGGTCAGGAAGGATTGGGCCTCAGGCGAGGTTGGGGTTATCAGCGGCGCGAAGATTGCTGCGAGGATCACCACCAGCAGGATCACGCCAGAGACCAGCGCCGCCTTGTTGGCGCGAAACCGCAACCAAGCCATCTGGCGGGGGCTGAGATGGGTCATGCTTTGCGCCCCCCGAGCCGGATGCGGGGGTCTAGCATGGCATAGGCGATGTCGGACAACAGGTATGCGATGCAGAACATCATGGTGACCATCAGGACCAGCGCCATCTCTAGCGAATAGTCGCGGGTCTGGATCGACGACACGAAATAGGCACCGAGGCCGGGGACGCGGAACATCGCCTCCACAAAGATCGACCCGGTGGCGGTGCCGATGAACATGGGCAGGAAGACGGTGACCATCGGCAGGGCGGCGTTCCTGAGGACGTGTTGCAGCAGGATGCGGCGTTCGGACAGGCCCTTGGCGCGCAGGACGGTGACGAAGGGTTTGTTCAGCACGTCGAGCATCGCGGCCCTTGTATAGCGGGCGTAGGTGGCGAGGGGGATCGTGGCATAGGCGGCGATTGGCAAAATCCATTTCGACGGCTTGCCCCAGCCAGAGGCGGGCAGCCAGCCGAGCCAGACCGCGAAGATCAGGATCAACATCATCGAGGTGACGAACACCGGGATGGTCAGGCCGAGGGTCGCAAAGCCTGAGGCGAGATAGTCGACCCATGTGTTGCGGCGGAGTGCTGCGGCGGTGCCTAGCAGGATGCCGAGGGGTGCGCCGATCAGCACGCCGAGGCCGCCGAGGACGAGGCTGGGCACCCAAGCGCGGCCAAGCAGGCTTAACACCGTGTCACCGGGGCTTTGGAACGGCACGCCGAAGTCGAAATGCAGGACGCCCCACATATAGCGCAGGTATTGCTCGGGCAGCGATTTGTCCAAGCCCAGCGAGGCGTTCAACTTGGCTTTGACTGCGTCGGATACCGGCATGTCGTGGCCGTCAAATGGCCCGCCGGGGACGGCGTGCATCATCAGAAAGATCACGATGGAGACCACGATGAAGGTGACAAGGGTTGAGGCGAGGCGGCGCAGGATGAATTGGATCATGTGACGATGGCCTCTACCAGATGGCCGGGGTGGGCGGTGACCAGTTGCGGGGTGGGGCTGGCTTGCAGGCCCAAGCTGCCGGCAGTGAAGCGGGGAATATCACGGATCAGGGCGGCGGGATCGGGGAAGGTGCGGCGGCGGCGTTGCGACGGGTTCAGGACCGGGATCGCGTCCAAGCAGCGCACGGGAATAGGGGTGCAGGGCGGTCGCGAACAGCTGCTCGGTCGGGGCGAGTTCGACGATGCGGCCTTGTTGCATGACGGCGACGCGGTCGGTCAGGGCGCGGACGACTGATAGATCGTGGCTGATGAACAGGATCGACAGCCCCATGTCGCGTTGCAGGTCCATCAGCAGGTTGATGATCTGCGCCTTGATGGAGACGTCGAGCGCTGAGGTCGGCTCATCGGCGACCAAGTACCGAGGGTTCGAGGATCAGCGCGCGGGCGATGGCGACGCGCTGGCGTTGACCGCCAGACAGTTCGTGAGGGTAGCGGCCGGATTGGCTGCGGTGCAAGCCGACGCGGACCAGCCAGTCGATCGCTTGCGTGTGGCGGGTCGCATTGGTGCCGAGGCCGTGGATGTGCAGGGGTTCGGCGATGATCTGTTCCAGCGTCATCATCGGGTCGAGGGCGGAATAGCTGTCTTGGAACACCACCTGCATCCGGCGGCGGTAGGGCTTCAGGGCGGCGGGGTCGAGGGTGGTGATGTCGGTGCCGCCGACGAGGATCTGGCCAGAGGTCGGCTCTGTCAGGCGCAGGGCCATCAGGCCGGTGGTGGTCTTGCCGGAGCCGCTTTCGCCGACCAGCCCCATGATTTCGTTGGGCATCAGCGACAGGTTCACATCCTGCACCACAGTGTGTCCATGTGAGCCTGCAAACAGCCCTTGGCCATTCTTCAGCTGGTAGGTCTTGGTCAGGGCGCGGAGTTCCAATGCGGGGGTCATGCGGGGTTCCAGCAGGCCAGAGCGCGGGTGTCGGTTGTGGTGAGGGGCGGGATTTCGGTGCTGCATTGCGGCGTGGCGCGGGCGCAGCGTGGGTGGAACGGGCAGCCGCCGGGCATATGGGCGGGGTCGGGGGAGGAGCCCTCTATCTCCGACAGGCGGCGTTTGCCGGGGTGTTGGCCGGGGATGCTGTTCAGCAGGGCTTGGGTGTAGGGATGGGCCGGGGCGTCGAATAGCTCTTGCACCGGGGCCTGTTCCATCACGCGGCCACCATACATCACGACGACGCGGTCGACAGTTTCGGCGACGACGCCGAGGTCGTGGGTGACCATGACGAGCCCCATGCCAATTTCGGCCTGCAAGTCCTTGATCAGTTGCAGGATTTGCGCCTGTACCGTCACGTCGAGGGCGGTTGTGGGTTCATCGGCAAACAGCAGGCGGGGGCGGCAGGACAGGGCCATCGCGATCATGGAGCGTTGCAGCATGCCGCCGGAGAGTTGGTGCGGGTAGGAGGCGAGGACGCTTGCCGGGTTGCGGATTTCGACGCGGGTCAGCAGCGCCTCAGCCTCTGCCCTTGCGGCGGCGGCGGATACAACGCGGTGGGTGCGGATGGTTTCGGTGATCTGGTGGCCGATGGTGAAGACCGGGTCAAAGGCGCTCATCGGGTCTTGGAATATCATGGCGGCGGCAGAGCCACGGATGGCGGACAGGTCTTTGCGACTGGCGCGGGCCATGTCGGTGCCGCACAGGTCCAGCTTGTCGGCGGTGATGATGGCGGGCGGTTGGCGCAGCAGGCGCAGGGCGGCCATGCAGGTGACGGATTTACCAGAGCCGGATTCGCCCACGATGCCAAGGCTTTCGCCCGGTTCCAGCGTTAGCGATACGCCACGGACGGCCTGCACCAGACCTTCGTGCTGGGCAAAACTGACGGTCAGGTTTTCGATGTCGAGGAGGCGCATGGGGACTTTCGGATAGGCTGTCCGGCCCGGATGATCCGGGCCGGACGGTTGGCTTATTGCTTGTCTACATGCGTATAGAAGTAGAGCGCCAGCTGACGCAGCTGGGTGAAGCCCAGCTTGTTCGGCGTGGTGCCCTCACCGATCAGGTCCTTGCTGACGACAGCATTGGTGATCGGGTGAACCAGCGGGATCATGGAGGCGTTGTCGATCAGGACTTGCTCTGCCTGTTCGTACAGCTTCTCACGCTCTTCCCAGACCGAGCCGGAATCGGCGGCGGCGACGAGATCGTCATAGGCCTTGATGTGGTGGTCATGACGGCCGCCGTTGTAGAAGATCCCGTAGAAGTTGGACGGGTCGATATAGTCATACTCATAGGGCGCCAAGAACAGGTTGTTCTTGTGGTTCATCAGCGCGTCCATCCACTCTTTGGTTGGCATCACCTTGATATTCATGGTGATTCCGAGGATGTCCTTGAACTGCGCCTGCAGGTATTGCAGCATCGGGGCCGAGATGGCGCCGTTATAGCCGCCCTGATCGCGGTACCAGATTTCCACGGTCGGGAAGCCTTTGCCATCCGGGTAGCCCGCGTCAGCCATGTATTGCTTGGCCTTGGCCGGGTCGAAGACGGCTTGGCTGGTGATGGTGTCGTTGTATCCAGGGTAGCCCGGCGGCAGCAGGGATTTGCCGGGGATCGCGAGGTTCTTCAGCACTGTCGAGGTCATCTCATCGCGGTTGATCGCATATTGCAGCGCCTTGCGGACGTTGATGTTGTCGAACGGGGCTGAGTTCAGGTCGAAAGAGATGTAGGTGACGGCGAACACCGCGTTCTGGGTGATCTGACCGGGGAACTGCTTTTCAACAAAGGGGATCTGCCCCGCGTTGAGGTAAGAGAAGTCCGCCTCACCAGCCATGAAGGCGGGCAGGCCAACCTCTGGCTGACCAAGCGAGGGGTCAATCACCAGTTCATCCACGATGCCCGGCCACGGACCGGTATAGGTGGGGTTCTTGACGAAGGTCATGGAGTTGTTGGATTTTTCCCAGGTCTTGAGCATATAGGGGCCTGAGGCGACCATGGTGTCGACACTGGTGGCCCAGTTGTCGCCCAGCTTGTCGACGATATGCTTCGGCACCGGATACCACAGCGACACCACGCCCGGCAGATAGGGCTTCGGCGTTTCGGTGGTCACCACGACGGTGTGATCATCGGGGGCAGAGATGCCAAGCGTGGAGACATCGGCCTTGCCGTCGGTCACGGGGCCCCAGTTCTTGATGCCGCCCGCATAGCCCCAGTACCAGGCAAAGTCATAGCCTTCGGTCGCGGCGCGTTGCAGGGCGAAGATATAGTCGCCGGCGGTCAGCGGCACGCCATCGGACCACACCAGACCATCGCGCAGTTTGAAGGTCCAGGTCAGACCATCGTCGGACTGCGACCAGCTTTCGGCGGCAAGCGCGTTCAGCTCAAAATTCTTGTCGAAACTGGTCAGCGGGATCTGGATGACCTCGGGATTGCCCGCGCGGTCATAGACCGTCTTCATATAGTCCATATAGGTGCCCGAGGTCGAATCCCCGGCCGAATAGACCACCTTCTGCGCGGCCCCTGGGGTGGCGAATGCCATCCCGATCACCGCGGCGGCAGCCAGACTGCGTAACAGTTTCATTCAGATCCCTCCGTGTTGAACATCCTGTTCTGAGCAGAGGCCGGAGCCGTTTGGTTCGGCCCTGCAATGTGGATGTTGACATATGTCTGACAAATTACAGGCGGGCTGGCAAATGTATTTTGGCTTTGGGCCGAAGTTTTGGTTGGCCTCTGGGAGGCGGTGGCGGGGGTAAAGTTGACGCGGCGTCAGCTGTTCTGGCCGCAAAGCGCCCAATTTCTGCGCTGCAGCATAAATCACCGCCTAATATTGCGCCAATGGCTGGTCAGTCGAGGATTCCCGCAGTGAAGCGCAAGGCCGGTTGTTGCGGATTGGGGGAGGGTGCGACCTTCTGTGCAGGCTCGGGGTGACCTGAGAAGGAAAAGATGTGCGGTGGCGAAATGGTCTGGACAGCCCTCACCACCGCACGGGGTGCAACCGAAGCTGCCACCTCTATATGGGGTGTCCTTTGCCTGCGGGGAAGGACTTGGGCGGCCCTGACAGGGGAAAATCTATGAAACTTACACGTCGTATGTTGTTGGCCGGGGGCGCTGCTGCCTTTGCCATGCCGAAGATCGCCTTTGGCGCCGAGGATACCATCAAGATCGGTATCCTGCATTCGCTGTCGGGCACGATGGCGATTTCGGAAACCACGCTGAAAGACACGATGCTGATGCTGATTGAGGCGCAGAATGCCAAGGGCGGCGTTCTGGGCAAGCAGCTTGAGGCGGTCGTGGTTGACCCGGCGTCTGACTGGCCGCTGTTCGCCGAAAAGGCACGCGAGTTGCTGACGGTCGACAAGGTTGCGGTGATGTTCGGCTGCTGGACCTCGGTCTCGCGCAAGTCGGTGCTGCCGGTGATCGAAGAGCTGAACGGGTTGATGTTCTACCCGGTGCAGTATGAGGGCGAAGAGTTGTCGAAAAACGTGATCTACACCGGGGCCGCGCCGAACCAGCAGGCGATCCCGGCGACGGATTACTATCTGAAAGAGTTGGGAATTCAGAAGTTCGCGCTGCTCGGAACCGACTATGTGTATCCGCGCACGACCAACAAGATCCTGGAGGCCTATCTGATTTCGCAGGGCATTCCGAAGGAAGATATCTTCGTCAACTACACCCCGTTTGGCCATTCGGATTGGTCCAAGATCGTGGCGGATGTTGTGGCGTTGGGGGCTGATGGCAAGAAAGGTCGGCGTGTTGTCGACGATCAACGGCGATGCCAATATCGGGTTCTACAAAGAGCTGGCGGCAGCTGGCGTCACCGCTGACAAGCTGCCGGTCTGCGCGTTCTCGGTTGGTGAAGAGGAGTTGTCGGGTCTGGATACGTCGAACCTCGTCGGGCATCTTGCCGCCTGGAACTATTTCGAAAGCGCCGAAACGCCGGAAAACAAGGCGTTCATCGACCAGTGGCACGCCTATATCAAGGACGACAAGCGCACCACCAATGACCCGATGGAGGCCCATTATATCGGCTTTAACATGTGGGTGAATGCGGTGACGGCGGCGGGGACGGTCGATGTGGACCCGGTTCTGGACGCGCTGATCGGGCAGAAGTTCCCGAACCTGACGGGCGGCATGGCCGAGTTGTTGGCGAACCACCACCTGACCAAGCCGGTGCTGATCGGCGAGATCCGGGCCGACGGTCAGTTCGACATCATCAGCCAGACTGAGCCTGTCCCCGGTGACGCCTGGACCGACTATCTGCCCGAGTCGGCTGTGCTTGAGTCGGATTGGAAAGACTTGAAGTGCGGCATGTACAACAAGGAAACCGCGACCTGCGTTCAGATGAAATCGAACTACTGATTTCGACCGGAGGGGCCGTTTTGGCCCCTCCACTTTCAAGCAGGCGGACCCATGCGCATCATTTTGATTCTGCTGGCCATGCTGGTTTCGACCGCTTTGCGGGCTGAGACGGCGTTGGACATACTGACCACCAATTCGGCGCTGGTCGAAAAGGCCTCACGCC
The DNA here is from genome assembly GCA_963781185.1 of uncultured Alphaproteobacteria bacterium. Classification (GTDB taxonomy): domain Bacteria; phylum Pseudomonadota; class Alphaproteobacteria; order Rhodobacterales; family Rhodobacteraceae; genus Stagnihabitans. Next base: position 42,419 of record CAWAEL010000008.1, read on the forward strand.
AGACGATTGAGCCGGTGATTGCCGCGCTGGCCGCGTCCGGTGACCCGATGGCGGCGCCGATTTTGCAAGCGTGGAGCAACAAGGCGCTGGGGGTTCGCAAGGCGGATCATCGGTTTTTCATCCTGACGCCGGGGGCGGATGGTTACGCCTTGACCGATATGGCCGGGGCCGATGCTGGCGTGGCGGCCAAATCCGAGATTGCCGAATTGAAACCCAACGCCGGGGTGCGCGGGCTGATCGAAAGCGCGTTGGTGGAGTTTACGCTGTCCGATCCTGACCCGGCGCGCCGCGCGGCGGCGTTGACCTCGATTGCGCGTGACCCGAATGCCGGGCTGTTGGGGCCGTTGCGCGCCTCGATTGAGGGGGAGACGGATGTCGACGCTGCTGGCGCAGAAGCGGCGGCTGGAGCGGTTGTTGACGCTGCAATACGACCCGGACGTAGCGGCGCGGGTGGCGGCGATGGAGAGCTTTGGCGCCGATCTGGGGTTGGACATCCGGGGTGCGCTGAACCCGATCCTCGCGACCAAACGGGTGGCGGCTGCGGTGGTGCCAGAGGGTGCGAATATCGCGGCCGAGTTGAAGCCGGGCCGCGATGTGACGGAGGTTGAGGCCTATGATCTGCTGGTGGCCCAGGGCCTCGCCCCGCAGCGGCTGTCGGTGGAGCAGGAGCGTCAGGCGCTGATCGACCATATCGAGAATGGCATGGTCGGCGGGGTCGCCGTGGCCGATCTGAACAGCCAAGCCGCCCGTAACCGCGCCTATAACGCGATGGAACAGGCCGGCACTGTGCCCGCCGCCGCCACCGATGATGAGGTGACGGCAGCGGTTGCCGCCAACCATTTCTACGATGTTTATGCCGAGCCGAACCCGGTGATTACCGATGCCGCCAAGGCGGAGTTGAAGAAGATCAACCGGATGGTTGGCGGCATGCAGGTGGCGGATCTGGCGTTGGACGGGCTGTCGCTGGCGTCGATCTACTTCCTCGCCGCCATCGGTCTGGCCATCACCTTCGGCGTGATGGGCGTCATCAACATGGCGCATGGTGAGTTCATCACGATGGGCGCCTACACCGGCTTTGTCGTGCAAAGCTTTGTCCCGAATTACACGCTGTCGCTGCTGATTGCCTTCCCGCTGGCCTTTGCCGTGACCTTTGCGGCGGGCGTCGCGATGGAGCGGCTGGTGATCCGCTATCTCTACAAACGCCCGCTGGAGACGTTGCTTGCCACCTTCGGCATTTCCATCGCGCTGCAGCAGTTGTTCAAGAACATCTTCGGCACGCAGGCCCGGCCGCTGACGTCGCCCAAGCTGGCTCGACGGGGCGCTGACCTTCAACGACGTGCTGTCGATCAGCTATATCCGCATCGCGATCTTTGTGCTGGCGATCATCTTTCTGACCTTCTTTCTGTATATGATGAAGCGCACCCGGCTGGGGCTTGAGGTGCGCGCCGTGACGCAGAACCCCAATATGGCCGCCTCGATGGGCATCAACCCCGACCGCATCAACATGCTGACCTTCGGTTTGGGGTCGGGCATTGCGGGCATTGCGGGGGTCGCCATTGGGCTGTTCGCCAAGGTCACGTCGGAACTCGGCACCGACTACATCGTGCAAAGTTTCATGACGGTGGTGGTCGGCGGGGTTGGCAATATCTGGGGCACCCTCGCTGGCGCCTCAATGATCGGCGGGCTGCAAAAGGGGATTGAGTGGTTCAACCCCTCCAACACGCTCGCCGCACAGACCTACATGATCCTGTTCATCATCCTGTTCATCCAGTTCCGCCCCCGTGGCATCGTCGCCCTCAAGGGCCGCGCGGCCGGAGATTGACGCCATGCTACCCCATCTTCTCTTGCAACAAATATCCCGGGGGTTCGGGGGCTGGCCGCCGCTCCGCCCTGCCACCAGTCCACGCTGATATTTCTGCTGTGTCTGGCGCTGTTCACCATCGCGGTGACGGTGCTGGCCGGGCAGGGGATGATGTCGACCTCTTTCGTCAAGACGCTGGGCAAGACGCTGTGCTTCTGTCTGGCGGCCTTGGCGATGGACCTGATCTGGGGCTATGCCGGTATCCTGTCGCTGGGCCACATGGCGTTCTTTGCGCTGGGTGGCTACATGGTCGGCATGTGGCTGATGTATGCGCGGACCGAGAATATCGTGGTTCAGGCGCTGAGCGGGGGCCCCTTGCCTGCGACAGCGGAAGAGATCCGGCAAGGCATCGGCACGCAGATTTTCGGTGTGGTCGGCGGGTCAGAGATGCCGGCGATCTGGGGTTTTGCCCATTCGCTGCCGTTGCAGTTGATGCTGGTCGTGCTGGTGCCCGGCGTGCTGGCGCTGGTGTTTGGCTGGCTGGCGTTCCGCAGCCGGGTGACGGGGGTTTACCTGTCGATCCTGACGCAGGCGATGACCTTGGCGCTGTCGCTGTATCTGTTTCAGAATGACTTCTGGGTCTGCGCGGCAACAACGGGCTGTCGGGCTTGCAGAACTTGCCGGGGTTGGCGGATGTCGGGCAGGACCGGTTGTCGATCTGGTTCTTCTGGGTGTCGGCGCTGGCGTTGGGGCTGGCCTATCTTTTGTTGTCCTGGGCGATTTCTGGCAAGTTTGGTTCGGTGATCCGGGCGATCCGCGATGATGAGGCGCGGGTGCGGTTTCTGGGCTATGACGTGGAAAGCTACAAGCTGTTCATCTTTACTTTGACCGCCATTCTGACCGCCATTGCCGGGGCGCTGTATTACCCGCAGGCGGGCATCATCAACCCGACCGAGATGGCGCCGATTGCGTCGATCTACCTCGCGGTCTGGGTCGCGATTGGCGGGCGTGGGCGACTGTATGGCGCGGTGATCGGCGCGGCGTTTGTGTCGCTGCTGTCGTCTGTGTTCACCGGCGGGCGGGTGCCGTCGATCCCGCTGGGTTTTGCGACGATTGACTGGGTGGATTGGTGGCAGATCCTGCTCGGCCTGTCGTTTGTCTGTGTGACGCTTGTTTGCGCCCAAGGGGATTGGCGGGATCTTTGATCGGTTCACCGGGGTGCATGCGCCGGACCGCAAGGGTGCGCATTTCGGGCCAGATCAGGGGTCGCTGCAGGAACAGGAGGCGGTGGAATGAGCCAGCTTTTGGAGGTGTCGGGGATTTCGGTCAGCTTTGACGGGTTCCGGGCGATCAACAATCTGTCGTTCTCTATCGGCGCGGCGGAACTGCGGGCGGTGATCGGGCCGAACGGGGCGGGCAAGACGACGTTCATGGATATTGTCACCGGCAAGACCAAGCCGGACGCCGGGACGATTGTGTTTGGCGAGAAGTCGGTGTCGCTGCTTGGGCATGACCGAGGCGCAGATTGCCCGCGCCGGGGTTGGGCGCAAGTTTCAGCGGCCCACGGTGTTTGAGGATCAGACGGTGCTGGAAAACCTGACGCTGGCGTTGAAGGCCAAGCGGGGGCCGTTGGCGGCGTTGTCGTTCAAGTTGAGGGCACAAGATCGGGTGCGGATTGATGAATTGGCGGCGCAGGTCAAGCTGACCGACCGTTTGCACCGCAAGGCCGGGGAGTTGAGCCACGGGCAGAAGCAATGGCTCGAAATCGCGATGCTGTTGGCGCAGGAGCCGCGCTTGCTGCTGGTCGATGAGCCTGCGGCGGGGATGACGGTGGCGGAGCGGGAGCAGACGACGGCGATGCTGGCGGATATCGCCAAGACCCGCGCGGTGGTGGTGGTGGAACATGATATGGAGTTTGTCCGGCGGCTGAACTGCCGGGTGACGGTGCTGCATGAGGGGTCGGTTCTGGCGGAAGGCTCGCTGGACCACGTAACGCAAAACCCTGAAGTCATTGATGTTTATCTGGGGCGCGGATGATGTTGACCACCAAGGGACTGACGCTGCACTACGGCGGATCGCAGATTTTGCATGGCATTGATTTTGAGGCCAAGGCGGGGGAGGTGACCTGCATCATGGGGACGAATGGGGTGGGTAAGACCTCGTTTCTGAAGGCTTTGGCGGGGACGCATCCGCGGTCTGGCGGGTCTATCGCGCTGGATGGGAAAGAGTTGGGCAAGATGCGGCCGCAGGATATGGCGCGGCTGGGGCTGTCGGTGGTGCCGCAGGGGCGGATGATCTTTCCGCTGCTGACCGTGCGGGAGAATTTGGAGACGGCTTTTGCCGTGCTGCCGAAATCGGAACATAAGGTGCCGGGGGAGATTTATGATCTGTTCCCGGTGCTTAGGGACATGACGGCGCGGCGTGGCGGTGATCTGTCGGGCGGGCAGCAGCAGCAGTTGGCGATTGCGCGGGCGATGATCATGAAGCCCCGGGTGTTGCTGCTGGATGAGCCGACCGAGGGGATTCAGCCGAATATCATTCAGCAGATCGGGCATGTGATCACTTATCTCAAGGGTAAGGGGGACATCGCGATTGTGCTGGTGGAGCAGTATTTCGACTTTGCTTACGGGCTGGCGGACCAGTTCTTTGTGCTGAAACGCGGTCAGGTGGCGATGCAGGGCAGCAAGGCGGACCTTGGGCGCGACGCGCTGCGGGCGGTCGTTTCGGTCTGATCTGAAATCTGTTGGTGACAGACCCGCGCTGTTGTGGCCTTTTTGGGGGCAACAGGTGGGGGGGTCATGGATTGCGGGCTGACGGATAGGGTTATTGTTATCACCGGAGCAGCGGCGGGGATTGGCGCGGCCATTGCCCGGCTGGCGGCGGCTGAGGGTGTGGGCGGGCTGCTGCTGGTCGACCGCGATGCCGTGGGCGGGCGCGCGGGTGGCGGCGGAACTGGGGGCGGTGTTCTTTCAGGCGGAACTGGCGGAGGTTGCGGCGCCTGCAGCGATTGCGGCGGCGGCTTTGGCGGCGTTTGGGCGGATCGACGGGTTGGTCAATGCGGCGGCGCTGACGTCACGCGGGTCGTTTGTTGACGGCACGGTTGAGGTCTGGGACCGGATGTACGACATCAACGCGCGGGCCGGGTTTTTCCTGATGCAGGCTGCGATTGCCGATATGCGGCGGCGCGGGGCGGCGGGGTCGATTGTCAACATTCTGTCGATGAACGCCTATGTCGGGATACCGGAGCTGGCGATTTATTCCGGCTCCAAGGGGGCGATGGCGACGCTGACGCGCAACGCGGCGCCATGCCCATATGGCCGACCGGATCCGGGTGAATGGCATCAACCTCGGCTGGGTCGCGACCGAGGGGGAGCGGCGGATGCAGGCCGTGGAACTGGGGCGCGGCGAGGGCTGGCTGGCGGAGGCTGAGGCGTCGCAACCCCTTGGGCGGCTGGTCACGGCGGAGGAGGCGGCGCGGTTGGCGGTGTTTCTGCTCGGCGATGTGTCGGTGCCGATGAGCGGCTCGGTGGTGGATTTCGAACAAAAGGTGGCGGGGGCGATCTGATGGGCGAGCCTGCGCGGGATTATGAGGCGTTGCGGGCCGATCTGGTGGCGCGGGCGGGGTCGTTGAGCAAGCGGCTGGGTCAGGTGGCGCGGTTTTTCCTGAACCATCCCGAAGAGGTCGCGATCAACACTCTGGTCCGCTTGGCCGATCAGGCGCAGGTGCCGCCCGCCACGATCACCCGGTTTGCCAAAGAGCTGGGGTTCGCGGGCTTTGCCGAATTGCAGGCGGTGTTCCGCGAACGGTTGCTGGGGCCGCGTCTGCCCTTTGTCGGGCGTGGACCAGCCGGGGAATTGGGTGAGCCGGGTGAGGTGTTTGGTCAGTTCGTGCAGGCGGCGATGCAGTCGCTGCACCGGATTGATGAGAGCCTGGACCGGGCTGAGTTGGAGGCCTTTGTCGGCGCGCTGGCCGCCTGCAATGTCGTGCATGTCGCGGCGGCGCGGGGGGCCTTTGGGCTGGGGGCCTATGCGGTTTATGGGCTGGCCAATATCGGCAAGCGGGCGCGGTTGATGGACAATGTGGGGTCGATGCGGCTGGTGCAGGTCGCCTCGGTCGCGCCGGGGGATGCGGTGCTGGTGATGACCTTTGATGATTACACGCCCGAAACGGTGGAGATTGCACAGGCGGCGGTGGCGGCGGGGCATCCGGTTCTGGCGATTACCGACAATGAGTTGAGCCCGGTGGCGGGGCTTGCCGACCATGTTCTCTATGTGAACGAGGCGCGGCTGGGGCATTTCCGGTCACAGGTGCCGGCGATGGTGGTGTGTCAGGCGATGATCGTCAGTTTGGGGCGGCAGTTGGCGCGGCAGTAGTTTGGCGCGAAATAATCAAAAACGGGAAAATGAAAATTCTATTGCATCGAATCGGGGGCGGCCCAATGATCGGCCTCGGGGGGACGGTCTGATGGCAGAGGTTCAGTTTGATTTTTCGGGCATGTCGGTTCTGGTCGTCGGCGCCAGTCGGGCCGGGATTGGCGCGGCCATTGCGCGGCAGTTTCAGGCGGCGGGGGCGACGGTTGGCGATCACCGGGGCCGAGGAGGAGCCTGCGGCAGAGGATATCGGGCGGTTCGACTATACCCAGCTTGACGTGACCGACGGGGTTGCGGTGCGGGGGCTGGCAGAGCGGACCAAGTCCTTGGATATTCTGGTGAATTGCGCGGCGATCACCTCGCGTGGTGAGGAGATGGCGCCGGAGTTCTTTCAGCATGTCGTCAATGTGAACCTGCATGGCACGTTCCGCACGGCTGAGGCGTTTCATGGGCATTTGAAGGCGTCGAAGGGCGTGCTTATCAACATCGCCTCGATGTATGCGCAGTTTGGCAGTCCCAAGAACCCGGCCTATGGGGCGAGCAAGGCGGCGGTGGTGCAGTTGACGAAGTCGCTGGCGATTGCCTGGGCGGTGGATGGGATCAGGGTCAACGCGGTGGCACCGGGGTTTGTGGTGACGCAGCAATCGGCGCGCAGCCGGACCGATCCCGCGCATGTGGCGGCGGTGAACCTGCGCACACCGATGGGGCGCTGGGGGGAGCCGGTGGATATCGCGGGGCCGGTGTTGTTCCTCGCCTCCCCGGCGGCGGCGTTCATGACGGGCACGTGTCTCGCGATTGATGGGGGGTATTCGATTGCGTGAGGGGACGGCGGTTATCGGGACCGGCTTTATCGGCTCGGTTCATATAGAGGCGCTGCGGCGGTTGGGGCGTGCCTGTGGTCGGCGTTCTGGGGTCTACGCCGAGCGCGGTGCAGTGCGGGGCGCGGCTTTGGGGTTGCCTGCGTTTGCCTCGCTGGAGGATTTGTTGGCCGATCCGGCGGTGCAGGTGGTGCATGTCACCTCGCCCAATGTGCTGCATTATCCGCAGGTTAAGCAGATCTTGGCGGCGGGCAAGCATGTGGTTTGTGAGAAGCCGTTGGCGATGACCTCGGCGCAGTCGGCCGAGATGGTGGCACTGGCGCGGGCCTCGGGCCAGGTCGCGGCGGTTTGCTACAACACCCGGTTTTATCCGCTGAACCAGCACGCGCGGATGCTGGTGGCGGATGGCGGGCTTGGGGATATCCGGTTGATTACAGGCCAGTATCATCAGGACTGGCTGGCCAAACCGACCGATTGGAACTGGCGGTTGGAGGTGGAGCAGGGCGGGGCGCTGCGGTCGGTCGGCGATATCGGCACGCATTGGATTGATCTGGTCAGCTTCATTGCCGGGCAGAAGGTGACGGCGGTGATGGCGGAGCTTTCGACCTTTGTGCCAGTGCGGCAGAAACCCGTGGGGCCGGTCGAGACTTTTGCGGCGGCCAAGGGGGCGACTGAGGCGCGTGAGGTGGTGACGGATGATGCGGCGATGATCCTGCTGCGCTTTGCTGGCGGGGCGCGGGGGGTGATGTCGACCAGCCAGATCAGTCAGGGCCGCAAGAATACGATGGCTTGGGAGATGGCGGGGGCCTTGGGGTCAGCGGCATGGGCGGCTGAGGTGCCAGATCAGTTGTGGCTCGGCCACCGCGATGCGCCCAACCAGATCTTGCAGCGCGATGGCAACCTGATGAACCGGGCCGGGGCGGCGGCGGCGCATTTGCCGGGCGGGCATGTCGAGGGGTTTGCCGATACGTTCCGCGCCTTGTTTGCCGAGGTTTACCGCGATGTGGCGGCGGGAGGGCGGTCTGATGGCGCCACCTATGCCGGGTTTGACGATGGACATTATGAGATGCAGGTCTGCGATGCGGTGCTGAAAAGTGCGGCTGAGGGGCGCTGGGTAGAGGTGGGGGAACCATGAAACTGGGGATTTTGACGGTGCCGTTTGGCGGTGCCACGTTGACTGAGGTGGCGGATTGGTCGCACGCGAACGGGTTTGAGGCGTTGGAGATTGCGTGCTGGCCCTCGGCTGGCGGGGAGACGCGGCGCTATGCCGGGACGGCGCATATCGCGGTGGAAACCATGACGCGGGCGCGCGGGTTCGAGATCATGGCAGAGCTTGCCGAGAAGCGGATTTCGGTGTCGGGTCTGGGGTACTATCCCAACCCACTGCACGCCGATGCGGCGCACCGCGAGAGTGTGATTGGCCATCTGAAGCAGGTTATCACGGCGGCGGGGCTGATGGGGGTTGGCGTGGTCAACACCTTTGTCGGCGGCGACCGGACCCTGACGCTGGATGAGAACTGGGCGCGGGCGGAGGCGATTTTTCCCGACATCGTGGCCCATGCGCGGGACAATGGCGTGGTTCTGGCGTTTGAGAACTGCCCGATGATCTTTCAGCCACGACGAATGGCCGGGGGGGCACAACATCGCCTATGCGCCAAAGATCTGGCGGCGGATATTTGAGGCTTGGGACGGGGTGGGGATGAACTATGACCCCAGCCATCTGGTCTGGCAGATGATCGACCAAAACCGCTTCATCCGTGAGTTCGGGCCGAAGATGGTGCATGTTCACGCCAAGGACCTGATGATTGATCGTGACGGACTGTACGAAAACGGTATCATGTCCCTTGGGATGGGGTGGCAGGTGCCGCGTATGCCGGGGTTGGGAGAGGTGGACTGGGCCGCAACGTTCGCGGGGCTCTACCGGGCGGGCTATGATGGGCCGGTGATTATTGAACACGAGGACCGCGATTTTGAAGGATCGGACGACAAGATCAAACGCGGGTTTTTGTTGGCGCGCGATGTCCTGCGCCCCTACGTGAAATAGGATGTCGGATTTGAAAAAACTGGGAGGACGATCAATGAAGAAGATTTTACTTGGAACTGCCGCTGTGGCGTTGATGTCGATGGGCAGCATGGCTGAGGCCAAGATGTATAAAATCGGCATCTCTAACACCGTGCAGGGCAATGGCTGGCGCGAAGAGATGGTCTGCGCGATGAAGGCGCAGGCGTTGGCCTCAGGCGAAGTGGAAAGCCTGAACATCGCGCATCGCAATACCGATGCGGCCGGGCAGTTGGAGGATATCCGCAACCTGATCCAGGCCGGTGTTGATGCGATCGTGGTGAACCCGGCCAATGCCGACGGGATCAACGCGGCGATCAAGGAGGCGACCGACAAGGGCATTGTCGTGGTGGCCGTCGATCAGGCCGTGACCGAGCCGTCGGCCTATATCCTGTCGAACAACCAGGAACAGTACGCCTATCTCGGCGCCAAGTGGCTGTTTGAGACGATGGGCGGCAAGGGCTCGGTGGTCTACATGCGCGGCGCTGCTGGGGCCGGGGCCGACAATGACCGCGACAAGGGCTTCAAGCGGGCGATGGCTGAGTATCCGGACGTGACGGTGGCGCAAGAGGTGTTCACCGGCTGGCAGCAGGATCAGGGCAAGCAGCAGATCAACGACATCATCGCGTCGGGGGCCAAGTTTGATGGCGTCTGGACCTCGGGTATCGACAACGTGATCGTCGATGCGTTTGTCGAATCCGGTGCGCCGCTGGTGCCGATTGTCGGTGCGGACAATGCGGGCTTTGTTGGTCAGCTGACCTCGGTTGAGGGGTTGAAGGGCGCGGCTGTCACCAATCCGGGTTCGGTCGGCGGTGCGGGTGTCGCGTTGGCGTTGCAGATCCTCGATGGCAAGGCCCCGGCGGAAAAGACCGTGCTGGTCGATCCGGTGGTGTGGGACAACACCTCTGACGCGGGCAAGGCGTTGCTGGCCGGTGCCGCCAACCCGAACCTGAGCCCGGAATGGCCGGTGTCGGTGTCGATCCCCGGTTGGACGACCTACACGATGGATCAAGTCATCGCCTGCAAAGGCCCGGGTGAGTAGGCTTTAGGTTGATCTTACGGACCCCCGGCGCGGTCGGGGGTCCGGTTTACATGATTTCAAGCAGGTAGAATGACCGATAAAGACCGGGGCAGCCCGCACATCGATCCGCCAGCATTGGATGCCTCTGGCGTGGCGAAACGTTTTGGCGCGGTGGTGGCGTTGCACGATGCCTCTTTGCTGGTGCGGCGCGGTGAGGTGGTGGCCCTGATGGGGGCCAATGGCGCGGGAAAATCGACATTTGTGAAGATTTTGACCGGGGCGCTGCGGCCCGAACTCTGGCCATGTGGTCATCAAGGGGCGGGAGTCGGTGGTGAACTCGCCTGCGTCCGCGCGGCGGTCGGGGCTGGTGCCGGTGTATCAAGAGCCGTCGCTGATCCCGGACCTGTCGGTGGCGGATAATCTGCGGCTGGGCGATACCCCGGTGGAGCCGTTCCGGCATTGGGTTGATGCGCTGGGGATCGGGTCGTTGGGTCTGGATGAGATGGTGCGCGGCTTGCCACTGGCGACGCTGCGGGTGCTTGACCTTGCGCGTGCCTTGGCGGTGGAGCCGGATGTGCTGCTGCTGGATGAGATGACGGCGGCGTTGCCGACTGATCTGGTGGAGCGGGTGTTGCGCGTGGTCCGACAGCAGGCCGATGCGGGGCGCTCGGTCATCTATATCTCACATAGGTTCACCGAGATTGCTGAGGTGTGCGACCGGGCGACGGTGCTGCGCGATGGGGCGACGGTGGGCGACTTGCCGATCACGCCGGGGGTTGAGGAACAGGTGGTCGAATTGATGCTGGGCGGGGCCGTGGGGCCAGCCGCTGCGAAACGGGCGCCGCATGAGGCGGGGTCGGTGCGGCTGGGCGTGCGCGGTTTGCGGGCCGGGACGCGGCTGGCGGATGTGTCGTTTGAATTGCACCGGGGCGAGGTTCTGGGCGTGGTGGCGCTGGAGGGGCAGGGGCAGGATGAGCTGTTTGACGTGCTGGCCGGAAACCGTCGCGCCTTGGGGGGTGCGGTGGAGGTTGACGGGCAGGCGGTGTCGTTTGCCCACCCCGCCGATGCGATTGCGGCGGGGCTGACGCTGGTGCCGGGCGACCGGGCCCATGCGCTGCTGATGTCGCGGTCGGTGCGGGAGAATATCGCGCTGCCCTTGGTGGCGCGGCCTGCGAAATGGGGCGCTATCCCGATGCGGGATGAGGGTGCGCGGGTCTTGGCGGCGATTGAGCGGTTGCAGATCGACACGCGGGCGCAGGGTGAGGTGCGGCGGCTGTCGGGCGGCAATCAGCAAAAGGTGACGATTGCACGCTGGATCGCGCGCGGGGTGGAGACCCTGCTGCTGTTCGATCCGACGCGGGGGATTGATATTCGGACCAAGCGGCAGATCTACGCCTTGGTGCGGGATCTGGCAGATCAAGGCGCGGCGGTGCTGTTTTATACGTCGGAACTGGCTGAGGTGCGGCTGGCTTGTGACCGGGCGGTGGTGATTTTCAACGGGCGGGTGGTGGATGTGATTGATGCCGCCGATGCCGATGAACCGACGTTGATGCGGGCGGCCTATGGGTTGACTGGGGCGCCAGCATGACCGGGGTTTTGGCGCGGAATGGCTGGACCTTGGGGCTGGCGGTGTTGTTGGCGCTGCTGTTGGTGGCGACCAAGGTGATCCAGCCGGATTTTGGAGTCTCAGGTCTGGATAGCCTCGCGCGGGCGTCTTTGCCGTTTGCGTTGGCGACCTTGGGCATGGCGGTGGTGGTGATTGCCGGCGGGATTGACCTGAGTTTGGCCGCGATGATGGCGGTGACGAGTGTCACGGCGGCGCGGTTGATGGATGGGGCTGGGGATGGGCAGTCGGCGTTGATCGTGGTGTTCGTGCTGCTGCTCGGGGCTGCGATGGGGGCGGTGAATGGCGCGCTGATCGTGGTGACGCGGGTGCCCGATATCGTGGTGACGCTGGCGATGCTGTTTGTCTGGCAGGGGGTTGCGCTGTTGATCCTGAACGCGCCGGGCGGCGGGGCGGCACCGTGGTTGCGCGGGTTGATCGTGGGGGGCGTGACCCTGCCCTTTGTGCCCGCGTGGATGACCGAATGGCTGCCCAAGGGGGTGGTGTTTCTGGTGGTTTGCACGGCGGTGATCTGGCTGCCGATCCGGCGATCGAAACTGGGGTTGATGTTTTACGCCATCGGCTCGGACCCGCTGGCGGCGTTCCGGTCGGGCGTTCCGGTCGGGCGGACGCGGATTGCGGCCTATGCCGTCACCGGGTTGTTTGCCGCCTTGGGTGGGATTTCGGTGACGATGAGCACCGGGATTGGGGAACCTATTCCGGGGCCGTATCTGCTGACCTCTGTCGCGGCGGTGGTGTTGGGCGGGGTGGTTTTGGGGGGCGGACGCGGCGGGCTGATCGGGCCGATCCTTGGGGTGTTTGTGCTGCGACTGGTGCGGATGGACCTGACGCTGATGGCCTTTGACCCCAATGTGACAACGATTGTTGAGGGCTCGATCATGGTCGTTGTCGTGATGTTTGGTGGGGTGCTGGCAATGCGGGGGCGGCGCGGATGAGCGATGTGGCTGAGGTTTCCCCGGTGAAGCGGCTGGGCCGGCTGATGGTGGAATACCCGCTGATCCCGTTGTTTTTGCTGCTGTTGGGGTTGATTGGCGTGTTGGAGATCATGCAACCCGGCATCATCAACCCGCGCTGGATCGGCAATACGATGAAGTTTGCGATCCCCTTGGCGATGATTGGAGCCTGTCAGACGCTGACCATGCTGACCGGCGGGATTGACCTGTCGGCAGGCACCGTCGCTACCATCACCGCTTTTGTCACTGCGACCTTGGTGCCGATTGTCGGTGTGCCTGAGGCGGTGCTGATCGGGTTTGCTTGTGCGGCTGTGGCGGGCTTGGTGAACGGGTTTGGTGTGGCGGTGGCGCGGGTGCATCCGTTGATCATGACGCTCGGCACCGGGTTGATCGCCAATGGCTGTCTGCTGGTTTATCAGCGCTACGTCATCGCCTCGGGCACCAAGATTCCGGATCTGCTGGTCTGGCTTGGCACCGGGCGGACTTGGGGGTTGCCGAATGGGTTGTACCTGTTCGTGCCCTTTGCCGTGCTGATTATCTGGGGGCAGCGACGGACGGGGTTTGGCCGCTTGCTCTATGCCATCGGGTCGAATGAGGCGGCGACGCGGCAGTCGGGGGTGCGCAGCTGGCAGGTGTATTTCGCGCTGTATACACTGTCAGGGTTGATCGCGGGGCTGACTGGGCTGCTCTATTTGGGGATCGTCAAGACGCCGTCGTTGTCCTTGGCGCTGCCGTTGGATCTGCCTTCGGTTGCGGCGGCGGTGATTGGCGGCACGTCGATCTTTGGCGGGCGGGGCGGCTATGGCGGCACCATCATCGGGGCGCTGATCCTGACGGTTCTGTCCACCATGCTGACCCTGCTGCACATGCCCGAAGGGGCGCGGCGCATCCTGTTCGGGCTGATAATTCTGGCGGTAACGGCGCTTTATGTGCGGTTGACCGAGAGGGGCTAGGCCATGCGGGTTGTCGGGATCAGTTTTGACCATATGCATATGGGCGACCTGCTGCGGATGGTGGCGGATCATCCGGGGGCCGAGATTGCTGGCATTTTTGACCCGGACCCGGCGCGGATGGCGGGGGCTGTGGCGGCGTTCGGTATTCCGCCAGAGCGGGTGTTCACCGATTTTGACGCCTGTATGGCGGTGAAGCCTGACCTCGCGATCCTCTGTGCGGCGACGGCGGATCATGCGGTTTATACTGAGCGACTGGCGGCCTACGGCGTGCATGTGTTTGTCGAAAAACCCTTTGCCGCCAGTGCCGATGACGCGCGGCGGATGATGGCGGCGATGCGAGGGCGGGTTTTGGCGGTGAATTGGCCGATGGCCTGGGTGCCGTCGCATGTCATGGCCAAGCGGCTGATTGATGGCGGCATGATCGGTGATTTGACCGAGGTGCATTTCTATGGCGGCAACCGGGGGCCGCTGTATCACCTCGCCGACAAGGTCGCGGTGACCCCGGCTGAGGTGGAGGCGCAGAAGCCCCACTCATGGTGGTACAAGCGGGCCTCTGGCGGCGGGTCGATGCTGGATTATCTGGGATACGGCGCGACCTTGGGGACGTGGTATCGGGGTGGCGTGGCGCCGTTGGAGGTGACCTCGGTGGTGGATGAGGGGTTGGAGGTTGACCAGCATTCGGTGACGGTGTGTCGCTATGCCAGCGGCTTGTCGCGGATGGAGACGCGGTGGGGCACCTTTACCGATCCGTGGACCATTCAGCCGCTGCCCGCCTGCGGGTTCAACTTTGTCGGCACCGATGGGACGATCCAAAGCCGGGATTATGACGATCATGTGCTGGTGCAGACGCGGGCGCGGCCCGAACCGCATCAGGTGGCGGTGGAGGCTTTGCCAGCGGGGCGGCGGAACGGCATCGAATATGTGCTGGGCTGCATCGCGCGGGGCGAGGCGGTGACCGGGCCGTTGGACCCGGAAGTCAGTCTGCTCGGCCAGCGGATTGTTGACACGGCGGCGGCCTCGGCGCGGGAAAAGCGGACATTGGTGCTGAGGGGGTAGGCGATGCGGGTTCTGGTGATTGGCTTGGGGAACATGGGACGCTCGCACGCTTTGGCGCATGTGGCAGCGGGGTCAGAGATTGTGGGGCTGGTGAACCGCAGCCCGCTGGATTTGCCGGGGCCGCTGGCGAGGTTGCCGCAGTTTCGCACGGTGGAGGAGGGGTTGGCGCTGCGGCCTGATCTGGTGGTGATCGCGACCTATTCCGACAGCCATGCCGATATTGCGATCAGGGCGATGGAGCAGGGCGCCCATGTGTTTGTGGAAAAACCGTTGGCGACCACGGTGGCGGAGGCTGAGCGGGTGGTGGCGGTGGCCGAACGGACCGGGCGCAAGCTGGTCGTCGGCTATATCCTGCGGCATCACCCGGCTTGGGTGCGGCTGATCGCTGAGGCGCGGGGCTTGGGCGGGCCGTTTGTGTTTCGGATGAACCTGAACCAGCAATCCTCAGGCGCGGAGTGGGAGGTGCATAAGGCGTTGATGCAGACCACCTCACCCATCGTGGATTGTGGTGTGCATTATGTCGATGTGATGTGCCAGATCACCGATGCGGCCCCGGTCCGGGTGCAGGGCATGGGGCTGCGGCTGAGCGAGGAAATTGCGCCGGATATGTATAATTACGGGCAGTTGCAGGTGGTTTTCGCGGATGGGTCGGTCGGGTGGTATGAGGCGGGCTGGGGGCCGATGATGTCGGAAACCGCGTTTTTCGTTAAGGATATCATCAGCCCACGCGGGTCGGTGTCGATCATCGACAGCGACAAGGGGGCCTCGGCGGATATTGATGGGCATACCAAGGTGGGTGGGATTTTGGTGCATCGACCTGCGGGGGATCACCTGATCGAAGGTATCGAAGAGCCGGGGCATCAGGGGCTGTGCGACCGCGAACAGGCCTATGTGCTGCGCGCGATTGCTGAGGATATTGACCTGACCCGCCATCTGCGCGACGCGGTGCTGTCGCTGCGGATCTGTCTGGCGGCGGATGAAAGCATCAGGACGGGCCGTGTGGTGGACCTGTGATCAGCTGCAAAACTCGGCATGTAGCAGTTTGATGATCCGCACAGTGCTGGGTTCGCGCACCGAATAGGTCATCGTGCGGCCATCGCGGATCGCCACCACCAGATTGTCGGCCCGCAGCCGGGCGAGTTGTTTGGACACCTCTGCCTGCGGCAGGTCCATCATCTGTTCCAACTGTCCAACCGTGGCGGGCCCATCGGCCAGACAGCACAGCAGGATCAGACGGGCGGGATGCGACAGCGATTTCAGCAAGGCCGTGGTGCTGGTGGCCTTGTCCAGCATGTCCTCGGCAAGGCCGGGGGTGGGAACGCAGCTGTCTGGTGGCGCCTTGGTCATTCGATTCCCAGAGTTATTTGGCCTCAATGTTCCTTGGGTTGACGTAAATCAACTGTCCGACGCGGGTGTTCTGTATAGTCACCCGCGATGACTGGACCTTTCCTGATCACCTTATAACAAAAGGTTGAATATATGTCAAATACGGCATATATAGAGTCGGGAATATAATTGCCGGGTTTGCCGGTGGACGAATTTGGTGGGAGAGCGACATGGCGCATATCATTATCCTGGGGGCTGGGCTTGGCGGGTCGATCATGGCCTATGAGTTGGCCGATCAGATCGGCAAGGACGACAAGATAACGGTCGTCACCAAAGACCCGAAATATCACTTTGTACCGTCCAATCCGTGGGTCGCGGTGGGCTGGCGTGAGCGTGGGGACATCACCGTCGACCTGCGCCCGACGATGGAGAAGAAGGGCATTACCTTTGTCACCACCGCCGCCGAAAAGCTGCACCCAGAGGAGAATCGCCTGCAATTGGTCGATGGCACCTCGTTGTCCTATGATTACATCGTGATCGCGACCGGGCCGGAACTGGCCTTTGATGAGATTGAGGGGCTGGGGCCGGATGGTTTCACCCAATCGGTTTGCCATGTCGATCACGCGGTCAGCGCCCGCACTGCCTTTGAAAAGTTCTGCGAGAATCCCGGCCCGATCATCGTGGGCGCGGTGCAGGGGGCGTCGTGCTATGGCCCGGCATATGAGTTCACCTTCATTCTGGAAACCGCGCTGCGTCAGGCCAAGATCCGCGACAAGGTGCCGATGACCTTTGTCACGTCAGAGCCCTATGTCGGGCATCTGGGGCTGGACGGGGTCGGCGATACGCGCGGCCTGCTGGAATCCGAGATGCGCGGCAAGCACATCAAATGGATGACCTCTACCAAGGTGAAGAAGGTTGAGGCCGGCAAGATGACGGTCGAAGAGATCGCCGATGACGGGTCCGTCAAGGCGACCAAGGAACTGCCGTTCGCCTATTCGATGATGCTGCCGGCGTTCCGGGGCATCAAGGCGGTCTCGGGGATCGAGGGTCTGTCGAACCCGCGCGGCTTTACCATCGTCGACAAGCATCAGCGCAACCCGAAATACCCCAATGTCTATGCGATTGGGGTCTGCGTCGCCATCCCGCCGACCGGGCCGACCCCGGTGCCCTGTGGTGTGCCGAAGACCGGCTTCATGATCGAATCCATGGTCACCGCGACCGCCCTGAACATCGGGCAGGTGCTGCGCGGGCAAGAGCCGGACAATGTCGGCACGTGGAATGCGGTCTGCCTCGCCGACTTTGGTGACAGCGGCATCGCGTTTGTCGCCCAACCGCAGATCCCGCCGCGCAACGTCAACTGGTCGTCCTCGGGCAAATGGGTGCATCTGGCCAAGATCGGGTTTGAGAAATATTTCATCCGCAAGGTCCGCAAAGGCACCAGTGAGCCGTACTACGAAAAGGCGATGATGAAGATGTTGGGCATCGAAAAGCTGAAAAAAGTGGAAAAGTCCTGACTGCGGTGTTTCACCACGGGAAGAAAAATTGACACTCAGAATAACCTCTGCCTAGTCTGGGTCAACGCGCGAGCAACTCGTAAAAGCAGAGGAGACTTCCATGACCAAACGCATTGCCGTGATCGGTGCCGGGCCTTCGGGCCTGGCCCAATTGCGCGCCTTTCAATCGGCCGCCCAGAAGGGGGCCGACATCCCCGAAATCGTTTGCTTTGAAAAGCAGGAAAACTGGGGCGGGCTGTGGAATTACAGCTGGCGGACGGGTCTGGATGAATTCGGCGAGCCGGTCCACAATTCGATGTACCGCTATCTGTGGTCCAACGGCCCGAAAGAGGGGCTGGAGTTTGCGGATTACAGCTTTGAGGAACATTTCGGCAAGCAGATCGCCAGCTATCCGCCGCGCGCCGTGCTGTTCGATTATATCGAAGGCCGGGTGAACAAGGCCGGGGTGCGCGACTGGATCCGGTTCCGCACGGTCGTCCGCTTTGTTCAGTACAATGAGGCCAAGGGCAATTTCACCGTCACCGTGCATGACCTGAAAGCCGACCGGATGTATTCCGAAGAGTTCGACAATGTGATTGTCGCCTCTGGCCACTTCTCTACCCCGAACGTCCCGGAATTCCCCGGCTTTGCGAATTACAACGGCCGCATCCTGCACGCCCATGATTTCCGCGACGCGATGGAGTTCAAGGGCAAGGATGTGCTGCTGGTCGGCACATCGTATTCGGCTGAGGATATCGGTTCGCAGTGCTGGAAATACGGGGCAAAGTCGCTGACCGTGTCGCATAGGACCGCGCCGATGGGCTTTGACTGGCCGTCAAACTGGTCCGAAGTGCCGCTGTTGACCCATGTCGACACCGACACGGCCTATTTCAAAGATGGCACGTCGAAGAAGATCGATGCGATCATTCTGTGCACCGGCTATCAGCACCACTTCCCCTTCTTGCCCGACGATCTGCGGCTGAAGACCAAGAACCGGCTGGCGACGGCGGATCTGTATAAGGGTGTGGCTTGGGTTCATAACCCCAAGATGTTCTTCCTTGGGATGCAGGACCAGTGGTTCACCTTCAACATGTTTGACGCGCAGGCGTGGTGGGTCCGCGATGTGATTCTGGACCGGATTGCGGTTCCGGCTGACAAGGCCGTGCTGCTGAAAGACGTGGCGGACCGTGTGGCGGCTGAGGATAAGGGCGCGGATGCCCATGACGCCATCCACTATCAGGGCGACTATGTGAAAGAGCTGATCGCTGAGACCGACTATCCGTCGTTCGACGTCGATGGCGCGTGTGAGGCGTTCTATGAGTGGAAGGACCACAAGAAGGCCGGCATCATGACCTTCCGCGACCATGCCTACAAATCGGTCATCACCGGCACGATGGCGCCCCTGCACCACACCCCGTGGAAGGACGCGCTGGAGGACAGCAAGGAAAGCTATCTGCGGAACTGATCCCGCTGGCCTGAATTATAGCGTTGTCGCAAAGCCCCCTCACCGGGGCTTTGTGCATTTTTGGCCCGGTCGAACCGTGGGCGCGGTGCCGCAAAATTGGTCGCGACGGGAAACAAATATTCTTTAGATTAAATTACCGGGTGGATTTGCAGCCTGACCCGTGCTTTCCTCGCGACATCTGGACGCAGGTCCGGGCCTATCATACCGCGCTGCGACGCAACGGACAGGGTGGGTGCAACACAGGGGGTTAGTGGAATGGTGACGAAAACGACTGCGGGGCAGGCTGGCGCGGGCCAGTTGCACCGCGCTTTGGATTGGAAGGGGGCCTTTTGGGTCGCGGCCGGTGTGCCGCCTTTGGTCCTGTTCTCAATCGGCGGGATTGCGGGCGTGGCGGGCAAGATGGCCTTTGTGGTCTGGATCCTGTCGATGTGCATGGGGTTCCTGCAAAGCTTTACCTACGCCGAGATGGCCGGGATGTTCGGCAACAAGTCGGGCGGGGCCTCGGTCTATGGCGCGACAGCTTGGCTGCGTTATTCCAAACTGGTGGCGCCCCTGTCGGTGTGGTGCAACTGGTTCGCATGGTCGCCGGTGTTGTCGCTGGGTTGTGCGATTGCGTCTGGGTATATCCTGAACGCGCTGTTCCCGATTCCGGCGGCAGACAGTCAGGCGGTGCTTGATTGGGTGACGGCGAATGCGGGGATGACGGCGGCTGATGGTGTCACCGCGCTGACCCCGGCCATTCGGTCGTGGGAGGCGTTGACGCTGAACATTCCGGGTCTTGGCGGGCTGCATTTCAATGCGACCTTCCTGATCGGCGCTGTGCTGATGGTCATCATGTATGCCATTCAACACCGCGGCATCGCCTCGACCGCCTCGGCGCAGAAGATTTTGGCGATTGTCGTGCTGGTGCCGTTGCTGCTGGTCGGTCTGGTCCCGATCCTGACGGGTGCCATCCAAAGCACCAATATCACCGGGCTGGTCCCGCCCACCTCGTCCTATTCGGGCATTGATGGGACGTGGAATGTCGGCGGCTGGACGCTGTTTCTGGGCGCTATGTATATCGCGGCGTGGTCGACCTACGGGTTTGAAACCGCCGTTTGCTATACGTCAGAGCTGAAGAACCCCAAGGTTGACGCGTTCAAGGCGATCTTCTTTTCCGGCCTGCTGTGCATCGTGTTCTACTTCATCATCCCCTTCGCGTTTCAGGGTGTGTTGGGGCAAGAGGGTATGCTGCAACCGGGCATCGTTGATGGCACCGGGATTGGTGAGGCACTGGGCGGCATGGTCGGCGGGGGCAAAGTTGTCACGCAGATCTTTGTGATCCTGATGATCCTCGGCCTGTTCCTTGCGATCATGACCGCAATGGCCGGGTCGTCGCGGACGCTGTACCAAGGGTCGCGCGATGGTTGGCTGCCGAAGTATCTGAGCCATGTGAACAGCCACGGTGCGCCGACCAATGCGATGGGCACCGACTTTGTGTTCAACCTGTTCCTGCTCGCCTTGGCCTCCGATGCCGGTGGTTATTTCTACGTTCTGGCGATTTCCAACGTCGGTTACATCATGTTCAACTTCTTGAACCTGAATGCCGGCTGGATTCACCGCATCGATTCGGGTCATGTTGAGCGGCCGTGGAAAGCGCCGACGATCCTGATCGGGTTCAACACTGTGCTGGCCTTCGTCAACGCGGTGTTCCTTGGCGCGGGTGCCAAGGTTTGGGGCTATCAGAATGCGCTGTGGTCGGGGCTGATCTTTGCCGCACTGATTATTCCGGTGTTCATGTACCGCCACTATGTGCAAGACGGCGGCAAGTTCCCACCAGAGGCGATGGAGGATCTTGGTCTGTCGGATGGCGATCTGGGTGAGCGTAAGGCAGGCATGTTGCCCTATCTGGCGCTGCTGGCCGGGGCCGCCGTGGTTTTGTGGTCCAACTGGTTCTTCCAGTTGCCCGTTTAAGGCTTCGCGTCTGCGGCTAAGCATGGCTACAAAAGGGGCGCTTCGGCGCCCTTTTTTTCATCACCGTCAGGGGTGTTTTGTTTGCTGACAAGAAAATATGTTGCATTCTAGTATTGCTTTTTGACCCGCTTCCTTTCAGACTTTGCCCAACAAAACGCATCGGGGAGTAATTCACATGACCAATTCTTGGCGATTCTCGGCCCTCGGGGACCGGCACCGTGCTTTGGGGTCGAACCTGGAGGATTGGTCGGGCATGGGCACCGCTTGGTCCTATGACAGCGATCCGATGGCCGAATACATGGCGATCCGCACCAAAGCCGGGTTGATGGATGTGTCGGGGCTGAAGAAGGTCCATATCACCGGGCCAGCCGCATCGCATGTCATCGAACGCGCCACCACGCGGAACATGGAAAAGCTGATGCCGGGGCGGGCGGTTTACGCCTGTATGCTGAACGACGCTGGCAAGTTCATCGACGATTGCGTGATCTACCGCTTTGGGCCGAACTCCTTCACCGTCGTCCACGGCTCTGGCGGCGCGCATGAGCAGTTGACGATGGCGGCGACGGGCCGCGATGTGTCGATCCGCTTTGACGACAACCTGCATGACCTGTCGTTGCAGGGGCCGTTGGCGGTGGATTACCTTGAAAAACACGTGCCGGGCGTGCGGCAACTGCCGTATTTCAGCCATATGGGCACCTCGCTGTTCGGCAAGCCGATCACCCTGTCGCGGACCGGTTATACCGGTGAGCGTGGCTATGAGATTTTCTGCCGGGGTCAGGATGCTGGCGAGATCTGGGACCGTATTCTGGAAGAGGGTGCCGCGATGGGGATCATCCCTTGCCGGTTCACCACGCTGGATATGCTGCGGACAGAAAGCTATCTGCTGTTCTTCCCCTTCGACAATTCCGAGATGTACCCGTTTGAAAACGAAGGTCCGGGCGATACATTGTGGGAGCTGGGTCTCGATTTCACCGTGTCGCCGGGCAAGACCGGGTTCCGTGGGGCTGAGGAGCACTACCGCCTGAAGGGGCGTGAGCGGTTCAAGATCTGGGGTCTGAAGCTGGAGGGTGACAATGTCCCCGGCAACGGCGCGCCAGTGTTCAAGGACGGCAAGCAGGTCGGGTTGGTCACGCAGGCGATGCATTCGCCGCTGAACAAGCACACCGTCGCCATCGCCCGTCTGCCGGTCGATTGCGCCAATGAGGGCACCAAGCTTGAGGTGCGCTGTGGCACCCATGGCCCGATCAAGGCCGTGTCGGCGGCGCTGCCGTTCTATGACGTCAAGAAAGAGCGGCGGTCGGCGAAGGGCTGAGTTTCCCGGAGGTTTCCGGCGAAGGCTCTGGCAGCTGAGGCCGGAGCCTCCGGCCGGGGATATTTATCAAGAGAAGAAAGCCTGAACCGGATGAGTAAGACCATGTTTCCGCCTTCGATCAAAAGCCGTCCGGTCTATGGAGAGTTGTCGCCTCGACCGGGCAGCGCGCATCTGGTGATTGCTGATGGCGAAGGGGCGGGGGCGGTTTGTGATCTGGTCGCTGCCGCGCCGGAGATGTTGGCGGACACCCATATCATGTATGTGCCGGGGCCGAATGGGACCGATGACAGTGCCGCGCTGGAGGCGTTGGGGGCGGCACAATTCTACCGCGCGCCGACGATTGCCGCCATGCTGCCGCGACTGCAGCGGGTTTTGCTCGATGCCCATATGGGGACGCAGTTCTATCTGGCCGGGACCGAAGGGCTGATCGGGCAGGCTGAACGTGAGATCATGGCGACGGGGTTTCCCTTTGCGGCGCTTCAGAAAGAGCATCGCGGGTCGACCGTGCGCCGGGTGCAATGTGTGCATTGCAAGGGCATCACCGAGAACGTGCGGACCGATCCCTTTGTGTGCAGCCATTGCGGATTGCATCTGTTCGTGCGCGATCACTACTCCCGTCGGTTGGCGGCGTTTCAGGGGGTGAATATCGACGCGGAAGATCCGGGCCTTGTGCCACCGGCAGTGGAGCGGTTTCAATGAGTGGCGGGGCAAAGCTGGCGGTCCGGGTGGCCGAGGTGGTTGAGGTTAATGACCTGATCAAACGGTTCCGCTTTGTCGCGCGGGATGGTGGGCCGCTGCCCGCGTTTTCGGGTGGCTCGCATACCGTGGTGGAGATGGACGACCACGGCACACGGCGTCTGAACCCCTATTCATTGATGAGCGATCCTGAGGACACCTCGGGCTATTCGATTTCCGTCCGGCGCGATGATGCAGGGCGCGGTGGGTCGCTGTTCATGCACGGCCATGTGCGAGCCGGGGATGGAGATGGTGATTTCGCATCCCCTGAACCTGTTCCCGCTCGACAACCGGGCGCAAGCAAGCATCTGATGATTGCGGGTGGCATCGGCATCACGCCGTTCCTCGCCCAGATCAAGCAGTTGGCGCGCTTCGGCGGGCGGTTTGAGCTGCACTATGCGGCGCGCAACCGGGCTTTGGGTGCCTATATGGACGACCTGCGCGCGGCGCATGGCGACCGGATCCACTGCTATTTCGACGAAGAGGGCATGAAGATTGACCTCGCTGACCTGTTGGCGCGCCAGCCCATCGGGACGCATCTCTATGTCTGCGGGCCAAAGGGGATGCTGGGTTGGGTACGCGCGACCGCTGAGGCGGCGGGTTGGCCCAGTGCCGCGGTGCATTTCGAGGAGTTTCTGGCGCCGGGCACGGGTCAGGTCTTTCAGGCCGAACTGGCCGTGTCGGGCAAGACCGTCACCGTCGGCACCCATCAATCCCTGCTGGAGGCGATTGAGGCGGCGGGTGTCGATGCGCCCTATCTGTGCCGGGGCGGCGCTTGTGGGCAATGTGAGACCAATGTGCTGGAATGTGACGGTCAGCTGATCCACCGCGACCACTGGCTGACGCCCGAGGATCAGGCGGCGGGCACAGAAGATCATGCCCTGCGTCTCGCGGTTTGAAGGCCGCAAACTTGTGCTGGAGAGATGAATCATGACGCTTGAACTCAAACCCGGCGCGTTTCGCGACTATTTCAAGGATGAGACGTTTCGCGACGATTTCACCTATCGCAATTCGCCTGAGGGCATCCGGCGGTTTCCGTTTCCGTTCGACAGGGACGACTACATGTATTCCGTCAACCTGGAACCCCACACGCCGGGGCGCAAGGGGTCGGTGTTTGAACATGCCTTCGACGTGGATGAACATTACGTCTCCGAGATGATCGACCGCGCCAAGGTGCTGGCCGATGACCCGCTGCGCTGCCAAAGCCTGCCGCATATGACGCTGGCCGGGTGGGACTTGCTGGAACTGATCATGGAGAGCAAGGCGCGGGATTATCCGCAGTGGTTCTCGCTGACCCGCGATGGCAATGCTTGGCATTGGGTCAACAAGCCGCTTGGGGATTGACCAGAAGTTCACCTTTCTGGACGAAAGCACGCTGCCTTACGGCCCGATGGAATACATCACCCGCCAGACGCAGGGCGATTTTTCGTTGCAGGATGAACGGGATGCCAACCTGTGGATGGATGCGGGGATGGTGACCTCGCAGGCCGACTGGTCGCTTGGATTTCGACATCGGGATGAATTTCATGGAATGGCACGCCCCGGTGCCCTTGGCGCATGAAAAGCAGGTGTTTGACCGGGCGCTGAAGTTTCTGCTGAAGCTGCAACACGGCTCACCCGTCCGGCGGTTCAACTGGACGATGACGGTCAATCCGCTGCTGGACACGGCACCCGAGACCTATCCGAAATGGGGGCCGACCAAGACCATCGGTGACGCTCGGACAATCATGGGCAACAAGATGCATCTGCGGGTGGAGTTGCAGGCGCTGTTCCGGCTGCCGCGTTCCAACGCCATCGCCTTTTCGATCCGCTGCTATCTGGGCAAGTTTGAAGAGCTGGTGACGGTGCCGAAATGGGGCCGCCGTCTGCACCGCGTGGTGCGCGACGTGCATCCCGATCTTGCCACCTACAAGGGGTTCATCCGCAACCGCGATGCGATGACGGAGTGGTTGTCGCAATACGACGACGGCGCGCCCACCTCACCGGGTTGGTGGCCCGACAGCTGATGCCCGACGTAAAACCCCTGACCTTGGGCTTTCTGATGTTTCCGGGCTTTCCGATGGCCTGCCTGACCTCAGCCATCGAACCGCTCGGGCGGCCAACGAAATCTCTGGCCAACGCGCGTTTCGCTGGATCCTGCTGGGCGAGACGATGGCGCCGGTGCGGTCGTCGGCCGAGGTGCGCTTTACCCCCGACCGGGTGCTGGATGATGCGGCGGAGGTGGATCAGTTGTACCTGCTGTCGCCGCCGACGGGCAGTTTCAGCGACCCGCGCCATTCGCCCGCTGTGTTGCGGCGGCTGGACCGGGCCGGGATCACGTTGGGCGCGTTTTCCGGCGGCATCTTTCCCTTGGCGCGGGCCGGGTCTGATGGCGGGGCACGGCTGTTCGGTCCATTGGTGCTATGAGGCGGCGTTCAAGGCGGAATTTCCCGATATCACGGCGCAGGAAACGGTGATCCTGCGCGAACGGCGGCGTATCACAGCCTCAGGCGCGGGCGCGGTGTTCGACCTGATGCTGCGGCTGATTGAGGAACGCTTGGGCCGCGATACCATGACCGAGGTCGCCTGCTGGTTCCAGCACCCCTTTGTGCGGGATGAGGATGCGCGGCAGAAGGTGCCGGTCGCCCGCGCTGGGGGCACCTCTGACGCGCTGCCCGAAAAGGTCCGCGCCGCGATCCAACTGTTTGACGCCCATATCGAAGACCCGCTGCGCATCCCCGATGTGGCGGACGCGGTCGACATGTCGGAACGGAATTTTGAGCGGCTGTTCAAACGCGAAACCGGGCAAAGCCCGCTGCGCTATTACCGGCTGATGCGGCTGTCCAAGGCGCGGCAGCGGGTGCTGTATTCCGCCGACACGCTGACCGAGATTGCGGCCTCAGTCGGCTATCCGCGCTCTGGCCCGATGGCGCGGCATTATGAGCAGGCCTTTGGCGTCAGCCCGCAGAGCGAGCGTAAGGCGCTGAACGGGCTGCGCGGGCTGTCAGGTTCGGCGCCGCCTGACGCTTAACCGGCGGACAACTTTCCTATCGCGGCGAAGATCACCGCAATGCCAACCCATTGGCCGGGGCTGACCTTTTCGCCCAGAAACCGCCATGCCAAGCAGGATCGTGACCACCCCGAACAGTGAGGCCGTGACTGAGGCATATTCGGCATGGGGCAGGTGGCCCGCGCCGAACACCAGCCCCAGCGCCAAGGCGTCCAAGGTGCCAATGGCGATCAGCGGCAGGCGAAGCGGGCGCAGCGGGGCGAGCGGATAGCGTCCCAGCAGAACCACCACGGCCATCAACAGTGCTGCGGTTGCGCGACCCACCGCGATCATGGTCAGGCTGTCACCGGCCCGTGTCGCCATCTGTCCAAAGGCAAAGCTGCCCGCGAATCCCACCGCCCCGACCAGCGCCCACAGCATGGCGCGGCCCTTGCTGCCCGTCGCCGTGCCGTCGGCCCGGTAGAACACCGCGACCACGCCGATCCCGACGACGACCGCCGCGGATGCCAGCCAATCGCCCAGTGTCACGGCCCGGCCCTCTGCCACGGCGAGGGCCAGCGACAGCAGCGGAAAGGACGCCAAGATCGGTGTGACCAAACGCACCGGGGCCAATGCAAACGCCTTGTAAAGCCCGTAGATCGCCATGCAATAGACCACGCCAGACCCCATCGCCGGCAGCAACCCGGCGGTCCCGGTCCATGCGCCGAATCCTGCCGCCAAGAGCACGGTCCACACCGCCGCCACCGCCATTTCGGCTGCGACCATCGGCATCACCTCGGCCCCTTGCGCGATGCGCCGGACCGTCAGATCATGCAAGCCCCACGCCAAAGCGGCCGCCAGTCCCATCAGCAAAGCTATCATGCCGCCCCTCTGTCATCTTGTGTCGCGACCTGTCTCGCGTTATTCTTGTCAATGAACAAGTTTTACGGCAAGTTAAAATTCCGTTCTGCGAGGTCCCATGCTCGACACCTATCCCACCGTCCATCCCGGCCCGCCGCGCCCTAGTCGCATCCTGACACCCAAGGGCTACGCCCGCCAGTCCGGGGTGGAGCGTCATGTCGTCCAAGGGGGCGGGGCTTTGGTCCTGTCCATCGGGCAGGGTGACGTCCTCCGCATCACCAATGATGAGGGCGCGCAGGTCTGCGAACTCGTCGCCGCAGGTCTTGATGGCCGGATCGACGCCGGGGTTTTGGGCGTTGCCGCCAATTCCACCGCCGAGGGGCTGAAGGCGATGCTGGCCTTGGGTGAGTTGGCTGGTGCGGGCTTGGGGCGGTTGCGGCAGGGGCTGACCCGCCGCAATATCGACCTCGCCAAAGCCGGGGCCGTGCGGTTGTTCGACATGACCACCCCGGCGCGGACCAGCGAGACCTTCACCGCTACTATCGACGGCCATCTGGTCGTCGCCGCCCCCGGCCTGCCAATGCAGCCCGAGGCGCAGGACACCGCCACCCCGCTGACCGTGATCGTGACCCGCGCCAATCCGGGGTCGCGGCCTTTGTATGACCTGCCCGACCCCTTGGCCGATGTGGGGCTTGACCTGCGGATCAAACCCGCCACCGCGCAGGCCTACCGCGTGAAGGCGGGCGACTTTATCCAGATCCTCGACGTCGATGGCCGGCAATGCACCGATTTTCAGGCGTTTTCCGCCCGCAAACTGGACCGGGGTATCGAACATGCGCTGGACGTGACCACCTCACGCACGTTGATGGGCCATGCCTATTCGATGCCCGGCCTGCACGCCAAATACTATGACCAAGAGTTTGAGCCGCTGATTGAGGTTATTCAGGACACCGTGGGCCGCCACGATGCCTTTGCGATGGCCTGTGCGTCGAAATACTACGACGACATCGGCTATCCCGGCCATGCCAACTGTTCGGACAATTTCAACCGGGTGCTGGCGCCTGAGGGTGTGACAGCGCGACCCGGCTGGATGGCCGTCAACCTGTTCTTCAACACCGCGATTGATGCCCATGGCGTCCTAATCACCGACGAACCGTGGAGCCGTCCGGGTGACTACGTGCTGTTCCGTGCCCTGACCGACCTTGTCTGCGTCTCGTCGTCCTGCCCGGATGACACCACGCCCGCCAATGGCTGGAACCCGACCGACATTCACATCCGCACCTATGACGGTGCTGAAAAATTCCAACGCGCCACGGCCTGGCGCCCGACGCCTGAGGCGGAGCCCAAGATGACCAAAGAGACCGCCTTCCATTCCCGCACCTCAGCTTTGACGCGCAACATGGTGGAATATAAGGGCTATTGGCTGCCGCAAGCCTACCGTGAGGGGCCGATTGCCGAGTATTGGGCCTGCCGTCAGAAGGCGGTGGTGATCGACCTGTCGCCGCTTGCGCAAGTGGGAGATTACCGGGCCCGACAGTGAGGCGCTGCTGCAATACTGCCTGACCCGCGATGTGAAAAAGCTGTCGCAGGGCCAGGTGGTCTATTCCGCGATGTGCTATCCGCACGGCGGGATGATCGACGACGGCACGCTGTTCCGCATGGGGCAGGACAATTTCCGCTGGATCGGCGGCGATGATTTCGGCGGCATCTGGCTGCGCGAACAGGCTGAGAAACTGGGGCTGAAATGCCTGGTCCGGTCCTCCACCGATCAGTTGCACAACATCGCCGTGCAGGGGCCGAACTCGCGTGAGATTCTGAAGCGGATCATCTGGACCGCCCCCACCCAGCCAACGGTTGAGGAACTGGGCTGGTTCCGCTTTTCCGTCGCCCGTCTGGGTGAGGTGGGCGGCGCGCCCTTGGTTGTGTCGCGCACCGGTTATACCGGCGAGTTGGGCTATGAAATCTTCTGCCACCCCAAGGATGCCGAGGCGGTCTATGATGCCGTGCAGACGGCTGGCGCGGATCTCGGCCTGCTGCCGATGGGCCTTGCCGCGTTGGATATGGTGCGGATCGAGGCCGGGCTGATCTTTGCCGGCTATGACTTCACCGACCAGACCGACCCGTTCGAGGCTGGCATCGGCTTCACCGTCCCCCTGAAGTCCAAACCCGACGACTTCATCGGCCGTGACGCCCTGATCCGTCGCAAGGAGCATCCCAGCCGCAAATTCATCGGGCTGGACATCGACAGCGCCACTGACGGTCGGCCACGGCGACTGCATCCACATCGGCCGCGCGCAGGTGGGTGAGGTGTGCTCGGCCATGCGCTCGCCGCTGCTCGGCAAGCAGATCGCGCTGACCCGGATCGACATTGCCCATGCCGAAGTTGGCACTGAGGTAGAGGTGGGCAAGCTGGACGGTCAGCAGAAACGCCTGCCCGCCACGGTGGTCGGCCTGTCGCATTACGATCCCAAGAAAACCCGGCCGCAAAGCTGATGGAAACGATATTCGACAAGATCGGCGGCGAAGCCGAAGGTCATGGAACTGGTGACGCAGTTCTATGACCTGATCGAAACCCTGCCGCAGGGCGAGGCGATTGCCAACATGCACCGCAACGGCCACGGGCTGGACCATGTCCGCCCGGCGCAGTTCGACTTCCTCTGCGGATTTTTCGGCGGCAGGCGGTACTATCAGGAAACCCACGGCCACATGAACCTGCGCGAGATCCACGCCCATGTGGAAATCACCCGCGTTGATGCCGAAAACTGGCTGGCGGTGATGGAGATGGCCCTGACCGACACGCAGGTCGCAGAGCCGATGAAGACCCAGATCATGAACACCTTTCGCCGCGCCGCGCTGATGTTGGTAAATACGGTCTGATGGCCGAAATCAGACATAGCGTGGCGGAAATTGCGTCAGACGCTGCCACCGTCCAGCGCTAGATAGCGGCACACCTTGCGGAGCACCCCATGCGCTATTCCGGCTTTAGAATCATCAAAGAGGCGCTGACTGGCCACAAAGGCTGGACGCCGACATGGCGCGAGCCCAGAGCCGCAGCCAGCCTATGATTATGTGATCGTCGGCGGCGGCGGCCATGGTCTGGCCACTGCCTATTATCTGGCCAAGGAGTTCAAGCAGGCGCGGATCGCGGTGCTGGAAAAATCCTATCTCGGGTCGGGCAACGTCGGGCGCAACACCACGATCATCCGGTCAAACTATCTGCTGGATGGCAACGAGCCGTTCTATGAATTCAGCCTGAAGCTGTGGGAAGGGTTGGAGCAGGATTTCAACTACAACGCCATGGTGTCGCAGCGCGGCATCCTGAACCTGATCCACACCGACGCGCCAACGCGACGCCTTCACCCGGCGCGGCAATGCGATGATCCTGCACGGGGCCGATGCCGAGTATCTGACGCGCGACCAGATCCGCGCAGATGTATCCCTTCCTGAATTTCGACAATGCGCGCTTCCCGATCAAGGGCGGTCTGGCCCAGCGGCGCGGCGGCACGGTGCGGCATGACGCGGTGGCCTGGGGCTATGCGCGCGGGGCCGATCTGCGCGGCGTGGATCTGATCCAGAACTGCGAAGTCACGGGGATGCGGATCGAGGATGGCCGGATTTTGGGCGTCGAAACCTCTCGCGGGTTCATCGGGGCCAAGAAGGTCGGCGTGGCGGTGGCTGGGTCGTCAAGCCGGGTGATGTCCCATGCCGGGATGCGGCTGCCGATCGAAAGCCATGTCTTGCAGGCGTTTGTGTCCGAAGGGCTGAAGCCGCTGATCGACGGCGTGATGACCTTTGGCGCGGGCCACTTCTATGTCAGCCAGTCTGACAAGGGCGGCTTGGTGTTTGGCGGCGATATCGACGGCTATAACTCCTACGCCCAACGCGGCAACCTGCCGGTGATCGAGGATGTGGCCGAGGGCGGCATGGCCCTGATGCCCGACATTGGCCGTGCCCGGCTGCTGCGCGCTTGGGGCGGGGTGATGGACATGTCGATGGACGGCAGCCCGATCATCGACAAGACCCCGATCGACGGCCTCTATTTCAACGGCGGCTGGTGCTATGGCGGCTTCAAGGCGACGCCCGGCCTCTGGCTGGTGTTTCGCCCATCTGCTCGCCACCGACACGCCGCACAAAACCGCCACGGCCTATCGTTTTGATCGCTTCCTCAAAGGGTTGATGATCGACGAAAAGGGCCAAGGCGCCACCCCGAACCTGCATTGAGGGTCCTATGATCATCAACCATCCCCTTCTCGGCCCCCGCGACGCGCAGGAATTCGTCTATCTGGGCGATGCCGCGCTGATCAACCGCCCCGATGGCCTGACCGCCTCTGCGGTCGAGATGCACGACTACGCCTATCTGCGCGACAACCCGGCTGGGGAGCATCGCGAGCTGTGGTATCACGAGCAGGGCGACCGGTCGTGGCTGGTCGTGACGCGCAACACCTGACCCATGAAATTTCCACGGTCGAACTCGCCCGCGATGTGGCCCGCGCACAGGGGCGCAGCAAATGACCCAAACCAATCGCATCGCTGGCGGCCAGATCGACCGCAGCCAAAACCCTGCGCTTTCCACTTCGACGGCGCGGCCTATACCGGCCATCCCGGCGACACTCTCGCCTCGGCGCTGCTCGGCCAATGGCGTCCGCCTGATGGGCCGCAGCTTCAAATACCACCGCCCGCGCGGGCCGCTTTCGGCTGGGTCCGAAGAGCCGAACGCCTTGGTCGAACTCCGCTCCGGTGCGCGGCAGGAACCCAACACCCGCGCCACCGTGGCCGAATTGTTCGACGGGCTGACCGCGCAAAGCCAGAACCGCTGGCCGAGCCTGAAATACGACGCCCTGGCGATCAACGACCGCTTCAACGCCTTTCTGACCGCCGGGTTCTACTACAAGACCTTCATGTGGCCCGCGGCGTTCTGGGAAAAGCTGTATGAGCCGATCATCCGCCGCGCCGCTGGCCTCGGTTCCCTCAGCCGTCTGGAAGACCCCGACAGCTACGACAAGGGCTTTCTGCACTGCGACCTGCTGATCATCGGCGCTGGTCCCGCTGGCCTGCAAGCGGCGCTGACCGCTGGCCGGTCAGGTGCCCGCGTGATCCTTGCCGACGAGGATTTCCGCATGGGCGGGCGCCTGAACGCCGAGACCTTCACGCTGGGCGACCAGAGCGGTGCCGACTGGGCCGCCGCGACCGTGGCCGAACTGGCCGCGATGCCCAATGTCCGCCTGATGAACCGCACCACCATCCTCGGCGCGTTCGACCACGGCATCTATTCCGCGGTCGAGCGGGTGTCGGACCATCTGGCCGAACCCTTGCCCGGCAAACCGCGCCAGACCCTGTGGCGCATCTATTCGCAGCGCGCGATCCTGACCGCTGGGGCCACCGAGCGCCCGATCCCGTTTGAAAACAACGACCGCCCCGGCATCCTGCTGGCGGGCGCTATGCGCGCCTATGCCAACCGCTGGGGCGTGACCGTGGGCGACAGGGTTGCGATTTTCACCAACAATGACGATGGGTTGCGCACCGCTGTTGATCTGAAGGTCCAAAGGCGTCGATGTGGTCGCCGTCATCGACCCGCGTGAGGGTGGCCCGCTGCTGCCCGGCATCCGCCACCTGCAAGGCGCCGAAGTGGTCGATAGCGCAGGCCGCCTCGGCCTGACCTCCATCACCATCCGCACCGCCAAAGGCGCGACCGAAACCATCCCATGTACCGCCCTTGGCACCTCGGGCGGCTGGAACCCCAACCTGAACATCTCGTCCCACCACCGCTCCAAACCCGCGTGGGATGAGGCGATTGCCGCCTTTACCCCCGGCCAAGGCGGCCCGGTAAACCTGTCTGTCGCGGGGGCCGCCGCTGGCCTGTTCTCGACCCACGCTGCACTGACCTCTGGCGACGCCGCTGCCCGCGCGGCACTGGAAAGCCTTGGCCTGAACGCGCCGACCCAATCCCTGCCGCAGGCCGAAGACGCCCCGGTCGCGATCAAACCGCACTGGTATGTCCATGGCGGCAAGGGCCGCGCCTGGGTCGACCCGCAGAACGATGTCACCATCAAGGACATCAAACTCGCCCATCAGGAAAACTTCGCCAGCGTCGAGCATCTGAAACGCTACACCACCCTCGGCATGGCGACCGATCAGGGCAAGACCGGCAACGTCATCGGCCTTGCCGTGATGGCCGAACTGACCGGCCAATCGATCCCCGAAACCGGCACCACCACCTACCGCCCGCCCTATACGCCCGTCGCGATGGGGGCCTTGGCAGGCCGGGGCCGGGGGCAAGATTTCAAACCCAAACGCCTGACGCCCAGCCACAAATGGGCCACCGAACAGGGCGCGGTCTTTGTCGAGGTCGGCTACTGGCTGCGCACCCAATGGCTGCCGCGTCCGGGTGAGACGACATGGCGTCAGTCGGTCGACCGTGAGGTGCTGCAAACCCGCAAATCGGTCGGCATCTGTGACGTGACGACACTGGGCAAGATCGACATTCAGGGCACCGATGCGGGCGCTTTCCTCGACCGGGTCTATGCCAACACCTTCTCCACCCTCGGCGTCGGCAAATGCCGCTACGGGCTGATGCTGCGCGAAGATGGCATCGTGTTCGACGATGGCACCACCGCCCGGATGGGGCCGAATGAATATGTGATGACGACCACCACCGCCAACGCGGTGACGGTGTTCCGCCATCTGGAATTCTGCCGCCAGTGCCTGTGGCCCGACATGGATGTGCAACTGATCTCCACCACCGAGGCTTGGGCGCAATACTCCGTCGCTGGCCCCAACGCGCGGAAACTGCTGCAAAAACTGGTGGATCAAGACATCTCGAACGAGGCGTTCCCCTATATGGGCGCTGGTGAGATCACCGTCAAAGGCACCCGCGCCCGGCTGTTCCGCATCTCCTTCTCGGGCGAACTCGCCTACGAAATCGCCGTTCCCACCCGCTACGGCGACGCCCTGATCCGGGCACTGGTAGAGGCTGGCAAGGAATTCGACGCCGTGGTCTATGGCACCGAAGCCTTGGGCGTGATGCGCGTCGAAAAGGGCCATGTCGCTGGCAATGAGCTGAACGGCCAGTCCACCGCCCTGAACATGGGCCTCGGCAAGATGGTCAGCCGCAAGAAGGATGCCATCGGCGTCGCCCTGTCCGCCCGCGAAGGGCCTGACCAAAGACGACGGCCTGCGCCTCGTCGGTGTCAAACCGGTGGATCCCGAGCAAAGCCATGCAGGCCGGTTCGCACTTCCTGAAAACCGGCGCCGACGCCACCGCCCAGAATGACGACGGCTGGCTGACCTCAATGATCTTCTCGCCGCATGTCGGCCACCATATCGCGCTCGGCTATCTGAAGAACGGCACGGCG
Organism: uncultured Alphaproteobacteria bacterium; assembly: GCA_963781185.1. Classification (GTDB taxonomy): domain Bacteria; phylum Pseudomonadota; class Alphaproteobacteria; order Rhodobacterales; family Rhodobacteraceae; genus Stagnihabitans. The sequence continues at coordinate 76,540 of CAWAEL010000008.1, forward strand.
CGGCTTGGGGAACGGATGCGCGTCGTCAACCTGCTCAACAAAACCGAAGTTGAGGTTGAAATTGTCAGCCCCCATTTCGTCGATCCCGAAGGGAGCCGCCTGCGTGCTTAACACCCTCACCCCGCTCGGCCATGCCGAACCCGAAACCCTCACCATCGGCCCGTTCACGATCACCGAACGCATCGACACGGCACTGGCCTCACTCGCCACCCGCCGTGGCCGCGCGTCCGATGTGCAGGCTGCCGCCAAAACCGCTGGCATCCCGCTGCCAGACCCCGGCCGCTACGCCAGTGCCACCCTCGCGGCCTTCTGGCTCGCCCCCGAGATGTGGATGGTTGAGGCCCCCTTTGCCACCCATGAGGACATTCGCGCCGATCTGCTGAAGACCTTCGGCGACGCGGCCTCCATCACCGAACAGACCGACGCCTGGGTCCGTTTCGACATCAGCGCCGCCACTCTGCCCGACCTGATGGAGCGTTTGTCGAACTTCGACCTGCGTGCCGCGCCCCCAACATGCCGCCACCAGAACCGTCATCGACCACCTCGGCTGCTACCTCATCAAACATAGTGAGACAGAGATCACCCTCTACGGCCCGCGCGCCTCTGCCCAAACTCTGCACCACGCGCTGACCCAAGCCGCCAAATCCCTGCTCTGACCCTTACAAATTGGCCTAAGTATCCCCGCCGGAGGCATTTCCCGACAAACTCAGGTTGCGAAATTTTTCCCAGTAGTGAAAATGGTCAGAGGTAAACCGGGAAGAGGCCGCGATGTCTGACGACGCAATTCCGTTGATCCCCCGCGGCAAACCCGCCTTTGACCAAGACCCGCACCGTGTCCGCGATATCACCGAGCGCAACCTTGAGGCGGCGATTGGCCGCGAGGTCCGCGCGTTTCGTCGGCAGCAGGGGCTGACGGTCGCCGATCTGGCGCAGGTCACCGGCCTGTCGATCGGGATGCTGTCCAAGATCGAGAACGGCATCACCTCGCCCTCGCTGACCACCTTGCAGGTGCTGTCGCACGCCTTTTCCGTCCCCGTCACGGCCTTCTTCAAATCCTATGAGGAACGCCGCGAGGTGCAGCATGTGAAGGCGGGCGACCATGTCGAGATTGAGCGGCGCGGCACCCGGGCGGGGCATCAGTACAACCTGCTCGGCCATATCGGCAGCAATTCTTCCGGCGTCGTGGTCGAACCCTATCTGATCACCCTGACCACCGAATCCGACACTTTCCCGACCTTTCAGCATGAGGGGCTCGAACTGCTCTATATGCTTGAGGGTGAGGTGACCTATCGCCACGGCGAACAGCTTTTCCACCTCAAACCCGGCGACAGCCTGTTTTTTGACGCCGACGCCCGCCACGGGCCAGAGGTGTTGAACGAACTGCCCGCCCGCTATCTGTCAGTCATCGCCTATCCGCAGGGGTGATCAGGGGCGATTGTGCTTAGCCTTCGTTGCCTGACCGATGCTCCCAGACCGCATATCTGATCCGCGCGAGTTTGTAGGCGTCGAATATGGAAATGGCATAGACGAAAATCCCGCCAGACAGCTTGCCGATCACCGACACGTCGGGGCTGGCGGACAACAGCGTCAGCGTGCCCAGCAGCAATATGAAGAACAGGAACATCAGCCCGCGGAACGGAAATCCATTCCAGACATGACCTGACCCCGGCAAGATGATGGCAGAGGCCAGCACCAGATAGGGGTTTATCGGACGTTTCTCAGCCATGCGTGGACTCCTCCTTCAACCGCCCATGCAGGGCGACCAGCCGCTGCAAAACCGGCACCAACCGCGCCGCCGCCAAGGGCTGTCTGCCCATTTCGGCGTCGCGGTACAACAAATATCGCCCGCGTTCCGCCTCATCCCCCAGCAAGACGATCCGCAACCCCTTGGGCGACAGGACCAGCTCTTTCATCGCGCGATCCTGAAACAGCGCCGCCTGCTCGGCAATCACCTCAAGCGGCAGTTGTGACGCATCTTCACAGCGCAGCGCGCAATCGTCCGGATAGCCCGGCGGCAGCGCCACGCCTTCCGGCATCAACCCGTAATGCGAAAAGACTTCGCTGGCGGTCGGGCGCATCATGATATGCGCCTCACCCTTCACCGCGCTGTGCTTCGGTCAAGGTGACCATCACCCACAGCGTCGGCAGTTTGCGAAAGGTCAGCGTGTCTGACACCGCCTGCAAGTCAAACCGCATCCCGCCCCAGACCCCGGACATGCGGGCAAAGCCAGACGGTTCAATCCGCCGCGCCGAGGATTGGAAACAGCGGCGCCACCTCATCAAAATAGGCGGCCCGTGCGGCACGGCGTTGATGGAACGCGGCCCGGTTCTGCCACAGCAGCCCACCGAAAGCTGCCAGCAGCACCGCAGCAAGGAAGTATAAGATCACGACGTCAGGCCTTTCAGATGCAAATGGCCCGCCAAACCGGCGGGCCATGCTAGAGTTTTCAACCGATCAGTAGCCCTTCGGTCGTGGCCAGGGCATCGTGAACTGCGCGCCACGGTTCACAAAGCGATAGCGCCAGAAGTGGAACCACAGCGACACCACGATGTAGAACGCGATCATCGCCACCAGCTGCGTGCCATAGCCAAGGAACACCGCAAAGAAGGTGATGGCGCACAGGCCCAGCAGCACCACCGCCGGCAGCGGGTGGAACGGATGCTCATACCCGCGCTTGATGCTGCCCATCGGCCATTTGCGGCGGAACAGGATCATGTTCAGCGGCATGAAGGTGTATTCCAGCAGCCCCGACAGGATCGAGAAGGTGATCACCTGATCCAGCGGCGCCTTCAAGGCGAAGAGCGAGCGCGATGGGCACCAGAAAGATGATCGACCGGTAGGGCGTGCGGAACTTCGGATGCACCGCGCCGAACCAGCCCGGCAGATACTTGTCGCGGCCCATCGCAAACCATGCCCGCGAGGCGTCGTTGATACAGCCGTTGGCCGATGGCCAGCGTGGCGAACAGCGTGCCGACGCCAAGCAGCCAGATCAGCGGGTTCGACCCGGTCAGGCGCGCGGCATCAAACAAGGGCGCAACCGAGCCGTTCACGCCATCGCCCAGATACTCCCACGGCAGCAGACCGACGCAGATGTACCAGGTCAGCGTCGCGGCGATCAGCAGCGTCATGATCCCGGCCAAGCGTGCCAAAGGGCAGGGCGCGGGCGGGCGAGCGGACCTCTTCGGCCGCCTGCGTCGTGCCCTCGATGCCCAGATAGAACCACAGGCCGAAATGCATGGCGGCCAGAACGCCGATCCAGCCATAGGGCAGGGCGGCCTGCCCGCTCATCAGGTCGGCATGGTGCATGCTGGCTGGCCGCCGAAGATGCCCGAGGTGGACAGGAACAGCACGAGGATCGCGACAAAGGCGATGGCGGTGATGACCAGGTTGAAGGTCAGCGTCGCCAGCACCCCGCGATAGTTCAGCCAGGCCAGGAACATGATGGCCAGGATGATGAACGGCCTCTGGTCCAACTCACCAGCAAAGCCGGTCATCGCGGCCACGTCGTGAGATCAGATAGCCCGCGGTGATCGCGTTCGCCGCCTCCAGCATGGTATAGGCGAACACCAGATACAGGCCGACGTTGAACGCCATCAGCGGCCCGACGATATGCTTGGCTTGGGTATATTGCCCGCCGGCGGCAGCGACGGTCGAGGTGACCTCAGAGTCGATCATGGCGACGCAGGTATATAGAATGCCCGCAAACCAGCAGGCAATCAGCGCCGCATAGGCCCCGCCTTTGCCGACGGCAAAGTTCCAGCCCATGTATTCGCCGACCAGAACGATGCCGACGCCCAGCGCCCAGACATGGGCTGGCCCCAGCACGCGCAGCAGGCCGACCTTGGCGCCATGCGGCCCCATCCCGTCGCGCGTCTTTGGAGGTGATGTCAGAATCCGCCATGTCATTCACCCCTGTGCTGTTTTTCGGTCATGGCTTCCAAGCTCGCCCTCGCGGGACGAGGTCAGAACCTCTTCCGAATAGGTTGTGTCGGTGCGGATCCAGTCGACCAGCATGAACAGCCCGAACAGGGCCGATAGCACCCAGGCCGCGTATTCTCTGCGTATATCCAAAAGCTCATCGCGCCCTCACTTCGTCGAATTTTTCCGCGATCACTTCGCGGTATTCGGTTTCGGAGAACTTCAGCATCAACACGTAGTAGCCGATGACGATGACGACCATCGCGATCAGGGCTACGGGCGAAAAGCTGTAGTCATAGCGCGCGGTGATGAGTCGGCGCGGCAGCGGCGGCGTCGGCATAGCCAAGCGCGTTATACTGGGCGATCTGGGCCGCGTTCTGGCCCAGGCTTTCCCAAGTCGGGCGCGACCGTGCGTTCAGGCGAGGTCTTTGAGCCACCCGCGAGGCCGAGGAACAGCGGCACGTACAGCGCACCAAAGGTCAGGACCATCAGGACGATCACGTCGATGAACTGGCTGACTTTGCTTTGAACGGGGGGGGTGTATTTGGCCATGACCCTACCTCTTGGCGGCACGGGCGGCATCAAGGAACTTGATGTCCAGCCCATACATGAAATCGCGGTCTTCGCGGTAATGCCGCAGCATCGCCAGATGGCCGCCGTGTTGAACAGCAGGATGACCGCCCCGGCGATCAGCAGCAGCACACGGGCGGTGCCATTGGGCGCCAGATCCCAGGTGGCAATCGCCACGAAAATCATCGCACACCACAAGCCAACAACAAAAGCCCATGCAATCCGCGTGTCACTGCGGTGCATGGCCTCGATCCTTTGATCCAGGTTCGACATGTCCCCTCCCAATGGCCATTTCTCAGCTGGGTTGGCCGACGACCCGCTTTGCCTTCTGGCAAATTTGTTTTCTGATAGGAAACATGCGCTGCGACATTCTGTCAAGCAAACTCTGCCCATAAATCCGGCGTTTGAAAAACATTGATTACCCTGTAGGTTAAAAAAGTTTCTTCACAGTTGAACCGGAAATTTTTCGGTGCTAGCGTTTGCTAAATCGTGACAGGAGCGAATCCATGTGTGGCATTGTTGGACTATTCCTCAAGGACAAGGCGCTGGAGCCGCAGTTGGGCCAGCTTTTGACCGACATGCTGATCACCATGACCGACCGCGGCCCGGACAGCGCCGGAATCGCCATCTATTCCGGCGCGGGCGAAGGGCGGGCCAAGATCACCGTGCAGTCGGCCGATCCGGCCAAGGATTTCAAAAACCTGGACGCCGATCTGCATGACGCCATCGGCCAACCGGTGCTGATGCTGATCAAAGACACCCATGCCGTGCTGGAGGTGCCGCTGGATCAGCTGGACGCCGCCCGCTCCGCCCTGTCGCATCTGCGGCCCGGACGTCAAGGTGATGAGCGCGGGCGAAAGCATTGAAATCTTTAAGGAAGTCGGCCTGCCCGCGCGATGTGGCGGCCCGCTTTGGCGTCTCCAAGATGGGCGGCACGCATGGCATCGGCCACACCCGCATGGCCACCGAAAGCGCCGTGACGACCATGGGCGCGCATCCGTTCTCCACCGGGTCGGACCAGTGCCTCGTCCACAACGGCTCGCTCAGCAACCACAACTCGGTCCGCCGCGATCTGAAACGCGCCGGCATGACGTTCGAGACCGAGAATGACACCGAAGTCGCCGCCGCCTTCATCAGCCACAAACTGCACGAAGGCGCCGCCCTGGGCGAGGCGATGGGCGCGACGCTGACCGATCTGGACGGCTTTTTCACCTTTGTCGTCGGCACCAAGAACGGCTTCGGCGTCGTCCGCGACCCCATCGCCTGCAAACCCGCCGTCATGGCCGAAACCGATCAATATGTCGCCTTTGGCTCGGAATACCGCGCCATGGTCGACCTGCCCGGTATCGAAACCGCCCGTGTCTGGGAACCTGAACCCGCCACCGTCTATTTCTGGGAACGCTGATCCATGCAGACCTTCGACCTTGCCGCCCAGGGCTTGCGCGCGCTGAACTCCACGCCTGCACGCCCTCAAGGGCCAGACCAACATGAAACCGCTTGGGAGATTATCAATCCCAAGGGCTCCCATGCCATCGCCGCCGGCGTTGATGCGCCCGTTGACATCACCGTGCGCGGTTCTACCGGCTATTACTGCGCGGGCATGAACAAACAGGCCACCATCCGCGTCAAAGGCTCTGCCGGGCCGGGTGTGGCCGAAAACATGATGTCGGGCACCGTCATCATCGACGGCGATGCCAGCCAATACGCCGGGGCCACCGGGCGCGGCGGGCTTTTGGTCATCAAGGGCAACGCCTCCTCGCGCTGCGGGATTTCGATGAAGGGCATCGACATCGTGGTGCATGGCAACATCGGCCACATGTCCTGCTTCATGGCGCAGTCGGGCAACATGGTTGTGCTGGGTGACGCCGGGGAGGCCTTGGGCGACTCGCTCTATGAGGCGCGCCTGTTCGTGCGCGGTTCCGTCAAATCCCTCGGTGCCGACTGCATCGAAAAAGAGATGCGCCCCGAACATATCGCCCTGTTGGCTGACCTCTTGAAACGTGGCGAGGCGGACGGCAAAGCCAAGCCGGAAGAGTTCAAACGCTACGGTTCGGCCCGCAAGCTCTATACGTTCAACGTCGACAACGCCGCCGCCTATTGAGGTTCCCATGACAGATTTCCCCCACACCCCGCCGAAACAGTCATGGACCTTTTCCAACGACGTGAACGCCGAAATCCGCCGCGCCGCTGCGACCGGGATCTATGACATCCGCGGTGGCGGCTCCAAACGCCGCCTGCCGCATTTCGACGACCTGCTGTTCCTTGGTGCCTCGATCAGCCGCTATCCGCTGGAAGGCTACCGCGAGAAATGCTCCACCGATGTCTGGCTCGGCACCCGGTTTGCCAAAAAGCCGATCCATCTGGACATCCCCGTGACCATCGCAGGCATGTCGTTCGGCGCGCTGTCTGGCCCGGCCAAAGAGGCTCTGGGCCGTGGTGCTTCCGCTGCCGGAACCTCGACCACCACCGGTGACGGCGGCATGACCGAGGAAGAGCGCGGGCATTCGAAAACCCTGATCTATCAATACCTTCCCAGCCGCTACGGCATGAACCCCGACGACCTGCGCCGCGCTGACGCGATTGAGGTTGTGGTGGGGCAGGGTGCCAAACCCGGTGGCGGCGGTATGCTGCTGGGTCAGAAAATCTCTGACCGCGTCGCCATGATGCGGAACCTGCCCAAGGGCATCGACCAACGCTCGGCCTGCCGTCACCCGGACTGGACCGGGCCGGATGACCTCGAAATCAAGATCCTGGAAATCCGCGAAATCACCGATTGGGAAAAGCCGATCTACGTGAAAATCGGCGGCGCGCGGCCCTATTACGACACCGCTTTGGCCGTGAAATCCGGCGCGGACGTGGTGGTGCTGGACGGTATGCAGGGCGGCACTGCCGCAACGCAGGACGTGTTCATCGAAAACGTCGGCATGCCGATCCTCGCCTGTATCCCGCTGGCGGTTAAGGCGCTGCAAGACCTCGGGATGCACCGCAAGGTGCAGCTGATCGTGTCGGGCGGCATCCGCACTGGCGCCGATGTGGCCAAGGCGATGGCCCTGGGTGCCGACGCCGTCGCCATCGGCACCGCCGCGCTGATCGCTCTGGGCGACAACGACCCGGCGCTTGAGGCTGAATACCGCAAACTCGGCACCACCGCTGGCGCCTATGACGACTGGCACGAGGGGCGCGACCCGGCGGGCATCACCACGCAGGACCCCGAACTGGCCAAGCGGCTTGACCCGATCCTCGGCGGGCGTCGCTTGAAAAACTACCTCAAGGTGCTGACGCTGGAGGCGCAGACCATCGCCCGCGCCTGCGGCAAGAAGCAGCCTGCACAACCTGGAACCCGAAGACCTGTGCGCCCTGACGGTGGAATCTGCCGCCATGGCCGGGGTGCCCCTGGCCGGAACCAGCTGGATCCCGGGGCGGTAAATGGCCCACTACACGGCGACCGTGCAATGGCGGCGGGGGGCGGACGAACCGTTCACCGACAACCGCTATTCGCGCGGCCACCAGTGGAGCTTTGACGGCGGCGTGACCTTCCGCGCCTCTCCTCCCCCCATGTCGTGCCGCGTTACAGCGACCCGGCGGGGGTGGACCCGGAAGAGGCGTTCATCGCCGTCGCTGTCGTCCTGCCACATGCTGACCTTTCTGCACCTCGCCGCCAAGGCGGGGCATGTGGTGGACAGCTACGACGACACTGCCGAGGGTGTGATGGCCAAGACCGACGGCCGGGTCTGGGTGTCGCACGTCACCCTGCGCCCCCATGTCGTCTGGTCCGGACCCGGACCCGAAGACGAACTTGCGCTGCACCACGCGGCACACGACGAATGTTTCATCGCCAATTCCGTAAAAACCGACGTGCGCTGCGAACCCGCATAAGCACCGCCAAGACAGGGAGCTACACATGGTCATAGACCTCGCCAAATGGGCCAAAGAAAAAGGCGTCAAGTATTTCATGATTTCCTACACTGACCTCTTCGGCGGTCAGCGGGCGAAACTGGTGCCGACGCAGGCGATCAACGACATGGCGGTCGACGGCGCGGGCTTTGCCGGCTTTGCGACCTGGCTTGACCTGACGCCGGCCCATCCCGACCTGATGGCCGTGCCCGATCCCGTCCTCGGCCATCCAACTGCCGTGGAAGACAAGAGGTCGCCTGGGTCGCCGCCCGCGCCACGATGGAAAACAAGCTGGTCGCCCAGGCGCCGCGCAACGTGCTGGAAAATCTGATCGCCGAGGCCGCCAAAGACGGTCTGCGCGTGAAGACCGGGGTGGAGCCGGAGTTCTTCCTGCTGACCGCCGATGGCGAGCAGATTTCCGACCCCTACGACAACGCCGAAAAGCCCTGCTACGACCAGCAGGCCGTGATGCGCCGCTATGACGTGATCTCTGAGGTTTGCGACTACATGCTGGAACTCGGCTGGGAGGCCTATCAGAACGACCACGAAGACGCCGTCGGCCAGTTCGAGATGAACTGGAAATATGACGACGCCTTGCAGACCGCCGACAAGCATAGCTTCTTCAAGTTCATGATGAAATCGGTGGCCGAAAAGCACGGCTTCCGCGCGACCTTCATGCCGAAACCGTTCAAGGGGCTGACCGGCTCGGGCTGCCACGCCCATATCTCGGTCTGGACGCTGGATGGCAAGTCCAACGCGTTTTCGGACCCGTCCAAGGAGCTGTCGCTGTCCGATCAGGGCCGCGCTTTCCTCGGCGGGATCATGAAGCACGCCTCGGCACTGGCTGCGATCTGCAACCCGACCGTCAACAGCTACAAGCGCATCAACGCGCCGCGCACCTCGTCGGGGGCGACCTGGGCACCCAACACCGTGACCTGGACCGGCAACAACCGCACCCATATGGTGCGCGTGCCGGGGCCGGGCCGGTTCGAACTGCGCCTGCCCGATGGCGCGGCCAACCCCTATCTGTTGCAGGCGGTCATCATCGCGGCGGGTCTGGACGGCGTGCGGACCAATGCCGATCCGGGCAAGCGCTATGACATCGACATGTATCAGATGGGCCATACCGTGAAGGGCGCGCCGAAACTGCCGCTGAACCTGCTGGACGCATTGCGCGAGTATGACAAGGACAAGACCCTGAAGGCGATGATGGGCGAGGAGTTCTCCAACGCCTATCTGCAAGCTGAAGCGCAAGGAATGGGACAGCTACGTCTCGCACTTCTCGCGCTGGGAACATGAAAACACGCTGGATATCTGAGCACTTTCCCATGCCCCGGTCAGCCGGGGCATGGGGCCATGTCAGGGCCGCCGCACCACCCGTTTGATCACGGTTTCGAACCGCCGGGTGAAGCCGGCGCTGTCGCCCAAGGTCCGCGCCCAGGCATCGCCCGCCAGCCGCGTCTTCAACTCCTGATGCAGCGCCGCGTCTGTGCCCGATCTGCACGGCCTTGGCGACATAATCCTCCACCGACACCGCAATACACTCGGTCAGCCCGATCGCCGTCAGCAGGCTGGAGGCCATTCGTGCCGCAAAGGCGCGGCCCTGCAAGGTCAGCAGCGGCAGGCCCATCCGCAGGGCATCCGACGCAATCGTGCCGGCATTGTAGGGCGTGGTGTCCAGAAACAGATCGGCCAGCGCCAGCCGTGCGCGGTAGCGGTCCGGATCAACGCGGGCCGCAAAGATCAGCCGCTCCGCCGCCAGCCCATGCGCCACCCAGCGCGCCGTCAGCGCCGCGCGGCTTTCGGGGTTGTCGTCGATCAGCCACAGCACCGACCCCGTCCACCCCCGCCACGATATCGCACCAAGCCGTCGAACATCGCCTCGGTCATCTTGTAGTGATGCGAGACGCAGCAGAAGACGAACGCGTCCTCCGGCAGACCCCTCTGCCGCGCGGCTGACCGCTGGCAGCACGGGCGGGCGGCTGTCATTGGCCTGATAGCAGCCCTCGATCCGCAGCGGTTGCGGCGCATACAACTCGTCCATCTCGGGCGGCACGGTCACCGCGTCGCACAGGATATAATCCAGCTCCGGCAAGGGGATAGGGCCGATATAGCCCAGATAGGTGATCTGCACCGGCGCCGGTTTCCAGCGCAGCACGCCAACCCGCGCCCCCTTGGTCAGCCCGTTCAGGTCGATCAGCATGTCGATCTCATCCGCCCGGATCCGCGCCGCCGCCTCGGCATCCGTCATCGTCTTGATCGGGACATGTTGGTCCATCGCCGCCAGAACCCGCGCCCGGATGTCGCTGCCATCCTCGGGCGAGGCGCAGTAGCCGTAGACCTCAAACCTGTCGCGGTCGTGCAGTTCCAGCAGTTCGGCGATCAGAAAGCTCATCGCATGGCGGCAGAAATCGGTCGACAGATAGCCGATCCGGATGCGGTCATGGGCATAGCCCTCCGGCGGGGCCAGAGCGGGGCCGACGGCGCGGGCATTTGCGCGCGATCCAATCCGCCCCGGTCGCGGCCTGCGCCACCGGATCGTCAAACAGCGCCAGCGCGGCCAGCGGCCCGCAGTTCGCCGCCGCCTCCGCCTCGGTCAGCCCCGGAACGGACAGGGCGGTCGGGGGCCAGGCCGTCATCCGTTGCCGCATGTGGACCAGATGCTGCTGCACATCCGGCTGATGCGGGGCGATCAGCAGTGAGGCGCGCAATTCCTCCGCCGCCGGCCCCAGTTTGCCCTGATTCTCCAGCACCCGCCCCAACTGGTTGTGCAGGACCTGCCGCAGCGCGGCCGGCGGGCAGGGCGGCGCGCCAGGCGCCCAGCGCCGCATCGACCTGACCCGCCGCCTCCAGCGCGGTGCCAAGGTTGATCGCCGCCTCGACCATGTCGGGTTTCAGCCGCAGTGCCGCGCGATACGCCTCAACCGCGCCCGCCGGATTGCCCGCCCGCATCCGCGCCACGCCGAGGTTGAACCAGGCCGCACAGGCCTGCATTTCGTGGCCATGGGCCGACAGCCACAGCTCATAAATCTGCGCCCCGTCACGCCGCCGCCTCGGCATGGCGCACCAGCCCCATCAGGTCGAGCCCGACCACCGCGCGGCCCAGATACGGCAGATCGGCCGCGGGCGCCGCCGCCAGCCCACCGGGCCGCGCCAGCACGCGCGTCAACACCTCTTCATCGCCGGGCATCGGGAAGGGCAGGGTAAAGGACATGGTCATCGGATCACCTCCGTGTTGCGGCCATCTCACGGGAAACTGGTGAACAAGAGGTGAACGAAACTCAAAAACATGCCCCGGCCAACGTCTGCTACGACGGGAAATTTGACTAAAATCTTACGGCTATTTCTGGGGGCATCGACGGATTCTCCCCACGGTTAACGGCGGCATTCACGGTTTCATAAGGTCCGGCTGCCAGCGTCAAAGGCAGATCTCGGGCCATTCCGGCCGTGAACAAGGCACTGGGCTGATGCGCCGGTTGCACCACATGTGAAAACGGAGCTTTTGATGCCGAACCTGTCCACTTTGACGACCGCGCAGATTGCCGCCCTCAGCACCGCCGCGATTGCAGCGCTTTCAACGGCGGACATTCTTACGATCACCAAGGTGCAGATCCCGGCGCTGACCACCACGCAACTGGCGGTGCTGAACACGGCACAGGTTGGCGCGCTGTCCTCGGCGCAGATCGGCGCGCTGACCACCGACCAGATCTCCAACCTGACCACCATGCAGATTGCCGCCCTGTCCTCACGCGGGTTGATCGGGCTGTCGACGGCGGATGCGGTGGCGCTGACCACGGCGCAGGTGGCGGCGCTGTCCTCGGCGCAGGTCGCGTCGATCGGCACCGCCGCAATCGCCAAATTCGAAACCGCTGATATTGCCGCCCTGACGACCGCCGCGCTGAAGGGGCTGACCACGGCGCAGATCGTCGCGATGGACGCGCCGCAGTTCGCCGCACTGACGACTGCCCAGATCGCCGTCCTGTCCGCCGCAGCCATTGCAAAACTGGCGACCGCCGATATTGCCGCCCTGTCCACCGCGCAGACCGCATCCTTGTCCACCACCCAGATCGCCGCAATGACCTCGGTCCAGGTCAGCGGCCTGACCACGGCGCAGATCGCCAAACTGACCACGGCGCAGGTCGCGGCGCTGACGACCGCCGGGCTACAAGGGCCTGACTACGGCTGATACGGTGGCGCTGACCACGGCGCAGGCGGCAGCGCTGACCTCGGCGCAACTGGCGGCACTATCAACCGCTGCGGTGGCCAAGCTCGAAACCGCCGATCTGGCCGCGATGACCACGGATGGCCATCAAGGGCCTGTCCTCGGCGCAGATCGCGGTGATGACCACAGGCCAGATCGCCGCCCTGACCACCGCGCAGATCGCCGCCCTGTCCACCGCCGCCGTGCCCAAGATCGGCACCGCCGCCATCGCCGCCCTGTCCACTGCGCAGATTGCCGCTATGACGACGGCGCAGGTCCGCGGCCTCGGCTCGGCACAACTCGCCGCCATGACGACCGCCCAGGTCGCCAACCTGACCACGGCGCAGGTCGCCGCCCTGCTCAGCACCGCGCTGGTCGGTCTTGGCAGCGCCAATCTGGTCGCGCTGACCACGGCACAGGCGGCGGCCCTGACCTCGGCGCAACTGGCCGCCATCTCCACCGCCGCCATTTCCAAGATGGAGACGGCGGATATTGCCGCCCTGACCACCGCCGCGATCAAGGGCCTGACCTCGGCCCAGATCGCCGTGCTGGACACGGGCCAGATCGCCGCCCTGTCCACCGCGCAGATTGCCGTGCTGTCCGCCGCAACCATCGCGCGCATTTCGGCGGCAGGGCTGGCCGCCATGTCCACCGCGCAGATTGCCGCCATGTCCACGGCGCAGATCGCGGCCCTGGCCTCCAAACAGATCGCCGCGCTGACCACGGCGCAGGTCGCCAATATGACCACGGCGCAGATCGCCGCGCTGACCGCAGCAGGTATGGCGGGCCTGCAACTCTGCCGATATCGTGGCGCTGACCACGGCACAGGCCGCGGTGCTGACCTCAGCGCAGATCGCGGCCATCAGCACCGCCACCATCTCGAAACTGGAAACCGCCGACCTTGCCGCGCTGAGCACGACCGCCATCAAGGGCCTGACAGCGGCACAGATCGGCGGCGCTGACCACCGCGCAGATCGCGGCCCTGTCCACGGCCCAGCTTGCCGTGATGACCGGCGCCCAGATTGCGAAGTTGAGCACGGCCGATATGGCCGCGCTGACCACCGCACAGACCACGGCCCTGACCACGGCGCAGATCGCGGCGCTGACCTCGGCCCAGCTGGCCGCGATGACCACGGCGCAGATTGCCAACCTGACCACCACCCAGATCGCCGCCCTGAATGCCGCGACGCTGGTCGGCCTGACCACCGCCGATGCGGTGGCGCTGACGACGGCGCAGGCGGCAGTGCTGAGCTCGGCCCAGATCGCCGCCCTCTCGACCGCCGCGATTGAGAAGCTGCAGACCGCCGATATCGCCGCGCTGACCAGTCAGGCGATCAAGGGCCTGACCTCTGCCCAGATCGGTGCCCTGCGGACGGCGCAGATTGCCGCCCTGACCACTGGCGTCTTGTCGGCGCTGTCGAACGCCCAGATTGCCAAACTGACCACGGCGCAGATCGCGGCCCTCAGGACCGACCATCTGGCGGCGATGACCTCATCGCAGATGTCGGCCCTGACCACCGCCCAGATTGGCGCGCTGCAAAGCGATCAGGTCGCCTCGCTCGGCACCGGCCAGATCGCCGCCCTGTCCACCACGCAGGTCCGCGCCCTGTCGGCACCCGACATGGCCGGGCTGACCACCGCGCAGGTGCAGGCGCTGACCACCGCGCAGGTGGCCGTGCTGACCTCGGGCCAGATCGCCGCCCTGACCACGGATCAGATGCCGCAACTGTCGACCCAGCAGATCGCGGCGCTGACCGCCGCTGGCCTCAGCGGCCTGTCGACGGCGGATGCCGTGGCACTGACCACGGCGCAGACGGCCGTGCTGACCTCGGCCCAGATCGCCGCCCTCGCCACCGCCAGCGTCGCGGCGCTTGAGACGGCCGATCTGGCCGCCCTGACGACAGCGGCGGTCACGGGGCTGACCACGGCACAGGTCGCAGCCCTCGGCTCGGCATCAGGTCGCGGCACTGACCACAGCGCAACTGGCCACGCTGTCCACCTCCCAACTCGCCGCTGTCACAACGGGTGGCATCGCGGCCATGGCGACGGACCGGATCGTGGCCCTGACCACGGCGCAGACCGCCACCATGACCTCGGCCCAGATCGCCGCCCTGACCACGGCGCAGACCGCGGCGCTGACCACGGCGCAGGTCGCCTCGCTGACCACCGCCAATATCAAGGGGCTGGAGACGGCAGACGCCGCCGCCCTGACCACCGCACAGGCCGCAGCGCTCAGTTCCGCCCAGATCGCGGTACTCGGCACCGATGTCATTGCCGCCCTGCAAGCGGCAGAGGTAACCGCCCTGACCACCGCCGCCCTGCGCGGGCTGACCACGGCGCAGGCCGGGGCGCTGGGGTCGGATCAGGTGGCCGCGCTGTCGAGCGCGCAGCTCGTCACGCTCGGCACCGCCCAGATCCGGCAGCTTGATGCCGAGCGGGATTGCCGCCCTGAGCAATGGCAAGATTGCCGCCCTTGGCCACCGCGCAGATCGCGGCCTTGACCACCGCGCAGATCGCGGCGCTGACCACGGCACAGGCCGCCCATCTGACCACGGCGCAGATCGCCGCCCTGTCTACTGCTGCCCTTGCCGCCCTGACCACGGCAGATCTTGCCGCGCTGACCACTGCCCAGATCGCCGGTCTGTCGACGCTGCAACTCGCCGCCCTGCCCACCGCCAGCTTTGCCGCCCTGACCCCGACCCAGATCGCCGCCCTGACCAATACGCAGGTTGCCGCCTTCACCTCGGCCCAGATTGCGGCGCTGACGACCGATCAGGTCGCCAGCCTGACCACCGCCCAGATCGGCGTTCTGACCACGGCCAGCCTTGCCGGCCTGTCGACCGCCGCTGCCGTGGCGCTGACCACCGCGCAGGCCGCCCGGCTGTCCTCGACCCAGATCGCCGCCCTGTCCACCACCACCCTCGCCGCGCTGGAGACGGCGGATATCGCCGCCCTGTCCACCCTGGCCGTCAAGGGCCTGACCACGGCGCAGATGACGGCGCTGACCACGGCACAGGTTGCGGCCCTGACGGCTGGTGAGCTGGCAGCCCTGTCGACGCTGCAGATCGCCAAACTGTCCTCGGCCAATATCGCGGCACTGTCGACGTCGCAGATTGCGGGTTTGACCACCGCGCAGATCGCCTCGCTGACCTCGGCCAAGATCGCGGCGCTGACCACGGCGCAGGTCTCACAATTGACCAAACCGCAGATCGCGGCACTGACCACGGCGGCGCTGCTTGGGCATGGACACGGCTGATATCGTCGCCCTGACCACGGCACAGGCCAAGGCGCTGACCTCGGCCCAGATCGCCTCGCTGCAACCCGCCACAATGGCCGCGATGGAGACGGAGGATCTCGCCGCCCTGACCACGGCGGCGATCAAGGGCCTGTCCACCGCGCAAATTGCCGCCCTCAGCACGGCCCAAATCGCGGCGCTGACCACGGCGCAGCTGGTCTCTCTGCCGACCGCCGCCATCGCCAATCTCGGCACCGCCGCCGTCGCGGCCCTGTCCACCACCCAGATCGCCAACCTGACCGCGCTGCAGATCGCCGCTCTGTCCTCAACCCAGGTCGCCGCCCTGACCACCGCGCAGGCCGCCAACCTGACCGCCGCCCAGATCGCTGCGCTAAAGGCCACCTCCATCGCCGGCCTCGGCAGCGCCGACCTCGTGGCCTTCACCACGGCAGAGGCTGCCGCCCTCAGCTCGGCACAGGTCGCCGCGATCACGGCGGCAAGTTTCGCCCAGATCGAAACCGCGGACATTGCCGCGCTGACCAATTCCGCCATCAAGGGCGTGACCACCGCTCAGGTCGCCGCCTTGGGCAGCGCCCAGATCGCCGCCCTGACCAACGGGCAACTGGCCAACCTGAACGTGGCCACCATCGCCCAGATCTCCACCGCTGGCCTGCAGGCGCTGAGCACCACACAGGTCGCCTCGTTCACCGCCGGTCAGGTCGCCAAACTCTCGTCGGATCAGATCGCGGCCCTGTCCACCGCCCAGGTCGCCAATATGACAACCGCCCAGATCGCGGCACTGACCACCGCAGCGCTTGCCGGACTGAGCAGTGCCGATCTCGTCGCCCTGTCGACGGCGCAGGCGGCCATGCTCAGTTCCGCCCAGATCCGGGCCATCAATGCCGTGGTTATGACCGCGATTGAGACTGCAGATCTTGCCGCCCTGACCACCTCGGCCATCCGTGGCCTGACCTCGGATCAGATCGCCGGGTTGACCACCACGCAGGCGCTGCTCGCCGAGAAGATAAACCATCATCCGGAATGGTCGAATGTCTATGGGCGCGTCGATGTGACCCTGACGACCCATGCGACCGGGGGCTTGACCGATCTGGATATCCGCATGGCCACCATGATGAACCGGGCTGCCTTGCGGCGGGCGATGCGGAAAAATTGAAAAACTCACACATCCTCCCCATATGTTTCGGGACCAAGCAGAGGACCGAACGCCATGGACGATGTGAAATTTGGTGAAATTCTCCTGCCGGGCGACGATGAAACGATCGGTCGCCGGGAGAAGACCGTGCGGCAGAAATTCTGGGGCGTGCTGCGCAAATACGCCCGCCATATTCCCTTCGTAAGGGATGCGATGGCAGCCTATTACTGCGCCTTCGATCCCACCACGCCGCGGCGTGTAAAGGGTATTCTGCTGGCAGCCCTTGCCTATTTCGTCATGCCGCTCGATGCGGTGCCGGACGTGTTTGCGGTCATTGGCTTCACCGACGATCTTGCCGTGCTGACGGCGGCCATAGCCATGGTGCGCGGTCACCTGCGAGAGGATCACTATGCGGCTGCCGACCGGGCACTGGCGGATAACAGCAAAGATAAGACCGCTGCGTCCTGAGGGACGCATCGGCCCAACTCTTGCCCCAATCATTCGATCAACAGGATTGGAAAGTTTCCGGACTGCTGGCGAGGGAGGCAAGCGCGTATTAGCAAGAAAAACTGGGGTTAATGGCCGGAAATGGCACGTTTTCCACTTCGTTTCGCTGTCTTACACGCTTTGTTAACCAGAATGAAGTCAGCATGAAAGGGAACGGCAACAGGATTGGCCCGGCTTGCGCGCAGCCGCGCGGGCAGGATCAGTAACCGGCAGGAAATCATGTCTTTGAAACGTTTCGCGACCGCACTCACCCTCATTCTGGCCAGTGCCGGCATTGCCTCTGCTCAGGCTCCAACCCGGATCCAGCAGTTCAAGGCTTGGGGTGCCTATTCCTACAAGTCGAACGGCGGAACCGTGTGCTACGTGCTGTCCGTGCCGACGTCGAAGGAACCTGCCAATGTGGATCACGGGGAAGTGTTCTTCATCGTGTCGCAGCGCCCCGGCCAGAACATTTCTTACGAGCCGCAGGCCATGATGGGTTATACCCTCAAGGACGCCTCCAAGGTGAACGTCCAGATCGACAACAAGAATTTCGTGATGTTCACCAAGGACAAGGCAGCCTGGGTGGAAAATGCGGCCGAAGAGCCGGCGCTCGTCATGGCGATGAAGACGGGCAAGGCGATGACTGTGCACGCCCAGTCCCGCAAAGGCACGCCGACGTCCTACGCCTATTCGCTGCAGGGCATCTCCGCCGCACTGAAGCAGATAGAGACCTGCAAGTAACCTTTCCTCACTCGACCAGACATCGAAAGGCCGGATTTCCGGCCTTTTTTCGTTGCAGGGCCCTTGCTGTGAAGGGGTGGGATGACGGCGGGCAAATTTGATGCTAAAGCCCGCGCCAATGAAGCAGCGTTCATGCCCGCCTGTGCACCACACTCATCCGGTGCGCCGGCCCGGGACCGTGTCGCCGGTCCGCCTGCTGCCACCCAAGTTCCGTGGAAAAGCCCGATGTCCGTGACCGATACACTTAGCACTCCCGTCAAACCGCTGGCCAGCAGACCGCAGGCCGCCACGCCCAACATGCCGAAGCCGACGTTGATCGGCATGACGCGGGAGGAAATGGCGGATGCTCTGCGTGAAAAGGGCGTGCCCGATCGCCAGGTGAAGATGCGCGTCGCCCAGATGTGGAACTGGATCTATGTGCGTGGCGTCTCCGATTTCGACGGAATGACCAATATCGCCAAGGATCTGCGCCAGCTGCTGAAGGAGCATTTCACCATCGCGCGGCCCGAAATCGTCGAGGAGCAGGTTTCCAACGACGGCACCCGCAAGTGGCTCATGCGCTTTCCGCCGCGCGGCGCGGGCCGGCCCGTGGATATCGAGACCGTCTACATCCCGGAAGAGGGCCGTGGCACGCTCTGCATCTCCAGCCAGGTTGGTTGCACGCTGACCTGTTCCTTCTGCCACACGGGCACGCAGAAATTGGTGCGCAACCTGACGGCGGAAGAAATCCTGTCGCAGTTGCTGCTCGCGCGCGACCGGCTCGGCGATTTTCCGGACCGCGACCAGCCGGTGGCAACCATGATGCCCGCCGAAGGCCGCAAGATCACCAATATCGTGATGATGGGCATGGGCGAGCCGCTCTACAACTTCGATAACGTCAAGAAGGCGCTGCTGATTGCCTCGGATGGCGACGGGTTGTCGCTCTCCAAGCGCCGCATCACGCTCTCAACATCAGGCGTCGTGCCGGAGATTTTCCGGACCGGCGACGAAATCGGCGTCATGCTGGCGATCTCGCTGCATGCGGTGCGCGACGAGTTGCGCGACATGCTGGTGCCGATCAACAAGAAATATCCGCTGAAGGAGCTGATCGACGCCTGCCGCAACTATCCCGGCGTTTCGAATGCCCGCCGCATCACCTTCGAATATGTGATGCTGAAGGATGTGAACGACAGCCTGGAAGACGCGCGTGACCTCGTGAAGCTCCTCAAGGGTGTGCCGGCCAAGATCAACCTCATCCCCTTCAATCCCTGGCCCGGTACAAACTACCAGTGCTCGGATTGGGAGACGATCGAGCGCTTCGCCGATTTCATCAACGCCGCCGGCTATGCCTCCCCCATCCGCACCCCCCGCGGCCGAGATATCCTGGCCGCCTGCGGCCAGCTCAAGTCGGAATCCGAACGGATGAAGAAGACCGAACGCCTGGCCTTCGAGGCCATGATGATCGCCGGTCATGGGGAAGATGAGGATTGATCAGGGGAGGGGTTGTCCTTTGGCTATCCACTCCTGCATAACCGCAAGAAGGGCACCCGTCGGGAACTCCCGGATGTCCTCTTCGGAAAAGCCGGCGTCCATCTGACGATTCCAATAGTAGGTTTGGAAATCTCCATAGGATGACCAGAATTCGGGCAGGCCCTGGCGCAGCAAGCCGCGCCTCATGCGCCAGCCAGTTGCGCACGATGCGCACGGCTTTTTCCGGTTCGTTGCCGTGAGCCTGAATGTCGCAACCGGCAAGATCGGAAAGAGCTGCCTGATACCGATAGGGCTTTTCTTCCAGCACAAGAATGACCTTGTCCTGTCTGCCGTCCATATAATGGCGGCACCCGTAATCCAGTCCGAGTTCGAACGGCATGTTGAGGCGGTAATACTCGCCTTTTCGTTTGGCCTGAGAACGACTGAGATCGTGAATCGAAAACCTGCAATCTTCAATCATCGATCGGATTTTGTTCAGTCGAAGCTCTGCCGAGTTCTGTGTTTCCAGCGCCAGACGGGGCCGGTAGCCCATGTAGCAAATGGCGAAAATGATTGCCTGCAGGATTGCTTCAAATTCTTTGTCAAAAGGGCAGTTCAAAAAAATCGATTTGTCAAAATCAGGTTCGCTCAACACCTATCCTTTCGGCGGATAGGGATCATTGCCGTAGGAACTCCGTTCCCGGATGCGGCCATCGGCCCCATGAACATACAACTCCGTCCGGGCGGCCTTAGCGAGTTCCCGGCCTTTTTCGAGCGCTTCCTTCTGGGTGTCGAACACAGCCGTTGCGCGCTTTGCACCGGTGGTACGGACGCTCCATTTGCCACCTGACGGCATGACGTGTTTACCGGGTTTAGCCATAGCGATCTCCATGAGCCTGCCATAGACTACCTTATATTATGAAGGACGCAAGCACGTTTCACCGGCTGTGCGTCATCAGGATCTTCACCGCGAAGATCGAGAAGACGCCGGCGAAGGTGTAGTCGATGGCGCGCAGCACCCGGCGGTTGCCCGCCTCGGAGTACCCCTCGCGCTGGAGCGGCTGGAATCGCGCCAGCCGGAGCCCGGCGCTGAGCTGGTACCTGGCCAGCGATCGGGGCCTCTACCGCCCCGGCGAGACGGTCCACTTCAAGGGCTGGATGCGCGTCGCCGACGGGGCCACCGTCACCCTCCCCGAGCCGATGATCCGCGCCGTGAAGTGGACCTTGCGCTCGTCGCTGGGGAACCCGCTGTCCGAGGGGACGGCCGAAGTGAGCAGCACCGGCGCCTTGGACGTGACGGTCGCGCTCCCCAAGACTCCCGACCTCGGCTCGGCGACCCTGCTGGTCGAGCCGGTCGGGAGCTGGAGCCACAACGCGGGCGCCACCTCGGTGGACATCGAGGAGTTCCGTCGCCCCGAGTTCGAGGTGAACGCGGACGTCGGCGATGGTCCCTGGGCCCTCGGCGAGGACGCCGTCGTCACCACCCGGGCCAGCTACTACGCGGGCGGAGCGCTGCCCGCCGCCCCGGTCACCTGGCGGGTGCGCGCCACCCCGGCCAGCTTCTCCCCCCCCGGTCACGACGACTGGAGCTTCGGCATCTGGTCCCCGTGGTGGCGCTCGGGTCCCGACGCGCACCGCGGCGGCCGCACGGACGAATGGAGTTCGACCACCGACGCCAGCGGCGCCCATCGGCTCGGGATCCACTTCGAGAGCCTGCGGCCGGCCCGGCCGATGCTGGTCACCGCGGAAGCGACCGTGCAGGACGTCAATCGGCAGGCCATGGCCGCCACGACGACGCTGCTGGTGCACCCGTCCGCCCTGTACGTCGGCCTCAAGGCCGACCGCCTCTTCGTCGAGAAGGGCCAGGCGGTCGAGGTCGGGGCGCTGGTGGTGGATCGCGCCGGGGTGGAGGCTCCGGACGTGCCCGCCACCGTGGTCGCGGTGCGCAGCGCCTGGGTCTACGAGAAGGGGGCCTGGACGACCAAGGAGACGCCCGTCGCCACCTGCACCCTGCTGGCCCGCCGCAAGGATGGGCCCTGCCGCTTCGTGCCCGACGTGGGGGGCGAGTACCTGGTCCGCGCCACCGTGACCGACGCCCAGGGTCGGCCCAACCTGACCGAGCTCCGCGTACGGGCCTCCGGCGCCGAGGCCACCACCCCCGACCGCGGGGTGGCCCTGGAGGAGGTCACCCTGGTGCCCGACCGCGCCGAGGTCGCCCCGGGCGGCCGGCTCAAGCTGTTCGTGCTCGCGCCCTTCTCGCCCGCGGAGGGCGTGCTCACCGTGCGCAGCGGCGAGCTGGTCCACTCCGAGCGCATCACCCTCGACGGGCCCAGCCGCACCGTCGAGCTGGCGGTGCCCGAGGCGTGGATCCCCGACGTGACCATCGCGGTGGACCTCGTGGGCGCGGCGGCGCGGCGGGACGACACCGGCAAGCCGCGGAACGACTTCCCGGCCCGCGTGCGTTCGAGATCAATGGTGCGGCCGGTGATGATTTCATCGTGCAGGGCCGGGCAGGGCAGGGCGGGTGGAGCTTGCATGGGTCGACCGTAGAACACCCGCCGAGGAGTCGGCAATCGGTCAGCGGCGGCCCTTCCAAACGTTCAGCCCTGCTCTAGGATCACCTTCATTGTTCACCGGAGGCGCCAGATGTTCCGATCCCTAGCCGGGCGCGTCCTGATCGCCCTGGTCCTTGGCCTCGCGGTCGGCGCCGCCTGCCATACGGTCGGCAGCCCGGCCCTGACCGGCGCGGCGGGCGTGGTCGAGGCGCTCGGCGGGCTGTGGCTGAACCTGTTGCGCATGACCATCGTGCCCCTGGTGTTCTGCCTGCTGGTCACCGGCATCGCCTCGGTGGCCGACGCGGCGGCGACCGGGCGGCTGGCGGCCCGGGCGATCGCCCTGTTCGCGATCATGCTGGTGGTCGCCGGCGTCTACGGGACCCTGGCGATCCAGGGGCTGCTGGCGCTCTGGCCGGTGGATGCGGTCAGCGCGGCCGCCCTGCGGGCAGGCGCCGGGGGCGCCGACGCGGCGGCGGCCACGCCGGGTCTCGCCGACTGGCTGAAATCGATCGTGCCGGCCAATCCGATCAAGGCGGCGGCCGAGGACGCCATCCTGCCGCTCGTGGTGTTCGGCGTCTTCTTCGGTTTCGCCGCCACGCGCCTGCCGGAGGCCCGCAAGGCGGCCCTGATCGCGGTCTTCGGGGCGGTGGCCGAGACGATGATCGTCATCGTGCGCTGGGTGCTGTGGGCCGCGCCCGCCGGCGTCTTCGCCCTGTCGCTCGGCGTGGGCCTGCGGACGGGGCTGGGCGCGGCCGGCGCCATCGCCCACTACATCGTAGCGGTCTCGCTGGTCACCGCGGGGATCGCCATCGCGCCCTACATTCTCGTCGCCCTGCGCCGCGGGACATCGGTCGCAGCCTTCGCCCGGGCCGCCGCGCCCGTGCAGGTCCTGGCTTTCAGCACCCAGTCCTCCCTGGCCTGCTTGCCGGCCATGCTGGAGCGGTCGCAGGACGATCTGCGCATCCCGCCCCGGGTCGGCGGCCTGGTGCTGCCGCTGGCCGTGGCGGTGTTCCGCCTGACCAGCCCGGTGGCCAATCTGGCGGTCTGCTACTTCATCGCCCACATCTACGGCCTTCACCCGAGCCCGGCGCAGATGATCGCCGCCATCGCGGTGTCGTTCGCCATCAGCGTGGGATCGGTCGGCCTGCCGGGGCAGATCTCGTTCTTCGCCTCGGTCGCGCCGATCTGCCTGGCGCTGGGCGTGCCGATCGACCTGCTGCCGATCCTGCTGGCGGTCGAGGTCGTGCCGGACATCTTCCGCACCATCGGCAACGTCACCGGCGACCTCGGCGCGGCGGCCGTGCTGCATCGCGCCGGGGGACGAGATCGAGGTCGTCGATCCGGTCTCCGCGCCGGCCTAGTGCGCCTCGGACGGTGGCGCACCGACGGGCGCCGCCTTTGCGAAAGGCACCAGCACCAGGCCCAGCAGGAACAGGAAGGCCATCAGGCGGTAGACGTCGTTGAAGGCCAGCGTCAGGGCCTCGCGGCCGATCACCCGCGCCACTTCGCCCTGGACCAGGGCGATGGCATGGGCAGTGTCGGAGGTGGTCGCCGAGAACATCCGCGCCAGCTGGGCGAAGACCTCCGCCGAACGCTCCGGCGACGCCGACATCCCCTCGCTCAGGCGCAGCGCGTGCAGGCGGGCGAAGTCGCCCAGCCAGGTCGTGGTCACGGCGATGCCGACGGCCCCGCCCATGTTGCGCGACAGGTTGAACAGGCCGGACGCGTAGCGCAGCTCGGTCGGCGGCCACGCCATTCAGCGCCATGCCGACGGACGGCACGATGCACAGCAGGATCGCGAAGCCGCGCACACCCTGCGGCAGGAAGAAGTTCCAGAAGCCCCAGTCGGCGGTGATCTGGCTCATCATCCACAGGACCCAGCGCGAACAGGCTGAAGCCCACGGCGATGACGATGCGCTGCGTCGACGATGGTCGACAGTCGCGCGGCGATCGGCGCGGTGACGGTCATGGCGATGCCGGTGACGAACACCGTCACCCCGATCTGCAGGCTGGAGAAGCCCGCGCACCCGGCCAAGGAAGACCGGCGTCAGATAGGTCGGCCGCATAGAGGCCGAAGCCGATCACCAGGTTGAGCGACGCAGGCCATCGCGAAGGTCGGCCGCCGGAACGGCGTCAGCTTCAGGACCGGCATGGTCGAGAAGAACGTCCGCTCGAAGAACACCACCGCGCCGACGAGCGAGAGCCAGGCGGCGAGTCAGCACCCCGTCGTCGGTGAACCACTCATGGCGCGGACCTTCCTCCAGCACGTACTGAAGGCCGCCCAGGAACAGCGCCAGCGAGGCCGACGTGCAGCCAGTCGATGCGCTTCAGCATCTGCGGGCTGGCGCTCGTCGACCTTGCCCATCAGCGGCGAAGCAGGATGGTGATGGCGACGCCCGGGACGATGTTCATGAAGAACAGCCAGCGCCAGTCGGCAGTACGTCGGTGATCAGCCCGCCGACGCTGGGCCCCAGTGTCGGGGCCAGCGTCGAGACCATCGCCGAGGATCGCCGGGATCATCGCCCGCTTCGGCCCGTCGAACATCGCGAAGCCGGTGGCGAACACCAGCGGCACCATGGCCCCGCCGGTGAAGCCCTGCAGCGCCCGGAAGGCGATCATCGAATTGATGTCCCAGGCGAGGCCGCACATCAGGCTGGAGACGGTGAACAGCGCCGCCGACAGCGGTGAACAGCCAGCGGGTCGACAGCGCCTGCGACAGGAACGCGGCGAGCGGGATCATCACGATCTCGGCCATCAGATAGGCGGTCTGCACCCAGGCGATCTCGTCAGGCCCGGCGTCAGCCCGGCCTGGATCGAGTTGAGCGAGCCGGCGACGATCTGGATGTCGAGCAGGGCCATGAACTGGCCGAACGCCATCAGGCGCGAAGATCAGCAGTTTGCGTCGTGTCGCTGAGCAGGTGGCGGCGTTGGCCGGGACGGTCGGCGGGGGTGTCGCGTCACAGCGGTCTCTTGCAATCGTCCGGAGCTTATTATATTATCATCATCATATAAAGCGGAGCGAGGCAATGCGCTACAGCGGGACACACAAGGAGGAGACGCCGGAGCGAAGGTTCTGGGCATCGCGGCCCGCGCGCTGCGCGCCAAGGGGCCGGAGCGGCTGGGCGTGACCGAGGTCATGGCCGAGGCCGGCCTGACCCACGGGGGCTTCTACGCCCACTTCCCGTCCAAGGACGATCTGGTCGTCGCCGCCGTCGAGGAGGCGTTCAGAGGCCGCGCCCGGCGGTCGCGCGGATCCCGACGGTCTGACCCCGGCGCAGGCCTGGACGCCTTCGTCGATTTCTATGTCTCGACCGAGCACCGGGGGAACCGGAGACGCGGCTGTCCGATCGCCGCCCTGTCCAGCGACCTGCCGCGGCAGGGGCTGCCGGTTCGCGAGGCCTACGGGCCGGCGTACGCCGGCTGATCGCGCGGCTGGCCGACTGGCTGCCGGGAGACCGCGCCGCGCTGGCGCCGTCGCTTCTGGCGGAAATGGCCGGGGCGGTGTCGCTGTCCCGGGCGATCTCGCGATGACACGGCCGCCGGACAACTCCTGGCGGACGCCCGCCTGAGCCTCAAGACCCGCATGGGGATCGCCTGATGGACGCTACGACACCGCCGGAGGCGCTGACCGGACTGGAACAGCTCCGCGCCGTTTTCGATCCGAGACCGGCCCGAGCGTCGGATCTCGCCGGGGATCGCGCAAGACCATGGGATTCTCGACTTCGGTCGTGGAGCTGGAAGAGGACCGGGTCGTGTTCGGCGGCCATCCCGACGAAAGCGTCTACAATCCCATCGGCACGGTTCACGGCGGCTACGTCGCGACCCTGCTGGATTCCGCGGTCGGCTGCGCCGTGCATTCCACGCTGAAGGCGGGGCAGGGGTACACGACCCTGGAGCTGAAGGTTGTCTATCACCGGGCCATGACCAAGCACACCGGACCGGTGCGGGCGGAGGGCAAGGTCGTCCAGGTGGGCCGCCGGGCCGCCTTCGCCGAGGGGCGGCTGATCGACCTCAACGGCCGGCTCTACGCCACGGCCACCTCAACCCTTCTGGTGTTCGAGCGATGAAGATGGAAGCCATCGACGCGGCCGCGGCGAAGCCCCGTCGCAGGGCGCCGCCGCGCGGCGTGCTGGTGCTGGCCGCGGCGCTGGTCGTGGGGGCGGGCGGCTATGCCTACATCCATGGCGCCAAACGCTCGGCCGTCACTGACAACGCCTATGTGAAGACCGACGTCACCATCGTCGCGCCGCGGGTGCGCGGCCATGTGGCCGAGGTGCTGGTGGCCGACAACCAGCCGGTGAAGGCCGGCCAGCTGCTCGTGCGCCTGGACCCTGCGGAGTACGCCGCGAGGGTCGCCTCGGCGCAGGGCGATCTGGCCATCGCCGACGCCGCGATCGCCTCGGCCGAGGCCGCCCTGATCCGCCTGGGCTCGGAACAGGCGGTGGCCGCCGCCGAGGTGCGCGAGGCCGAGACCGGGATCCGCGCCGCCGACGCCGAGGTCCGTCGCGCGCGGGCCGACTGGCGGCGGTACGAGGCACTGGTCAGTACGGGCTACTCGCCGCGCCGCGACGCCGACCGCGTCGAGACCCAGGCGATCGCGTCCGCCGCCCAGGCCGACAGGACCCGCGCCAGCCTGTCGCTGACCCGCAACCAGGCCTCGGCCACCGCCAGTCGCCGGGCCGAGCTGCTCCGCCGCCGTCGCCCAGGCCCGCGCCCCGCGCCAGAAGGCCGCCGCCGCCCTCGACCTCGCCCGGCAGGACCAGCAGCACGCCGGGTCCGCGCGCCGGTCGACGGGGTGGTCAGCGACCGCCAGGCGAACGTCGGCGACTATGTCCAGCCCGGCTCGCGGCTGCTGATCGTTGGTGCCCGGCTGGACCGGCTCTACGTCACCGCCAATTTCAAGGAGACGCAGACCGCCCGGATGATGCCGGGGCAACGGGCCGAGGTGCGGGTCGACGCGCTGCCGGGCGTGGTGCTGAAGGCGCACGTCGACAGCGTCGCCCCGGGCACCGGCTCGGAATTCGCGCTGCTGCCGTTCGAGCCGGGCGTCGGCAACTTCACCAAGATCGTCCAGCGGGTGCCGGTCCGGCTCCGTCTTCGATCCCGGCCAGGCCGACCTTGAAACGCCTGCGGCCCGGGCTGTCGGCGAAGATCCGGGTGCGGCTGAAGACCTAGGTCACCTGCGCATAGACCAGCAGGCCGCCGGCCACGAGCAGGACGGTGAAGGTCAGCATGGCGCCCAGGGCCCGACCGATCAGGATGTTGGTCCACAGGCCGAAGGCGTGCAGCACGCGCGCGGCGGCCAGGGCGCGGCGGCCAGACCGCAGACCAGCGGCTGCGAGCCGCCGCCCATCTCGATCAGGCCGATGGCGATGATGCCCAGCGGCGCATATTCAATGAAGTTGGCCTGGGCGCGGATCTTGCGGTTGAAGGCCTCGTCCCCGCCGTCGCCGAAGCTGGTTTTCGTGGCGCGGCGGCGCAGGGCGACCGGCAGGCTCAGAAAGACGAGAAAGATGGCGGCGGCGCCCGCGAGCGCGGATGTGATCGGCAGGTCCATGTCGTTGTCCTCCCCAGGTTCGACGAACGAGAGTTTGGACCGTTGCGGATGGAAATGCACGTCCGATTGATGAGAACTCTCGGCACGAATACTCTCGGGACAAGGCGGGACTTTCACCCCGTTCCTTGACCCCGCCCGCTCAGTCCCTACAACCCCGGAGCATGTTTGAAGGCCTTTCCCATACCGCCCGCGACGCCAAGTCGTGGCCGTTCGAACAGGCGCGCAACCTGCTTGCCCGTGTCCTGCGCGTTCGTCTCGACGATGCCGAGCGCGATCTGCGCCGCGACCCTGATCGACCGCCGGCAAGACCGACGAGGCGCTGGCGACCTTCGAGGCCCTGCAGCGCCCGGTCATGCTGGAGACCGGCTACGGCCCGTCCGGCCTGCCGCACATGGGCACCTTCGGCGAGGTGGCGCGCACGACCATGGTGCGCAATCGCCTTCCGCGCCCTGACCGGTGACCACTGGCCGACGCGCCTGATCGCCTTCAGCGACGACATGGACGGCCTGCGCAAGGTGCCGCCGAAGGCGTGCCGAACCGCGAGATGCTGCTCGAGGACCTGCACAAGCCGCTGACCGTGGTGCGCGATCCCGTTCGGCGACGCACGACAGCTTCGGCGCCCACAACAACGCCCGCCTGCGCGCCTTCCTCGACGGCTTCGGCTTCGACTACGAGTTCCTGTCCTCGACCGAGCAGCTATCGTCGGCGGCCGGTTCGACGCGACGCTGCTGACGCTGCTGGAGCGGTTCGACGCGGTCCAGGCGATCATGCTGCCGACGCTGGGCGAGGAGCGGCGCGCCACCTATTCGCCCTTCCTGCCGATCAGCCCCAGGCACCGGCCATGTGCTGCAGGTGCCGACGCTGGAGCGCGACGTCGAGGCGGGCACCATCACCTTCGACGACCCGGCCGGCGAGCCGACCGAGGTGCCGGTCACCGGCGGCCATGTGAAGCTGCAGTGGAAGCCCGACTGGGCCATGCGCTGGACGGCGCTGGACGTCGACTACGAGATGTCGGGCAAGGACCTGATCGAGAGCGTGCGGCGAGCGCCAAGGTCTGCCGCGCGCTGGGCGGCGTGCCGCCCGAGGGGTTCAACTACGAGCTCTTCCTCGACGATCGAAGGCAAGAAGATCTCCAAGTCCAAGGGCAACGGCCTGACCATGGAGGAGTGGCTGCGCTACGGCACGCCCGAGAGCCTGAGCTGGTACATGTTCCAGTCGCCGAAGTCGGCCAAGACGCTGCATTTCAACGTCATTCCGCGGCGATCGACGACTATCTGCAACAGCTGGACGCATTCAACCGCAAGCGGGACGAGGGCGCCAACGCGCCGACCTGAACAATCCGGTCTGGCACGTCCATATGAGCCAGCCGCCGGATACGGGCTCGCCGGTGTCGTTCGCGCTGCTGCTGAACCTGGTCGGCGTGGCAACGCCTCGACCGCAAGGTCAGCTGTGGGCCTTCCTTTCGCGCTACATCCCCGACGCGACGCCGCAGAGCGAGCCGCTGCTCGACCGGCTGATGGGCTACGCGCTGAACTACTACGAGGACTTCGTCGCCCCGACGAAGTCCTACCGCGCGGCCGACCGACCAGGAGACGGCGGCGATGCAGGACCTGCTGGCCGCGCTTCCGCGCCCTGCCGGCCGGCAGCATGGACGCCGAGCAGATCCAGTTCGAGGTCTATGCGGTCGGCAAGGCGCATGGCTTCGACCCGCTGCGCCTGTGGTTCCAGGCGCTGTACGAGGTGCTGCTGGGCCCAACGCAGGGGCCGCGCTTCGGCTCGTTCGCGGCCATCTTCGGTCTCGACAAGACCATCCAGCTGATCGAGGACGGTCTCGCCGGCAGGCTACTGGCCGCCTGACCTACTGGCTGGCCCAAAGGATGCGGGCGATCCAGGCGACGTCCTTCCGCTCCAGCGTGCGGCCCGGATAGTCGGGGTTGAGCGACTTGAGCTCGATCGACCGGGCCGAGATCCGCGCCACCTCCTTGGCCAGCACCTCGCCGGCCGTGGTCTTGACCACCACGCGGTCGCCGCGGCGGGGCTCAGGACCGGCCGGGTCGACCACGATGCGGTCGCCCTCGCGGTAGACGGGGGCCATCAAGTCGCCGCTGATCTCCAGAGCATAGGCGCCGTCGCGGGCGAGGCCCGGGAAGTCGATTTCGTCCCAACCCTGACCGACGGGGAAGCCCGCGTCGTCGAAAAAGCCGTCGTCGCCCGCCTGGGCGAAGCCGAGCAGCGGCACGCCACGGACGATAGCCGCCGCGCCGCCCTCTGCGAGCGTCGCGAATTCAGCGAACGAGACCCCGGTCGCCTCAAGAACCTTGGACAGGCTTTCCGTCGACGGCCAGCGTGGTCGGGCCTCGGCGTCGTTCGACACCCGTTTGGAGCGGTTGAAGCTCGTTGGATCCAGCCCCGCCAGCTTGGCCAGGGCCGACGCGGTCATATCGAACCGCGCGGCCAGAAGGTCGATGGCGTGCCAGATCTGGGTGTGGGACGGGCGCATGATGAGGGAGAAAATAATCCTACATTCTGGGAAAGTAAACCTAGCGATGACCCGCTGTCGGTGGTCGCCAGGCGCCGATCGCCAGCATTGCCACGGCGCCGAAGCCCATGACCGTCAGGAAGGAAAGTTGCAGCCGCACGTCCAGGCCCGTCTCCACCCAGCCGGCGATGTCGCCGGCCAGGGCCACCACCTGGAAGCCGCAGGCGTAGATCGGCCAGGGACGCGGCGAGCGCCAGGACAGGGCGACCAGACCCCAAAGGACGGTCGCGTCGATGATCGGCAACCACAGACCGGGGGTCAGTACGCCGGACAGCCACTGGGCGAACAGCGACGCCAGCCAGCCAGCGGTAAACAGGACCGCTCCACGCCTTTCAACCGCGCCGCCACGAACCACAGCGCCAGTCGCGGCGACCGCCAGCAGCAGGGCGAAGGCCACCGGCGCCATGATCAGCTTGTCGGGAACGATTCGGTCAGGCCGCCGGCGGGCTTGATCAGCGGGCCGAACCCGATGACGGGAAGGCCCAGGGTCCTTCCGAGCAACTCCAGCTCGCCGTGCGTGCGGATGAGCTCGCGCTGGGCGTCGCCCAGGGCGTCCATGGCCGCCGTCACTCGTTGAAGCGCCGGATCACCTTCGGCGACGGACAGGCCCAGTGCGCGCCGGGCGTCCATCATCTGCCGCATGAGGGCGACTGCCCGAGCCAGCGCTTCCTCGACGGCCGCCTCCGCGCCGAACAGCGACTCGGCCACCGCCGATGCGACCAGAACCTTTTCCATGCGAAGGCGCCTCCCTAGTCATCCGACCGGCGGAATGGATCACGAGGCGAGACTGGGCGCAATGATACAATCCTAGGTAAACATCACACAATTGAGATTGTTGACGTTGACGTAAGGGGCATATACGCCATGGCCAACAAAAACGGTGGCACGGGAGGAAACAATGCCAACCGAACTGCGGCGTCCTGAACGCACTTTCACCATCCGCCAGCTTTGCACCGAGTTCAAAGCCACGCCTCGTGCGTTGCGCTTCTACGAGGACAAGGGCCTGCTGACCCCCGCCCGCGACGGCATGAACCGGGTCTACTCCTACAAGGACCGCGCCCGGCTGATCCTGATCCTGCGCGGCAAGCGCGTGGGCCTGTCGCTCCAGGAAATCCGCGAAATCCTCGAACTCTACGGCGAGCACGACGAGGCGATGCAGCAGAACGCCCACTCCCTGAAGAAGTTCAAGGAGAAGATCGTCGACCTCGAGCAGCAGCGCGAGGACATCGATGGCGCCATCAACGAACTGCGCGCCGCCTGCGACCGCCTGGAAAAGCACCTGTCCGAAAAGCGGCCCGACCTTCTGCCGAAGGCCGCCGACTACGACCAGATGCTGCGGGCCCGCCTCGACGGTCATGCCGAGCACGCCCTCGGCAAATAGCCGCCCCTGACGTTCAGACCCCCGACCCAATGGAGCGCCCATGGCCTACCAGCCGCCGGCACGCGATCACGTGTTCCTCCTGCGCGATGTGCTGGAGATTGACCGATACTCCAGTCTGCCGACCTTCGCCGACGCCTCGATGGACGTCGTCGAGCAGATTATCGAGGAAGCCGCGAAATTCACCAGCGAGGTGCTGGCGCCCCTGAATTCGGTCGGCGACAAACAGGGCTGCAAATGGAGCCCTGACTTCACAGTCAAGACGCCGGACGGCTTCAAGGAAGCCTACAAGCAACTCTGCGCAGGCGGCTGGACAGGTCTGGGATCGGACACGGCCTATGGCGGCCAGGGCATGCCCCATGTGGTCAACCTGGCCTTCAGCGAGATGTCGCCGTTCAGCCAACATGGCTTTCTCGATGTATCCGGGCCTGACGGCCGGGGCCTATGCGGGCATCCACGCCAACGCCTCGCGACGAGCAGAAGGACCAAATACCTGCCCAAGATGGCCACCGGCGAATGGGGCGGCACCATGAACCTGACCGAGCCCCAGTGCGGCACGGACCTGGGCATGGTGCGCACCAAGGCGGTGCCCGCAGGCCGACGGCAGCTACAAGATCACCGGCCAGAAGATCTGGATCTCGGCCGGCGAGCACGACTTCACCGACAACATCATCCACCCGGTGCTGGCCCGCATCGAGGGCGCGCCGGCCGGGATCAAGGGCCTCAGCCTGTTCCTGGTGCCCAAGGTCCTGCGTCAACGACGACGGCTCGCTGGGCGAGCGCAACAGGCGTGATGTGCGCCGGCCTCGAAGCACAAGATGGGCATCCACGGCAACGCCACCTGCGTCATGCAGTATGACGAGCGCCACCGGCTGGCTGATCGGCGAGGAGAGGCCGGGGCATGAACAACATGTTCGTGGTGATGAACGAGGCCCGCCTCGGCACCGGCCTGCAGGGCCTGGCCATCGGCGCCGCCGCCTATCAGGCCGCCGCTGGAGTTCGCCAAGGACCGCCTGCAGGGCCGCTCGCCTGACCGGACCGAAGAACCCCGACGGCCCGGCCGACCGCATCATGGTCCACCCCGACGTGCGCCGCATGCTGCTGGAGGCCAAGGCCTTCGTCGAAGGCGGCCAGGCCTTCATCCTGTGGACCGCGCTGCAGGCCGACCTGCAGACAGTCCGCCGACGAGGCCGTACGCCAGAAGGCCAAGCGACTACATGGGTCTGCTGACCCCGGTGCTGAAGGCCTATCTGACCGACAAGGGCTTCCACGTCGCCGTCGCTGGCCATGCAGGTGCACGGCGGCTCGCGGCTATACCGAGCATTTCCAGGCCGTCGCAGTATCTGCGCGATGCGCGGATCACCATGATCTACGAGGGCACCAACGGCATTCAGGCGCTGGATCTGGTCGGCCGCAAGCTGCCGGCCAACGGCGGCCGCGCGATCATGAGCTGGTTCGCCGACATCGACGCCTTCGTCGACCGAGAACGGCGGCGACGGCCCGATCAAGCCCTTCGTCGACGGCCTGGCCGACGCCAAGAAGAAGCTGCAGGAAGGCACCATGTGGCTGATGCAGAACGGCATGCAGAACCCGGACAATGCCGGTGCCGCCTCGACCGACTACCTGAACCTGTTCGGCCTGACGGCGCTGGCCTACATGTGGGCCCAGATGGCCAAGGCGGCGCAGGCGAAGATCGACGCCGGGTCGAGCGATCCCTTCTACGCCACCAAGCTGCAGACCGGCCGCTATTTCGTCGAACGCATCCTGCCCGACGCCGGCGCGCACCTGACCAAGCTGAAGACCGGCGCGGACGTCCTGATGGCGATGCCGGCGGAGGCGTTCTGATGCGCACGTCTCCCTCAGGGGAGGGCCGCGTCTTCGCGCCGCGGCGGAGGGGCTGCCGCCTCACTGCCAGCTGACGCCGTCGAACCGGCGGGGAGGGAGCGGATCCGCTCATGAACGTCTCAACATGCCCCGAACCCGACTTCATGCAGGACGAGGAGATCACCCTCTTCTCCGACAGCGTCGGCAAATGGATCGACGAGCACGCGCCGCCCGAGACGGTCCAGTCGTGGATCGCCAACTCATCGTGCCGCGCGAGCTCTGGAACGAGGCGGGCGAGGCCGGCCTGCTGGGCCTGTCGATGCCCGAGGAAGACGGCGGCATGGGCGGCGACTATCGCCACGAGGTCGTGCTGATGCGTCAGCTCGGCTGGAAGGGCGCGGACCACTTCGGCATCAGCGCTGCACAACGCCATCGTCGCCCCCTACATCTGGCACTACGGCACCGAGGAGCAGAAGGCAGCGCTGGCTGCCGCAGGCTGGCGTCCGGCGAACTGGTCGGCGCCATCGCCATGACCGAGCCGGGCGCGGGCTCGGACCTGCAGGGCATCAAGACCACCGCGATCAAGTCCGGCAACGGCTATGTCGTGAACGGCTCCAAGACCTTCATCACCAACGGCCAGCTGGCCAACTTCATCATCGTCGTCGGCCAAGACCGACCCGGCCGCAGGGCGCCAAGGGCACGTCGCCTGATCGTCGTCGAGACCGACGGCGCCGAGGGCTTCGAGCGCGGCCGCAACCTCGCACAAGATCGGCATGGAGGGCAACGACACCTCCGAGCTGTTCTTCAACGACGTGAAGGTCCCGGCCGACAACATCATCGGCGGCGGCGAGGGCCAGGGCTTCGTCCAGCTGATGCAGCAGCTGCCGCAGGAGCGGCTGAACATCGCCGTCCAGGGCGTCGCCGCCGCCGAGCGCGGCGCTCGCCGAGACCCTGGCCTACGTCAAGGAGCGCAAGGCCTTCGGCAAGACGGTCCTCGACTTCCAGAACACCCAGTTCAAACTGGCCGAGGTGCAAGACCAAGCTGACCGTCGCCAAGGTCTTCTCGACCACTGCATCGGCCTGCACCTGAAGGGCCAGCTGGACGCCGTCGACCGCCTCCATGGCCAAATACTGGGTCACCGACATCCAGGGCGAGATCATCGACGAGATGCTGCAGCTGCACGGCGGCTATGGCTATATGAACGAATACCCGATCGCCCAGCTGTACAAGGACGCCCGCGTCCAGCGGATCTACGGCGGCACCAACGAGATCATGAAGGTGCTGATCGCGCGGACGCTGTAATGGCTCACGTCGCCACCATCGACTGGTCGAGCAAGCCGGGCGAGGACTTCGCCGTCGGCCATTATAGCCGCGCCCATGATGTGCTGTTCGACGGCGGGATCACGCTGCCCGCGTCGGCGTCGCCGTCGGTCGTCAGAGCGCCCTGGTCGGTCGAGGCGGCCGCCGATCCGGAAGAAATGCTGATCGCGGCCCTGTCGTCCTGTCACATGCTGACGTTTCTCGACAAGGCGCGGCGGGCCGGCTTCGTCATCAGCCGCTATCGTGACGAGGCCGAGGGCGTGATGCGCAAGACGCCCGAAGGCAGGATCGCCGTGACCCGGGTCACCCTTCGGCCACGGATCACCTTCGAGGGCCGGCAGCCGACCGGTCAGGAGCTCGACGCCCTGCACCATGCGGCTCACGAGGATTGCTTCATCGCCAACTCGGTGACGTCGGAGGTGGTTGTCGAGGCGCCGCTCTAGGCGGCCCCAGACCCCGGAAGACAGGCCGCCCGATCCGGGCGCGTCTATCATTTTGCATTAACCATTTCAAAAATCGCCGATCTTTCACTCACTCTTAGGGAGACCGGGCGCATGCTTCCTCAAGACCGGGGAAGACGGCGCTATGAAGAACATGATTCAACCCGACAAGTTCGGGATCGGAGCATCGGCGACGGCGCGGCGACGGCATCTGGGAATGCGTGTCGCGACGGCTGTTATCGTGGGCGCGGTGCTGCACCTCGCGCTGGGCTGGTGGATGACCTGGTTCTGGTCGGCCGCCTATGTCGGCGCTCAGTTGCTGGAGGCCTGGTTCACGCCGCGGCTGCTGCGCAATCCCATCAACAGCCCCGCCGAAGCCGCCAACATTGCCGTGGCCCTGTTCTTCCCGGGCTCCCTCGTGTTCGGCGGTCTGGCCGTCGCCCTCTGGGTCGGCGTGCCCAGCTATGGCCCCGCCCTCGGCGTAGCGGTCATCGCCAGCGCCATGATCAACCTGATTGCCCTCAGTCGCGGATCGCGCCTGGCCTTCGCCGCTTCGGCGACGCCCTACGGCCTGTATCTGCTGGCCATGCCGATGCTCGACTATGGACGCATCGCCGGCCCGGTTCTGACGACCATGATGATCGCTGTCGGGCTGATCATGCTCAACATCGTCGGCGCCTGGATCAGCACTGAAGAGGCTCGCCGCGCGCAGGATCTGGCCAACGAGGAGGCGGATCGCCGTCGCGCCGAGGCCGAGGCGGCCGTCGAGGCCAAGTCCGCCTATCTGGCGATGATCAGCCACGAGCTGCGCACGCCGATCAGCGCCATTCTGGCCGGCGCGTCCGAGCTGGAACGCACCGCCCCGGGACAAGGCCGCGCGCAGGCGCGACTCATCAAGGGGGCCGGCCAGATGATGCGCGGGCTGCTCGACGATCTGCTGGACCTGGCAAAGATCGAGGTCGGGCGGATGGAGGTTGAATGCGTGGCTTTTGACCTGCGAGGCGCCGTCTCCGAGGCCTTGCGCATGTGGCGTCCCGAAGCGCGCGCAAAGGGTCTGAAACTGCGTGTCGAGGGCGCACACGACCTGCCGGACTGGGTGCAGGGCGACCCCACGCGCATCCGGCAGGTGCTCAACAATCTGATTTCCAACGCGCTGAAGTTCACCGCCGAAGGGTCGATCACCCTGCGCCTGTCCGCGCAGCCAACTGGCGAAGGGTGGAGCATTCAGGTCGCGGTGGCCGATACCGGCCCCGGCATGACGCCGGACCAGGTCGCCCGCCTGTTTACCGCCTTCGATCAGCTGGACGCCGGCACCGCGCGCAAGCACGGCGGCTCAGGTCTCGGCCTGGCCATCAGCCGCGAACTGGCCCGCCTGATGGGCGGAGAGCTGACCGCCTCGAGCGCGCCGGGTGAAGGCGCGGTCTTCACGCTCAGTCTCACCCTGGAGAGGGGCGAGACGCCCGTCGCGGCGGAGGCGCCGGAAGCCGTTGAGGCCCGCGTTCTGGTGATCGACGACCACATCATCAACCGCCAGGCCATCGCGCTGGTGCTGGCGCCGTTGGGCATCACGCCGCCAGACTTTCGGCGTTTGTCGGAAACACACCGATGGTTCGCTTGCAGCGTATCCCGGGCAATACCAGCAATGTGTTGTTGGCCAAGCTGGAAGGAAACAATCCCGCAGGTTCGGTGAAGGACAGGCCGGCGCTTTCGATGATTCTGCGTGCCGAACAGCGCGGCGAGATCAGTCCGGGTGATACCCTGATTGAGGCGACCAGCGGCAATACCGGCATCGCGCTGGCGATGGCGGCGGCGATGCGCGGTTACAAGTTGATACTGGTGATGCCGGAGAATCAGAGCGTTGAGCGTCGGCAGTCCATGCGTGCATACGGTGCTGAACTGGTGCTGACGGCCAAAACGGGCAGCATGGAACTGGCGCGCGACACGGCGGAGCAACTGCGCGATGCGGGACGCGGCATCATCCTCGATCAGTTCGCCAATCCCGACAATCCACTCGCACATTATGAAGGGACCGCACCGGAAATCTGGCGCGATAGCGCAGGTAAACTGACTCACTTCGTCAGTTGCATGGGAACGACCGGCACGATCATGGGTTGCTCGCGTTTCTTCAAGGAACAGAATCCGGAAATTCAGATCATTGGCGTGCAGCCTGAACAGGGCGCGCAGATACCGGGCATACGCAAGTGGCCGGAAGCGTATTTGCCAAAGATCTATGACGGCAGAAATGTGGACAGACTGGAGCCTGTCTGCCAGCAGGATGCCGAAGAGATGACTCGTCGCCTGGCTCGCGAAGAAGGCATTTTCTGCGGGATTTCATCAGGCGGTGCTTTGAGTGTTGCCTTGCGTGTCTCGCAACAGGTAG
Source organism: uncultured Alphaproteobacteria bacterium (assembly GCA_963781185.1). Classification (GTDB taxonomy): domain Bacteria; phylum Pseudomonadota; class Alphaproteobacteria; order Rhodobacterales; family Rhodobacteraceae; genus Stagnihabitans. Next base: position 114,185 of record CAWAEL010000008.1, read on the forward strand.
AAAATTCTGTCATCGTGTTTATTGTCTGCGATCGCGGTGATCGTTACTTGTCCACGGGCGTGTTTCCGGTTTAATCTCACTGTCGCAAGTCAGGACGTCAGCACTTTAACCACGTCTTTCTGCTTGTTTTTAACTGCAAGTTGCAGGGGTGTCAGACCTTCGCGGGTTTTCAGCTTCCTGTCGGCACCTTGTTCCAGCAGTAATTCGACCAATTCGAGGTAACCTGATTCAGCTGCCTTGTGGAGTGGGGTATATCCATCATCGGCAGTCGCGTCCAGATTGACACCGCTTTCTATCAACAGCGCCACCACTTCGATATGATTGCGCGCTGTTCCCTGCATCAGGGGTGTCCAGCCGAAATGATTGCGCGCGTCTGTTCGGGCATGGCGCTGGATGAGCATCCTGGTACAGACAT
>CAWAEL010000009.1:0-143125 GCA_963781185.1 uncultured Alphaproteobacteria bacterium
TCCATGGTGTGATGGATGGCGAAGTTCGCCTCGACATGGCCATGCCAATGCGGGGCGGTCATGATCTGCGGTTCGAAGATCCGCATCCCGAAACGGCCAAAGGCGCGGCTGGTGGAGTAGAAGTGCCGTTCGTGGCCGGGGCGGCGTTCAGGCGCCCTTCGCTGGCGGTCCTTCATCGTGGCTTTGGCCCAATCTTAGAAAGCCGGAATAGAATCTGGTAAAGTGGTATTGTTGTAAAGGGGGGTTGTCCGCAATGTTGGGTGCTTCGCGGCAGAATTGCGTCAAGCGACCAAGACTGCGTTGACGAGGATAACCCGGCCGGCCAAGGGAGGAAAAATGACCATGCATATCCGCCGCGTCGCTTTGGCGGCGCTGTTGCTGGGTGTGTCCGCTGTTGCGGTGAGTGCCGAAATGATGGCACCCACGACCCCGCCAGACGCCCCGAAATTCGACGCGCAGGGCGAGCCGGTTTTCGTCAACCGCGCTGACATCTTCGAATACAAGGCGCTGCCGGCCTATAACGAGCCGGCCTGGGTCAAGGCCTTCGTGACGGCCGGCAAGCTGCCGCCGGTGGCCGAGCGTCTGCCGAAGGAACCGCTGGTCTACAAGACCGCCAACATGCCCGACGGCACTGGCGTCTATGGCGACGTGATGCGCCACGTCATCGGCGGCCGTCCGGAGGGCTGGAACTTCTGGGCCGGCCAGATCCTATGGCTGGGGCGGCATCGACATCGGCCTGGTCGAGTGTCTGACCCGCACCGGCCCGCTGTTCAAGGTCAACGCGACCGACCTGCAGCCGATGCCGAACCTGGCCAAGTCGCTGGGAATGGTCCGAAGACGGCAAGACCCTGACCGTGCACCTGATCGAGGGTGCCAAGTGGTCTGACGGCGAGCCGTTCGACACCGAGGACATCGAGTTCTACTACAACGACGTCGTCGAGGGACCCCGAAGTGACCCCGCTGAATGGGCGCCACGCCCGACACCTATTCGGACGGCGTCTACGAAGGTCATCGACGACTACACCTTCACGCTGACCTTCACGACGGCCTTCCCGGAATCGGTGCTGTACAACATGGCCTATGGCAACTTCTGCCCCGGCCCGGCCATATCCTGAAGCCGCAGCACCCGAAGTATGGCGGCAAGGACTACTACGACGCTTCCACAACGCCTTCCCGGCCGACTACATGAACTTCCCGACGATGGGCGCCTGGGTCGTGGTCGAGCATCGCCCCGACGACATCGTCGTGCTGCGCCGCAACCCCTACTACTGGAAGGTTGACGAAGCCGGCAACCAGCTGCCCTACCTGGACGAGATGCAGTACCGTCTGTCGACCTGGGGTGACCGCGACGTGCAGGCCGTGGCCGGTACGGGCGACTTCTCGAACCTGGAACAGGCCGAAAACTATGTCGAAAGCCTGAAGAAGGCCGCCGATCCGGCTCGCCCGGCCAAGCTGGCCTTCGGCCCGCGCACCATCGGCTATACGCTCTATCCCGAACCTGTCGGGCAATGGCTGGGGCGAACCCGACGCGCGGCCAGCAGGCCGTGCGCGAGCTGAACCGCAACCTCGACTTCCGCAAGGCCATCACCTAGGCGCTGGACCGGCAGCGTCTGGGCGACAGCCTGGTCAAGGGTCCGTTCACCGCGATCTATCCGGGCGGCCTCTATGCGGGGACCTCGTTCTACGACAAGGCATCGACGGTCTTCTATCCGTTCGACGTGGCGTCGCGGCCAAGGCCAGCTGGAAGCGGCCGGTCTGACCGACACCGACGGCAACGGCTTCGTGAACGTCGGCCGGTGGCGGCAAATCTGAACGTCACGCTTGGTGACCGCAGTCGGACTATGCCACCGACAAGAACCTCGCCGAAGGCGTGGTTGCCATGATGGGCGACATCGGCGTCAAGGTCACGCTGAACGCGCTGTCGCGGCAAGGACTTCGACAATGCCCGCGACGCGGCAAGTACGACTGGATCATCGTGCGCAACGGCACGGAGCTGATCACGGTGGTGCAGAACACCACGGCGCTGGCCCCGGTCGGCCCGACGCACCGACTGTCAACCACCGCGCCAACGCGGCCGGCGAGCTGGACCTGCTGCCCTACGAGAAGGAATGGTGGACACCGTCAACAAGTTCATCGCGTCAGCCGCGACCCGGCCGAGCGGGTCGAGCTGATGAAGCACTACCAGAACGTCTATACCGAGAACCTGGACGGCGATCGGCCTGACGGCCTATCCGGGCGCGCTGATCATCAACAAGCGCTTCGCCAACATCCCGGCAGGTGCGCCGATCTTCATGTACAACTGGGCCGAAGACAACATCATCCGCGAGCGCGTGTTCGTGCCGGCTGACAAGCAGATCGACGCCGAACTGCACCCGAACACGCTGCCGGGTGCGCCCGGCGTCGGCGGGTCCGGTCACCGCGAACTGAGGATCCTGCGGTCCTGCATCGGCGGGCGGGGTCCAAGCCCTTCGCCCGCCAGCCGGTCCACAGCCTCCTCCATGCAACATCCCGAGGTGCCGCCATGCTGCGTTTTCTGGCCGATCCGCCTGCTTGCAGGCGATCCCGGTGCTGATCGTGATGAGCGATGATCACCTTCGCCATCATCCAGGCCCCGCCGGGCGACTATGGCGACTTCATCCGCACCAACATGATCACGCAGGGCAACGCCACGGCCGAGGCCGCCGACGCCGCCGCCGACGAGTACCGCGAGACGCATGGGCTGAACGACCCGATGCCGCTGCAGTATCTCCGCTGGATCTGGGGCATCGTCAGCCGCGGCGATTTCGGCCAGAGCTATCTCTACAACAAGCCCGTGTCCGACGTGATCATGGCACGGCTGCCGCAACCATCGCGATCGCGCTGACCTGCCACATCCTGGCCTCGCTGTCTCGGCATCGGCTTCGGCATCCTGGCCGCCACGCGCCAATACAGCTGGGTCGATACGGTGCTGTCCTTCGTGTCCTTCCTTGGCATGACCGTGCCGCGCTTCCTGATGGCGCTGGTCATCCTGTATATCCTGGCCTACAAGCTGAACGTGCAGGAGATCGGCTCGTTCTATTCGTCGAAATTCGGCGGGCAGGCCTACTGGCTGGGCTGGTTCGATTTCAACTGGGCCAAGCTGTGGAACCTGATCCAGCACGTCTGGCCGGTGATCGCCGTCGCCACCATCGGCGGGCTGGCCTACAACATGCGGGTCATGCGGGCCAACCTGCTGGACACGCTGAACATGCAATACGTCGAGACCGCCCGCGCCAAGGGCCTGTCCGAAGGCACCGTGATCATGCGCCATGCGGTGCCGAACGCGCTGCACCCGCTGGTCGCCTATCAGGGCGTCGTGCTGCCCTACATGCTGACCGGCGAGATCGAGGTGGCCATCGTCTTCGGTCTGGCCACCATCGGCCCGGCCATCGTGGGCTCGATGGCGATCGGCGACGTCTATGTGACCGCCACGCTGCTGCTGGTGCTGGGTGCCACGCTGATCATCGGCAACATCATCGCGGACCTGCTGCTGGTCTGCGCTTGATCCGCGCATCCGGGTGGGGAACGACACATGAGCATCGCATGAAGGCGAGGCCGCCGACGCCCGCATCTCGACCGCGCCCGACCGCCAACCAAAGCTATCTGGCGCTGGTCTGGCGCCGGTTCCGCCGGTCGGTTCCGGGGATGCTCGGGCTTCGATGGTGGTGTCTGCTGCTGCTGATCGCGATCTTTGCCGAGTTCTTCGCCCCGATGGACCCCAACCAGCCCACGGCCTCTTTCGCGCCGCCGGACCATCTGTCGTTCTTCACCAAGGACGGCTTCACCCTGTGCCCGGTCGCCTATTCCATCGTCGAGGGCGACGAACTGGACCCGGTCACCTATCAGCCGCTGATGGCCCCGACCTGGACAATCCGCGCCAGCTGCTCCTGTTCGCCAAGGGCGGCGGAGTATCAGCTGTGGGGCCTGATCCCGATGAACCGCCATCTGATCGGCGTGGCCGATGGCTCGCCGCTGCACCTTCTGGGCACCGACAAGCTGGGCCGCGATATCCTGTCGCCGGGGCATCATGGCAGCCGGATGTCGCTGATGATCGCACTGGTGTCGATCACGCTGATCACCATCGATCGGCACGCTTCTGGGCATCACCTCGGGCTATATCGGCGGGCGGTTCGACATGTGGTTCCAGCGCTTTGTCGAGATCGATCCTCGCCTTCCCGCAACTGCCGCTTGTACCTCACGCTCGACCACGCTGATCCCGGTGACCGCGCCATCCTGGCTGTTCATCACCTTCGTGATCCTGGTCATCGTCGGTCTGGGCTGGGCGCAGCTGAGCCGCGAGGTGCGCGGCAAGACCATGTCCATGGCGCGGGTCGACTATGTCCGCGCCGCGTCGGCCGTGGGGGCAGTCGGACGGGCGCATCATCACGCGCCACATCCTGCCCAACGTGCTGAGCCATGTGATCGTCGCCGTCACGCTGGGCATCCCGACGATCATCCTGCTGGAAAGCTTCCTCGGCTTCCTCGGCTTTGCCGTGAAGCCGCCGCTGATTTCCTGGGGGCTGATGCTGCAGGACGCGCAGACCTTTTCCGTCGATCGGGTCCTATCCGTGGATCCTGTCGCCCGTGGGCTTCGTGCTGCTGGCCGTGTTCGCGTTCAACGCGCTGGGCGATGGCCTGCGCGATGCCATTGACCCGTATTGAGGTGGGCCATGATGGATATGAACACAACTGGCGATCTGGTGATCGACGCCCGCAACATCGGCGTCACCTTCAAGGTGCAGGGCGGCGTGATCGAGGCGGTGCGCGACGTGTCGTTCCGTCTGCACAAGGGCCAGACGATTGCGCTGGTGGGCGAAGTCGGCTCGGGCAAATCGGTGACGGCGCGGGCGATCATGCGGCTGTTGTCCAAGCGGGCGATGGTGTCGGACCAGACCGAGATCCTCTATGACGGCAAGGACATGGCGCGTCTGCCGACAGACCGAAATGCGCCGTCTGCGCGGCAACCGGCTGACGATGATCTTTCAGGAACCGATGAGCTCGCTGAACCCGGTCTACACCATCGGCCAGCAGATCGTCGAGGTGCTGCGCATCCACAACAAGATCACCAAGGCCGACGCGTGGACGAAGGCGATCGAACTGCTGACGCGAGGTGCAGATCCCCGACCCCGAATCGCGGGTCAACCAGTATCCGCACCAACTGTCGGGCGGCCAGCGGCAGCGCGTGATGATCGCGATGGCGCTGGCCAACAACCCCGACGTGCTGATCGCGGATGAACCGACGACGGCGCTGGACGTGACGGTGCAGGCCGAGATCCTGAACCTGATCAAGGCGCTGAAGGAAAAGACCGGCATGGCGGTGATCCTGATCACCCATGACCTGACCGTGGTGCGCCAGTTCGCCGACTATGTCTATGTCATGCAGCACGGCGAGGTGCGCGAAGAGGGTCCGACCGAAAGCCTGTTCACCAACCCGCAGCACCCCTACACCAAACGGCTGCTCGGGTCCGAACCCAAGGGCCGCGCCAATCCGCTGGAGGGCACGCCCTGAGACCGTGCTTGAAGGGCGCAATATCCGCGTCACCTACATGCTGCGCAAGGGCGGCGCGTTCCGGGGCACCTATCATCCGATCTGCAGGCGGTGGACGGGCTGTCGCTGGACCTGAAACGCGGCGAGACGCTGGGGCTGGTGGGCGAAAGTCGGCTCTGGCAAGACCACCTTCGGCCAGGCGCTGCTGCGGTTGAACAAGCTGACCGCGGGGCGAGGTGACGTTTCTCGGCCAGCGGATCGAAACCTACGACCGCGGCCAGATGAAACCCTGCGCAGCCGGATGCAGATCGTGTTCCAGGACCCCTTCGCCAGTCTGAACCCCCGCATGTCGGTGCGCCAGATCATCGAAGAGGGGCTGACCGTCAACGACATCGGCAAGTCCGGTGCCGACCGGATCGAACGGGTGCAAACAGGCCCTGCGCGATGCCGGGCATGCCCGACACCATCCTGTCCCGTTTCCCGCATGAGTTTTCCGGGGGCCAGCGGCAGCGTCTGGCCATTGCCCGCGCGATCGCGCTGGAACCCGAGTTCATCCTGCTGGACGAACCGACCTCGGCGCTGGACCTGTCGGTTCAGGCGCAGATCATCGACCTTTTGCGCCAATTGCAGCGCGACAAGGGGCTGTAGCTATCTGTTCATCAGCCATGACCTGAAGGTGGTGCGCGCCTTGTGCCACCGCGTGATCGTCATGCAGAACGGCAAGATCGTCGAACAAGGGCCCGTGGCCGAGGTGTTGGAAAACCCCTCGACCGACTACACCAGGCGCCTCGTCCGCGCCGCCTTTGAAATTGCAACCTGAGGTCAATCCATGTCCAAACCCATCGTCACCTTCATCGGCGCGGGCTCTGCCGTCTTCGCCAAGAACATCGCGGGCGATATTCTGAGCCGCCCGGCGCTTGCCGATGCCGAAATCCGCCTGATGGATATCAACCCGCAGCGGCTGGAAGAATCCGAGATCATCATCGGCAAGCTGAACCAGACCCTGGGCGGCAAGGCCACGGTCAAGACCTATACCGACCAGCGCCGCGCCTTGACGGGCACCGATTTCGTGGTCTGCTGCTTTCAGGTCGGCGGCTATGACCCCTGCACGATCACCGATTTCGAGGTGCCGAAGAAGTTCGGCCTGCGCCAGACCATCGCCGACACCCTCGGCATCGGCGGCATCATGCGCGGCATCCGCACCGTTCCGGTGCTGTGGAGCATCTGCGAGGACATGATGCAGGTCGCGCCCGAACGCGATCATGATGCAATATGTGAACCCGATGGCGATCAACACCTGGTCGATTGCGGCGAAATATCCGAAGATCCGTCAGGTCGGCCTGTGCCATTCGGTGCAGGGCACGGCCTATGAACTGGCCCGCGATCTGGACATTCCGGTCGAGGAAATCCGCTATACGCGCCGGCGGCATCAACCACATGGCGTTCTACATGACCTTTGAACATCGCCAGGCCGACGGGTCCTACAAGAGACCTCTATCCCGACGCTGATGCAGGGCTACCGCGAGGGGCGCTTCCCCAAGCCGTCGCACTGGAACCCGCGCTGCCCGAACAAGGTGCGCTATGAAATGCTGACGCGGCTGGGGTATTTCGTGACCGAAAGCTCCGAGCATTTCGCCGAATACACCCCCTGGTTCATCAAGCGCGACCGGCCGGACCTGATCGAGAAATTCGGCATTCCGCTGGACGAATACCCGGTGCGCTGCATCGAACAGATCGCCCGCTGGAAGAAAGAGGCCGAGGCGCTGAAGACCGCCAACACGATCGAGGTCAAGGAAAGCCACGAATACGCCAGCCAGATCGTGAATTCGGTCGTGACGGGCGAGCCTTCGGTGATCTACGGCAACCACGGCAACAAGGGCTATATCCCGCAACTGCCCGATGGCTGTGCCGTCGAGGTGCCGACGCTGGTCGACCACATGGGCCTGCAGCCGACCGTGGTGCACGGACATCCCGCCGCAGCTGATCGCGCTGATGCGGACCAACATCAACGTGCAGGACCTGACGGTGCAGGCGCTGCTGACCGAAAACCCCGAGCATATCTATCACGCGGCGATGCTGGACCCGCACACCGGCGGCCGAGCTGGACCTCGACCAGATCTGGGAGCTGACCCATGACCTGCTGGCGGCGCATGGCGACTGGCTGCCGGAATGGGCGCGGGTCGACAAGCGCAGGCGGCCTGACACGGCGGGCGGGTTTCAGGGGGCATCGAGCCCCCGCAATGTGGCCGCCCGTGGGATATTTGCGCCAAAATGAAAGGCGCAAGATTTTAACCAAACTGTAGGGGCATGGCATGCTGCCCAAGCATATCGTCATCGTGGGCGGCGGCACGGCCGGCTGGCTGGCCGCGATGATGTTGTCGGATGTCGCGGCCCGCAAGGGCTGGGGCAGCACGGTCACGGTTGTCGAATCGTCCAAGATCGGGGTGATCGGGGTGGGCGAAGGCTCTACGGCCGTGTTCCGCCAGATGCTGCGGCATTTCAGGCTGGATGAGGCAGAGTTCCTGCGCGAGACCGGGGCCACGATCAAATACGGCATCCGGCACCGCGACTGGCGGCGGTTGGGGCACAGCTATGACGGGCCGATCGACAGCCCGCAGATGGTGGCGGGCGGGGCGGAGCTGGATCTCTATGCCGTGGCGGCAGGGCGGTCGGTGGGCGAGGCGCATCTGTTCCAGCATCTGCTGAACGGGCAGAAGGCGCCCGGTGGCGCTGCAGGACGGGCGCGCGATGTGCCGGCGGGGCCGTTTCACCATGCCTATCACTTTGATCAGGCGCTTGGTCGGGGCGTGGCTGCGGCGCAAGGCCAAGGGCATCGCGCTGATCGACGATCAGGTGCAGGGGGTTGAGACCGGCGAGGGCGGGATCACCGCCCTGGCTGCTGGAAAGCGGGCAGCGGGTGGAGGGCGATTTCTTCCTCGACTGCACCGGGTTTCGGCGGCGGTTGATCGGCGCATTGGGCGGCTGAGTGGGTCAGTTATCGCGATGTGCTGCCGGTCAACCGCGCGATGCCGTTCTGGGTCGACCTCAAGGACGGCGAGGAGATTGCGCCCTGCACCCTCGCCTGGGCGCAGAAATCGGGCTGGTTGTGGTGGATTCCGACGCAGGGCCGCTATGGCGCGGGCTATGTCTATTCCGATGCCCATACCACGCCCGATCAGGCCAAGGCCGAGATCGAGGCGGCGCTGGGCTATGAGATCCATCCCGCGCAACGACATCAAGATCGACGCCGGGCGGCTGCGCGATGCCTGGATCGGCAATTGCGTGGCGGTCGGGCTGTCGTCGAGCTTTCTGGAGCCGCTGGAGGCGACCTCGATCCACGGCACCATCGTGCAGACTGATGATGCTGTCGGAATGGCTGGGGCAGGGCGACGGGCGCGACCGCTACAACGCCGCCGTCGCGCGGCCAGGTCGATGACTTCCGCGATTTCATCCGGCTGCATTATGTGAGTGAGCGGCGCGACAGCCCGTTCTGGCGCGATGTGGCGGCCAGCCATCCGCCGGTGGTGACGGACCGGCTGGCCGCAGTGGCAGGACCATATGCCCGCGCCCGGCGGATTTCCCGCGCTTTCCGCCGGGGTTGGAGCATCTGGGCCTGGCCCATGTGCAAGAGCAGCTTTACGTGCCGGTGCTGGACGGGTTGGGCCTGTTGAACCGGCCGGCGGCGCAGGCCGAGATGGCGCGCCGATCCGCAAGGCGCGGGATCTGGCGCGCAAGACCCATGCCGGCGCTGGTCACCGAATACACGCGGGCCGCCGCGCAATGCCTGCCGCACCGGGCCTGGTTGCAATCGCTGCCGGGTAGGAGCATCGCCATTCGGACTCGCCTCCGGCCGGGTCGCGCGGAATTCCAACGGTGACATGCCGCGGTGGCGCCGGAACACCTTGGCCAGGTAGTTTCCATCGGCAAATCCGGTCGCGCGCGGCGATTTCGCGCCACCGTCATCTCGGTCGCCAGCAGCAGGCGTTCGATCCGCTCCATCCGGCGGGCTGCCACGAAATCCGACGGCGGCAGACCCACCGCCGCCGTGAACTGCCGCACGAAATGCGCGCGGCTGAGGCCGGCGACGGCGGCCAGCCGGTCGACGGTCAGCGCCTCGGCCAGATGCGCCTCGATATGATCGCACCACCCGGGCCATGGCGGCAGGCAGGCGCGCTCTCGGGCCCGGCGCGCGCCGAACACGGCATCGTGCAGCGCGGCCATCGCGCCATAGGCCGCGGTTGAGGCGGCACCGGGGGTCAGCGGGGCGTGGTCAGCAGGGTCAGGCAGGCCTGCAGCCAGCCGGTCAACCAGCGGGCCCGATCTCCAGCACCGGCCCCGCCGCATCCAGGATTTCACGCGCCAGGCGCAGCGCCTCGCGCCCGTGCAGCACAGCCCAAAAATACTCCCAATGCCCGCCGCGTTCCAGCCAGTAGCGGTGGTCATGCGGCATGGTCACCAGCATGGTTTGACCCGGGCCGCAGCCGATACGACGTTCCGGCATAGATCGAGCCGCCCCTCGCCCAGCACGCGTGTGCTGGATCACCAGAAACGGCGACGGTGCCGCGCTTCATGCCGTCCCAACTGTAAATCTCTTGCCGCGCGCTGTTCATAGCCCGACCGCTGGCCGCCATGCAGTGCAGCGGCGCCGGTGCCGCGCGGCAGGGTCAGCATCCGGATGTCATGGCCATGGGCCAGAAGTGTCAGACAGCATGAAATTACCCGTCTATGGCACAAGATTTCTCTACACGCGCTGCGCCCCGCAAGACTAGCCTGATCCAAACACGTCGTCCGGCAACGAGGAGATGCCCATGACATTCAAGATCACCATCATCGGGGCCGGGTCGGTCGGCTTCACCAAGAAACTCTGCTCTGACATTCTGAAAGTGCCGGAGTTCGAGGATGTCGAGATCGCGCTGACCGACATCAACGCGCATAACCTGGACATGATCGCCCAGATCATCCGGCGCATCGTCACGGTGAACGGGCTGAAGACCCGCGTCACCGCCACCACCGACCGCCGCACGGCGCTGGAGGGTGCGCGCTACGTCATGAACGTGGTGCGGATCGGCGGGCTGGAGGCCTTTGCCACCGACATCTCGCATCCCGCTGAAATACGGCGTCGATCAATGCGTCGGCGATACGATCTGTGCGGGCGGCATCCTGTATGCCCAGCGCGGCATCAATGCGATGCTGGATTTCTGCAAGGATATCAATGAGGTTTGCGAGCCGAACGCCCTGCTGCTCAACTACGCCAACCCGATGGCGATGATGACCTGGGCCGCGATCGACCATGGCAAGGTCCACACCGTCGGCCTGTGCCACGGCGTGCAGAACGGCCACCGCCAGATCGCCGCGCGCCTTGGGCGTGCCGATGGAAGAGGTGGATATCATCTGTTCCGGCATCAACCATCAGACCTGGTATCTCGACATCCGCCACAACGGCCGCAAGATCAGCCGCGATGAGTTGACCAGCCGCTTTTGAGGCGCATCCGGTGTTTTCGCAGCAGGAAAAGGTCCGGATCGATGTGCTGAAGCGGTTCGGCTATTACTCGACCGAAAGCAACGGCCACCTGTCGGAATACCTGCCGTGGTATCGCAAGCGCCCCGATCAGATCATGGACTGGATCAGCATGGATGACTGGATCCATGGCGAAACCGGCGGCTATCTGCGCTATTCGACCGAGAACCGGAACTGGTTCGAAGAGGATTTCCCCAAGTTCCTGGATGAGGCGGGTGCGCCCCTGTCCGACTATAAGCGCACCGACGAACATGCCAGCCATATCCTGGAAGGGCTGGAGACGGGCCGCACCTATCGCGGGCATTTCAACGTCAAGAACGGCGGGGTGATCAAGAACCTGCCCGAGGATTGCATCATCGAAAGCCCCGGTTTCGTGGACCGGTTCGGCATCAACATGGTCGAGGGCATCACCCTGCCCGATGCCTGCGCCGCGACCTGCTCGGCCTCGGTCAATGTGCAGCGCATGGGGATGAAGGCGGCGATCACCGGGGATGTGGAACTGCTGAAGCAGTCGGTTCTGCATGACCCGCTGGTCGGCGCGATCTGCACGCCCGAGGAGGTCTGGCAGATGGTGGATGAGATGCTGGTGGCCCAGGCCAAATGGCTGCCGCAATACGCCCATGCCATTCCGGACGCCAAGAAGCGGCTGGAAAACCCCAAGGTGAAGACCCGCGATTGGGCGGGGGCGGCGCGGCTGGACGTGCGGTCGGTCGAGGAGTTGCGCGCGGTGCAGTCCAAGAAGAAGGCGGCTGAGGGGCACGGCCTCGGCACCAAGGTGATGGGCTGAACCTTCGCCCCGGCTACAAGATCAGGTCGCCCGCATCTAGGGCGGCCAACGTCAACCCGTCGATCCGCAACGTATCGCCGCCCAGACTGAACATGAGGTTGCCGCCCTCAGCCGCAAAATGGCTTTGGGCGGCGGCAAAGTTGGTAAAGGCATAGGCGGTAAGGTTGATATGGTCGCTGCCGTTGGTGAAATCGGTGATCCGGTCATGGCCACCGCCCGGCGCAAAGACAAAGACGTCTGCGCCGCCACCCCCGGTCAACAGGTCAGAACCCGCACCGCCATCCAACACATCCTTGCCCTTGCCACCGCTCAACGTGTCATTGCCGCCCATACCCCGGAGGATGTCATTGTGACTGCTGCCGATCAGGTCGTCGGCGGCGGCAAGCCCGGTAAGGGTGACGCCACTGCTGCGCGGGTCGAAAATCTGGGCATGAACGGCAAAGGTCGTGTCGCCGAGGGTGCCGCTCAGATCCTCCCATGTCACCACGAAACGGCCATCGGCCAGACCTGTGACAGAGGGGGCCTGTTGCAGGTTGACCGTCTTGGTGTTCACCAGAAACTCGGCACCAGAGGGGGCGCCATTGGCGTGAAACGCCTGAGCGCGAATTTCGGGATTAAAGCCCGTGCCGTCGAAGGCCCCCTTGTCGACCCAGACCACGACAAACCCGCCATCCGCCAACCCAGTGATAGAGGCGTCGACCTGCCCGTTGGCTACGGTCGTGTTGACGCCAAAGGCCGCGCCATGCGTCGTGCCATTGGCGTTGAACATCTGACCCTTGATATTGGTGTCAAAGCCGCTGACATCGGTCCAGGTCACCACATAGCGCCCGCCGGACAGCCCGGTGATCGCAGGTTCAAACTGACCCGCCATATTCCCCGCCACGACACTGCCGACATGCTCCACCCCGACGGCGACGCCATTGGGGTGAAAAAGTTGTGAGTTGACTGACCGGATCAACTGACCATTGGCGTCCGTCGCGATCGTGGACCAAGCGACGACGTAATTTCCATTGGCGAGGGCCGACACTGTCGGATCGGTCTGTGAAAACAGCGTCGTGGTGTTGACCAGCCGCTCTACCCCGAACCGCGAGCCATCGGCGTTAAAGACCTGCGACCTGATCGCATCGCCAGAGGTGTCGCCGCCCGTGCCGCTGCTATCGGTCCAAACCACGACATAGCGGCCCTTTTGCAGACCCGCGATGGCAGGCTCACTTTGCGCCCCGATGCTGGTTGCGGGGGCCACAAACTCTGCCCCCAGCTTGCCGCCGTCTCCGCCAAACAGCTGCACCCGCACATCGGCGCTGTCGGTATTGCCAGTGTTCAGCAGGCTGGCATCCTGAAAGGCCACAGCAAAGCGCCCACCAGACAGGGCGGTGATCTGCGGCTGGTTCTGCGCGCCCGTCAATGATCGTGTTCACCAAAAACTCAGCTCCGAACTTGCTGCCATCCGCGTTGAAAACCTGCGCCCGGACAGCAAGGCTGTTAAAGTCTGGCGTGTTCCCGCTGGCATCGGTCCAGGTCACCACAAAGCGGCCATTGGCCAGACCGGTGATCGCGGGGCCGGATTGATCGCTGTTGGTGGTGGTATTGACCAGAAATTCCTTATTCCATTTCTGTGGGGTCGCCATCGCTACAGTCCCTTGCAAAATATACACGGAAAGCCCAGCTGCTTGCCGGCACACATTAGCACGGCCTATGGCGAATTCTTACAACATTGCGATGTCTTGGCAGGTTTCAGCTTTGGCTGGGTAAGGTCGTTATTGGACTGGACAAACTTCTGCATATTCTGCCCAATGCGGGAAAATCTACCGGACTTTGTGGCGGTTGACGCGACAATATTCCGGCAAATTGACGGCAGGAATCTGGATGAACTCAGCGTTATTTGACCTTTCTCCTCCTGTCTCTGATGAGGTTCGGCAGACGACTTGTTACATGTGTGCGTGTCGTTGTGGGATCAACGTTCATCTTCGGGAGGGTCGGGTTTCTTATATTGAGGGGAACCGGGCGCATCCTGTGAACAAGGGGGTTTTGTGTGCCAAGGGGGCGTCGGGGATCATGCAGATCACGGCGCCGTCGCGGCTGAGGGCACCGCTGAGGCGGGTTGGGCCGCGCGGGTCCGGGGCGTTTGAGGAGATTTCGTGGGATGAGGCGCTGGAGCTGGCGGTGTCTTGGATGAAGCCGCTGCGCGAGACCGCGCCGGAGAAGCTGGCGTTTTTCACCGGGCGCGATCAGAGCCAGAGCTTCACCGGCTGGTGGGCGCAGGCGTTTGGCACGCCGAACTATGCGGCCCATGGCGGGTTCTGCTCGGTCAACATGGCGGCGGGCGGGATTTACACGATCGGCGGCGCGTTTTGGGAGTTTGGTCAGCCCGATTGGGAGCGTACCAAGCTGTTCGTGATGTTCGGCGTGGCCGAGGATCATGACAGCAACCCGATCAAGATCGGGCTGGGCAAGCTGAAGGCGCGGGGGGCGCGGGTGATTGGCGTCAACCCGATCCGCACCGGGTATAATGCGATTGCGGATGACTGGCTGGGCATCACGCCGGGCACGGATGGGCTTGCTGATCCTGTCGCTGATCCATTGCCTGTTGGTGGCGGGCAAGGTTGATCTGGACTATCTGGCGCAGTTCACCAACGCGCCCTTGCTGGTGAACGAAACGGAGGGCCCGGAAAAGGGCCTGATCCTGAAGAACGCCGAAAGCCAGCCCTTTGTGATTGACCGCCGCACCGGCCAGCCTGCGCCGTGGGATGGCAAGGGGGTGGAGCCTGATCTGGGGGCGACCTATCAGGGCCACCGGACGGTGTTTCAGCACATGGCCGAGCGCTATCTGTCGGCGGAATACGCCCCCGAGGCGGTGGCCGAGCGCTGCGGCATTCCGGCCGCCCGCATCCATGCGCTGGCGGCCGAACTGGCCGATGTGGCGTTCAATCAGGCGATTGAACTGCCGCAAAGTTGGACCGATTTCCGCGGCAACCACCATGCCACGATGCCGGGCCGTCCGGTCAGCTTCCACGCGATGCGCGGCATTTCGGCCCATTCCAACGGGTTCCAGACCGCCCGCGCGCTGCATCTGCTGCAGATCATCTTGGGCACGGTTGAGGTTCCGGGCGGCTACCGTCTGAAGCCGCCCTATCCCAAACCGGTCGAGGCGCATCCGACGCCGCACTTTACCGTCACCCCCGGCAAGCCGCTGAACGGCCCGCATCTGGGCTATGTGCGCAGGCCCGAACAGCTGGCGCTGAAGGCGGATGGCACGCGCGATCCGCATCGACAAGGCGTTTACCTGGGAGAACCCGTTCTCGGCCCATGGCCTGATGCATATGCTGATCCCGAACGCCCATGCCGGCGACCCGTACCGCATCGACACGCTGTTTTTGTACATGGCGAACATGGCGTGGAATTCGTCGATGAATACGACCAAGGTGATGGAGATGCTGACGGACAAGGGTGACGACGGCGAATATGTCATCCCGCGCATCATCTATTCCGACGCCTATGCCAGCGAGATGGTGGCCTATGCCGACCTGATCCTGCCCGACACCACCTATATGGAACGGCACGATTGCATCTCGACTGCTCGACCGTCCGATCTCGGAGCCCGATGCCGCAGGCGACAGCATCCGCTGGCCGGTGGTCGAGCCTGACCGGGATGTGCGGGGGTTCCAGTCGGTGCTGCTGGACCTCGGCGCACCGCTTGGGCCTGCCGCCGATGGTCGCCGAGGATGGCAGCCCAAAGTTCAAGGACTATGCCGATTATATCCAGAACCACATCCGCCGCCCCGGTGTTGGCCCGCTGATCGGGTTCCGTGGGGCGGATGGCGACCAGGAGGGCCGGGGCGAGGCGAACCCGAACCAGATGGCCGCCTATATCGAGAACGGCGGGTTTTATCAGGCCCATGTCCCCGAAGAGGCGGCGTTCTACAAACCGTGGAATGCCGCCTATCAGGATTGGGCGGTCAAGACCTCGCTCTATGAAACGCCGCAGCCCTATCTGTTCTCGATCTGGTCCGAACCGATGCGCAAATTCCAGCTGGCGGCCGAGGGGCATGGCGCGATCCAGCCGCCCGATCATCTGCGCGCACAGGCTGAAACAGGCGATGGACCCGCTTGCCGATCTGGTATCCGCCGTTTGGCGATGACGGAGGCGGCGGGCTGGGGCTATCCGATCCACGCCCTGACCCAGCGGCCGATGGACATGTATCACAGCTGGGGCAGCCAGAACGCCTGGCTGCGGCAGATCCGGGGGATGAATTTCCTCTATGTGCCGACCAAGATCTGGGCCGAACATGGCTTCAAGGCGGGCGACTATGCCCGCGTTCATTCGCCCAACGGCGCGATCACGGCACCGGTGGCCCATATGGCGGCGCTGAACGAGAACACGATCTGGACCTGGAATGCGATCGGCAAGCGCAAGGGCGCCTGGGCGCTGGATGACGCGGCACCTGAGGCGACCGAGGGGTTTTTGCTGAACCATCTGATCTCTGAACTGCTGCCGGAAAAGGGCGACGGGTTGCGCTATTCCAATTCCGATCCGGTGACGGGGCAGGCGGCGTGGTTCGACCTGCGCGTCCGGATCGAGAATGTCGGGCCCAAGGCGCAGTCCGAACCATCCTTCCCGCCCATTCCCCGTGTCGTGCCCAAAGGGGACAAGCGATGACCCAACTTCCGACCCATACTGCCAAGAAACTGGGGCTGGTTGTCGACCTTGACACCTGCGTCGGCTGTCAGGCCTGTGTCACGGCCTGCAAGGGCTGGAACGATCAGGGTTACGGCGTGCCGCTGTCCGACCAGAACCCCTATGGGGCAGAACCTTCCGGCACCTTCTTAAACCGGGTTCACAGCTATCAGGTGCAACCCGCTGAGGGTGCTGCACAAATCGTCAACTTCCCCCGGTCCTGCCTGCATTGTGAGGATGCGCCCTGCGTCACGGTCTGCCCGACCGGCGCCAGCTACAAGCGCACCGAAGATGGCATCGTGCTGGTCAATGAAGACGCCTGCATCGGCTGCGGTCTTTGCGCCTGGGCCTGTCCCTACGGCGCGCGTGAGATGGATGCCGACGCCGGGGTGATGAAGAAATGCACGCTGTGCGTCGACCGGATCTACAACGAAAACCTGCCCGAGGAAGACCGCGAACCGGCCTGCGTGCGGACCTGCCCGACCGGCGCGCGCCACTTCGGCGACTTTGCCGACCCCGACAGCAAGGTCAGCAAACTGACCCGTGAGCGGGGTGGCTATGACCTGATGCCGATGCTGAAGACCCGGCCGACCAACAAATATCTGCCGCCGCGCAAGAAGGATCTGCGTCAAGAGGCCAGCCTGCTGGCGCCCTTGTTGGACGTCAAGGCGACCGGGTTTGCCGGCTGGCTCGACAAAGTTCTGGGGAAGATCTGATGCATCCGGCACCGTCTGTCATTCTGTTCACGGTTCTGTCGGGCATGGGGTTCGGCTGTCTGGCCTTTCTCGGTCTGGGTCTGCCCGGCACCCGCGGGCTGGACGGCGTTCTTCCACTGGGGCCTCGGCTACGCGCTTGCCGTCGGCGGTCTGGCGGCCTCGACCTTCCACCTCGGCAACCCGCAGCGCGCGCTGAAGGCGTTCAGCCAGTGGCAGACCTCCTGGCTCAGCCGCGAGGCCTGGACCGCAGTCGCGGCGCTGCTGCTGTTCGCCCCCGTCGCCCTGTCGGACTGGCTCGGTCTGGGCTGGGGACGCGGCTTTGGCCTTGTGGGGGCGGTGCTGGCCGTCGCCACCGTCGGCACCACCTCGATGATCTATGCCCAGCTGAAGACCATCCCAAGGTGGCATAGCTGGACCACGCCTGCGCTGTTCCTGACCTTCATGCTGACCGGCGGCGCCCTGCTGACCGGCAACCGAGCCGAGGCCCTGATCGGCTGCATCCTGCTGCTGGCCGCCTTGCTGGCCGCGTTCCACCTCGGCGACCGCGCCTTCGCCAAAGCCGCCCAAACCCTCGGCACCGCCACCGGCCTGGACCGCATCGGCGAGGCCACGGTCTTCGAACAACCCCACACCGGCCAGAACTACCTGCTGCGCGAGATGATCCACATCGTCGCCCGCAAACACGCCGAAAAACTGCGCACCATCGCCCTCGGCGGCGCGGCCATCCTGCCCGTCCTCCTCCTCCTGCTCCCCCCCAGCCCCCCCTCTTCGCCGCAATCACCCTCATCCACCTAACCGGAGCCGCAGCCGCAAGATGGCTCTTCTTCGCACAAGCCGAACATGTCGTCGGGCTCTATTATGGGAAACGTTAGGTGCTGGCATGACCGTGTCCGGTTGAACTAGCCGGGTGCTTGCGAAGCGTAAACGAAAGGGCCGCAGATTGCTCTGCGGCCCTTTCGTTTTGAATACAGCCGACTGGCCTAGCCCTTGTTCATCCGGTTGGCGATCAGATCATCCACCACCGACGGGTCGGCGAGGGTTGAGGTGTCGCCAAGGCTGCCATGGTCATTCTCGGCGATCTTGCGCAGGATGCGGCGCATGATCTTGCCCGAGCGGGTTTTAGGCAGGCCCGGCGCCCATTGGATCAGGTCCGGCGTGGCGATGGGGCCGATCTCGGTCCGTACCCATTTCACCAGCTCTTTCTTCAGCTCGTCAGACGGCTCTTCGCCCTTCATCAGGGTGACATAGGCGTAGATGCCCTGACCCTTGATGGCATGGGGATAGCCCACAACCGCGCTTTCGGCGACCTTGGGATGGGCGACCAAGGCGCTTTCCACCTCAGCCGTGCCAAGACGGTGGCCCGAGACGTTCAGCACGTCATCGACGCGGCCGGTGATCCAGTAATAGCCGTCCGCATCGCGGCGGCAGCCGTCACCGGTGAAGTAGTAGTTCGGGTATTGGGTGAAATAGGCCTCTTCAAACCGCTTGTGGTCGCCCCACAGCGTCCGCATCTGGCCCGGCCAGCTGTCAGAGATGCACAGAACGCCCTCGGTCTCGGTCTCTGAATGCACCTTGCCGGTCGCGGCATCCAGCACCTCAAGCTTGACGCCAAAGAACGGCTTGGTGGCCGATCCGGGTTTCTGCGGAATGGCACCGGGCAGTGGCGTCACGATATGGCCGCCGGTTTCGGTCTGCCAGAACGTGTCGACGATGGGCAGCTTGCCCTTGCCGATGTTCTGGAAATACCAGTTCCACGCCTCAGGGTTGATCGGCTCCCCGACCGAGCCCAGCAGTTTCAGGCTGCTCAGATCATGCTTTTCGACCAGTTCGGTGCCCAGACCCATCAGACTGCGGATGGCGGTGGGGGCGGTGTAGAATTGGTTGACCTTGTGCTTGGCGATCACTTCCCAGAAGCGGCCTGCATCGGGGAAGGTCGGAACACCTTCGAACATCAGCGTCGTGGCACCGTTGGCCAAGGGACCATAGACGATGTAGCTGTGCCCGGTGACCCAGCCGACATCGGCCGTACACCAGAAGACATCGCCGTCATGGTAGTCGAAGGTCATCTCATGGGTCAGGCTGGCATAGACCAGATAGCCGCCGGTGGTGTGCACGACGCCCTTCGGCTTGCCGGTAGAGCCAGAGGTATAGAGGATGAACAGCGAATCCTCGGCCCCGACCTCGGTATAGGCGCAATAGGGGGCGGCGGCGGCCATCTCGGCCTTGAGGTCGATGTCGCGCCCCTCGGTCCAGGTGGTCTGATCGCCGGTGTGCTTGACCACCAGACATTTCACATAGTCATGGCAATGCTGCAGCGCCTGATCGGCGTTGGATTTGAGCGGGGTCTTCTTGCCGGCACGCGGGCCATAGTCGGCTGTGATCACGATATTGGCGCCGCAGTCGTTGATCCGGCTGGCGAGCGCGTCGGGTGAAAAGCCACCAAAGACGACCGAGTGGATGGCCCCGATGCGGGCGCAGGCCAGCATCGCGTAGGCGGCCTCAGGGATCATCGGCAGGTACAGGACAACCCGGTCGCCCTTCTTGACGCCCTGCGCCTTCAGCACATTGGCCATGCGGCAGGTCTGCTCCAGCAACTCGGCATAGGTGATGTGGCGGGCGGGGGTCTTGGGATCATCCGGCTCCCAGATGATCGCGGTCTGGTTGGCCCGGGTCAGCATGTGCCGGTCAATGCAATTGGCAGAGATGTTCAGGGTGCCATCCTCAAACCATTTGATTGAGACGTTGCCCGGCGCGAAGGAGGTGTTCTTGACCTTGGTGAACGGCTTGATCCAGTCAATCCGCTTGGCCTGTTCGGCCCAAAACTGGTCCGGTGTGGCCACAGAGGCGGCGTAGGATGTGGCATATCCCTCAGCGTCCAGATGGGCGTTCTTGATGAAGTCTTCTGACGCCGAATAGATCGACGGGGCACGGTCTGACATGTATTCCTCCCTGATCGGGCGCACCCGGCCTTGGCCCGGACTGACCCTTTGTCTTATTGGTCCCAGTCTAACGCAGGCTCAATTTTGCGAAAGACGTTTTACGCAAATCACGACGTCCTTATTGTATACCGTGGGATACCGAAACGCAAGCAATCCCACCTGCGACCAAAGTGTAGCAGGGCGGCGCCGGGGGGCGCCGTGATTTGGATCAACCTTTGGTCGCGATCAGCGTTGAACCGGCGGCCCACAGGTCGCGGGCCGGGTCATCTGGGTCTTTAGTCCAACTCAGAAATCGCGGTGATGTAGCGCACCAAGGGCGGAAGCAGACCGGCCTTTTCGAGACCGCGCTGTTGATCTTGCCGCACCCCAAGCAGGACCATCTTGCCGCCCTTGCCCTGAATTTTGTGGGCCAAGAGGTGCAGCGACCGGCCGCCAGAGCTGTCGAGGTAGTTAAGGTCCGACAGATCCAGCACGAAATGCCTTGGGTGGTCTGCGACCTGATCGAGGGCCGCGCTCAGCTGCGCGGCGGCACCAAAGAAATAGGGGCCGGACAGGTGCAGCATGACGCGGTCGGGATGGGCGAGGTCCTCTTCCGGTTGACGCCCAAGGCGGGCGGAATAGGACATGCGGTGGATGAAGATCAGGCCGGACAGGGCAAAGCCGGTGACGATGCCCTCGGTCAGGTCGCGGAAGATGACCAGCAGGAAGGTGACGAGGATCACCACAGCATCGGCTTTGTTGGCGCGGATCAGGTCGCGGATTTCAGCCTTCTCGGCCATGTTCCACGCTACCCCGGCCAGCAACCCTGCCAGTGAGGCCAGTGGGATGCGGCCAGCGAGGGGGGCGGCGATCAGCATGAACAACAGGACGAACAGGGCGTGCAGCATCCCCGACATGGGCCCGCGTGACCCGGCGCGGACGTTGGTGGCGGTGCGGGCGATGGTGCCGGTGGTGCAGAACCCGCCAAACAGGGCGGCGCCGACGTTTGCGATGCCTTGGGCCACCAGCTCCGCGTTGGAGCGGTGGCGCGCGCCGCTCATCCCGTCGGCGACGACGGCGGAGAGCAGGGATTTCGATGGAGCCCAGCAGCGTGAAGCTGAGGGCGTAGGGCAGGGCGGCGGACAGGCTTGCCCAGTTCAGCTCTGGCAAGCTCGGGGCGGGCGGAATGCGGGGCAGGTCGCCAAAGCGGTCGTGGATTGTCTCTACCGGCAGGTTGAACACGGCGACGATCACGGCGCCGAGGGTGACGGCGATCAGAAGGTTGGGCACGCGGGGGGCCACGCGCTTCAGGATCTGGATCACCGCGATGGTGCCTATCGAGACGAGGGCTGCGGACATGGAAAAGGTAGCGCGGGCGGCCCAGAGCGCCTCTACCTTGGGGATGAACGCGGCGGGTTCGCCGGCGGCGAGGTGGAGGCCGAAGAGATCCTTGACCTGACTGGTCGCAATGATGACGGCAATCCCGGCGGTGAAGCCCAGCGTGACCGGATAGGGGATGTAGCGGATATAGGAGCCGAGGCGGAACAGGCCCGCCGCGGTCATGAACAGGCCCGACATGATCGTGGCGAGGATCAGGCCCTGCGGGCCGATGGTGGCGACGCAGGCCGCGACCAGCACGATGAAGGCCCCGGCAGGGCCGCCGATCTGGTAGCGTGACCCGCCCAAGAGCGAGACAAGGAAGCCGCCGACGATGGTGGTGAACAGGCCCGCTTCGGGCCCGACCCCCGAGGCGATCGCGATGGCCATGGAGAGCGGCAGGGCGACGATGGCGACGGTCAGGCCCGCGATGGCATCGGCGCGCAGGGCGGACAGAGTGTACCCCTCACGCCAGACGGTGACGATCTTGGGCAGGAATTCGGATATGCTTGGGCTGGCCATGGTGGACCTTGTTGACTGGGGATGGCGCACAGGACACCCCTTGACCGGGTTAGTCAACGGGACAAATGCCGCACCGGGTGAGGGGACTGATCCAGCGGAGCGGGCTTGCGCCCGCGTTGTTATGTCTCGCCTCTGGCCTGCGGCCAACCGGCTCGGGCAGGGCCTCCGGCGGGGATATTTGGGCCAAATTGAAAGGGGGGCGTCCGTCTGAGCGACAGGGGGTGTTGTTGTTTTAAAGCAAGGGGTTGGGGTTTTTGGTTAACCACATTTTAAGGCTTGCTTACCCAGCGTCACGCGGGCTGAAACGGGTCGGGGTCATAGCCCACGTCGGTCAGATACAGGCCCTGCGGCGGGCAGACCGGGCCGCAGGCGGCGCGGTTGCGGGCGGCGAGGGCTGCGGCCACGCGGTCGGGTTGCCATGCCCCCGCGCCGACGCGTTCCAGCGTGCCGACGATGGAGCGGACCTGATTGTGCAGGAATGACCGTGCGCGCAGGCGGAAGCGGTATTCGCGGCCCATCGGGATGTCATGCTCTGAAATCTCGATGGCGTCCAGCGTTTTGACCGGGCTTTTGGCCTGGCACATCGTCGAGCGGAAGGTGGTGAAGTCGTGGTGGCCGAGCAGATGGGCGGCGCCGTGCTGCATCGCTGACAGGTCGAGCGGGCTGCGGCACCTGCCAGACGAGGCCCTTGTCATGGGTCACCGGCGCGCGGCGGGCGATGAGGCGGAAGAGGTAGCGGCGTTCGCGGGCGGAGAAGCGGGCGTGGAAGTCATCCGGGACACCGGCGCCGCCTGCAGACACGGCGACGGGCAGGGGCCGCAGGTGGTAGTTCAGCGCCTCTGCCAGGCGGAACGGGTCCCAGTCGCGGGCGAGGTCGACATGGGCGACCTGACCTGTGGCATGGACGCCGGTGTCGGTGCGGCCAGCGGCGGCGATGGTATGGGGGCCGGGTTCGAGGCGGGCAAGGGCCGCCTCGATGGCGGCCTGCACCGAGGGTTGACCTTCGGCCTGACGCTGCCAGCCTTGGAACGGGGCACCGTTATACTCGATCTTCAGGGCGAAACGCGGCATGTCGGGTCCTTTGCGATGCCTTCTGTCGGGGCAATGGCGGCGTTCGTCAAGCGGGACCGTTTTCCTCGCGGGTGGCAGAGGTGCCGGGGAGGAAATGCGGTCACGCTTGATGCAGCGGGTCCATTGCGGAAATCGGCCCTACCCATGGCGGCGGTTGCATGCCTATCTTCACCGCAACAGGCAAAGGGGCTGGGTTTGGGCGTTTCGGATGTGGCAGACGGGTTGGTGCGGGGCTTGGACCAGCTGACCGGCGGGGTGATGGGGCCACTTTATGAGCCTGTCGTGCGGTTGGGCGTTACGGGCCTGTCGCGGGCGGGCAAGACGGTGTTCATCACCGGGCTGGTCGCCAACCTGTTGCAGCATGGCCGGATGCCGCAGTTGAAGGCGGCGGCCTCTGGGCGGCTTGACGCGGTCTATCTGCAACCGCAGCCCGACCTGACCCTGCCGCGCTTTGCCTATGAGGACCATCTGGCGGCGATGACCGGGGACACGCCGCAGCTGGCCACATTCGACGCGGGCCGTGTCAGAGTTGCGGCTGTCGTTTCGGGTGCGGCCTGCGGGGTTCTTTGCCGGGCTGACCGGGCCACGCGTCGTCCATGTCGATATCGTCGATTATCCGGGGGAGTGGTTGCTGGACCTTGGCCTGCTCGGACAAGAGCTTTGCCGAATGGTCTGAGGCGACGCTGGACCGGATTGCCAAGCGGTCGGAGGCGGCGGGATTCATGGCGCTGGTGCGGGCCGAGGATGGCGCGTTGAAGCATGATGAGGTGAAGGCGCAGGCCTTGGCCGCGTCGTTCACCGACTATCTGGTGACGGCGCGGGCGGCGGGCTGGTCGGATTGCACGCCGGGGCGGTTCTTGTTGCCGGGCGATCTGGCGGGCAGCCCGGTGCTGACCTTTGCGCCGATGACCATGCCCGCCGAGGCGGGGCGCGGTTCGCTGTGGCGCGAGATGGCGCGGCGGTTTGAGGGGTATAAGGCCAAGGTGGTGAAGCCGTTCTTCCGGGACCATTTCGCCAAGGTTGACCGGCAGGTGGTGTTGGTTGACGTGCTGGGCGCGATCCATCAGGGACCGCGCGCGGTGGAGGATCTGCGCCGCACCATGGCCGATGTGCTGGGGGCGTTTCGGCCGGGGCGCAATTCGCTGGCTGACCGGGTTGTTGGGGGCCAAGCGGGTGGAGAAGATCCTGTTCGCGGCGACCAAGGCCGACCATCTGCACCACACCCAGCACCCGGCGCTGACCGCGATCATGGCGGCGATGCTGGCTGAGGCGCGGGCGCGGGCGGATTTTGCCGGGGCTACGACCGAGGCGATGTCGATTGCGTCGTTGCGCTGCACGGTCGAAGAGGTCGTGGAGCAGGATGGCGAGACGCTGGAGGCGGTGCGCGGGCGGCTGATGTCGGGCAAGTCGGCGGTGATGTATCCCGGCCAGCTGCCGTCCGATCCGGCGCGGGTGCTGGCCCCGGCGCGGCAGGGGGCCGAGGCTTGGCTGGACGCCGACTATGGGTTGATGAGTTTCGCACCGGCGCGGATGTCCTTGCGACCGGGTGAAGGCCCGCCGCATATCAGGCTCGACCGGGCGGCAGAGTTTTTGTTTGGAGACAGGCTATGATGTTACGGGATGCGCGGGCGGGCGATGTCTATGAGATGGCCACCGTGATGGATGGCTGGATCGCAGAGACGCCGTGGATGCCAAAGCTGCGCAGCTTTGATGAGACGGTGGAGTTTCTGCACGGGCTGGTGAAAGCGCAGGTCGTGCGGGTGGGTTTTGCGGGCGGCATGGGGTTTCTGGCGCTGCAGGACGGCAAGGTCACCGCGCTTTATGTGGCGGCTGAGGCGCGGGGCAAGGGCCTCGGCAAGGCGCTGCTGGATGAGGCAAAGCGGAAGGGGCCGCTGGGGCTGTGGACGTTTCAGGCCAACGCGGATGCCCGGCGGTTCTACGTGCGCGAGGGGTTTCGTGAGACGCTGACCACCGATGGTGAGGGCAATGATGAGGGGCTGCCGGATGTGTGGCTGGAGTGGCAGCCATGACCGATGAGCTGCCCCGGCTGAAGCGGCCCGTGATGGTAGAGCGCGAGGAGGAGGTTGACCCCTCGCTCGCCGATGCCGTGCCAGAGACGCCGGACGGGCGGGCGATGCAGGCGGTGGCGCTGCTGGCGTCACGGCGGGGGTCTGCCTTTGGGCGGCTGGCGCTGTGGGTGTTCACCACGGCGTTCGGCTTTGTGCTGTCGGTGGCGGCGTGGAACTTTGTGACCGGGTTGTTTGCCGAGAACACCGTGCTGGGTTGGGTGGCGTTTGTGCTGCTCGGGGCGGCGCTGTTGGTGGCGCTGGTCATGGCGGCGCGGGAGGCGTTGGCGTTTTCTCGGCTGGGGCGGTTGGACCGGATCCGGGCTGAGGCGGGGCTGGCGGAGGCCAAGGGCGATATCAAATCGGCGCGGGCGGTCGTGGCGCGGGTCACGGCGCTGTATTCCGGGCGGCAGGAGCTGGCCTGGGGGCGGTCGCGGTTGGCTGAGCGGCAGGCTGAGGTGATGGATGCCGATGCGCTGATCGGGCTGGCTGAGACGGAATTGGTGCTGCCGCTGGATCGGCTTGCACTGGCTGAGGTTGAGGGGGCGGCGCGGCGGGTGGCGACGGTGACGGCGCTGGTGCCGCTGGCTCTGGCCGATGTGGTGACGGCGCTGGTGATGAACCTGCGGATGCTGCGCCGGGTGGCTGAGATTTATGGCGGGCGGTCGGGCACGCTGGGATCGTGGAGCCTGCTGCGCCGGGTGTTCGTGTCGCTGCTGGCGGCGGGGGCGGTGGCGTTGACGGATGACTTCCTCGGCTCTTTCGCGGGCGGCGGCGTGCTTGTCGAAACTGTCGCGGCGGTTTGGTGAGGGTGTGGTCAACGGGGCGCTGACGGCGCGGGTTGGCCTCGCGGCGATGGATCTGTGCCGGCCCTTGCCGTGGCGGGTGCGAGAGCGGCCGGGGGTTTCGGCCACGGTGTCGCGGGCCTTGGCGGGGATGTTCGGGCGGGAAAGCTAGGCGCGGCTGTCACAGGTCGGCGGCCATCGCGCGCAGCATGTCGATATTGCCGTCATAGACGCCGGGGTCTTCAAACCCGGTGTCGGCGCTGTTGACGGCGATCACCACGTTCAGCGCCGGGTTGATGTAGATATATTGGCCGTAAATGCCCTGCGCCATCACCTCACCCGGTGACGGATTGGGCGGCATCCAGAACTGATAGCCATACATCGCGCCGCCGGGGGCCGAGGGCGTGGTGGCGGCGGCGATCCAGTCGGCGGGCACGATCTGCTGGCCGTTCCAGAAGCCCTTTTGCAGGATCATCTGGCCCACCCGCGCATAATCCCGCGTCCGCATGTTCAGCCCGCCCAGCACAAACGGCTCTCCCAAACCATCCGTCACGTAGTAAGGATCGGCCTCTAACCCCATGGGTTTTATGATTTTATCGACCATCAGGTGAGAGATGCTTTCGCCCGTCGCGCCCCGGATCACCATGCCCAACACATGGGTGTCAATCGACACATAGTGCCAGACCGTGCCCGGTTCCGCGTCGCGCGCCTTCAATCCAGCCGCAAAACTGTCCATTGAGCCGCCTAGGGCAAGAACGCGGCCCATCTGGTTGATATCGCTCCAGAAATCGAGATAGTCCTCGTTGAACTTCACCCCCGAGGCCATGTTCAGCACATTGCGGATCGTGGCACCGTCATAGGCGCTGCCCTTCAGAAGCGGCGCGTATTTGGTGACCTGATCGTCGAGCGAGGCGATCTTGCCCTCGGCCATCACCACGCCGAACAGCGCACTTAGCAGCGACTTGGCCATCGACCACGAAATCCGCAAATCCTCTGGCCCGGTGCCGAGGTAATAGCTTTGATGCACCAGTTTGCCGTCTTTCAGCATGACCAGCCCAGTGACGGCGCGGTCCTTGACCCAAGCCATCGCGGCGGGGGACAGCGGAACCGGGGTGCCGGTGGGCAGGTCTGACGGGTCGCCGTTGCCATTGGGCAGCGGCATTGTCAGGAACATGGCTGTCCATATGGCTGAAATTCTGGACGATCTTGGCCGGTGCGAACAGCGAGTTGACGGCCATCAGGCGTTCAACCTCATCCCGTTTCCACGCCAGCAGCGCCAGCAAAAGCAGGGCCAGAACCAGCAGACCTTGGCCGACGCGTTTCAGCAGGGTTTTCATGGCGTTCTCCACTTTGCCCCAATCTGCACGGTGGGGGCTGTCTGGCAAGGCAAGTTATTGCGGCGCGGTCCAGATGACCCAACGGCCATGAAAGTCGGCGCGGCCAGAGGGTATGGGTCTGACCACCGGGCCACAGCGTCAGGGTCAGCGCGGCACCGGGGGTGTTGCCATCGGTCTCCATCGCGAAATGAGCGAGCGGGGCGTCCTCGGTCGCCCGCGCCCCGGCAGAGGTCAGGGCGGCGGCGATGCGGGCCTTGGTGGGGGCGGGGAAATACTGGGCGGCGACGGTGTGGTAGAGCAGGTGGAGCTGGCCGGGGAAGCTCTGACGCAGCCTGTGTTCCGTCCAATCCGCCGCATCGCCCTGTGTAACGCTGGGGTTCAGGCGGGCGGCGAGGGTCAGGGCGGCAGAGGCGCGGTCGTGCCGGGCGGTCTGATCGGCCCAGACATAGGCCAGCATCCGCTCGCGGTCGCGCACAGGGTCCAGCGGCGACAGATCGACCCCGGCGCGGGCGGCGATCACGGCGGGCGTGGCGGGGGGAAGCGGGCCCGTCCACTCAGGCGTCAGGGTCAGCACCGGGTCTGGCGGGCCACGGTGGGCGTCGGGCAGGGCAAGGGCGTAATGGTCCCACAGCAGGTTCAACCCGGCGCTCGCCCCCAATTCGGACAGGACCAGCGGCAGGCCGAAACGCGCTGACAGCCAGTGGCCGACGGCGATCAACACGGCAGAGCGGGCGACCTCATTGGTTTGCGGGGCGCTGTCCAGCCACGGCAGCAGGTCGGCGCTGCGGGTGGTGAGGGCCGCGCTCAAGGGCGGCGGACAGGTCGGCATCGGTAACATTGTGGGGCGGATAGGCGGCGGCGAGGGCATCACCGCGGCGGGCGAGGGCATGCAGCCCGCCCGCCAGCCGCAGCGGCAGGGCGTCGTCGGGCCGCGCCGGGAAGGTCAGGACGCGGTGGCCGAGCGGGGTGGCGGGGTCGCAGCAGCGGCACCACCAGGGTCAGCACCCGCGCGGTGAATGGAGAGCCCATCTCGGCGCAGGTCTGGGCCTGTCTGGCGAAAAGGGCCGCGATGTCCATGGGTTACGACCGGAAGCGGGCGGCGAGGCGTTGCAGGGCGCTCAACGGCTCCGGTTCCGGCTCTGGCGGCGGGGCTGTTGGCCTCTGGCGGCTTTGGCGGGGGCGCGGGTCCGGCTTTGGCGGGATCGGGTTTGCCGGGACGCTGGGGGGCCAGTGCGCAGGGCGATGGCGTTCATGAACTTGTCCGGTGCGCCGTCGGCGAGGGCCGGGGCACCGTCGGAAATGCCGCGCATCAGGTCGTCGAGCCAGTCCTGATCGGCCTTGGCGAAGTTGTGCAGCACATAGGCTGCCACCGCATCCTTGTGGCCGGGGTGGCCGATGCCGAGGCGGACGCGGGCATAGGCCTCACCGATATGGCCGTGGATCGAGCGCAGGCCGTTGTGCCCGGCATGACCACCCGCCACCTTGTAGCGGACGCGACCGGGGGCGAGGTCCAGTTCGTCATGGAACACGATGATGTCGGAGATCGGCAGTTTGTAGAAGGCCATCGCGGATTGCACCGCCTCACCCGACAGGTTCATGAAGGTGTCGGGTTTCAGCAGCACGACCTTTTCCGCCCCGAGCCGTCCCTCGCTGACCAGCCCTTTGAACGCGCGTTTCCACGGGCCAAAGCCGTGGTCGGCGGCGATGCGGTCCAGCGCCATGAAGCCGATGTTGTGGCGGTGGCCGGCATATTCGGGGCCGGGATTGCCGAGGCCTACAAAGAGTTTCATGGTGTGTCTCCGTTCAGGTCTAGATCTAGGTCTGGGGGTGGGCTGGCGCCAAGGTAACGGATGCGGCGCAAAAGAAAAAGGCGGCAGAGGGGGTCTGCCGCCTTTCAAAACCAAGTTGCCTGAGATCAGGCTTCTTCTGCTTCTTCCGCAGCGGTATCGTCGATGAAGCCAGCCGGAGCCGACACGTTCGCGATCACGAAATTACGGGTCGTGGTGGGCGTCGCACCCTCGGGCAGGATCGCATCGCTGATGTGGATCACATCGCCGATGTTCTTACCTGCCAGATCCACAGTGATGTGGTCCGGGATGTCGCCAGCCAGCACTTCGAGTTCGACTTCCGGGCGCACGATGGTCAGCACACCGCCACGCTTCAGGCCAATGGACTGATCGTGGTTGATGAAATCGACGTGGATGTGCAGCACGATGCGGCTGTCATCCTGCAAACGCATGAAGTCCACGTGGGTCGGCTGGTCCTTGACGACGTCGCGCTGAACGGCGCGGCAGACGACGTGGACATCCTTTTGACCTTCAACCTTGAGGTTGAACAGGGTCTGCAGGAAGCGACCGGCCTTCAGGTGCTTGAACAGGTAGTTGTAGTTCAGGTTGATAGCGATGGGCTCTTGTCCACCACCGTATACGATTCCGGGTACGTTGCCCTCACGACGAGCTTGACGAGCGGCCCCCTTGCCTGTCCCCGTCCGTACCTCAGCGATCAGATCTGCGATCTGGCGTGCCATAGGTTCTCTCCATATATAAGTCCGCCATCCTCCAAGGGTGCATGGCGCGACTGGGGGGCTATAGCGACGAATCGGACTGAGGGGAAGCAGGTATTTGGCTGGCTGGCTGTGGATTTGCATTGAAACTAGTCGCGAAACCAGTCGCGAAACCAGCCGCGCGGCCTAGTGCAGATGCCAGATCGCCTCATCCGCCGGGATGGACCGGACCCCGTTTGTCACCGCCGCCCGTTCCAGCAGGGTCAGGGTGTAGGGCTGGTCATAGAGCCGGGCCACCTCTGCCGCGTCAATCGAAAAGGGCGGGCCGTTCATCTTGGTCTGGTCGTATTCAAAACAGGTCAGCAGTTGTTGCACGCCACCCGTCAGGGCGACAAGCTGCGCGGCATAGCGTGCGCGCAGGTCGGGCGGCAGGGCCACAAGGGCGGCGCGGTCGTGAATGGCATCGACCGGCCCTAGCAGATCGCGCGTCAGGTCAAAGATATCACCGACGAATATGTCGACACCCTCGGCACTGAAGAGCGTCAGGCTGCCGATGGGTGTGATCTTGGGCGCGACACCCAGTTCCGCGAACAACTGCTCTATCGCCAATGGGCTGAGCTCTGCGCCCACGACGCGGTGGCCCTGCGCCAACAACCACGCGATATCGCGGGTCTTGCCACAGAGCGGCACAAACACCCGCGCGCCTTGGGCAAGGTTCAGCGTCGCAAAGTGCCGGACCAGCAGCGCATTGGCCTGCCCCTCATGAAAGCCGATTTGACCCTGCGCCCACCGCTGATGCCAGAAAGACGGTTCCATGCTGCCTCCTTGCCGATATCATCAGCGGTGATCATGGGCCGCGTGGGGGGCTTTGGCAACCCTGCTTGGCCCTCGACCAAAGCCCGCGCCTTGCCGCTTTGGCCCCAGCAGAAAGGCCGTCCATGCGCTTTGCCCTAGCAGCCCTTGTCACCGTTCTGGCCCACCCGGTCTTTGCCGACCCGCAGCCCGATTGCGGCCTTGGGCCGTGGTCGATGTGCCGCTATCTGGATGACGCTGGCGCGCCGCTGACCGAGGCCGTTTTTCAACGCGCCGAGGCCTTTGCCGATGGCCGCGCCGCCGTAAGGATCGGCGGGCATTGGGGCTATGTCGATGCCACAGGCCAGCTTGTCATCCCCGCCCGCTATCAGCAGGCCGCCGCCTTTCGCCACGGTCTGGCAGAGGTCACAGACGGCCCTGGCATCATGGTGATCGACCCGACAGGGGCCACCGTCACCCATCTGGACGCCCGCCGCGCCATCCCCGTGTCGGCCACCACCGTCATGACCTATTTCGACGACCCGGTATTGGCCGCGCAATTTCCCGGCCACCCGTGTCCCACCGAACTGTGGCGCAGCCCGGCAGAGGAGCAGGTATTCGTCTACCCCACCGCGCAACAGTTCAACCTGACCAACGGTGCCGTCCCCACCCCACCCCTGCGCCGCTGGCTGCCCATCGCAGGCGCGCACACGACCTTCTGGTTCCAGATTGCCGAACCCGGCCCGACATGGGACCTCTACGACTGGGGTCTGATGCGCGACGATGGCAGTTGGGTCATCGCCCCCGGCATCATGGACATCGCGCCGTTGCCGGGTGGCCCGCCCAGCCATTGCCCGCGCCAAAAACCCCGCATGACGTTTTGACCCCTCTGGCCCAGCCGCGCCCAACGCTTTAGTCTGAGCCCAAAGGGGCCCCACATGACCGACCAAGACCTGATCGCCGCCGCCCGTGCCGTCGTGAACCCGCGCCGTCTGTCCACGACGGTAGAGGTGGGCGGGGTCGGGGCCGCGCTTTGTACCGCCTCGGGGGTGGTTTACACCGGGGTCTGCATCGACGCGGCCTGTGGCATCGGGTTTTGCGCCGAGCATGGCGCGGTGGCGGCGATGATAACGGCGGGCGAAAGCCGGATCATGGCGATCGTCGCGGTGGACCGGGACGGCACCATCATGCCGCCCTGTGGCCGGTGCCGTGAGTTGGTGGTGCAGGTCGATGAGGGCAATACCGACACGCGGGTGATTCTTGCGGGCGGGGCCAAGGCGATGCAGGCGTTGTTGCCCGACCATTGGTTGCTGAAATAGCCCTTCGCTGTTGCGCCGCAGTTGTCGGACCTCTGACAGGGTCCATCGGCTAAAACCCTAATGAAACAAGCCCGGATGGGCCGATTTGCGACAGGTTTCGGCCGGTGCGTTCAAAATCGAACCGCTTTGGTAACAGTTCCGTAGCGTCACTTGTTGCGCAATTAAAGGACTATGTTACGTGGCCTTTTTTCCGCGGAGCAGCCCTGAATGCAAACCTTTGCCACCGTACGTCTGTCGCGCGCCCCACTTGCGGCTTTTGCGGCCATGGGTGTGCTGTGGGGCAGTTTTGCGGCGGATTTGCCCGATATCAAAGTGATGCTGAACGTCGATGAGGCGCGGCTGGGGCTGTTGCTGTTCATGACGCCGATTGCCGCGATGTTGGCGATGATGGCAGCACCGGTGATCGGGCGGAGTTTGGGGCGCTTTGTGTTGCCGGTGACGGTGGGGGCGATGGCCTTGGCCTTTGTGCTGCCGGGACAGGTGGCGGTGTGGTGGATGTTTCCGCTGGCGCTGTTGCTGTGCGGGGCCACGACCGGGGCGACCGATGTTCTGATGAACGCCCGCGTTTCGGCGCTGGAGGCAGAGCAGGGCCGCCCGCTGATGAACCTGTGCCATGCCGGTTATTCCTTTGGCTATGCCGGCGGCGCGATTGGCACCGGCTTGTTGCGCGACGCTGGCCATCCGCCGTGGACGGTGATGGCGACGATGGCGCTGATGGCGGGGATCCTCGCCCTGTTGGCGATAGAGCGTGACGGCCGGATCAGTGAGTTGTCGCGCAAGCCTGATGATGCGCCGGGCGGGCTGGGTATGATCCCGGTGATTGGCGGCGGGATCGTGCTGATTGCCTTCATGACCGAGAACGCGGCTGAGAATTGGTCGGCTCTGCATATCGAGCAGACGCTGCACGGCTCACCCGCTTACGGTGCTGCCGGACCTGCGGTTCTGGCGCTGACCATGGGTCTTTCCCGGTTGGTGGGCCACGGCCTGTCGCAGCGTGAGGATCCGATCCGCATTCTGCTGGGCGGTTCGGTACTGTCCGCCCTCGGGGCCATGACGGTGGCGATGGCGACCGGGCCGATGATGGCCTATGTCGGCTTTATCATCATGGGGATCGGCGCCTCGGTGATCGCGCCCACGGCCTTTACGCTGGTCGGTCGCTATGCCGCGCCGGGGGCCAAGGCGCGGGCAGTGGCACGGGCGACGATGCTGGGCTATTTCGGCTATTTCATCGGCCCGCCGGCCCTCGGCTTTGTCGCGGGCAGCTATGGTCTGCGGGCGGCGTTTGTCTTTGCCTCCTGCGTGTTGCTGGTGGTCTGGGTGTTGGCGCCGATGCTGGCGCGGCAACGCGAGGTGCGCGGCGCCGGGGCCGCGTCCTAGGCCCAGTCGCCCTCAAAATCGCGCGGGACCAGAATGTGCTGCGGGCCGATGTCAGCGATTTTCTGTACCCCGGTCAGTGCCATGGTGATGTCCAACTCTCGCTGAATCACCTCCAGCGCCTTGGTCACGCCCGCCTGTCCCATCGCCCCCAGCCCATAGATGAACGACCGCCCGACAAAGGTGCTTTTGGCCCCAAGGGCGAGCGCCTTGAACACGTCTTGCCCTGAGCGGATGCCGGAATCGAGATGGACCTCTACATCATCGCCCACCGCCCGCATGACCGATGGCAACATGCGGATTGGCGACAGCGCGCCGTCCAACTGCCGCCCGCCGTGGTTCGATACGATGATCGCATCGGCCCCGAAATCGGCAGCAATGCGGGCGTCCTCAGGGTCGTTGATGCCTTTGAGGATCAGCTTGCCGCCCCATTGGTCGCGGATGCGGGCGACTTTGGACCAGTCCAGCTTGGGGTCAAACTGCTCATTGGTCCAATGCATCAGTGAGGTCATGTTCTCGACCCCCTTCACATGGCCGAGGATATTGCCAAAGGTCCGCCGACTTGTGCCGAGCATCGCCATCGACCACGCGGGCTTGGTCATCATGTTCAGGATATTCGGCAGGGTCAGACGGGGTGGGGCGCTGAGCCCATTTTTCAGATCCTTGTGCCGCTGGCCGAGGATTTGCAGGTCAAGCGTCAGGACAAGCGCCGAGCATCCGGCCTTGCGGGCGCGTTCGATGGCACCATCGACAAAATCCTCATCCCGCATCACATAAAGCTGAAACCAGAACGGCGCTTTGGTGTGGGCCGCGATATCCTCGATCGAACAGATGGACATGGTGGACAGGGTGAAGGGCACGCCGAATGCCTTGGCCGCGCGGGCCGCCTTGATCTCCCCATCGGCCCATTGCATCCCCGCCAAGCCGACGGGCGACAGGGCCACGGGCATCGCCACCGGGCCGCCGATCATGGTGGTTTCGGTCGAACGCCCCGACATATCCACCGCAACCTTTTGGCGCAGGCGGATTTTCTGAAAATCGGTGCTGTTCTCGCGGAAGGTCTGTTCGGTGTAAGAGCCGGATTCGCAGTAGTCGTAGAACATCTTCGGCACCCGACGTTTGTACAGGCGCTTCAGATCGTCGATGCAGGTGATGATGGGGGGCATGGATCGGCTCCGGCTGGGGTTGTGCCGGGTTTACCGGGCGGTGTCTGGGGCGGCAATATTTCTAATGTTCGACAGCTTGGGCAAAGCGGCGGTCCGGCACGATCCAGATGGCCGCGACGATGACCATGAACAGCATGGACAGCGCCGGAACCACCAGTGCGGCGGCAATCGCCCCGACATAGAGCAGGGTCGACAGTTGCTCTTTGCGCCCGCCTTTCAGCGACTTGGCGAAATCGGACTCGCGCCCGTGTTGGCTGACCAGCGCCCGTTCCAGCAGCGCATAGGCCACGGCGCACATCAACACATCCACGGCGTAGAGGAGCACCGGCACCGGGGCGAAGTGGTTCTCGCCCATGAAGCCCGACACGAACGGCAACAGCGACAGCCAGAACAGCAGATGCAGATTGGCCCACAGCACCCAGCCGCCGACATGTTTGACGGCGTGAAACATGTGGTGGTGGTTGTTCCAGTAGATGCCGACGTTCACGAAGGACAGGATGTAGGACAGGAACACCGGCCACAGCGGCAACAGCGCGGCGAAATCCTCGCCATGCGGCACCTTTAGCTCCAGCACCATGATGGTGATGATGATGGCCATCACGCCATCCGAAAACGCCTCAATCCGGCCCTTGGTCATCTGCACCCCCATGTTGCGCGGCAGAGTGGCATTGCAGTTGCGGGCAATCAAGCACTGTCCGGCCTGTGCCGTCAGAACAATGCGGGTCAGGGGGTTTGCCATATGTTGACAAACTCGCAAAACCTTCATGTGCATTGTTAGCAATATAGATAAGTGGAAATATAACATGGCCGACCCGCTCAGCATGACCCTGTCGGCACTGGCCGATCCGACGCGGCGCGCGATCCTTGACAGGCTGACCGAGGGAGAGGCCACCGTGACCGACCTTGCGCGGCCATTCCAGTTGAGCCAGCCGACAATCTCGAAACATCTCAAGGTGCTGGAGGCGGCGGGATTGATCTCTCAAGGGCGTGCAGCACAGGCCCGCCCGCGCAAACTGGAGGCGGCCCCCCTGAAGCAGCTTTCAGAGTGGATGGACCGCTACAGGCAACATTGGGATGCGAGTTTCGATCACCTGGACCAATATCTGACCGAACTGCAACGCAGCAACACAGGAAGTGATGGACATGAATGACAATGCATCACCCGCTTGGGAGATCCACATAAACCGCAAGTTCAAAGCGCCGCGCGCCCTGGTGTTCGCCGCCTGGACCGATCCGGCACATCTGATCCAATGGTCGGGGCCAGAGGGGTTTACCTCCCACCATGATACCTTCGACTGCACACCGGGGGGGCATTACCGCGCCTGTCTGCGGGCACCAGACGGAACCGAACACTGGGCACGCGGGCAATACCTTGAGGTGGATGGCCCTGCGCGTTTGGCCTTCACCCATGCCTGGGAGGATGCTGACGGAACGATCGGGCCTGCGACCACGGTCACGATCTCTTTCACCGAGAGCGGTGGGGAAACGCTGATGCAGTTTCATCAGGCCCCTTTCGCGGCGCAATCCAGCCGCGATGGTCATGTTTCCGGCTGGACCAGCAGTTTCGCCGTGCTTGACCGCTGGCTTGCTGCGCAAATCGTGGTGCCGTCATGATCCTCTATTTTGCGAGAACCCTGCACTCCTACAAGGCCTGCGCCGTGGCCCGCCATACCGCATTGCCCATCACCTACAGGGAAGTCGACCTTCTCGCAGGCGAACATAAGCGCCCGACTTTCCTTGCGATGAACCCCTGCGGGAGAACCCCGGTTCTTGTTTCGGATGAAGGAACCCTCTGGGAATCAAATGCCATCATGTGCCGCCTCGCCATCGAGGCGCGTTCGCCGCTTTGGCCTGAGGGTGCAGCGCAAGCCGATGTCCTGCGTTGGCTTGCCTGGGATGGCGAACATTTCAAGCCCCATGCGAGTACCTTCTATTTCGAGCACGTCATCAAACCGGCAATAGGTCTTGGCGACCCCGACGAGAACGTACTCAAAGCCGCCAGTCCGCCTTTTCATGCAAGCGCCTCGGTATTGGAAAGCCACCTTGCGCAACGCGACTTTCTGGTCGCAGGTACCCTGTCGATTGCCGATTTCGCGGTCGCAGTGACCCTACCTTTCGCGGCCCAGAGCAAATTGCCGATGGACGATTACCCGGCGATCCGGCTTTGGCACGACAGGTTGATGGATATTCCCGCATGGCGATCGCCATTCCCTGAGACCGACGCAGGTCTTGGTCGCTGACCCAGCGCCTGCCAACGGACCCCTCTCGCTGCGCCCAAGGCAAATGTCCGTTCAACCATGATGGAAATGGCCATCACGCCATCCGAAAACGCCGCAATCCGACCCTTGGTCATCTGCACCCCCACGTTGCGCGGCCTGGTGGCAATGCGGTGGCAGCAGGTTGGCGCGGATGTGCAGCCTGAACAGCACCGATGCCTGAAACCTTTTCGGGGGGTTTTCGGTCCTTGGCCAGGCGGCGGCTTTCTGGATAGATATGGCCGTTGGGGTCGTTGAGGGGTTTACCGTGCCAGCTTCAGACAAGAGTTTGGAAATCCGGTCTGGTGTCGTGGCTGATGCGGCTCAACTGGCCCGTTTGCATGTTGAGGTCTGGCGCGAGACCTACCGGACACATGGCCCCGGCAGAGGCGTATGAGAAGCTGGATGAGGGGCGGCGGTTGCCGTACTGGCGCGAAACGCTGGGGGCGGCGGAACTGAACCGAGGGGCAATCGTCTGTGAACGGGATGCCGAGTTGGTCGGTGTGGTCAGCTTTGGCCCCTCAGATCATCCGGCGATGAAGGGCGCGGTTGAGATCAAGCACCTCTATGTCCGCAATTCAGCGCGGGGGACTGGCCTTGGCAGGCGGCTGCTGGAGGCTGCTTTTGACCACTTCCGTGCGATTGAGTTGCATGACGTTGCCCTTGCCGTCGTGCGCGAGAACGACGCGGCCCGCCGGTTTTACCGCGCCATGGGTGGGACCGAACGTGGAGAGTTCACCGACCCCGGCCCCCTGTGGCGGTCCTCAAACGTCATCGTCGGGTGGCAGTTGAAGACGTGATGTCGGCAAGGCGCTGCAATCCGGCCAAGGTGCAAAGGTTAAGATCTGCCTAACGAAAAAAGGCAAGTCTTTGATATCACATGGTTTTGAAAAGTGTCCACATGCGGACACTCTCAATTCAGGCCCGGTGCGCCCCATCCGACAGGGTCTTCACAAAGGCCAGCACCTCAGCCACAGGCCGCTTTTCCCCGATCAGCTTCACAATCGCCGACCCGACAACGCAGCCATCCGCAACCGAGGCGATGCCCTGCGCGGTTTCAGGCGTGTTGATCCCGAACCCGACGATGACCGGCAAGTCGGTGGAGGCTTTGATCCGCGCCACTTCAGGTGCCACATCGTTGGCCTCAGCAGCCGCAGCCCCGGTGATGCCGGTGATCGAGACGTAATAGACAAAGCCCGAGGTATTGGTCAGCACCTTGGGCAGCCGTTTCGCATCGGTGGTGGGGGTGGCAAGCCGGATGAAGTTCAACCCGGCGGCCTGCGCGGGCAGGCACAGTTCGGAATCTTCTTCCGGCGGCAGGTCAACCACGATCAACCCGTCAATCCCGGCCTCCTTCGCCTCAACCAGAAACAGATCGACGCCTTTGGAATAGACCGGGTTGTAGTAGCCCATCAAAACGATCGGCGTGGTCTGATCCACGGCGCGAAAGTCGCGGACCATTTGCAGGGTCTTGTTCAGCGTCATCCCACCGTCAAGCGAGCGCTGCCCGGCAAGCTGAATGATCGGCCCGTCGGCCATCGGGTCGGTGAAGGGCATGCCGAGTTCGATGATATCGACGCCAGCGGCAGGCATCCCCTGCATGATCGCCAGCGAGGTCGCCACATCAGGATCGCCCGCCATGATATAGGCGACGAAGGCCTTTTTCTTCGCAGCCGTCAGCCGCGCAAAGCAATCGTCGATTCTGGTCATGTTCCGGCCCATCCCTGCAAGTGTTGCGCGGGTTTGCACGGGGTGCAGCGGAAAATCAAGCGGGGTTCATGCCCAAGCGTGACAGACCGCGTCGAAAATGTTGATTTCGGGTTGCACGGCGCCAGTGTCAAAGGCGCCAGTCAGGCCCGGCGATCAACCCGCCCCGGGGGCCACAGTGACCATCCACGTCGTGCCCCATTTGTCGCGCAACATGCCGAAGGCCGGGGTCCAGAAGGTCTGCGCCATCGGCATGAAGGCATCGCCACCAGCAGACAGTGCGGCGTAAATCTCATGCGCCCGCGCGATGGAGGGCGCGGCGTGGAATACGGTTGGGCTGCCCGAGGGGTTGGACATGCCCGTCGCACTGTCTGACCCCAGCAGCGGCCCACCCGAGCCTGCGGTGAACTGGGCGTGCATCACCTTGCCATCGGTTCCGGGCGGACGCTGATCGGGCGGGGTGTCGTCGAAGCCCCTGATTTCCAAGTCGGTTGCGCCAAAGATGCGGGCATATTCGGTCATCGCCTCACGGGCGTTGCCGTGGAAGACGAGGTAGGGGACAAAGCTCATGTCGGGGCCCCTTCTGGCAGGGTGGAGATGATCCAATGGGTGCCAAATTTGTCCTGCACCATGCCGAAACCCGGCGAGAAGAAGGTGGGCTTGAAGGCGTCGATCACAGTGCCACCCGCGGCCAATTGGTCAAACACGGCGCGGGCGGTGGCGGCATCGGGGGCGGTTTGCATCACCGAGAAGCCCTTTTGCGGGTCGCCGTCCACGCCGGGCGGGTAGTCAGAGGCCATCAGGGTGCCGTCGCCAATCGTCACCTGCCCATGCATGATACGGTTGCTGGCTTTCCATGCGGGCGACGCCTCTGGCCCATCGGCGTATCGCATGGTTTGCAGGTTGGTCCCGCTGAAAACCTTGGCATAGAAGGACAGGGCATCGGCGCATTGGCCTTGAAAGTGGATATAAGGCATGGTCGGCATCGGGGTCACCTTTCTGGCTTTACAGGTGCGATGCTAGGTCGCAATACTGAGTCTCGCAAGTAACCTTGATATCACAGTAGTTCGATGGCGATGATCCGC
Organism: uncultured Alphaproteobacteria bacterium; assembly: GCA_963781185.1. Taxonomy (GTDB): domain Bacteria; phylum Pseudomonadota; class Alphaproteobacteria; order Rhodobacterales; family Rhodobacteraceae; genus Stagnihabitans. The sequence continues at coordinate 39,480 of CAWAEL010000009.1, forward strand.
TTCACCTCGCACCTTGTCCGCCACCGGCCCGCGCCGGTGATTGAGGCTGCGGGAGCGACCGTGGCTGAGGTGTTGGCGGCAGGGTTGGCGGATGATCCCCTGCTGCAATCCTATGTGCTGGATGAACAGGGGCGGGTGCGCAAACACGTCAACATCTATCTGGATGGTGCCTTGATCGCAGACCGGTTGCGGTTGAGCGATCCGGTCACACCCCATGCGGAAATCTACATTTTGCAAGCATTGTCGGGAGGTTAGGCTATGGCAACACTTTGGGTGGGCAGCCGTAAGGGGCTGTTTCGGTTTGACGAAGCGGCGGCGGGTTGGCAGGTGGCGGGACCGCCGGCATTCTTGGCAGCCCCGGTGACCATGCTGCTGGACGACCCGCGCGATGGTGCGCTGTATGTCGCGCTGAGCCACGGTCATTTCGGCTGCAAGCTGCATCGGTCAGACGACCGGGGCGAGACTTGGGTGGAGTTGCCCGCACCGACATTCCCGAAATCGGACGCGCCCGATGCCCCGGCGTTGGAGTTGATCTGGGAACTCGTGCCCGCTGGGGCGGATCAGCCGGGCTGCCTGTGGCTTGGCACCATCCCGGGCGGGCTGTTCTGGTCTGAGGACCGTGGCGAGACCTGGACGCTGAACGAGGGGCTGTGGACGGCGCCGGGGCGCGAAAAGTGGATGGGCGGCGGCTATGACCATCCGGGCATCCATTCGATCCTCGTCGATCCGCGGGACAGCGCCCATGTGGTGCGTCGGGGTTTCGACTGGTGGGGTCTGGATCACGCAGGACCGGGGCCAGACGTGGCGGCTGGCGGGCAAGGGGATGCGGGCCGATTACATGCCACCGGAACTGGCTGGACGATCCCATGAGCCAGGATGTTCATCGCTTGGCCGTCGTCGCCGGCCGACCCCGACCGGATCTGGTGTCAGCACCATTGTTCGATCTTCGTCTCCGATGACGGCGGTGAGAATTTTCGGGAGGGTGAGGGCATGGTGCCGACCAAGTTCGGCTTTGCCGTGGCCGCCCATCCCAAGGACCGCGACCGGGCGTGGTTCGTGCCGGGGGTCAAGGATGAATGCCGGGTGCCCAAGGATGGCAAGCTGGTGGTCTCGACCACCGCCGATGGCGGGCCGCAGTTTTGCGGCGCTGTCGCAGGGCCTGCCGATGATCCGGCGTGGGATCTGATCTATCGCCATTCGCTGGCGGTGGACGGCAGCGGCGCGCGGCTGGCGATGGGGTCGACCACGGGCAATCTGTGGGTGTCGGGCAATGGCGGGGACAGCTGGCAGATGCTGTCGGCCACCTTGCCGCCGATTGCTGTTGTGGCCTTTGCACCCTGACGCCTTGACCGCGCTGCCTGCTTGCCCCTATGCCGCGCAGGCGGATCAGGAGAGCATCATGGGTTTCAAGATGGGTATCGTCGGCATGCCGAATGTCGGCAAATCGACGCTTTTCAACGCGCTGACCCGGACGGCTGCGGCGCAGGCGGCGAACTTTCCGTTCTGCACCATCGAGCCGAACGTCGGTGAGGTCGCGGTGCCCGATGCGCGGCTGGACAAACTGGCGGCGATTGCCGGGTCCAAGCAGATCATTCCGACGCGGATGACCTTTGTCGATATCGCCGGTCTGGTGCGCGGCGCGTCGCAAGGGAGAGGGGCTCGGCAACCAGTTCCTCGCCAATATCCGCGAATGCGACGCCATCGCCCATGTGCTGCGCTGTTTTGAAGACGGCGACATCACCCATGTCGAGGGCCGGATCGACCCGATTGCCGATGCCGAGACGATCGAGACCGAACTGATGCTGGCCGATATGGAAAGCATTGAACGGCGGCTGGCGGGCCTCGCCCGCAAGATCAAGGGCGGCGACAAGGAGTTGCTGGATCAGGACCGGCTGCTGCGCGCGGCGCAGGTCGCGCTGAACGAGGGCAAGCCGGCGCGGACGGTCAAGGTGGCCGACGGATGACCTGCGGACTTGGCGGTTGTTGCAGCTTCTGACCTCCAAACCCGTGCTTTTCGTCTGCAATGTCGAGGAGGCCTGGGCGGCCACTGGCAACAGCCAGTCGGACCGGGTGGCGGCGATGGCGGCGGCGCAGGGGGCGGCCTCGGTCGTGATCTCGGCCCGGATCGAGGAAGAGATCAGCCAGCTGGCCGCCGGATGAGGCCGCGATGTTTCTGGAGGAGATGGGCCTGCATGAGGCGGGTTGGACCGGCTGATCAAGGCGGGCTATGCGCTGCTGGGCCTGCAGACCTATTTCACCGTCGGGCCGAAAGAGGCGCGGGCCTGGACGATCACGAAGGGCACCTTGGCCCCGCAGGCGGCGGGCGTCATTCATGGCGATTTCGAGAAGGGCTTCATCCGGTCCGAAACCATCGCCTATGACGATTATGTCGCCGGAAAAGGCGAGGCGGGGGCCAAGGAGGCGGGCAAGTTCCGCGTCGAGGGCAAGACCTATGAGGTCAAGGACGGCGACGTCCTGCACTTCCTGTTCAACGCCTGATGGGGTGTCCGCATGTGGACACTTTGCCAAATCGTTCAATATCAATGGGTTAAATGTCAGGTTTGACCTGATATTAGGATATGTCCGCGCACAGACGGCCGTGTGCGGCCAGATCGGGGCGGGCAGGTTCGGGTTGAAACGGTTCTCTAGCGCGACGCTTTTTCGGCGATGCCGGACACGCCCTCGCGCCGTTCCAGTTCGGCCAGCACATCGTCCAGCGTCACGTCGCGGGCGGCGAGCATGACCAGCAGGTGATAGAGCACGTCCGCCGCCTCGGCGGTCAGCCGGGCGCGGTCGCCCTTGACGGCCTCGATGATCGCCTCGACCGCCTCTTCGCCGAATTTCTCGGCGCATTTCTCGGGGCCTTTGGACAGCAGCTTCGCGGTCCAGGAGGTGTCGGGATCAGCGCCTTTGCGGGCGGCGATGGTGGCGGCGAGGCGGTGGAGGGCGGTCATGTGCAACCTCACCGGGATGCCGGCGGCGGCCATGTGGGCCTTGGCCTGCCCGATGGTGAAGGTGCCGAAGTGGAAGATCGAGGCGGCGAGGACGGCGGAGGCGTGGCCTTCGGTGATGCCTTCGACCAGATGGTCGAGCGTGCCGACGCCGCCGGAGGCGATGACGGGGATGGACACGGCGTCGGCGACGGCGCGGGTCAGGGGCAGGTTGAAGCCGGCCTTGGTGCCGTCGCGGTCCATCGAGGTGAGCAGGATCTCGCCCGCGCCTTTGGCGGTGACGGTGCGGGCGAATTCGACCGCGTCGATGCCGGTGGCGCGGCGGCCGCCGTGGGTGAAAATCTCCCACTTGCCGGGGCTTACGGTCTTGGCGTCGATGGCGACGACGATGCACTGGCTGCCGAAGCGGTCGGCGGCCTCGGCCACCACATCGGGGTTGGCGACGGCGGCGGAGTTGAAGCTGACCTTGTCGGCCCCCGCCAGCAGCAGGGCGCGCACGTCGTGATGGCTGCGCACGCCGCCGCCGACGGTCAGCGGCATGAAGCATTGCTCGGCGGTGCGGGTGACCAGATCGAACATGGTGCCGCGGTTTTCCTCGGTCGCCATGATGTCGAGAAAGCACAGCTCATCCGCGCCAGCGGCGTCATAGGCGCGGGCGGCGTCGACCGGGTCGCCGGCGTCGATCAGGTCGACGAAGTTGACACCCTTGACCACACGGCCATTGGCGACGTCGAGGCAGGGGATGATGCGGGTTTTCAGCATGGCGGCCTTCAATGCCGTGATGAGGGCTAGAAGGCAAGACTGACGCGCATGAGGAACATGCCAAGGCTTGGTGATGTCGATGAAGAAAAGGCTTGCCAAGATGCCGCGCATCGGCTTTCCTGGCGGCATGACAAAGCTGATCCTCTTGCACAAGGCAGACTCGATCTATGAGGACGAGCCGGATGTCGTCTACGACTTTCCCAAGACCTATCTGAAGGCCGTGCGGGAAGGTGTCGGGGACTGGGCTGATCTATTACGAGCCGGTCAAGGCCGGTCCGCGCGGATATTTTGCCGTGGCCAAGATCAAAGAGGTGACCGCAAAACCGGGGAAAAGGGGCGTTATCTGGCTTGGATTGAACCGGGTAGCTATTCTGCCCTTCGACCGTGAAGTTCCGCGACTGTCTGAATGGGCGACCGTTGGAGGCCGCGTTGACCGCTGCGGATGGATCACCCAAATCGGGCGGTGCGCAGCAGTTGGCTGTGCGGCGTTTGCCGGACGATGACTTTGCCGCGATCGTGCGGCTGGGATTGCCGGTCGACCTGATCGAGCCGGAGGCAACGACGCTATGACGCGCCTGCGTCCGATGTTCTTGACGAGGTCGCTCCCTTTGAGCGCCCGGTGATCGAACGCCTGACCAGTCGCCCCTATCGCGATGTCGCCTTTCGCCGCAAAGTGCGCGAAGCTTATGATTTTCGATGCGCGATGTCTGGCTTGAGGCTTCGCAATGGCGGCGGGCGACCAGAGGTGCAGGCCGCACATATCCGTCCTGTAGAGACAGCAGGGCAGCGATTCGGTTCGAAACGGACTGGCCCTGTCGGGGACGCTGCATTGGATGTTTGACCGAGGCCTTGTGTCGGTCGCAGAGGATATGACGATCCTCGTGTCGCGCAACAAGGTGCCGTCAGAGGTGGTCGACCGGCTGATCCTGCCCGAGGGCAAATTGCGTCTTCCGGCCAGATCCGCGTGACTGGCCGCATCCCGAAAACCTGAAATGGCACCGCGAGAATGTCTTTGGTCAGGTGAACAGTGACGAACAGGTGCCTTGGAACTGATATTGGCGCGTCTGTGTCGGTACCTATCCGCGCAGGGCCTGCAACGCCGCACCCAGATCAATCGCCCCGTCATAGAGCGCGCGGCCTGAGATGGCGCCTGCGATGACGCCGGTGTCGCGCAATGCCATGAGGTCGGCCATTGAGGAGACGCCGCCGGAGGCGATGACCGGGATGGTGACGGCGCGGGCGAGGGCCTCGGTCGCGGCGGTGTTGGGGCCTTGCATCGCGCCGTCGCGGTCGATGTCGGTGTAGATGATGGCGGCGACACCGGCGTCTTCAAAGCTGCGGGCGAGGTCGGTGGCTTGGACGTTGGTTTCCGTGGCCCAGCCTTTGGTGGCGACCATGCCTTTGCGGGCGTCGATGCCGACGGCGACCTGGCCGGGGAAGGCGCGGGCGGCCTGGCGGACCAGATCGGGGTTTTCGACGGCGACGGTGCCGAGGATGACGCGGGCGAGGCCCTTGGTCAGCCACATCTCGATGGTGGCCATGTCGCGGATGCCGCCGCCAAGTTGGGCAGGGCACGTTGACGGCCGCCAGGATAGCCTCGACCGCGGCGCCGTTGACCGGGGTTCCGGCGAAGGCGCCGTTCAGGTCGACCAGATGCAGCCATTCGCAGCCCGCGGCGACGAAACTTGGCGGCCTGGGCGGCGGGGTCGTCGCCGAAGACGGTGGCGGCGGACATCTCGCCGCGCAGCAGGCGCACGCATTGGCCGTCTTTCAGGTCGATGGCGGGGTACAGGATCATGGGCAATCTCCGACTTTGGCCGGCGTCTTACGCAGGGTCAGAGGGCTTGCCAAGGGGCCATACCTAACATCACGCTTGCCGGGGCGGCGGATTGGCCGAATTGTTGGGGCATGTTTTTGGGAGGAAACGCGATGAGGGCAGGTTTAGGGGCGATGGCGCTGATGCTTTGGGCGGGGGCGGCCTTGGCGGCCGATCCGGTTGAGGGGGTTTGGCAGACCAAGCCGGATGACAACGGCAATTTCGGCTATGTGGAGTTCAAGCCCTGCGGGACGATGCTGTGCGGGGTTTTGGTGCAGGCGTTTGACAGTACCGGGGCCGAAAGGGCCAGCGACAATATCGGCAAGCAGCTGGTCTGGGACATGGTTGCGGCGGGGGATGGCAGCTATCTGGACGGCAAGATCTGGACGCCGGATCGCGATAAGACCTACCGATCGACCATGCAGGTGACGGGCGATACGCTGTCGGTGTCGGGTTGCATTCTGGGTGGGTTGATCTGCCGGGCGCAGGATTGGACGCGGGTCAAGTAGCGGCGATTTCGGGGTCAGGTCGATTTCCAGCGAGAGGGGCTTGACCTGAAGCGCGCTTGAGATTGCACAAGGGGTCCAGAACAAGGGAGTCTGCGGGCATGGACGCGCGGTGGTCGGATCTTTGGGCGGCAGAGCGGCGGGCGGCGACGGCGACGGTGGCGCTGGGTGTGGTGCTGTTTGCCTTCAACGCCTTTGTCGTCAGTACCGCCTTGCCGCGCGCGGTGGTGGAGTTTGGCGGCACGCGGTGGTTGGCTTGGGCCACCAGTCTATACATCATCTGCGCCATCGTGACCGGGCCGTCGGCGGCGATGGTGATGCAGCGGGTGGGCGCAAGGGCGATGTTCATGGTGGCGGGGGCTGTGTTTCTGGTCGGCACGCTGTTGACGGCGGCGGCACCGGGGATGGGCTGGTTGCTGGCGGGGCGGGCGATGCAGGGGGCGGCGGCGGGGCTGATCGAATCGGGCTGCTATGTGCTGATCCCGCGACTGTTCCCCTCGCATCTGATCCCACGGGTGTTTGGGATTGAGGCGGTGGTCTGGGCTGTGGCGGCCTTTGCCGCGCCCGCGCTTGCCGGATTTCTGGCTGAGGCTGTGTCGTGGCGGGTGGCCATGTTGACCTCTGTCCCGATGGCGGTGATTTTCCTGATGTTGGTGCCAAAGGTGGTGGGCGGGCGTGAGGTGGTCGAGGGGGCCGTGCCGCGTTTGCCGATTGTGTCGCTGCTGGGCGTGGCGGCTGGCATGGGGTTGATCGTGCTATCGGACGGGGTCGGCGCGTTTGGCCTGCAACTTATCACCGTGGCGGCGGGGTTTGGTCTGTTCGTGGCGGTGGTGCGGGCCGATGGGCGCTGGGGAGAGCGGTTGGTGCCGCGGGGCGCGTTTTCCTTGCGGCGCAAGATGGGGTTGGGATTGTGGGTCGCGCTGCTGCTGCCGTTGTCGGAAACGGTGGAGGCGGTGTTTCTGGTCTATATGCTGCAATTCCTGTGGGAGTTTACACCGTTGCAGGCGGGGCTTTCAGCCTCTGTTCTGGCGCTGAGTTGGAGTGTCACGCAGATGCTGACCGCGCAGCTACGGGGCGACCGGGGATGGCTGGTGGTGGCGGGGGCCGCGTTGATGCTGGTTGGGGCAAGTGGTGATGTACGTGGCGTTTTGGCAGGGCTCGGTTCCGGTGATGCTGGCCGGGCAGTTGGTGTTGGGGGCGGCGTTTGGCGCATCCTGGGGCGCGCTGAGCCAGGTGGTGATGGAGGCGTCGGGACCGGACCGCGATCAGGCGTCGGGGCTGTTGCCGGTGGTGTTTTCGGCGGGCTTTGGTATTGGGGCGGCGGTGATGGGATTGCTGGCCAACGGCTTGGGCTTTGCCACGGCGAAGGGGCCTGCGTTGCAGTCGGTGATGCTGGATTTGGTGGCGGTGTCTGCCGGGTTGGCGGTGGTGGCGGTTGGCATGGCGGTGGCGATGGCGCGGCGGTCAGCCGAATACCGACCAGCCCATGCGGCGGGCGAGTAGTTCGACGGCGCGGGTGCCGAGCTTGGAATTGCCTTGTTCGTTGAGGCCGGGCGACCAGACGGCGATGGCGGCACGGCCCGGCGCGATGGTCAGAATGCCGCCGCCAACACCGCTTTTGCCGGGCAGGCCGACGCGGTAGGCGAATTCGCCCGAGCCGTCGTAGTGGCCGCAGGTCATCATCAGCGCGTTGATCCGGCGCACCCGGTCCAGCGACACCATGCGCGGCATGCCGGGGGCGGCGGTCAGAAAGCGACCGGCGCGGGCGAGTTGCTCGCAGGTCATCTCTATCGCGCATTGGTGGAAATAGGTGCCGAGGGTCAGGTCGGGCGCGTGGTCGCAGGTTGCCGCAGGCGTACATGAAATGGGCGAGGGCAAAGTTGCGGTGGCCGGTTGCGGTTTCGGACCGGGCGACCGCGTCGTCGATATGGATGTCGGTATCGTCGGCGGCGGTGCGGATGAAGCGCAGGATCTCGCCCAGCACCTCACGCGGTGTGTGGCCGGACAGGATGGCGTCGGTGACGACGATGGCGCCGGCGTTGATGAAGGGGTTCCGGGGGATGCCGTTTTCATGCTCCAGTTGCAGGATGGAGTTGAAGGCGAGGCCCGAGGGTTCGCGCCCGACGCGGTTCCAGAGCTGATCGCCGATGCGGCCAAGGGCGATGGCGAGGGTGAAGACTTTGGAGATGCTTTGGATCGAGAAGGGTCCGCGGCGTCACCGGCGCTGAGGACGCGGCCATCGGCGAGGGCGACGGAGATGCCGAATTGTGGCGGGGTCGACGCGGGCCAGTTCGGGGATGTAGTTGCGCCGGGGTGCCGCGATCCGGTCTCATCGCGCATCTGGGCGGCGATCTCGTCCAGAACCTCGGCGATGTCGGGGGCGTCATGGGGTCCAGGTCAGGAAGTTGGCGATCAGGCGCAGGCCGGTGGCCTGGCTTTTCTCGGGGTGGAACTGGGTGCCGACCATGGTGTCGCGGCCGATGATGGCGGTGACGTCGCCCGCATAGTCGACATGGGCCAGACGGTGGGCCGGGTCGGCGACGCGGAAGTGGTAGGAGTGGACGAAATAGGCGTGATCGCCGGTTTCGATGCCCGTCAGGACCGGGTGCGGGTGGTCGATGACCAGGTCGTTCCAGCCCATGTGCGGGACCTTCAGCGCGGGGTTCTGCGGGGTGATCTTGACCACCTCGCCGCGGATCCAGCCGAAGCCCGCGGTATCCTGATATTCGCGGCCCCAGGTCGCCATCATCTGCATGCCGACGCAGATGCCGAGGAAGGGGCGGGCGCGGGTGGTGACGGCCTCTTCGATCGCCTCAAACAGCCCGCCATAGGCACCGAGGGCGCGGCGGCAGGCCGGAAAGGCGCCGTCGCCGGGCAGCACGATGCGGTCGGCGCGGGCGACATCCTCGGGGCGGGAGGAGACGAGGACGTCGCCGGCGCCGGTTTCCTGCGGCCATGCGTTGAAAGGCCTTTTCGGCGGAGTGCAGGTTGCCGCTGTCATAGTCGACGAGGACGGTCAGCATGTCGGGCCTTTGCGCGGGTGGAGGCGTGAGCCTCCGGCGGGGATATTTGAGCCAATGTGTAAGGGCTAGAGCGCGCCCTTGGTCGAGGGGATGGCGCCTGCGGCGCGGGGGTCGGGTTCGACGGCCATGCGCAGGGATTTGGCGACGGCCTTGAAGGCGGCCTCGGCGATGTGGTGGGAGTTGAAGCCGTGCTTCAGGTCGATGTGCAGGGTGATGCCGCCGTGGGTGGCACAGGGCCTGGAAGAATTCGCGCACCAGTTCGGTGTCGAAGGTGCCGATCTTGGCGGTCGGGAAGGGCAGGTTGCAGATCAGGTAGGGGCGGGCGGACAGGTCGAGCGCGCAGGCGATCTGGGCATCGTCCATGGCGAGGGTGAAATGGCCATAGCGGCGGATGCCGCGTTTGTCGCCAAGGGCGCGGGTCAGGGCCTGACCGAGGGCGATGCCGACATCCTCGACCGTGTGGTGGTCGTCGATGTGCAGATCGCCCTTGGCGGTGATGTCGATGTCGATCAGCGAGTGTTTGGCCAGTTGGTCCAGCATGTGGTCGAAGAAGCCGACGCCGGTGGTGGCGCGGCAGGTGCCGGTGCCGTCGAGGTTGACGGTGACGGAGATTTCGGTCTCGGCGGTTTTGCGGGTGATGGTGGCGTTGCGCATCGGGGCCTCCTTCGCTGTTGGGGTCTTATACGGGCGGATGGATGGGGGTGGCAATGGCGGGCGGCGTGGGTTAAGCTGCGGGCAAAGAGGAGGATGTCATGCCGTTTCCCGATCTGTGGCCCGACAAGGTGGCGCGAGTACCGGTCGAGTGCCGTTTGCCCGGCGGATTTCGATGCGTTCTGGGCGGAGACGCTGGCCGAGGTGCGGTCGGCTACCCGTTGGACGCGCGGTTTGAGCCGGTCGATGTGGGGCTGCCGGTGTTTGACGTCTATGACGTCAGCTTTGCCGGGTTTGGCGGGCATGAGGTGCGGGGCTGGTTCATTGCGCCCAAGGGCGGGCGCGGCGGACTGTGTGGTCAAGTTCATCGGCTACAATGGCGGGCGGGGCTTTGCGCATGAGCATCTGTTCTGGCCTGCGACGGGGCGGGCGGTGCTGGTGATGGACACGCGGGGGCAGGGGGCCGGTTGGGCCGTCGGGGCGACGACGGACCCGGTGGGATCTGCGCCCGCCGCAGGCAGGGTTCATGACCAAGGGGATTGCGGCGACGGAGACACTATTTCTACCGCCGGGTGTTTTCGGATGCGGTGCGGGCGGTCGAGGCGGCGCAGTCCTTTGCCGGGGTCGCGGCGCGTCACGGTCTGTGGTGGCAGTCAGGGCGGTGGGATTGCGCTGGCGGTGGCGGGGTTGGTCGATGGGCTTGTGGGGCGTGATGCCGGACGTGCCCTATCTGTGCGATTTTGCCCGGTCGATCGTGGTGGCGACGCGCGACCCCTATCTGGAGATTGCGCGCTATCTGTCCGTTCACCGCGACAAGGCCGAGGTGGCCTTGCAGACGCTGAGCTATTTCGACGGGGTGCATTTTGCGGCGCGGGCCACGGCACCGGCGCTGTTTTCGGTGGCGCTGATGGACACGATCTGCCCGCCATCCATCGGTCTACGGGGCCTATCAACGCCTATGTCGGGGCCAAGGAGATGGCGGTCTATACCTATAACGACCACGAGGGCGGCGGGCCGTTTCAGGAGCGGCGGCAGAGGGAGTGGCTGGCGGGGCGAGGCTAGTCTGCGGCCTGTGGTGGGTCGACGAGCCGCTGGATCGCCTCTGCCAGAGAGCGTTCGAGGACAGAAATATCGGCGCCCTCAGTCAACCTGAGGACGCGGGACACCATATCAAACCCGACGATCAGCGCGCCGATCATCAGGGCGCGTTCGCGGCAGTTCGGGCCCGTCAGTCGCGCGGCGAGGGGGGTGGTGAACTGCTCATCAAGGGCGCGGCGCAGGATCGGCACGGCATCGCGGCTGGATGAGGCGCGCAGCATCGCGATCATCGGGTCAAAGCCGTCCTTCAGGGTTTTATGCGCGGCAGATGCGGCGATGCGTCGCCCGACATCGGCCATGTCGCCGGTCATCACACTGTCGAGGGTCATCTTGGGCGGGACGGCGGCCGCAAACAGCCCCTCTTTGGAGCCGAAATAGCGGTTGATCAGCGCGACATTGGCCTGCGCCCGTTCCGCGATTTCGCGGGTTCCGGCAGCGTCATAGCCGCGTTCGGTAAAGACTTCTCGGGCGGCGACCAAGATGGCCTCTGTCGTGGCGGCGGCGTCGCGTTTTCTGGGCGGTGCTGTCATGGCCTCGGATATTTTGTAATCGGGTGTTGACTTGTCGCGCTTGCGGCGTATGTAAGCAAGCGATTACATGCGTTGAAAGGAAATACCATGACACAAACCATCCTGATCACCGGCGCCTCAACCGGCATCGGCAAGGCGACGGCGCAACTGTTCCACGACCGGGGCTGGAACGTGATTGCCACGATGCGGAGGCCTGCTGAGTCGGATCTGGCGGGCGAGAATATGCTGGTGACGGCGCTGGATGTGACTGACGGCGCCACGATCTCGGCGGCGGTGGCGGCGGGTCTGGCGCGGTTTGGCCGGATTGATGCGTTGGTCAACAATGCGGGATATGGCGCTTGCGGGCCGTTGGAAGCCTTTACCAGCGATCAGATCAAGCGGCAGTTCGACACCAATGTGATTGGTTTGTTGGAGGTGACGCGGGCGGTCTTGCCGCATTTCCGCGCCCAGAAGTCGGGTGTTCTGGTCAATGTCAGTTCGGTCGGCGGGCGGATGACCTTTCCGTTCTTCAGCCTGTATCACGGCACCAAATTCGCGGTGGAAGGCATCACCGAGGCCTTGGCGTTTGAGATGTCGGCCTTTGGTGGCAAGGTCAAAATCGTGGAGCCGGGCGCGATCAAGACCGATTTCAGCACCCGGTCGCTGGATTTTGTCAATGATACCAGCATGCTGGAATATCAGCCGATGATCGAAAAGGTGTTGGCGGGGTTCGCGCAGGCCGGCAGCAATCCGTCCGAGCCTAGCGTTGTGGGTGAGGTGATCTATACCGCCATCACCGATGGCACCGACACTCTGCGCTATGCGGCTGGAGAGGATGCCAAGGCCATGATGGCCAATCGCTCGGCCTTGGATGACGCCACGATAACGGCGGGTGTTCGGGCGCGGTTCGGGCTGTAATGCAAAAGGCCAGCCTCGCGGCTGGCCTTTTTGTTTGGAGCGGGCGAAGGGATTCGAACCCTCGACCCTAACCTTGGCAAGGTTATGCTCTACCCCTGAGCTACGCCCGCACTCCGTTCGCGGTCACTAACCCAACTCGCGGCGGGGGGCAAGCGGGATTGCTGCAGAGTTTTGCCGACCGGACAGCAATTCTTGCAGAAGGATCGCAAAGTCAGGCGCGGTGACGTAGCTGCGGCGCTTTGCGGTCTCATGGTTGAAGTTCAGGCTGGCATAGCCGTGGACCATCGACCAGACGGCGGTTTCCAACTCGACATCCCTTGTGGCGCCGGGCGCAGCGAAGGGCAGGCAGGCGGCACGCAGCAGCAGGTAGGCGCGGGCGGAATGTGGGGTCAGGGCAGGGTCGTCGCGGTTGACCTGCGGGCTGACGAACATGACGTGAAACAGGCCGTGATGGCTGCGGGCGAAGGTCAGGTAGCCGTCGCAGAGGCCTTGGAGCTTGGCCATCGGGTCGCTGCCTGCCGCGTTGCAGGCGTCGTCCATGGTGTCAGAGAATATCTGGAATGCGCGGGTGGCGATGGCGGTCAGCAGGCCCGGCAGCCCGTCAAAATGATGCGCCGGTGCGGCATGAGAGACGCCGGCACGGGCAGCGGCGCGGCGCAGGGTCAGCGCGGCCATGCCACCTTCGTCCAATAGGGCAATGCCCGCGTCAATCAAGGCTTCGCGGAGGGGGGGAGTTTCGATCATGGGGCGTTGTTGCGGGTTTGCTTGACAGTGTCAAGGAGATGTGTGAGATTGCGCCAACTTTACACTGTCAAGGAGGTTTGGAATGACCCTGTCTCGATTGGGATTTGCGGCGTTTGCCGCTTCATGTTTGTTGATTGCCTTGGTCTCGATGCGCATCCTGTTTCTGCCATTTCAGATGGTGATGGAGAATATGGCCCATTTCGAGGTGACGGCGCCGTTGCGGCTGTGGGGCCATGTCCTTGGCGGACCGCTGGCCTTGGCGCTCGCTCCGGTTCAATTGTGGACGGGCCTGCGGATGCGACGCCCCGGGCTGCATCGCTGGGCAGGGCGGATCTATGCGGTGGCGGTGCTGGTTGGTGGGTTGGCCGGACTGACGCTGGCACCGATGTCTGACGCATCCCTCTTCGCGCGGGTCGGGTTCATGGTGCTGGCCGTGGCGTGGATTGGCAGCACATGGTTCGGGATCTCACTGGCCATGCGTGGCGATTATGCGCGGCACCGCTGGTGGATGCAGCGGTCCTTGGCGCTGACATTTTCGGCGGTGACCTTGCGGGTCATCATGGCGCCCCTCATGGCGCAGGGCTGGTCGGTGGCCGAGACCTATGACGTGACGGCCTGGGGGGCGTGGACGCTCAATCTGCTTGTGCTGGAGTTGTGGCAAAGGCGGGCTTGGGTGTGGCAGCCGGTCTGACAAACGAAAGGGCGCCCGGAGGCGCCCTTTTCATTCCAATTGGAGCGGGCGAAGGGATTCGAACCCTCGACCCTAACCTTGGCAAGGTTATGCTCTACCCCTGAGCTACGCCCGCCCCGTTTGGACTGCGCGTGATTTAGGTGAGGTGGGGCGGCTGTGCAAGAGGGAAAAGCGGCGAAACGGCACGAGGGGCAGGAAATTGTTGCCGTCTGGCCGATGGTGGGGGGTGATGCTGAAGCTGCGGGTGAATGCTTGGAAATCCAAAACGGCGTGTTTTGTTTTTACAAATATTTACAGCAGCTTGTCGGCGCTAGACCCTTGGTTCCGCAAGGGCCCCGGTCGGGCTGGTAGGGCACCAGTCCGGCCGGGACGCTGATTTTTCGCAGAAAAATCGTCACTCCAACTCGACCAGCAGGTCCTTGGCGTCGATCTGACTGCCCGGATGGACATGCAGCACCTTGACCACGGCGGCGCGGTCGGCGTGGATGCCGGTTTCCATCTTCATCGCCTCGATCGTCAGCAAGAGGTCGCCGGCGTTGACCTTTTGGCCCGCCACCACGGCAACGGAGGCGATGGAGCCGGGCATCGGCGCGCCGATATGGGCGGGGTTGCCCTCCATGCGCCTTGGGTTTGGCCGCGATCTTGGCCTTGATGGCGCGGTTGGGGACGCGGATGACGCGGGGTTGGCCGTTCAGTTCGAAGAACACCTTGACCTCGCCGTCATCGGTGGTTTCGCCGACGGCTTGCAGGCGGACCTCGATATTCTTGCCGGGGTCAAGTTCGACCGTGATCTCTTCGCCCTGTTCCATGCCGTAGAAGAAGGCCTTGGTGGGCAGGCTGCGGACTGGGCCATAGGCCTTGTGACGGGCCATGTAGTCGGTGAAGACCTTGGGATACATCAGGTAGCCGTTCAGATCCTCGTCATCGATGGTCATGTCGCCGAGGTCGTGCGGACAGTTTGGCGCGGATCGCCTCCAGATCGACGGGCGCCATGCCGGCGCCGGGGCGGGTGGTGAGGGGTGTTTCGCCTTTCAGCACCTTGTTCTGAATGCCTGCGGGCCAGCCGCCATGGGGTTGGCCGAGGTTGCCTTTCAGCATGTCCACGACCGAATTCGGGGAAGACGACCTCGATTTCGGGGTCCTCGACCTGGGCGCGGGTCAGGCCTTGGGCCACCATCATCAGGGCCATGTCGCCGACGACCTTGGACGAGGGCGTGACCTTGACGATGTCGCCGAACATCTGGTTGGCGTCGGCATAGGCCTGCGCCACCTCGTGCCAGCGTTCTTCGAGGCCAAGGGAGCGGGCCTGCGCCTTGAGGTTGGTGAACTGGCCGCCGGGCATTTCGTGCAGGTAGACTTCGGAGGCCGGGGCGGGCAGGCCGGATTCGAAGGCGGCGTATTGGCCGCGCACGCCTTCCCAATAGATCGCAGATCTGGCGGATGGCGGCGATGTCGAGGCCGGTGTCGCGGTCGGTGTGGCGCAGCGCCTCGACAATCGAGCCGAGGCAGGGTTGTGACGTGCCGCCCGAGAAGGCGTCCATCGCGGCGTCGACGGCATCGACCCCGGCGTCGCAGGCGGCGAGGACGGTGGCGGCGGCGGCGCCGGAGGTGTCATGGGTGTGGAAGTGGATCGGCAGGCCGAGTTCCTGTTTCAGCGTCTTGATCAGCAGTTTGGCGGCGGCGGGTTTCATCAGGCCCGGCCATGTCTTTCAGGCCGAGCACATGGGCGCCGGCGGCTTTCAGCTCCTGACCGCGGGCGACGTAGTATTTCAGGTCATATTTGGCGCGGGTGGGGTCCAGCAGGTCGCCGGTATAGCAGACGGTGCCTTCGCAGACCTTGTTCGCCTCTAGCACCGCGTCCATGGCCACGCGCATGTTTTCAACCCAGTTCAGGCTGTCGAACACGCGGAACACATCGACGCCGGTCTTGGCGGCCTGTGCGACGAAGGACTGCACGACGTTGTCGGGATAGTTGGTGTAGCCGACGCCGTTGGAGGCGCGCAGCAGCATTTGCGTCATCAGGTTGGGCATCGGCCGCGCGCAGGTCGCGCAGGCGTTGCCAGGGGCATTCCTGCAAGAAGCGGTAGGCGACGTCAAAGGTCGCACCGCCCCAGCATTCGACCGAGAAGAGCTGGCCGAGGTTGGCGGCATAGGCGGGCGCGACGCGGATCATGTCGATCGACCGCATCCGGGTGGCGAGCAGCGACTGGTGGCCGTCGCGCATGGTGGTGTCGGTGATCAGCACCTTTTGCTGGGCGCGCATCCAGTCGGCGACGGCCTGCGGGCCCTTTTGTTCCAACAGGTTGCGGGTGCCCATTTGCGGTTCGGTCACGGGTTTCGGCGCACGGGGCTGCCGCGCCTCGGCATGGGGTTTGGGGCGGCCGGCGGTTTCGGGGTGGCCGTTCACGGTGATGTCGGCGACGTAGGTCAGGATCTTGGTCGCGCGGTCCAGACGCTTGGTGAACTGCATCAGTTCGGGCGTCGTGTCGATGAATTTGGTGGTGTAGGTGTCGTTCAGGAAGGTCGGGTGTTTCAGCAGGTTGATGACGAATTCGATGTTCGTGCTGACGCCCCGGATGCGGAATTCGCGCAGCGCCCGGTCCATGCGGGTGATGGCGGCCTGTGGGGTTTGCGCCCAGGCGGTGACCTTGACCAGGAGCGAGTCGTAATAGCGGGTGATGACGGACCCGGCATAGGCGGTGCCGCCGTCAAGACGGATGCCGTTGCCGGTGGCGGAGCGGTAGGCGGTCAGGCGGCCATAGTCGGGGATGAAGTTGTTTTGCGGGTCTTCGGTGGTGACGCGGCATTGCACGGCGTGGCCGTTCAGGCGGATGTCGGCCTGGGAGGCGACGCCGGTTGCCTCGGCCAGGGTGCGGCCTTCGGCGATCTTGATCTGGGCCTGGACGATGTCGATGCCGGTCACTTGTTCGGTGACGGTGTGTTCGACCTGAACGCGGGGGTTCACCTCGATGAAGTAGAACTTCTGGGTGTCCATATCCATCAGGAATTCGACGGTGCCGGCACATTCATAGCCGACATGGGCGCAGATGCGGCGGCCCAGATCGCAGACCTCGGCCCGCTGTTCGGCGGTCAGATAGGGGGCGGGGGCGCGTTCGACGACCTTTTGGTTGCGGCGCTGGACGGTGCAGTCGCGTTCATACAGGTGGAAGATTTCGCCGTGCTTGTCGCCCAAGATCTGCACTTCGACGTGGCGGGCGCGCAGGATCATCTTTTCGAGGTAGCCCTCGCCGTTGCCAAAGGCGGCCTCGGCCTCGCGCCGGCCTTCGCGCACCTTGTCGGCCAGTTCTTCGGGGTTGTTGATCGGGCGCATGCCGCGACCGCCGCCGCCCCAGGACGCCTTGAGCATCAGGGGATAGCCGACCGCGGCGGCCTGTTTCTTGATCGCGTCAAAATCGTCGCCCAGAACCTCGGTGGCGGGGATGACCGGGCACGCCGGCCTCCATCGCGACGCGGCGGGCCGAGGCCTTGTCGCCCAGGGCGCGCATGGTTTCGGCCTTGGGGCCGATGAAGGTGATGCCGGCCTGATCGCAGGCATCCACAAAATCAGGGTTTTCGGACAGAAGGCCATAGCCGGGGTGGATGGCATCGGCGCCGCACTCCTTGGCGACGCGGATGATTTCGGGGATCGAGAGATAGGCACCGACGGGCGACAGGCCCTCGCCGATCAGATAGGCCTCATCCGCCTTGAAGCGGTGGAGGGACAGCTTGTCCTCTTCGGCATAGACGGCGACGGTCTTTCTTGCCCAGTTCATTGGCGGCCCGCATGACCCGGATGGCGATTTCGCCCCGGTTGGCGATCAGGATTTTGGTGAAGTCGGTCATGGGCAGCTCTCCTGCGCGGCGGCTTGGATTTGCGCCAAGTGTAAGGATGCTGCAGTGCGGCGCAAGGGCGGAAAAGCAAGGACCGGCTCGTGCCCGAACCGGTCCTGTCGCATCGCCTAAGAAATGGGCGGTTTAGGAACTATTCGCCCTTGGGCACCACGCGGTTGACCAGCGGCACTTCTTCCAGAACGAAGGCGAAGGCCAGACCGATCAGGGCCATCACCGCCGCGATCCAGAAGATCGGGTGGATGGCGTTCGACCACAGCCTCGGCCACCACGGATTTGCTGGTCAGGCGTCAGCTTGGCCAAGGTCTGCGGACCGAGTTGCATACCGCCACCCAAGGCCCCTGCGGCCTCGCCAAGACCGGCCATCAACCGGCTGGCGAACAGCGCGCCGAAGGCTGCGACGCCCAAGCGCACCGCCGGTTTGGCGCACCATGATGCCGGCGGCGGTGGCGGTGCCCATCGTCTCACGCGGGACGGCGTTCTGCACGGCGGTGGTGACCACCGGGAAGATGCAGCCCATGCCCAGACCGACGATGGTGAGCGACAGGCTGAAGACGACCATGCTGGTGTCGCGCTGCAATTGGGTCATCAGGATCATGCCAAAGCTCAGCAATGACATGCCGATGATCGGCAGGATACCAGTATTTCCCGGTCTTGCCCCATGTAGCGCCCCGACAGGGTCGAGGCCGTCAGGATGCCGACCGTCATCGGGATCAGCAGCAGGCCCGAACCGGTGGGCGTCGAGCCCTTGGCGATTTGCAGGTACAGCGGCAGAAAGGTGATGCGCGCCGAACATCGCCGCCCCGACGATGAAGCCCGATGACAGAGGTCACCCAGAACACGTTCATCTTGAACAGCCACAGCGGCAGGATCGGCTCTTCTGCGCGCCGTTCGATCAGGACGAAGGCGATGAAGGACAGGACGGTCAGGGCGCGCCAATGCCAAAGCAGCTGGCCGATGCCCAGGCAAAACTGCGTCCGCCGAGGCTGGTCAGCAGGGTCAAGGCGCCGAGGCCGAGGGTCAGGGTGACGGCGCCCCACCAGTCGATCTTGTGGCTTGGTGCGGATGCCGCGCGGTTTGAAGCTGGCGGCAAAGCCGACAAGGGCGATCAGACCGAGGGGGATGTTGATGAAGAAGATCCAGTGCCAGTTGGCGTTTTCCGACAGCCAGCCGCCGGCCAGCGGGCCGAGGACAGAGGAGACCGAAAACACGGCGGCAAAGACGCCCTGGATCTTGCCACGTTCACGCGGGGGGACTGCGTCACCGACCACCGACAGGGCCAGCACGAACAGACCCGCCGCCGCCCATGCCCTGAATGGCGCGGGCGATGATCAGGAAGGTCATCGAGCGTGGCCATGCCGCACAGGGCCGAACCGGCCAGAAAGATCGCCGACCGACACGAAGATGGTGTTGCGGCGGCCATAAAGGTCGCCCAGCTTGCCATAAAGCGGGGCCACGATGGTCGAGGTCAGGATATAGGCCGTGACCACCCAGGACAGGTGATCCAGCCCGCCAAGGTCGGCCACGATGGTCGGCAGGGCGGTGGAGACGATGCTTTGATCCAGCGAGGCCAGTAGCAACAGCAGGCCGATCGGACAGGATCACCAGTCGCAGCGAACCGGTTTCTTGCTCGGCGGGTGGGGCTGTAGGGGGGGCGTCAGACATAATAATCTCCTATCGCGCGCATCGGGACGGATTACGTGGCTGGAATTTATATGTCAAGCGCATATAATTGCGATTGTCATCTAATTGACATATGCAAATATATGTGCTTTGCAGGCGACATGAAAGAGATCTGCAAACCCCACTCGCGCCCGCATGAACGTATCCGGCAATCCCTGGAGCAGGCTGGCTTTTCTGCCGATGCCGCCGAGGCGATGTTGTTGGTGGACAGTGACAATTTCCAATATGTCCGCCGGGTGATGAAGGGCGATATTCCCGCCAACCTGATGCAAGAGTTGGGCAATGGGCTGGATGTAACGCTGTTTCATGCGCTGTCAGCCATGGTGCGGATTCAGAACGGCTATGGCCGCGATGCGCCACAAGAGGCGACGGTTGGGCTGTTGGCCGAAGAGATGAACATTGACCCGTCGCGCGCCAGTCGCATCGCGGCGGATCTGGTCGACCGGGGCTATCTGGTTCGGGCCGTCAGTCAGGACGACGGGCGACGCTCGGTGCTGGAGGCGACGGATCAGGCGCGGGAGCTGATCCAAGGGTTCTTTCAGGCCAAGTGGCAGCGCACGATGAAGCTGTTCGCCAGTTGGAGCGAAGAGGACATCGCCACGTTTTCCGCGCTGTTTCATCGCTATTGCGAGGGGATGCGAGAGCTTTATCCCAGTGCGGCAGAGCGCAAGGGCTAGGCTAGCGATTGCGCGGTCTTGGTCGATTGGCGCTGTATCTGGCGGATTTTGCGAACATAAGCAGAACAGGCTTTCCCTTGGTCCAATCCCGCGCTAACTTGGCCCGATGAGCAGCTGGGACGAATCCGAAGCATTTGAGGCGGCAGTGCCGCTGAGCCAGCGTGCCGTAGCGGCGCGACCGCGGCCCTATCTTGACGACCTGAACCCCGCGCAACGCGCCGCGGTGGAGGCGTTGGACGGTCCGGTGCTGATGCTGGCCGGGGCGGGCACTGGCAAGACCAAGGCGCTGACATCTCGCATCGTGCATCTGTTGAATATGGGCAAGGCGCGGCCGAATGAGATTTTGGCGGTGACGTTTACCAACAAAGCCGCGCGGGAGATGAAGCTGCGGGTCGGGCGTCTGCTGGGCGATGCGGCTGAGGGGATGGCCTGGATGGGCACGTTCCACTCACTGTCGGTGAAGATCCTGCGGCGTCATGCCGAACTGGTCGGGCTGAAGTCGAATTTCACCATTCTGGATACCGATGATCAGCTGCGCCTGCTGAAACAGCTGATCGCGGCGGCGAATATTGATGAAAAGCGGTGGCCGGCGCGGATGCTGGCCAGCATGATCGACAGCTGGAAGAACCGCGCGCTGACGCCGGACAAGGTGCCGTCGTCAGAGGCGAGCGGGTACAACAACCGCGGGACTGAGTTGTATGAGGCCTATCAGCAGCGGCTGCGCACCCTGAACGCCACCGATTTCGGCGATTTGCTGCTGTATTGCGTGGTGATTTTCCAGAACCATGAGGATGTGCTGGCCCAGTATCAACGCTGGTTCCGCTACATTCTGGTGGATGAGTATCAGGACACCAACGTCGCGCAGTATCTGTGGCTGCGGCTGCTCGCGCAGGCGCACAAGAATATCTGCTGTGTCGGCGATGATGACCAGTCGATCTACGGTTGGCGCGGGGCTGAGGTTGGCAACATCCTGCGGTTTGAAAAGGACTTTCCGGGCGCGGTTGTCGTGCGGCTGGAGCAGAACTACCGTTCAACCCCGCATATTCTGGCGGCTGCTACTGGCGTGATCTCGGCCAATGCCGGGCGGTTGGGCAAGACGCTGTGGACTGAGGAGACTGAGGGCGAAAAGGTGCGCCTGATCGGCCATTGGGACGGTGAGGAAGAGGCGCGCTGGATTGGGGACGAGGTTGAGGCGTTGCAACGCGGCGCGCGTGGGCTGAACCCGCTGAGCCTTGAGGGGATCGCGATTCTGGTCCGCGCCTCGCATCAGATGCGCGCGTTTGAGGATCGGTTTCTGACCATTGGGCTGCCCTACCGGGTGATCGGCGGGCCGCGGTTCTATGAACGGCAGGAAATCCGCGACGCGATGGCCTATTTCCGGCTGGCGGTGTCGCCAGAGGATGATCTGGCGTTTGAACGGGTGGTCAACACCCCGAAACGTGGTCTGGGCGACAAGGCGCAAGCCGATATTCAGCGCACGGCGCGGGCCTCGGGCATGTCGCTGCTGGAAGGCGCGCGTGAGTTGCTGGCTGTTGGTGGGATTGGCGGCAAAGGGGCTGGGCAGTTGCGCAGCTTTGTCGAAGGTGTTGACCGCTGGCACGCCGCGACCCGGCGGGAGCATTCGCATATCGAACTGGCTGAGGTGATTTTGGAAGAGTCGGGCTACACGACGATGTGGCAGAACGACAAGACGCCTGAGGCGCCGGGGCGGCTCGAAAACCTCAAGGAACTGGTCAAGGCTTTGGAGCAGTTTGAGAATTTGCAGGGGTTCCTCGAACACGTCTCACTGATCATGGATAATGAGACCGAAGAGGCGCAGGAAAAAGTCTCTATCATGACGCTGCATGCCGCCAAGGGGCTGGAGTTTCCGGCGATCTTTCTGCCGGGCTGGGAAGAGGGTCTGTTCCCCAGTCAGCGCAGCATGGATGAAAGCGGCAAGAAGGGGTTGGAGGAAGAACGGCGGCTGGCCTATGTCGGGATCACCCGGGCGGAAAAGCTGTGCTCGATTTCGTTTGCCTCCAATCGCCGGGTCTATGGCCAGTGGCAAAGCCAGATGCCGTCGCGGTTTATCGACGAATTGCCGAGCGCCCATGTTGAGGTGCTGACGCCGCCGGGTCTGTATGGTGGCGGCTATGGGGCCGCTGTGCCGAATTACAGTCAGGCGATCGAAGCGCGGATCAGCAAGGCGGATGTCTATAACTCTCCGGGTTGGCGGCGGATGCAAGAACGCACGACGCGCCCGACGAGTCAGCCGCGTGAGGCGCGGGATATGGTGATCGACGCGGTGGCGGTGGCTGGCTATGGCATTGGGGACCGGGTGTTCCACCAGAAGTTCGGCTATGGCGAAGTCATGGCGATAGAGGGCGACAAGCTGGACATTGAGTTCGATGTGGCGGGGTCCAAGAAGATCGTCGCGCGTTGGGTCATTCCGGCGCATCAGGTGGATGACGTGCCGTTCTGACCCGCCGCCAAATTCCTTGGGTGGAATTTGAGAATATTTCCAAGAATTTGAGTTGATATTAGGTCCGGGGGCAACCTGACGGGCCCGGAACCGATTCACGTATCCTCAGGGGGTGTTTGCGCGCAGGCCCGCCAGCACATGCGGCGTGGACCAAGCCAGATGCCCGGCAGTCCGCTGCGATCATCCTGCGACCGATGGAAATCATGAAGGGGGAAGGGTGCGGCAACCCCAGGGAGGAGGTTGGGGTTGCCGCCAGTTCGAACAGGCCCAGGGAGGAGGTTGGTCCTGTCGCACACCGTCTGGCAGGAAACCTGCCGAAGAATTGCGACGACGCCGGGAGGAGGATGGCACCGTCGCGATTGTCTGGACCCCAGGGAGGAGGACGGGATCCGAACAATGTCTTGATCAGCACATAGTGCACTGACCGTCTGATGCAAGACCCGGGACTGCCCCGTTTGGCCCTGTTTCGTGGCGATCCGGCGCGTCTGACGCGAAAGATCTGAAAGGCGCGGCAACCTCTGGGAGGAGGTAGAGGCTGCCGCTGGTCCGGGGGCCCTCGGGAGGAGGTGAAGACCCGCGTACATCGTTGGCGGTTTTCCCGCCGAATTAGGTGCAGCAGCCTCTGGGAGGAGGTAGAGGCTGCCGCTGGTCCGGGGGCCCTCGGGAGGAGGTGAAGACCCGCGTACATCGTTGGCGGTTTTCCCGCCGAATTGGTGCAGCAGCCTCTGGGAGGAGGTAGAGGCTGCCGCTGGTCCGGGGGCCCTCGGGAGGAGGTGAAGACCCGCGTACATCGTTGGCGGTTTTCCCGCCGAATTTGGTGCAGCAGCCTCTGGGAGGAGGTAGAGGCTGCCGCTGGTCCGGGGGCCCTCGGGAGGAGGTGAAGACCCGCGTACATCGTTGGTGGTTTCCCACCGAAGAGAAAGTCGGCGATGCCAGGGAGGAGGAGGGCACCGCCGATTTGCCAGAGACCGTCAGGGAGGAGGTTGACGGTCGCGGCGAAGAGTTACTTGCCGTATGCGGCCTCACGGGCCACATCGGAAATCATCGGGCGCGCCATGCCGAGATCAGCCAGATCGCGATCAGACAGCGACGACAGTTCCAGAACGGTCTGGTTGTAGACGCGGCGACGATCCATCGCCTCTTTGACCGACTTGAAGGCCGAACCGAAACGATCCGACAGGGATACCGACGACGCGCGGGAATTTACATATGCCATTTTAGCCTCACATTGTTTCATTGGCGCCGGACCGTTTCGACGTATCGAATGCGATCCTGTTGCGCTGTTAGGGCAAACATGGGCCAAATGCTGCACTTGCACAATACTATCTTGCGATCAATGCTGCCATGCAGCAATGCATGGCTGCATCGTCAGCAAATAGTTCATCATTTACAGGATCTTCGCTGAATTTTTGAGCGTTTGGTCAACACCCTCTTGCCCTTTGGTGCAAAGCGGAACACCTTGCCGCAAGGTTAAGCACAGGAGAAAACACATGGCAGTCACTCGTGAAGAAGTCCTGGCGCTGCTGGCGCGGATTTCAACCCCTTCGGGCGGCAACTTGGTGAGTCGCGACATGGTGCGCGCGCTGGTTGTCGAAGGCGATGCGGTGCGATTCGTCATCGAAGCGCCGACGCCCGAGGAGGCGCGGGGCCTTGGGCCGGCGCAGGTGGCGGCTGAAATGGCGATCAAGGCGCTGCCGGGGGTTGCCTCGGTGCAGGTGGTGATGACGGCGCATGGACCGGCTGCAAAGCCGCCACCGCCATCGCTGAAGATCGGTCAGCATCCGACGCCGCAACAGGGCGGGCCGCAGCGCGTGACGGGTGTGGACCGAATCATTGCGATTGCGTCTGGCAAGGGCGGGGTGGGCAAATCGACCGTGCGCCAGCAATCTGGCGGTGGCTTTGGCGCGGCAGGGGCGGCGGGTTGGTTTGCTGGATGCCGATATCTATGGCCCGTCGCAGCCGCGGATGATGGGGGTCAACAAACGCCCCGCCTCGCCCGGATGGCAAGATCATCGAGCCGTTGCACGCGCATGGCGTGACGATGATGTCGATCGGCCTGATGCTGAAAGAGGATGAGGCGGTCATCTGGCGCGGGCCGATGATCATGGGGGCGTTGCAGCAGCTGATCACGCAGGTGGCTGTGGGGCAAGCTGGACATTCTGATCATCGACCTGCCGCCGGGCACCGGGGATATTCAGTTGACGCTGTGCCAGCGGACCCAGTTGACGGGGGCCTCGTGGTGTCGACGCCGCAGGATGTGGCGCTGCTGGATGCGCGCAAGGCGCTGGACATGTTCGTGAAGCTGAAGACGCCGGTGCTGGGGCTGATCGAGAACATGTCGACCTATATCTGCCCGAACTGCGGGCATGAGGCGCATATCTTTGGCCATGGCGGTGTGGCGGCCGAGGCGAAGAAGCTGGACCTGCCGTTCCTGGGTGAGTTGCCGCTGAACATTGACGTGCGGCTGGCGGGCGATAGCGGGACGCCGATTGCGGCGACCGACAGCCCCTTGGCGGAACCCTATCTGCGGCTGGCGCAAGCGGTTGATTGACGGGGGGATGGCGTGATGAAAGTCGCATTCGCCCGCTTGCCGCCACGGACCGGGCCGTGTGGGAAGAGTTGTTCGACGCCTATGCCGCGTTCTACAAGACCTCGGTCGATGCGGCGAGGCCAAGGCGGCGGTCTGGGCGTGGATTTTTGCCGAAGATCCGGATTTCTGGTGCGATCTGGCGGAGGACGAAGCGGGCAGGGTCATCGGGATGACGCAGTATCAGCTGATGCACCGCTCCTTGTCTGGTCAGAAGGTGTGCTATCTGTCGGACCTGTTATGTGCGGCCCGATATCCGGGGCGGCGGGGTTGGGCGGGCGATGATCGACCATGTGATCGGCTTTGCGCGAGGCACGGGGGATTTCCAATGTCCGCTGGCTGACGCAAGAGTTCAACTATGCCGGGCGGCGGCTGTATGACAGCTACCGGCCGAAAAGCGATTTCATCCTGTATTCGGTGCCGGTGGAATCGGGCGTGAGCCGCTACCAAGCGGCAGGCTGACGGCGTTGCGGAAGAAGCCGCCGGTCGGGCCGTCGTCGGGCAGCAGGGCCAGCCAGATCGGCGTGTCGGCAGCCGTCTTCCGGGGTCAGTGGGGCTGACGGCGCCGCCCATCCGGGTTGCGACCCAGCCCGGATCGCAGGCGTTGATCTTGACCCCCGGCGGCAGGTCGCGCGGCAAGGCATGGGTCAGGGCATTCAGCGCGGCCTTGGCGACACCGTAGGCCCCCGGACCGCCCAGCCCCTGCGCGTGCGACCCCCAGCCCGAGGACAGGTTCACGATGCGGCCCCAGCCGGTTCTGCGCCAATAGGGCGTGTTCAGGCGGATCAGGTCGAGGGGGGCGTGGACCATCACCTCCATCGCCCGGTCGTAGTCGCTGTCCTTTGACAGCAGCGAGGCATGGCCAAGGATGCCGGCGTTGTTCACCAGAATGTCGAAACCGCCCTGCGCCGGTGACCGCGTCGAAATAGCTGTCGGGGTCGGTCAGGTCGATCTGGACATGGCCGGCAGTTCAGGGCCTGGGCGGCCTCGCGTCCTTCGTCCGGGTTGCGGGCGCCGATGGTGACTTGGGCGCCCTTGGCGATCAGGCCGGCGGCGATGGCGCGGCCGATGCCGCGATTGCCGCCGGTGATGAGGGCTGTGGGGTGCAGGGGGCGGGTCATCAGGGGTTTTCGGCCAGATGGGCCGCGATGATGTCGTCAAAGCTGGCGTCGGCGGTGAAGCCGAGGTTCAGGGCGCGGGTGGCGGTGAATTCCAGCGCCCAGCCGCCGACGATCTTTTCGACCATCGGGTCGGGGTTGCGGGTGATGAGCTTCAGCGCCTCTGGCCCCGCCGCGCGTTCGAGGGCGGCGAGTTGGTCGGCCACGGTGGCGGTCAGGCCGGGCACGGTGATGGCGCGGTCGGTGCCGAGGGGGGCCGTGTCCATCTGGGCTGCGTGGCGGAAGAAGCCGACGGCGGCGCGGGGGGAGGCGAACCAGTGGCGGGTGGTTTCGGGAACGGGCAGGTTGGCGGGCAGACCCTTTAGCGGCTCTCGCAGGATGTTGGAGAAGAAGGACGATGCGGCGCGGTTCGGGCGTGCCGGGGCGGATGCAGATCGTGGGCAGGCGGAGCGAGACGCCGTCGATGATGCCACGGCGGGAGTAGTCGTTGATCAAAAGCTCTGCGATGGCCTTTTGGGTGCCGTAGCTGGTCAGCGGCACGGGGTGGAAGTCGTCGGGGATCGCGTCGGGGAAGGGGCGGCCGAACACGGCGGCGGAGGAGGCGTAGACGATCCTCGGGTGATAGTTGGGGGTGTGGCGGATCGTTTCCAGCAGGTTGCGGATAGAGTCGAGGTTGACGGCGTAGCCCTTGTCGAAATCAGCCTCAGCCTCACCCGACACAATCGCGGCGAGGTGGTAGATGGTGGCGGGTTTGGTCGCGAGCAGGGTTTCTGGCGCGTCGTCGGCGGTCAGGTCGAGGGTCAGGATATCGGCCCCCGGCAGGGGCGCAGAGGGGACAACGTCGGCGAGGATCAGCGCCTCATTCGACAGTGAGGTTGCGATTTTGCGGCCGATCATGCCTGCCGCGCCGATGATAAGGTTTGTCATGGTTCCCCCCTTGGTTTGGCCGCAGGATGGACCTTTGGGGCGGGGGCGGCAAGGGGGTGTCCAGATCTGGACGCTTTGGCAAGGGGTTG
Source organism: uncultured Alphaproteobacteria bacterium (assembly GCA_963781185.1). Lineage (GTDB taxonomy): Bacteria > Pseudomonadota > Alphaproteobacteria > Rhodobacterales > Rhodobacteraceae > Stagnihabitans. Next base: position 66,540 of record CAWAEL010000009.1, read on the forward strand.
AAATCGCTATATTTCGTGATTTTTGTTAGGGCGATCTTAACCTTTTTCGCCACTTTTCGGTGGCGTTGGGGTGCGGTTCAGCAGTCTTTTGATCCACATCACGCATAGCCCGCAGATCACCAGACCGACGAGGCAGGGGATCAGCACATAGCCAAGGGCCCCATTGGTGGAATTGTCCGCCACACCGATGAACAGGAACACGATTGAGCAACCGCCGGTGAACAGGGCAAGCAGGGCAAGGATCGAGATGCCGACAACTCTCATCTCAGGCGGTCATCCTCATCAATGCTGGCGGAAGGTTTGGACGGCAGGGGTTGGTGGTCGCGGGTCAGGGATTTGATCCAGACGATGCAAACTAAGGCGATCAGCAGGCCGGGGCCGGACAGGATGAACGACTGGCCGCCAAAAGCGGCGAGGCTGAGCAGTGAACAGCCCCCCGTGAAGAGTGCGATCAGAACGAGGAGGGCAATGCCAACTACTTTCATGCGCGACTCTCGTGGGCTGTTTGAGGGGGATGCTACGACGGATGGGGCAGTGAAAACAGTCTGAAACCTGCGGGTTCTGTGGCCGGCTTATGGGGGCGGTGGTTGGGCGGGCTTGGGGCGCAGCAGGTGTCTGATCCACAGGACGGCGAAGGCGCAGACGATCAACCCGGCCCCGACCGACAGGCCGAAGAAGCTCAATGCATCCAATGGTGTGCCGTTGGTCAGGGCGATGGCGACGAACAACACCGAACAGCCGCCAGTGAACAGGGCGATCAGGACGAGGATGGCGATGCCGATGACTTTCATTGCCACATGTCCTTGTCTTCCGAGGGGGCCAGTGTGGACTTTGGCAAGTCACTCAGATCTGTCGAGGGGCGTGATCTGGAACTGTCGAGGTAGACTATGAGCCCGATGCTGGACAGGCAGATCGCAAGCGCCGTCCAACCGATTGTGACCACCGATGCGTCGAGTGGAAAGACGAAAGCCAGCAAGGAACAGGTGCCGCTGCACAGTGCAAGGATGACCAGCAGGGCGATGCCGAGATTTATCATTTGTACCAGTCGTCTGCCGTTTGTGGCGGTAGGTTCGGGGAGAGATGGGGATCTTGGGGCGGTTTGGGCCTGAAAGCGATCAGAAGGATGATCCCGATCAGACAGGCGACACTGACAGCCACCATGCCCAAGCCGCGCAGAATGCTGGCTTGGTCATGGTGAAAGAGGGCAATGGACGCAGCGTAGCCACCACTGGCCAGACCAAGGACCGCGAACAGGGTGATGCCGAGACGGCGCATTCTAGGCCCCCAGTTGCGCGCGGCGCGCGGCGAGTGAGGCGGTGCGGCGGTCGGTTGCCTCGGCGTCGCGGTAGAACAGGTTGTAGGTGTCGAAGGGGACGATCTTGCCTTGCGGCGTCACGAAATGGACGCAGCTGCGTTTGACGCGGGAGATGCAGAAGTTGTGCGGGTCGAGGAATTCGTTGATCACCACGCGGAACAGGTCGGCATAGCCGATGTCGGCGGGGACTTGGATGTCGGGCAGGCAGCACAGCAGCGCCTCTAGCCGTTCGGGGGCATTGGCGGGCGTGTTGGACAGGGTGAAAAAGTCGAACAGGCGGCGGCGCAGGTCTGGATATTTCTCAAACGTCACGGTGTTGGGCATGGCGTCGATCAGGGTCTCGCGCGGGAGCATTCCGGTGATCGGGGCGACTTGGTCGCCCTTGCGGATGGCATAGCCGATGCAGATCGAACTCGGGGTTGCAGGGCAGCGGGATCATGTCGGCGCGGTGAAGGGGTTGTCGGCCTGAATGATGCTGCGGCGGATGTCGGACAGCAGGGTGCGGTGGTTGGGGTCAAAACCCTCATTCCGGCCCGCGTCCTGGATCGGCTGGAAGGTGACGCCGCGCACGCAGGGCCATGTCAGGGCGTGGTTGATGATATCGCCCGCCTCATCGTCGTTGACGCCCTTCTTGATGGTGGCGACGAGGGTGGTTGAGATGCCGTGTTCGTTCAGGTTTTCAAGGGCTTGGCGGCGGATGCGGGTCAGGTCGGCGCCGCGCAGATTCTGGTGCGCCGCAGCCTTCAGGCTGTCGAATTGCAGGTAGACCTCAAAACCGGGCTTCAGTTTGGCGAGTTCGGCGACGAAGGCCTTGTCGCGGGCAATGCGCAGGCCGTTGGTGTTGATCATCAGGTGTCTTATGGGCTTCGATTTCGCGAGGTGCAGGATGTCGAGGATCTGGGGGTGCAGGGTGGGCTCACCGCCAGAGATTTGCACGAGGTCAGGCTCGCCCTCTGACGCGACGAGGGTGTCGAGCATGTGTTCGATTTCCGCGAGGGTCTTGGTGCCGTCGCGGGTGGGGGCGGAGTTGGCGAAACAGACCGGGCAGGTCAGGTTGCAGTGGTCGTTCACCTCGATGATCGCGAGGCAGGAGTGCTGTTCGTGGTCGGGACAGAGGCCGCAGTCATAGGGGCAGCCGAGGTCGATCTTGGTTTGGGCGGTTTGCGGGCGGTCAGAGGGTTTGATCCACTCAAGACACGCCTTGTAATAGGCGGCGTCGGTGGAGATCAGCGCCTTGCGGACGCCGTGGGTCTTGCAGCGTTTGAGGTAATAGACGTTGTCGCCCTCTATCGTGATCTTGGCCGGGACCGGGGCGAGGCATTGGTCGCACAGTGACATGGTCTGGCCGTGGAACAGGTAGGGGGCGGCTTTGCGTTCAAACATCTTTGGACCTTTGGATCATCAGGGCTGCATAGGCGAACAGGGCCGCGCAGGTAAAATGGAACAGGTTGAATGGGCCGATAAGGGCGGCGTAGGGTTTCAGAAATTCAAGGCCAAAGCGTTCGAGGGCGTAAAATCCGGCCATCAGGTAGAAGGCATGTTTGGCATAGAACGGGGCTTTGGTGGCAAGGGAAATCAGGCGCGTAGATCAGGAATAGCGCCATCAGACCGGATTCGTACAGTTGGACGGGGTGCCTTGGTCCGTCACCGAAATCATCGCCCCAAGGCAGGGTGGTCGGTATGCCGTAGGTGTTGTCGGGCAGGCCGGTCAGAAAGCAACCGATGCGGCCGACGATGACGGCGATGGTGAAGCCGGGGACAAAGATCGCGCCGGTCGATCCGGTGATGCCGGTGGCGCGCTTGTAGATCTCTATCGCCAGAATGGCACCGCACAGCGCGCCGAGGATGGAGCGGCCGATGCCGGGGATGCCTGTCAGGCATCAGGTTCAGCGTGCCGAGGCCGTAAGCGCCGATCACCGCGCCTACGACAAGGGTGGCGGCATAGGTCGGGCGGAAGGCGGCGGGTTCAGTGGCGGGGGGGCGCCATGCTTGGGTCAGCCGGATCGCCTGAAAGGCGAGGGCTGAGGCCAGCAGGTCAAAGACCGTGTGCAGGATCAATCGGGGTATTCCCGTGCGATCCGGTCGGCGACAAGCGCCTGCAGGTGCCAGAGATAGCTGTCGTGGATGCCGCGTTCGGCCAGATGGGTGATCGTGCTGTGCAGATATTGCGCCATCGACCCGCGCTCACCTGCCGCTGTGGCGAGGGATTGGACCACGGTGTCCTGTGACAGGCCGGGCAGGTAGATATCGCTCTTGCGGTCGATCGGAAAGCCGATGGCGCGGACCGGGCCCTGATCGGTGTGGGCGTTCATCCAGCGGACGGGCAGATCGCCCTCAAACTTGATCGGAAATTCGCGCTTCAGGACCTTGTGCAGGTTTGCGTCCATCGCGTCGGGGGGCAGGCGGAACAGCACGCCCTTGCAAGACCCGCCACGATCCAGCGCCAGCATCACGCCGGGCCGTTCGGGCGTGCCGCGATAGAGCCGCACCCAGCCGAGGCAGAACGACCGGTGCCAGCCGTGAACCGTGCCGAGACGCTCTTCGACAAAGTCGAACTCAGGCGCCCAGATCAGTGAGCCATAGGCAAAGATCCAGATTTGCCCGTCGTCGGGGCGCTGGGCCAGCAGGCGGGTGGCGAGGGCGGCGATGTCTTCCTCGGTCGACAGGTCGGAGCGGCCAGCCAGTCTGCCCGTCACCCCGTCATGCGGCGGCACACGGGCCACAAGGTCGTCGGTCAGGTGCATCTGTCTGGGCATGGCGGCCATCGGGTCAGGGTTTTCGGAACTGTGGGTCATGGTGGTCGCGCCCGGACAAGGAGCGGTAGTGGCCTTTGTTGCGGGCAAACTTGTGACGACGGGACCAGCCCAAAGCAAAGTCGCTGACATGGGTTTCGGCAGGGGGCGCCAGATCACGGGCGCTTTTCATGGCTGATTGACGGGGTGTCGTGTTGGGCATCTGTCGCTGTCCCAGTGACGGTCTTGGCGAAGATTGCACGGATTGCGCCCTCGGGCAAGCGACAGGGCTTTGGTGGCTGGGTCATTGCGTCTGGGCCGCAAAGCCAACTGGCGTCAGGGCATAGATCCCGCGATCGACCTTTTCGAACCAGCCGTAGTGATCGGCGCGCAGGATGGTGGCGGCGCGGGTCACGCCGGTGGCTTTGGCGACCAAGGCGGCCTTGGTCGGGCCGTGGGTGGCCAGATGCGTGGCGATGGTCAGGGCGTCCTGACGATACGCGGTCATCCGTTTGATGCCGGTGGTGCCGCCGAGGTTGGGGTCGCCGACGCGGCGGTCAAACTCTCGCAACAGGCGGCCGGCCTTGACCGTGTTCTTGCGCGGCGCATAGGGGCCGGGGTCAAGATGCGCCTCAACTTGGGGATCAGTCCCGGTCTTGACGGCCAGCAGGCCAAGGCCAAGCCGGCGGCATAGGCGGATGATGTCCTTGTAGCGCAGCGCCCAGCCTTTGGGGGTGACGGGCACGGCAAGGTAGACATGGTCAAACAGAGTCTGCCGTTCCGCCCCCTGCATCACGAGGGCGAGGGAGAAAGTGGTTTTCAATTCGACCACCACGGGCGGTTCATCCCCGCGCCGCGCCAGCACATCGAGATGGCCGATCTCGGATTTGACCTCATAGCCTTGCGCTTCGAGATAGGCCTTCACAGGCGGGTATAGGTCGGATTCGCGCATCAGGTCCTGCAACGGGGGTTCGGGGCCACTTCGGTCATGCCAGTCCGGAACCCCCGGCCGGTCAGGCGCGGGTGATTTCCTTGTTGATGATCTTCAACTCGACCACGGCGCCGCTGCGGCTGGCGACTTTCTTGGTCTGCTCTTTCTGCGACTTGCTGTTCTCGGAATCGAGGTGGAAGTTCAGCACACCCAGAACCAGCTTCTTGCCGGGTTGGAAGATCAGGTTTTCCTTGGCGTTGCCGCCGATATGGATGTGGCTGTATTCCTTGGTGCCCTCTTCCTTGGGCCCCGCCCGGCCCTTGTTGCCTTGGGCGACCATGGTCAGGGCTTGCGCCATCTTGGCGTCCTTGATCAGGACCTCGCTGACGGCACCGCTGACGACCTTGACGACGACGGCCGAGGCGTTGGCCTTGATCTCTTCGGCCATCTTCTTGGTGCTGGTCACGACCTTGGGGGTGATGGCGGTCAGGGCGGCGCGGATCTTCTTGTAATCATCCTCGGAGGCGAAGATCGGGGGTTTCAGCAGAACCTCGCGGGCCCATTTCTCGATCCTTGGCGCCAGAACCTTGTAGGTCTTGTCCAGCGTCTCCACCGTGGAGGCGACTGCGGAAGAGTTGTTCTCCTTCACATAGGCGGTCAGTTTTTCCAGCGCCTTGCCGACGGCAGCGCCATCCTGGGCAAGTTTGTCGATCATCTGTGTAGAGGCGGTCGCCATGATGTCTGTGTTCCCTGCGGCTGAGGGCGTGGAAGGTACCCGCCCATGGTGGGCCAACGCGCCGATACTCCGGGTTGGCTTGCCAGCAGACTAGACCGCGCCCCGGCTTGGAAACAAGACAAAAGACGCCGCTGGAGCTTTGGCGTGGTGGGGATCGGGGAGATGGTTCGGAGGTGGAGGGGTGGCTGGGTGGGGGTGCGGGGGAGGTGTCCAGATCTGGACGGTTTGGGAAATGTTTTGGAAACAAGGGGTTGGGTTTTGGAAATTAACCTAGTAGTAACTTTTGGCGCCGGTAGGGGTAGAACGTCTATGTTTGACTGGATCGCTTGGAAGTCCGATGAATGACTAGCAGGCGGTCAAGGCTCGGGGATGTTTCAACCTTCTTCGGCACTATCAAGGAATGATAGGTGGGTACTAACCGACCTATTGATTTGAGCCCGACGTACTTGGCTGGACTTGGCCGCGATATCTTTCGCAGCATCGCGGAATTTGCCAAGCCAAATTCGTTCAGAGGCCAGACCATTCTCCTCGCCTTGATATGAGGTTTCTTGGCGGCGAATTCGGTCCTTGAATGGCGCAAGAAGCCCACGCCAGTGATCCGGTGGGGAGTTCGAACAGTCTTTGAGCGACTTGCGCCGCATCGCTATCAAGAAATATTGCTATTTCTGAATAGTCTGGTTCGCCCTGTGCTTTGAATCCGCCCTCTAACGCATGGCGAACGTAGACCGGGTCACCATCGATGCGATCGAGCAGTCCGGACAACCGGGTCGGATTTGCACCTCTGAAGGCCCGGTCCAAAGAAGCTTGGAGACTTTTTACAATTAATTTGAACTCTTGAGAGTTGCTCTGACCATATCCAAGTCCAAATGCACCATCCTCAAAACGCCACTGACGTCCCGGACTATCGGTCGGCAAGCGCCCTTCACGTTCGATAGACTGAATATATGACTTGGCCCTTGCCACAATGTCCCGAGGATTGTCGTTGGTGACCCCATATCGCGCGAGGCCCAATCGAGTTGCGAAGACATGGAGAATGACCGGCGGGTCCGAATATTTGCGCTCAGCTATCGCTCGATCATCTGCCTCAAGGGCTTGCGATATTGCGGATTCGGAGCGCCTACTCCACCACCGAAGAGTTATCCAAGGCTCGTGATCTTCATCGCGAAACAAGGCGGCTTCCCGCAGTAAGTTTTCGATCACTAGATTGGACGCATGACCATCTGCAATGATCTTTTCAGCCAGCTCTCCCGGAAGTGCAGATCCATCTGAACGCAATTTCAGCGATACCGTCGAGCGTGGAGCGAAGCTTTTCGATTGGCTCTTTAGCCGGCTCTTCGCCCTTCTTGCCGGTTAGAAACCCAAATTGCGTGTGCCCAAAGATGTGGTTGTCGTAAGTCCGCACGTCCAAAGCTTTCGCCCTTGTGGTAGGCGATGGTCAATGCTGCGAAATCAGCCAACAGACATTTCATAGACTTTTCCGCCGAACAGCGTCGACAGGCAATTGTGTGAAAAACTCAGCAAACTCCAGGATCGACTGTCTCAGAAGACGTAAGTTCTGCGCAGCGCTTTTGTCGAAAACTTCGCGTAGGATACCGACTTCCTCCCTAAGAAAATGGCGTGCAGCATCATGTTTTACAGCGGCCAAGAAGGTGGGGAGTGCCGCATCAGTTGAAGCGTTTATGCTGACCGTGCGTCCAACGACCTTCTCGCGCCAACGACGAAAGTCGTCTTTTCTGTCCAGTTCCGCTTCGTTGGCAATAAGGACGACATTCCGCCCCTCGTGCTCGGCGAGCGAATTTAAAGTGGATAGCAACTCGGACCCGGACATCCGAGCCCGCTCCAAGTCGTCGAAAACAAGCAAGGCAGGGAGGTCTTTTAATACTTGTCGCCGATAGGCAGATGTGACGTCAATCTGGACACCAAGCTTTTGGCTGGCGAAGCCGTCGAGAAATTTCGTCAGGCCTGTAGGCACTTTGAAATCCTTGGCGTCCACCAACGCCTCAAATAGTCGGTCATGGATTGCATCGGGCGACGCCACTCCGAAAAGGCTAACGTAAATATGCGGCTTTCCCTTGAGCCACGATATTCATGGCAAAAGTCTTACCTGCACCCCAGGGCGCATTTACCATTAGCGCGAATCCGGGCTTGTCCAATGCCGCATATGCATCAAGTACTGGTGCAAGATGTGGGTTGGCTGTCACGAAGATCCTCCCGACGCGCAACTTTTGGTATGAAGCGCCAAGGGATCGTTGTCTAGGTTTTACCGCACCTTCAGCGTCGCCAGCCCGACCATGGCGAGGATCAGCGAGATGATCCAGAAGCGGATCACGATTTGCGGTTCGGCCCAGCCGCGTTTTTCGAAGTGGTGGTGGATGGGGGCCATCAGGAAGATGCGTTTCTTGGTGCGTTTGTAGTAGAGGACCTGGATGATGACCGACAGCGCCTCGACCACGAACAGGCCGCCGACGATGGCGAGGACGATCTCGTGCTTGATGCAGACGGCGATGGCGCCGAGGGCGCCGCCGAGGGCGAGGGAGCCGGTGTCGCCCATGAAGACGGCGGCGGGCGGGGCGTTGTACCACAGGAAGCCGAGGCCCGCACCGAAGAGGGCGGCGGCGAAGATCAGGATCTCGCCCGTGCCTGGGACGAAGTGGACGCCCAGATACTCGGCGATGTTGAAGTTGCCGACGACGTAGGAGATGACCCCAAGGGTCGCCCCGGCGATCATCACGGGCATGATGGCCAGGCCGTCCAGACCGTCGGTCAGGTTCACGGCATTGGCGGCGCCGACGATCACGATCATCCCGAAGGGCACGAAGAACAAGCCCGAGGTTGACCAGCGCGTTCTTGAACACCGGCAGGGCCAGTTGGTTGGTCAGCCCCTCGGGGTGAAAGCGGGCGGCGGCGTAGGTGGCCATCAGCGGCGATGGCGAGGCCAGCGACCATGCGGATGCGGCTGGAGACGCCCTTGGTGTTCTGCTTGGTGACCTTGGCATAGTCGTCGGCAAAGCCGATCAGGCCGAAGGCCAGCGTGACCAGCAGCACGATCCAGATATAGGGGTTGTCCAGACGCGCCCAGACCAGGGTGGAGATCAGCAGGGCCGACAGGATCAAGAGGCCGCCCATGGTCGGGGTGCCGGCCTTGGACAGGTGGGTTTGCGGGCCGTCGTCGCGGATCGGCTGGCCCTTGCCCTGTTTGCGGCGCAGAAGGTCGATCAGGGGGCGGCCGAACAGGAAGCCGAAGATCAGCGCGGTGGCAAAGGCACAGCCGGCGCGGAAGGTGATGTAGCGGAACAGGTTGAAAAAATCGCCCCCGTCCGAAAACTCGGTCAGCCAATAGAGCATTTGCTCTCCCTTCCTCGCGCGACACATACGCATTCGACAATTACACCGTCGGCGTTTCCGCCGTCTGGGTTTCGACCGTCTGGGGGCCTTGTCCCAATTTGCGCAGGGCGTCAACAACCAGTGAAACCTTGATCCCCTTGGAGCCTTTGACCAGCACCACGTCGCCGGCATCGATCAGAGACCGGGCATGGGCGGCAAGGTCGGTGGCACTGGCGGTCCATTGGCCACGCTGGGCGCGGGGCAGGGTCTGCCACAGCGCGGCCATGCGCGGGCCGACGCAGTGGATGGTGGTGATTTGGCGAAGGCCGGGGTGGTCGGCGATGGCGAGGTGCAGTTGCATCTCGGTCGGGCCGAGTTCCAGCATGTCGCCCAGGATGGCGATGCGGCGGCCCCCGGCGATGTGGCCGACCTGTCCTGCGGCTGGGCGGCGATCAGCACATCCAGGGCGGCGGCGAGCGAGGCGGGGTTGGAGTTGAAGGCGTCGTCGATCAGGTCGAAGCGATATCCTCGACCGGGTCGAGCGTGATGCGTTCGCGGGTGCCACGGCCTTGCGGGGGGGACCAGTGGCCAAGGTCGGTGGCGGCGATCACCGGGTCAAGGCCAAGCGCGTCGGCGACGGCGAGGGCGCCGAGGCCGTTGGCGGCAAAGTGTTTGCCGGGGGTCATCACCTTGAACAGGAACGGCGTGCCGTGGCGGGTGGCGCGGACGATGGTGGCGGCGTCGCCGACGGTGACATGGGTCAGGTGGTAGTCGGCCTTGGGGGCGTTGCCGAAGGTGGCGATGGTTGCCCCGGCCTCAGTCGCTTTGGCCAGCAGGATCGGCGCGGTGGGGGTGTCGAGCGGCAGGATGGCGGTGCCGCCCGGCTCCAGCCCCTCAAAGATCGCGGCCTTTTCGGCGGCGATGCCGTCGAGACCGCCAAACGCCTCCAGATGCGCGGGGGCGATGGTGGTGATCATGGCGACATGCAGGCGGGCCAGGCGGGCGAGGGGGGCGATTTCGCCGGGGTGGTTCATGCCGATCTCGATCACGGCAAAGTCGGTGTCGGCGGGCATCCGGGCGAGGGTCAGGGGCACGCCCCAGTGGTTGTTGTAGCTCGCCTCGGCGGCGTGGGTGCGACCCTGGCCGGACAGGATGGCGCGCAGCATTTCCTTGGTCGAGGTCTTGCCGACCGACCCGGTGACGCCGACGACGCGGGCCTTGGTGCGGGCGCGGGCGAAGCGGCCGAGGTGTTCCAGCGCCTTCAGCACGTCGGGGACGATGAGCAGGGGGGCGTCTTGCGGGACGCCTTCGGGGAAATGGGTGACGAGGGCGGCGGCGGCACCTTTGGCCAGGGCCTGGGCCACGAAGTCATGGCCGTCGCGGACGTCTTTCAGGGCGACGAACAGATCGCCCGGCTGCATGGTGCGGGTGTCGATGGAGACGCCGTTCGCGGTCCAGTCGCGGGTGTTGGTGCCCGCCGGTGGCGGTGGCGGCATCGGCGGCGGTCCAGAGTGTCATATCACACCGTCCAGTGCGGCGACGGCGACCGAGGCTTGTTCAACATCGTCAAAGGGATAGACTTGGCCCATGATCGTTTGGCCGCTTTCGTGGCCCTTGCCAGCGATCAGCAGGGCGTCGCCGGGCAGCAGGGCGTCGACGCCGCGCAGGATCGCCTCGGCCCGGTCGCCGACCTCGCAGCGCCTCGGGGCAGGCGGCCATGATCGCGGCGCGGATGGAGGCGGGGTCTTCGGAGCGGGGGTTGTCGTCGGTGACATAGAGGACATCGGCATGGGCGGCGGCGGCCTGCCCCCATCAGGGGGCGTTTGCCGCGGTCACGGTCGCCGCCTGCGCCAAAGACCACGATCAGGCGGCCCATGACATGCGGGCGCAGCGCCTTGAGCGCGGTGGCGATGGCGTCGGGGGTGTGGGCGTAGTCGACAAAGACCGAGGCGCCGTTCTTGCGGGTCGCGGCGAGTTGCATCCGGCCGCGCACGCCGGTCAGGCCGGGCAGGACGCGCAGCACATCGCCGGGTGCCTCGCCCGCGCCAATGACCAGACCGGCGGCCAGGGCCACATTCTCGGCCTGAAAGCCGCCGATCAGGTTCAGGCGCACCTGATGCGGCGTGCCTTTCCACGACAGGCGCAGGTCCTGGCCCGTGGCGTCAAAGCGTTGGGCGAGGATGCGCAGGTCGCATGCCGGCCGCATGGCCCACGGTCATCAGGTTCAGCCCGCGCACGGTGGCGATGGCGGCGAGTTCCTGACCCTTGGGGTCGTTCAGGTTCACGACGGCGACGCCTTCGGGCGGCAGAACGCGGGTGAACAGGGCGGATTTGGCGGCGAAATACGCCTCGAACGTCTTGTGATAGTCGAGGTGGTCTTGGGTGAAGTTGGTGAAACCGGCAGCTTTCAGGCGCACGCCGTCCATCCGGCGCTGGTCGAGGCCGTGCGAGGACGCCTCCATCGCGGCATGGGTGACGCCTGCGGCGGCGGCTTGCGGCCAGAATGCGGTGCAGGGTGATCGGGTCGGGGGTGGTGTGGTTCGGACGGGGCTTCCCATGCGCCCTCGATCCCCGTGGTGCCGATGTTGATGGCGGCATGGCCGAGCAGGGTCCAGATCTGGCGGGCGAAGGTGGCGACCGAGGTTTTGCCATTGGTGCCGGTGACGGCGACCATGGTGTCGGGCTGCGCGCCAAACCACAGGGCGGCGGCGGAGGCGAGCGCCTCACGCGGGTCTTCGGCGACGATCAGGGCGGCGGTCGATGCGCCCAGCGCCTCAGCGGCCAGTTTGGCCCCGGTGGCGTCGGTCAGGATGGCGGCGGCCCCGGCGCTCTAGGGCCGTGGGGATATAGGTGGCACCGTGGACGGCGGTGCCGGGCATGGCGGCGAACAGAAAGCCGGGCCGGACGGCGCGGCTGTCGAGCGTCACGCCGGTCAGAACCGGATCCCGGCCCGCACGGGCAGTCAGGCCGAGGGCAGAGAGTTTCTTGGCGGTGGTCATTGTTACTCGTTCACCTTGGGGCGCGGAGACGGCGGTCAGCCCGTCGAGTTTGGCGACATCTACCTGCGGGCGCAGGCCCATCAAGGGGGCGATGCGGCGGATGATTTCGGCCGCGACCGGAACGGCGGTCCAGCCCGCGGTGCGGCGCGGTTTCGGGCCCGAGGTTTCGACCGGTTCATCCAGCGTCACGATCAGCACATATTTCGGGTCGTTGGCGGGGAAGATCGAGGCGAAGGTGTTGATCACCTTGTCACTGTCATAGCCGCCGCCCTTGCGCGGCTTTTCGGCCGTGCCGGTCTTGCCCGCCACGGCATAGCCCGGCACGTTGGCCGAGGGTGGCCGTGCCTTCGGTCACCACGCGGCGCAGCATCGCCACGCAGGCCGCGCGCCGTTTCGGACAGAGATCACGCGCTGCCCGGGCGTGCGGTTGTCGTGTGCAGCAGGGTCGGCGTGACCTTGATGCCGCCATTGGCAATCGTGGCATAGGCCAGCCGCCAGGTTCAGCGGGCTGGACGAGATGCCATGACCGTAAGACGCTGTGATCGTGACGATATCCGACCAGTTCTTGGGCAGCAGGGCCGGGCATTGGCGGCCTCGACCAGTTCGATCTGGGGCGCGTCCAGCAGGCCCAGCGACTTCAGGAAGGCCTGTTGCCGCTCGCCGCCGATCATCAGGCCGATATGGGCGGCCCCGACGTTGGAGGATTTCGCGATGATGTCGGTGACCGACAGCAGTGGGGCCGTAATTGTGGTTGTCCAATTCCGTGATCTTGAACTTGCCCCAGTGCATCGGGGCATTGGCGTCGACCAGGGTTTCGCGGTTGACCAGGCCCAGGTCCATCGCCTGCGCCACGGCAAAGATCTTGAAGGTCGAGCCGAGTTCGTAGACGCCCTGCACCGCGCGGTTGAACAGCGGGCTGTCCGACGGGTCGCCGGTCAGGGCGATGGCGGGGCGGTCGTTGGGGTCGAAATTGGGCAGGCGAGGCGAGGCGAGCAGGATTTCGCCGGTATGGACATCCATCAGGATCGCGGCGGCGCCCTTGGCGTTCATCATCCGCATCCCGGCGGCCAGAACTTCTTCGACATTGGCCTGCAGGGTCAGGTCGATGCGACAGGGTGACGGGGGTGCAGGCCTGGGCGGGGTCGCGCAGGCGGGTGTCGAGTTCCTTCTCAAGCCCGGCGGTGCCGATCACCTCGGCGCTGTCGACGCCTTCGGCACCGAAGGCGGCGCCGCCCAGGACATGGCTGGCGAGGTTGCCGTTGGGATAGAGGCGCATTTCGCGCGGGCCGAAATAGAGGCCGGGGTCGCCGATTTCATGGACCTTCTGCATCTGTTCGGGCGACAGGACCTTGCGCACCCACAGGAAGCTGCGGCCATCGGTGAAGCGGCGCTCCAGCGCCTTGGGGTCCATTTCGGGGAAGATTGCGGCCAGTTCGGTGGCGGCATGGACCGGATCGACCATGTCATGCGGCTGGGCATAGAGCGAATAGGTCAGCATGTTGGTGGCCAGGATCCGGCCCTGACGGTCGAGAATGTCGGAGCGTTGGGCGGTGATTTCGGTGCCGCCGACCGAGGCGCGGGGCTCGATGGGTTCGGACGCCGCCAGCGTGCCCATCCGGGCGCCGATCACGGTAAAGGCCATGAAGAAGCCAAAGCCCAGCATGAACAGACGCCGTTCGGCGCGGGCGCGGGCCTTGTCGCGCATCTCCTCGTGGCGGATGGCGAGGTTTTCCTTTTCGATCACATCGGGGTTTTCACCCTTGGCGCGGGCGTCGAGGATGCGGGCGAGGGGGCGGAGCGGGTGCGGATCATGGGAACTGCTCCAGTTTACCGGTGTCGGGGTTCACGTTGGGGGTGAGCGATCCCATGGTGTCGACGGTGCCGGTGATATTGAGGGTCGGCGGGGCCGGGATAGACGATCTGCGACGAGGTGCCGAACTGCTCCGGCTCCATCGGCAGCAGGCCCAGACGGTCGAAATTGATGGTGGCCAGTTCGCGCAGACGGTCGGGGCGGTTCAGATAGGCCCATTCGGCGCGTTGCAGGGCGATGTCTTCGTGCAGGGTGGCGATTTCGTCCTGCAGGGCGGCGATCTGTTTCAACTGATGCTGGGTCGCGTAATTCTCGCGGTAGGCCCAGAAGGCCGAGCCAAGGACGGCGAGGAAGACTGAGGACGTAGAGCACGGGGCGCATCAGCGGCGTCCTTTGGTTGGGCGAGTTGTGGCACATCGATCTGGGCGGGGTCCAGAGACATTGGGCGGGGGCGGTGGTGCGCCGGGCGACGCGCAGTTTGGCGCTGCGGGCGCGGGGGTTTTCGTCCAGTTCTTGTTCGTCGGGGCCGATGGCCTTGCTGACCAGATCAAACCGCGCGACGGCCTGTATGGTGGCGGGGGCATAGCGGTTGGCGTTGGATTCGTGGCCCGAGGCGATTTGCAGGAAGCGTTTGACGATGCGGTCTTCGGTGCTGATGAAAGCTGACGACGGCGAGCAGGCCACCGGGTTTCAGCGCGCGTTCGGCGGCGGCAAGACCTTGGGCCAGTTCGGCATATTCGCTCATTCACCGCGATGCGCAGCGCCTGAAAGCTGCGGGTGGCGGGGTGGCTTTGGCCGGGTTTTGGGCGCGGCAGGCATTTGGCGACAATCTCGGCCAGACGCAGGGTGGTGGTGATCGGGTCTTTGCGCGGCCTCGACGATAGCGCGGGCGATGCGGCGGGAGGCGCGCTCTTCGCCGTAGAGGTACAGGATGTCGGCCAGGGTGCCTTCGGCGGCGGTGTTCACCAGATCGGCGGCGCTTTGGCCAGACTGGCTCATCCGCATGTCCAGGGGGCCGTCTTTCTGGAACGAAAAGCCGCGTTCGGCCTGGTCGATCTGCATGGAGGACACGCCAAGGTCCAGCACGACGCCGTCCAGCGGTTCGCCGGCAAGCGTGTCGAGGTTGGAGAAGGTGCCGGCGACCAGCACGCAGACGGTCGCCATAGTCGCCCGCCCAAGGGGCGGCCAGTTCCAGCGCCAGCGGGTCGCGGTCAATGCCGATGACCTTGGCGGCCCCGGCGGCCAGCAGGCCCGCGGCATAGCCGCCCAGGCCAAAGGTGCCATCAAGCCAGACGCCCTGAACCGGGGCGACCTGCTGCCAGCAGAGGGCGCAACAGGACCGGGATATGTGCCGGGGTAGTTTCAGGGCGACCGGGCAGCGGATCGCTGTTTTCCACGTGCGGTCCCCCTATGTCTTTGGCGGCGTCAGACGCCTGCGAATATCGGGGCTGACGCTGCCGATGTCCGAAGTCTCTGACATCATATGTTTCGGATTTCCAGATTTCAAACCGGTCAAGCTTACCTGCGAAGGTCGGCGGAAAAGCCCTTTGCCATATCCTCAGCCGAGACACCCATGCGTTGACGCGCACCTTGGGCGGCAGCACGATGCGGCCATCGTCGTCAACCTCGACGTCGATAGAGCGCGACACGAAGGCTGTTTCCAACTCATCGCGCAGTTCCGAGCCTTCTTCATGGCTGTAAATCGTGGCGTAAAGCCGCTGGGCGCCTGCCATCGAATAGCACTGGGCATGAGAGCCGCCGGCACCGTAGATGATGACTACGCGGGGGCGGGACCGTTCGTCATCAGGCGGGATCGCCTTGTTCAAGGATGCGGCGCATCTGGGCTGGGATCGATACCCGAGCCTTGCTGTCTACCTTCTGGTAGAACTCGCCCTTGAACGCCTCCTGCACCACGCCGTTCCGACCTTATACGCGGCCCCGTAAGGGGGGTCCGAAAATGAAAACGGCGGATCGAGGGCTGCCACACTCGATCCGCCGACTGTCCCCACATGGGGTCTGTCCTTCTGCGCGTGCCGTCTTGGGGGAGACGCTGCTCGCCCGCGCTTAGGATCTTCGTTTGATGAAACGTGGCCTGTGAAACCTGCCTCGTTCTTCTTGTCGCCTATTCGGGGTCTTTAGGCTGCCCCTGCCTCGTGTTGCCGTTTCATCGTGCTTAGAGGGATGCCATGGGAATTCATGGAAATCAACAGGTATCTCGGCCCGTATCTCGCAGATCTTGTGTCCACTGTGGCCGAAAAAACAGCATTTTGTGGTCATGTAGATGGGGGTATGGGGCGGATTTTCGACATATGGGGCAGCGCACTCAAAGTGTCACCATATATAGATATTATGGCGGCGCAAAATTTATTCCCATAATTTCCCGTTGGGATGGCTCATCCTGCGCCGGAGGGCTGGGCTTGGGTAGAGCTGTCTAGCACATTTCGAACATTTCGGCGGAATCTGGCCAAAAATGGCTGAAAATCCCACGCCAGGCACGGGAAAGTGATTCGTTTTGATTTCCTGATCCGATGAATTCCCAGACCGCCGTCCCTCTGCCCATGATTTCCCGGAAACCCGGTTCAAAACCGCTCTGCTTGCGGCGGGCGACGGCGCGGGGCATGGTCGGCGGATCAAAATGGAGGGCGGCGATGATTCCGGTTCAAGGGCTATCAGGGGCAGAAGGTTGCAGTGCTGGGGTCTGGGGCGGTCGGGGCTGGCGACGGCGCGGGCGCTGATCGCGGGCGGGGCCGAGCCGCTGCTGTGGGACGACAGCCCCGAGGCGCGGGCCAAGGCCGAGGCCGAGGGCTTTGCCTGCACCGACCTGACCCGCCATGGCGGCGTTGGAGGGGGTGGCGCTGCCTGGTCACCTCGCCCGGCATCCCGCATCTGTACCCGACGCCCAACAAGGTGATCGCCCGCGCGCTGGAGCTGGGGGTGCCGGTCGACAATGACATCGGGCTGTTCTTCCGCAGCTATGCCACGCCGGAATGGGACGAGTTCGAGACGACGCCGCGGGTGATCTGCGTGACCGGATCGAACGGCAAATCGACGACGACGGCGCTGATCCACCATATCTTGCAGGTGGCGGGGCGGCCGACGCAGATGGCGGGCAATATCGGGCGCGGGGTGCTGGACATCGACCCGGCGCAGGATGGCGAGGTGGTGGTGCTGGAACTGTCCAGCTATCAGACCGATCTGGCCCGCGCGCTGACGCCGGATGTGGCGGTGTTCACCAACCTGTCGCCCGATCATCTGGACCGGCATGGCGGCATGGGCGGCTATTTCGCGGCCAAGCGGCGGCTGTTCGCCGAGGGCGGGCCGGACCGCGCGGTGATCGGGGTGGATGAGGCCGAGGGGCGCTATCTGGCGGGCCAGATGGCCGAGGGGCCGCAGGATGACCGGGTGATCCGGGTCTCGTCGGGGCAAAAGCTGGAGGGGTTCGGCTGGTCGGTCTTTGCCCGCAAGGGGTTTCTGGCGGAATGGCGGCGGGGCAAACAGGTGGCGTCGATCGACCTGCGCGAGGTTGACGGGGTTGCCGGGGGCGCATAATCATCAGAATGCCTGCGCGGCCTATGCGGCCTGCCGGTCGCTGGGCATCGCGCCCAAGCTGATCGAGGGGGCGTTTCAGTCGTTCGCCGGCCTGCCGCACCGCAGCCAGTTGGTGGGCGAACGGGACGGGGTGCGCTTCGTCAACGACAGCAAGGCGACCAATGTGGATTCAGCGGCCAAGGCGCTGCAGGCCTTTCGCGAAGATCCGCTGGATTGCAGGCGGCTTGGGCAAGGATGGCGGGATCAAGGGGTTGCTGCCCTTTGTCGGCTCGGTTCAGAAGGCCTATCTGATCGGCCATTCGGCGCGGGATTTCGCGCTGGAACTGGGCGACGTGCCGCATGAGATTTGCGAAACGATGGAGCGGGCGGTGGCGCGGGCGGCTGAGGAGGCGGTGGCGGGGGAGGTGGTTTTGCTGGCCCCGGCGGCGGCGTCCTTCGATCAATATCCGAACTTCGAAAAGCGCGGTGAGGATTTCATGGCGCGGGTCAAGACGTGGGTTTCAGGCGGTCACGCTGGATGAGCGTTGGGGGTGTCCACATGTGGACACTTTGGTAAACTGTTAATTATCAATTGGTTGGTGATTTTAGTTAACCTGAAATTAGGGAGTTGGCGATGGAAGGAAGATGCACCTGTGGGTCGGTCCGCTACCGGATGACCAACACGCCGTTGTTCGTTCATGCCTGCCATTGCACCTGGTGCCAGCGGGAAACCGGATCGGCCTTTGCGCTGAATGCGATGATTGAGGCGGGGTATTTTGAGGTGTTGGACGGGGCGCCGGAGGAGATTGCCATGCCCTCCAATTCCGGCAAGGGGCAGATCGTGGCGCGCTGTCCGGACTGCAAAGTCGCGTTGTGGAGCCACTATGCCGGGGCGGGGCGCAAGGTGGTCTTTGTGCGGGTCGGCACGCTGGATGATCCGGCGGCAGTGCCCGCCGGATATCCATATCTTCACCGCGACCAAGCAGCCCTGGCTGGTGTTGGACGACCGCGTGCCGGTGGTGCCGGAGTATTACGACCGCAAGGTCTATTGGCCCGCCGCCAGCCTCGCCCGGCGTGAGGTGATGCGGGGCAAGGCCTGAGGCCCCGATTTTTCTGCGAAAAATCAGAAGAGTCTGGTTTTTCGCAGAAGGTCGGGCTTACTTGATTTTTCGCAGAAAAATCGTGCTTGGTTCCGGTGTTCGCCTACATCACCGCGCCCATGGCCCATGGCACGAACTCTGCCCCGCCAAAGCCGAGTTCCTCGGATTTGGTTTCCTCGCCCGAGGCGACGCGCAGGAACAGTCTCGAAGATCTCCTCTGCCTTGGCCTGCAGGGACACGCCTTCGGTGATGATGTCGCCGCAGTTGACGTCCATGTCCTCGCTCATGCCGGTCATACATTTCGGTAGTTGGTGGCAAGTTTGATGCAAGGCGTGGGTTTGTAGCCTGAGACCGAACCGCGCCCGGTGGTGAACACGATCAGGTTGGCGCCGCATGCGATCTGGCCGGTGACCGAGGTCGGGTCGTAGCCGGGGCTGTCCATGTAGACAAAGCCGCGTTCGGTGATGGGTTCGGCGAATTTGTAGACCTGGGTCAGGGGGGCGGTGCCGCCCTTGGCCACGGCGCCGAGGCTCTTTTCCAGGATGGTGGTCAAGCCCGCCCTTCTTGTTGCCGGGGGAGGGGTTGTTGTCCATCTCGCCGCCATTGCGGGCGGTGTAGTCTTCCCACCACTTGATGCGGTCGACGATCTTTTCGCCGACTTCGCGCGATCACGGCGCGGCGGGTCAGCAGGTGTTCGGCGCCGTAGATTTCAGGCGTTTCGGACAGGATCGTGGTGCCGCCATGGGCGACGATCAGGTCAGAGGCGGCGCCGAGGGCGGGGTTGGCGGTGATGCCGGAATAGCCGTCAGAGCCGCCGCATTGCATGCCGATCATCAGATGTTCCAGCCCCGCAGGCGCACGGGCGAATTCGATTGGCGACGACGGCCATTTCCTTCAGCACGGCGATGCCACGGTCGATGGTTTTGCGGGTGCCGCCGGTCTGCTGGATGGTCATGTAGCGGAAATTGCCGTCCTTGCGCATCCGGCCTGCGCCGATCAGGTCGGGGATCTGCATGACCTCGCAGCCCAGACCCACCAGCAGGATGCCGCCAAAGTTCGGGTTGCGCGCATAGCCCTGCAGGGTGCGGAACAGGGTGTCATAGCCCTCATCCTTGACCGCTCATGCCGCAGCCGGTGCCGTGGACGATGGGCACGACGCCGTCGATATTGGGGAAGTCGTTCAGCCAGCCGTCCCGCTCCAGTCGCTTCGGCGATGAATTTGGCGACGGAGCCGGAGCAGTTGACCGAGGTCAGGATGCCCAGATAGTTGCGGGTGCCCACGGTGCCGTCGGCGCGGTGATAGCCCATGAAGGTGCGCTTTTCGGTCACCACGGGTTGCGGGTTGTGTTCGGAGGCGAAGGCATAGTCGAGGTCATGCGTCCCCATGCCGAGGTTGTGGCTGTGGATGTGGTCGCCTGCCGCGATGGGCGCGGTCGCCACGCCGATGATCTGGCCATAGCGCAGCACGTTCTGGCCGGGGGCAATGGCTGTTGTGGCGATCTTGTGGCCGCGCGGGATGGCGTGGGCGAGGGGCGCTGCCAGCTCTGGCACAGTGGTGCCTGCGGTCAGGTCGGCCAAGGCGATCATGCACATTGTCAGCCGGGTGCAGGCGGATTGTGGTTGGGGGCATGGGGCGGGCCTTTCAGAATGGGGCTAGGCTTGAATGGACTTGGCTTGACTGGGCTGGCGGACCAGCTAACATGCTAGCATGATAAGGGTGATGGCATGGCAGATCAAGGGGGTATCGCGGACAGCACGCTGTCCATGCGCCAAAAGCTGCGGCCGTTGGCGGCGTTTCAGGGGTCTTTGGCGCAGAAGGTCTATGCCAGCCTGCGTGAGGCGATCTTGTCCTTGCAACTGCGGCCCGGCGAAATCCTGCGCAAGCCTGAGATCTGTGAGACGTTGGGCGTGTCGCGCAGTCCGGTGTCCGAGGCGTTGGCGCGGCTGGCGACGGAGCATCTGGTCAAGATCGTGCCGCAGGCCGGCAGCTTTGTCGCGCGGTTATCTTTGGCTGAGGTGCGGGAAGGGGCGTTTCTGCGCGAGGCGCTGGAACTGGCGGCGGTGGAGCGGGTGGCGCGGGAGGTGCAGGATGAACAGGTCGTGCTGCTGCGCCGCAATTTGCGTCTGCAGGCCGGGCTGGCGGAAGATGGCGATCATGCGGGGTTTTACCTCGCAGATGCGGCGATGCATGAGCTGATCTTGTCGTTCACCGGGTTTCCGCGGCTGGCGACCTTGGCCGACACGGCTTGGGTTCATGTCAACCGGGCGCGGCAGTTGATCCTGCCGCAGCCGGGCCGGAACCATGAGACGTCTGACCGAACATCAGGCCATTGTCGCGGCGATTGAGGCCCGCGACCCGGTGGCGGCGCGTGAGGCCACGCGCTATCACCTGAGCCAGCTTGTCAGCAGGTTGGAGCCTTTGGTGCAAACCCGGCCTGATTTGTTTGAGGCCGAGTAGCTGTCAGCCAGTTGGGGCGTCGGGATGCATCAGGCCCTGCGCCTTCAGGTCGGCCCACAAGGCCTGCGGGATCACGGCGGCGGCGGCGCGGGCGTTGGCCTCTACCTCAGCCGGGGTCTGGGCACCGGGGATGACCGAGACGGTGCAGGGGTGCAGCAGCGGGAACTGAAACGCGGCGTCGACCATGCGGGTGTTATGCGCGGTACATAGCGCCTCTATCCGGCGCACTTTCTCAAGGATCGGCTCTGGCGCGGGTTCGTAGTTGTAGAATGCGCCGGGTTTCGGGCCGGTGGCGAGGATGCCAGAGTTGTAGGGGCCGCCGGTCACGATGCCGATGCCGCGCTGTTGGCAGAGCGGCAGGAAGGTGGTCAGCGCCTCTTGCTCCAGCAGGGTATAGCGGCCTGCCAGCAGGAACAGGTCAAAATCGCCCCGCTCAGCCAGCCATTGGCATTGTTGCCATTCGTTGATGCCGCCGCCGATGGCGCGGACCACGCCCTGATCGCGCAACTCGATCAGTGCTGCATAGCCGCCCGCCATGAACTGATCGCGGTAATGCTCCATCTTGGCGACAGAGCCGTGGGTCCAGACGTCGAGGTCGTGGACATAGAGAATGTCGATCCGGTCCAGCCCGGTGCGTTCCAGCGTGAACTCAAAGGACTTCAGCACGCCGTCGCGGGTGTAGTCGTAGATCGCCTGACGGTTTGGCACGTCGAACCATTTGCCGATGCCTTCGGGCGTCTCACCGGGGGCTGAGCGGCGCAGCCAGCGGCCAACCTTGGACGACACGATGTAGTCGTCGCGGTTGCGGCCCTGCAGCAGGCGGTTGAGGCGGGTTTCGGACTGGCCGAGGCCGTAGAGCGGCGCGGTGTCGAAGTAGCGCACACCCAGATCCCAGGCGCGGGCCATGGTCTGATGCGCCTCTTCTGCGGTGACGGGGCGATACAGTCCGCCGATGGGGGCGGTGCCAAAGCCCAGTTCGGTAAAGGTCAATGCGCCCTTGTTCTGCCTGTCCCAAGTCCGTGTTTTCATGTCGTCCCCCCTCAACTGTCGCGACGAATGTAGGCAGAAACTCTGGTCAATGCATCCCCAAATTCGATGCAAGTTCGGCATGATTGCCTTCGGTTGGGGCTGCGGCACAGGCCGTTTCGGGGCGATGTCTTCTGGGGCAGGGGCACGGACAGCTCTTTTGACTGGATCATCTGCGCCGGGGGCTTGGCCTGTCTATCCAAGGGGGGACGACTGAGGCGGAAACGGCGGCGGTGGACAGGCCCGGCGTGCTCGGCTAGGTCTGATCCTGCGGCCTGTCGGGTCGGTTTTTCAGGAGGGGCGGATGCGGACGATCTTGTGTTTTGGCGACAGCAATACCCATGGCACGCAGCCGATGCCCGATCTGGATGGGGCCGGACGGTTTGGGCATGAGGCGCGGTGGCCCTCGGTCATGGCGCACAAACTAGGGGTGGGGTTTGAGGTGATTGCCGAGGGGCAGCCGGGGCGCACCACGGTCCTTGATGACCCGATGGAGGGTGAGCATCGCAGCGGCATCCGGGTGCTGCCCTCGCTTCTGGAAAGCCATAAGCCGCTGGACATGGTGATCCTGATGCTGGGCACCAATGATCTGAAGAACTGTTTCCATGTCAGCGCCGCTGACATCGCCTTCTTTCTGGACCGGCTGGTGCGGGTGATCCAAGGCGCGGGGGCCGGGGTTGACGGGTCTGGGACAGGGGGGGCGCCTGCGGTTCTGGTCGTGGCCCCGCCGCCGATACTTGAGGCGGGCTGTCTGGAGGAGATGTTTGCTGGGGGCGCGGCCAAGTCGCAGGGGCTTGCCGCCGCGATCCAGACGATGACGAAGCGGCTGGGCGTGGGGTTCTTTGACGCCGGAAAGATCATTCAGGTCAGCCCGGTTGATGGCATCCATTACGAGGCCGGGGCGCAGGTTGCACTGGGGCTTGCGCTGGCCTTGGCTGTGCGCGACCATTTCAGGGCTTGAGGGGGGACTGACATGCTGAAGAATCTGGACAACCGGCTGAATGCTGACGTGCTGTACGCGCTGCGGGCGATGGGGCATGGCGATACGCTTGTGATTGCCGACACCAACTTTCCGGCCGACAGCGATGGCCCGGCAGACCGTGCTGGGGCGAGTCCTGAGGATGGAGAACCTGACCTGCGCTGAGGCGTCAGAGGCGGTGCTGTCAGTGTTGCCGCTGGATACGTTTGTTGATGATTTCGCGGCCCGGATGGAGGTTGTGGGCGACCCCAAGCGGATCGAACCGGTGCAGGCCGAGGTTCAGGCGGCGATCGATGCGGCCGAGGGGCGCGCAGCGGGAGATGGTCAGTCGATCGAGCGGTTCGACTTTTACGACGCAGGCCAAGCAGGCCTATGCGGTCATCCAGACCGGGGAGCGGCGGTTCTATGGCTGTTTCATCTTTCGCAAGGGCGTGATCGCGCCAGAGGTATAATATGGGCAAGGTTGTTATTCTGGGTGTCTTCGTGGCGGACACCTCTTACCGGGCGGCGCGTCAGCCGAAGATGGGCGAGACGATCATCGGGAAGAGCTTTGTGCTGGGACCGGGGGGCAAGGGCTCCAATCAGGCGGTGGCGGCGGCGATGGCGGGGGCGGAGACGCATT
Organism: uncultured Alphaproteobacteria bacterium; assembly: GCA_963781185.1. Lineage (GTDB taxonomy): Bacteria > Pseudomonadota > Alphaproteobacteria > Rhodobacterales > Rhodobacteraceae > Stagnihabitans. Next base: position 90,100 of record CAWAEL010000009.1, read on the forward strand.
TCATCTCCGGCTGGGCAAGGATGCCTTTGCTGAGATCGCGCTGGCGACGTGGAAGAAGGCGGGGGTTCATCCGGCTGTGGTGCAGGATCCGGGCAGCTATACCGGGGCGGCCTATATCTTTGTTGAGGATGCCACGGGGAACAATGCGATCATCATCTCGCCCGGGGCTGCGGCAGAGATTACTGACGGCGGATGTCGATGCCAATGCCGGGTTGATCCGGGGGGCTGCGGTGTTCATCACCCAGTTGGAGCAGCCCATTCCGGTGGCCTTGCACGCCCTGAAACTGGCGCGGGCGGCGGGGGTTGTCACGATCCTGAACCCGGCCCCGGCGGCGGAGTTGCCTGCGGGGATGGTCAGCTATTGTGACTATGTGACGCCGAATGAAACCGAGGCTGAGGCGCTGACCGGGATTGCCGTGACCTCGCTTGAAAGCGCGGAGGCTGCGGCGCGGGCTTTGCTGGCGATGGGGGCGGGGGCGGCTATTTTGACGCTGGGCGAGAAGGGTGCGCTGTTCCATGACGGGACGCGGACCGTTCATGTGCCGCCATTCAACGCGGGGCCGGTGGTCGAGACGACCGGGGCGGGCGACGCCTTCAACGGCGGTTTCGCGGCGGCCTTGGCTGAGGGGATGGACCCGGTGGCTGCGGTGCGGTTCGGATCGGCCACGGCGGGGATATCGGTGACGCGGGCGGGGACGGCGCCGTCGATGCCGTCACGGGCGGAGATTGAGGCGCTTCTGGCGCGGTGAGCGTGAAAGTGTCCGTGTGCGCGACAGCGGGTGTTGTTGATTTATATCAATGGCTTGTCGTTTTTTATTAACCGCATTTTAAGCAGGTTGCGAATGGGTCGCAACTGGGGCTGTGGTGGGGCTGGCTGGGGGTTTCACACCCCCATGCCACATTGGGTTCCCCAATGTGGCCCCCCGTGGGATATTTGAGCCAAAATGTAAGGGGCGAAAGTTTTAGGCAAGGTTTAGGGGTTTTGGTCAAAGGGCTGGATCTGGTCAGGGGTAGGATGGGCCATTCGGCCCAACTTGGGTGCAAGGGGGCGGAGGTGTCTCCGCCCCGGTTTGTTTCTGATCCTTCGGTCAGACAAACAGGAAGTCTGACATATGCAGTTGCGACGCGCTCGTCAGGCCGGTCAGGATAATGGACAGGTCCAATCTGCCGTTGCCGTCGAAATCGAGCTGAACGGTGGAGCCGAAGACCCGCGCCTCGGTGTTGCCGCTGGCGCTGAACGTGTCGCTGCCGACATAGGCGAAGTTGCCTTGCAGCAGGCCCTGAAACTCCAACACATCGCCTTCGGGGGGGCCGGCAGTGGTGGCGTTGAAGTCGGTGATGGTGTCGGTGCCGTTGGAGCCGGTTAGGTACACGAAATGGTCGGCCCCCGCCCCGCCGGTCAGCTGGTCATTGCCCCCGCCGCCGATCATCGTGTCATTGCCATCCATGCCGAACAGTTTGTTGGTGGCGGCATTGCCGATCAGGATGTTCTTGCCATCGTTGCCGGTGGCTGTGGCGGCCAGACTGCCCGCGAGCGTCAGGTTTTCGAAATTGGCGCCAAGGGTATAGGTGATGGTGCTGAGCACGGTATCGTTGCCTTGGCCTGCGTTTTCGACCAGCACGTCGCCGACATTGTCGACCTTGTAGACATCATTGCCATTGCCGCCGGCCATGCTGTCAGCCCCATTGCCGCCGTCCAGCGTGTCATTGCCGCCACCGCCCAGCAGCGTGTCGCTGCCGCCTGACCCACCGCTGAGCAGGTTGTTGCCGCTGTTGCCGTAGATCAGGTTGTTCAGCACGTTGCCGGTGCCGGTCAGGTCGGCATTGCCGGTCAGGTTGAGGTTTTCGAGGTAGTTGGCGAGGGTCAGGCTGACCGAGGCGTTCACGATGTCGGTGCCACCGGTAGAGGTTTCGACCACGCGGTCGCCGATGCTGTCGACGACATAGCTGTCATCGCCATTGCCGCCCACCATCTGGTCGCTGCCCGTGCCGCCGTCGAGGAAGTCATTGCCATCGCCGCCATAGAGCGTGTCATTGCCGCCAAGCCCGCTTAGCGCATTGTTGCCAGAGTTGCCGGTCAGCATGTTGGCCGCGTCGTTGCCGGTGCCGTCGATATTGCCGGTGCCATCGAGGGTCAGTTTTTCGAGATTGTCGGCCAGCGTCCAGGACAGGCTGGCAAAGACCAGATCGGTGCCGCCGCCCGAATCCTCAACAATCACATCGCCATTGTTGTCGACGCGGTAGGTGTCGTTGCCAGCGCCGCCGAACATGAGATCCTTGCCGCCGCCGCCATCCAGCGTGTCGTTGCCGTTGCCGCCGTACAGGGTGTCGTCGCCGTTCAGCCCGCTGAGCAGGTTGGAGCCGGTGTTGCCGGTGATCTCATTATCCAGCGCGTTGCCGGTGCCCTGAAGCCCGGCGGTGCCGGACAGGATCAGGTTTTCGAGCCCGGTGCCCAAGTTATAGGCCACGCTGGACAGGACGGTATCGGTGCCGCTGTTGTTTGTCTCAACCACGGTGTCGAGCAGGTTGTCGACGATATAGGTGTCATTGCCATTGCCGCCGATCATGCTGTCGGCGCCGCGCCCGCCGTCCAGCGTGTCGTTGCCGTTGCCACCGCTGAGCGTGTCATTGCCGTCCATGCCGGACAGCAGGTTGGCGCCGCCCGCGCCATAGATATCATTGTCCAGCGTGTTGCCGGTGGCGTTGATGTCGGCATTGCCGAGGATCGACATCGCCTCAACATAATTGGCGAGGGTCAGCGAGATTGAGGTGACGACGGTATCATAGCCGCCGGTTGACACTTCAAAGACCCGGTCGCCGAGGTCGTCGACGTAGTATGTGTCGTTACCGTTGCCGCCGACCATGGAATCCGCGCCAGTGCCGCCATCGAGCGTGTCATTGCCATCGCCGCCATAGAGTTTGTCGACGCCGTCCATGCCCGAAATGTTGTTGTTGCCGGTGTTGCCTGTCAGGATGTTGTCCAGCCCGTTTCCGGTGGCGCTGCTGTTGTTGGTGCCGGTCAGGGTCAGATGTTCAAACTCTGCCTGCAGGGTGTAGGTGGCAGAGCTTTGCACGGTGTCGATGCCGCCATCGGCGTCCTCGACCAGCGTGTTGGTCGCGCCGTTGATGATGTAGAGGTCATTGCCCTCACCCCCATAAAGCAGGTCGCTGCCCGCGCCCGCGTCGATCGTGTCATTGCCCTTGCCGCCATAGATCGTGTCGGACCCGCCGTTGCCTGCCAGCAGGTTGGCGCCGGTGTTGCCGATTATCATGTTGGCGAGGCTGTTGCCGGTGCCGCTGGTGCTTTGGGTGCCGATCAGGGTGAGGTTTTCGGTATTGTCGGACAGGGTCCAGGAGACCAAGGCGGTGACATTGTCGGTGCCGCCGTTCAGCGCCTCTGTCGTGGTGTCGTTGACCGAGTCGACGATGTATTCATCATTGCCGGTGCCGCCTGCCATCGCATCGGACCCGGTGCCGCCATCCAGCGTGTCATTGCCGTCATTGCCGAGCAGCGTGTCGTTGCCAGCCCCCCCGGTCAGCAGGTTGTCACCGGTGTTGCCGGACAGAAGGTTGTCCAGCCCGTTGCCGGTGCCTTCGACGGCGTCGGTGCCCGTCAGGGTCAGGTTTTCGAGGTTGAGGCCGAGCGCATAGCTGAGCGCGGTTTCAACGGTATCGGTCCCGGCATTGGACAGTTCCACGATCTTGTCGCGGCTGGCGTCCACCAGATACAGGTCATCGCCCGCGCCGCCGACCATGCTGTCATTGCCATTGCCGCCGTCGAGCGTGTCATTGCCTTCGTTGCCGAACAGCGTGTCGTTGCCGTTCATGCCCATCAGCAGGTTGTTGCCCTCATTGCCGGTGATGCGGTTGGTATAGCCGTTGCCGGTGCCGGTCAGATTCTGGCTGCCGCTGAGGATCAGGTTTTCGAGGTTGCTCGACAGGTTGTACGAGATAGAGGAGATGACGGTATCCAGACCCCCGCCAGAGTTTTCAACCACCGTGTCGCCGATGCTGTCCACGACATAGGTGTCGCTTTGTTTGCCGCCGACCATGCGGTCATCGCCGGTGCCGCCGTCCAGCGTATCGTTGCCGCCATTGCCGATCAGGGTGTCATTGCCGCCCAGACCCTTCAGCAGGTTAAAGCCGCGCTGGCCGATGGTGCCCTGTGTGCCCGAGTTGCCGGTCATCACGTTGTCGAGCGCGTTGCCGATGCCCACCAGATCGAACTGATCCTTCATCTTCAGGTTTTCGAAATTGTCGCCCAGCGTCCAGTTGACCGTGGTCACAACCGTATCGTTGCCTTCGCCCGCGTTTTCGACAATGGTGTCAAGGATATCCGTGACGGAATTGCCGTCGGAGACGCGGGTGGAATCGACCACGAACGTATCGTCGCCGGTGCCGCCATACATCGTGTCGATGCCGGTCTTGCCGTCCAGCACGTCATTGCCCGCGCCGCCCCACAGCACGTTGTTGAGCACCTGTTCGCCGGTCAGCGTGTCGTCGTAATTCGACCCGATCAGGTTCTGGATACCCATGAGCACATCGCCCTGGGCATCGCCGCCATAGCCAAAGCCGGTGATGACCCCAGCCGAGAGGTTCACCTTCACGGCTGCGGAAGAGGCGGCATAGGACACGGTGTCATCACCGGCCCCGCCCGTGATCGTATCGGCACCGGCCCCGCCGATGAAGAAGTTGGCGGTCTCGTCGCCGGTCAGCGAGTCTGCGCCCGCGCTGCCGATCAGGTTCTCTATCCCGCTGAGGGTGTCGCCGGTGGCATCGCCGCCATCGGCGAAGTTGGTGGCCAGATTGATCGTGACCGCTGCGCTGGAGGATGAATAGTCGGCCGTGTCGCTGCCTGCGCCACCATAGAGGCGGTCATTGCCCGCGCCGCCCGCCAGCGTGTCATCGCCGTTGCCGCCGTCGAGGCTGTCATTGCCGTTAAAGCCGTTCAGCATGTCGTTGCCATCAAGGCCGTAAATCGTATCGGCGCTGCTGGAGCCGTTCAGGGTGTTATTGCCCGAAGTGCCAGTGACTATCATTTGTTTCTCTCCATCCGCAAAAGCGACCGATCCGGGGACCACATAATTATTGATGAATTTTATGGGTCGGTTGGGGCGAAAATGGGGCCAATTCTCCCGGTTTGGTGGAGCCGCTGGGTCCATTTTGTGGCAAATGCAACTTTATTTGATTATTTTGGGCGGAGGCCGGTTGGGGCGCAGTTGGCGGGGGCCATCTGGCGAGACGGTTTGCCCTGCGCGATTGGCCCGATTTGCGGCCATTTTGATGCGCGCTGCGTTGCGTTAATTGCGGTTGCGGTCTAAAGCGGATTGCATCGCATTTGCATAGGGTATTTCCCTTAGGGCGGGGCTAACCTGAAGCTATGCGTCAGGTCCAGGACAACACGCTTCAGGTCACGGATATGATCACCCAGAAAATGAAATATGCGTTGAAGGCCCTGCTGACCCTCGCGGATGAGGCGGCCAGACCTGCGCCCGAAGCTTTGACCATCGAAGAGATCGCCAAACGCTCTGGCGCGCCCAAACGGTTTCTGGAGCATATCCTGCTGGAGATCCGCAACGCTGGCATCCTCGGGTCTACGCGGGGGCGGTCGGGTGGCTATCAGCTGATAAAGCCGCCGGAGCAGGTGTCGATTTCGGAGCTGTTGCGGATGATCGACGGGCCGATTGCGCCGCTGCCCTGTCTGTCGCGCCGGGCCTATCAGCGCTGCGACGATTGTCTGGATGAGGAAAGCTGCCGGATCCGCAAGGTGTTCGCCGAGGTGTTCTGGTCGTATCTGGTGCTGATTGAGAGCCTGACGCTGGCGGATATCCTGCGGTCAGACGCTGTCGCGGATCAGGTGATCGGCGGTTGAGGTTGGGTGCTGGGGCGGTCGCAGCCTCAGCGCCCGGTCAGCCAGTTGCCAAACGCTGCCAGCCGTGAGGGCGGCGTGTTGTGCACCGTCTCGCGGAAATCGGCGGCACCATAGAGCTGGTACATGCTGTGCACGCCCAGCCACCGCAGCGGTTCCGGTTCCCACTGGCGCACCTTGCGGTTGACCCAAGGCAGATGGGTGATCGCAGTATCGCGGCCCAGCGCCAGATCGGCCAGCGTTTGCCCGGCGAGGTTTGAGGTGCTGACCCCCACGCCCACATAGCCGCCCGCCCAGCCGAGGCCGGTGGAGGCATCCAAGCCCACCGTCGCGCACCAGTCGCGCGGCACGCCGATGACGCCGCACCAGGCGTGGTCCACCCCGAACGGGATGGCGGCGGGGAAGTGGCGGTGCAGGATCTCGGTCAGGCGCTGAATGGTCACGGTATCAGGCGCGCCGTTGCGGTCCATCGCTGAGCCATAGAGGTAGGGCACGCCGCGCGCGCCCACCGTGATGCGGCCTTCGCGGGTGCGTTGGCAGTAGCAGTAGGAGTTGTAGAAGTCGTGGAACAGCTCATGGCCGTCCCAGCCGATCTTCTCCCAAACCTCAGCCGGCAGGGGGGGCGTGGCGACCTGGGCAGAGTTCAGCGGCAGCCAGTCGCGTTTGTGGCCCTTGATCCCGGCGGTAAAGCCTTCGGTGGCGCGCAGGATGATCGGGGCTTTCACGCGGCCCCGGGTGGTGGTGACGTGGCCCTTTTCATATTCGGTGACGGCGGTGCCCTCGACGATCCGCACGCCCATGCGTTCCACCACATCCGCCAGCCCGCGCACCAGTTTGGCGGGTTGGATGCGGGCCATGCCGGACATCACCATGCGCGCCCAGCGTGCCGGGGATATTGATGCGCGACAGGCTTTCTTCGGCGCTGATAGTTCGCGGCATCCGGTGGCCTTCGCCCCATTGCTGATGGTCGGCGATGGTGGTCTGCAGGCGCTGCATATGGGCGGGGTGGGTGGCGACGCACAGCTCATCCACGCGGCAGGATGTCGGCGTCGATGCCCTCAGCCTCGCCGACGCGGATCACCTCTTCCACGGTGGTTTCCAGCGCGGCACTCATGTCCAGCACCGCTGCGCGTGAGGTTTGGGCGGCGTAGCGGTCGTGGTTCCAGGCATGGTGCCCATCAGCCAGCCGCCATTGCGGCCCGAGGCGCCAAAGCCGGCGAAGTCTTTTTCGATCACCAGCACGTTGAGGGAGGGCTGGGCTTTCTTGAGGTAATAGGCCGTCCAGAGCCCGGTATAGCCCGCGCCGATGATGGCGACATCGGCGGTGGTGTCGCCGTCCAGCGGTGGGCGTGGCCCGGCAGGCCGATGTCGGCATACCAGAAGGAGACGTCACCGATGGTTTTGGGGGTCGTGTGGGTCTGGGGGGGCATGTCGCGCTCCGTGCTTTGGCGGCAGATTGGCGGGGGCGTGGGGGGAAGGCAAGGGGGCAGCCCGCCAGTCGTTCTGGGATAACTGGGGGTAGTGAAGTCAGGGGAGTTGGTTGGTGAGCCAGCTTGTGAAGGAGGTCAGCGGCGCGCGGGGCGGGCGGTTTTGCGGCCAGACGAGGTAATAGGCGCCTTGGGCGCGGATCGGCGGGCCGTAGAGCGGGATCAGGCGGTCCTGGGCGAGGTCTTGTTCGATCAGGAACAGGGGCAGGATGGCGGCACCGAGGCCGTGGATGGCGGCCTGTTGCATGGTGGCGAACTGGTCGAACAGCATGGCGGGGGGGCGTTGGTTGGGCGTGGCCGTGATGGGCGAGCCAGCGGGGCCAGTCGCCGGGGCGGCTTTGCAGTTGCAGGAGGGGCAGGGTCAGGGCGTCTTGTGGCGGCGGTTCAGGGGTTGGGTCAGGCTGGGGGCGGCGACGGCGAGCACGTCTTCGTCCATCAGTTTGAGATAGGCGGCGCCGGGCCAATCCTGACGGCCATAGTGGATGGCGGCGTCGAAATGCGATGGTGGCAAAGTCAAAGGGTGCGAGGCGGGTGGAGAGGTTGACCGTCACCTCGGGGTGCAGGCGGGCGAAAGTGGCGAGGCGGGGGGCGAGCCAGTGCATGCCGAAGGCGGGCAGGATGGCGAGGTTCAGCGCGCCGCCGGTCGGGTTGGCGCGCAGGGTCAGCGAGGCGGCGGAAGGGTGGTCAGGGTGCGGCGGACCTCGGCCACGTAGTCGCGGGCGGCGGGGGTCAGGGTGCAGGCGGCCTTGCTCGCGGTGGTGAGGTTGGACGCCGAGTTGGTCGGCCATGACCTGCAAGTTGGCGCGAGATGGCGCCTTGGGTCAGGTTGAGTTCGGCGGCTGCGGCAGAGGCGGAGCCGAGGCGGTCCAGCGCCTCGAGCGCCAGCAGCGAGGGGAGGGAGGGCAGGTAGCGGCGGGGGAGCATATGAGTTTTCCTCATGGAGCGGCGATTTGGTTTCGATAGGCTTTTTGGGCGGTTTGTGCAATATGATTGGGTCAAATGAGTTTGCATGGAGGACGTGATGGACAAGCCGAAACTGAAAGCCAAGGATGCCCCGGATCTGGGGCGGTTTGACTGGCAAGACCCGTTCCGGCTGGACGACCAGCTGACCGAGGAAGAGCGGATGCTGCGCGATGCGGCGCGGGATTATGCGCAGACCAAGTTGCAGCCGCGGGTGATTGCGGCCTACCGCGAGGAGAGCACCGATCCGGCGATTTTCCGCGAGATGGGCGAGATGGGGCTTGTTGGGCACCACGATCCCCGAGGAATACGGCGGGCTGGGCGCGTCCTATGTCGCCTACGGTCTGATCGCGCGGGAGGTGGAGCGGGTGGATTCGGGCTATCGGTCGATGATGTCGGTGCAGTCGTCTTTGGTGATGTATCCGATTTATGCCTATGGGACCGAGGCGCAGCGGATGAAGTATCTGCCGAAGCTGGCGTCGGGTGAGTGGATCGGCTGCTTTGGCCTGACCGAGCCGGATGCCGGGTCTGATCCCGGCGGGCATGAAGACGGTCGCGAAGAAAACCGCCGACTGGTTATGTGCTGAACGGCGCCAAGATGTGGATTTCGAACGCGCCGATTGCGGATGTGTTCGTGGTCTGGGCCAAGTCCGAGGCGCATGGCGGCAAGATCAGGGGCTTTGTGCTGGACAAGGGGACCAAGGGGCTGTCGGCGCCGAAGATCGGCGGCAAGCTGTCGCTGCGGGCCTCGATCACGGGCGAGATCGTGCTGAAGGATGTGGAGGTGGGCGAGGACGCTTTGCTGCCGCATGTCGAGGGGTTGAAGGGGCCGTTTGGCTGTCTGAACCGGGCGCGGTACGGGATTTCCTGGGGCGTGCTGGGGGCGGCGGAGTTCTGCATGTCAGCGGCGCGGCAATATGGGCTGGACCGCAAGCAGTTCGGCAAGCCTTTGGCGCAGACGCAGCTGTATCAGTTGAAGCTGGCCAACATGATGACCGAGATTTCGCTGGGCTTGCAGGCGTCTTTGCGGGTGGGGCGGTTGATGGATGAGGCGAATGCGGCGCCGGAGATGATTTCGATCGTCAAGCGCAACAACTGCGGCAAGGCGCTGGATGCGGCACGGATGGCGCGGGACATGCATGGCGGCAACGGCATTCAGGAAGATTACCAGATCATGCGGCATATGGTGAACCTGGAGACGGTGAACACCTATGAGGGCACGCATGATGTGCATGCGCTGATCTTGGGCCGGGCGATTACCGGGTTGCAGGCGTTCTTCTAGCGGCGGTTTTGGCCCGCCGGGGGAGCCTCCGGCGGGGATATTTTTGCCAATTTGTAAGGGCTGGCTTTGGACAGAGCGGATATTGTGCATGAGAACTTCTTGCGGCGCGTGGCGGCGGGGGAGTTGCCTTTGGGGCGCGGGCCTGCGGGGCCGTTGAGCGCTGAGGGCGCGCGGGCGGCGTTTCGGGCGGCTTGCGTGTCGCGGGCGTTGGACCGGACGGCGCGGGTGATGCAGCGGGCGGGGCAGGGGTTTTACACCATCGGCTCGTCTGGGCATGAGGGGATGGCGGCGGTGGCGCTTGCGCTGCGCGGCGATGACATGGCGTTTTTGCATTACCGCGATGCGGCGTTTCAGATTGCGCGCGGGTTTGCGGCGGGGGGCGATCCGGTTTGGGATATGCTGTTGTCGTTTGCGGCGTCGTCCGAGGACCCGATTTCGGGCGGGCGGCATAAGGTTTTGGGGTCGTTCGGGTTGATGATCCCGCCGCAAACCTCGACCATTGCGTCGCATCTGCCCAAGGCGGTGGGGGCGGCGTTTTCGCTTGGGGCTGCCGCGTCAGGAGCGGGCGTTGTTGGCGGCGGATGGGGTGGTGATGGCGTCGTTTGGCGATGCCTCGGTCAACCATTCCACCGCGCAGGGGGCGTTCAATGCGGCGGGCTGGGCGGCGTGGCAGGGTGCGCCCTTGCCGATGCTGTTTGTCTGTGAGGACAATGGGATCGGGATTTCGACGAAGTCGCCGCCGGGCTGGATTGCGGCGAATTTGAAGGCCAAGCCGGGGGTGGAGTATTTCGCCGCCGACGGGTTGGATTTCTATGATTGCTACCGGGTGGCCTGTGAGGCGGCGGCCTTTGTGCGGGCAAAGCGGCGGCCTGCGGTGCTGCATTTGCGGATGGTGCGGCTGTACGGCCATGCCGGGGCGGATGTGCCGACGACCTATCTGATCCGCGACGAGGTGGAGGCTGAGGAGGCGCAGGACCCGTTGTTGCATGCCGTGCGGCTGATGTCTGAGGCGGGCGTGATGGCGCCTGAGGAGGCGCTTGGCGCAGTATCTGGCGGCGGCGGAGGAGGTGGCGACGCGGGCGGTTGAGGTGGTGCGGCGGCCTCAGTCTGGCGACGGCGGCTGAGGTGATGGCGGCGATTGTGCCGCCGGCGCGGGCGGCGGTGCGGCGGAACGGGCCGGGGGCAGAGGCGCGGGCGGCGGTGTTTGGCGCGGATATCCGGGCGATGGACGAGCCGCAGCCGATGTCCAGATCATCAACTGGGCGATGACCGATCTGATGCTGGAGAACCCCGAGGTCGTGCTGATGGGCGAGGATGTCGGGCGCAAGGGCGGCGTTTACGGCGTCACGCAAAAGCTGTCGGCGCGGTTTGGCCGCGGGCGGGTGATTGACACGCTGCTGGATGAGCAGAGCATTCTGGGGCTGGCGATTGGCATGGCGCAGAACGGCTTTGTGCCGATGCCGGAGATTCAGTTCCTCGCCTATCTGCACAATGCCGAGGATCAGCTGAGGGGCGAGGCGGCGACGCTGGCGTTCTTTTCCAACGGGCAGTTCACCAATCCGATGGTGCTGCGGATTGCGGGGTTGGGCTATCAGAAGGGGTTCGGCGGGCATTTCCACAATGACAACTCGCTGTCCGTGCTGCGCGATCTGCCGGGGGTGATTGTGGCGGTGCCGTCCACCGGGGCGGATGCGGCGATGATGCTGCGCGAATGCGTGCGGTTGGCGCGGGATGAGGGGCGGGTTGTGGTGTTTGTGGAGCCGATTGCCTTGTATGGCGCGCGCGATCTGTTGGCTGAGAAGGACGGGTTGTGGATGACGCGCTATCCTGCGCCGGACCTGCGGATCGGGCTGGGTGAGGTTGGCGTGGCAGGGACCGGGCCGGTGGCCATCGTGACCTATGGCAACGGGCGCTATCTGGCCGAGCAGGCGCGGGCGAAGGTGCCGGAACTGGATCTGCGGGTGATTGATCTGCGCTGGATTGCGCCGTTGCCGTTTGACGCACTGGCGCAGGCGCTGGAGGGGGTCAGCCATGTGCTGTTCGTTGATGAGTGTCGGCGGTCGGGCAATGTGTCTGAGGCGCTGATGACCTGGGCCGCTGAGGTTGGGTTGAAGCGGTATGGCACGGTTGACCGCCGAGGACAGTTTCATTGCCACGGGGCCGGCCTATGCGGCCACGTTGCCCTCGGTTGCGGGGATCGTGGCGGCGTTGCGGGCGTTGGTGGCAGGCTGAATGGGGCTGCTTCCTGGTGCTGGCAGCCCTGTGCCGTGTAGAACCAGTATTTCGTTGACCGGGCGGCTTGGGTGGCCGGAAATCGGGTGGTGAGCAGGGCATAGGCGCGTTGACCGGCGGGCTTGCCATCCACCAACACGCCGGGGTTGCGTTTGTTGAGCAGGATGATGCGGCGCAGGGTCTCGGCATAGGCGGTGTGGTCAAGCAGGTGGCGGCCGAGCCATGAGGTGCTGCCTTGATCGGCCCAATCCAACAGAACCGAGCTTAGCTTTTTGGTCAGCCCGTCGCAGGGCCCAAGGCCATCAAGTTCCGCTGCGGCGATCAGTGTTGCAAAGGGAAATGCCATCTCTGCTGTGGGGGAAGAGGGGCGAAATGTCAGGGCCGTTTGTGGCCAGGATGCCCCCGGTCTGGAAAGCTGGCCGCGTGATTTCATCCGGTCAAGGGCCGCGATTGTATAACCATGCATGCCCCGGTAGGCGTCATGATCCTGTAGCAACCACGCGTTCAGATCACGGTCCAGAAAGCCGGCATATTGGAATTCGACCGGCAGATCGGCAAGATGGGTGCCAGCGTTCCGCACCGCGATGTTGGCGTCCCACAGGTGATAGGTCGGGGCTGTCCGCAGCCAGACGCTGGGGGCATCGAGGGCCAGCAGCGCGCGGGCGACACGGACTTCCTCAGGGCCGCGGGACGAAAGTGCCGCCGTGACTTCGGGCAGGGGCGGGTTGGGGGCGGTGGCCAGCAGGGTCAGGTGGTGCCGCGCCGCTGTCAGATCGCCCAACACAAACTCGCGCGCGGCGAGGGCGGACAGCAGGGGCTGCATCTGTGCTGACGGTCTGGTCTGCGCCTCGACAAACTGGCGCAGGTCGCTGGCCGACAGGACGTTCAGGGCGCGCAGGGTGCGTGCATCGAGCGGCGCATCGGCGGTGACGCGGATCAGGTCGGAAACCGAGCCCGCCAGATAGATCCGCCCGGTGTCGAGCCATGCCCTGACCTCTGGCTCGGGCACAAAGCTGGCGGCCCAATCCAGCACCGCACGCCGCTGGGCAAGGGTGCGGTGATCGGCGCCGTAGACCGCGCTCAATGCCATTTGGGTTGCCGCAATGGCGCGCATTTTGGTCGGCAGATAGGTGATGAGGTCGGCAAAACGCCCCCCGTGGGAGGCGCGCAGGCCCTCCAGCACCTCAACCGACCACAGGGCGTATTCGGCGGGGGTGGCGGTGCAAGCGTGAACCGGCCTGGTCAGGGGCAGGGGGGCGGCATCCGGGCTGTATGCGGTCAGGGCTGCGGTGGCTGCGGCAAAGGCTGCTGGGTTGGCGGGGCTTTGGGGGGCGGCAAAGGCTGCTGCGTCGTCTTGCATCGCGGGGGCTGCGTCCTGCGGGGTTGCCCGGTGCCAGACTGGTTCCCAGGGGGCCATTGACGCGTCCTGCAACAGGTAGAGCCAAGTGATCAGGGGCTCAGTTGTCGCCCGTCGGGCCGATCTTTGCGCGCCTTCCGGCATGGTCGCAATGGCACCAGGATCATGCCACCAGCCGGGGTCTTGCCCCGCGACCGTCGCCAGATCGAGGACGGCTGAGATGGTGTAACGCTGCAGATCGCTCAGGTCGGGCGGTGTTGGGGTGTTGACGATCTGGACGGCCCGGTTGATCTGATCGTCGCGCATCTGCGCAGAGAAAGTTCCGCCGGGCAGCAGGGGGTCGTTCTGCCAGCCGGGGGTAAAGCGGCCCGGTTCCCGCAGCTTCAGGTCGGGCAAGCCATTCCACAGCCGCCACAGATCCAGCGTCGCGCCGACATTATCCCGGATGTGGAAGTGGTCGCCGCCCGCGTAAAGCGTGCCGTATTTGCCATAGGCGGCGTTCAGCATGTCAGCCGCCCCGGCATAGCGCCCGGAACACAAGACTTTGACCTCAGCCTGTGCGGATAGCGGCAGAAGGGCGAAAAGCACCGGCACAAAACGCCGGACCCATGGGGAAGCCCGTAGGATGGGCAATCTGCCCATCTTCCCTAAAGGTTCGACAGGGCGACGAGGTCGTCATAGACCTCGGGAATGCCGGCGATGATCGTGTTGCCACGGGTCAGACCGTCATTCGCCAGAAAGTCGTTCACGCGCAGGCCTGCCGCCTCAATCACGCCAATCGCGCCGAGGCAGTCCCAAGAGTTGATGTGGGGTTCGTAATACCCCAGCAGGCGGCCTGCGGCGACGTAGGACAGGTTCAGCGCGCCCGATCCGTCGCGGAAGAACATGCCGCCGGCTTTCAGCAGCCCCTCAAACGGGCGGAGGAATTGCTCGGGGGTGATGCGGGTGTTGTAGCCCATGCCGGTGATGCCCTCACGCAGGGATTTGCCGGGGTGGCGGGTGACCGGGTTGCCGTTCAGCGTGGCGGGGTGGCCCGCGCCGCCTGCGAAGAGTTCGTTGCGTTCGGGGGCGTAGACCATGCCGAACTGGACTTTGCTGTTCTGCACAAAGGCGATGGAGACGCACCAGTTGGACATGCCGGAGATGAAGGGCTGGGTGCCGTCGATCGGGTCGACGACCCAGATGCCCTGACCCTCGGCAAACTCGGTCACGCCGGTTTCTTCGCCCAGGAAGGCATCCTCGGGGAAGTTGGCGGCGATGCGGCCTTTGATGAGCAGTTCGGTGTTCAGATCGGCCTCTGACACCATGTCTTGCGGGCCTTTGGATTTGATCGTCAGGGCCGAGATGTCCTGAAAATAGCCGTGGGCGAGGGCGCCTGCCTCACGGATCAGGGTCAGGCACAGGTCGTAGCGGGCGGAAATGGTCATTGGTCGGTCCTGTTATTTCCAAAGCCACGCCGCCCCACGCACGCCAGAGGCGTCGCCGTGGATGTTGCGCAGGATCGGGGTGTGAAAGACGGTGGAGAAGGTACGTTTGGCGAGGGCCGGGGGCAGGTCGGTATAAAGCTCATCCACGTTGGACATGCCGCCGCCCATCACGAAAACGTCGGGGTCGAGTGAGTTTACAACGGTCGCAAGTCCACGGGCCACGCGGTCGATGTAGCGGTCCCACAGCAGGCCAGCGAGGCGGTCGCCCTTGCGTTTCAGGTCGATGATTTCGCGGGATTTCAGGTCGAACCCGGTGTGGGCCTTATACTGCCCCTCAAACGCGCGGCCGGATACCCAGGTTTCCATGCAGCCGTGGCGGCCACAGTAGCAGGCTTGGCCCGGGGATTTCGGTGGTGTCGGGGAAGGGCAGCGGGTTGTGGCCCCATTCCCCGCCAGAGTTGTTGGGGCCATGATGGGCGCGACCGCCGACGGCGATGCCTGCGCCTGCACCTGAGCCGAGGATCACCGCGAAGACCACGTTATAGCCCGCGCCCGCGCCATCGACCGCCTCTGACGCGGCGAGGCAGTCGGCGTCGTTTTCCACCTTGATCGGGCGTTTGATCGCCTGTTGCAGGTCAGCCTCTACCGGTTGGCCGAGCAGCCAGGTGGAGCTGGCGCCCTTGCCCAGACGGCTGACCGGTTCCAGTGACCCGGGGATGCCGATGCCGATGGAGCCGGTCTGGCCGGTTTGCGCCTCTAGCCCCGCGATCATCTCGACAATCTTGGCGATGCAGCCGGGATAGTCGTGGCGGGGGGTGTCGACGCGCAGGCGCAGCAGTTCTACGCCCTTCGGGGGTCATGGCGACGCCCTCTATCTTGGTGCCACCCCAGTCAATTCCGATCAGCATCAGCCATTCCCACCCGAAAAATCAAACATCAGTGCCAGTGCGTTCAGCAGGATATAGATGCCGCCAAGGGTCCACATTGCGCCGCACGTCAAGTTTCAGACTGTCGTCGTCGCGGCCCTGATAACGCAGTCGCAGCGACCAGATCGACACGAAGACCGATATGAAGATGATGCCCACCGCGATCAGGTTGATCTGTTCGGCCAGTGTCACGGCGGTGGTGGGCGGCAGTTCGCCGGTGATGACGAAAGCGTTGGCCGAGGCCGCGAAGATCGAACCGACGCCCATGCCAAAGCGGGCGTCAAGGTCATCGGCCTTGATGAGGAAGGCCAGGAGGCCAAGCAGAACGGCAAGGGCCGAAATCCAGAACGATTTGAACAGCGGGCCGATGCTGGTGCGGTCCAGCGTGATCGGCATGACAAAGCGGGAATAGGTGCCGCCCGCCGCATCGGCGCTGCGCAGGCCGTAGGTTGGTGTCGTAGATATGTTTCTCGATCGTCGGCGGCAGCAGCGCGACCTTCCAGCCGGAGACTTTGACGGCGGGGTCGAGGGCGATGCCCTGATCAACGGTATAGGACAGCTGGGTGTCGTTCAGTTCGGCATCCTCGATGTCGATGGTGATGACGTGGTTATCCAGCGGGAAGCGGCGGACGTCGAAATCGTGGAAGATGGTGGCCTGCACGCGGACGGTGGCGTAGTTGACGCCGCCGTCATCCTCGACCTGGCTTTCCGATTTGCTGGTGATGACGCCATTGGCCAGTTCGAACGTCAGATCCGGGCGCACGTCAGACCCCAGCCAGCGGAACCAGACCCACATGTCGACCTCAAACGAGCCGTCGCGCGGCGAGACATTGGACAGGCGCAGGATATAGGCGCCGGTCTGCACCTCTGTATGGCTGGTGACCATTGCGGAGGCGGCATCGACAAGGCCGGTGGTGGCTTGCGGTGTCGTGTCAGTTGCGGTTTGCGCGGCGGCTATGAGCGGCAGCAGGGAGAGGAGCACGGCGGCGCAGAGGCGAAGAAGTGCATTCATTCGGCAGGATTCCTAACCAGTTGCGATGCGACTGCTGCAGTTTTGTCGGCAAAGCGTCGGCGGATCAATCGTATTCCGCAGGGTCATGCGACAAACTGTCCGCAACAGGGCCTGGCGGCTGCCAACATCCTGCAAATGCGTTGGAAATCCGGTGGTGGCGGCGGGTTTGGGATCAGCCGGGCAGGCCGAAGGCCTTCTTGATCGCGGTCTGGGTGGATTTTCCGAAACTGCCGTCCAGCGGGCCTGCGTAAAAGCTATGCTCTTTCAGGATCTTTTGCAGCGCCTTGCGGGCGGGCTGTTTGAACATGTCGGGCCGGGTGGTCAGTTGGGTCAGCACCTGTTCGCTGCCGGCACGCAGGGCGGAGTAGAGGTATTTCGCGGCATCTGCCGGACCTTGACCCTGCACCTGACCTTCATCAATCAGACCGGCATAGTTGAACATCGCCTCAGGCTGGCGCAGGTCGGCGGCCTGACGAAACAGGTCCAGCGCCTTGGCGGGGTCAGCGGCGACACCCAAGCCGCCCTGATAGTAGAGGAACCCCAGATCGTTGACCGCGTCGGGGAAGTTCTGGTCGGCGGCGGCTTGGTAGAGTTCCAGCGCCTTGGTCGGGTCCGCATCAACGCCGAGACCCTTTTCATAAAGCTTGGCCAGTTCGTATTGCGCGTCGGCAGCCCCGGCCTCAGAGGCGCGGGTCAGGTACTTTACCGCCTCTTGCGGGTTGTAGCTGTTCTGTTCGGGGTTCAGGCGCATATAGGCCAGACCCAGCATGGCGCGGTTGTCGCCATTGTCGGCCATGGCGCGCATCTGCTGTTCCTGATCGGGCTTTATGTTGGCCCATGCGACCATCGGGTCGGATTCAGCGGCGATGTCGATGGTGCCCTCGGTGCTGCCCGCCAGATAGAATGGCGTGCCAGAGAGAGAGCCGTATTGATAGGGCTCTTGCAGATTGCCGGTGGATTTCAGCACGTCATCGCGGACTTGGCGGAACATCAGGCCAATTTCGACATTGGGGCGACTGAAGGCCTGAATCAGGGCGGTGGCGTAGGGGCTGTCCTCACCCAGACCGTCCAGCGCGACCTGACCGGCCTTGGCGGCATAGGCGACCAGCGTGCCGAGGTCGGGGTTGACCGGGGCGAGGCCTTGCGGGGCGGCACCGGGGTCGGCGGTGTTGCCGGACAGGCTGGTATCGCCAGCGGTGTCAAAGCCCACGATGCCGATAAAGGGGTTGTTGCGGCAGCTGTCCAGAATGACGACGCGCATCTTGCGGGCGGATTCGACGGTTTTCAGCACCTTGTTGAGGGATATGCCGACGCGTTCGATATCCGTGCGCCACCTTCACCTTGGCATCGACCGGGACCAGATAGTTGATCCCGCCAACCTCTACCCCGTGGCCCGGCATAGTAGATCAGCGCGAGGTCGGCGGTTTCGGCCTGAAACGAGAAGGTCTGCATGATGTCGAGCAGCTGGCTCTGGGTTTTGTCGGTGGCCAGTGTGACGTTGAAGCCGACCTCTTGCAGTTTGGCCGCGATGTTCTTGGCGTCGTTGAGGGTGTTCTTCAGCGGCGTGACGTTTTGATAGGCACCCATGCCAATGACCAAGGCCACCCGTTCGGCAAGCGCCGGAAAGGGCAGGGCAATCAGCATAAGAACGGCAAGGCATGTGGCGCGGATCATGTCGGTTTCCCGGTATGGCAGGCTATTGCAGGACTTTGAATTCGATACGGCGGTTGCGGGCACGGTTTTCGGCGGTGTCGTTGGGCACCAGCGGAACGGCCTCACCATAGCCATGTGGGGTGAGGCGGTCCGCCGGGATGCCCTTGGCCACCAGATAGGCGATGACAGAGGCGGCGCGCTTTTCCGACAGCGCCAGATTGGTGGCATCAGAGCCGTCGCTGTCGGTATGGCCGCCGATTTCCAGCTTCATGTCGGGGCAGCGGCTGATGATGTCATACAGATTGTCGAGAATGGCCGAGCCCGCCACATCAAGCCGGGCAGAGGCCGAGCGGAAGTTGATGTTACCAGCATTTGACAGAATCTCAAACCGGCCAACGCAGGCTTCGGTGTCGAAGTTGCCGACGGTTTCCAGCGCGGTGGAGGCGGGTTTGGCGGGGGCAGCGGCGGGTTGCGTGGTGCTGCCCGCGCGTTCAAACAGCCAGTCGAAGGTGACAGAGCCGGTGGGCACGATCTTGACCTTGGCCGCCTCTTGCAGCTTGGTCACGCCTTCGGACATGCCGAAATCTTGCGCGGCGATCGGGATGGTGCCGACGGAGGCCACATCAACCAGCGTGTCAGAGATCAGGGTCACGGTGACCTCGGCGGTCTGGTTCAGCTTCACGCCATGCAGGTCGAGCGTATAGGGCAGGGTCAGTGTGATGCGGCGTTTGGTCGGCAGATCGACCAGCATTGCAGGGTCAAGATGGGCGGTGACTATGGCATCGGGGAATTTGAACGTTTCAAAGAACAAAAACCGCATCCGCACATTGCGCAGGTCGATCTTGGTGTCGATGGAGTCGAGCGCGACGCGGACCTCTGCATCGCCATTCTCGGAAATCGTGCCGGTCAGGGTGGCAAAATCGCTCTGTTCGACCTTGGTGTCATTCTTGACCGACTGAAACCCGAGGGTGGAGCCGTCGCTCTTCAGCACCCAGCCACCGGCAAAGGGATTGTCCTGCGCCTGTGCCGGGGAAAGGACTGACATCGCAAACGCAAACACGGCAAAGATCGACAGGGCGGTAGTGCGAAATTTCATGGTTTTCCCTGAAGTGTTGAAAGTATGGGCAAATGCCTTGGGTCGCAAATAGGGGCACCGGGCCGAATATGCGCTTTCGTGCGTCAAAAGCAACAGCAGGCGGGTTATCAATGCCGTGATCGGCGGGCTGAGCGGGGTGGAAAGGCGCCAAGGCATTGTCATCAGGGTCAGAATCCATCAAGTTCGGCAAAAGCTTGCGGCGGGCGGGCAGAGAGGTCGGGCGGTCTGATGATGCGTAAAGTGCTGGCGCTGATGATGTGGCTGATGACGCTGGGGGCGGCCATGGCCGAGCCGCGCATTGCCTTGGTGGTTGGCAATGGCGCCTATCAGGGCGGTCAATCCGCTGACCAATCCGGTGAGCGATGCCGAGTTGATCGCGGACACTTTGTCGGGGCTGGGGTTTCAGGTGACGCTGGTACGCGACGGCACCAAGGCCGCGATGAACCAGGGCGTTGCGGAGTTTGGCCAGTCGCTGCGGGCGGCGGGGCCGGAGGCGACGGGGCTATTCTATTATGCCGGGCACGGGGTGCAGAGTTTCGGCAGCAACTACCTGCTGCCGGTCGATGCGGCAAGCTCAGCAATGCGGCCGATCTGGATCTGGTGGCGGTCGATGCGGAATCGGTGCTGCGGCAGATGGCCTCGGCCCGCAACAAGACCAATATCGTCATCCTCGATGCCTGCCGCAACAACCCCTTTTCGACGATCCCGGACCTGGGCGACAATGGTCTGGCCGAGATGAAGGCGCCGACGGGCACCTTTCTGGCCTATGCCACGGCCCCACGGAGGTGGCGCTGGACGGGGCGGATGGCAATAGCCCGTTCACCAAGGCGCTGGCCGCGATGATCGTGACGCAGGGATTGCCGATTGAACAGATGTTCAAGGAGGTCCGCGTCGCGGTGCTGGATGCGACGGGCGAGCAGCAGACGCCGTGGGACACCTCATCCCTGACCGGGGATTTCAGCTTTTGCGCCGGTGGCCTCGGATGAAGAGCAGGTCGTGGGCGTCGGTATGCGGTGTCGCGTGATCCGGTGCAGATATGCTGTTCCTGAAAGCCTATCCCAAGACCAAGCACGAGGCCGAGGCGCGGGCCGCTGGCGGCTGAGGCGATGCCGGCGGGTGCAGCGGACGCGGTGCCCTCTGCCGATGAGGTGGATGCGGCGACGCGGGCGAAGATCGAGGCGGAGGATGTGACCTTTCAGGGCGCGATTGAAACTGGGGCCAGCGGATGTTGCTGGCTCTACCATCGAAACGCTGATCCATGGCAGCCCGAAGTATTCGCCAATCGAGGGGCTGCCGGCTGAGGCTTGGGCCGACAAGCAATGCGTCGACTGCCACAAATGGACCAAGCAGGCGCTGTGCGATCAGGGGCAGTTCTATGTCAAGGAAGACCCCATCGGTGGCGCTGTTGGCCCAGCATCCGCTGGGCGGGGCGTTCAAGCTGACGCTTCGGCAATGGGCTGCGCAGGGGTGCCGGTAGGTCTTTGCGCTGCCGGGACGATTTTTCTGCGAAAAATCAAGGATGGCTGGGATTTTTCGCAGAAAAATCGGTGGTCGCGGCGGTTCAATTCTCTTTGGTTGAGACGAAGAAGTATACCCATTCGCCCTTGAACGTCGGGGTCTTTGGCGCGCGCTGCGGCGACTTGGGTTTTCAGCCAGTCCAGATAGGGGCCTGCTGGTTCGACAGGGGCCGGGTGCCGTCATAAAGCGGGGCCGAGGCGGCGAAGGCGGCGGCGATTTCCTGGCCATAGGGCGGGCCGATGGTGATGTTCAGGAACGGCTCGCCCGCATCCGGCGCGCCGACGCGCAGGGTGGATTTGGCAGCGCGCAGTTTCAGCGGCACGGTGTCATTCGGCACCAGATGGATGACATTGCCATCGGCATCGAAGAAATCGACATAGACATAGGCGTCATAATCGGGGGCGGCGAGGTCGAGCACCATGGTCTGGCCCTTGGTGTAGTCATAGGCGCGGGCTTGGGCATCCGCGCCGATCAGCTTGGGGTTGGTGTTCTGGTCCTGCGATTGCGGCAGGCCGACGTCCGAGATGCCTGACAGCGCGCCGCATTGCGGGCGGGGCAGGATCAGCATGGCGTCGTTGACCTTGATGCCGGTGCCTAGCTGGGCCTGAAGTGCTGCAAGCACCGGTCCCTTCAGCGCCTCATCCGGGACATGGCCGCGCAGGTCGAGGCTGCCGGTCGCCGGATTGAACTCTGCCTGCAGGCGGGCGCAGGGGATTGAGGACAGGATCGCCTGCAGGGCGTCATGGGTTTCATCGGATTGGGCAGCGGTGTCGCCGGGCTGCATGAAGGACTGGATCGCCTTCAGCGACACCGGGTCGATCTGCGCATCTGCCCCGGCCCAAGCGAGGGCGGCAGTCATGTGGTCGCCGTCAGCCGGGGCGGCGGCAGCGAGTTGCAGGGTTGGGGCGGCCTCGGTGGCCTGTGGGGCGTCGGGGGTGGATTGGGCGAGGGTAGGGGCGTCGGGCGTGGCTGAGGCCAGCGGTTCGGCGGTGTCGGGGGTGGCAGTCAGGGGTTGGGCGGTCAGGGTCTGTGCCGGGGCGGTGGTGGTTGGGGCGATGGTGGCGGGCAGGGCGGTGGTCGGGGGAGGGGCTGCGGCCAGTTTGGCGCTGGTACTGATGGCGGGTTGCAGCGTGTCGGCGGGGCTGGCGACGGCTGCGATGGCGGTGGTTTCTGGCGGCTTGGTTGGGGTGATTGTGGTGGCCTGCAAGGACTGCGCTGCGATGGGTTTCGGGGCGGGGTGGCGGCGAGTTTCTGGGCTGCGGGCGTCGCGGCTGGGGCAAGTTTTTCGGCGGCGGGTTCGGCGGCCTTGGTTGTGGGGGGCGGGGCTGCGGTGGCCAGTTGCTGGGCGGGGGCGGCGGTGGGTTTGACGGCAGGCTCTGTCGGTTTGGCGGCGACAAGGGTTTCTTGGGTGGGGGCCTGTGCGGTGGCGCGGCTTTGCGGCACCTGACCTTCGCTGGCCGCGGTGCCTTTGGCTGAGGACGCCTCGGCCTGCGGGGCGTCGGGCTGTTCGGCGGTGGCCTGCGAATGGGCGACCTCTTGGGTTTCTATATGCAGTTCGGATTTGGGCGGTGGCTGGTCCACGATGGGATCGGGGTGGATCATCGACGCCACCAGCGCCGCCGCCGAGACATGCGTCACGATGGAGACGGCGAGGCCAAGGCTCCATGTGGTGGCGGTGTTCATGGTGTTTCTGGCGTCACGATGATGGCGACGTCCTTGGCGCCCAGATCCTCAAACTCCGTGATCAGGGACAGGACGGTGCGCAGTTCGGTTTCCTTGTCGGCGTTGATGCGGATCAGCGTGTCGGGGGATTTGGCGAGGCGGGTTTTCAGGGCGACGTTCAGGGCGTCATGCGTGATCGGCGCGCCGTCGAGGGCGAGTGCGCCACCGGGGGCCAGTGACAGGGTGATGCCACCGGCGGGCAGGTCGGTGCCGGTGGTGCCGAGCGGTGGTTTGACGGCAAACGGGGCCGTGGCGTCGAGGCGGCCGACCAGCATGAAGAAGACCAGCAGGAAGAACGTGACGTCGATCAGCGCCACCACGGTTTCGCGTTCTGCCATGCGGTGAGGGCGGCGGAGTTTCATTTCGCGGCCTCTATCCGGATCACCCGGACGCGGGTGGCGCCGGATTTGGTGACGGTGTCCATCACGGCGATCAGGTCTTGCAGATGGGCGGCGCCGGAGGGGAACAGGACGATGGGGGTCAGCGGATCCTCGGCGAGGCGGGCTTTGAGCAGGGTGGTCAGGCTGGCGGCGTCAAGGCCCTGACCGCCGATCATCGCGCCGACCGTCGGCTGCGATTCGGATCATCAGGGTGGGGCTGGGCGTCGCGGGTGCCGTAGCGGCAGGTGCGGGATCATCGGCCTTTTGCAGCGCCGGAACCATGTCGAGGTTCAGGTAAGTCGAAGTAACCATGAAAAAGAACAATAAAATCATCATCACATCGATCATCGAGACGACCGAAATGACCGAGTGTTTGCGCCGGGATCGTTTGAGCGCGAATCCGGCCATTTATTTGCCCTGCGCGGTGAGGGTCAGCAGGCGGCCCACCGCGCTTTCGATCCTCAGGGATGCGGTATCGACACGGCCTGTCAGCAGGCTGGAGCCGATGGCGGCGGGGATGGCGACCAGAAGGCCTGCGGCTGTGGTCAAGAGGGCGAGCCAGATGCCACCCGCCAGAACCGAGGCGTTGGCGGAGCCTTCGGCCAGTGCAAGGTCTTGAAAACTCTGCACCATTCCCAGAACGGTGCCGAGCAGGCCGAGGAGCGGAGAGATCATGGAGATCAGGTCCAGCAGGCGCAAACCGCTGGACATCGCGGCCACCTCGTCATTGCCGCGCCGGGCGAGGTCGCCTTCCAGCAGGCCGGGGGCCATGCCTTCGGTCAGGCCTTGCATGCCCGCCAGCAGCACACGGTCGGCGGCGTTGCGGGGGGTGATGGTGGCCATGGCGCCGGCGCGGTCGCCGCCGGACCATTGGGTCAGGGCGGCGTCGCGGCGGGCGGTGCCGCCAGTGGCGGGCCACAGCTGCACGATCTTGACCACGATCAGCGTCAGCGACAGGGCCGACAGCACGATCAGAATGAACATGACCGGGCCGCCTGCGGTCAGCATCGTCCAGAGATCGGGGCCCATCATTTCACCAGAGGTGCGGTGGTCTTGCTCTTCAGATCGACCAACGGATAGCAGTCGGCATTCTCTCCATTCTGCGGTTTGCAGATGGGAATATCATGCAGCAGAACCTGGCCGATATTGGCGCAGGAAATCTGCGGAATCTCAAACAGTTTCAACGTGGTACGGGCGACGGGCAGGGGGGCTGCGTCGATGGACAGCAGACGGTCGATGACACCCGCCTTGTCGAAGATTGCCAGCGACATTTCGAACCCCTCAAAACTGGTGGGGGTGGCGTTTTGGAACAGGAAGAAGGCCCGGCAACCGCCGCCCTCTATCTCTTCGAACTTGTTGATTTCGATGGTCAGTTTGCCGTCTTCGGCGGCGGCCTGATGGCTGGACAAAAGCGACGCGGCGACGAAGGCCGCGCCGAAAAGCTGTGGCAATGTGTAGCGCATTCCGGACCCCTCTGGAGATGGGGCCGTCGTGACGCGCAGCCCCTGCGCCACTGAACGTCGCGGGCGGGCCTGTGTCAACGGTTGCTTGTCGGAGGCGGTGTTTGGGACTGTCAAGATGTAGAATGCGGCAGGCCTGCGACAAGTGGTCATTGACAGAAGGGTCCATTCAGTAGTCAACTGTCGAGTGTCGTAGAGTTTTTCGCGTCAAGTTATTTGGTAGCCGGCGAAGGACCCAACGCCCCTTGGCCGGGCAGGGTTCATAGCGTTGGGAAAAGAATTTTTAAGTGGCCCGGATGACCCGGGCCCAGGAGGAAAGAATGGATTTGGAGGCGCTGTTGGCCGCCCGAGATGGCGACGAACCTAGCGGCGAGAATCTGGAATACGACTTTGATTTCATGCAGTTGCAAATTGCGGCGCAACCCGGCGAAGAGCGTCAGGCCGGAAATGAGATCTTAGCCGCAGAGGACCCCGATTTCAAAGATGTCGAGGCGCAAGCACTGGGCATTCTGGAACGTGCGCATGATCTGCGCGCGGCAGTTATACTTGCCAACGCGGTCCTGCACACCAAGGGATTGAAGGGTTTTGCCGAGGCGGTGGCCTATATCAAGGGCTGTCTTGAGCAGCATTGGGACACCTGCCATCCGCAACTTGACGCGGATGACGACAATGATCCGACCATGCGGATCAACGCGGTCAAGGGGCTGGGCGGGTCTGATTCGGTGCTGAGCAGCCTGCGACGGGCGGCCCTGACCAACAGCCGTAACTTTTGGCCGACTGAACCTGCGCGACATTCAGATTGCAGCCGGGTGAGGTGCCCCCGCCGGAAGGGCAGGACCCGCAATACGACCGCGCCTCGGTTGCGGCGGCGTTTACCGATACCGGCGAAGAGGCTGTTGGGCGTGACGCTGGCCGCGATCAAGTCGGCGCTGTCGGATGTGAAGGCGATTGAGGGGATATTTTCGGACAAGACACCGGGATATGGGCCCGACCTCGACGACCTGCGCAAGATGTTGCAGCAACTGTCCCGCCATGTGTCAGAACATGTCGCAGCCCCTGCTGAGGCCGAAAGCTCCGATGATGATGCGGACGAGGCTGAGGGCGGCGATGCGGACGACGGTCCGGCAGCGGCGCCGGCGCGCCGTGGTGCGGGTGGCGGCGTTGTCGGGATCGGTGGAAACTGCCCAGGATGCAAGGGCCGCGCTGGACCGTGTGATCGGCTATTTCAAACGCCATGAACCGTCGAGCCCGGTGCCAATTATACTGGAACGCGCAAAGCGACTGGTCGGCGCAGATTTCATGACGATTATGAAGGACATGGCACCTGCCGGTCTGGACATGGTCAGAACGATCGGCGGGCTGGAAGAAGAAGATGATGATTAGACATGTAACACCTGAAACAAGGTCAAGGAGCACCTCATGAGCACCAGTTCGCAGAAGTTCATCGCGCGAAACAGGGCACCTCGGGTCCAGATCGAATATGATGTGGAACTGTATGGTGCGGAAAAGAAGGTGCAGTTGCCCTTCGTGATGGGCGTCATGTCCGATCTGTCGGGCAAGTCCGAAGAGCCGCTGCCGGCTGTGGCCGACCGCAAGTTTCTGGAAATCGACGTCGACAATTTCGACGACCGGATGAAGTCGATGAAGCCGCGCGCGGCGTTCTCGGTGCCGAACACGCTGACGGGCGAGGGCAACATGGCGGTCGATATCACCTTTGAATCGATGGATGATTTCAGCCCCGCCGCCATCGCCCGCAAGGTCGAACCGCTGCGCAAACTGCTGGAAGCGCGCACGCAGCTGTCGAACCTGATGACCTATATGGACGGCAAAACCGGCGCCGAAGAACTGATCGCCAAGGTCATGCAAGACCCGCGCTTTGCTGAAATCGCTGGCCGCGCGCGCCGAAGCCCGAAGCGACGGAGGAGTAAGACATGGCTGAAGCAGAATCACAATCCGCACAGGCGGGCGTCGGCGTCACTGAGGCTTCTGACTTCTCGGCGCTGCTGAACAAGGAATTCCGGCCCAAGTCGGATCAGGCGCAAATCGGCGGTTGAAACGGCGGTCCGCACGCTGGCCGAACAGGCGCTGGCCAATACCGCGCTGATTTCGGACGACGCGCTGCGCTCGATCCAGGGGATCATCGCCGAGATCGACAAGAAGCTGACCGAACAGGTCAACGAGATTCTGCACCACCCCGATTTCCAGCAGCTGGAAAGCGCGTGGCGCGGGCTGCATTATCTGGTGAACAACACCGAAACCGACGAGATGCTGAAGATCCGGGTCATGAACATCTCCAAAAAGGACATGTCCAAGACCCTGCGCAAGTTCAAGGGCACCGCCTGGGACCAGTCGCCGATCTTCAAGAAGTTCTATGAAGAAGAGTTCGGCCAGTTGGGCGGGCAGCCCTATGGCACGCTGGTGGCGGACTACCACTTCGACCATTCGCCGCCGGATGTGGAACTGCTGGGCGAGATGGCCAAGATTGCCGCCGCAGCCCATGCGCCGCTGATCACCGGGGCCAAGCCGTCGCTGTTCCAGATGGACAGCTGGTCGGAACTGGCCAACCCGCGCGATCTGACCAAGATCTTCCAGACGCCGGAATATGCGGCCTGGACGCTCGCTGCGCGAGAGCGAGGATTCGAAATACGTCGGTCTGGCGATGCCGCGCTTCCTGGGCCGTCTGCCCTATGGGTCGAAGACCGACCCGGTCGAGGCGTTTGCCTTTGAAGAAGACACCGACGGCAGTCGGATCACAACAAATACGGCTGGGTCAATGCGGCCTATGGCATGGCGGTGAACATCAACCGCAGCTTCAAGGAATATGGCTGGTGCCGCCGTATTCGCGGCGTGGAATCGGGTGGTGCGGTGGCAGAACCTGCCGTCGCACACCTTCCCGACCGACGATGGCGGTATCGACCAGAAATGCCCGACCGAGATTGCGATTTCGGATCGGCGCGAGGCGGAATTGGCCAAGAATGGCATGATGCCGCTGATCCACCGCAAGAATACCGACGTGGCGGCCTTCATCGGCGCGCAATCGCTGCACAAGCCCGCCGAATATGACGACCCGGACGCGACGGCCAACGCCAACCTGGCCGCGCGTCTGCCCTATCTGTTCGCGACCTGCCGGTTTGCCCATTATCTGAAGTGCATGGTGCGCGACAAGGTCGGCTCGTTCAAAAGCCGCAACGACATGCAGGCCTGGCTTCAGGACTGGATCAACAAGTATGTCGACTTCAATGCCGAGATTTCGAGCGAGCATGAAAAGGCCCGCAAGCCACTGGCCGCTGCCGAAGTCGTCGTCGAGGAGGTCGAGGGCAACCCCGGCTATTATTCCTCCAAGTTCTTCCTGCGCCCGCATTACCAGCTGGAAGGTCTCTCGGTCTCCCTGCGGCTGGTTTCCAAATTGCCGTCTGAGAAAGGCGCATAAGTCCGCAGGGTTCCGAGAAACAGTGACGATTATCAACCGCCGCAAGGCAAAACATAGAAAGGAACTTCTCAAATGGTTGCAACAATGTTCGTAAAGATCAACGACATCGAAGGTGATGCCACTGAAAAGTCGCACGACAAGTGGATCGTGTGTCGAGAGCCTGTCCTGGAGCGTCGAGCGCGTCAGCGAGGAAGAGGGCGGTTCTGCCCAGCGCGGTTTCGGCAAGTCGGTTTTCAAGATGGTCGAGCTGGAATCGCGAACTGGGCAAGGCGTCGATGCAGTTGATGCTGTCGGTGGCCAACGGCACCTACCGCAAGGAAATCGAAATCCACATGTGCCGGTCGGGCGATGTCCGCGTCCAAGGGCCTGGAACCTTACCTGATCTGGAAGATCAAGGATTGCTATCTGCAGAAGCTATTCGGTCGACGGCAGCTCTGAATCCGTGCCTAAGGAAAAGTGGGCATCAAGTACAACGCTATTGAGGTTGAGTATAAGACGACCGACCTCAAGACCGGCAAGCTGACCAAGTACAAGGATTTCAAATGGGATCTGGAGACCGGCGAAGTGGGCTGATCTGACAATCTCCGGCGCGGGGCTCCCTCGCGCCGGACTTTACCCTGACGATCTGGAGTGCGGTATGACGCCTGAAGACCATCTCAAATCCGGCGATCCTGCGGCTGCTTTGGAGGCGTTGCAGGCCTTGGTGCGGGCGAAGCCTGCGGATGCCAAGTTGCGGATATTCCTGTTTCAATTGCTGTGCATTCAGGGCGACTGGAACCGGGCGATCCGGCAGTTGAAGGTTTGCGGAGAGTTGGACCCCGGCGCGCTGCAAATGGCGCAGGCCTATCGTGAGGCGATCATCTGTGAGGTTTACCGCGAAAAGGTGTTCGCGGGTGACAAGGCGCCCTTGGTCTTTGGCGAGCCGCAAGAGTGGCTGGCCTGGCTGATCGAGGCGCAGAAATTGCTGGGCAAGGGCAATGCCGCTGCCGCCGCCGACCTGCGGGCCAAGGCGTTTGACGCGGCCCCGGCCTCGGCTGGTGATATGGATGGCACGCGGTTCGAGTGGATCGCCGATGCCGACATGCGCTTTGGTCCGGTTCTGGAAGCCATTGTAAACGGGCGCTATTTCTGGCTGCCGTTTTCGCAGATCACCTCTATCACCTTTGATCCGCCGACCGATCTGCGCGATGCGGTGTGGACGGCGGCGAATATCAAGCTGGCGAATGAGGGGGCGGTCGTGGCGCTGATCCCGACGCGCTATCCGATGTCGGGCCAGACGGGCACGGCGGCTGAAAAGCTGTCGCGGGCGACCTCATGGGCCGATGTCGGGGCGGAAACCTTTGTCGGGACGGGGCAGCGGTTGCTGTCCACCGATCAGGGCGATGTGGCCTTGCTGGACGCAAGGTTGATCAAATTCGATGGCGCGGCAGCAGGGTAGGGGCAATCATGGCGGACAAGATGATGTCCGAGCGGTTGCAGCCTTCGCTTCTGGACCGCCTGACCGATGAAAACCCGACCAATCCGAACGAAGTCCGGGATGCGCGTGTCATCGACATCCGCCGCCTGCGCGAGATCGTGCAGCGCGATCTGTCGTTGGTTGCTGAACACCAACAATGCCGAGGGCTGGATTGATGCCAAGCGTCATCCTTTGGCGGCGAAATCGGTGCTGAATTTCGGCGTGCGCGATGTGGCGGGCGATTTTGCGGCCAAGGACCGGGCGCAGTTGATCCGCAAATCCATCGCCCAAGCGATTGAGAATTTTGAGCCGCGCATCCGCAAGGGCTCGGCCCAGGTGGAGATGCGCAGCAGAGAATGTGTCGCGCAACACCATCATCTCTTTCGACATTCGCGCCGATATGTGGGCCGAACCGATTCCGATCGAGCTGTACCTGCGCTCGTCGGTCGATGTGACGACGGGTCAGGTGACGCTGGAACGGTCGGGCTGATCATGGACACAAGGCTTCTGTCACATTACGAATGCGAACTGGCCTTCCTGCGCGACATGGGGGCCGAGTTTGCGCAGGCCTATCCCAAGATCGCCGCCCGGCTGGGGATGGAGGGGATGGAGGTGCTGGACCCCTATGTCGAGCGCCTGCTGGAGGGGACGGCGTTTCTGTCGGCCCGTGTGCAACTGGCGCTGGAGATGCAGTTTCCGGCGTTCACGTCGAACCTGCTGGAGATTGTCTATCCGCATTTCCTGGCCCCGACGCCGTCGATGATGGTGGTGGCGTTCGAGCCTGACCTGGGCAATGCCGGGGTGAAGGAGGGTTTCACGCTGAAGCGCGGTGCGCGTCTGCGGTCCAAGCCGATCGAGGGCGAGCAGACCGCCTGTCATGTTCCGCACCGCCGCCGATTGCGTGCTGTGGCCGGTCGAGATTTCGGAGGTTGAGTATATCGACAGCCGGGGTGGTCTGGTTGCCGCTGGCGTCAGCCGGGACAATCCGGCGCGGGCGGGCATCCGGCATGCGGCTGAAGCGGCGCGATGGCGGCGATGATGCGCGATCTGCCGATGAACGCGCTGACCCTGCATCTGACCGGGCAGGGTGCCGAGGCTTGGGTGCTGCACGAGGCGCTGTCGACCAAGGTGACGGGGATGGTGGGGCGGTCGACCGACCGGCGCACGGACTGGACGCAGGCGCTGCCGGCAAAGCGCGGTCGCGCCGATGGGCTTTGACCGCGGACGAGGCGCTGCTGCCGACGCCGCGCCGGTCGTTTGATGGCTACCGGCTGTTGCAGGAATATTTCGCGATGCCAGAGCGGTTTCACTTCGTGGAACTGTCGGGGATGTTGCCGGCGTTGAAGCGGGCCGATGCGGCGGATGTGGATCTGTATCTGCTGCTGGCCGATACGTTGCCGGACAACGGGGCCTGCGTGCGGCGGGAAACCTTTGTGCTGAACGCGGTGCCGGCGGTGAACCTGTTTGAGCGGACGTTTGACCGCATCCACATGACCAATTCGGACACCGAACAATATGTGACGCCGAACCGCACCGCGCCCTTGGATTTCGAGGTGTTCTCGATCGACCGGGTGTTGGGGATTTCCGGCAAGGAGAATGAGGAGACCGAGTTCCGCCCGTTCTATTCGGCCACCGACATCACGGCGGCGGGGGAAAGCCATCCGGCCTATTACACGATCCACCGCCGGATGCGGCAGCGGAATGAAAAGGAACGGCTGCGCGGGGTGCGGACGTCTTACCTCGGGTCCGAGGTGTATCTGTCGCTGGTCGATGCGACGCAGGCGCCCTATGCGGCCGATCTGACGCAGCTGGCGGTGTCGGGCCTTTGCACCAACCGCGACCTGCCGCTTGTTGTTGTCGACCGCCGGGCAAGGATGCCTTTCACCTGCCGGATGGCGGGCCGGTTTTGGGCATTCAGACCATCGTGTCAGCCCGACGCGGCCCGCGCCCGACGATTGCGCAGGGCGAGACGGCGTGGCGGCTGATCAGCCATCTGTAGCCTGAACTACCTGTCGATCACCGACACCGAGGGCGGCCAGAGCGGGGCCGAGGCGCTGCGCGAGTTGATCGGGCTTTATGCGCCCTCGGGTGACCGGGTGATCGCCAAGCAGCTGGAGGCGTTGCGCGGCGTGTCCACCCGGCCCATCGTGCGGCGGATGACGGATGAGGTTTTGTCCACCGCGGTGCGGGGGTTGGAGATCAAGCTCGACTTCGACGAAAGCTTCTTCGACGGGTCGGGGGTCTATGTCCTGGCCTCGGTGCTGGAGCGGTTCTTCCGCAAATATGTGACGATCAACTCGTTTACCGAGACGGTTCTGACAACCCAACAACGCGGAGAGATCACAAGGTGGCGACCGGAGAGCGGGCTCGGCCGGATGATCTGACGCATTACGCGCAGCTTCAGGCCGACCCCAAAAGCTATCATCTGTTTCAGGCGCTGCGCATCATCGAGGCGCAGCATCGCTGACCGGCCACGTCTGGGCCAGTCGCGTCGGTCGGCGCAGGACCCGGTGCGGCTGGGGCAAGAGGCGGAACTGGCGTTTCCGACCTCGACCATCGCCGAGTTTGGGCCGGACAAGAACGGCGCAGATGCGGCTTGACCAACCGCAGCTTTGGGCTGTTTGGGCCGCAGGGGCCGCTGCCGCTGCACCTGACGGAATATGCGCGGAACCGGCGGCGGAATGAGCGGGACACCACCTTTCTCGCCTTTGCCGACATGTTCACCCACCGGCTGATGGGGTTGTTTTACCGGACCTGGGCGGCGGGCCAGCCCGCGCCGAGTTTTGACCGGCCCGATCAGGACACCTTTGAACGCAAGGTGGCGGCGCTGTCGGGCTATAATGGCGCGCGGTCTGACGGACCGCGATGAGATGCCCGACATGGCCAAGCGCCATTTCGCGGGCCATCTGGCGTCAGGGCACCAAGACGGCCGAGGGGTTGGTGTCGATGCTGTCGGCGTTCTTTTCAGCGCCCCGGTGCATTTGCAGCAGTTCATCGGGTACTGGCTGGATCTGGAGCCGGACGACCGCTGGCAGTTGGGCAAGCCGCGGGCTCTGGGCCGATCCACCAGCATCGGCACGCGGGTCTGGTCGCGGGCGTCGAAGTTCCGCATTCTGGTCGGGCCGTTGAGCTTGGCCGACTACAAGCGGCTGCTGCCGGGGCAAGGGTCGCTGGAGCGGCTGGAGGCGATCGTGCGCAACCATGTCGGCGATGCGCTGGACTGGGATGTGAACCTGATCCTGCGGGCGGCCGATGTGCCGCGTGTCGGCCTTGGGCGGCGCCAATGCTGCACTGGGCCATACCACCTGGGTCGGTATGCGCCGCGACAGCGCGCCATGACGCCAACGATCTTTACCTTTCACCGCCGCATGTTCTGGCGCGTCAGCGCCCCGTGGCCGACACCAATACTCCGTGGGAGAAAAGCATGAGTGAAATCAGCCGTGTGGCGCTATTTGGCAAGCTGAACCGTCTGGGCTATCAGGCGGTTGAGGGGGCGACGGTGTTCTGCAAGCTGCGGGGCAATCCCTATGTCGAGCTGGTCCATTGGCTGCATCAGATCCTGCAAAACCAGAACAGCGACCTGCACCGCATTGCCGAACACTACAAACTGGACCCGGCCAAGCTGGTGGCCGACATGCAGCGCGCGCTGGATGCCCTGCCGCGCGGGGCCTCGTCGATCTCGCGACCTGTCGGAGCATCTGGAGGATGCGACGGAGCGGGCCTGGGTCTGGGGGTCGCTGCTGTTCAACGCGTCAGCCAGGTGCGCACCGGGTTCCTGATCCTGGGGATGCTGAAGACGCCTGCGCTGCGCAACATCCTGTTTGGCATTTCGCACGAGTTCAAGAAGATCAAGCCGGACGATCTGGCCGAGAATTTTCGCCGATGCGGTGAATGGCTCGCCCGAGGAGGGGCAGGGCGCGACCGATGGCAGCCATGTCGGCACCGGCGCGCCGGGCGAAGAGTCGGGTGCGATGGCCCCTGCGGCGATGGGCAAGGAAGAGGCGCTGAAGAAGTATTGCACCGACCTGACCCAGCAGGCCCGCGACGGCAAGATGGACCCGATTGTCGGCCGGGACGAGGAAATCCGGCAGGTCGTCGATATGCTGATGCGCCGCCGGCAGAACAACCCGATCCTGACCGGCGAGGCGGGGGTGGGCAAGACGGCCGTGGTCGAGGGCTTTGCCCTGCGGATCGCGCGCGGCGACGTGCCGCCTGCGTTGAAGGAGGCGCGGATTTTGGCGCTGGACGTCGGGCTGTTGCAGGCCGGCGCCTCGATGAAGGGCGAGTTCGAGAACCGGCTGAAGGCGGTGATCGACGAGGTTCAGGCCTCGGTCACGCCGATCATCATGTTCATCGACGAGACGCATACCCTGGTCGGCGCAGGCGGGGCGGCGGGCACGGGCGATGCGGCGAACCTGCTGAAACCGGCGCTGGCGCGCGGGACGTTGCGCACCATCGGGGCCACGACCTGGGCCGAGTACAAGAAGCACATCGAGAAAGACCCGGCCCTGACCCGCCGGTTCCAGACGGTTGTGGTCGATGAACCCATCGCCCACCAAGGCCATCCTGATGATGCGCGGCATCGCGTCGATGCTGGAGAAGCACCACAAGGTGCAGGTGCTGGACGAGGCGATCGAGGCGGCGGTGAACCTGTCGGCGCGCTATATCCCGGCGCGGCAGTTGCCCGACAAATCGGTGTCGGTGCTGGACACGGCCTGCGCGCGGGTTGCGGTTTCGCCAGCACGCCGTGCCCGCCGAGGTGGACGATTCACGCCGCCGGATCGAGGCGCTGGAGACCGAGTTGGGCATCATCGACCGCGATGAGACCGCGGGCTATGACGTGACCGAACGGCGGGCCGACGATCACCGGCATCGAAGGCCGAAGAAGAGACGCGGCTTGCCGGGTCTGACCGTGCGCTGGGAGGCCGAAAAGAAGGTGGTCGAGGAGATTCTGGCCCTGCGGGCCAAGCTGCGCGAAGGTGGTGCGCCGGTTGATCCCAAGCCGCCAGCCGTCGCGACCTCTGACGCGCCTGCGCCGGAAGGGGCCAGCCCGCTGACGGACGAACAGCGCGCCGCCCTGATGACGGAACTGCGGGCCAAGAACGCCGAACTGACCGCGATGCAGGGCGACACCCCGCTGATCCTGCCGATTGTCGATGCGATGGCGGTGGGCTCGGTTGTCGGCGACTGGACCGGCATTCCGGTGGGCCGGATGCTGAAGGACGAATTGCAGACGGTGATGGATCTGGCCAAGCTGCTCGCCAAGCGGGTGATCGGGCAGGATCACGCGATGGAGATGATCGCCAAGCGCATCCAGACAGCCGCGCGGGGCTGGACAATCCGTCCAAGCCGATCGGGGTGTTCATGCTGGCGGGGACGTCGGGCGTCGGCAAGACCGAGACCGCGCTGGCCTTGGCCGAGGTGATGTATGGCGGCGAGCAGAACGTCATCACCATCAACATGAGCGAGTATCAGGAGGCGCATACGGTGTCGTCGCTGAAAGGCGCCCCGCCCGGCTATGTCGGCTATGGCGAGGGCGGCGTGTCTGACCGAGGCGGTGCGGCGCAAGCCCTATTCGGTCGTGCTGCTGGACGAGGTGGAAAAGGCCCACCCGGATGTGCATGAAATCTTCTTCCAGGTGTTCGACAAGGGCGTGATGGAGGATGGCGAGGGGCGGTCGATCGACTTCCGCAACACGCATGATCCTGCTGACGACCAACGCCGGGCACCGAGATGATCATGGACCTGTGCGCCGACCCCGATCTGATGCCGGAACCCGAGGCGATTGCCAAGGCGCTGCGCGAGCCGCTGTTGAAGATCTTCCCGCCGGCCTTGTTGGGCCGTCTGGTGGTGATCCCCTATTATCCGCTGTCGCCGCACATGATCGCCGAGATCACCCGGCTGCAACTGAACCGCATCAAGAAGCGGGTCGAGGCGGCGCATCGCGTGCCGTTCGAATACACCGATGCCGTGGTCGATCAGATCGTGGCGCGGTGCCAGGAGGTCGAAAGCGGTGGCCGCATGATCGACGCCATCGTGACCAACACCATGCTGCCCGACATTTCGGGCGAATTCCTGCGGCGCATGATGACCGGTGTTCCGGTTGCCAAAGTGTCGCTGGACGTGGCGGACGGCAACTTTACCTACGCGTTTGACTGACTGGTCTGCGAAATTTTGAAACCAAATCAACAGGGAAGGGAGACGGGAAATGAGTGAAACCTACAAGGGTTCCTTGAATATTGGCTACAAGGGCAAGATGTTCAAAAAGCCCGTGTGTGAATATCAGATCGAAGTTGATCTGCCCGAGGGCATGAATGATGCCCATAAAAACCTGATTGCCAAGGCGTTCGAGAAGGTCTTCCGGGCCGAAGAAAAGAAGCTGGCCAAAGACCGGGAGACCGCCATCCGGAAGGCAATGGACGACACGGAAAAGGCGATCAACAAGAAGCCGCCAGCCGATATGAACACCTTCTTGAAAACCGCTGAGAAGATGATTGAGCAGGGTGTTGATACCTGGTCGAAAAACATGGTCCCGGCGGTTGTTGAGAAATGCCTGAACAAGGTGATGGATCTGGTTGATGCCAAGCTGAATACCAAGCTGAACCGCAAGGTCGCGCGGGCGGTGTGCCGGATTGTCGTTCTGTCGTTGCTGGTGCTTGCCGGTGCGGCGGTTGGGATTGCGGTGACGGTTCTGACGGGCGGTGCGATGGCGCCCATCGTGCTGGCGGCGATCGGGACCGGGATTGGGGCGGTCATATCTGTCGCCACGACGATCAAGAAGGAATACTCCAACTATAACAGCACGATGGAGAAGATCTCTAAGGATCTGAAAGAACTGGACGACGCGATCAAGTATCAAGAAAAGAAGAAGATGGATCTGGAAAAGCGTGAGAAGAAGACGCTTGGTCCGAAGGAAGCCATCAAACTGATGCTGAGCGGCACGGCGCCCATCATCAAGAAGCTTGAAACCCATATGTCTGAGGCGGATGCCAAGAATATTCTGGCCCGCAAATCCACCAAGGAGGCCATTGAGAAATTCGCCGCCCTTGATGTGGAATTGAAGAAGATGGAAACGGCCAATGACAAGGCCGTTTCGGCTGAGGCCAAATCCATGATTGCGCAGGCCTATGCCGCCGAAAAAGCCGCCAAAAAGGCGCAAGAGCAGTTGGAGGCCTATGACAAGGCGTCCAAAGAAGTGCGCGCTGCCGTCCAGAAGGTAAAGGATGGCAAAGGCGACTTTGACGGTGGCAACCTGAACAAGGTGGTTCAGTTCTGCATGGCCCATCAGGAAAGTGCCATGTCGATCATCAATGCGCTGAAGGTCATCGCAACCGGTGCTTCGAAGTTGAACAAGCTGGTCGCCGCCTGAGGCGGTTTTGGGGCCGCCTTATCGGCGGTCCCTTTTGCTGGGATAGATATTTAGGAGCGGAAAATGGCCAAGAAAGCGGAAATGTCCTTGGATCTGTCGTTCGGGTCGATCCCGGGGGATCGTCTAGAAGGTGGCAAACCTTCGCGGTTCCGGATTGCGCTGATGGGGGATTTTTCCGGTCGCTCGGCCAGGGGTGAGGTGGAGATCGGGGCGGATTTGGCCAAGCGGCGGCCGATCAAGCTGGATGTCGACACGCTGGAAAAGGTGATCGCCGGGTTTGGCACGACGCTGGTTCTGCCGATTGGCAAGAAGGGGCAGGGGATTGAGGTGGAGTTGACCTCTATCGACGATCTGCACCCGGATGAGTTGTTTGAGAAGGTGGAGATGTTTGAGGAGTTGGTCAGCCTGAAGCGGCGGCTCGCCTCTGGGTCCACGGCCAAGGGGGCGGTGACGGAACTGCGCGAATGGGGCAAGGAGTTTGGCAAGAAGGTCAACCCGCCGTCGCGCAAGTCGGCGGGCAATGCGGTGCCGGCGGACCGCAAGCTGAATGATTTCGCGCGGTTGGTGGGCGGCAAGGCCAAGGTGCAGGCCAAAGCCTCACCAGCTGATGAGTTGCTGTCACGGTTGGTCGGCCCCTATATTCAGGCGCTGCCCGATCCGAATGCGGCGGCCATGCAAGAGGCGGTTGAGGAGAGTCTTGGCGGGGGCGATGCGGCTGGTGCTGCACCACCCCGAGTTTCAATCGGTCGAGGCGCAGTGGCGGATGCTGGATCTGATCACCCGGTCGGTTGAGACGGACGCCAAGTTGGATATCGTGCTGTATGATATCTCGGCCGAGGAGTTGGCGGCCGATCTGGCGGCGCATGAGGATCTGACCGAGTCAGGCTT
The DNA here is from genome assembly GCA_963781185.1 of uncultured Alphaproteobacteria bacterium. GTDB lineage: Bacteria > Pseudomonadota > Alphaproteobacteria > Rhodobacterales > Rhodobacteraceae > Stagnihabitans. The sequence goes on from CAWAEL010000009.1 coordinate 127,624, forward strand.
TTGCGAGTTGCTGGTCGAGGGCACACCGGACGGGCGCGGGCGGTTCTCGGCGGTTTGCGGGTTCTATACCTTTGAGGAAACCCCGCCCCATGCCGAGTTGCTGGGCCGGATTGCCAAGGTCTGCGCCCATGTCAACGCGCCGTTCTTTGGCGCGATCAGCACCGGGTTCATGGATATCGCCAAGGACGACCGTCACCCGTTGGTGGCCGAGGCGTGGGACGCTTTGGCGGCGCTGCCAGAGGCGGGCTATGTTGGCTTGTCCAGCCCGCGGTTCCTGTTGCGCAGGCCTTATGGGGCGAAGTCGGAACCGATCTATGAGTTTGATTTCGAAGAGTTTACCGAGAGTGAGGGCTTGGGCGGGATGCTCTGGGCCAATCCGGTGGCGCTGGTTGTGATCTTGCTGGCGCGGTCGTTCCGCAAGACGGGCGCCTCGATGGGGTTGGGGCAGGTGATGTCCTTGGGGGGGATGCCGTTCCACTATGTCAAAGACCGCCACGGCGATCAGGTGGCGCTGCCCTGCACCGAGCGGAACCTGACCCAGACCAAGACCCAGAGCGCGATTGCGCGCGGGCTGATGCCAGTGGTGTCGGTCAAGGGTCGTGACGAGGTGCGGCTGGCGTCGTTCCAGTCGCTGGCCGGGTCAACCATTCTGGGCAGCTGGTCTGATGTGCCGCCACCGAAACCCAAGGAGGAGGCCAAGCGGGCCGAGCCTGTCGCGGCGGACGCGGGTGACAGCGATGACGACGGTTTGGACATGTCGGATTTCGGCAGTGATGACAGCGGCGGTGATGATGATGATTTGTCGGCGCTGCTGGCCGGGTTTGACGATGCGACGCCCGACAGCGACGATGACAGTGACAGCAATGACGAGGAGATGGACGCCGATCTCGCGGCGCTGCTGGCAAGCCTGTGATGGCAGTTGTCGCCGGAACGTGGCAAGATAGGGAAGATGTGTAAGTGAGGGTGAAAGTGACCAAAGCCAGCACCTCTATTTCGAGGCGAGGGCTATCGCGAAATATGCTGGCTCTGCCGTCCTGCGGCGGGGCCCGGCTAGAGCAGAGGTTTTGATATTATGGTTAAATTCAGTAGACAGGTAGACAAGCTGTTCCTGAACCTCAGCGGTTCGGCGGCGACCGATTTGATTTGTGTGGGTGCCCGTTTGCGGGATCAATTGAGCATGATCCCGGAAATGCGAATGGAGATTTATTCGAAATCCACCAGCTTTGACCCGACCAGCATTCTTGGGACGCGGTTGACGCTGGAGGCTGACAATGGCTTCAAATTCTCGGGCATTTGCATTTCGGTTGAGGATCTGGGCCATCAGGATTCGATTGATCTGTTCGCCATCGAGTTGCGGCCCTGGCCGTGGTTGCTGACCATCGGGTCGGAAAACCGGGTGTTTCAGGGCCTGAAGACCAGCGAAATCATCGACAAGGTGTTCCGCGACGCAGGCTTCACGGATTTCGACAACAAGATCAGCGATACCGGGGAAGTGCGCGAGTATTGCGTGCAATATGGCGAGAGCAATTTCGATTTCATCTGCCGTTTGATGGAAGAGGATGGGTATTACTACTTCTTTGACCAGTCAGGCTCGACCGAAACGATCGTGTTGGCGGACGGGATCAGCGCCCACAAGAACACAGGCAAAGTGCCCTTCACGGTCAGCAATCGGGTCGGCAGCAAGCAGGCGGATTCCAACTCGGTCTTTGAATGGGAAGATATCGGGCGGGTTGTCACCGGCAAAGTGTCGCTGTGGGACTATGACATGCTGCTGCCCAACGCCGATCTGAAGGTCAGTGCGGCGATCCCGTCGGGCAATCATGCCTACAAGGCGATGGAGCGGTATCAGTCGGGCGGGCATTACAAACAGGCCGACAAGGGTGAAAAGCAGGCGCGCAAAGAGATGGAAGGCTATGCCGCCGAACATCAACGCTCTGCCGGGGCCACCAATGCGGCGATCATTGCCACGGGGGGGATATTTACCTTCGCCCATGCAGGCCGGTCGTCGGCGGATGGTGACTATCTGGTGACCAAAACCACCCATTACATGCAGTTCGATCCGGGCTACAGCGAGGAGAGCACGCAAACCGTCAACCGTCATGTCGAGCGGATCGACTACCCTGCAGATATGGCGCTGTATGAGACGGAATTTGAGGTTCAGAAAAGCTCTATCCAGTTTCGCCCGCCGAAAGTGACGCCGTTTCCTGAGGTGCCCTCTTTGCTGACGGCCAAGGTGACCGGGCCGGATGGTGAAGAGATTTACACCGACGAATATGGCCGGATCAAAGTGATCTTTCCGTGGGACCGGCTGGGTGAGGCCAAAGAAACCTCGTCGGTCTGGGTGCGGTCGGTGATGCCGTGGGGCGGCAAGGACTGGGGCATGTTCTCGGTGCCGCGGATCGGCATGGAGGTGATCGTTCAGTTTGAACGTGGTAACATCGACCGGCCCTACTGCACGGGGGTCGTTTACAATGGTGTCAACAAACCGCCCTATGCTTTGCCGGGTGAGATGACCAAGACCGGGATCAGAACCAACTCCTCCAAAGGCGGTGGCGGGTTCCATGAGCTGACCTTTGATGACAAGAAGGACAGCGAGAGCGTCTTTTTCCAGTCGGAAAAGGATTACAAACAGATCGTCAAGAATAACGCCGAAATCACCATCGGCATGGAAAAGAAGGATGAGGGCAGCCTTACCCAGACGATCCACAAGAACAAGACCGAGACGATCAAGGAAGGCGATCTGACCCAGACCGTCGAAAAGGGCAACCGGATCACCAAGATCAAGACGGACGACACCGAGACCATCGAAGGCAAGCAAACGGTTGAAATCACGGGCGATACCGCGCTTACGGTCAAGACCGGGAACAAGACGGAAACCGTGTCCTCAGGCAACTCCAAGGTTGAGGTGAGCAAGGGCAATCTCGACACAAAGGTGTCGATGGGCAATGTCACGATTGACGCCTCAATGGGCAAGGTTGCCATCACGGCGATGCAAGAGATCACGCTGACGGTGGGGGCGAATTCCGTCAAGATTGACATGACGGGTGTGACCATTTCGGGCACCATGGTCAAAGTGTCGGGCACGGCGATGACCGAGGTTGGGGCGCCGATTGTCAAGGTTGCTGGATCTGCAATGACGCAGATTCAGGGTGGAATTGTGATGGTCAATTGAGGGAGGCGAAAACATGAACGGACGCTTCTCTGGATTGACGAAAATCCCGAAACAGCCAGCTGCGCGGTTGTTGTCAAATGCCAATGCCGAATTGGAAACCGAACTGGCCGCACCCGCCAGTGCCGCCGTCGAGGTGGTGTTGGAGGAATTGGAAGAGAAGGGCGCCTTGATCGACATGCTGCGCCTGCTGTCGGTCGCCCTGCCTGCGCGCGAACGGGTTTGGTGGTCATGTCTGGCCGCGCGTGATACGCTTAAGGACGGCTCCAAACTGCCGCCGCCTTTGGCCGCCGCCGAGGCTTGGGTGTTCAAACCGACCGAGGAAAACCGGGCGGTTGCCCATCATGCCGTGCAGCACGCCAGCATGAAAGACGACACCAAGCATTGCGCGATGGCGGTACAGTTCCACGATGGCACGCTGGGGCCGGGCGAATTGGCGCAGCACGCGGCCCCTCCGGGTGGGTCGGAAGTGTCGGCCTTTGCGATGAACGTCGTGGCCATCGGCCGTAGTGGCAAACCGCTTGAGGTTGCGGCAGGCTTGTTGATCGACCGCGCCCTCGATATCGCCCGGGGTGGTTCCGGTCGGGTCGAGTCACAAAAAACCAAGGAAGGAGCATAGGATGCCCCCCGCAGCGCGTATAACTGACATGCATGTCTGTCCGATGTTCACCGGCCCCGTCCCCCATGTCGGCGGGCCGATTTTGCCGCCCGGCGCTATCACCGTTCTGGTGGGCATGATGCCTTTGGCGCAGGTTGGGAGCATGTGCGTTTGTGTGGGGCCTCCGGATTCCATTGTCCTTGGCTCATTCACCGTGCTTGCCGGGGGCATGCCTGCGGCGCGCATGGGCGATATGACGGCCCATGGTGGGACTATTGTGCTTGGGCTTCCAACTGTAATGATCGGGTAAAGAAGCAAAGATGAGCGTTAGTCTGCGATTTCAGTCTTCCGGTGCAGTGCCCGGCGATGGTCGGCCCGTTGTCATGCGGGGGCCGAGCCTGACCATTGGGCGTGGGGCCGAGAATGATCTGGTGTTGCCCGACCCGGACCGGCAGATTTCCAAGACCCATTGCGTGATTGAAAACCACAACGGCAATCTGGTTGCGGTGGATCTGTCGACCAACGGCACCTTTCTGAACTATGGCAAGATCGCCCTTGGCCGCACGCCGACGCCGCTGAACGACGGCGATGTGTTGGTCATGGGGCCGTATGAGCTGGTGGTGAATGTATCGTCGCAATCGGCTGAACCGATGGCGCCGATGGGTGAGGCGCGCGCCTCATTCGGCAATGCGGCGGGCGGCGCCCGATCCGATGCAACTGTTGGATGACGCGGGGCCGGGCGGGGATTTCCTCGACTCGCTTCTGGGCAGTGACAAGCCCAAGGGACCGGGTCAGTTCCACGGCAAACAAGACGATTTTTCCGAATTGCTGCCGCCGCTTGGGGGAAGATGGGCCGCTGCTTGGCCCAGCCCCGGCGGATCAGGGTGGTCCGGCGATGCGCGATCACAGCGCCAGTGGGTCGGATGCGTTCCGCGCGCCCTCTGCGTCCCGGACGGTGATCCCTGACGACTGGGAAGACCTGTTGGCCCCAACGCCGCCCAAAGCAGCGCCTGCGCCCATTGCGGCCCCGGTGCCCCCGGCGACGGGTGGTATGCTGATCCCGGATGACGACATTTTCGGCATTGAACCGCTGGCCCCACCCCCTGCGCCAGAGCCCGAGATGGAGCCTGAGGTTGAACCCCCGGCTGACCTGCCACCTGAGCCTGTCGCCCCTCCGGTTGCCGAGGTCGAGCCTGTCGCCCCGAGCGCCGAAGCCCGCAGCCCCTGACGCTGGGGTTGAACCACCCCCTGCGGCCCCGTTCGACCCCTTTGCCACCGATCCCAACCGTCCGGCCAAGAAGCCGTCGCCTGCGGCTAACTCGGCGATGGTGGGGACCAGCGACAAGCCGCCGCGCCTCGCCGCCGCACCTCACCTGTCGCGCCGCCACCTGTTGCGGCTGCACCCGTAGCTGAGGCACCGATGGCCACCGCCATGTCGACCGACGCGGCGCGCGGCTTTCTGGCAGCGATGGGGGCTGAGGAGTTGCGGATCACCGACGCCGAACTGCCCGACACGATGGTCAGGCTGGGGCGGACGTTGAAGTCGATGATCACCGGACTGCGTGAGATTTTGATGACCCGGACCTCGATCAAGTCTGAGTTTCGGATTGAGCAGACCATGGTCAATGTCGGCGGCAACAACCCGTTGAAATTCTCGATCAGCCCGGAACAGGCGATTGAGGCGATGGTCAAGCCCACGGTGCGCGGCTATCTGCCCGCCGAAAAGGCGGCGGAACAGGCGCTGGAGGATATCAAGGCGCATGAGGTGGCGATGGTGACGGGGATGGAGGCGGCGCTGAAAGGCGTGCTTGGCAAACTCGACCCCGCGCTGTTGACCAAGAAGATCGAGGCCAAGGGCGGCTTTGGTGGCTTCCTCAAGAACCGCAAGGCGCAGTATTGGGAAACCTACGAAGCCATGTATGCTGAGATTTCCGATCAGGCCGAGAATGATTTCCACGAACTGTTCGCACGGGAATTTGCCAAGGCGTACAAAGACCAACTGGCCCGGCTTAAAGCCGAAAGCCAAGCATAGGAGACGGCATGTCCTGGGACAGCAAGGTATTGTGGACAGAGGGGCTTTTCCTTCAGCCGCACCATTTCCAGCAGGCTGACCGCTATACCGAGGCGCTGGTGACGGGTCTGGCCCGGCGGATTCTGCCCTATGCTTGGGGTGTCACGACGCTAGAGATTGACGAGGCGGCGCTGAAGGTCGGGCAGTTTGCGATCAAGGGGGCCACTGGTCTGACGCAGGATGGCACGGTGTTTCGGGTGCCCACGGCGGATGAACATCCGCCCGCGCTGGAAGTGCCGCCGAATATCAAGGATTGCGTGGTTTATCTGTCGGTCCCGCAGCGCCGTCAGGGCGCGTCTGAGGTTGATCTGACGGGGGCCGAGGCCTCGGTCAGCCGTCTGCGCCCGGGTGAGATTGAGGTCACCGACACCATGAGCCAGGACCGCAAGGCCGTGGTGCTGGGGGTCGGCAAGATGCGGTTGCAGTTTGCGCTGGCGGTCGATGATCTGGCCGACAAGCTGACCATCCCGATTGCCCGCATCATCGAGGTGCGCCCGGACCGTGAGGTTATTCTGGACGGCGGGTTCATCCCGTCCTGTCTGGACGTCCGCGCGGCCATGCCGCTGTCAGGTTTCCTGCGGGAGTTGGAGGGGCTGCTGGCCCACCGGGTCACCGCGCTGTCGGGCCGGATGTCGGATGGCGGGTCCACGCGGGCCGTGGCCGAGATCACCGATTTCCTGCTGCTGATGGTGTGCAACAGCGCCCTGCCGATGTTCCGCCATATGGGCACAATCGAGAACGTCCACCCCTCTACCGTCTTTGCCGAGGGGCTGAAGCTGGCCGGGCAACTGGCGACCTTCATGGCAGCCGACAAGAAGGCGCCCGAGATTCCGGCCTATCGCCACGACGATCTGACGCGGACTTTCCAGCCGCTGGTGCGGGTGCTGCGGCAATATCTGTCCTCGGTGCTGGAGGCGACGGCGATTTCGATCCCGCTGGAGCCGCGCAAATACGGCATCTCGGTCGGTGTCATTGCAGACCGCAAGCTGCTGTCCACCGCTGGCTTTGTGCTGGCCGTCAAGGCGGATATCCCGGATGAGGCGATCCGGCGGCATTTTGCGGGGCAGGTCAAGATCGGCCCGGTTGAGGAAATTCGCCAGCTGGTGAACTCTGCCCTGCCGGGGATTGCGCTGCGGCCCTTGCCGGTGGCGCCGCGCCAGATCCCCTATCATGCCGGGGTGGTGTATTTCCAACTGGAAGCGGAAAGCCCGTATTGGGCGAAGATGACAACCTCGGGCGGGGTCGCGGTGCATGTGTCCGGGGATTATCCGGGGTTGACGATGGAACTTTGGGCCATACGGAACGCGTAAGGCGCGAAGGAGGACGAGATGTCGAACAAAGATCCCTTTGCGGAACCCGATGACAATGAACGGACGGTGATCCGTCCCAATCCGGGTGGAAAGCGTCCGGTGTCGCCCTCTGCCCCGCCGCAGCAATCCTACGCGCCGCCGCCACCGCAACAAGGTTATGGGGCGCAACAGGGCTATGGCGGTGGCGGGCAGGCTGATCCGGGGCCGGCGATGGGCATCCCGCAGCAGGCGGCAGCGCGTCCGGCCAGCAGCACCGATGTCAACGGCATCGCAATGACCGGGATGAACCCGCTGACCGCGCTCGCCACGCCCTTGCTGTCGCTGGTCAGCCGTATCCGCAACCGTGCCCAACACATGGACCCCGAAAAGCTGCGCCAGTCGGTGATGGCTGAGGTGCGGGGGTTTGAGAATGCGGCGCTGAAGGCCGGGCAGGACGCGCAAAAGGTCAAGGTCGCCCGCTATGCTTTGTGCGCGACGCTGGACGATGTTGTGCTGAACACGCCGTGGGGCGAGCAGTCGGTCTGGGCGCAACAGTCGATGGTCGGCACCTTCCACCGCGAGACGGTGGGCGGCGACCGGTTTTATGACCTGCTGGCCCGGCTGGAGCAGGACCCGAACACCAATATCGACTTGCTGGAATTCCTGTATATGTGCCTGTCGCTGGGGTTTGAGGGGCGGCTTCGGGTTGAACAGGGCGGGCAGGATAAGCATTTGCAGATCCGCAACGCGCTCGCCCGGATCATCCGGGGGCAGCGCGGCGAGGTTGAGCGTGACCTGAGCCCGCGTTGGAAAGGCGTCCTGCGGCCATACAAGGCATTGTCGGCCTGGCGTCCGGTCTGGATCGCCATTGGCGCCACGGCGGCCATTCTGGCGCTGACCTATGGCGGTTTCGCTTGGGCGCTTGGCCAGCAGTCCAGCACCGTTCTGGATCAGATCGCTGCCATTGATACTGGCAAGCCTGCCACATTGCTGCGCCGCGCCCCGCCGCCGCCGCCACCCCCGCCGCAGCAGGAAGAGGTCGACCATGTGGCCAAGCTGTCGTCGTTTCTGGAGCAAGAGATCAAGGACAAGATCGTTACGGTCTTCCAGAAGGGCAATACTGTGACAATCCGTCTGGCGGGCAGCGGGATGTTCGGCTCTGGCTCTGATGTGCTGAAACCAGAGTTCCTGCCGACCCTGAAAAGGGTTGGTGAGGCGATGAAGACTGAGACGGGAAATGTCGTGATTGCAGGCCATTCGGATAGCAGCAAAGTTGGCGGTGGCCGGTTCAAGAGCAATATGGAACTGTCGCAGGCCCGCGCCGATGCGGTGCTGAAACTGCTGCTGCCGGTTGTCTCTGATCCCAAACGGTGGATAGCAGAGGGTCACGGCGACAAGGAGCCGATTGCCGACAATAAGACCAAGGACGGTCGCGCCACCAACCGCCGGATCGAAATTCTACTGGTTAAGGAGGGCACTGAATGAAGGTGCTCAAGGCCATTGGCCGCTTCTTCCTGTCGATCTATTTTCTGGTGATCTTGGTCACCTTCATCCTGTCGATCTGCGTCTGGATGTTCAGCCCCTACATCGGCACGGATGCGTTCCGGCCGTTTGACGGCGCGTTTGGCCGCTGGATGTTCATCCTCGTCCTGTGGGTGATTGCGCTTATCATTCTGCTGTCGGTCTTCTTCGTGCGGCGGCATGAGGCCAAGCAATTGGAAGACGACATCGTCAAGGGAACGGAACCTGAGGCGAATGCCGACAATGAGGTTGTCACCGAAGAGTTGGCTGAGTTGCGCGGCAAGATGCGCGGCGCGATTGCCAAGCTGAAGAAATCCAAGGGTGGGCGGCGGTCGCTGTATGAACTGCCGTGGTATGTGATGATCGGGCCGCCGGGCGCGGGCAAGACCACGGCCATCGTCAATTCGGGCCTGCAATTTCCGCTGGCGGATGAGTTTGGCAAGACGGCGATTGGTGGGGTTGGTGGCACGCGGAACTGCGATTGGTGGTTTACCGATGACGCCGTTCTGATTGACACCGCAGGGCGCTATACCACGCAGGAAAGCGATGCGGACGCGGATAATGCGGCGTGGCTTGGGTTCCTCAACCTATTGAAACGGCACCGCATTCGGCAACCGATCAACGGCGCGATGATTGCGATTTCGCTGTCCGACCTGTCGATGCAGGATGAGCAGACCCAGAAGGGCCACGCGCTCGCCGTGCGCCGCCGTCTGGCGGAGTTGCGCGAAAAGCTGGGGGTGCGTTTCCCGGTCTATGTGGTGTTCACCAAGGCCGACATGATTGCGGGCTTTACGGAATACTATGACAATCTGGGCAAGGAAGAGCGTGAGCAGGTCTGGGGTTTCACCCTGCCCTTGCCCAAGGGCAAGACCGAAGCCTCACCCATCGCGGCGTTTGACGCCGAATTTGCCGGGCTGCTGGCGCAGTTGAACGCGCAGTTGCTGGACCGGATGCAGTCGGAAACCGACCACCAACGCCGCAGTCTGATCGCGGGGTTCCCGTCGCAGGTCGCCTCAGTGCGCGGGGTGGCCAATGCGTTCCTGACCGAAGTGTTTCAGGAAAACCGCTATGAGGACCGCCAAATGCTGCGCGGGGTCTATTTCACCTCTGGCACGCAGGAAGGCACACCAATTGACCGTCTGATGATGGGCATGGCGCGGACCTTTGGCATCGGGCGGCAGGCGATTGGCACCGGGCGTGGCACCGGGCGGTCGTACTTCCTGACCAATCTGTTCACCGAGGTGATCTTCCCTGAGGCGGGTCTGGTGTCGGCGGATGACAAGGTGGAGCGCCGGTATCGCTGGTCCAAGCGTCTGGCGATTGCGGCAACGGTTGTGGTCGCCCTGCTGACCGGAAGCCTTTGGGCGCGCAGCTATTTTGGCAATGTCGAACTCTTGACCAGCGTGTCCAAGGAGGTGGGTGATTATCAGGCGGTGGCGGCGACCATTCCGGGCGATCCGGTGGCAGACGGCGATGTCTCTATCACCGTGCCTGCGCTGAACATGCTGCGGCAAATGCCGGTCAACCCGATCCCTGCCACGGTCGATTCCGCAGCGGCCGATCCGTTCAGCCCGGAGTACAAGCTGACATGGGGTCTGTATCAGGGCGGCGGTTTGGCCAACCAGACCGGGCAAAGCTACCGTGCGGCGCTGAACACCATCTTCTTGCCCCGGCTGTTGTTGCGGCTGGAGGATCAGATTTCCAGCAACATCAACAACCCCTCGATCCTGTATGACGCGCTGAAGGTCTATCTGATGCTGGGTCTGCAGGGCCCGATGAACAGCCGATCAGATCAAGGAGCTGGATGAACGGCCGATTGGGAAGTGTCCTATCCGGGCACCGAAAACGCCACCTTGCGCGCCGATCTGGCGTTTCATCTACAGGCCTTGCTGACCCAACCGATGCAGGAAATCGCGCTGAACGGCCCGCTGGTCGAACAGGCGCAGGGTATTCTGGCCGATATGCCGATTGCCCAGCGGGTCTATAACGGCATCCTGCATACGCCGAGGCTGCCGTGTCCCTGCCGCAGTTCCGGCTGACCGATATTGGCGGCCCGAACCTGGAAAAGGCGTTCATCCGCACCTCGGGCAAGCCGATGAACGAGGGGATCGAAGGCATTTTCACCTATGACGGGTTCAACAAGGTGTTCAAGGATCAGGCGCTGGGCGTCGCGGAAACCCTGCAACGCGACAGTTGGGTGCTGGGGTCCAAGGTGAATACGGATCAGTCCAAGACCGCTCTGGCCGCCATCACCCGCGATGTGCTGGACCTGTATTACAACGACTTCATCGCACGCTATGACCAGTTGCTGGGCGATCTCGACGTGGTGCCGCTGTCCAGCCTGAAACAGGCGGTCGATGTGACCAACATCCTGTCCGGCCCGACCTCTCCCATCGTCAACGTCCTGAACGCGGTCGACAAAGAGACCAAACTGACGGCGGTTTCCTCGCCGGTTGATACCAAGCAGCTTGGGTCGGATGCCTCTAACATCGTCGTAAGCGATGTCATCGAAGACAATGCCAGCGTCCGCACCCGCCTGTTGATCGACGCGCTTGAAGAGTGCGGCGACCACGTCGGGCGCGCCGCCACCCAAACCACCCGGTGCGGTGGTGGAAGAGCGGTTCAACTGGCTGCACCACCTGGTGGCGCGGGTTGAAGAGCAGCCGTCGCAGCTCGACAACCTGATGGCGCTGCTGTTGCAGGTCAATCAGGACCTGAACCGGATCGCGTTCCGCGGCACCTCGGCGGCGACGACCGGGGCTGGCGGGCGATTCACTGGCCGCGCTGCAACAGGCGGCGGCGAGGTCGAGGGGCCGCTGGCCCGCTGGGCGTCGCAGATCACCACGGGCGGGGCAGGTATCACGGCGGATGGCACCCGGTGCCTCGATCAACTCGGCTTGGCAACAGGCGGTGCTGCCGTTCTGCACGCAGGTGACGGCCAAGCATTATCCGTTTGACCGGCGCGCGGCGGCGGATGTCTCGATGGCCGATTTCGCCAAGCTGTTCGGCCCGACCGGGTTGATCGACAGCTTTATGACCACCAACCTGAAGGACCTGATCGACACCTCGAAAAAGCCGTGGACTTGGAAAGTGGTCAACGGTGCCGATCTCGGCATTTCGCAAGCGGTGCTGGATCAATTGCAGGCGGCGGATCAGAGATCAAGGACGCGTTCTTCCCGCAAGGCCCGGCCCCGGCTGTCAGCTTCCAGATCACGCCGGTAGCACTGGACCCCAACGCCAGCGACATCACGCTGAACATTGACGGTCAGTCAGTGGCTTTCGCGCAGAATGCCGGGCAACCGCTGCCCACGGCCATCACATGGCCGGGGTCGGTGGGGGTCGCGCAGGTGACGTTTAACCCGCCGCTGCAAGGTGGCACCAGTACCGTCACCAAGGATGGGCCATGGGGCTGGTTCCGATTGCTCGACAGCTCTGAAATCCGGGCGACCAATGCGCCGGACCGTAAAAGGATCATCTTCAACGTCGGTGGGCGGATCGCGATCTTCCAGATGCAAAGCGGGTCGGTGGTGAATGCCTTTGCCCTGCCTGCGATGTCGTCCTTCAAATGCCCGTCGTCCTTCTGATGGCGGGATTTGGTGCCTTTGGCAAAATGCCGGCGCTTGGCGACTTCTTTCGGCTGGGGGTTGCGCCGGATTTCGTGCCGCCGTGGGACGCTTGGCTGCAAACCACACTGCTGTCGGCGCAGCAGAGCCTCGGCGCGCGGTTTGAGGAGTGCTATATGTCCGCGCCAATCTGGCGCTTTGCCCTGCCGCCGGGTGTTGCGGGCAATCAGGGGGCGCTGGGGATTCTGATGCCCTCGGTTGACCGGGTTGGCCGCCGCTTTCCGCTGACCCTCGTGGTGCCGACGGGGTATGAGGAACAGGCGGCCCTGCGCAATCTGATGTGGCAGGATGAGGTGCTGTCGGCGCTGGAGGCTTTGGCGTTAGAGGCGCTGGATGATCTGCCGCGCGATGGTCTGGGCGCGCGTCTGGCGCAGATGGCGCTGCGGCCGATGGGTCTGCCCAGCCGGATTTTGACGACAGGCTCCTCTCTCATCCTGTCTGGTGAGGTTCCCGATCTGTTTTGCGCCGATCTGGCGCTCGACCTTGCGGGTGGGCATTTGCACCGGGCCTGTGCTTGGTCGACAACAATCGATGGTGCGGCGCGGTTGATCCTGACTTCAGGTCTGCCGCGCGATGAAGTTGCGACGTCTCTATTTGATCTCAATGACCATAGCAGCGCGGGGCATTTGACATGAGCGACCGGTCGATCCGTTTCAACGCCAAGACCCATGTCGGACGGGTTCGCAAGGTGAACGAAGATTCGATCCTCGTCCTGCCGGATCAACAGATCTGGGTGGTGTCGGATGGGATGGGGGGGCATGAGGGGGGCGAATATGCCAGCCGGGTGGTGGTGGACAGCATCGCCGTCCTGCCGCCCGACATGCCCGCGAATGAGAAGCTGGGCCAGATCCGCAATGCCGTGCAATCGGCCCACCGCACCATCCATGCCGAGGCTGAAACACGCCGCGCGACGATGGGGGCCACGGTGGTCGCGCTTGTGCTGGCGGATGGTCATTTCGGCGCGCTCTGGGCCGGTGACAGCCGGCTGTACCGGCTGCGCGAGGGCAAGATCGAACTGCTGACCACTGATCATTCGGTCGTGGCGGCCTTGGTCGAGGCGGGTCAGTTGACCTGGGATGAGGCTGGCAACCATCCGCAGGCCAATGCCATCACCCGCGCAGTCGGGGTGGGTGAGGATCTGGAGTTGGACAAGATCCGCGGCGATGCGCTGCGCGGTGACCGGTTCCTGCTCTGCTCGGACGGGTTGAACAAATACGCGACCATTGCCGCAATCGGCACCGCCCTGCGCGGTGTGCCGATCGAGGTGGTGACCGACAATCTGGTGCAGATGGCGCTGGATGGCGGCGGGGCCGACAATGTGTCGGTCATCGTGGTGGATGTGGAATAGCGCCCGCGGGCGCTATTTTTCAACCGTGGTCAGGATGCGGCTGTCGATGGCCCGGACCTGAAAATCGCCATTCTCCGCCGCTTTTTTCAGCGCCGCCGCATAGCCCCCGACAGACTCGGTCGTCGGGCGCAGTTCGGCGAACAGCGGCTTGTCCGAATAGATCACGACGACCTTGCTTTTGCCCAATGTCGTCGGGTCTACCGTGAAGGCGATGGTCTTGGCCGAGTTTTGGGCCAGCGGGAAGGCGACGCGCACCTTCAGGTCGCCCGTGTCAGTCCCGCGCAGGGTGGCCACGTCATGATCGGGCCGCGCCATGTTGGGCAGCAGGTGATAGACATTGCCCGACACGTCGATGACCGAGACGGACACAAAGCCATCTGTCACATCGGCGGGGATCACGAGGTCGATCGTCGGGTTTTCGTCGACGAAATAGCGGCCGGACGGGTTGTCGTCGGGGCGGTCGCCAAAGCCGAAGTCAAAGGTGAAGCCGCCGACTGCGCATCGCAGGCAGCGCGCCTTCGATCTGGCAGAGCGCCGGGTTCAGCAGTTCGATCGCCAGACTGACCTTGCGCTTTTCCGCCATGGAATTCAGCACATCAAACAACTCGACCTGTTTGGGAGAGCCGGACAGCTGCCCCGCGACGGAGATGGTATCATCCTTGCCATAGCCGAGCGTCGGCGGGTTGGTCAGGGTCAGCGGGCCGCAGTCGGCCTCTTTGTCCAGCACTGCGGTCAGGGCATCGGCTGTCAGGAATTGCGGTTTCAACGTGATGACGGCCTTGCCCTTCAGCGTGCCGGGCAGGGCCGTGCCGAGCGAGGCCATGACGGTATCATGCTTGGCCGGGTCGGTTGTGGTGCCGGATCACGGTGGCCGCATCGCCCGTCAGGTCGATCTTCCAGCTGTCCAGATCCCTGACCGCGTCCAGCGTCGTCAGCACGTCCTGCCCCCAGGTGCCGCCGATGGCACCCGAGGCGAGGGTCAGGTCCGCCGTGCCGCCAAGATCGGTGACGGCTTTGGTCAGGGTGGTTGAGGTCGCCTCAGACGGGACATTGCCCTTGGCCGTCACGGGGCCAGAGGCGGGCTTTTCGATGGTCAGGACATAGGGGTCGGCCAGGGGCAAGGCGGGCCGATGCAAACTGTCGAACGCGCCCGTGAAATAGCCGCCAGCCCCGCCAAGGCCCAGAGCAGCGACCACCAGAACGGCCATAAGCCCGCCACGTCTGCGCGGCCGGGGCAGGGGTGTGGCCGCAGCAGGTTTCGCGACGGCGGGTTTGGCGGCAGCAGGCGCGGGCGGGACCACCGTTGTCTGGCGCGGCACAATCACTGGTGCGGTCGCTGTCGTCGCCGTGGTCGATGGCCGCCAGAAGCTCATCCGCCGACTGATAGCGCTGGGCCGGGTCGGGCTGGGTCATCTTGTCGATCAGGGATTTCAGCGGCTCTGGCACGCCTTGGGTGTCCAGCGGCAGGGCTTTTTTCTTCAGCACCTCCATCGGGTTTGCGCCGATGTCGGGGCGCTGGCCGCGAAAGGTGGCCAGCAGCAGCGCGCCCAAGGCATAGAGGTCGGACCGGGCGTCGGTATGGCCGCTTAGCTGTTCGGGGGCGGCATAGGCGTATTTGCCGGCAAATTCATTGCCGACGATGGTTTGCGCGCCGGGGTTGGCATCCTTGGCGATGCCAAAGTCGATGATCACCGCCTCGGACGGGACACCGCCGCGCAGGATGATGTTGTCGGGCGACAGGTCGCGGTGGATGATCCGGCGGTCGTGGGCCACCTTGAGGCCGTCGGCCACGCGGCGGCAGACCTGCAACCAGATCGGGGGCGGACATGCCGCCCTGCTTCATCTTGACGTCAAGGCGCCGGCCCCTCGACGTAATCCATCAC